>JAOZHX010000022.1 GCA_026014665.1 Candidatus Bathyarchaeota archaeon
AGTAAAAGGCAGTAATTGCTTTTTTTGATTGCAACCTGTTTAGATGCCTGTTACGGTGTGGCACAAGATAATCACACTACACTCTCAGCATGGTTCCATGTTGGGGTAGCGGCGGTGTGAGTGTGGCAGAATGTTGAAGGGACCCAAAACTAATACATCGAAAGGGGGAAGGAAACGGCAAACAATAAAGAATCAGGAGCAATCTAAACTTAGGAGTATTCTTGTGGATTAGAGCGTTGCCTTTTAACCGTTGAATCCTTAGGCTCAAACTCAAAACCGAATTTAGCTAAGCTCAGGATAGTTGCGGTAGGTGAAAAATAGCCGGCTATCACCGACTTAATTTTTGCTGAATCAACGTTGAAACTTACTCACGAGATCAAGATAATTTTTTGATAAACCAAAACATCATTGTGAGAGAAGATTTTGCCGGAACAACCGAAGCTGCCAATTAATCGTTGAAATAACTCGTTTTAACTTACAGGGGTGTTTTTCAAACTGAAAAGGCAGTTGATGTTAACGCCTAAAACTAAATTGACCAAACGATGTCTTGTTTAGCTGATGATAAACAACAGGTAAACAACGGTGTGTCGATAGAAGTATTTACGTAAAAACGCCTGTTTTAAAGGTTATTTAGCTGTAAACGGAATGGTTAGAGCTTGTTTTGAGCCGAACTGGATAAACCTTGAAACTGGCGTAACTTTTAGCGTAGGATTCTAAATTGAAAGCTTTGAAAATAGGCTTAATTGTTGAAAAAACCTTGATTTAGCCTTTTTATCTTCTAGTCATGCCTCTTGGCATGGGGAATATCGGAGCCTCATATAAGTACCTCCGAAAATCTCCATGCGAAGCAAATGCGTGTTTTTTCGGCTTAACTTCGATGTCTTTTAGTCGTTTTTGGCGGGTTGATGCGAACTCTATTTTTGAGCATGTTAATTCAATTTATGTGAGGGTTGTTGGCGGGCACTAGATTGCGTTGTTATTGCTGCACGGGAGTTAATGGCTGTGTTTGGTTGATGCTTTTGTATACGTTTTGAGTTGAAAGCGCTTCTTCTACTCTTGCAGCCGACGTAGCGTGGGTTTTGTCTTTGTTTAAGGCCTTGTTTTGATCTCTTTTATTGTATTGGCAGCAAACTTTTGAAGCGCTTGGTGTAGGCTATATGGCAGATATTTTTGAGATCTGTATGTTGACAGCACCATGATCAGTGGCTCTGGTTGCATATTTATTACGCCTCGTAATGCCCATCACTGACCTGCTCCAGCGTCACTATCACTAACTCATAGTATACAAAAGCATCGCCAAGACACATTTTTTGTTCTCTTAGGGAACAAATTTTATCTTCAATAACAGCCTAATTTAGCTCTCACTTGGAGGCAGACCGCTGTTGAGTCGGGAGATTGATCGCATAAAACTGCGGCGTTGGCGCAAACGTGGTTTCTATAGCGAAACCGTACTTGTAAAGTTACTTCAAAAAAAAGGCTACTACGCCGTTCGCGTTCCAGTCAGTAACCCCAGCCTCAACCCTTTGCCAGATATAATGGCGCGACGAGGCCAGCATCTATTTGCCTTTGAAGTCAAAAATGCAACGTACTATGCCTATTTCCCAAAACAGCAGATCGATAAGTTGTTTCGCTTTCTCGACGAATTTATACCTTCAGGGATAGAAACAAAGCATGCGGTAGTCGCAGCTCATCTAGGTAAACGATGGTTATTTAAGGAAATAAGCTGGGCAGATTGGCAAAAAGATAAGCTGCCTGAGAAGGTTCGGATTCTCAAACGGGACCGAGGAAATTTAAACATTGAAACATGCTATTTACAATAGAACACTCCAAGTCAAAACAATGAAATGCGAATGTAACTTAAAATTATTAGTTTAAAAGCAATCTCTAACTTAAGGTAAAGCAGACAGGAGAACGTAAATGATCCAAAACGATGATTCCATGGTTGTTACGCACGCCGTAGAAAAAACCTATCAGGTAGGCACAGGCAAAATTAAAGTTTTAACAGACATAAGCATCAGCATTCCAAAGGGCAGTTTTGTAGTGCTTGGCGGTCCCTCGGGCTCAGGCAAAACCACCCTTCTTAACATCATCGGAGGCCTAGACAAACCGACCAAAGGCACAGTCATGGTTGGAGGAGAAGACTTAACCGAGCAAGACGAGGACTTTCTTGCAGATTTCCGCTGTAACCATGTAGGCTTTGTGTTCCAAGCATACAACCTTGTATCAACCTTAACCGTGGCAGAGAACATCGCCTTTCCAATGGAATGGCTTCAGAAACCTGGAGCAGAAATTGAAAAACGCATTACTGACCTCTTAAAGATGGTTGGTTTAACGCACCGCGAAAACCATTTTCCTTCACAGTTAAGCGGTGGAGAACAGCAGCGGGTTGCTTTTGCCAGGGCGCTTGCTAATGACCCAGAAATTATTCTTGCCGACGAACCAACCGGAAACTTAGATATAAATAACGCTCAAAAAATCACCCAAGTCCTCCAACTTTTAAAAGATCAAGGCAAAACTGTTATCGTTTCCACCCATGACCCAGAAATTCGTCGGTTAGCAGACCAAGTTTTCATTTTAGATGAAGGCAAATTGGCGAGCGCCGATGAATAGCGCACATTTCCCAACCAACGACCTAATTAGGCGAAGACTGCAAACTAGCTTAGCAATAACAAGTTTAACGTTAAGCATTGGTTCAACTTTGTTTCTTTTGCTGTTTAGCAACCGTTTGGGTTTAGGCATCGCGGCTACTTCAGGTACGATGACGCTTGGTTTGAGAGCGCTTTTTGGTCAATTTATCTTATTCATAGGCGTTCTGATTTTTATCGTCGGCGCAGTTTTGACATCTTTTATCGTGTTCTTGATGATGGCGCAGCGCACCCGAGACTTTGGCTTGATTAAAGCTGCTGGATGCCCAAACAGTTTAGTCGCAGGTTACTTCATGTCTGAACTTTTAATTTTGGCGTTGCTTGGCTGCATTTTAGGCGTCATGTTGGGTTTTTTAGCAGATTTTATAGTGGCTAACGCTATCTTGGGAAGCTATTCGTTGCCAAATTTTTGGTTTGCCCCCATAGTTTTTATAACATTCTTTATCCTTGCCTTTGCTTTTGGGTTGCAACCGATCCTCAAAGCATCGCGGATGTCGCCGATTAAGGCGCTTTCGCATATAGAGTATTATGGGTTAACAGTTAGCGGCAAACATAAGCCGTTATCGAGGCGGGGGATAACCTTGCGGATTGCAGCTCGGAGCCTCGCTCGTCGCCAATCAGCAAGCATACGCATTGTGATCTTGCTGTCTGTTGTGTTTGTTTTGCTTACTGTTTCGATTGCTGGAGGCATAATTGCTAAAGACACAACAACTTCGTGGATACAAAAGACCACGGCAAGCGACACCGTTGCCATCGCTCAACGCAGCATGGGTAACCAATATAAGCTGCTCCTGTCGACATTCACTGGCGTCAAAGAAACAAGTAACTTCAACTATACAAACCCAGACTTATCCATTCCTGATTCGGTTATCCAGATACTAACCTCTTCTCCACACGTAAAAGTGGTTGATTCCCGATTAGTTACCTTTGAACGCCTAAAGGAAATCTCCAATTTCACCATCAACCCTGAGACGTTGGAGACGTTTCCTGTGGGCGATAGCCGAGAAGGCGATTCTCTCGTTATCGGCATTGATGCGCAGAAAGTCACGGGGGCATGGTCCATTAAAGGTCGTTTCTTGAGTGAGAACGGCGACTTTGACGCAATCATCGGCGACTCAATCTCTCAAAGCATGTTCTATCCGCACCCAAGTCGCTACGTTGTTCTCTCCGACCCACTGCTTGAGAGTTTAAGCTTTAAAAATAGCACATTTAACATTGTCGGCATATGCGTTGATCCCCTAAACAACGGGTTTGTAACTTACGTTCCACTAGAAAAACTACAGAACGCCACCGGCATAACCAACCCTAACATACTGTTTGTCAGTATATACAGCGGTAGTGACCGGACTGCAGTCTTAGAGGCAATACGCAGCACGGTCCAAACAATAGACCCAGGATTAGATGTATTTGATTTCAGCGAAGTAGTGCAGCAAAACGCAGCTTTCTTATCTTCAACTTGGCAAACAATCCTGCTCTTGCCTATCTTAACCTTAGTTTCTGCTGCTCTCAGCCTCGTCGGTAACATGATGCTCACCGTGGAGGACCAACGCCAAGAGTTCGCTATTTTGCGTGCAATCGGCGCTAAACCGAAAATTATCATCAATATTTCAGCCATTCAAAGCGCTATCTCGCTTATCTCAAGTTTAGCTATCGGGCTTTCAGTCGGCATCATCATAACGGCGATTATTTTAATGGCCAATCCATTAGTGACTAGCATGACCGTTCTGTTCATTTCTCTGTGGCTTGCCTTAACACTAATCGGAATGTTCTTCTTGAGTCTCTGGCCAGCATTTAGACTTTCAAAGACGGCAATCCTCAAAATCATGACTTAATGTCTTAAAGTTTTTATGATAAACCTGCAAATTTTCCAGGTACGCTGGCATTTGGCTGATGAAATCCTGCATCTGCAACACTGGGACAATGGGCACTTTACCATGGAACTTTTGAGAGCTGGGCAAAAGGGAAAGCACAGCTGGGATGAATTTGGCTTTTTCCCAACGTGTACATTCAAAGTTTAAAGAAATATTCGGCAACGACTCTGAAAAGGCGTATGTTCGCTGAGCTTGCTCTTGAGCGATTCGTGCCGCAACTGACGCCGCCATTGCCCTTTGCCAATGTTTGCAATCCACACATATGACCAACGGCTTTTTGCAGCCAATCACATCAATTTCCCACCTACGTCCCCCATGCTTAAACCGCACATTCTTATAAACAACATATCCATTGTTTTTTAATGCTAACGCTCCGATTTCTTCAAATTCTTGCCAGCAAAGCAAATCACTGATAAGTTGAACATCGGCGCCCAAGGATGCGGCTTTAACGGCTAACTGGAGCCTTCCTTGGCTTTCGATCACAACGCTGTCCGATCTCAAATAAAGGAGCCCTTCGTTTTGCAGTTTTTCAAGCAATTCTACTGCAACCGCCGTAGGGAGCCGAGCGTGCTGTTTGACATTTTCAATTAAAACCAACCCATTCTTTGTCGTTTTGAGGAGCGAAATTACAAGATTACGTTCAACACTCAAAGCAATCAGCACCCAAATTATACACTAAGAACGCAAAAAGTTCGGTTAGTGACCTGAAATACAAAGAAGGGCACCTCAGCAGGAGAGCTGTATACAAAAGCATCAACCAAACATACTTTTTTAACCCGGAATCCCAACCCTGCAATCAACATATCTATGAATTATCCATCATCAACCTTAAAAAATAATCTTTAGAAATTTCTCCAAATCTGCAAAACATCTGAGAACGCAGCCTTCGTATCTCGTAGCGTAAGAAAACCCTTGAAGCTACGCCGAATTATCACTGTATCAATCATTTCAGCGATCAGATGCAACGGTTTTTTAACTTTTTAATGTAAAAAATGTACGTTCGACCGCCTTTCGTATGCCTACCTGAGGTTTTAGAAACATTCAAAGAACAAGAAGAGCTATTCCTAATGCATTAACTAGCGGAAGAAAAAGCCAAAATGAGGCGTGCGTAATACAAACAGCAATTTTGGCAGGCATTTGGCACACTCAATTTGCCGGTTTTTGCTCACTTGAGACGCATTTTAATTCGTGGTCAGAACAGGCTTAAGGCTGTTTTGTTGTTTTTTGTAAGCATTGCTCGTATTTCGCAGTCACTGAGTATGCCTTCAGCAGGATTTTTGTGTTATGGAGTTGTTGAGGACAGGTTTTTGGGCTTTTGAATTTTTCTTTGGCAGTAGAGACTGCATGATTATATAAGGTTCGCTGCTTTTCGTTTTCCTATGCCGCATCAGCCCTTGAAGAAAGATACTAATCGCGTCTTTTGGAGGTGCTTTTGTAAACCGTTCAAGGATAGCCTTATCTTTTAATACATACAATACTCCTCAGGCATCCAACATGCAAGCAAAAAATAAGATTCCAACAATAACCAGCCGTGAAATGCGCGCCCTCGAAATAAACGCTGAATACTTCGGCATAAACCTCCTCCAACTCATGGAAAACGCTGGGCGAAGTGTTGCACAGGAAATCGTTTGCCGTTTCCAAAAGAATAAGAAAGCGGTGATTTTTTGTGGGTTAGGCGGGAATGGAGGCGACGGCTTTGTTGTTGCAAGGCATCTTTTGTCGTCAGGTTTTGAGGTTACGGTTGTTTTGGTTGGCAGAGGCCGAGAAATCAGTCACCCGGCAGCTTTATGCAACTGGGGTATATTGCAATCTCTTCAAGGAAAAGTTGTGTTGTTTGAGGTAACAGATAGTTCAGCGATTCCAAAAGTCAATGGTGGCTTAGTTGTTGATGCTTTGCTGGGGACGGGAACAAAAGGGAAACTTAAAGCGCGTATATCACAGGTGGTTGATTACATTAATTCTTTGGGTGGCTTCAAAATTGCAGTCGACGTGCCAACAGGCATAGATTCTGATACTGGAGAAGTCTTAGGCAACGCCATAAAAGCAGATTTAACCATAACTTTCCATAAGGCAAAGTTAGGCTTGGAAAAAGCTAAAAAATACGTTGGCGAACTCGTTGTAGCTGACATAGGTTTACCTCTGGAGTTCGAGCGGTTTGCTGGTCCTGGCGATGTTTTACTTGCCAAAAAGCCGCGTGCTCCGACAGCGCATAAAGGCGATTTTGGGCGGCTACTCGTCATTGGCGGAAGCGAAGTTTTCTCTGGCGCGCCCACGTTGGTTTCATTGGCTGCCCTGCGCACGGGAGTGGACATTGCTTATGTTGCTTCGCCAACTAAGACTGCCTACGCAATCGCATCCATGTCACCTGACCTTATAACCATAAAGCTTGAGGGAAACAACCTCAAACCCAGCAACATAGAAACGCTCAAGCCTTACATAGGCATGGTGGATGCTGTTGTCATGGGACCAGGATTAGGCTTAAACCCTGAAACCCAACAATTCGTCAAAGAATGCGTCGCCGAAGTTGAAGAAGCTGAAAAACCCTTGCTCTTGGATGCAGATGGCTTGAAAGCATTTGCCAAGTTTAAGCGTCAGCTAAAAGTGCCGCTGGTTTTGACACCACACGCAGGCGAATACGCCATCCTCACAGGAGAAGAGCTACCAGAAAATTTAGAAGATAAAGCTGCAGCAATCCAGAAGGCAGCTAAAAAACTCAAAGCAACCATTCTGGTAAAGGGCAAAGTGGACATTATCTGCGACGCAGAACGCGTCAAGTTGAATTTCACGGGGAACCCAGGTATGACTGTAGGGGGTACAGGCGACGTGCTCAGCGGGGTAGTTGGCGCTTTGTTAGCTCAAAAAGTCAATGTGTTTGAAGCGGCGGTTGCTGGTGCATTTGTAAATGGTGCGGCAGGCGATTTTGTGGCAAGTGAATTTGGTTTTCATATGGTTGCCACTGACATCGTTGAGTGGATTCCAAAAGTGTTCGAGGACCCGATGAGCCATTTGAAGGTGCGCAAACCAAGTGGAAACTGACCAAGCGGCCCCAAATGCAGTTTCAGCTGTAAAAATCACCATTTATCACGCAGCACAAGATGATCCCAAGAAAAACACTGCCCTGAGACTGAAACGTCGAGGATTAGCCAGGATTGTTTCTAAAGCACGCTTTTTGCCCAAACGCGCAATCGTCTTGAACCCATTTGGCGAGATAGCGTTTTCTCCAGCAGACAGGGAGCGGCTTGAGCAGTTCGGGTTAGCTGCGTTGGATTGTAGTTGGGAGCATGCCCAAAAAGTCATGGGTGAACAAGTCAGAGGTACGAGTCGCTGCCTACCCATTCTGGTTGCGGCTAACCCAGTGAATTTTGGCAAACTAACCAAGTTAAGCACCGCTGAAGCACTCGCTGCTGCTCTCTATATTGCTGGATTCAAGACGCAAGCTGAGGGATTGCTGTCAGTTTTTACATGGGGTCACACTTTCTTTGAGCTTAACGGCGTTTTTCTTGATAATTATGCCATGGCTAAAGACAGCACCGACATAGTAGAGATGCAAAAGAGGCTTTTGCAAGGAAAAAATGTAAGTAACCCTATGTTTGGTTGATGCTTTTGTATACAGAGTTGTTTGCTTGCATATGCCCATTTAGGAAGCTATTCATAGTCAGATAGCAAGCAGTTTGAGCGCATCTTCATACACTTTCTTAAATTAATACAAACAGGTCTCTTTCATCTGGGATTGAGTAACCAGAATATTAAAAAAAGAGAGGGTATGAGTGTTGAAGGTTCGCTCGTGTTCATGGTCGTTTCTTAAGTGTCATCAAGAGTAAGACTGTGGCGATAGCAATTGCTATGATTATGGCGATTGTTGAAATAGCAAAGTACATTTCTGTCGGTGGCTGAGCGGTTCCCATGTATGGTGACGGCGTAGGTGCTGCTTCGCCAACGTATGCAAAAGTAGCAGCGGACGAACTGCCGTACGACTTTGATCCTTTGAAAGACGCAATTATTCTGTATTGCCCAGGCACGTCGGGGGTCGTCCATGAGTAGCCAAAGGTGCCGCTTGTATCAGTTACAGCATCGCCGATGTGGATAAAGTTGTTGTTGGGATCAATCGCGTCTATCGATACCGGCACACCAGTAGCGTTTGAAGGCTTCGCTTGCTGCTCGTAGATATATTCCATCCACCCTTCCTGGCTCTCGTCTGATACAGCTGGGATTCCATTGGTGTAGCCGAATTTAGGACCGCTTGCCAGAGCACCCGGAGAGATATCGTTTACTGTTCCAGTAATCACGTAGGTGGACCCCATCGGCATGCCTATCTGTGGTGCCGATACAGTGGTGGCGCTTGGACCCTTACCAATGCAGTATATCAGATTATCATAGTCACTACAGTGGACGATGTAGCCGTTTGCAAGACCAGGAGTCCCAATAAAGCTCTTGAAATTTAGGAGTTTCCAGATTTCCGTTCCATCGGTGATATTGATGCAACGGATGTATGAAGCACGCCAGAGAGGCTTAGATGGCGAGTGCTCAGTAGAGTAAGTGTAGACTTTTCCGTCACAAACAGCCCATATGCTAAGGGGCATGTTCTCGCCATAATAACCTTCGAATCCGGGGGCGGTTGCGTTGTAAGTCCATAGCAGTTCACCTGTCTTTGCCTTGAAAGCAGCGATTGTTCCTCCGTAGGAGGAGCATTCGAGAAGTTTGTCATAATACATGTTACTGCTAATGCCGTAAAAGTCCATTTGGCTAAACTGCGGAGTTGGCCCCCACAAAAGGCTCCCGTCTGTTAAGCTGTAGGCCCACAGCTGGCCTGTTTGTGAACATCTTAACATAAAAACTTGATTGTCATAGCTTACTCCACCTAAATTCCAAGTGTAGTTTTTGCCAGGCAATGGAACCGTTATGGTCTTGTTCCATTTTAGCGAAGCTGTGTATCCAAGGTTGCTGTTCTGCGTATTGGTTAGATTAGGATAAGTATTATATCCGGTTGCGTGTTCGTTTATGTCTACAATCCATGCTGAAAATGTATCAGGATCGATGGGACTGCCAATTGAACTGCCGCTTCCTTTGTAGAAGCCAAAAAGTTGTTTGGGAACACGGTTTTCATCTTGCAACACAGCACTAATACCTGAAGGTGCAGCACCGAAACCGCCTGAAAAAGGCAGACCCGCCTGTATTGTTACGTTCATTGAATATGCGGAGTGCACGAGCTCTTGTGCTGTAACGTCTCCTGACGGTCCAACCTTAATCCATGAAGTGTCGTTAACGGCGTCGATTGTTGCTCCGAAACGCATCTTCCACTGCTGCTGGTTGGTCCCAACGGGTCCAAGTGGAGGGATTGCTTGGCTTGAGTTCCAACATAGAATGTTCCCTGTGGCTTTGTTATATGTGTAGATCAGGATGCTTCCATCTTGGTCCATTACGGTAACACCGCTAGGCACGTTTATCAGTGTCAATATCCAGTTTCCAGTGGCTGCATCTAGGAAATACCATGTACTACCCTGCACCATTATAAGGTATGAAAGCAATCCGTCGCCGTTAACGGAATGGTAGTGATATATTTGGCCTTGAGTTAGCCCTGGATAACTTTGTGAAAGTGCATAACCGCTAGCAACTGTATACGGGTTGTTGAGCCCGTTATCGGTGCCGTTCTTGTACCATATTGTTTGCCCAGTGTACAGGTCCATGCAGTAATAGCCATACTTAGCGCTGTCTGAGACAGCAGGCGAATTATAGTAGATTTTTCCGTTCATGATTATCGGCGATCCCCATGGGCTTTCATAGTCTTCAGCATTCATAGAAATACCCGGCCACTGTGCATCAAGGATGCCGCCACCGCGGCCCGCTGTTAATGGCTGTGTCCATAGTATGTGGGCGCTTTCAGGCGCTATGCCCCATCTTTGGAAGCCTGCAACCAGCCAGCTGCCTCCCAGCCAGTTGCTTGCAAGCGTTGACCATCCCCTATTCGCGGCATTTATGGGTGTAGTCCAATAGTCTGTTGGAAGCGGCGGTTCTTGCCACGGCGCTATTGGTTCTTGTTGCACATAAAGGTATGCGGGTTTGCTTGTGGAACCTTCGTAGAAGTCGCCGATGGCATCGCTGGTTAATACAGCAGGACTAGGCTTGACTGTTTCGCCAGGCCAGCTGAACACAATAGTGTATGTGCCGACTTGATCGGGAGTGTACACTTTAAAATCGCTACCGACATCGCTAGAACATTGAAATGGTCCAATGGTTTCATTCTTTCCATCAGGCTTTGTAATATCGATTTTGAATCCATTCCAGCGTTGTCCGATTCCACCGCCAGCTGTTGGCGAGTATCTATCAACCCAAACAACAATGGTTGTCGATTGCCCAATACCGATGCGGTTAGGTGCGCAACTGACATAAGCTGATGTTGGGACTCTCCATGGTGGATCATGCGCAACAGTTAAAGGAATTGCAGTGATAGTGATGGTTATCATGAGAAACAAAGCAAAAAGAAGAGCGAAGGTATTCTTCACAATTTGCATTTGCTCTTTTCTCCTTTTTTATTACCAGGTGATCCGCGCTAATTATTTGAATCACCTAGCAAATCAATAGTGACAGGTAAACCTTATTAAGGCTTTCTTTACAGGAGTTTAATCAATATAGGGTTATTTTGCTTGAAGAGCTTACCGCTTTCTGTTTCATGATACAGGTGGGGTTAAATAACTTGCTATCTTATGAGGCCGTATGATCATCTAATCACGCCGCAAATGGTAACATGCGATTGCTGGCAATGATAAGCTCAATACTAAACGATTGCTGTTCCAGTAGCGAGATCATCTTGCGATCTGTCTTGTAAGCATATAACAGTGACTGCTTTTTCCTCAGTCGCTTCCTGATAATTCATACCTGAGCTTTTCTCTCTAACCAACCACGCTCTCTTCCGATTTTGCCAGAAGTGTAACTTATCTACAAGATAGAAGCTTTTCAGGAAAATCCAGCTGAAAGTATTTGTAAGTAAAATCATAAAGCCTTATACGTTGCCATGAGGAAGATAATAAAAATATCAAAGAAAGAGCTGCAATCATGGAGTTCATAACTGACTTTTACGTGTTCTTAGGTTCAGTTCTGCTTATTTCTCTATCCGGCGTTCTAATGCCAGGTCCACTTTTCGCTGTGACTCTGACCAAAGCAGCAAAGAGCAAAGCTGCAGGTGCCTTAATCGCCGTTGGTCATGGCATTGTAGAGTTTCCTTTGATGTTTCTGATTTTCTTTGTCATCCGACAGTTCGAAATCCCAAACGTTGTGGTGGCTACTGTGGGGTTGATTGGGGGTTTGCTGATGATTTTTATGGGTGTGCAAGCATTCAGAAACAGACATAAACAGGAGAAAGCAACCGTGAATTTTAAGCGTGATTCTGTTTTGGCAGGGGCTTGGACAACGGGTGCGAACGCTGGGTTTATTTTGTGGTGGTTAACGATCGGGATGGCGCTTATACTTAACGCTCAAATGTTTGGATTAATCGGGTTCAGTGTGTTTGCAGGGGTGCATTGGCTCTGCGACTTCGTATGGTACGCATTCGTTGGATTGCTGATTTTTGAGTCCCAGCGGTTCTGGTCAGAACGCACGCGAATGGGGATAACGCTTTTTTGTGTGGCCGTATTTATCGGGTTTGGTGCTTACTTTATGGGGTCAGCGCTATTGGCACTATTGGTATAGTTAAATATCGGACATGATTAGAATTTATTTATGGAATTTATTGTTAGAAACGCCGTACTGCAGCTAATTAAAGGCGACATCACCGACGTTGAAGCAGATGCAATCGTGAACGCTGCCAACTCAACGCTTCTTGGCGGAGGCGGAGTGGACGGAGCAATTCATCGCAAAGGCGGGCCAAAAATCCTTGAAGAATGCAAACGCATACGTGCAACTGAATGGCCCGACGGCTTGCCAACGGGAAACGCCGTTATCACTTCTGGCGGGAACCTCAAAGCCAAATACGTAATCCACACGGTTGGTCCTGTTTGGATGGGCGGATTCCATGTCGAAGCAGAACTCTTAAAACGCGCATACAAGAACTCGCTCAAGCTTGCGGTTTCCAAAGGATTAAGAACAATTGCTTTCCCATCAATCAGCACTGGGGCATACCGTTACCCCGTTGAAGAAGCTAGTCGCATAGCCATCGGTGTAGTAAAGGATTTTTTGGAAAACACAGACAAACTTGAGAAAGTGACGTTTGTGTTGTTTTCTAACCGCGATTTTAACGTTTATTTGCAAGCTGTAGAAGACCTTCTAAAGTAAGAATGTACGTCACCAAAGCAGCATCCGAAACTAACGTCAAACAAAAATTCTAAAACAAAGAGAAGAAAAAATCAAGTAACTAAGAATTTTACCTTCGCCGGATTATAGGCGATAGGTTATGCAGGACATGTTAGAATCTTAGCCTAGTTTTGTTTTGGCTTGTAAAATCACATAATAATAATCAATAATCATTAGATTGAGGGTAAAAAGAATAATTAGGATTTGTTTGCGGCGCTTATAACTGTCAATTCTTCATGGCGCAAATCAGATGCTGCATTGTATGTTTGCTGCTTTTTTCGTAGACATTCGTGCATGTGCTTCCAGAGCATGTAGCGGGTTCTCCAAGGAGGGGCATCGCAGAACGGGCAAGTGAACAGTGGTTGCGTCATATTTTTCACCTTGCCTATTCTACGTGAGTTATGAATCTTATAATCGTATGTGACTGCGTCAAACCTACAACAAGAAGCATTAAGCTACTTCTTTCTTTCTTGTATTGGAAGTGATTTTTTGTCAAGATATCTAATAAATTCAGCAATTTTGCGTTCAGGGAAAGATCCTCGTGCATGCGCGGAAGGAGCCGCCAAAATGTTTGCGACAGGAAAGTTCAAAGACATCGAAGCAAAATCGTGCTATTGCTGTGGGTCAGAGGGAAGGGTTGCCTTTATCGTTGAAGCGCCTAGCCAAGATGCTGTGCTAGAAGCTTTTGAGCAACTAAACATTCCCATCGCTTCGATCATGGAAGCAGAGGAAATCCCAATAAAGCCTTAGCTTCATTTAAAGAAGTAAATGTTTCCGCGTTTTCTATATTCCCCTTTCATTAGTAATATGTCGATTTTGGAAATATATCGCAAAGGAAAACAACCAATATATTAATATGCAATACACAAATGTCTTTAAGCACAACACAACGACAGAAGTGAAAAAACCTTTGAGTCAACCCTTAACTATCTTGGAAATTCAGTGCCTGCCGCTTGGCTTTAACCTGTCATCGAATGTGAACGTCAGGGTAGCCTTGGCGAATGCTGTGGATGAGACATTCTGTGAGTTAGGTCATGATGTGCAGTCTGCTTTCTATGCTATTTTGAGGGAAAGGTTTGGGCTAAGTAAAGAGGATGCGGTTAACCGGCCTGAAGCTTTTGCAGGGGCGCTTGAAGCGGTTTTTGGGCAAGCTGCCAAACTTGTGGAGGTGCAAATACTGTCGAGGTTTCATGAAAAGTTCAAGGGTGAGCCTTATAAGTGTGAAAAAAAGGATTTATTCTTTAGCGACCACGTATCAAGATGGCTAAATAATTGTTAGCGTTAATGTCGATTTGACGCTGCTTAAATTTTTAATACGTTTAAGCACGTTTTCTCGTAGGTGATCCAGAGAGTCACCGCTGATTTTAGCTACTAAATCATACGCGCCTCTGGCGAGATAAACCTCGGTAACATCTTCTATTTTACGCAAATCTTCTAGAGCAACGTGACATGAATCGGGCTCAGCCGTTATGAAAACAAACGCGTTGCGCTTAATTTTTTGGTAAGGTTCAACAGTAAGAGTTGTGCCAATTTCGCTTAGTTCAGCGAAAACAGTTTCCAAACAATCCACCTCATTCATACTTAAATCTTCCCTGAAAAGTTATTAAAGCTAAGTTGCTGTCTACGCACAACAACAAACCATTATAGCTTTCCATAACATTTTCTTTAAGTGCAGCTGGGAGAAGCTGGGGCTTGGCGAAAAACCGGCTTTTATCCACAGAAAGCACACGTAAGCGGATTACCGTTCACATTTTAGGTGCTGCTGCCAAGGGAGGAAGTGGAGGAATGGAGCTTAACATGTGCTTTCTTTGAAGCCAAGCCCATCCTTACAACTTAGGATTTTTATCCGTTTGTGGTTTTTATCTCTATTAGGGAGAACACGTCGTATTTGTTGCCTAAGGCTTTTCTGCCTTCCAAGTAGCCAAGTTCTATGAGAAAGCCAATGCCTGCGATTTTGCCGCCAAGCTTTTCCACCAAATCAATGTTGGCTTTTACGGTTCCGCCGGTGGCAAGCAAATCGTCGATAAGCAACACATTCTGTCCTTTTTCTATGGCGTCCTGATGAATTTCGATGGTGTCGCATTCATATTCTTTCTTGTAAGTTAAGTCCACGCATCGGTACGGTAATTTGCCTTTTTTGCGTACAGGCACAAACCCGACACCTAACTCATACGCTAATGCGGCGCCGATGATGAAGCCACGTGCTTCGTTTGAGACCACAACATCGATGGCTTTGCCTCTGTAGTGGTCAGCTAATTGTTTGATGGTTTCGTGGAAGCAGACTTTGTCTTTTAGGAGGGGTGTTATGTCCCAAAAGACTACGCCTTTGAATTCAGGGATTCTGCGTATCTTACTTTTGAGTTCAATTTTTTTATCTGTTTTATTCATTTTTTTTCTCCTCTATACGAAGGCTCCTTTGAGAGCTTGGTTGCATGCACAGTTGCATTCGGTTGGGGTTTTGGATATGGTTTCGGCGATTATACGCTTAACTTTTTCTATGTTGGTTCGCATGGTAGTAAGAATGTCATCTACGCATACTACATGGTCTTTCCAAACATCGTAGTCGGTGACTGTTGAGATTGAGGCGTAGCAGATTTCCGCTTCTCGTGCCAGCACACATTCGGGGACCAAGGTCATGCCAACTACGTCTGCTCCCCATTGTCGATACATGCGTGATTCGGCTTTGCTTGAGAAACGTGGTCCCTCAATGCAAACGTATGTTCCTGTTTCATGCATTTTGATTTTCATCTCTTTAGAGATGCTTATGATGGTTTTGCGAAGTTCAGGGCACATAGGTTCCGCAACAGATACGTGGCAGACTTTACCTTCTGTTGCAGTGTAGAAGGATTGTTCACGTCTTGTTGTGCGATCTATGAATTGGTCAACAAAGACGATGTCGCCTGGCTGATATTCTTCTCGTAGGGAACCAACCGTTGAAGGAGCTAAGATTCTTTTTACTCCGAGTTGTTTGAGTGCCGAGATGTTGGCTCGAACGTTTATGTCTGTGGGTCGTATGGTGTGTTTTTTGCCGTGCCTTGGCAAAAAGGCTACGCATTTCCCGCTTAATTCGCCTATTGTTATTGCATCAGAGGGTTTCCCATAGGGTGTTTCAAGGGTAATTTCTTGGACGTTTTTAAGAAGTTGAGGGTCGTAGAGACCTGTTCCGCCGATAACTCCAAATTCAGCTTGCATAAACCTAATTCAAGCGCTGAACTTATAAAAATAGCGTCGATTACAGATTAAAGCTATGACTTTCTTCTAACCCCCTCATATGATAGATGATCAAAAATTTTTTGCTCGTCCGGCAGTTTTTGATGTTTGGTCTAACTTGCGCTAATTTTTTATTTTATGTGGGTGTGGCGGTTTTTAGTGTACCACAAGATGGTTTGTTGGGGCGGTTGCTTTTTGGTGTTGCAGTGTGGTCTGGCGTCTGTTTGCGTGTGGGATATGCGTTTTCATCCACATGTGG
Organism: Candidatus Bathyarchaeota archaeon; assembly: GCA_026014665.1. Taxonomy (GTDB): domain Archaea; phylum Thermoproteota; class Bathyarchaeia; order Bathyarchaeales; family Bathycorpusculaceae; genus Bathycorpusculum. The sequence goes on from JAOZHX010000022.1 coordinate 16,269, forward strand.
TGCATGGGTCTATGTTGAAGAGGTCATGGTGTGGGTGTGGCAGCATGTTGGGGCTTCTTAATTTTCTACAGGCAACAGCTAAGATGGTAGGATACCGATATATGGGTTGGTTTAGGCCTTTCCTATGGTTACTGAAACTGTTTGTGTTTGTCCGTTTCGCACAACGGTGAAGTTGATAGTTTGTCCTGGTAATGTGTGCTGTTCAAGATAAGATAGGAGATCGTCGGTGTTTGTTATTCGTTGGTTGTTGATGGCAATTATGATGTCGCCGCCGAGAGTAACGCTGGATCCCAAGATGGTTGCTTGAGTGTTGCCGCCTTTAAGCCCATTGTTTACAGAAACGCTCTCCACAAGCCAGCCGTAGGTGACGCTGGTTCCCATGGCTTGAGCGATTTGGTAGTTCATGTCTGTTCCAACAGCGTTTATTGAGGGGTGGTTTGGGTATGAACCTGTGGTTACGAGGGAGGGCAGTTCTCGGATTATAGTGTTTGAGGGTATGGCAAACCCTAACCCTTGAGAGTTGCTGATGCCCGCTGTGGTTATGCCTATGACGTTGCCGCTGTAAGTTAAGAGTGGACCGCCCGAGTTGCCAGGGTTAATTGCTGTGCTAGTTTGGATGATGTCGGCGATGGTTTGGCCGTTTTGGCTTGTTGCAGAGTCCTCTGTGATTGTTCTTCCCAATGCACTAATGACACCTGTTGTTAGCGTTCCCGACAAGCCGTATGGTGAGCCAACTGCAACCACGGGGTCGCCTACCTGCAGAGCGTCGGAGTTGGCAAGTGTTAGCGGCGTTACTCCAGTGGGCATGGGCGAAATTGAAAGAACAGCAAGGTCAGCTTGGGGGTCCGAGCCCAGCACTTTTGCAGGGTAGGCATCACCGTTTGAGAAGGTAACCGTTATGTTGATTGCATTAACAATCACATGGTTGTTAGTTACGATGACTATTTGGTTGTTTACCTTAGTTAAGAAGCCTGAGCCTTGCTGCAGACTGTAACCCGCAAGGTTTCCAAAGAAGCCGTATTGTGGTTCGAGGTCTTGGATAACCACGACTGAAGGTTTAACCTGGCTGTAGAGACTTGAAAGAGAAACGTTGTCGTTGAGTATGAATGTTTGTTGGGAAGTGCTGCTTGGCGCTTGCGTTAACCCAACTTGGGTTTGCAGGTTGGTGAGTTTTTGGTTGAAATCAGCGTAGGTTATTGCATAGCCCATTGCTGTGCCTATGACTAACCCAACAAGCAGAAGAGCCACCATCATGATAGCTGAGAAGCGTTTGTTTTTTCGGGTTGGCGGTGGTAAAGATGGAACTGGAAAAGATGATGATTCCATAAGAAACCCCTCAAAAAAATGATTGTTGCCTATTGTTGCCTCAGCTTGAGAATGGCTCCTCGATTGCGTTTATTGGTTTTTTGCAGATGGGGCAGATGTCATCGGTTGATTTAATGTTGGCTCCGCAGTTAGGGCACTTGTTGTTCTTTTTTGCTAGGTGCAGTCCCTCTTTTTCCTTTATGATTTTTCCATCCTTAAGTAGTAATATTCGTTCCGTGTGGTTTGCTGCTTGACTGTCGTGGGTAACCATGATTATGGTTGTACCTTGTGTCAGGTTTAGTTTTGCCAGCAGTTTAATGATTTCTTGCTTGTTTTCGCTGTCAAGGTTGCCAGTGGGTTCGTCGGCTAAAATGAAAGCGGGATTGTTTGCTAAAGCTCTGGCGATGGCTACGCGTTGTTGTTCGCCAGCGCTTAGGCGTTGGGGGCGATGTTCTTCTCGTCCTGAGAGACCGACCATTGCTAAGAGTTCTTTTGCTCGTTTTTTGCGTTCGCTTTTTGATTTAATTTTCCCTTCCATGGGTAATTCGACGTTTTCCCGAGCGTTCAGGTAAGGCAACAAGTTGAAAGTTTGGAACACAAACCCCATTTTGTCGCGTCGTATTTTGTAGAGTTGGTTTTCAGGCATCTTAGCAACGTCGATGCCGTCGAGGAGCACTTGCCCATCTGTGGGTTTATCGATGCAGCCTATGACGTTGAGGAGGGTGGTTTTGCCTGAGCCCGAAGGTCCCATGATTGCTATGAATTCCCCTTGGTTTACATGCATGCTCAGGTTGCTGAGTGCTTGGACAGGGCGCTTGCCCAACATGTAGGTTTTATTGAGGTTTTCTATTTGCAAGACAACATTACTCATATTTCATCGCCTCTGCAGGTCGAATTTTTGCGGCTCTCCATGCAGGATACAAGCTCCCTAAGGCGCCAAGCAGCAAGGCTGCGCCGAACGCCAACGCTATCAACTCTAAGTTGACGGACGCAGCCACGGTGGGCATGTTTAGGGCTCGTGCAAAAGGTGTGCTTGAAGAGCTGAAGAGGTTTACGCTTGGAAGTATGAGACCGGAAATCGTTGGTGCTGCTACCACACCTATGGCTATGCCAACTACGCCAGCGATTAAGCTCAATAATATGCCTTCAAGGATAAATTGCCCCATCACAGTTGCGTTGCTAAAACCTATGGCTTTTAACGTACCGATTTCTTTAGTACGTTCTCTCACAGTGTAGAGCATGACAAAGAGGACTATGAGGCTTGTTGCTGTAATGACTACGATAATTTCCTCGAAAGCGGTAACCTCTGTTTGAGCAATGGAAGCCTGAGCATTCGCCAATGCGGTGTCATAGGCTGATTGAAGCGATTGAAGTTGGTTTAGGCGTTCTTGACCTGTAGTCACCGTTAATTCAGGATGCAAAGACTGTATATCAGTTGCTACTTGAGAAACTACATCACTGCTCGTTGCGAAGACCCGCAAACTTGTAATATAACCCTCGTTGTTGGTTATTCTTTGTGCGTCTGATAGGTTCATGTAAAGTACGATTGTATCTGAAACTCCTGAACTGCCATGGATGCCTACAACCTTGAAAGTGTTATCCAGAATCGAAATTGTATCGCCGACACCAGCGTTGAAGTATGCGGAATTATTCTCACTAAGGACCACCACGCCACTATCGCCTGCCTGCAAGGTGCGGCCAGAAGTTATGTTTGTTGGCACTATAGGGTAATTATCGATTAAGCCACTGATTAAAGGTATACCTTCTATAGTATAGTCTGGGACCATTCGCGTAAACGTTCGACCCATAAACGAAGTTGTAACATTACTGCCCTCGGACGCCTGCAACACAGGCTCAACAGCAGCGACACCTGCTATTTGGCTGATATCTGTGTAGAGGCTTTCATTCATCGGATTCGCCTGTCCACCACCAAAAGCGCCACCGCCAAACCTTCCTGATACGGTGCCACCGCCGAATTGACTGGGATCTAAACCTGCAATCCAACTGCCTCCACTACTGCCCCCAGAGGAAAAGCCATTTCGATCACCCTGCCCTGGAACAAAAGTAAAATTTTGTGGTCCAAAACCAAACCCAGCAAAATCAGATGAAAGGCTGCAATCTATTTGTAGGAGGGTTTGGTTGATGGTCTGACCTGTTTCAGTTATCGTGTTACCTAAGTTTGTAGCTAGGGTAGTGGCGGCTTGTTGGTTTGCTATAACTCCTGCAGGTATAGAAATCATGATTGCCATCGAGAAGCCTAACGCTATGATTACAAGTAACGCTCGAATTTTTCTTCTTGAAATGTTTCTTATTGCACGGCTAACTATTCCCACATATACCACCTTTGATGGATTTTAAGAAAAGGAGCGCCAAGGAGAGAATTGAATGGGTATGCTTTTGGGCAGTTATTTGGGCTTATGGCTTTATTTTTCATTTCAAGACTCTCCTTGGTTGTCGATTGCTATCCAGCTAAGAATTATTAAATAATTTTTCAAAATTCTACCCAAATCTTTCCCATATCAGAAGACCCCGGGAGTAATTCTAGGGGAGTTAAATTGCAAAAAAAAGATATAAAAAAAATCGACGAAGAGAGGGGCAGGGAGATTTTACTTGTCGATTTCTGTAATGGTTAACGTCACGATTTTAGTGACTTTTTCTTGGCTAAGATCCACGATAACCGTCGCTCGTCCATTAGTACCTTTCAGATCCACGATTGCAGTTGTGGCTTTTGTCAATATGTTGCCATTGGCATCGATTGACGTAGTTATTTGCGGATGTACCGAAGTTATGTTGTAACCTTGGTTGAGTAGATTCTGAACATCGCTGTCTGCTTTAGCTATAGCTGTCACGTTTGCAACATAATCAGAGCTTACTTGCATAGCGCCTCCACCGAATCCGCCATACCCTCTACCGAACCTTCCGCATGGACCCCGTGGACTAAAGCCGAATTCACCAGCCGGTACCTGTTGAGGATTAAAGCCGTTGTTGTCTTGGGTTACAGCTGATGGAGTAGAAGTAGTTTCTGAATCGGAGGCTACAGCCGTTGTGGCTTTTGCTGTTGATTGCAATGCAAAGGCTATGGATACTGTGACTGCAGCTACGAGGACGACCGTGATTAATGTGATTGCTTTAGTTTTTGAGTTCATACCCTTGTTTTTTCACCTCCTGTTCTAAAAAGAAGGTAACTGATAAATTATTAAATGATTTTTCACAATTATGCCCAAATTGACACCGAATTTTAACCTAAAAGGGCGTTTTTGTAGTTGTTTTGAAGCACACCTTTATTACTTCAATCCGCTTAGAGCACTAAAAGAATCTTGGTCTGCACGGAGCGATAGTATGTCTGCAAACACTCGTTCACTAAAATATCTGCTTGGATGGCTCATCGCTGGCACCAGAGGCGGACCTACCCGTGCAAAAATCATAGTGACCTTAAAGGAAACTCCTCAGAACGCCAATCAACTTGCCACCACCTTAAAAATGGATTACAAAACAATGCGACACCACTTGGATGTCCTAGAGAAGAACAAAATCATAACCTCAATTGGCGACCGGTATGGAGCTACGTACTTTCTTTCCCAAATGATGGAGGAGAATTACAGCCTGTTTGAGGAGATTATGAAGAAAATAGGGAAAAAGTAGAAAAGGAAGATAAAGAAGATGGAAAAACAAATGAATGAGAATAGGTTGAAAATTGGTTTAGTTGCCACAGTTTTAATAGCAGTCGCCATATTAGCGGCGTTTTGGGCGATGTCGATGTTTCCTCAACCGCCCTTTGAACCGCGCCGTATTCCTGGCCAAGGGGGATACATACCAGGCGACTTTGAATTTTTCTATGTTGCTTTCACTATAATTTCCACTATAAACATAGCTATGCTCGTAATTTTACTTCTCACTTACATCAACATCTACTCAAAAACTCGTTCGCCCTTCACTGTTGGATTAATAATCTTCGCCACGGTTTTTCTAATCAAAGACTTCACATCCAGCCCTATCATCGCAGGCTTGTTTAGTTTTAGAGCAGTGGGACTTGGACCCTTCGTGTTTCTGCCGGGCATACTTGAGTTTGCAGCTTTATCAGTGTTGCTTTACCTCAGCATCAGATACTAATCGATGCTCTATCACTTGCTGCTTTTCCCTTTAATGGATAGCCGTTGGGCTGAATATGGAAAAAATTATTTATAGACATGATAGTCTATTGCGTAAAGAACAAGACGGATGAGAGAGCATGAGTCAAAGTCAAGGCAGCCAAAAAATCATAGTCATCGCTTTGGTAATGATATGCGTTATACTTGGAGCCAGTTTAGTAGGCGTGATTGTTTTAATGCAGCCTAGCAGCGGCGATTACGAAGCCCAACTGGCTGAAAAGGACGCAACCATCAGTTCACTCCAAACACAGATCTCCCAACTTCGAACTGAATTAGCGCAAGCGCAAGCCGGCGGCGGATCTGGCGGTTCATCTTCACAAGTCGCAGCTTTAAACGAACAGCTAGCTTATTTGAATGACACCTTAACTCAGTACGCTTCACAGCTAGATACTTTAAATCAAATCACCGCTTTAGAGAAGTCACAGACTGTATATTCAGACACCGTTATTCAAGTTGCCAACACCACAACTGTTGTTTTCAATGAACCTGAACTGCCGTATGCAGGCTTAATCGTCGTTGAAGTTTCTGCAGCCCTATCTAATACAACGTATGCCCAAGTAAACTTCGTCTATAACGATATCAACTTTAGCTACAATCAAACCATCGGATACTCTGGTACTGCGTACTTCGCGGTCTTACCAGGCAGCCTCGAAGTCAGAATCGGTAACCTAAACCCCACTGAATCAAACAGCGCCAAAACCACAGTCACCTACATCTATTAACCCTAACTCTTTTTTTACAACAGGATAAATAAGTTCCAGCACGAATTGTATTAGGGAGCACACTATTTTATGCAAAACAAAGTTCTACCCATACGAAAACCTAATCGCCTCATAAAAGAAAAAAGCCCCTATCTTCTCCAGCACGCCTACAACCCCGTGGACTGGTACCCATGGAGCAACGAAGCATTCGAGAAGGCAAAAGCCGAAGATAAACCAGTTTTTGTATCCATAGGCTACTCAACGTGCCATTGGTGTCACGTGATGGAAAAAGAAAGCTTCGAAGATCCGCAAGTTGCGGCTCTAATGAACGAGGTTTTCGTCTGCATAAAGGTGGACCGAGAAGAACGCCCAGACCTCGACACTGCTTACATGGCAATTTGCCAATCCATGGGCAGAAATTGCGGCTGGCCCCTAAACGTAATAATGACCCCTAACAAGAACCCTTTTTTCGTCGCCAGCTACATCCCCAGAGACAACCGTTATGGCAGCGCCGGCATGCTTGAACTGGTGCCTCAGATAAACCAGATATGGCAGTCAAGGCGCGGGGAAATGGAAACCATAGGCAAGGAACTCAAACAACAAATAACAATCATGCCCCAGCCGCAGCCTGAAAAAAAACCTGACAAAACCACGCTTGACGACGCCTACGAGCAACTGTTCTTACGTTTCGACCGTGAAAACGGCGGGTTCGGCGGCGCTCCCAAATTCCCTTCGCCCCACAACCTCCTTTTCCTCTTGCGATACTGGGTCCGAACGGGCGAAAAACCAGCGTTGACAATGGTGGAGAAAACCTTGCGTGCTATGCGGCTTGGCGGCATCTTTGATCAGGTAGGTTTGGGTTTTCACCGGTACTCCACGGACGCAAGATGGTTGGTTCCGCATTTTGAGAAGATGCTCTACGACCAAGCCCTCTTGACTTTGGCGTACCTTGAAGCGTACCATGCGACTGGGGCATTAAAATTTAAAGTTACAGCCGAAGAAACCCTCGAATACGTGCTTAGAGACCTGGCTGCGCCGCAGGGCGTTTTTTTCTCGGCTCAAGATGCTGACAGCGAAGGCGAAGAAGGCAGGTTCTACCTGTGGACTGAGGCGCAAATCAGACAAGTCCTGCCCGCGGATGAAGCGGATTTAGCGATTAGGCTTTTCGGCGTTACCCACGAAGGCAACTACTTTGAACCGCCCCAAGGCAGAAGCGGAAAGAACATTCTTCACTTCCCAAAGCCCCTGGACCAGTTAGCCGCCGAAGCAGACTTAACCCTCGACGAACTTATTCCCAAACTTGGAAAAATCGTAAATGTCCTCTTCAAAGCCCGTGAAAAACGAACTCATCCCGCCAGAGACGAAAAAGTGCTTGTTGATTGGAACGGGCTGATGATTGCTGCGTTAGCTAGGGCAAATCAGGTTTTAGGCGAAACAAAGTATCTGCAAGCTGCGGCAAAAGCGGCGGATTTCATTCTACAAGAAATGCGCTCTGAGGATGGGCGACTTTACCATCGGTTTGCTGGGGGTGAGACGGCGGTTGAGGGTTTCTTGGATGATTATGCCTGTTTAGTGTTTGGCTTAATTGAGCTTTACGAGGCAGGGTTCGACGAGAAATACATGCAGGCCACAATTGAGTTGACAAAAAACATGATTGATGAGTTTTGGGATCAGCAGGCAGGCGGTTTTTACTTCACCATGAAAGACACCGACCAAGAAGTACCAAGGCTAAAGCAAACCTACGATGGAGCCGTGCCCTCAGGAAACTCGATTGCCCTTTTGAACCTGCTGCGTCTCTCACGCCTGACGACTGAAGTTTCCTTTGAAAAATATGCAGAAAAACTGTTAAACGCATTCTCCGAAGAACTTGTCAGCTTACCGCTCGGGCACACTTTCATGCTTTCGGGGCTGGATTTTGCCCTTGGATCAGCCCTCAACGTGGTTTTAGTCGGCACCTTAGCTGAAAAAGATACCTTGGTCATGTTGACGGCGCTGAGAAAAAAGTACCTACCCAACCTGACCGTGATCCTGTGGACGCCTGAAAAAGCCAAGTTAGCCCCAAGAGGGATCAACTACGAAAAAATCGACGGCAAAGCCACTGCTTACGTTTGCCGAGCCCAAACCTGTATGCCTCCAACAAACAGCATAAACGAGATGTTAAAGTTGCTTGGACAGGGATAAAGATGTGCAGGTTAAAGGAAAAGAGCAGGTGGCGCCGGGAATGGGATTCGAACCCATGCGGACCAGAAGGTCCACGGGCTCTCAAGGCCCGCGCGTTAACCACTCTGCCATCCCGGCTCTGGATAAAACAACACTTGTTATTCGTTGTGTCTTAAATGTTTACCGAATCCTGATTTAAAGCAGATACCAAAGATTTTTTTTGCCTTTTGTGTTTCTGCTTGAGGTTACAGCCTTAGCCAGTCTGCAACGTGAAGTATAAAGGGAAGTACATTGCTAAGAGACCACCACCTTAAAAGTCCCGATGTTTATCCAATAAGAAAGCCCGGTTATTGGGCAAAAGTTCTTAACTTAAGGTGCGGACCGTTGATGACATGGCAACAAAAACCGTAATCCACATGCCCAGTAACATTTTGGACGCCATTTATGCAGGCGCCAAAGAACTCTACCCGCGTGAAAGTTTCCTGTTGCTAAGGGGCAAAAAACGCAAAGGTATCATCAGCATAACAGATTTGGTTTTAGCACCCTTTGCAGTTCATGGAGAAGGCTTTGCAAACTTCAATCCATACTTGTTTGGAGGGGATTACTCACTGGTTGGAACCGTGCATTCCCATCCCTCTGGAAATATTTCGCCAAGCCATACAGATTTGAACTACTTCTTTGGACGTGTACTAATGATTGTCGGTTACCCCTATGAAGGAAAAAATTGTGTTGCTGCTTACGACTCAAACGGTGATAAACTACCCATAGAAGTAGTTGCAGCCTTAAAATGCAAAGACGAAGATTTCTACTAACCTGGCCCAGAACTTTTTTTGATAGATAACTGATACTGCACTAGAAAATCTGCGGCAAATTTGTCAGCATTCCCCTCTGTTCCCCGATGCAGTTTATCGACCCCCCGACTACGCATATGGTGATAAAATTCATGCAAAATAACAAAGGGATTAATCAAGACGTCGCTGTTTTGCACAGAGATAGTTTCAGTCTTAGCACTATAGCAACCATACGCTTTGATCTTATGCTTCTTAGGCAAACCCACCTTAAGTTTTGGAACATTAACTTGGTAGTTTTTCGCCAGCAGTTCAAGGGCTTCTTCTGTTTTTCCGTTAAGAATCAACCAAACTACCGCAGGTTTGAAATCACCCAAAACCATCACAAATCAAAAGGACAAAGCAGCACTCCTTAATTAACCTCTTCATTGGCCATACGTGCCTGTTCGGATTTTCTCTACTAACAAGTGAATAAATTCAATCGGCCAGACATCGTCGCAAACGTCATCTGTCAAAATTTTGTGCTGATGATACATGGGGATTAAATCATTCTTAAGCAATAGAATTAAGAGGAATTCATGGCCATAGGTACGTTTGAACAGGGCATACTTACGTGCTTGCCGTTTCGACATCTCAAAATGTGGTTCAAGGATAATTTTTCGTCCCTGAACCTTTTTCTCCAAGATAAAATCAGGGGTATAGACTTCATTGGGCAAAGGAAAACTGATAGTTTCATAACCAAAAGGAATGTGCATTCGCAAAAGAGTTAGCGCCGTCTTCTTTTCCCAGCCACTTTTATAACGACTCATCTTTTGATAGTAAGCCTGAGGTTGCCCTGTAATTTTTTGCATGCGATCCAAAAAATCGAGGGCTGTTTTGAGGGTATAGCGATTGAGCGTTTTCTGTTTTAGCCATCTGCCTAGCAAAAAGAAAGGATAATCTACTTTTGCCGGGTCATGCGGGAAAAGGCGTTTTGCAAAATCAGTGATTTTTTGCCTTGCATCTGCCGCTGTTTTCTCGTCACGCCAAAGAGAAAATGATGCTGAATCTATCAGTCCTAAACTGGCTGCTACGTTGGCGTTCTCCTTAGTCAGCGGTACATAGAGGTCTTCGGGCAAAAGATGGTCGTAGATTTGCAAATCAGGGGAAGGGCGTACCATCCACCGCATGTAAGTCCAAGCTCTATCTTTGTGTAAGCCACCTAAAGCATGGATATTTTGCGCAATGTCTTCAATGAAGTCCTTGGGCTTAGTGAACTTCTGTGAGTACTTTAGGAGATTTCGCTCTGCATTATTTTTCACGAATAAGTTAACCGAAGCCAAATTTTCTGAAGCAGCTTTCCTGTTTGGTCCAAAATCATGGTAGAAGTCAGCTTTCACTATTTCCTCTTCAAAGATATGCGCTTTCTTTATTTCAAAAAGACTATTGCCGAAAGCTTCGTGAAGGTACACCAATAGCATACGGGCGTTCTCAGGGTAGCCAACTATCATATCATCAAGAATCGAAGAAACAAGAAGGAAATAGTGGGCGATAATCTTTCGCTCTTCATATTTCTCAGAATAGGGATTGAAGAGCAATCGAGGGCTCATACGGCGGTCCCATTGAACGTCGGCTACGTTTGAGTTTTTGTTTATGAACTCGACTAGTAACGTGAGCACTTCGTCCGTTGCAGCCATAGCGCCTCACCCAAATTATTAGTATATCGTAAGTTAACTTATCGTGAGGTAGCTTAAAAACTACTGTTATGATTTGACCTGTAACAATAAATAGGAAATAGTTTAATAGAAGCTGGAAAATCAGATAATGCAACGCCCAAAAAGACGAAGCGCCTAAATAGGAAAACAACATAAAACACTTGCGAAAAAGTGGGCCGGTCGTCTAGCCTGGTTAGGACATCTGCTTGACGTGCAGAAGGTCGCCGGTCCGAATCCGGTCCGGCCCACCATCAACGTAATTCTTGAACCGATATTTTTTTCATTGCTGATGCATACTAGTAAATGCAGAAAGTTTTTTCGAGGTGATGTTTTGGAGAAAAAATATTCCGTCATAGCTGACTTTAGCATTATTCCTGTTGGTCATGGAGAAACAAGTGTTGGCCGTTACGTGGCAGAAGCGTTAAACGCAGTCAAGAAGGTGAAGGGTGTAAGCTTTGAAGTGACGCCGATGGGGACCGTTCTAGAAGCAAATACCCTGGAAGCTGTTTTTGAAGCGGTCAAAGCTGCTCACGAAGCAATAATTGCCAAGGGCATTTTAAGAGTTGAGTCAAACCTGAGAATCGACGATAGAAGAGACAAGCCCAGAACGATGAAGGACAAGGTTGAGGCTGTTAAAAAGTACATGAAGAGCCAAGTTTGATACGGGCTGATTCTTAACGCTCAAGCGTTGTGCAAAGTGAGGCATACGGCAAGTTTTTCTATCGGGCATGTGTATTATAATGCGTGGGATTTAACATGAGTCCCAACGTTTTGATAATGTACGATTCAATGACAGGCAACACTGAGAAACTCGCCAACGCCGTCGCAGAAGGAGCCAAGAAAGTAAAAGGCATCAACGTTGAAATCCAAAAAGCTGATTCAGTAGACTTGAAAAGTGTCGCAGCCGCCGATGCCTATGCTTTTGGGTCGCCCACACATTTCAGTATGATGTCAGGTCGAACATTATCCTTGCTTACGAGGCTGTACCCGATTCGCGACAAGATGGCTGGTAAACCAATCGCAGTATTTACAACGGGCGCAGGAGGGCAAGTTGACGCTCTTGCAAGCATCGAGCGCACCATAGGCGTGTTTAATCCAATATTTGTAAAGCCAGGGGTAACCGTGGAGGGCGGAACATCCGAGACGGACAGACTTCAAGCAGTAAAACTGGGAGAGAGACTGGCAAAGGCTGCTTTGGTGCATCAGAGGAGCAGATAGGTTTTCGACGTCTAAAAAGGGCTAGCGATTAACTGACCACATTTACCGATCTTAATGAAAAGGAAGCGGAGCTTTTACCTATTTAAATTGAAAGTGTTGATGTCTGTTGTCAACTAAAGAGGAAATGCGGTTTGCAACGAAAAAACCGGCATGATACCGACTAAACTTGTCTGCTTAAGACATGAGAAATCATCGAAACTTTAAACGGCTATACGCCAGAATCTGAAAAAAAATGGCGGCAGCAAATCAAAAAGATGTTTTTATAAATCTGGATAAAACCCGCAGGTGGTTGCAGTGTCCGACGGTTCGCGAGGCGTTGCTCTATGAGAAACTGTCAGATAACAAGGTTAGATGTGGTCTGTGCGAGAGGAGATGCTTCATCCTTTCTGGGCAAAGAGGGTTCTGCAGGACCAGACTTAACGTAGACGGCGTATTGTACACGCTTGTTTATGGTGACCTCAGCGCCCTTGAAAGCAGACCCATAGAGATTAAGCCTTTTTTCCATTACTGGCCAGGCTCAACTGCACTAACTTTCTCGACGTGGTCCTGCAACTTTAACTGTGCTTGGTGCCAGAACCATAACCTATCCAAGATGGAACCAGACCCCTTGATAGCCAACCGCCACCGGGCAGAAAAAGTTATTGCCTTTGCCCTTCAGGGAATAGATGCAGGATTATGCGGAAGTTTTCAAGAGCCTACACTCTTAACTGATTGGGCAGTGCCGCTGTTCAAAATGGCTCGCGAGAAAGGGCTCTATTGCTGTTATGTTTCAAACGGCTACATGACCATTGAGGCGTTGCATTTGTTAAAGGAATCAGGGATGGACGGCCTTAAAGTTGATGTGAAAGGCAACGCTGATATCTACAGAAAATATTGCGGGGGAGCAGACGTTGAGAAGGTTTGGAGAAACATTCGAGAAGCCAGAAAACTAGGTTTGCATGTGGAGGTTGTGAATTTGGTTATCACAGGAGTCAACGATGACGAGAATAGCGTAGGGCAGCTTATACAAAGACACGTTAAAAAAGCTGGAGCTGAAACTCCTTTGCACTTCACTAGATACTATCCAGCTTACAGGCATTTTAATCCACCTACAAAAGTTGAAACCTTAGAGCAAGCCTACAAGATGGCGAAAAAAGCAGGCGTCCTCTACCCATACCTTGGAAACGTTCCTGGACACACGTATGAAAACACGTATTGCCCAAGATGTGAGGAGAAACTGATTCAGAGGCTAAACAACAGAATCGTGGAATACAAAGTCACCAAGGACAACAGGTGCCCCAAATGTAGTCAGCAGATTCCCATCACAGGAAAATATATCCCTTTAAAGCAAAGCAATTCAATGAATTTTTAACTTGAAAAATAACCATCATGAGTTATTTTAGGATAGAAGGGAAAAAGTTTGGTTTCCCAGTCTTTCTTTTGGCAATGTCCCCTTTTCTCAATATTCGCGCCGCTTAATTGCCAATTCTGATTGCGTTTCCTTCTCTGGGTCGCCTGGTACAAGCAGGGTTTCCTCTAAATCTCCTGAACCACAGCATATGCGGTATTGTTTGCCCGCGTCATTCATAGAGTACATGCTTCACGCCATTTACTAGTTTAAATCACAGGTCATTTAACGATAGCGCTTCCATAACCGCATAATTTTTTTCGATTAAGCTTTAAGCACGCATAACCACACTAATATGGTGGTTTTGTGTGAGTCTAAAAGATGCGCTTTCGAAGCTGCAAAGTTACTCAGAGGAGCTTGGGCTCGACCTTTATAAGCCAGCGGACAGGTTCAAATGGTTCTTGGCATCCATACTTTTTGCTAAAAGAATCTCAGCCAGCATTGCGAAGGAGACATTTCTATATTTTGAGCAGGAAGAATTGACAAGTCCCGATGCTATACTGAAAGCTGGGTGGGACCGCTTGGTGGAAGCTTTAGATTCCGGCGGCTACACGAGGTACGACTTCTCCACAGCCACAAACCTTTTGGGAATCGCCAAAGAACTGAAAGAAAAGTACGGCGACCTTGAAAAGCTTCATGCAGAGGCCAGCAGTGCCGCTGATTTGGAAACCCGACTGCAAGAGTTCAAAGGTGTTGGCCCCGTAGGCGTAAACATATTCTTAAGGGAACTGCGCGGGATCTGGAAAAAAGCAAATCCCAAGCCTTCGCCCATAGCTATTGTTACAGCGCAGAAAATTGGTCTAAAGATAGAAGATGCAGAACGATTTGAACCACAACTAGTACGGTTAAACCTCGAGTACTGCAAGAAGCACCGCAGCGCAGAATGCCCCTTGAGAGATAAGTGCCCGGATAAATAGATCCATACGCGCCATTATTTGATCCTATTTCGATTTCTTTTAAATAAAATTTTTTAGGCGCTCTAAAAAGAAGAAAAAATTTGGGGGTCTATTTTTTTCTTGATTGAATTATGCCTCGGCATTGATCCGCATATTGACAGTATTCTAAGCATGCAGCGTTGCTGTCAGGGCGTTTCCATTCCGCACCACATTCAGTGCATGTGGTTTTGTCCTCATCGCTCCAGATTTCGAGGTCAGCCCCGCATACATGACATTTAATGTAGGATGGTTTAGGCTGCAAAAAATCTCGTAGTCCAGGGCAAGTTTCAGGGTTTTTTACTAATGTTTTTTCGTCTCTAGAGCTCAATTACTTCACCTCCTACCTTTAATTCAAACTCTTTGACTGGTATGCGTTTACCTGAAGCTTCAAGTGCTTTGTTAACTGCCCATTTCAACCCCGTGCAACAAGGTACTTCCATATGAAGTACGCTGATGCTGGAAATTTTGTTTTGGTTTATGATTTCGGTGAGTTTTTGAGCATACGCTCGTGCATCATCGAACTTTGGGCAGCCGATAACGACACGTTTGCCAGGCATGAAAGCTTCATGGAATCTTTTAAGGACAACTGGAGCGCAATCTGCTACAAGCAAGAGGTCAGCGTTTTCAAAGAATGGCGCTTTCACCGGAACCAGGTTTAATTTAACTGGCCACTGCGGCTTCTCTGCCCCATTAGACGCGGCTTGTTTTGTGCTTGCCTTCTTTTTTAGGTGCTCATGAACTTCAGCTTCGTTGAAGGGTTCTGCTTCCCGTTCGGTTATGGTGATGGCTCCTTGAGGACACTGCCCCAAACATGCGCCAAGCCCATCGCAGTAGGTGTCTTTGATTATCCTTGCTTTCTCATTTACGATTTGAAGTGCGCCCTCGACGCATTTAGGTATGCAGCTTCCGCATCCATTGCATAGGCTTTCGTCTATGTTCACGATTTTTCGCTTCAACGTTTTATTCTCCTTTTAGGCATTTCCCGCCTGCTGGGCAATATTTCTGGGCGTGGGTTTGTATGGTGGCAAAGATGGGGTTAAGGGTTTCTTGGTTGACGGCATAGATGTGTTTTTTACCTTGCCGTTGGATGGTGATGAGGTTGCATTGAAGTAGCGGTTTGAGGTTGTGTGATACCATGCTTTGTTCTTGCCCTAACACGGCAGCAAGTTCGTTTACACTCATGGGTTTATCCATTAGTTGTTCGATGGCGGCTAGGCGGGTTGGGTTTGCGAGGTTGATGAAGAATCGGTGGCAGAGTTTGGTTGGTCTTTTTTTCATTGCAGTTCTTCCATTTAGTCACAAATCACATTTCTCGTATGAGCATCACTTCATATGAAAGAATGCTCATATAAAGATACTGATTCTACCGACAAAAACCAGCAACACAAATAATAAAGCTCATAACGCTCCAAATCAGTGACTGGACCCTTCTTAGGGATAATCCAATTGAAAATTGTACTGCAAACCGCACATTTCTTTTCGACTACGTTTGAAGCGCATTTAGGCAGCAAATTCTCTTCGGTCAGCTACTCATCTGTGATATAGCCTTTGTATAACAAAAACTATGAATTGCCCATGCTTTGTTTTTGCAAGGTTGGAGTAGAGTTTCACTGGCATTTGAGCGCCGTCTTTGCGTAGGTGCACCATTTCAAGGGTTGTCTGTCCTTTCTCAGTTATGCGGCTTAACAGTACGTTTAGCGAAGAAGCATCCTGTGGTTGCAGCAGCATAGATAGGTTCATGTTTAAAAATTCATCCAAACTGTAGCCGTAAGCCTTGGTGGCGGCTTCGTTGGCGTAAGCAAAATCGCCTTTAGTGTTAACGAGGAATATGGCGTTCATAGCATTGTCTAAGATTGTCGCTCGAAGTCGTAGGCCTTCCTCAGTTTTCTGATGTTCTTGAATTTCCTGCGTTAACCGTTCGTTGATTTTGGCGCACTCGGCAGTGCGTTCTGCAACGACTTCTTCCAGCCGGTTTCTGTACCTGCTGAGTTCAGCTTGGATTTCCTTATTTTTAGTAACATCCATCGATAGAATGAGGATGCCTTCTGGAACGGGTTCAATTCGGAGTTCAAACCAGCCTTTGGAGCCGTCTGGGAAAGTGAATTCGTTGTCTATTTGATGGGAAACACGGTTGACCATGGCACTTTGTAGGTAACTGAATAGTTCGGTTTTTTCTATGCCAGGGTAAACTTGCATCATGGTGTAGCCTAAAAGCTCTTTTTTGGTTTTGCGTCCCTGTTTGGCTGCGGCTGTGTTGATGTAGGCGTATCGCCAGTCGTAATCGATGATTTGGCAGCCTTCAAGCATGTAGTCGAGTGTAACTTGCAGGCGGTTTTCGGTTTCCTTTAGGGTTTTTTCTTTTTTTCTTCGCTCAGTTACGTCTACCCCTGAACTTAGTATGCCGATGGTTTTGCCCGATTCATCGCTGACTAGGATATTGTGGAAGCTAAGTATCCGTTCGTCTCCCTGCTTTGTCACAACTGAGTGCTCATAATGCGCATGCCTTAAGGTGCTTTTGAGCACATCTTGGAAGAGGCGTTTGATATTTTCTCTTTCTTGGTTGGGTACAAAATTATCCAACCAATTTTTCCCCACAACCTCTTCTTTTCGGTAACCGAGGAGTTCAAGGGCTTTTTTGTTTATGTCTGCAACTACCTCTTGACTTGTAATGATTATCATAAAGACGTCTGCTTGGTCAAAAAAAGTTTGAGCTAATTCTTTTTTTGTTTCCAAATTATTTTCCTCCATTTTGGTTGTTAGGCTGCTGTTTTGCAGCAGGAAGGTACATTTGTTGTGTGTATTCTTTCATCATCATGCAGGCGCTAAATGCAGGCGTGATTGTTTTTATGGCTTCCTTAACGATTTTTATCCATTCATGCGGGACACCGATGCGGTCTCGTTTGTAATAGAGGGGCGCGATTTGTTTTTCAAGTAGACTATAGAGTGATTCAGCGTCCGTTCTATCTTCTTCTTCACGGGAAACTTGGAAATCGCCGATTGCCCAGCCGTTTTTGCCGTTGAATCCTTCTGCCCACCACCCGTCGAGGACGCTAAGGTTGATTACGCCGTTCATGGAGGCTTTCATGCCACTGGTTCCTGAGGCTTCTTGAAGGCGTTTTGGTGTGTTGAGCCAGACGTCGACGCCTCGGACGAGGTCTCGGGCTAAGTTTAGGTCGTAGTCTTCGATGAAGGCGATGCGTCCCTGGAATCCTCGGTCAAGTGCTGTTTGATAAACTCGTTTGAGGAGTTGCTTTGATTGGTAGTCCGCTGGGTGAGATTTGCCAGCGAAGATTATTTGGATAGGTCTTTCTTGATCGGTTATTATGCGTTTTAGTCGTTCGATGTCTGTTAAAAGCAGGTATGGTCGTTTGTATTCAGTGAATCGGCGGGCATAGCCGATTGTAAGTGCATATGGGTCTAGGAGTGTGCCCATGGCGGTTAATTGTTGGGTTGCAACTGTTCCTTGTGTCCAACGCCGTTGTGCACGGTCCTGTATGGTCATCATAAGCCGTTCTTTTAATTTCTTTCGTGTTAGCCATAAGGCTTCGTTTGGTATGGCATCCATGCAACTCCAATATTCAGCGTTGTCTTGCTTTTGGAGTAGTTCAGGGCTGATGTATTTTTCGCAGAGCTCCCTTATTTCAGGGGCTTGCCAACTGGGTAAGTGAACGCCGTTGGTGATGGATAGGATTGGGATTTCTTGAGGGTTTTTGCTGGACCAAAGCACGTGCCACATGCGTTTAGTGACTTCGCCATGCAATTTTGATACAGCGTTGGAATGGCTGGAGAGCCGAAAAGCAAAGGCGGTTAAATTAAACCTATCAGGTTCCAAACCGGGGAATTGCCCGAGTTTAACGAATTCTTCTCTGCTTATACCTAAAGGTTCCCAGAGGTTGCGTGCATACCGATCCAGCAATTGGAGGTGGAACACATGGTGTCCTGCAGGGACAGGGGTGTGAGTTGTAAAAACGGTGCATTGACGCACGTTTTCGATGGCTGTCTCCATAGATGAACCTTTGAGTCGTTCCAACCGCAACCGTTCAAGCATCATGAATGCTGTGTGGTCTTCGTTTGCATGCCACACGATTGGTTCAATGTGCAGTTCGCGCAGTGTACGTGCTCCTCCTACACCTAGAACGATTAATTGCCTTAGTCGTTCTTCTTGATCGGCGGTGTAGAGCCTAGCCGAAAGTGCCCGGTCAGAAGGATGATTTTCCTCAACGTTGGTATCTAGTAAGTATAGGTTGACTCGCCCAACGTGAACTTGCCAGACTCTTACATAAAGAAGGCGGTCGCCGAGTTCGATAGGTATGAGGGGACCGCACCCAAAGGGCCAAGCGCAGGGTGTAATGGGGGCGTCGTTGAAATCTAGTTGTTGATAGTCTTCTTGTTGTTCGCCTTCAGCGGAGATGCGTTGGCGAAAATATCCTTGGGGATACATGAAGCCGACTGCTACCAGTGGCAATCCCCGGTCAGAGCATTCTTTGCATATGTCGCCGGCTAAAACGCCTAGTCCACCTGCATAGATGGGTAACGAGTGGTGGATGGCGTATTCTGCTGAGAAATAGGCGATTTGCCCCGAGGGTTTGTCTGGGTTGGTTTGGCCGCACCATTCGTGACTCTTAGTCATTTCGTCGTCGAATTTTTGCATGACGGAGTCGTAGAGTTCAAGGAACGCTGGGTCTCTTGCGGCTACCTCGAGTTTTTCTTGGCTTATTGTTCGCAATTCTTTGACTGGATTGTGCCCGCTTGTTCGCCAAAGTGGATAGTCGAGGGACCGGAAGACTTGGCGTCCTTCTTCATGCCAACTCCACCATAAATTGTTAGCTAACTCGAATAGTCTGTTTATCCGCGTTGGAAGCTTTAAGGATTCTTTTTCATATTCGACGTTCATGTTGAGTGTGTCCTTTGTTTTTTCATTGATGATGGAAAACCGTTACTGGCTTTTTCTGGTTTTTGACAAACTAAATTTTAGGTGAGCCTTCTTATATACGTGGCTACTTTTGGGGTCTGTCAAAGTTTATTTCTTCATCTTTCCCGATCAGACTGGGACGGCGACATCATCCCCCGCAGATAAAAACAGTCGCCTTAGATATGAATATTATCGACCCAGCAATCGACCTGAATAAAAAAAATACACTAATGCGCCGCTTTTCAGCTTTTCAGCCCATTACATGCCTATGAAAACAGTTGTGACTATTGTGACTATTCATACAACGACATTAACAAATATCAACTTAAATACAACAATAATCACAATGTCAGAAACTGTTTGCATAGATGGCTGGGCCCCTCCCGATTTTGAAGGGCAATAAAAGGATTTAATTGAATAGAATTTATGTTATTCTCTTGCGTATTCGAGGATTTCGTTGATATTTTCTTTTCTAGTAAAATCCACTGGATTAGAGAAAGCTGCAAGCATTCCCACCTCGTCCGCCGTGCGATTCTTTTTTCTCTTCAACGTGAGCCTTACCCTCATTAATGACATTAAGAGTTTATTTGGTAAGTCTAGTTTGTCATAGTTGAATCCTCCTCGGAGATAGAAGAACCGTATCTCCTTGCGCTGTTGCTCCGTGAAGTTCTTGTTTAAAACCTCGTCAAGCACGTTTTCTCTTGGTGGAGAAGCGCCCACTGCAAAAACTATGACTTTCTTGTTAGCAAGGCGGGTCAGGTTGTTCTTGATTAGACTAATGCCGTTGATGCCTACTGCATGGAGGCTGCCGCCGAAAATAACCAAATCATAGTTAGCAAACATTGAGGGGTCAAATTGTTCTGTGTCGTAGATGTCAGCGTTTAATTCCTCAGCAATCCACCGTGCGTATTTTCTTGTAAACCCTGAAATGGAACAATATATCACAACTGTTTTTTGCATGGCGTTTAAACCTTCGTTGACTTAAATTTTCTTTTGTCGCTTTCGCAAAGTTCCCTTACGAGGTTGCGCCCAAGCAAACACACGGTGTTTAAGCCAATGTTTCCCGCTGCCCATTGACCAACCATGTAAAAGCTCGATAGACCAGGAAGAGTTTTACTGACTCCGTTTTTTGCCATCTGCTTAGCGTACCTCTTGGGTACACCCCATGCTTGACAGCCGCGGTATGAGCCAGTCCAATGCTCAACCGAAACAGGCGTAACCACGTCTTGGGCTTCAATTTGGCTCTGCAGCCCTGGAAACCTTGTTTCAAGGCACTGGGCGATTTGGTCAGCAAACCTCTTTTTTTCAGTTTTGTATTTTTCCGGCTGCTCGGAGAGTTGCTTCCAGTAATCATAGTTAGATTCCATAACCACTTTAATCACGGTCTTATTGGGCGGCGCAAACGTGGGGTCGAAATTAAATATTTCAACGGAAAGCCTATCATGCTGTTTACCCTCCACCATAATAGGCTCTTTTAAGAAGAGAACCAACGCATGTGGTTCCTTACTGAGGTTACGGGCAACGCCAAACCATACTTCAAGACCAAAGGGCTGGTTTTTTGGATAATTGATGTAGTAGGTGCGGATAAGGTCGTTGGTGTATTTGCCTTCAAGCATACTGAAGATAGTGGAGTAGCCGTCAGCAGCAGAAACCACTGTGTCCGCATAATACTTAGAACCATCTTCGACTTGAATGCCAACCGCCCTGTTATTTTCCACGAGCACCTTAGTAACCATGGAATTGTAAGCTATTTCACCACCTAATGACAAGTACCGTTTCTCGATGTTCCTAGAAAGCGCCATAGAACCACCGATTGGCCAACCTCCATCACCCCTATTTAACGTAGACAAGAAAATTATGGGAATCAACACTGGAACATCCGCAAGGTCATATTGTATGGTGCTAAACGCCTTTCGCATGAATGGGTCAGTGAACTGTTCAGCAAACTCTTTTATGGTTAATTTGCTGTACTTCATCAGAGAACCCATCAGGGGCAGCATCTTCAGTTTTGCTCCAAACCCGCCTGAGAGCGCAGCAAACAGGTCGTATCCGCTGAACTGTGAAACAGCTTGGGCAAATTCATCGATTAATTTACGGTCGTTTGGCGCTAACTCTTCCATGTGCCTTTTGAGTTCATTCAGGTCAGTGTGAACAGTGAAGACTTTGCCCTCTGCGTCTTCTACCTGGACAAACTCTTTAAAGCTATACGTTTCCAAGCCTTCTAAGGCGCCAAGCTCCTGCCATAAACTGTTGTTAACCGAGTTAGGGGCAACTCCGAAGAGGTTATGAACTGCGTAATCAAAAGTATAGCCTTTGCGTTTCCACGACACACAGACGCCGCCTGGTTTATCCTGTCTTTCAAAAATTTTAGTTCTGTAACCATTCATCTGGGCAAAGCAACCAGTGGATAACCCAGCCAAACCAGCACCAATAATTATAATGCTTTTTTCAGTCAATCGTAGCCTCCCCAATCAAGTTTCAACCTTTGCCTCTCTTTTGCTTTGACTAGAACGTTACTCGTTCATTAGCTTTAGGATGAACTTTGTAACAAATCGACGGGTAAACCTCCAATGGGCATCCACAGCGATAACTAAAAGCATCAAATCAACGTAAACCCTTCTCTACCTGTACCACGTTTTTCTTTCTACACTCAATAGCTCTAGCGAATACGCAAAAACCTTTGACTTAAACCAGTTCAGAATCTGAAAAGAGCGCTACGTTACCAACTGGGCTGTTTAAATTACTCATACTTTTTTGTCATGTGCCATAAAGTAGAATTATTTTCATATTTTGCTTTATAATATAGACGACTCAATAGTTGCCGCATCCGGTTTCTGATCGAATACCACAAGCAATCTTGTCGCTGAGTGCTCTTTTCTTTGTTTGGGTATGAGGAAAAACCGCTCGCATTGTTCTTTGGGATATAAACCAAGTTTTGATTTTAAAGGAATATATAATCAGTCGATCTTACTACTGTTTGGTGTAAAATGGGCAAAAAAGCTTTTGCTGAAACAACACTTGCTGCTTCCCCAAGCGAAGTTTCAAACGCTCTTGTATCAATGATGTGGGCATCAAGAATTACAGTTACTGGCCAGACGATTGAAGAGCAACCTCTCAGGATTACACTCTATGGCGAAAATAAAGCCAGTTTCCGTTCATGGGGAGAATTTATTAGAATTACGATAGTAGCTGTTGGAAATGAAAGTAGAGTTCAAGCCCAATCTGAATCGAAGTTGCCAACAACGATTTTTGACTACGGGCAAAATAAAGAAAACTTGCTCTTGCTATTCAATCAACTCATCATGAAATTTAGAGGAACTTCACCGTTAACAATTGAAGAAAAAATCTTCTAGAAACAGCAGATTTTTAATCGCCATCAACACATCTACGAAAACTTAATATCCTCACACGTCGAAGTATTGGCCTTCCATGAATTTCTGCTTGCGTAAAGGAGCCCTGATAAAACAAGCACAAAGCCAATCAACTGCAGAACCATCAGGGGGCTGCTTGGGCTGGTTGGGTTGTCTACATGAAAAGAATAACCTATGTCAACGTCTGGTTGGACACGAAAAATCAGAAATGAGGCGCTTGCAAGGTCACGTGCAGTATCCATGTTAGCAATCAGCGAAGCCATAACCAACGCAACCCCTGCTAAACCCACAGTTAAAAGGACCACTTCTTTGGTTTTAGATGCTTGTTTTGCTGCCTTTATGAGAACCCCGCTCTTTGTTGCCAAAGAACCAGCTAAGAAGCCGAAGAAGGGCAAGGATTGGTAGGCGTATTTGATGGCGCTTGTGTAGGGCGCTTTCAGGTTCAAAGTCACCGCCAAATAGGTTACTAAACCTAAAACAACCAAAACCGTGACCAAGCAAACCAAATCCGCAACCAGCCACCGCTTAGAGAACCGTTTCCAAAAAACCATCCCAACGGCAACCGCGAACAAAGCAGCAGCAACAAAAAACAACCCCAACCCATAATATACTAAAAAGTTAGGAATAAAAGTGGGCGAAGCAACGACTTCTGGAAAATTCAGGTCCATAAAATCGTTGTGCTGCACCAAATAGAGCAGTTCTTTTCCGTTGATGACTTGGTACCACAGCAACGTCGAGCCAACCGCTGGTAAACTAAAAGCGCCCACCTGAGCGAGGATACGTTTTAGGTTTTTGGGGCGCTGGTAGAGGTAGAGGAGCAACAGCGGAACTAACATGAAAACAGCAAACAATTTGGTTAGGAGCGCTAAGGCAAAGAATATGCCTGAAACACCCGCAAGCTTCACTGAATCCCTGCGAATCGCCAGTATTCCAAAGTACAAGAAAATTAAACTTAAAAACAAACATTGCGTATCGATGAGAAAACTGCGGGACAAGATGAGCTGCCAAGGAGCCAAAGCAAAAAAAGCCGCAGCAAAAACACCAGTTGATTTGCTATATAACTCCTTACCGACCAAGTACACCATGACGATGCAAGCTAACCCAAACGCCGATATGAGGGCAACACCGTTCTGGATGGTTACACCAACGACATACAAGAATACGGCTGCAGTATAAAACCCCAGGGGCGGCTCGTTGAAAAGGTTGCCCCACGCATTATAGTATGGATAACCCCAACGTAGTACACCCTGAGTGGTGGCGAATTCCAAATCTGTGTCGAGCGTTTGAAACGGACCTAACGCAGCCAAAACAAGGGCAGCACCGATTAAGATGACTAAGAGAGGATAAAATTGGTTAGGCAACCGAAGAATCCTACGCTTATCCAACATACAACCCAATTGCAATCCAGCCAACTCACCATCTTATAGGAAAGCTAAAAAATAAAACCTTTCAGCTGCCCTCACCAGATTTTGAGCCAAGCCCGCTGGTTAAAGCGGTACACATCAATTTCCTGTTGAAAACAAAGAAAAAAAATGGAAAAATCGACCCTTAAACAGGAATAGGAGGAGGGGGACCCGCTCCAGAAACAGGCTGCTCAATGGGTCGCTTGATTTGGAAAAACGCCACAGTCATCAACAGCGCAGCTATCCACATAAGCACTAACCCTATAACGACCACCGCTAAGAGTGCGCCTATAAGCATTAATATCCCTGCGGTGGAGAAGAGATGTACCCCTGAGCTAGAAGACAAACGTTTCATCGACCGCCAAAAGAAAACAGACGCAATGATAGCAAACACCCAAACAACCGCAATAATAGTGAGTATCGTTCCGAAATAAGGCGCTAAATCAGCAGGATTAAAATTGGTGTTAGGAGTCATGCCGGGAATCGCTGCCCAGTCACCGTTAAAACCTGGATAAATTACGGATACGATGCCTGTGAAGAAATTCGTGTATAAAAACAGATAAACCATATATCCGATTGCTGCGCCGACACCGATCACTATCATAATAAAGGATGCTAGACCATTATTGAATACGCTACGTTCCCGATAAAAATCACCCAACCCATGAAGAGCAATGAGCACAAGTATTATGCCCACAAAGTTCACAACTACGGAGTAAGATTGTACCAGAAAAGCCAAGGTTCCGATTATTAGGAGAATTCCACCTATGCCGCCTAAGTTCTTGCTTGATTCAAGAGTCATTTAAATTCCTCTAAAAGAGGTCAGATAAATTGGGAATAAAAGCTTTTTGTGCCTGAAAAATCGCGTAGCAAGCGCTAAAAAGGGAGGGCGGTATTAAAACAAAAAATTATTCTGATTTTGTTTTTATTCTGCCCAACCGACCTTGAAGTACATTGAAATATGTTTCCAAGTAGATTTTACCGCTTTCTGTAATGGAGTACACTTTTCTCGCACGCCCATCTTTGCGCTGTCTTTTGCTCTCGACAAATCCCTTAACTGCTAAATTGTTGAGTGCGGGATAGAGCGCTCCATGCCTCAGTTTCACGTTAAAATCTAATTCAACCTGTTTTTTTATCTGGTAGCCCCATGTGGGCTGCGCTTGGATAATACGGAGTAACTGGATGTCCAGCAGGTTTCTGATTATGTGTTGTACAATTTCTTTTTCGTAGGTTTCAGACATGGCTTGCTTCCTTTTTGGTCTTGCTTGTTTATGGTTTGATGTTTAGATTTATTTAAGTTATGTTGAAGTTTCCCGATTGGATTATTCTAGGTATGTTTTGGTATGCTTGAGGTATGTGTGAGGGTTTATATGGATGTCTATTGTTACTAAATTCTCAAGATATGTCCGAACAAGGACATATTGTATACGTGTCTAACAGAAAAACTGTTCAACAAAAAAACAAAAGGAGAAAAAACAGAAATGTTGAAAAACGCAAACTCAAAAGAAGTTTCAACAAAACTAATGAAAGGTCTCCTAGACCTGATTATCCTGCAATTCCTAAGCACCGAACCCATGCATGGCTACGAGATAATCACAAAGATCCGCAAAAACTTCGGGGTATACTTCGGTCCTAGCACAATCTATCCGCTACTTAGTACACTTGAGAATAAGGGCTATGTTGACAGTGAATGGAACATGAATTACGAACGCCCCAGAAAAGTATATAAGCTAACTAGTAAGGGTCAAAGCATGCTGAACTTCACCGAGGAATCCCTTAACTTAATCTGCAGAAAGATCACCACAAATTCAACATTAAGCACAGGAATCCAAAACGACGCTTCAGTAGGCTTGATAACCACTAAAAGCAGAAGCACCATCACTGCTTAATGGCTCCGATAAACGCACGTTTCATTTGGCTTTGATATTTTCTGAACCTGACTTAAGCAGTTGGGCATCAATCAGGGCATGCCCGACAACAAGGTAAACCCTGTTTTAAATACCTCCCTTAGTATCTATACTATACCTTAAGTGGCTGGTGGAGAATTGGCACAAGCAAACAACGGCATCGACAAAGACCTAAGCAGCCATATACTAGGGTTCTGTAACCATGTTGTAGGTCAATCTAAAGTAACCGCCGTAGCGCTGATGGACAATTATCCTGGGAAATCCTCAAACGGAAAAATATACGAGGTAATGTGCATTGCCGCCGATTTTAAGCCTAGAATGATGAGTTATCTACGGACATTTAATGAAAAAAGACTGTTTGTTTTTATAGTGGACAGATGGATTTTTGAACGAGATATCGAACGCGGCTTTTTAGGGGAGGCTTTTGCAGGCAAACTAATCTTTCCATACTTAGCTTTTTGCGGAAACAACTACTTGCAAGACAAAGAGGTAGCGTTAAAGAAGCGTTTGATTTCGGAGCTGCTGGAAAATTTAGTGTTAAGTTTTCCTGAGCTTGCGCACCACATTCAGATTAAACCTCAGTACTTTCTCTACGAAGTATTTTCTAACCGTATACGAGCTTTTCCACTATTAGCTTACGACTTGACTAATTTATCAAGTTGTCTAATACAGAATGAAGCCAAAGCGCTCAGCAGTTATATTGAAGCCTTAAACCAACTCTCGGCAGAAGGAAAAATTACTTTCTCAGAACAGACTGTAACAATTTCCAAAAAGTTCATAATGAGTTGTCAGGATGTACGTATTAGACTTTTAAATTTAGCAAAAAATGCACCACGAACTGTGTTTTCCTCGCTTTTTGGAGTTATGCCTCAGTTAATGAACATCGTATCTCAGAATATTGAAGTTTTTTTGAGAACACAGAAAATTAATTGGCTTCAGCCATCACCGATTTGCAGATTTGTTGATCCTCAGAAATACGTTTTTTTCCCCACTTCTGCCGGGTGGGTCTCTTTAGCTGATAAAATTGATGTTAGAGCTTTTGCACGTAACTTGCTTATGAATGGTCGAAACGTAGACATTGCCGTTGAACCTGTCGGTGGCATGCTTAATGATGTCTATCTTATCCGAGCATGCAATGAGGAGGGTGAAACGAAGGTTTTGGCTAAACGGTTTAAGGATTGGTCAGGGTTTAAATGGTTTCCACTCACCCTTTGGTCTTTTGGTGCACGCTCGTTTGCTGTAACAGGTCAACCACGACTTGCAAAGGAATGCGCAATTAGCGAATATTTGTTAAGTGAAGGATTCAAGGTACCCAGGATTTTACATGTAAGCAATGCTGAGCGGTTAATTTTCATGGAATACATAGATGGCGAGAACCTCAGCCAAGCCATCAAACGCATTGCTACATCAACCAATGAAGACATATATAGAAAAGAACTTGCAAAAATAAGGAACACTGGAGAAATCCTTGCCAAAGTACATTCACGCAACATCTCATTAGGGGACACTAAACCCGATAACGTCCTTATCAAAGAGGATGGAACCATATACCTTATCGATTTTGAGCAGGCATCTCGAAACGGCGACAAAGCATGGGATATAGCAGTCTTTCTCTATTACTCTGGTCATTATCTGCAACCGTTTGAGAGCAACGGTAAAGCCGAAGCAATCGCCAAAGCTTTCATAGAAGGGTACCTAAATGGAGGCGGAAACTTGGAAGATGTGAAGTTAGCGGGCATGCCAAAGTATACGCGAGTGTTTAGCATTTTTACGATGCCAGCGATTATCAAGGCAATTTCCGATACATGCAAAAAAGCAGCATTACCAAAGTGAATCGTTATGGTAGCAAATAAAACAAAAGTAACCTTCTATGGAGGAGTTAACGAAATAGGAGGAAACAAAATCCTGCTCCAAGATGAGAGCACCAAAATTTTTCTCGATTTCGGCATGTCTTTTACAGCTAAAAAACAGTTTTACTCGCCCCCATTTTTAGCACCTAAAAATGAGCGAAGCCTCCAAGAGCTCGGAATTTTACCCAAGATTGAAGGCGTCTATAAATTTGAACAAACCTCACCCGATGTAAGCGCAGTGTTTCTTTCGCATGGGCACCTGGACCATTCGGCTTATTTGTCATTCATTAAACGGGAAATCCCTGTTTACTGCGGCGAAACCACCCAAACGATTTTGCGTACGCTTAGTGGCATAAGAAGGGCTGATCTTGAGTTCAACGTTTCAGACATAAACTTTCATTCTTTTCGTACGGGTGACCGAATAAAGGTTGACGACATAGTGATTGAACCCTTCCATGTTGACCACTCTGTTCCAGGCGCTTATGGATTTTTGGTCCACACATCTAATGGCACTGTTGTTTACACAGGTGATTTCCGAGATCACGGGGCTAAACCTGAGATGTCTTGGGATTTCGTGGAAAAAGCTCGAGAAACAGAGCCTATTGCAGTAATAACTGAAGCTACCAACATGACGGGGGCAACTGTATCTAACGAAGTTGAAGTAGAGGCGAAACTTGACAAAATTACCTCGCAAGTTGAAGGCATCATGTTGGCTGAGTTTGGCTATTCTGATGTTGATCGTCTCAATACATTTTATAAAATCGCCAAGAAAAACAATCGATGCTTAGCTGTTTCACTAAAGCAAGCGTTGCTCATAGACGCATTAAGTCACGACAAGCATCTTTCCGTCCCTGCACTGGATGATGAGGGCTTGTTGATTTTTCGAAAGTCGAAGAAGCGTTATGAGCGGTGGGAAACCCAGCTTATTGAGCGGTTTGATGGCGGCAACAAGATTTTTGATGTTTTCGAGGTTTCGAAGCAGCAGTGTAGAATGATTTTGGCTGTATCTTTTTACGATTTAGAGGAGTTGGTCTCGATTCAACCCGCTTCTGGGAGCTGTTATGTGCTGTCGGCGTCCGAGCCGTTTAATGAGGAGATGGAACTTGACTATGAACGTCTGGTTAATTGGCTTAGCCATTATGGTTTGCCTCAATATCACGTGCACGTATCAGGTCACATGATGCCTTTGCAGCTAAAAGCAGCACTTAGAAGAATGGGTACAAAGAGGATTTTTCCCATCCACACCGACAATGCTGTTCTTTTCAAGAAGTTCATGGGTGATTCAGGCGGTGTAGTTTCGCTTGTAGAAAAAGGCGTCACATACGAACTATGAGTTGTTTTTGCTCGGCGAGTTGTTTATTTACCTTAAAAATATAGAATATTTGTTGATTTTTATGAGCGATAAGGTGTTATTCTATAAGGGTTTGCATAAAGTCAAGGTTATGACTGAAAGCGAAGGGTATTGGATAGTGGAAGCCTTGGAGGACTTTGACGACTACATGGAAGGCGAAAGAGTAACAGTAAAAACTGGTGAACGCCGCATCGTCCAACCCAGCGACTTGCATCACAAAAAAGTGCTTTCACCGCCCATTCCCGAACACGTCTATGAAAGGGAACTTGAGAAAAAAGTTAAGCACATTGTTGAGGAAGCCGAGCGTCAAAAATAACCTTTCCCATAAATAAGAAAACTCTATTCTACCGAGTATACCAGTAAACTAAAAAATTTTCAGATGGTAGTCATCTGCTTATGAGATGGATTAGACCTAAAATTCTGATGGCTTTGGAAAAATTGAGAGCCTCAACATGCCGCCACATCCACACCATCAAGGCTTCAGCATAGAGCCATGTTGGGCATGTGGTGTGGTTCTCTTGTGCCACACCATAACAAGTAAAGGGAAAACGCCCGAACCCAAAAAGCAAACGCCCCAACAAACCACCATGTGGCAACCATAAAACCGCCACACCCACATAAAAGACAAAAGACATTTACATAACAATGCCAGCAAAACCCACCCTCCAAGAGAGGCTTAAACTGCTGTAAAGGAGGATAAGTTTCTCTAATCAAATCAGAACTAACTATTCCTCGCCATACCCATGTTCAAGTCTACCATGCGTTTTCTTATATTGAAACTCATGGTCAACCTTTGAAGTGCCGAAGCGGTTTAGGTGCATCTGCAGGTCCGCTTGGCTAAAAAATATACAAGCGCAATACGGACACTTGAAGTGATTATTATTGTTGGCTGTTTGCGTCAAACTATAGCCTCAATGAATGTTTATGTAGATTTTTTTGCCGTCCAACTCAGATTCATGCCAATCCGCATCCACATCTCTGCGACTCTGGTGTAAATACACTTTTCGAGTACGAATCAAACCAGCCATCTCTTCAAGGTAAGGCTCTAAAAGCCCCATGCTTTCCACATCCAACTCGGCGATATGCGCAGAATCTAACACGTCTGTGGGCATGAACCCCAGCTCTTTACGTAATGCTTGCACACGCCTCGCCAAATCCCGCATAATTCCTTCACCCAGCAATCTATCATCACGTTGCCCACTCACAAAAACAACCACATCATCCTCTTGGCTGCTTACCCAATTTTCTCCGTCAACATATTCAGGTGTTTGCACAAAATAATCCACTGACTTAACGTTAGTTAACTCCAGCAGCAAACCCTCAAGGTTCTTGAGAGCATCCAAAGTCTTCTGCGGTGCAACCACAATGGCTTTACTTAACGGCCATCTGCGCTTGAGTTTACCAACTTGTCGAGCTGCAAAAGAAACAGATACCGCTCTAAGCAGCAAATCGAAGTCTTCCTCAAGCTTCTTGTTGCGGACTTTTTCGTCAACTACAGGCCAATATGCCAAATTTACCGTTTCTGGCAGATTGGATTCAAGCTGCCGATACACTTTCTGATACAATGCTTCACTAAGATAGGGCGTAACAGGATTAAACAGTAACGTCACAGTCTTCAACGCATGATGTAGCAGCGCATAGATGGTTTGGCGACGCTCAAAAGTTTGCGGGTCATCAGTCCAAAGTTCTTTGCGAATCATGGGCACATATAGCCGGCTGAGTGTTTCTATGACTAAATCTTCTAAAACTGCCACTGCACAGTTAAATTCGCAGCGTTCCAGCTTTTGAGTGTAATCTTCAATCTTACCCTGCAGCTTAGAAAGCAGCCATAAATCAGCAGCTTCAAGCTTATCTGTGCTCAAAGCCCACTGCAAAGAATACTTCGCAGGCGAAAACTCGTCGAAAGTAGCGTTCTGCATGAAAAACCTGCTCAAATGATAAAGCGTTGACAACACCTGATAAGATCGTTTAGTAAGCTCCTGCAAATCAAAACTCATAAAATCTACCGGTGAACACTTGCGCATCATGTAGAAACGACACAAATCTGCAGAATACTTCTCAAGCAACTTATTAGTCTCAATTATGTTGCCCAAGCTCTTGCTCATCTTTCTGCCTTTCGCATCCTGCGTCAACCCCTGAAACAAAAACGCCCTATACGGTGCAGCAGTCTTCCCAGTCAAGATAACGTATTCAAGCAGCAGCGAATTAGCCCAACCACGTGTTTGGTCAATGCCTTCAGTTAAAAACTCAGTGGGCACGAACTCCTTAAACTCAGCGTCACTAAAACGTGCATACGGCGAAGCACCACTGTTATGCCACGTATCCAAAACAAAATCTTCTCGACGCATTATTCCACCGCATCTTTCACACTTAAGCGTTATGCGGTCAACCCAAGGCTTATGCAACTCAAAATCCGCCGGAATCGGTTCCAAGGCATTCTCGAAGAGTTCTTTTTTGCTTGCGATAAAACGTTTGTTGCCACATTGCTCGCAAGTCCAAATGGGCAAAGGTGTACCCCAGATGCGTTCGCGACTGATGCACCATGGCTTGCCTTCTTTGAGGAAGGATAGAAAACGGTTCTTGGGTTCATCAAAGAAATATTGTACATTGTTGGCTGCTTCAAGCACTTTAGCGTTTATCTTGTCTGTTCGCAAAAAGTATTCTTTTCTTGCGAGCCAAACCAGCTTGTGATGACTTCGCCAGCACGTTGGGTACTCATGCCTAATCTTTGAAACCTTGACAAACGCGTTGCGACTGCGCAATTCCTCAACCACCAACATATCGGCATCCCTAGCAAACACACCGGCAAAAACTCCAGCATCCTTGGTGAAATTGACTTCATCGTCAAAGGGCGCGTAAATTGGCACACCTCGGCGCTGAGCAGCCCAGAAGTCGTCTTCACCATTGCCAGGAGACAAATGCACCACACCTGTCGCTGTGTTAACATCCACGAAGTCTTCGCCGATGACCTTATGCACGAGCGGATGTTTGGCTTCGTTTTCCGCTTGCTTTGGAATTATGTCTTTTAATGGGTAATCGTAGGCTGTTCCCTCTAGATTCTTGCCCGGCACAGAT
Organism: Candidatus Bathyarchaeota archaeon; assembly: GCA_026014665.1. Lineage (GTDB taxonomy): Archaea > Thermoproteota > Bathyarchaeia > Bathyarchaeales > Bathycorpusculaceae > Bathycorpusculum. Next base: position 48,474 of record JAOZHX010000022.1, read on the forward strand.
TCTATGATTTGATAACGGGTTATTTCCAGCTCAGCCATCACAGGTTCAACACGTTGCCTAACCATGATCCAGGTTTCATCGCCAACTTTGACTTTAACGTATTCAGCGTTGGGCTGCACTGCAAGCATTGTGTCGGTGATGATGGTGAACGGCATGGTTGTCCAGACGAGGAAGAACTCGTTTTTTGTGTTGGCAACTTTGAATTTGAAGTAGAGCGATGGATCTTCGACTTCTTTGTAGCTGCCTTCGTAACCCACTTCGGCGCTGCTGAGGCTGGTTTGGCATCCGGGACAGTAAGCTACAACGTAATGTCCTTCTTCGAGTAGGTTTTGGTCCCAGGCTGCTTTGAGAATTTGCCATTCCCGTTCAATGTAGCTGTCCTTGTAGGTCCAGTACGCTTTCTCCTGATTAATGGCTATGCCGAGTTTGCTGTCGGCTTCAAGCCACATGGCATGGTAGCGCATGATGGCTTTTTTGCATTCTTCGATGAAGCGTTCCATGCCGAACTTTTCGATGGATTCGCGTTTGTTGCGTACGCCAAGGATTTTTTCGACTTCCAGTTCTACAGGTAAGCCTTGGCAGTCCCATCCTGCCCAAAACGGCATGTAGAAGCCTTGCATGGTTTTCCATCGGTATCTGATGTCTTTCATGATTCTTCCGCGTGCGTGTCCGATGTGGGGTATGCCGTTGAGAGTGGGGGGTCCTTCGACATAGCCTATGTTGGCTTTGGCGGTTTTTTGTGTTTGTTCTAGCTTTTGGCGGATTTTGTTTTTGCTCCAGAATTCTCTGATTTCTGCTTCGAGTTCCAGTGGCGTGTAGTTTGCCGGTAGAGTTTGGTTTTGGTCCTCTGGTTCGTTTTGGGCGGTCAAGTTTATTACCAACCCCCAAAATACGCATACAGACTATATAAAGTATGAAGCGGCTTTAGCGGTTGATGTTTTTTGATTTGTTGTTTTTGTTTGAAAAAATCTATAGCCCCCTTTTATATAGTGTTTGAATACGTGTGGTCGTCTTGAGCGAGTTTTTCTTGCGGTAGTATTCTGTGACCCTTTTTTTCTTTACCTTGCTTGCCTATACATAGCGACGATTTGTTGCTTTGATCTATCCCCCCTCCCCTCTACTTGTTGTAGCATAAACCGAAAGCTCTAAAAGCGTACATAAACGTATTCTTGCAGAAAAAACTTGGGCCGGTAGATCAGTCTGGTATGATCGCCGCGTTCGCAACGCGGAAGCCGCGGGTTCAAATCCCGCTCGGTCCACTCTCATTTATTTGAGTTAAAAACCCAATGTGCCATCCATTCAAAGTCCCGAATCTGTTCAGGTATGGGACGTGCATAGAGTTGACTTCAGTTTAGAACTCTGCACTCATTTGATTGATACTTACGTCAGGGCATTATTTTAGGACATAGAGATTTCCAACGCTGTTCCAAACAAAAGCCTCAGGTAACGCTTTTGCTATGGCAAACATTCCTCTCCAACCAGTACAATGCATGGGCACTATGAGTTTAGGGTTAATTCGTTCCAGCTCCTTTACTGTCGGCGGGATTTTTTCGTTCTCTTTGCCCGCGAGATGAAAACCACCTAACACTGCATAGACATCATTAATTCCAGAGATGCGCTTCACATAGACAATTGTATTAATTATGCCTGCATGCGCACAGCCTGAAATAACCACTAATCCTTTGTCCTTTAAGTTGAAGACAACTGCACGATCATCCAAAATCAAAGGGTCTGGTTGCCATGCCCCATCAATAAGTGCCCGGTGTTGTAAAAAGCCTTTTTCAAAGCTTGTTTCTCGGGGAATTTCTCCTGTTACGAGAGTGGTACCGTCAGCGATAAGGTAAGGTTGCTTTGTTTTGATTATCTGCGCTGAAGTCAATTGGGTTTCCGTTGGAAACTGTGGGTAAGCCCTTATAGTTCGGTCGCTTTTGGCGTTTCCTCTTGTCTTGAACATATCTTCATGAAGGATGAGCGGAAGATTAGGTTTGCCGATTGCTTTCAGAGCTGAAAGTAGACCACCAAAATGGTCATAATGCCCATGTGACAACGCAATGTAATCGACTTCACTGAGTTCTAAACCCATTCGCCTAACGTTTTCAACGACGCCATAAGCGCTGATGCCAGTATCAAATAAGATGCTAACCCTTTTTCCACTGTATAAAACGCGGATAAGCACTGAGAATCCGTGTTCTGCAAAAGGTAATTCATGATGCGTTCTTGCCCACTCTTCACCATACCTCTTTTTTGTCCATTCCCTAAAGGATTGGACGTCTTTTCGATCTATGGTTGAGAGAAAATCCACTGAATTATCGACTAAGCTGATGATTTCTAGACCATCAACTTCTTGAACATTAACTTTCCCAATCAGGGTAGTGCTCATTGGATAACACTTAAAGTTTGGTCTATAGGGAGCCTTTGTAGTTGCTTGTGGTTGGGCATCCGACGCATTTCTGGGTTTCATATCGGTAGCAGGGGTCACATTCAACCTTGCATGGCGTCACCTTCCGCTCTTTGTGAGCCAGATTCTCTCTTATCTGGAGGAATGGCGAAAAGTATGTGTCGCTTACTGGATAGAATTCTGAACGGCGTATGCCTCTGCTGCACCGGAGCGAGCATTTCTCCATGGATATGCTTTCCAGTGTTTCCTGGGTTTCTGCAACAACAAGAGCAATCAGGTTGAAACCGCCTACTGTTTTGAAAATCTGAATTACTCGGGGGCATTGCTCGAATCGATCTAACAGTTCCTGCATGGCCTCAGCGCTTTCCATTTCAAGCATTATTATTGCTGGATGCAGTTTTAGGGCGCTTGGATTGATCAAAGCAGAAACTTTTATGATTCCTTTTTTTATGAGTCGTTCAAGCCGTTTTTTGGTTCCCATGCTTGTGAACCCGGTGATTTTTGACAGTTCTTTAAGCGTTGTTCTTCCGTCTGCTTGAAGTTGCGCAATTATTTTTTTGTCCACTGTATCCAATGCAATCCCTGTTTATTTTATAAACACGATATATTATTAAGGTTTATCTATCAAACCATGTTATCAAAGCATGATCTAAATAAAAAAGCTAAGACCAGTATTAAAACTATAAAAATTCAACTACCTGAAAATTCCTTCACTGTAAATTGGAGACAAAAAAAATGATGTTTATGTTAATATCTTCTTTTTGGCACTTCGAAAGAGACGACACGGATTGTTTTAGGGAACGGGCAGAGGTTTAGATATCCAGAAAAGGATTGAAAAGTTTATGAGAGCTATTGGGGTTAGTGAGAATGATGCACATGTTTGCCGCTTTCATGACCTTTTATGTGCTCTTCAAGCTTGTTGATCCGCTCTTTTAGTTCTTTAATCTCTGATTTAATTTCACTAATTTCACTCATAAAAGCACCAACTAAATAATTGATTCACTTAATATAAGGTTTTTTTCTGCTTGGCGAAACAGGTCAAGAAGCTAGGTCAGCTTACATTGTTGACCTTGTAACTGCCATCTATGGTTAAATCTTTGCCTAATTAAGTATATTTTACAAACAAAAAGTATTAATATCATTTAGCTTATAAACGATACCTGCAATCAACGGTGAAAAAAATGACAAGCACAACCAAGCAAGTCAATGCGACTGAAGAATGCAACGGAAAATGCGATTCATGCAACACATCCAGCAGTTGCAATGACCAAAAAAAGCAGCAGTACGAACAAGAACAAAAACTAAAATTAAAACTAGGCAAAATCAAGCATAAGATAGCAATAATCAGCGGCAAGGGCGGCGTGGGCAAGAGCACTGTAACCGCTAATCTCGCTATGGCGTTCGCAATGAATAAACATGAAAACCAAGTCGGTATTCTTGACGCCGATATCCACGGTCCCTGTATTCCAAAAATGCTCGGCCTCAAAGGGCAGACTTTGAAAGGTGGACCTGGTGGGTTGCTGTTTCCGGTCGTTGGCAAATTGGGTATAAAAGTTGTTTCGATGGATTTTTTGCTTCCCAACGATGAAGCGCCAGTGATTTGGCGTGGTCCATTGAAAATGAGGGTTATCCAGCAGTTCCTGTCTGATGTGACTTGGGGCAATCTTGACTACCTCTTTGTTGACCTTCCACCTGGGACAGGTGATGAGCCGCTGAGTGTTGCGCAGTTGATTCCAGACTTGGATGGGGTGGTTATTGTAACTATGCCTTCGGAAGTTTCAGAAGCAGTTGTTAAAAAAGCAGTAACATTTGCTAGACAAATAGGCGTGCCCATAATTGGAATAATCGAAAACATGAGTGGATTTGTTTGTCCCGAGTGTGGGGCAGAAATAAACATTTTCAGAACTGGCGGTGGAAAAAGAATAGCTGACGATTTGTCTGTTCCTTATTTGGGAAGCATTCCAATTGACCCTAACGTATGCAACGATTCAGATAATGGGTTACCTTTCATAGCTGAAAACAAAAATTCGCCTGCCACCAAAGCATTCAGAGAAATTGTCGAAAAGATTGAACATTTCGTTGCATCCGAGCCTGTAGAGAGGTGATTTGTTTGATTGAAGAAACGTATGAGGGCGTTCCTCGAAGCAAGATTCCTTGGTACCCGACAATTGACTACGATAAGTGTACGGGTTGCGGATCCTGTGTTGATTATTGTACCGCAGGCGGCTTCGGCGTTTATGCACTTGAAAAGAAAGATGGGCAAAAACGACCTATCGTGAAGAATCCATATAACTGCATAGTGTTTTGCAGGGGTTGTGAAGATAAAGATGTTTGTCCCGTTGGCGCCATTAGTCATCCATCAGACGAGGAGACTCAAAAAATAATCGAAAAACTGCAGAGTGCAGAATCTTTAGGTTGATTTTATAGAAGGAAATTAGGAGAAAAAGAAAATGAAAATATGTGTGAGTGCAACAGCAGACAATTTAGAAGCACAGTTAGACCCCCGTTTCGGCAGATGCCTCTACCTTATGGTTGTTGATTCTGAAACGATGCAGTTTGAAGCAATCCCAAATATGGCGGCAGGTTCAACAGGCGGCGCAGGAATCCAAGCAGCACAAACCATCGCAAACAAGGGCGTCAAAGTAGTTATAACTGGAAATGTCGGACCCAACGCCTTTGGTGCATTATCAGCAGCAGGTATAGAAATCGTGACAGCAGCCTCTGGAACAGTCAGAGAAGTGGTTGAGAAATTCAAAAAGGGCAAACTGCAGATGATAGCCGCACCAACTGTTAGAGAACACAACGGAATAAACAGGGGGCAAGGGAGAGGCATTTGGAAGCTTTAACCAACCTGAATCAGAAGGAGGTGAGAAATTGACAGACAAAATAATAGTTCCAACAGAAAACCAAGATGGCTTAAATGCGCCATTAGCAGAACATTTCGGAAGAGCACCTTACTACACCATCGTTGAACTAGACGATAACGGAGAAATTTCAAATGTTAAGACAGTTCCAAACGTAGGTGAACACGCAGGCGGCATGGGCTTTTCGCACGATAACATCCTACAATACAAACCAAACGCCATCATAGTCTACGGCATGGGCCCCAGAGGGTTGGATTCTTTCCAAAGTGCAGGTGTTGCAGTGCTGAAAGCAAACGCAGATACAGTCAAAGAGGTAATTTCAGCGTACAAGAATGATGCACTGCAGGAGCTTACAGAAGGCTGCGAACATGCACACCATCAAGCTGAACATCATGAGCATATACATCATCATTAAATTAAGAGCTATAATTCCGAGCGTATGCTAATGCCAAGGAAGCCGATGATTGAAGAAATGCTGTTAAAAGCTGGCTACTCAGAAAAAGCCATCAGATATTACTTAAATAAGACCAATGTTGGCTCAATTGAAAATCCAGATGCAGTCGCTACCTATACTGGTCTCCCATGTGGAGACAAAATTACTCTTTATTTGAAATTTGAAAACGGATTAATCAAGGACGCAAAATTTGAATACATTGGCTGTGCTGGAACAGCCACTTCAGGCTCAGCATTAACAAGTTTGGCAGTAGGCAAGACAAGCCAGCAAGCCCAGAAAATCACCAAGGAAGACGTTTTAAGGGAGTTAGACGGATTGCCTGAGAGTCATTGTGCAGAGCTCGCGGTTAATGCTTTGCGTAAAGCACTTGAAAAGATAGAAGAAGAAAAGCAGGGAACTTTGAGTTTATGATTGTCTCTATTGCAAGCGGTAAAGGCGGAACTGGAAAAACATCAGTTGCCGTAAACATGGCTCTTTCATTGGGAAACGTTAAACTTTTAGATTGTGATGTGGAAGAACCCAATGCTCATCTACTCTTGCATCCTGAAATGCAAAAAACTGAACCAGTCTACGCTTCGATTCCAAAGATAGACAGAGAACTTTGTAACGCTTGCGGGGAATGCACCAGATTCTGCCAGTACAACGCAATATTTGTAGCCCCTCAGAATATCCTTGTTTTTCCAGAGCTTTGCCACAGCTGCGGCGGATGCGCGTTGGTTTGCCCCCAAAAGGCAATCACTTGGGAAAAGCATAAAATCGGCACATTAAACTTTGGCGTAACCGATGGTATAGCGCTTGTTTATGGGGAGCTTGAAGTAAGCAAGCCTCTAGCGGTTCCAGTCATAAAAGCCGTGAAGAACCAAATTAAATACGGCGAAAACGTGATTCTGGATTCTCCACCTGGGACTTCATGCCCATTTTTGGAAACCGTAAGGGGTAGCGATTTCTGCCTTCTCATCACGGAGCCGACTCCTTTTGGCTTGCATGACTTAAAAATAGCTGTTGAGGTTTTACGAAAAGTTGCAGTTCCTTTCGGTGTCGTTGTTAATCGTGCAGGTATAGGTGACAATAAAATGTACGATTACTGCAGGGAGGAGAACGTTCGTATTATGCTTGAAATTCCGTATGAAAGGAGAATAGCTGAACTCTACTCCAAAGGCGTACCGTTCAGTTTAGAGATGCCTGAATGGGAAGAGAAGTTTCAGAGGCTCTATAATGAAATTATAAGGTTGGTTGGAAAATGAAGCAATTGACAATTTTAAGCGGCAAAGGCGGTACAGGTAAAACCTCGATAACTGCCACTTTCGCGGTACTGGCGAAAAATACTGTTGTTGCAGATTGTGACGTGGATGCGCCTGATCTTCACATGCTTTTGCATCCTGAAGTCATTAAAGAACAACAGTTTATTGGTTCAAAATTAGCGGTTATCGACTGCATGAAGTGTGTGAAGTGTGGTTTGTGCAGAGAAAACTGCAATTTTGGCGCTGTAACCAGCGATTTAGAAGTTGATGCTATTGCTTGTGAGGGGTGTGGTGTCTGTAAAGCTGTGTGTCCAGTTGGAGCCATATCTTTAGCTCCAAAAGTTTCTGGAAGAGCCTTCATTTCAAAGACTAAATACGGCTTCATGTCTCACGCCCTGCTTAATCCAGGTGAATCGAATTCTGGAAAGCTCGTCACTTTGGTTCGACAAAACGCTAAAAACGTAGCGCAAGAAGAGCACTTTGACCAGATCATTATTGACGGTTCACCAGGGATAGGTTGCCCTGTAATAGCTTCCGTCACTGGAGTGGATGCAGCCTTGGTAGTAACAGAGCCGACGATATCGGGAATTCATGATCTTAAAAGAGTTCTCACGCTGCTAAATCACTTCAACGTGGCACCCTTTGTTTGCATAAACATGTACGATGTAAACGTAAGCAACACCACAAAGATATTGAGCTTCTGCAAAGAAAATAGAACAGAAGTTGTAGGCATTATACCCTTTAGCCCTGATGTTACTCAGGCAATGGTTAACGGAAAAACCGTTGTAGAGTACAAGCCTGAAAGCGGCGTGGCGCAGGAGATAGCAAGCATGTGGAACAGGATGCAACAATTTTTTACATGAAGGATAAGCTATTTGTCGAAGTAAAAGTTTTGAAAACAGGACTTTTTTTATACATTGAAGTAAATAAGTGGCAAAAGCAGTTTAATGTAATAGGAGGCGTTGAAAATCGAAGTTTTACTGTTATCGGAACAGGAAGTTGCTGGGCTAATATCAATCCAAGAGGTCATGGATGCCGTTGAGCAGGCTTTCAAAGAGGACGCCTTAGGTTATGCCCAAAATCCTCCGAAGGTCTACTTGAACTTCCCAAGGTACAACGGTGACCTAAGAGTAATGCCTGCTTATTTGGAAAGGCAAGACACTGCCGCCGTTAAGATTGTGAGTTCACACCCCGATAACTTGCAGAAGTTTGGTTTGCCCTCGGTCCAAGGTTCAATACTGCTCATCGACCCAAGAAACGGTTCGCTCCTGTCAATAATGGACGGGAAGCATATCACTGCGATGCGAACGGCTGCTGCAGGCGGCATAGCTGCCAAGTATCTTGCGAATAAAAACTCCAAAACAGCTGCATTCATAGGCGCAGGAGCACAGGCAAGGACACAGTTTTTAGCTCTGCTTGCAGTTTGCCCCTCGATTAAAGAAATCAGAGTCTGGGACATATCACAAGCCGCTGTTGAAAATTTCTCTTCTGATGTGAAGTCGAAAGCTAACCAAATTAGAATTTCAACTCCAAATGATACTTCTAAGGCGGTTAAAGGCGCTGACATCGTTGTTACAACTACGCCTTCAAAGGAACCTTTGATTTTGGATGATTGGGTTTCTGAGGGCACTCATTTTAACTGCATTGGCGCTGATGCTCCAGGAAAAGAAGAGCTTGATCCTAAAATCCTAAAACGATCAAAGATAATTGTTGACAACTACGAGCAAGCTTGCCACAGCGGCGAAATAAACGTTCCATTATCCAAAGGAATCATAAGCAAAGATGACATTTGGGCGGAGATGGGCGAAGTTCTTATCGGCAAGAAAGCGGGCAGAGTTTCGACGCGAGAGATAACCGTTTTTGATACCACGGGCATTGCAGTTGAGGATGCTGTGACAGCGAGACTTGTCTACTTGAAAGCTTTGCAAAGCCAGCGTGGTTCCTTGATAAACCTATAATTTTTTACAGGATACCTACTCGTTCATGGGATAGGTATATTCCATAGTTTCTAAATACTCCAATGTCTTTGCTTCCTCAACTCGTCGTTTACGCTCATTTTCTTCTGCGAGTTTGATCGCGCAACATTTTTCAGCGATTAAAGATTTGATGGCTTGCTTATTAATCTCTAAACCAAAGTGCCGTCTTAAAAGTTCAAGGTTTTGAGCTTCTATTTCATCAAAATCGATAATTTCAACTAACTTTTCGCTTACTTGCGAAGATTTTTCTTTAAGCGTTTTTTCACCTCCTTTTTTCTGAAGATAAAAGGCGGTTTTACCCAGAGGCCTCCTTTAGTATTGGTACACTCTCTTGTGAAAAGATGGTGAATGATTGTTGTGGTAAAAATTCCAAATCTTTCTCGAGCTGATAGCCAGCTTCTTGCATTTCTTTTATTATCGTTTCTTTAGATAAAGAATGACCAAAAAGATTGTGAAGACTCAAACCACTTGTGCGCCTATATTCGATTATGGCAACCCTTCCACCGGTTTCCAATGCATTCTTTAATCGCTTGAAATATTCTGGTCTATTTGCGAGATGGTGACAAACATTACGCATGAAGACTAAATCCACACTTTTTTCAGGCAGATTTGGGTTGTCTTTTTTCGTGAGGATTGTTTCGACATTAAGAAGCTCCTTTTCTTTTGCTGCATTTTGAATGAATGACAAAAAATCAGGGTTTGTGTCTACAGCAAAAACATGCCCTTTTACCCCCACAGTTTCAGCAAAGCGTAAGGTGAAATAACCCCCGCCGGATCCGATGTCCGCGATTGCTTGACCTGTCTTCAATTCTAAAGCGTGCAGTATTTCGTCTGGTTCGTTAATCGGGTCAGAAGCCTTTTTGTTAAAAAGCTCTGCTTTAAGGTTTCTCTTCCTTTTGCTATTCAAAACCCCTGAGTTTTGAACGTTATCTTTGAGCAAACTGAAAAAAGAAGGAAAAATAGGCGTATTTCGCTGCGGTTTCATTGAATTGCCTTTTCCCCCGTCTTCGAGAGCCCGTATTTTTCCTGTGTTTCCTCGACTAGACCCGCGTTTTTAAGTTCTCTTAGACCGCTTCTCACCCGAAACAACGGTTGCCCCGTTTTGCTAGCAATCTCTTCAGGAGATAATGCGCCTTCCTTTAAAGATTTTAGAACTGTTATTCCGCTTCCTGTAGGCTTTCCATCTGGCGATATGCAGGGCATTTTATGCGCCTTCTGGAACTTTTTTGGTGCAGAGGTACCAGTCTTTGCATTCGAAGCCTTGCTTTAGTCTTTCTTCGGCTTGTTCTGCAGTGCTTGGAGGCGGAACCACCACGGGGTCACCCGGTTTCCAGTTGGCGGGTGTTGCTACTTTGTATTTGTCAGATGTCTGCAAAGCATCTATGAGTCTTAGAATTTCCGCCATGTTTCTGCCAGTGGTCAGAGGATAATAGAGCATAGCTCTTATTTTACTCTCTGGGTCAATGATAAAAACGCACCGCACCGTCTCGGTCTTGCTCTGTTGGGGATGTATCATTCCGAATTTCTTGGCGACTTCCTTGTTTAGGTCTGCAATTATTGGAAAAGGGATTTTTACGCCCATCTTTTCTTCGCAATTTCTTATCCAAGCAATGTGAGAGGAGACGCTGTCAACGCTTAGACCCAAGAGTTCAGTGTTTCTTTTCTTGAGCTCGTCGTAGATTTCAGTGAAAGCCATAAACTCGGTTGTGCAAACTGGGGTGAAGTCGGCTGGATGCGAGAACAGGATGAGCCAGGTGCCCTTGTAATCGGAGAGTCTTAGGGTTCCCTGTGTTGTTACTGCTTCAAAATCAGGGGCTGTTTGACCTAATACTGGAAAACCAGTCTCTTCTTTTTGGGCTTCCATCGTCTTTTTTCACTTCGAAGAATCCGTATAATACTTATTGTCGTATGTTTAATAAAAATTTTCTTATTTGTTTGTTTATTTTCTAAACATTTTCTAAACATTTAGTCGGATTCAAGCGCCAACTATTTTTCACCCTTTTGAGCATCTTTGCTTGGAGCCGCTGTCACCACGTAGATTGGTCTCCCTTCGCTAAGCGCCTGCGCCGTCTTGCGTCGTGCACTTTGAACCAGTCTCCATATGGTTCCTCTCGAAATGTTCATTTTCTGCCCTGCCTTTTCTTGGGACAAACCCTCGAGGTCCACCAGTCTAAACGCTTCCACTTCTGCAAACTCTACAAACACTGGTTCAAGATGCCCTGGTTGATTAGGTGTAAAGGTTGTAACTTGCGGGATAGCTCCTAAGGTAACGGGTTTTGGGAATCTTCCTCTTCTACCATACCTGTGTCTTTCTCGCCACATTGAAGTTCTATTCCTTTCCTGACGTATTTTTTCGTTTAGTAGGTTAGTAGTTTATCTGTATCTTCCAAGACCCATTCTAGGGCTTGTTTGGTTGCTTTCATAGCGATTTTTTCCCATTCCCTGAAGGGTCCTTCAGTTAATGCCGTTTTTTCAAGTTCTTTTAGGTTGTTTCTGATTTCTTGCTCAGACCTCATTTATTTCACCTGAGTGAACTTGCTTACAGGGTATTATGTGTTACAGAACTTTTATATATTTCTGTGCATAATCACATAAATTGAGAATTGTGTGCATAAACACACAATTTAACCAAGAGGTGAAAAAACAAAAATGGAATACCGAAAAAGAGCCTACTCCCACCAGTGGCCTGGCAGGGGACCATTCAATCACTTACCACCATGGCAAAGACCCGGACGTATGTACGGCGGAAGAGGCTTTGGCAGAGGTTGGGGGTTTTACCCTCAAGCATGCGCAAGATTCCCCTGGCTTCCAAGAGGGTGGTGGGCAGACCCAAAGTACACCTATCCCATAATGCCATCTACGCAAGATGAAATTGCAGCGCTAGAAGAAAGCAAAAAAGCCCTAAGCGAAGATAAACTCAGCATAGAACAAGAAATCATCGACGTAGAAACACAGCTAAAAGAGCTAAAATCCAAACTTGAGGCCGAGAAAAAGCAGCAACCTTCAGAACAGCAACAAAACTAAAATCTTATTTAGCTAAATACAATCCAATTTTTTATGTATATTAAAGGTGAATTGAAATTTGCTTTCGAAAATTCCAGTAAACCTTGAACGAATAGCCAGAGAGAACTTAGATAACCAAATACTAAGGGCGGCAATCATCGCCGAATTAGATGCAGTAAACCTTTATGAGCAGATGTCAGCGTTAGCCGAAAACAAGAGCATAAAAACAATTCTTTTAGACATCGCTAAAGAAGAGAAAACGCACATTGGAGAATTCCAAGCCCTGCTGTTAAAAACTGACAAGCAACAGGAAAAAGAACTAGCAGAAGGCAAAAAAGAAGTTGAAAAACTAACCAGCTAAATTGAGGATTGCGAAGCTCCTCCAGAAACAACCCCATCCCCTTTTTTAGGCAGATAGCGAAAACGAGGCATTTACTTGGAAGATAAGAGGTCATCACTCAAGAAAGGCGAAGATGCAGCAAAACTCTCTACAGTCATCCTTCTTTCAGTCGGTATCTTAAAGGGTCTTGTTTCCTTTGCAAGCGGCAGCGTCGCGCTCCTCGCAGGTACAATCGATTCATTTTCAGATGTTTTTTCCTCCGTCGCCGTTTGGGTAGGGCTTAGAATCGCTAAGAAAAAACCCACCGAGAGATTTCCTTACGGCTACTATAAGGCAGAAACGTTTGCGTTGCTAGCCGTATCATTGATCATTGTCGCCTCCAGCATCTTGATTATGAAGGAGTCTTTTGAGAAGGTTTTTGAGGTTTATGTTATCTCTTTTTCTGATATTGCTCTTGTAGTGGCTGCTGTATCAGCGGGTGTCTATTATTTGCTTGCTAAATATAAGGCACGTGTGGGGCGCCAAATTGGTTCACAGGCGTTAATCAGTGAAGGTTTGCATTCTATGGTTGATGTGTATACTTCTGTGTTGGTTTTCATCGGGGTGTTCTTGGGTTCAATTGGTTTCCCGATTGGTGAGGCTTTGATCGGTTTCATTATCGGCGCCTACGTGTTGGCAAGAGGTTTACTGTATGGAAAGGATGCAGCACTGGTTTTGATGGACGTTTCACCGAATCCGCAAATGGCCAAACAAATGAAAACTATAGCTGAAAGCGTACATGGAGTTAGGGGGACCCACGACATCAGGCTGCGGAAATCCGGTCCGGTGTTCTTCGGTGAAATGCATTTAGAACTGCAGGAGGGGCTCTCCATTGAGAGGGCACATGCAATATCCGACGAAGTTGAAAAGAGAATTAAGGAGCGCTTCAAAGACATAGAGTTAGTTACCGTTCATGTTGGGCTCGGGCACAAGAAAAAGACTCGCATCGCTATTCCAATAGTGGAAGACAAAGGTTTGCAATCACTGTCCAGTCTCCATTTTGGAAGCGCTCCCTATTTTGCCTTTATAGACGTTGAAGAAGGGAAAACGGTTGGCTTCTACGTTAAGGAGAATGAAGGGGCAAAGCTGTCACATAAGAAAGGGATACAAGCTGCCAATTTGCTAGTTGAAGAAAATGTTGATGTTATCTTGGTTACAGGTGTTGGAGAGGGACCTTTTCATATATTAGGTGATAATTTGCTACGTATTTATCGGCTTCCCCTGTCCACAGAAATTCAAGAAGCTGTTCGACTTTTTAATCAAAACCTGCTAAAGCTACTGACTGAGCCGACTGAAAAGCAGGAAGAATAAGCAACCTCGCAGCCAAATAAAATGCGATTGATATGGGGACTTGAGCGACAATTTTGGTCAAAGTCATCGCTGCAGGTTGAAACAGTATCGAGCCAAGGATGACTAAGAATAGGCTTGCTTTGAGATGGTTTGTCATTGTTTTATAGGTCTATGCGTTCGGCGGATGCGATGGATAACTCTGGTATTTAGAGGTTGTACCCTTTCACGCAGGTGTGCTTCAACGAAGGCTAAAGTTGCCAAGGGTTAATGGTTGATGGGCAGTAGTATAGTGAATGTTGTGCCCTTTCCCTCTTGACTCTCGAACGTTATGTTGCCGTCCAGAGCATCGACTAAACGTTTTACCACAGCTAAGCCCAAGCCCTGCCCCTTTGCCTTTGTAGTCATCATTGGCTTGAAAATTTTGGTTTTGATTTCTTCAGGGATTCCAACGCCAGTATCGGAAACGGTGAGGGTGATTTGGTTTTCGGTTTGGCAGCAAGTGACCGTTAATTTGCCGCCATTGGGCATGGCTTGGACAGCGTTGTTGACGAGGTTGGTAATTGTGCGCTTTATGAATGTGGGTTCGGTCTTGATGTTTCTTTTGATTCTCACTTCGGTTTGGAGCTCGATGTTTTCCGGCAGGTTGATGGCGTTGAGGATATCGCCAATGAGGTTAGAGAGGTTCACAAGCGAATACTCAGGTTTGAGGGGGCGTGCATAATCTTGCAGGTCGGCGACTATCTTGTTTATGTAGCAGATGTTCTGTTCCATGCCGTCCACGCTCTCCGCAATGTTGCTCTTAGCCTCGTCGTTGGGCATGCTTTGGAGGTAATCTTTGAGCAGGTAAATATCGCTCATCATGGCTTGCAGGGGGTTGCGTATGTCATGCCCCACCATACCGGCGGTTTGACCGATGGCTGCCAGCCGTTCTTGCTCCTTAAGTTGAGCTTCGAGATTCTTGCGTTTAGTTATGTCCGTAAATAGGATGCCGACTCTGCCCTTGGCAAAGGGGAAGAAGTGGGCATTGAACCATTTTTTAGTATGGCTGTTGTAGTTTTCAAAGCGCACGGATTTGCCGGTTTTTGCCACTTGACCGCTTAAGGTTATCCAGACAGCCTCCAAATCGGGTGCAACCTCCAGCGCGTTCTTCCCTTCGACTACGGATGCTTTACCGCCAGTTTGCTGCTCATATGCATTGTTGACTTTCAAGATGCAAAGATCCACAGCGTTGCCGGTGGCATCGTAGAGTGGGTCAACTAGTATGAAGCCGTCTTCGCTGTTGTCGAAAAGGGTCTTATAGAGTTCCTCGCTTTCTCGCAAGGCTTCTTCAGCTTTCTTGCGTGCTGTGATGTCTTCGGATAGGATAGCAAAGTGGTACTTTCGAGGGCTGAATGCGAAGACGGAGTACCACGCGTGCATACGGGAAAAGTACCATTCGAGTCGCGCGTGCTGTCCAGTCAGCGCAACATGCCCCAATATGTTAATCCAGTTGAGGGGGTCGTTGTGGATGGCAGGATACACCTCGGTGATTCTGCGTCCGATTATATCCTTGCTCTTCCACCCCATCACCTCCTCGTTCTTCTCGTTGACTGCTAGGTAAACAAAATCCACAGGTTTTCCCTGCTGATCAAGGATGACCCGGCAGAAAGCAAAGGGGTATGGGATCTTGTCGAAGAAACGGGTGAGTTGGCGGCGGTTTTGCCACAAAGCCTCAATTGTGTTTAGGTTGTTTTTTCTGTTTGGATGCTTGTACATGTTTTTTTCTTTTGGCAGAAGGAGACCCCAAAACGGGTATTTAATCTATCATTGTCTCAATGTAGATAAAAGTTTTACTCACCTGTGCTGCATTAAGCTAATATTTTGCTTAATGGAAATGATGTTCTCTTGCGGGGGTTCAACCTTGCCTTAGCCGTACGGCTTTGTTTACTATCCTTTCCTCTTCTATGGCTTTCTGCATTAGACTATGGACAGCTTGGTTCATGTTGCCGTTGAAGTATGGTTTGACGATTTTTTGGATGAAATCTTTTAGCGTGCTTGCAGAGAAGTTGTGGATTGTAATTGAAACAAACAAGTCCTCTTGCGTTACAGTTTGCGGTTGGGTCATGTTCTATTCACAAAACCGGCAGTATTGTCTAAAATGGTTAAAAGGCAAGTGTATAAGCTACAATACGCATCCGGGGAGAGGTCGGTGAAAGTAATTTCCTCGTTCGCACGCTTCTTTAATGGTTCATGAACGCAAGATTATCGTAGAATCATGGAATAAAAAATGTGGTGTTTGTTTGGTGGCGTATGCTTGGTTTACGCTCGTTTGCGAAGCATTAGGATTATTACTAATCCTATGATTACGATTGCCAAAATTATGCCTACAGTTGCTGGAACAAAGTATAGGTCGGCAATCGATTGAGGCGGTGTCGGCATTGCAATTTATGATGAAGTTTGCGGGCTTTCCACGGTTATGTATGTTGTTGGAGAGGAGGAACCGTATGCTTTGGACCCATCAAAGGTAGCGATGATTTGGTAGGTGCCTGGGACTTCTGGCTGATAGGATGAGACGTAGTTGCCATTAATGGGTTTGCGGAGCTTAGTCTCTGCTTGCAGGCGATCTTCTTGTTTCCGTGGGTTTGGTCGTTCGTGCTTTTTTAAGATACAAAGGCGTATTGATACTGAAAAATGTGCGTAAGTCAGGGTCTAACTGCTCAATCACCATCATAGAGATATACCGTACCCCACGAAGTTTCTCGACCATCGCTTCAACATCTGTAGCTCCTTCGCTCAAGGCTACTTCAGCTGCCTTTATCGCTTGTTTTGTATGGTAAACTGCATGTAAAGGCTCAATTTGCATGTTAGTCCATCTTGGAATGACTGCGGCTTTGCCAACGCATAATTCAAAAAGCAAGGATACAACCTCTCGGGATACAAACGGGCTGTCAAAAGGCAAAAGCAAAGAGTAATCACCACCAACCGCCTCAAAACCTGTTAACGCACTGGTTAGCGGTCCCTTGGATTCCTGCATATCGATTATGAACTGAACATTTGGGGGCACGATTTTAGCGTAAGAGTTGGCACAATCCTTGCTACTCGTCACCACGAATATTTCACCAGCAAGCCCCTGCACGGCATCCACAACATGCCGCAGCAAAGGTTTGCCTGCAAGTTCTAAAAGACCTTTATCTCCGCTAAATCCACCTGATATGCCACTTGCCAGAATAATCGCTGACCTATCCATAATTCAAATGCCTTCAGAGCACTCTATAAAACAGTAGAGTTTAAGGCTTTTGTACAAGAGGCGTCAACAATAGTCATCAACATAGTGCACCCTAAAAAAAATAAATGCCGCTGAATCGAACGTGCAATTGATAGAAAAAACGACTATTGGGATGTGAAAACTGAAGCAATCACAACATGCTGCCACATGCACACAGCTTCATTTTCAACATGGAGCCATGTTGGATGTGCGGAGTAGTTTGCTTGTGCCACACCATAATGGAATTTGAAACGGTTGCGAACCCAAAAAGCAAACGCCTCCACAAAGCACCATGTGGCAACCATAAAACCGCCACACCCACATAAAAGCTTACAGTAAATAAGCTTGCGGTCTTTGTTGCTGCAGCTTGATGCAGCCAATACTAATTAAAAACGTGCGCTTCATAACTATTTGGATTGATACCTATGACAAATTCACTAAGCAAAGTCTTTGTAATAAAAACAACAGATCGCGCCAAAGGCATACCAGCGCTCCTTGAAAAATTTAACTTAAACGACTTCGCAGGAAAAACAGTGGCTTTGAAAGCAAACTACAACAGCGCCGACCCTTATCCTGCATCCACCCATATCGACACGTTGCGAGCCGTCGTTGAGGCGCTCAAAGATGCAGGAGCCATGAAGGTTACGATGGCAGAACGTAGCGGCATGGGCGACACCCGTAAGGTGCTCGAGCAGATGGGCGTTTTTAGGTTGTCAGAGGAGTTGGGGTTTGAAACAGTTGTTTTAGATGAACTGGGCAGGGAGGGGTGGATAAAGTTTGAACGGGACCAAACCCATTGGTTACGTGGCTTCTACCTTGCAAAAGTGTTCCAAGATGCCGATAAAGTTGTACAAACATGTTGCCTCAAAACCCACCGCTTCGGCGGCCACTTTACCTTATCCCTCAAAAACTCGGTTGGATTAGTCGCTAAAAAAGTGCCAGGCGGACACTACGACTACATGTGGGAACTACACGGATCACCCTTTCAACGGCTAATGATCGCCGAAATAAACAGTCGCTATGCCGTGGACTTCGTCATCATGGATGGCATAAAAGCCTTCGTAACAGGCGGACCTGAAAGCGGCAAAGTGGTTGAACCTGGCCTGCTCTTAGCAAGCCAAGACCGAGTTGCAATAGATGCGGTTGGAGTAGCCATCCTCAAACTCTACGGCGCCAAAGGCAAAGTCGGCCAAGAACATGTCTTTGAGCAGGATCAACTTAAGCGAGCTGCTGAGTTGGGCTTTGGTGTGCGGTCCGCAGACGAAATCCAGCTGACATCTCTCGACGATAACACTCAAGCCGATGTGGAACGCATCGAACAAATCCTTAGAGCGCCAGTCGCCATTCATTAGTAGCTTCGTGGATCGTTAATTGAAAAAGCGTTTTTATACGCTTGGGTTGCAGGAGTTAAAGCGTTGATTTTTCAAGCCTTTGGAAAAGCTCAGTCGAGAATACCCTAAAATTCTTAACTTCAGGCGGCTTGGTAAGCGAATATTTTACTTTTTTAATTGCTTTGGCAAATATTCCCTTCTCTGTTGCTCTCAGCGAATCTTCATCTTGCCAAAGAGTCAGAATGACCGCAGAATTGACATCTTCATGCGACAGCAAAGACATGTAACCACGGAAACCCTGTGCATGACGGGTTGATATATTCAGTATGTTATCAAGCTCTAAAAAGCCCTCTTCACGTTTACCCGGCTTAAAAGTCCAAACAGACATCCTAGCAAAAACCAAACTACTCACCACCACATACTTTTGTTGCACTTATTATTTAAACTCTCACAATTAACAGGCTCATCAAAAACTTGGCATTCAAACCCAACAGAATGATGCATGCCAGCAGATAATTGACGTGCCAAAGGGTAGGAGGACTCGGGCGACGTCTTGCGTTCTTTCTGCGTTTTTGTTTTGGATGAGCTTGTTGGTTCAGTCTTTAAGGCATAAGTATGCTTCTGCCTATCACCTCTTCTATGGATGGAGCCGTAGCTAGGCATCTTAATTCGCCAAACCCATCTACGGTGACACCCTCTTCCAAAATTTTTGATCTACTGTCAAAGGGAAGTTGTAAAAAATTGCTGCAGTTTTTGCTTTCTCCGTCGTTTTTAGCCGTAAATTCTAAAAGGGTACAGTGTAGTGTATAGTTTATGAACAGGGGATTTGGCTGGATTGAAGCAGATTGAAGCACGGATTAAAACGGGTTTTGGCGAGGTTGTCATTTCGGGCGAGAACCCGCAGGAAATTTTGGATCTGTTGCAGAGTATGCCTGAGAATTTTGTTGAAAAAATCTCGGATTTTGTTTCTAACCGGTTGACGCCTTCAGGAGCACAGCTCAAAGGCATCATTGAGCCTACAACTGAAGGTCCAGTGATTGTTACCCGTGAAAACCTTACCCATTACGAAGCCGTGGGTTTGGTGCTTTACGCTTCAGATGATAAACGAAACACAGCGGCGCAAATCCAAAAGCTCCTCGAATCCAGCGGAATCAAATGCATGGTGCCAGCAAGGCTCAACGAGATGACTAAGCGTGGACAAATCTTCAAACCAGACCCAAGCAAACCAGAGTTCAAGCTCACGATTCAGGGTGAGAAATGGATTGAAGATGAAGTTCTCTCCAAGCTTCGAGGAAAGATGGCTTGACTCAAAATGAGAAAGTCACCATAAACATAAAGTACAAAGGCATCGAACAAGAATTCACGGCAGCACCTCAAGAAGCATGGCTTTTACTCAACCAATTCTTCAAGGAACTGATTCCTGCCTTTGATCTCGCAGAAAACTTAACACTAAAAGTTGACCTCCAACAGCTTGCACGTGACTTAGAAGGCATTGTGGCTTTTTCTGGTGATGGCGCAAGTTTGCTGGTGCCAAAAAACAAGTTAACCGACAACGAAGCGTTGCTGCTATGGCTCTTAGCCGCTTACTTTGGACACAAACTCGGGTTAGTAAAAAGCGAATACGTCTCCAAAGCAGACTTGCAAGCAAAACTGGGCAAAAGCGCCAAAATAGTCAGCACACGTTTAGGCGAATTGGTAAAAGGCGAGGCGGCAGCAAGAACAGCGGATGACCGTTTTAGGATAACCGAGTTCGGTGTAGTTATGACACAAAAAGAAGCATTGCCAAAAATCAAAGCAAAAATTGCCAGTTAACCCTGTTGGCACTGACTTGCCTAAAAACGCTTATAACCAACTTGCCACAACCATTAATTGAGGAACAAAAAATGAACTTTTTCCTGCTGCTAACAGTCGTCTACGGCATACTGGAAAGTATAGGGCTTGGCAGTTTCAGTCTTCCATTACTGATAATTCTAGTAATCATCGGCTTAATCATCATCGTACTCATCAAGCTGTTCTTAGTGTTGATTCCAGCAATCCTTGTCGCCATCGTAGTGTGGTTCTTAACTGGCGGTGACTTATTCTGGACGGGCATTGCCTTCCTGATCGTTGCGGCGTTGTCGTTGATTTCTAAACTCTAGACCAGCTTCCTCCTTCCCTTTTTCTATGAAAAACTCTTTTTCATGGCACTTCAATAGACGCTTGCGTCATAAGCTTTCTTTTTAGCGACGACTTTTTTGCTTTTTATAAAAAGTTGCTGATTGATTTAGTAAACGTTAGGGATCTGTTGGTTTTAGGATTAGGTAGCCTTTTTCTATGAGCCAGTGGTGGAACTGCCATGTCGTGTAGAGGCAGGAAACACTGCATTTTTGGCGTGTCCGCTCGTATTCTGCTGAACCCTCAGGTTGTAGGTTGAGTTCAAGCTGCACGGGACATGCTACGTCCTTGCAGAATTCTCTACGCTTATATTCCACGTAACCAGGCGGAGTCATCTTGCATCTGCGGTTACTTTTCTACTGAGAGATATAAGCCTTCTTTATTTTGCACTCAACCAAACTGCCACAAAGGACAATGTAGACCGATGGATTAATTCCGAAGTTACTGACAATCGGTTCGTTAGCGTTAAGGGACGCTGTCGCATTCCTTAATGGTTTACTGGAAAACTAACGATCAAGCTGTAGGAGGCCGCTTCCAGACAATTTTGATAAAGAAGACAAGTTTTAAGTTGAAAACCATTTTTAATATGACTGTATGTCAACTCTTCAACCGGAAGCTGGCAAACCGCGCCTTACTCGTTTTCATTACAGTCTCCTTGCTCTAAGCAGCTTTATCTATGCCTTCACGGCAATGAACGTCCTGCTCATAGCCGCCGTTTTAACGCCCATAATATCGGAGTTTAATTTAGCTAATCAGCCGTTAACAGCAGGTTTACTTTTAAGCGCTGGATACCTTGGGATGTTTGCAGGAGCATTGATCTGCGGGATCCTTGCAGATAGGGTTGGCAGAAGGAAAACCTTACTTTTCACTCTGTTGATGATGACAACCTTCACAGCACTAAACGCTGTTGCTATCGACCCCTTGACTATGGGGATTCTACGTTTCTTTGCGGGGATAGGTTTAGGTGGAGCATTACCGCAACCAGGCATTTACATTTCTGAGTACATTCCAGCCAAGTACCGTGGACGTTTTTTGGGCTTGGTTGAGGCATCATGGGTTTATGGAGCTTTGTTATCGCTGGCTTTTCCGTTCGTGCTTTTTCCAATGCTTGGTTGGCGCTTGACCTTTCTGATTTCTTTGTTGCCGCTTGTTTTGGTGCCGTTTGTCTATTTGTTTGCTCCTGAATCCCTACGTTTTTTGCAGTACAAGGGGAAAAAACAGGAAATTACGAGATTGCTGGAGAAGCATAAGCTTTCAATGGACGAGTTTGAGGAGAAAACTCCAGTGACACGGGATTATAGTGCAAAGAATGCTTTGGGTGAAATTTGGTCAAGGCGTTTTAGGAGACGAACGTTGATGCTTTGGTTAGCATGGGCTGTTCTGGTTTATAGCTACCATGGAATCTTCACGTGGCTGCCCACGTTTTACTCGTCAACGCTTGGTTTTACGGTTGTTCGCTCGATTCAATGGGTCCTTATCGTCACTTTGGCACAGGTGCCAGGCTACTACACTGGAGCGTTGCTGCTTGATAGGGTGGGGAGAAAGCGAATTGCTGTTTTTTATCTCTTATTTGCAGCTGCTGGGAGTGCCCTGTTAAGTTTAGCTGTTGAACCTAATAGCATACTACTTTGGAGCATCGTCATTTCATTCTTTAATCTGGGCGCTTGGTCTGCCCTCTACGCTTACACGCCGGAACTTTACCCTACAAGAATCAGAGGCACTGCTTCTGGAGCCGCAGCAAGCATAGGTCGCTTAGCTGGCGTGATTGCGCCAACTGCAACACCACTGCTCTACTACTACGGCGGCTTGCCTGCAGCATTCGCTGTTTTTGCTCTTGTGCAATTTGCGGGTGCAATCGGCATATTGATTCTTGGTGTAGAGACCAAGGGAAAGACTTTGGAAGAAATCGGTTAACAGTACCCTAAAACACGGCTCAACAACGATTAGCATAATAATCGTGCATAGGCGAGGCGCTGTCTTCCTCTCAAGTATGCTGGTAAGCAGATACGCCAAAGATTCTTTTAGCCCTCTCTGGTTTGTTTGTGTAGGTTACCAGTGCTCTAAATGTCGTATTTCTTCTAGCCGCTTCCTATTTCCATTCGGTTCTTTTTCCTCTGCTCCATAGCCAACTGTCAACATAACGAGGGCACGTATTTCTTTAGGAATACTCAAAGCTTTCTTCACTTTTTCTTCGTCAAAAGCCGCAAGCCAACAAGTGCCCAAGCCTAACTCGTATGCCACAAGACTCATACTGTGGACTGCAATTGCTACGTCAACCTTCCACAATTCTTCCCCATCCTGCCTAGACCATGCCTTATTAGGGTCAGCGCAGGCAACAATCACTGCAGGCACTTCTTTGAACCATTCTCGAGGGTATGCAGAAAACAACTGCTCCTTAACATCCATGTCAGTTACAACCACAAAATGCCATGGCTGGTTGTTGTTAGCAGAAGGCGATAATCTTGCTGCCTCCAAGATTTTCTCGATTTTTTCTGGCTCTACTGGGTTGTTGAGGTATTTGCGTATGCTCCGACGCCTTCTTATGGTTTCAAAAACGGACAAAAGAACACCTGAATTTTAAATTAAAGCACTTCAAATAATTAACCGTTTCTTAATCTCAAAACTTGCGCGTAACAATGTTTTTAACTTTGCAATGATTCATAAAGGGTAACTTTTGGAAAGGTATCGTCTTCCGTATTTGGGGGGTGGTCGCTTGATTGAGATTATTACTTTGGGGCGTGTCCCTGAATCTATATTCCAAAGTTGCATACAAAAAAGATAAGAAAACAGGGTTTGGTTTATGATGGGTTTTCAGTTTTTTCTGGCATGAGTTCTTCTTCAATTCTAGATAGGCGGGTCATGCGCTTTTCCCATTTCCTGAAAAAACGATATTGATAAGCCATGAGGTAGAGGCTGTATACTAGGAAAGAGACGAGTATAACTGCCAATATTATGTCGCTAGCTGTTACTAGGCCTCTTTTAGATAATTGTATGTAAACGAAAACGAGCGCTATC
Organism: Candidatus Bathyarchaeota archaeon; assembly: GCA_026014665.1. Lineage (GTDB taxonomy): Archaea > Thermoproteota > Bathyarchaeia > Bathyarchaeales > Bathycorpusculaceae > Bathycorpusculum. The sequence continues at coordinate 71,823 of JAOZHX010000022.1, forward strand.
AAGAGCAGGCTTGAAATAAAGATACCTATGAGCGCACCCCTCTTGAACTTACTTCGCTCCCGATCGATTTCATAGAGGAATTCATGGAGAGTCTTTACGGGGTACACTTTTTCGTTTTCTTTGGTCATGATTTTCTATTTTCCTTTCTTCTTGCTCATTATATAGGTAATGCACCTTTGGTGCAAGCAGTTCTACAGAAGTGACGGTAAGGAGTCGCGGAGATTTGTGTAGATTTTTCTTCCCTCATTTGTTAGCAGAATTTGTCCCTCAGTTGTTTCATCGACGAACCCTTTGTCTTTAAGGTAGTTTAAGTGTTTGAGAAAATCGTCGTAGGAGACGTCGGTTGCTTTTCGCCAAAGATGGGTGCGCAGTAGAGGCTTACCTGAGAAAAAGAGAAATTCCAGTATTTCAAATCGTATTTGCACTGAGCCTTTCCGCTTATACGACATTTTTCCATCAGTCATTGCTTGCCTTGGGTTCAAGCCTGCTATTGCTGTGGTGCAATGTGTTTAAAAGGTTATATAAAAAAAGAAGGAGGGGTTGGATGATTATCATTGCGTTTTTATTTGTTTAGGTATCTCCAGGAGAGCACTACACATATGATTGTGACGATAACTGCGAAGGCACCGACGAAGGCGAAGTCGAGCGGTAGAGGACCGAAACCATCACTAAATATCATTAGTCTTCTGACTGCATCGATGGTGTAACTGATGGGGTTAACGCTTGCTATTGCTTGAAGCCAATCAGGCATTTTGTTTATGGGGAAGTACGCGGAGCTTGCGAACATCAATGGAAGCGTGATGAGTTGGAAGATTGCTTGTGGCATTTCCATTCTTGTTGACCGCAATGTCAGGGCTGTGAACAGCGACGAGAGGCCGACGCTTATGAGGAACACTATGGCAAATACACCAAATATGCTCCACCATGCAAAGTTGCTGCCTGTGACGAGACCCAACGCAAAGGCGATTGCTGCAACGATTCCCGCTTGGAATATTGCGCGAACGCTTGCCGAGAGGACTTTAGCTAAGATTATAGCTGAACGTGAGACGGGTGTGCTAAGAACCTTGTTCATGAAGCCTAAGCGTTTATCCCAAACTACTGACATCCCTGTGAAGGCTGTGGTGAAGACGGTAGTGAACGCTACCATACCCATGGCCATAAAGGAGAAGTAATCGGTAGTGCCAAAGGTCTGCATCATTATGGCATCTGAGCTTACGCCTGGAATGCCTGAGGGTATCATTGCACTAAGATTCATGGCTTTGCCAAGTAGCGCCAACCACAAAATAGGTTGGATTACACCCATTATCAGGATGAAGGGCTGCTGATACCACTTTTTGAGTTCACGATGAGTCAACGCCCAAAGACCATGGAATCTGCTTTTTGAGACTTGGGTTTCTGCGTCTTTGCTCATGCGTGTGCCCTCCTCATTGCCATCCGCTGTGCCATAACTGTTCCCGGTGACTCCTCTGCATCTCGCATGGATCTTCCAGTGTATTGCATGTAGACTTCGTTTAACGTTGGTTTTGTAAGCGAAAGCTTTGTTACTACATGCCCGTTCCTTCTGATTGCTTCTATGATTAAGGGTGCAGTTAACTCGCCGTTTGAAGATTTCACGATGTAGGAACCGTTTTCTTTCTTGACCTCTTTGACATGTTCAACTTTGCTGATTAAATTAGTGATATCTTCCTGCTCTTTTTGTATGGATAAAGTAATGATGTCTCCGCCTAAGCTGTCTTTTAGTTCTGTTGGGCTTCCGATTACAACGATTTTTCCGTGGTCTATGATTGCTATGCGGTCACAGAGTGCATCTGCCTCTTCAAGATAGTGAGTCGTCAAAAATAACGTCATGCCAAACTCTTTCTTAAGCATCTTAACATAGTTCCATGTCGCCGTTCGCGTTTGCACGTCTAAGCCTAACGTCGGCTCATCGAGGAAAAGCACCTTAGGGCGGTTGATCAAGCCGCATGCTAACTCGAGTCTTCGACGCATGCCACCTGAGTAGGTTTGAACACGTTTATCCTTGAATGCTGTCAATTCGACTAATTTTAGCAGGTCCATAGCTCGCTTTTTGGACACGGAACGTGGAATGCCATAGAGGTCGGCGCATAACAGGATGTTTTCATACCCTGTTAAATCTTCATCTGCGGTGTACTCCTGCGGAACGACGCCGATTGCGCTGCGTACATCCATGCTTTGCTTTGCGATGTCGCCGCCTAAAATTTCGGCTTTACCTTCGGTTGGCTTCATTATCGTTATGAGCATGTTTATGGTAGTGGTCTTTCCAGCGCCGTTAGGTCCCAAGAAACCGAAAATTTCACCCTGTTTCACGCTGAAGCTTATATGATCTACTGCGGTTAGGCTGTGGTTGAAAACTTTCGTTAAGCCTTCAACAACTATAACATCATCGTTTTTACTCATGCTTATCAACCTTCAATTTTTCGTTCATTTCTTCCAACTTTTTTGAAGCCTCATCAAGAATCTTCAATGCATCATCAACAACTTTTTCAGAGTAGTTTCCTCTCAGAGTTTTGCCAATCTTTATAGAAGCAAACAGCAACCGTTTCATCGACGCCCGAATCTGAATCATTTTATCCTGCGGTATATTACTAAAGAACCCATTGAAAAGTGGACTAACCATGAACCCCGAATTTACATCGAATTTTTCTCTGATTTTCCTTTGCTCTTCAAGCAAGTCTTTTCCATTCTGAGTTAATTCATAGCGTTTGAACCCATTTTCCGTAGGCAATTCCTTTATGTACGCGTTATCTTGGAGCCATGCAAGCAATGGGTAGATTGAGCCTGGGCTGGGTTTCCAGTTTCCTCCGGTATTCTTTTGAATTTCATCCATAAGCTCGGAGCCTGACATCGCCTTTTTGTTGAGAGCTTCGAGGACATGGTAGCGTAGGAACCCTTTGGGAACCATTGCTGTATGCCGTAGCCAGTTGCGTCTGTGGAATAGCAGATGGTTATCACTGTGGAATGTATGTTTTAGCTGCTTTTCTTGGTCATCTTCCATTTAATATCACTATCGATATCGTTATTGATTCCATACATGGAATCAAACGAAACATATAAACCTATTGCGCAAATTTCAGCACAACACTATCTAACCCGCCAAAAACCCGCCAAAAAACCCACAAATCTTATTCGCAAACAAAAAGCCACTTTTTTAGCTGTTTAACCGGCCTTCTCCTTTAGGACAGGTAGGTGGATGTTAGCTAACCCTATGCCCATTAGCATGTTAAGTTTAACGCTCCAAAACAGAAAAAGAATCATCGCTGAAAAGCAGCATACATTTCCATATACGCCTATAAAAAAGGGGGCTATAGAAAAACCACCACTAATCAAGAAATCAAACTATTTTGTGGCTAACCTACGCCATAGAACAACCATGCTTAACGCCATCACAACAACCGCAACAACCATAATTATCAAAGCCATCCTCTCAAAATCAACCCCCAACAACACACCACTCTGCATATTCGGCATAATCGGATTTTCAGTCGGTTCAGCAGGAGGCAACGTTGGGCTATTCTGTTCCCAAGTATTATCCGGAGTTGGAAATGGCACATAAGGCTGCACGGTTGGGCTTGGCAAAGAAGCTGAGCCAATGGTAATTGTCTGAATATCGCTCCAAGGGCCTTCCTCAACCGTCGTGAAATGAATTGAGCCACAATAAGCAGCATCAGCAGCAGGATAACCAGCAATCGCCTGCACCTGAAAATCAATCTGCCCTCCCTCACGAACACTCCAATACGCAATATTAATGGACACAACAGTGTAACCGGAAGCGGAAGCCTCAAAAGCATTCACAGTACGAACACTCGCACCGTTCCAATCCTCAAAATGCCCTTTCGAACGAACATTATAGTAAAGCTGCGTCATATGCCCACTAGCATTGTACGATGCAAACGGCTGATTCCTAATAGTAACGTCGATAGTCCGATTATCAACATGATAACCACCACTAACGATGATAGTTTGCCCAGTATAGGCATCTTTACCATAAGTTGGTGGCACATCATAAGAATGATCCACATATTGCACAGTGAACTCTGGCTTAGATAGCGAAGCAGAAGCAGAACCCACCACCAACGCCATTGGTACAGCTAAAACGAAAACAAGAAACAATGAAAGACTCATGCGGAATTGCATACATAGCCAGAATGCATGTTCAAAATAAAAAGGTTCCAGTCAAAATTATTTGACTAAAGCAAGTCAAAGATTCTTGACTGAAACATAAAGAGTAAGCCAACGAAACCGATGAACCGTTCGCTTTTCTGGTCACCGCTCATGTTCAAAATGAAAAGCAGCCTTTGCAAACACACTTTTATTTCAAGGTCACATCTATCAATGAGCATGAAGCACAACCTTGCCCTACTGCTCAGCCTCACAATACTCATATCCAGCCTCACCATCATCAAACCAACCACAGCGCAGATAAGCCCCTCCATCCCACAGTTCACCCTAAAGTTCGAAGACCACTCCTACAACGTTGCCCCAACCTACACAACCGACCCCAACACAGGAAACATGATCAAGGCAACCGACGGCTACCGAAAACAAATAAAATTCATCGATGTCATAATCAAAAACCCAGACACCCACTCATTTTACGGAGTCGTAAACGAAAGCATAGTAAAGCTCTACTACAACATTCGCGCCAAAGCACACACCCAAGACTGGACAAACGCAACCACCCTAAACGACAACCTAGCCCCATCAGACGCAGACTACACCACCATCAAATTCGGAATAGGCCAAACCAATCCAGACCCAAACGGCTGGAGCATATGGCTAGGCGACTTCGCCCCCGGCAGCCAAGTAGATTTCCAAGTGCAGGGCATCAACGGATTCTACACTAACCTCACAGAAACGCCTCCATGCTGGAGACTCAAAGACTACAACGTCTTCAACGAAACCGGTAGAAGCCCCTGGAGCGAGACACAAACAATAACCATTCCAAATGACTCTTCATATTTACCGACACCTCGGCAAACATATTTGGGCTTCACAACAGAACTCATATTTGGCATCATCGCCACTGCTACTGTGACATTCTGTGTTAGCGCATTGATTTATTACAAAAAACAAAGAAAACAAAACCCACACAAATTAAACCCAAATCAGCGAGCCATCAACCATTAATTTTTCAAGTCACGGTTTGTATACTTTGGGGTCTAACAAAGCAAAGTTGTTGCCGCCTGCATGATATAGCATCCGAGCTTTCTTAAGGTCATAACTCTCTGTAAAAACACCCAAATCCGCATAAGCTTCCAAGATCTTGCCAACAAAAATTGTATGATCTCCAGTGACCAATTGACCATCAACCTCACACTCGAGATGGGCTATGCATTCCCGGATTGCTGGCGCTTTCACCTTTTTCGCCGGCATAGGCGTAAGGTTGGCTTTCTTGAATTTATCAAAACTTCTTCCAGTCAACGAACCACACGCATAGACTGCTTGAAGCAACTCAAGCGTTGGAACATTAACGACGAATTCGCCTGATTCCTCGATGAGCGTATGAGTGTGGCGAGTGGGTCCAAGACTTATGGCTAAAAGCGGTGGATTGATCGATGTGGGCATAACCCATGCTAAGGTGGCTATGTTTGGTTTGCCGCTGTTGCCGATTGCAGAAACTAGCATGGTATGCATGGGGTGAAGAAGGCGGTAAGAAAGGTTTGGGTTTACTGGAACTTTTTGTGTCATATACTTCACCTATAACGTATGTGTTTAGGAGTTGTAATTTAATTTTCTTTTGTTTATTAAGTAAACGATGGATCTTTGCTATTTTTTTGCTTAAACTTGGTTTAGCTGCATCTGCGCTGTTCCATGGACGTTTATCGTTTAATGTGGTATTGTTCTATAGTGTCTTTGGCTTTTTCTCGACGTTGACGATGCTGCTCCAGGAAACGGTTGAGTTTTTCCGCTATATCTTTTTTGCATTCGCCGCATAAGATTTCGCCCGCTCGACAGGTTCGTTCGCGTTGCGCAAGCTTTGAGGTGTCTTCTTCGAAGAGGAAGAAGTAATATTGGAATACACTGCAGACTGCAGGATCTGCACCGCTTTTCCGCTGCTCTGCTGCTGTACCTTTGCCGCCTGTGAACGCGTTCCAAATTTTCTTTTTAACCACTTCGGGTGGATCCATGGTGAATATGCTTGTTTCTGGCATGGAGGCACTCATTTTTCCTCCTGCGCCCAAACCGGGGAGGAAGCGGCAATGAATTTGTGCTGGTTTGTAATAGCCGAGTTTTTGAGCTATGTCCCGTGTGACTCGCCAGTATGGATCTTGGTCGATGGCTGCCGGGATAAGAGCAGGAACGTTTTCGCCGGTTAGTTTTTTATGTATGAAGCAGGGTGCGGCTTGGATGGCTGGCCAGTAAATCCAGCCGATGTTGGTGCTGTCTTGGAAGCCAAACGTGCTTTTTGCGGTGCTGTAGGTTATGCGTTTAGCCACTTCCAAGGTGATATCGTAGAGTAAATCGATATCTTTTGTGTCGTAAATGATATAGGTGTCTTCGGGTTTGAAGCCAAGCGCTATCAAGTCCAAGGCGTTTTCGTAAGCCCACTTGCTTGTTTCTTTAAGGTTTGCTTCATCGTCTATAAGGAATTTTTCATCGTCAGTTATTTGAAAATAAAGACGTGTTTTGAACTTTTGTTGTACATGAAGTGTGAATATCCAAGGAACAAGGTGCCCGATATGGACAGGTCCGCTTGGTCCCCTGCCCGTGTAAAGGACGAATTTTGTCCCTTTTTCGTATAAGTCTAAAACCGTGTCGAGGTCTCGGTGACTAAAGAATATTTTTCGTTCCAGTTGAATGTGGAGTTTGCTTGTGTGTTTTTCTATTCTTTCGAGGAGTTGAGGTGTAAGTGGCTGGGTGCCGAATTCACGGATGAGGCGTTCGTAGTCTACTTTGCCTTTGACCTCCCAAGGCGTGACTACCATTTCATTGTTGTTTTCTTCAGCGTTAGGCACAGACATCAAGCTTACCTTTTGTTGTTTTGTTGGAATCAAAGAGGCATAAGTCCTATATCTCTTTTATCGCACGTCGTTTCAGCAAATTATTTCTGAGTGCGTAGCATACGCACTTGATGGCGAACGATTTAACATAAAATATACAGGTTTTACTTGCCTAGACCCAACAAAGGGTAGAACACAAACATTTATAGAAGGCAATTAAAAAAAAACTAGCGCAGTCTGCTTTGTCTTGATATTATCTATTGTGTCTTTGGCTATGGAGCTGAAATCAAAAAGTATTCTAGTTCAGCCGCTGCCGATAGCTTTCGTAATCGGGAAGCCGCCGATGGTAATCCTGGCACATAAGTGAAGACGAAATCAAAAAGTCAGCTGAGGCGCGGTTGCAGGCAATCGGGATGTTCCATACTACTGCAATCCTCAAGAGCGCTTTAACGTCTGGGTCATGTGGCAGCGGTGCCAGCGGGTCCCAAAAGAAAATTAAAAAGTCAATTTCTCCGTCAGCTATGCGTGCGCCTATTTGTTGGTCGCCGCCCAGTGGTCCGCTTTCGAAGATCTCGATGTCTAGGCCGAGTTCTCTTTTCAGGATTCTGCCTGTGGTTCCTGTGGCGTAGAGTTCGTGTTGGCGGAGGGTTTCGATGTTGTATTTTGCCCATTCCAGCATGTCTAGTTTTTTGTTGTCATGGGCAATGAGCGCGATTTTTTTCTTTTGTCGTATAAGCGCTGTTTTTGGCATAGGTTGCTTCCTCTGCCTTTAGCGTGTCAACAGTTGGCTTATAATTGTTCCGCTGTTCAACTTGTTGCTTGATTGTGGGTTTGGGAATAAGGGTTATTTAGGTAAACCCTCAAAGGGCATATTTTGGAGGAGAAGCGGTATGGATTGTGTGAAGAGTTTAGGTCAGGGTTTCTTAGTTGCCACTGGCTTAGTTTGGATTTTCAACATAGCCGAGCTTATCCGAGACGGCGACGCTTGGCTGGGTTTCCTCTACCTGTTGATTTTGCTTCTTCCAGCAACCAGCATAACCATACTCAAACTAAATACCAGATGCACCTCACATGAAGGCGGAAGAAAATGGCGCAATCTGCTGTTTGCTTTTCAAGGTGTCGCTTTAGGCTTTTGGCTCTTTGACATCCTCACAACAGTCTACGCCATAAACGTAACAGGGTTAGCTATAGAGTTAAACCCATTGGGGTGGCCGCTCGGCATCTTGGGTGCCTTAGCCTTTTATTTTCCGACGGTGGGTTTTGCATATGTTTTGCTTTTCAAGTTTAAGGAGAAATTTTCCTTTTATGCAGCAGTCCCTTTGACTTTGGTGACTTTGGGCATGGGCACAATGAATTTGGTTGCAGGAGCACAAAATTTTCAAGTGTTCGTCATGACCGCTTCACTAGCGACGGAGGCGCGTTACGGGCTTCTCTCGCTGATTTTGGCACTTAATTTTTTGGTGCCTTTGGTTTTGAGACGTGAAATCCTGCAAAACAAAATTACCTTTAGCAGTTGATAAAAATTTTTCTTTTTAAGTTTCGACTTGAGGGTGTGCTGATTCAGCTTGCCTGCAGCCTGAACATAAACAAAATTTTATCTGGTTATTGCTGCATACGCTTTTGTATTCGGCTTTATAATAGGGGGAATTGAAAAAATCGCAACAGTGCCAAGCATAGAGAACCAGAATCCGCCATAATTAATCAGAAGACGCTTTTTGAATTCTCGGTTTTTTTAAGCAAATTAACAACCAGCCTCCAAGCAAAAATTTGCCAAACCACCACAACTACAAACTTCCCCAAAAGCCTCCAGAACCGAATTGACTCATCCAACACCGCCAACTCCTGCATTATTGAGGGTGAAACCAAAAAGAAAAGTTGCGGAAATGCTGTGTTTAAGAACATGAAAACAAGCGGAATTACCCAAAGAAAGTGGAAGTTGCGGAAATTAATCGGTTTAGCTCCCAAAGTCAAAAGAGCTAAAACAATCATCAAATTAATGTTGGGCTCAGACAGCCAACTGCGTGTAAGGAAGAAAATGAGCAACAGAACAATCCCACCGCCAACCAGTTCACCCATCGTTTTTGGCGATTTCCGATAAACAAGCCAGTAGCCTAAAAGCAGAGCAGGAACCCAAAGGTAACCTAAAAATTCGACTCCGACAGGAAAAACAGCTGTGTTTTGGATAAGCTCCACAGCGCTAAAAAGCGTCATGCCTCCCGCCATCCTGAAATAAGAAGTCACTTGCAGTGGAGATGAAGGAGCCATCCAGCCTAGCAAGTAGAAGGGCAGGAAAAACAAGCCAGCTACCATTAACGCGGCAATTAAAACATAGGACACGATTTTTTTCCACTTTCCGGCTGTAGAAAAAAGAAGCGGCAAACCCGCCAGCGGAAAAGAAATCGGTTTTAAAACAAAGCTCAAAAAAAGCAGCAAACCGCTCCTGTTAACCATCCCCAAACTCAAAAAATAAAGCGCCACAACACACAAAAGAGCAATCAAAGTGTCAAATTGCCCCCAAGCCGCAGTTGTCAGCAGCGTAAAAGGGTTGAATAAGAGAAAAAGCCAAGCGAACCTTACCGTTTTTGGCGGTGCATCAAGTCGTTGCATAATGGTTTTGGTGACGTAAGCTAAGGCTACGTTGCTGATTATCACTGGAACTTTGGTTGCGAAATTGTAGAGGAATAGATTGGGCACGATGTTGTAGGTTAAACGGTAGATCAACCCTAAAAGAAGCGGCCAAAGCGGAGGGTACCCAATGATTGGGTTTATACCCATCAAGAGAGGATTTGGAAAGACTGTTATTAGGTGCGGTTGATAGGGGTTAAGCCCGATGCTTACCAAGTAACCCGTATCGAGGAAAGAGCGTTGGTCATAGTAGTGGCCTAAAAAAAAGGCTAGCGGCAACTGTATTGCTACGCTTAAGCTTACAACTAAGAATTCCTTGTTAACATGTACCTTAAGCATGCCGTAGCTAACCTATAGAAAAAAGAAGTTGAGGAACTAAAAAAGGTTAAGAAAGCATGGAGCGTGGGTGGAATCGTTTTGTCCTCGCAAACTTAGATAATAATGCTGCTACAACACCTACAACCAACAGCAAAGGTACAGCAATCATCGGCAATTCAGGAACCCAGTTGGTTCCAGTCCACGCCAAAATCTTTCCACTTTGCCCCACTGCCCACGCTTGAGTACTGGTCTCAACACCATGCACCATAGAGACGCTTCTTAGGTTAGCACCTGATTCGACGTTGGCTTGTCCTGCCCATTCATTTCCGTCCCAGTAGAGGACGTTTCCCTTTGAGCCGACTGCCCACGCGGAAGTCGGTGTGTTCATGCTTATGGAGTAAATCGTGGCGTTAATTATGTCGGTGGGTCCTCCAGCTGTCGTGTTGGTTGCGCCGCCATAGTTAATTCTGTTTTGTACAGTCCACGTCGTTCCGTTTAGGGTCAGGATAATGCCGTTGGTGTCAGTTCCGCCTCCTGCCCATCCGCTGGTGGCATTAATCATTTCAATAGCATAGAGAGGTGCGAAGGTAGGGCTTGTCATGGCGCTCCACTTTGTTCCATCCCACATAACGATGGTGCCTCCGTCGCCGACTGCCCAAGCGTTTGCGGAATTATGAGCCATACTGACGCTGCGTAAGTTGTTTGGGGCGATGTTTTGGAAGCCGAACCATGCTTCTCCATTCCACCCTAATGCAAGTCCGTTAGCGCCGACTGCCCAACCGACTGTGTCAGTGCTGTCAACAGTGACTGAGTAGAGGGTGGCGTTTACTGTGTCGGTTGCTGAGGCGTTGTTGCCGAAGCTGATGTGGTTCCAGATGGTCCATGTACCGTTATAACGTAGTATGATGCCGTTATTGCCGTTGCCGCCGACAGCCCAGCCATCGGTTGCGTTGGTAAAGACAGTGGAATAGAGGTTCATAGTTGTTGGGCTATTCACCGTTGTCCATGCGTTGCCGTTCCAGTGTATGATTGTTCCGCCGTCGCCGACTGCCCAAGCATCCAGTTTGGTGAGGTCCCCGCTGGGGGTGGTGGTTAAGTTGTTGACGATGGCGACTCCGTTGAGGTTGACGGTGGTGGGACTGGTTACGCCTGTGAGGTTGCTGTTTTGTGCTCTGGCTAATGCTGCTGTGAAAATGAATGCAAAGCCTAATAGCGTTAAAAGTAAGATTGTCTTAATTGAAAATTTCATTATGTTTTTTCACCTGCCTAAAAGTTCATTTTTAAGGATTCTTTTTGCAGCTAATATGTGTTTGTGACTGTATAGCATGGACATCGCCAATGCGCTGCTTTGGAATTGTTGCATAGCTATGTAAAAACAAATGTCAATCAGAAAGAATTTTTTTGGTTAATCAGGAAAAGCTAATGCTCAAGGTTAAAGATGTTTAGTCCACGTAAAAAAATGTAGGTAAACTAGATAAACATGATATTTTTTAGGGTTAGCGTTGGTATAGGCCTATCAATTCACCCTTAGCTAGGATATGCCCCTGCATGGCAGCCTCAAGTTCTTCGGCGGTGGTGTTAACATCTAAGTTCAGTTCAGTATCGAGGGCATACACTTTGAAAATATATCTGTGTGGTTTGCCTCTTGGGGGACAAGGTGGATGATAACCGTGCTCTTCGGCGGTGTTTAATCCTTCGGTTCCAGGAACTGAGTGTTCTGAGATTTTGTTTTTTGAGGGTGGAATGTTCCAGGTGACCCAGTGGTTGAATGTGCCCTCTACTGCGTCTGGGTCAACCATTATTATTGCTAGAGTTTTTGTGTCCTGAGGTATGTCTTCGATGCTTAGGGGTGGATTGATTCCTTGTCCTGTGCACGTGTATTTTTCGGGAATACGTTTGTTGTGTTCAAAGGCAGAGCTTGTGATAGTTAATTGTTGCATTAAAATTCCTCCATGATAGAGGATTTAATTGTTAAATAAAAAGTTGCTGAAATGAGGGTGATTGGTTGGTGCCTGATGTTGCTTGATACCGCTGTCTATGTACTTGAATATTTGGTGCTGTCTTAGAACTTTGGGGTTGACTGCTATGTGGGCGGTGCCGAAATCATGATATGAACGTGTGTTTCTTTTTGGGTTCTTAGAGGGATTTTTATGATGAATTTTGCGCCGTTGCCTTGTTGGCTTTCAAAGCTGACGGTTCCGCCCTGAACTTCTATTAGGCGTTTGACTACTGCTAAGCCTAAGCCTTGCCTTTTGGCTTTTGCAGTAAATAGAGGCGTGAAGAGTTTTTCTTTGACTTCTTCTGGAATGCCCGCCCCGGTGTCTTCGACTGAGATTTCAGCCGTATCAGTGGTGTAGGATGCTCTTACCGTTAGTTTTCCACAGTTTGGCATTGCTTGTATCGCATTCTGGATAAGATTTGTCAGCGACCGTTTTAGCATCATAGGATCTGCAAAAAATATTGGAACCCCTTCGGCAACATTAATCTTGATTTGGAGGTTAGGAGAGACTGGAACCATGCAAAGGGTGTCAGCGATGATTTGCTCAACGTTCGCGGTTTCTTCGAGGGGTTTTATGGGTCTAGCGAAGTCTTAGGGGTCTGATACAATCTTGTTGATGTAGTAGAGTGCTTCTTAGATTGCCCGTAGGTTCTCGTACAGGTTTGTTTTTGTTTGGCCTTCAGGCAATGAGCTTGCTTTTTAAATATCCATTATTTTATAGGTACAGTGCGGTGCGAAGCGTTTAATGTTAAAAATTAGATTCAAGTTTTACTTTGTTGAATAAAAGACTGAGGAATAGGGCATGAGTAAAAGAGCAAAAGGAGAAAAAGAGGCAAAAACAGAAACGTCAATAGCCGATATTGAGGTTAAAGTAAAAGAAGCAACTAAATCGACCAGTTTTCCAATTGTTGGCATAGGCGTCTCTGCTGGCAGTTTGATAGCCCTAAAAACTTTGCTTGAGAATCTACCTATGGATACAGGCTTAGCGTTCGTAATTATTCACCATTTAGCTCCAGGCCAAGTAAGCATGCTAACCGAAATTCTTTCACGCTCAACCCAAATGCCCATCCACAAAGTCAAAGACGGCGTAATAGTTGAACCAAACAACGTCTATGTTATTCCCCCAGACAGCAGCATGACCATAATCAACGACACGCTAAAGCTTCATCCAAGAGGACATGAACTAAAACCCATAGATGCCTTCCTAACTTCACTAGCAGTAGAGCGAAAAGTCCAAGCTATCGGCATAATACTCTCGGGAACAGGTGCGGACGGCACCGAAGGGTTAAAATCCATTAAAGCTGAAGGTGGCATAACATTTGTCCAAGACCCCGAAACAGCCCAGTACCCTGGCATGCCCAACAGCGCCATAGTTGTGGATTCAGCGTACTTTATTTTGCCTCCAGACAAATTAGGCAGGGAACTCGTCCGCGTTGCAAGACATCCTCAAATAATCAGGGAGCTTAAAGCCGCCGAAGAACCAAAAATAGCAACTAGAAAAGAAAACATAAAAACAATATTCACTCTTTTAAAAGCAACATTTGGCGTAGATTTCTCGCACTACAAGGCATCTACAACCAACCGCCGTATCAGCCGCCGCATGGTAATCAACCAAATTGACGATTTTAAGCATTACACCGATTTTCTGCGGGCGAACCCGCGCGAACTTCAAGCACTATTTGATGATATGCTGATTGGTGTAACCAGCTTTTTCAGGGAACCACCCACGTTTGAAATTCTTAAAGAAAGAGTATACCCTGAATTGATTAAAACAAGAACCCCTGAAGCACCAATACGCATCTGGGTTCCTGGCTGCTCAACAGGAGAAGAGGTATACTCTATCGCCATAACAATACAAGAGTTCTTAGAAGAACGTAACAGACTTGATCAAACAGTCCAAATCTTCGGAACAGATGTTAATGAAAGGAACATTGAAAGAGCTCGTCAAGGGATATACGCCAGAAACATAGAGACTTACGTTTCGGAGAGGCGCTTAAGAAAATACTTCACAGTTAACGGCAACTACCAAATATCCAAATCTATTCGTGATATATGTGTTTTTGCAAAACAGGACATAACGAAAGACCCCCCATTGTCCAATCTAGATGTGATTTGCTTTCGAAACGTGCTAATATACTTTGATTCGACATTGCAGGAAAAGATAATTCCTATCTTGCATTACACCCTAAAATCAAATGGCTTTCTAATACTGGGCGAATCTGAAAGTGTAGGAAAATTCACTGATTTATTCAGCCCCATAGAAAAGAAAGGAGTAATCTTCGTCAAGAAACGTAAGTCTTTCCCGTAACATTTGATTTTGAAACCTTCAAGCAACAGGCGCCCAAACGATTACCCCGTTTTTACGGCTTTAAATAAAAAGAAGACAAGCGTTTGAAAACAAAACCATCATAATCTATCAAAAATTTTGATTTTAAAAGTTTATTACGGTTAATTATGAAATTAGTAGACTCATATCTGTACACATTGCGCCTAGGCATTTAAGGTGCTTGTGAAGAAATAAGACGTTGTAGCATGCTGCCACATGCACACAGCTTCATTTTCAACATGGAGTCATGTTGGATGTGTGGTGTGGTTTGCTTTGTGCAACACCGTAACGGGCTTTGGAACGGATTGCAAACCTAAAAAGCAAACGCCCCAACAAACCACCATGTGCCAACCATAAAACCGCCACACCCACATAAAGGTGGGACAAAATTCAGTGCCTCCTCCATCATTGTTGGATTTATTGCCAAAGATTTTTCACCATAAAAAAATCGAACAGCAACAATAATCCATCATTAAAACGAGGACTAAGCCATTGAATCTTCATATTCTGAATGTACGAAAAGTTCTTAAGCAATTGGGCATTCTCATAAACGGCAATAACGGCGTAATCAACTGCCAATTAAGGTAACGACTGGCTTCCAAACGATGCTGGTCTGACCAACAAAAAAAAGGTTAAAATATCCCGATGAAGAGGTGAAAAGGATATGGAAAACATATACGCAGCAATGCTCCTTCACAAGGCAGGAAAAGAAATCAACGAAGATTCCCTAACAAACGTTCTCAAAGCAGCAGGAATCGAAGTTGACCAAGTCCAAGTTAAAGCCCTCGTAGCTTCACTGAGCGAAGTAAACATCGACGAAGCCATCAAAGCGGCACCAACCATGATGGGAGCCGCCCCAGTCGCAGCCCCAGCGGCAAGCACAGAAGCAAAACCAGCAGCGGCACCAGCTGAAGACAAGAAGAAGAAAGCTGAAGAAGAAAAAGCCAAAGAAGAAGCAGCACTAGAAGGATTAGGCGCCCTATTCGGGTAAATAAGCCGTCAACGGGCGATTTTCTGCCCACATAAATACTTTTTATTTAAATGAAACCCCTTGATTCTGAACATTACATTCCAAGTAGTTTAAGGAAAAAATAATAGAAAGTCTTGCAATATGGGATAGAGGAGGTTGAAAATTGAGCAAGTTGATTTTTCGAACTCCTGCTGGTGCAGTCTCTATTCCCGCTGGTACTTCAAAACAGTTAGGTGTTGTCGATGTCAGTGCATACTCAAGGATTCGGATTTTTGCAAATGAACGTCCTGGACCAAGCAACGTAAACATACGCATAACCTTGACGGAAGGTGCGGAACTGGTTTCTCAATTAGATACTTTGGTGCTTTCGCCAAAATCTTCGGTTACAAGGATGTATGAGGTTCCCGGTGCAACTTTGACTATATTCGCTGATGCCTTACCGGGTACAGGAAACGATGGCGTAGATTTTCTAGTCTATGCATCGCCGTAGAATTCTAGTTAACGATCACTTGGCGAGGAATAAATACCGCCTTTTTTTAAAATATCTTCATTGAAGAGGAACATTGTTGTTCGGATGCATTTCCGGTTGCGAGATGGGCATTGTGGTTGAAGGTTTGTTTTTTGTGGTGATGAATTTCCAGGCCACAATGGGTATCCAACCGCAGATTATGCAGACGGTGGCTGGGAACCCGCCTATTTCAAAGAAGGATGTTATTTCTGGCAAAAATGCTTCCCAAATGCCAAACGCTAAAGCCATCGTGACTGCGGAAATAACGCCTGTTTTTCTTCCGAATTTATTGTAAGTTTGAACAGCCAAGATTCCAGCGAAGAAAAAGTCACCTAGACCAAGTCCCCTAAATCCTATACCGCCTGATTGGGCGTAAACAATGGGGATGTTCGGTAAATAAATCAAAACTGGCAGACCTAACCCAGTAAAAGTCTGCGCTGCTGTCACCATCGGACCAGTGAAGACCAAGAAGACGTCCATGAAAGTTAGCATGACAGCAAAAATGCCCACCGTCTTCCAACTGAAGAGCGATGAAAGGTACAAGATTATGAGTATTGCGAACGTAAAACCGAAAATATCCATTAAAATTGGAAACCAGACACTTACTGCTCCTCCATACATGACGTTGAAAAACACGAAGAGAAGCACAAACATTGCGGGTGGTTGAGCCGCAAGATACCAACGCGCTTTCGAAATAATTTTTCTCTTTTCATAGGCTACAATCGTAAAGCAAAGTACTGACAACGCAAAGAAAGCTATTGCCCTAAAGAGCGAGTAGCCATCACTTAAGGGACCCGATAGACTTACTACTGCAACAATTAAACTAGCTGTTCCAAATCCCGTGGATAGCAACTGAGCACGCTTTCTGGTTAAGTCTGAAAATATGTGCGAGAAAGTAAACAAGAGCATAGTGTAGGACGCAAGAAAAACTACCATCAAAATGTTGGGGACAACATCTAATGGACTAAACATCGAAGTATAAGCAATAACCGAAATTACAATCGCTATAAAAACGATGAGAAGAATTACATCACGAGTTCTAAATTCTCTCTGCTCGACCGATGCAACCAATCTTCCCTCTGCACGTTTGTTTAGAAATATGGCGACCAGTACAACAACCAACAACGCGGTCGGCATGGCAAGGTCAAGCGTCGGCATAGACTGCACAATATCCAATTGAAGCATTTATTCCTTTACTAAAAGGATAACCCAAATGGGAAGAGAAATTCAGTATTTGAAATACACATTAAAAACCGCTAAAGAAGCAAAAATCGCTTCCTCTGTCCTTACCGTGACGGTACCTTGAGCAGGAACAGTATTCACCACAAAATCTACAAGCTTACGCAAAATCAACCCTTCATCTGCAGCGATTTCATGCAACCCCCGAGACGGAGCCCCAAATGCAACCAAGACATGTTGGCTGCCGAGCCATTTTTCACCGATGCTTTGAGCGACATCGATGAAATTATCGCCAATTCTTGCTGTGGCAATCGTTAAGCCAAAACGTTCATCTTTGATTATTTGTCCAATAGACCTTTTTTCTTCTCTGACGCTATAGCCCCAATAGGCTGGGATGTCGTCCTTGTTTACCGCTTGGACTTCCACTTTGTCTCCTATGTTGATTATTTGCACAGTTAAACGTTCACCAACACTAAACTGTTTATGTCTCAAAAGTGCGGGTTGCTGCACACCTATTTCCACCATCAACCCTTCTTTCGCCTCGGACAAAACCAATCCTTCTCGGTATTCACCAATCTTCAGATGCTTAGTTTTTCCGCTAATGGGATGGTGAGGCGTGCGCAATGGCGGTAAGATTCCAACATACTGCAGGTCAGGTTCAAGTTTGAATAATGTTTTACGCAGGTACTGGGGGGTCTCCATATAATTGAGTAGGAGAGCAATAAAATGTAGATCCCTATGTTGGTCAACTTTGGCGTTGTCAGGATAAACTATGATTTCGTTCACTCGAAAAATCGCTCCCGCACGCCCAAGCAAACCCACCTTGCTGGTTTTTTCTCGCAGGTGAGGTGTGTCAGAAATAATGGAGGCAGGAATGGCAATTGAAAGTCCATTTTTTTCCATACTTCTCGTCCCAAGCTATCTTGTCTGCGTTGTGCTTAAAAGTGGGGGATGAGATATAAAACTGCGGGTTATTGGAGAATAAATGATATGACTGAAAATCCTCTGGATCACGCAGAAACGATAAGAGCGTTCGATAGGAGCGGCATGATAGACTACTGCCTAAACGCTGCCAAATGGTATCAAGAAGCAGCAAGTCTAGCGCAAAAAATCACGGTTAGCTATCCTAAACCAGCTAACATCATCGTTGCAGGCATGGGGGGCTCAGCCATTGGCGGCGAACTCTTTAAAGATTGGGCAAAAACCCAGCTTAAAGTACCCATCGAAGTTAATCGCGAATACCATTTGCCGGCTTATGCTAATTCGGAAACACTCGTACTGGTTTCAAGCTATTCTGGTGATACTGAAGAAACACTCAGTGCATACTTCGAGGCACTCCAGCGTAAATGTATGATTTATTGTGTTAGCAGTGGTGGTGCGCTCATAAAATATGCAAAAAAACATGGTGTCCCGTTTCTGCAGGTTCCAAGCGGCATACCTCCGCGCGCAGCATTGCCCTTCATGTTTGTGCCCTTGCTGGTTTACATGGAGAAGGCTGGCTTGGTTGAAGGTGTAATGGGCCAGCTTGAAGAAACCATATCTTTACTTGAAAAAATCTCTAAGGAAAACGAGGTTGAAATGCTGACGAGAGATAACTTTGCAAAAACGGTAGCTCAGCATATCGGTGAAACTGCTCCTATTATCTATGGTCAGGGTATCTATCGGAGTGTGGCTCAGCGTTTCAAGCAGCAATTTAATGAGAACAGCAAATCCGCTGCGAAATGGGAGGTTTTTCCCGAGGTGGACCATAACGAAATTGTAGGTTGGGAAGGTCGTGGTGAGCAATGCAGGTATTTTTCTGTTATACTAATCCGTGATAACGACGAACCAGTGGAAATTCAAAGCCGCATCGATATATCTCAACAAATAATGGAGCGCGCTGGTTTACTAATGTTTGAACTAAAGGTGCAAGGCAAAAGTCCACTTGCCAAGATGCTCTCTACGGTTGTGCTGGGGGACTTCATAAGCGTCTATTTAGCAGTTATGCGAAGTGTTGATCCGACACCTGTGCAAACCATCAGTTACCTGAAGAGTTCTCTTAGCGAAACGGGTGTTAGAGAGAAAATAATCGCTGGGCTAGAAAAACTCTAGCTTAGGCTATAAATTCTTTGAATGCTTTTTCTGCGACTTCCAGCGAAAGCATCTTGGGCGGGTGCTTGAAGCCGTATGCACAGACCAGTTCTATTGCGCCTTTCTCTTGTTTGATTAATGCAACTTTTACTGCTCGCAGTACATCGAAGAGGACGCTGCCAGCGTTGGGTGCATCGGTAGTTTGGAATTTGAGGTCGATTATTAGGGGTATGTTGCAGAAGTAGGTTCCGCTTATCCAGAAGTAGCTGTCCCGTTTGTTCTGCAGGAAATCCACGTAGTCGGTTGAGCCTGCAACAACTTCAGTTTTGTAGGGTAGGGCTGAGGCGACTGATTCGGTTTTGATGGTGCGTTTGGTGTCGCGTGTTCGCTCCATGGTATCTACGGATTCGGTTCCGCCTCCGACGTCAAGCTGGTAGGTTTCATTTATGTGGACGCCGTTGTCTGAGAGCAGTTTAAGGAGGGTTTTGTGAAGTGCGGTTGAGCCGACTTGGTCGACTAAGTCATCGCCGACGAGGGGAAGGTTGGCGTCAGCGAACTTTTTTGCCCAAACCGCATCGGAAGCTAAGAAGTTTGGTGTAGCGTTAATTAACGCACATCCAGCCGCTAAAGCTTGTTGTGCATACCACTCTGTGGCCTTTCGGGCGCCGCTTGGAAGCAAATTAATCATAATTTCGGCGCCAGACGCTTTTAGCACCTTAACGACATCTGCGTCTTGTGCTTTGCTGATTTGGATTAGAAGTTTGGTTGAGTCTCCCACACCATCAAGCAGGGGTCCCTTGGCGACTTTGACGCCCGTTTTTGGGAGATCACAGACTTTCGGTGCGTTGTTGGGTTGAGCGAAAATTGCTTCCGATAGATCCTTGCCGACTTTTCTTTCATCCACGTCAAATGCAGCAACCACCTGGATGTCTTTTGGGTCGAATCCTGCAAGGGTGGGATGGCGTAGTCCTTTAGAGTCTTTTGATGCGGTATAGTATTGGATACCTTGGATGAAGGATGAGGCGCAGTTTCCCACGCCGATTAATGCAACTTTGATTTTGGGCATAATTTTTGCCTCTTGCTTGGCAATGGTATTTGCTGTTGCCTTATAAAAAGCTACGCAGATAAAGCTGGAAATGTTAGGCTTGAATGCTCTCGTTTTTTGATAGTTACACAAAAATAGCTAGATAACTTCAGCTAAACCTTAGTCCAAGAGGTAAAAGCAACATTGCAAAAAATCCTCATGAGTAGCCTTTAATGGCTTTTAGAATTTGTTTAGTTGGGAGAGCTGGATTTGACCCTTCAACAATCCACCGTCGCTTGTGAGTGATTTATTCTCCTTGCTGCCACTCTTTATGTGGATGTGGCGGTTTTATGGTTGCCACAAGATAGTTTATGGAGGCGTTTGCTTTTTGGGTTCGCATCCCGTTTCAAATTCCATTATGGTGTGGCACAAGCAAACCACACCACACATCCAACATGGCTCCATGTTGAAGTCGTCACGGTGTGCGTGTGGAGGATGTATAGCTTGTTTTTTTCTCCATAAGAAGCATTTGGTAGCCAAAGCAGGGGGTATATGTCTGGGACAATCCAAAGCCCAGAAACCAAGGTAAGACATGAGCAAAATTTCTGTTGATATGGTGGGGTTGGTTGTTAGATTGGAGGTATTAGTTGTAGGTTTCCGCCTGGTTGCAGCAAATTGAAGACTATCTGTGGGAATAATCCAAGGATGAGGATGGCTGCCGCGAGGATGAAGATGGGGATGAGTATGCGTTTGGATTCATTGATTACTGTTTCATCTTTGGGTTTTCGTGCGTACATGTAGTTTACCAGTCTGAACAGGTATGCTGTCTGAAGTACGCTTGTTAATACGCCTATGACGGCTAGCCAGCTCATGTTTGCTTCTATGGCTGAGGTGAACACGAGGTATTTAGCCATAAATCCGCCCAGAGGTGGAACACCTGCGAAGGATAAGCCAGCCATAACCAACGCTAAACTGACTAGTGGCATCTTTCTACCTATGCCTGAGAAATCTTCCAGTGTCTTGTAGCCATGGCTGTTCATGACTCCGACCGCCATGAAGGCAAGTGCAGTTGTTATGCCGCCGATAAGGAAGAAGTAGAGGTTGCCGACTAAGCCAAGCGACGTGTAGCTGGTGATGGCTACTAGGTTGTATCCGACGTCTGCGACGCATATGTTGGCGATTAATCGTTTGACGTTAGTTTGTATTAGAGCGAACAAGTTGCCCACTATCATGGTTAAGGCTGCCATGACGGCTAGCATGAATATCCAGTTCAATCCTGCAGGCGTTATGATGAAGACGAGCACTCGGATGAGGATGTAGTAGCTTCCTTGGTCGACAAGGGCAGAGAGGAAAGCAGCTGAGGTAGATGGTGCAGCAGTGTATGCATCGGGGAGCCAGAAGTGGAAGGGCACGATGGCTGATTCAATTGCATATCCTGTAGCGATGAATATGAAAGCTATAACCAGCAGTCGCTTATCCGCCAAGGTTACCAATGCTTGCTGCACGTCGGTAAAGTTGAGGCTACCCGTTATGCCATAAACGATGGATAATCCGAAGACGACAAAGGCTGACGCAATAATAATCATAACCAAATACTTGAGCGTAGAGTTGATGGTTAACGCATTTTTCTTGTACAGCATTAAGAAGCCTGCACCCGCAGCAGCTGCTTCCCAGAAAATGAACAAGGTCAAGAGGTCGCCTGAGAGGACAGCACCCAGCAATGCGGCTGTGAGCATAAGCATTATGGCGAAGTAACGTTCTGATGGTCGTTCGTTTGAGTTAATAGCGAATACGGTGTAGATTAAAATGATTGCACTTAATGCTATAACGATTATAGACATGTAGATGGAGATAACATCAATCATAAATGAGCTAGATAGACCAGCCAATGCGCCGCCGTTTAAGGTAAAGTTAAGAACGGAATATGACTCTAAACCATAATATTTGAGTGCCAAATTTGCCACGGCGGTCCCAGCGACAGCGTAGACAGCCATGAACCAGCCGACGGTTAAGGCAAGCTTATGACTACTTTTTCTGATTAGCCTAAACACAGGAATAGTGAGCAACGCCGAAATAACTAAGCTCAGTATTGGTAATATGATATCTATGATTTCAATCATTGAGGATACCGCCGATAGTTTAGCCTGCTAAACCAAATTTCACAGTCTCAATTAGTTGCAGGAAGAAAGTCGGATACACACCTACTAATATAACCATTACGACCAGAATAGCTAAAGATACCTTCATGTAATTGGGTATATCAAAGATTTTCTTTTGTTCGCCGTCGTTCTGCTTGGGTTGTCCTAAGAACACTTTGGATGTAAACCGCAAAGAGTAGGCAAGTGAGAGAACCGTAGCTATAAGCATAAACGCAGTGGGTATCAAGTAGAAAGAGTCGTAGCTGATTACTTGGAAGGCACCGACGAATATGAGGAACTCACTTATGAAGCAGGCAAATGGAGGCGCACCAGCTATACTTAAGGCTGCGGCTGTTGCTGCAACTGCGGTGAAAGGCATTTTTCCTGCTAACCCACCCATTTCTCGGATATCTCTAGTTTCAGTTTGATGCATGACTGCACCCGCGGAAAGGAAGAGGAGCCCTTTGCTAACGCCGTGACTTACTATATGAAGCACAGTGCCCGTGATGGCTGTGGCTGAAATAAGGATAACTGCTGAGCCTGCAGCGACGCTCACAGGGAAAAGGGAAAGACCAAACATTACGTAACCCATGTGAGCGATGCTGGAATACGCGATCAAACGTTTTATGTCGTTTTCTACTAGTGCGATCAGGGAACCGAAAAACGCTGAAATTAAGCCAAAGATTGCCATGCCATGCAAGAAATCGGCTCCAAACGCTGCTCCGACAGATGGAAATACGATGCCTAGAGACAGCCGCAGAATTGCGTAAGCACCCGCACTGATGATAACTCCGCTAAGTAAAGCAGACATGGTTGCAGGTGCTTCCGAATGGGCGTCAGGCAGCCACATATGAACTGGAACCACTGCCATTTTGACGGCAAACCCAGCGGTTAAAGCTACGATTACCCATTTTGCGATATCTCCGCCATGGGTCGCCAGCGCAGCTTGCACTTGGAACATATCGGTGTAGCCAGTCACCATGTAGAGTGCACCTATGCCGAGTAAGACGAAAACAGCGCCAGCGTGTGTAAAGATGAATAACTTGAAGGCTGCTTTGTAGGCATCTCGGTAACCCCAGTTGCCTACTATAAAGTAGGCTGGGACCAGCATGAGTTCCCAGCAGAAATAGAACAAAAGCAAGTTAGAAGTTAAGAATACACCCACTAAGCCCACAGAAAGCATGCAGAGGAGCGCGTAGTAGGCAGGGAGGTTCTTTTTGTGTTCCATGTAGTTAATGGAGAAGATAGCAGCAGCTATGATTAAAACCAAGCTAATTATGGCTATGGATGCGCTTATGCCGTCGACAAAGAGGGTGAATGAAGCGTTTAGGACGGAAATCCATTCATACGTTTCCACGTACCTACCGCTGCTAAGAATTGTGGGGATGGTAGTGGCGATTAATGCCAAGTTTACGATGGCTATGAGAGCAACAAATATTGCTGCTGCTTTGGGTGATTTCTTTCCTGTAAGGTAAACAAAGGGTACACTTATCGTTGGTATTAAGAACACTGATAGCAATGCAAACGACATTTTTTACACTCCCATGGTTAAGATTATCAGGATTACTATGAGGACGAAACCTAACACCGCTGCTGCAATGTAGTGCTGAAGCGATGTTGATGGTGTCTTTCGTTTAATTTCTGATGCCCCGCTCACAGTCTTATTGCCTATTGCGCTTAAGAATTTATCCAATAAAACGTCAAACTTGTGGATTTCTGAAGCACCGCTGATGGAGCGGGTGGCGATAACGTTTAAGAACTGATCTGTCGCAACATCAAAAGAGCTGTGAACTGCACTTGCAAAACGGAAGAATCCCGAAGCGACCTTTTGTGGAATCAGGTTGTACTTATCTTCGAAATGGCCCAAACTGTTTGAGACTTTTGTGATGCCTTTGGCGATTGCATTGTAAATGTCGTCAAAGAAGTAGCCGTGGCTTAAGATGGTAGTAATTGGGTTCTTGCCGCTGACTATTGTGCGTATGTTGGATGAAGTCTTGTAGTAGGTATAGTAGATCAACAGGCCAGTAGGCAACAGTAGGGAGAGGAAAATTGGCGTCTCCAAATTCACGAATGCGCCAACTAGGCTTATTTCCAACTCTACATGCATGAAACTCGCGACTAATGGCTGAGCAACACCCCACACCACACATAAGATAGCCAAAACTATAGCCGGGTAGAGCATGGTTTTGGGTGCTTCATGCGGGTGCATCTTAGTTATATGGTCAGATTCTTTACCCATGAATATTAAAGCCATGAATCTTAAGCTGTAGGCAAACGTCAGCATAGTAGTGGCAAACAGTATTATAGTTTGAACAAGGTTGCCTGTTTCGCTGATGCTGGTGATGATTAAGCCCTTACTAAAGAACGCAGCGAAAGGCGGCAAGCCGCTAGTGGTAATGATCATAATGACTGCCAAAATGAACGTGATTGGCATAGCCTTCTTGAGTCCACCCATCAAACGCATGTCACGCGTGCCAAGTGCATGTATGATGCCGCCGGCAAGCAGGAATCCAAGCCCTTCAAAGAATGCATGACTCATCATGTGGTAGAGGCTTGCAAACCAACCAAGTGAACTAGCAGAGGACGCCGTGCCAAGTGCAGCCATCATAAAGCCAAGCTGACTGATGGTTGAGTAGGCGAGTACACCTTTGATGTCGTTCGTGTAGAAAGCTAATGTTGCTCCAACTATAGCAGTTAAGACGCCGATCCATGCGATTGTAGGCAACCAATAGGGTAGGGCAGCCGCTAAGGGTCCAATTATAAGTATGAAACGGGCAATCAAGTAGATACCTGCCTTAACCATCGTTGCAGAGTGCAGCAGGGCACTTACAGAGGTCGGAGCTTCCATGGCGCTGTAGAGCCAAGTATGCAGGGGAAGTTGAGCGGATTTGGCTATGGCGCCTCCAAGCGTTAAGAACGCAATAGCTGTTAAGGTTGGTATGGGGATAGATGAAATACCCGCGATTATTTCTCTAAACGAAAACGTACCCAAAGACACATATACTAAGGCTATGGCACCAAGCAGTGCTATGTCGCCTATTCGGGTCATAATGAAGACTTTAGTTCCCGCCTTCACCGATTCAGGCCGTTTATACCAGAAAGAAATCAACGTAAACGAGCATAAGCCGACCATCTCCCAGAAAATAAACATCTGAAGCAGGTTATCGGAGATAACTAGACCAATCATGGAGCCGATGAAAAGTAACAGCAGGAAATAGTAGCGGGTTAAGCCTTCTTCATGCGCCATGTAACCCAACGAGTACACTGCTATGATTAATCCGAAAAACGCCACCAGTGAAGTGAACAATACGCTAAGCGGGTCGATGAAAACACCTGCATTGATACCTGCAAACCAAACAACAGAACTAACCGTGGGCTCACCTGAACCAAAGAACACGCCCGGCACCATCGAAAGCGCCAGACCAGTGGTTATGGCAGCGATTAGAACAACAAAGTAGTTTCGTGCTTTAGCGCTAAACTTCGATATTAAAGGGACAAATAAGCTTGAGATGAGAGGTATAACCCAAACGAGCCAACCTGTGATGCTGTCAAGTGACATTACTCTTCAACCTCACTATCGTTTTCTTGTAATTTCATGACTTCACTGATATCGCTTGTTCCATACTTCTTAGACACAATGACAAGCAACGCCAAAATCACTGCGCTTACTGCCGTATCTGTTGAGAAAGCCAAAATCAAGAATGCCTCCCCTAAACCTTTACCCATGGCTGAGGCAAGCGTGACAAAGTTTAAGGTTGCACCTGTGGCGATTAACTCGACAGATATGAAGACCTTAAGGAGATGACGGTTCGTAAGCAAACCGTATACGCCGATTGCCAGCATAACCAACGATAAGATTACAAAGTCCATTATTTGCCACCGTTCCTCTTCTCATACAAGACAATGGCGATGCCCAAAGCTACCGTCAAAATAACCAACCCCTGCAAAACCACATCCACACCCCGCAGGTTCCAAAGTGCATCACCAAACGAAACATCCGAGCCTTCTGCAACTGCTCCTGAAACAGAAAGAAAAACCGCCGGCAACGACAAAACTATGCCAGCACCGATTAAGGCAGCAGTGTTTTTTGGCGAGGCTCTCTTGGCAGGTTTTTCGCTCAGCATTTCTCCAGACAAAAACAGGATGGCTAGGGTGCCTACGCCCACGGCAAACTGGAATATGGCGACGAAAACTGCGCCGTTTAACACGTATATTAAGGCTGTGAAAAGGAAAGTTCCCGCTAGCGCCGCAACCGAGTAGACTGCTTCATCCAAGAACAAAGCAAGGCAAGCAGTAACAATCAAGCCGACGGAGATTATTTCAACGATCACTGTGGTGAGGCCCTCCTCTCAACACTTGCTTGAGGCTTTAACACTAAAGAAGATTTATCGGTTGTGGCTAACTCATAGAAAACAGAGCTTTTAATGGCGTTTCTGGGGCAGCTTTCCGCGCATTGATAGCAAAAGATACAACTATCAAGTTTAAATTGCGGTCGCCGCTTCCCATCGATAACGACCATTTCAATAGCTTTTGCTGGGCAATCTCTGCTGCAGAGACCGCAACTGACACATAGGTTTATGTCAAAGACCTGTTGTCCACGGAAATCAGCCGGTAACGTGGGCTTAACAAACGGATACTTAGTTGTTACTGGCTTAGTGAATATGTGTGAAACGGCTCTTTTGAGCATAGGCGGGATTCGTGTTTTTTTCGACATTTTATTACACCACCAGTGGGTAAACCCAGGTAACCATAGCCACAGTCAGTATAAGCGATAACACTGCGGAGGGCAAGAGTATTTTCCAGTTCGCTGACAACACTTGATCAAGGCGTAAACGAGCGAAAACACAGGTTATGTATTCAGTGATAACTACCACTGCCAACAATTTGAGCACAAACCACAGGGAGTACCAGAACGCTGGCAACCCAAAGAACACTGGCCCGCTTGATCCACCCAAGAACAACTCCACCACAAGGGCTGCACCGAAGACAATCTGCACGTCACGGGTCAAATGCAGAAACGCCAGCTTACCGCCGGTGTATTCAGTTTCTAAGCCGCCTACCACTTCGCTTTCAGCATGCGGAATGTCAAAGGGATCTTTTTCCAATTCTGCCTGCATAGATATAATAAATAAAACAAAAGCCCATGGCGCCAAGACAATGTAGGGTATTGTTTGCGCCGAAGCTATGGCAGCGATGCTGAGGCTACCGGCTATGAAAGCAGGTGTTAAGCCTACTAGAAAGAGTGGTATGTCGTAACCTAAGAACTGCGTTAAGACCCTTGCAGAACCGATTGCACCGTAAGGGTTGGATGATGCCCAACCTGAGAGGAACAAGAGAAAGTTGGCAATCGTAACAAAAGCCAATATGACAATCAAATCGCCGTTAAAACCGCTGACAGAAAGAACGCTTGCGCCATCAACGGGTAAGAAACACATTGCAAACACCATTACGGAAAACGCAACCAGTGGAGCAAATTTGAAGATGAATTTTTTGGCATCTCGAGGTTGGATGTCTTCTTTGGTTAGAAGTTTAATGAAGTCTGCTAAGGGCTGCAGAATACCGAATGGTCCAGCAACCATGGGGCCTACTCTGTTTTGTATGCGTGCTTCGATTTTGCGTTCCATCCAGTCACAGAACAATGTTAACAATAACACAAAGGTAAAGCCTGGGAAGACAAGAATCCTAAAGATTAGCCAGAAGTCAATCATGTTTTTGTCACCTGTCAGTGCATGAGAAGCAGGGGTCTAAGCTTACAAAGTTCGAAGGAACATCAGCTATGCTCTCACCGATGGCTGTCTTGAGGAAAGCCGGAATGTTGGCGTAAGTTGGAGTTCGCACTTTCACTCGCTCAGGCATGGCAGTACCATTGCTTTTCACGTAGTAGAACAGTTCACCTCTGGGTGCTTCTACTCGGTTAACTGCTTCACCTGCAGGCACAACTCTCGGCGCCTTAACACGAAACGGTCCAGGCGGAAGGTTGTCGATGGCATATTCGATTATGTTTATGCTTTCTTCGACTTCATCCATGCGGACGTTCATTCGCGCCCATGTGTCACCTTGCGTATAAACGATTTCTTTGAAAGGAATCTCGCCGTATGCTTCATAGGGTTCATCTTTGCGAACATCGATGTCGTACCCTGAACCTCTGGCGACAGGACCAACGACGGAGAGTTTAATGGCGTCTTCCCTTTTGAGTACGCCTACGTTTTTCATACGCATCTTTAGTGACGGCTCATCTTCGTAGACTTGCCTGTAAAATGGCAGTTTCTTGCGTAAATCAGTAAGTGTCGCCTTGATTTTTGGGATATCTTCTTCTTTTATGTCGCGTCGTACTCCACCCACAGTCATCAGGGAAGAGTAAACGCGGTTGCCGCTGGTCAACTCGATTAAATCCATGATGGGCTCACGGTCGCGCCAGAAATACTGGAAAAGTGTTTCATAGCCGATTTCTAGGCCTGCGTGCCCAAGAGTCAGGAGGTGGCTGTGTAATCTGTTTAGCTCCAAAGCTATGACACGGAGGTATTTGGCTCTTTGAGGCACTTCAATTTTTAATATTTTCTCAACTGTTTCAACGAAGCTGCAAGCGTGGATGCTGTTACAGATGCCGCAGATTCGCTCGACCAAGTAAACGTCTTGCAGGAAAGTGCGTGATTCAGTCGCTTTCTCAATGCCCCGGTGTACATAGCCAACTCGAGGGTCCACTCGGGTAACGGTTTCGCCATCGACTGTAACTACAAATTTCTCAGGTTCAAGTAGCGCTGGATGCTGAGGACCAAGCACAATCTTTACTTGCTTTCCATCAGAAGGCTGCGTGATAACATCTTTTGAGGGGTTAAGTTTCACGTCATAGGGATTAACATCTTTGCGAAGGGGATACACGCCTTCTGGCCAATTATCCGATAAAACGAAGTGCCCTGGGCTTGGGTGTCCTTCGAAAACTATACCAAAGAGGTCTGCGACTTCAAGTTCATGGAAGACGGCGCCTGGCATAATGTCGGTTATGGTTTGAATTTTAGGGCTCTCTCTCGGCACTTCGGCGCGTATCGTGACAAAGGCGTTGGATGTGCGAATATGATAGAGCAAACCCAAGTTTGCGCCAAGGTCTAAGCCAGTAATGGATGTTATGGCAGTTTTTTCGTCTGCGTCCAACAGGGTTTGGATGACTTCACGATGCAGCCCGTTGGTTGTAGCAATGGCAGCTGTGCCAAGCTGACCAGGTTGTATTTGCACTTTATCCTTAAGTTTGGATTCAATTACACTAATGATGTTAACGTTACTGTTTGGCAACTACTTTTGCCTCCTCAACAACTGGTTTAACTTCCGGTACAGGAACCGTTTCAGCTTTTGAAGCTTCAGATTCAGCTTCATTCTTTAACGGCTCAGCCTTTTTTTCGCCCTTGGGCTGTTTTTTGGGTTTAGGCGGGTTGAGAGCGTTTAAGAGCTTAACTACGCCATCCATGATTGCTTCTGGGCGAGGGGGGCAACCAGGTATGTAAGCGGTAACGGGTATGACTTTGTCGACGCCTCCAGCCACGTTATAGCATCCGGCGAAGACACCGCCACTGCATGCGCAAGCACCTATAGCTACAACAAATTTTGGTTGAGGCATCTGATCGTAGACGCGTTTTAGGCGTTCTTCGCATTGTTTTGTTACAGCACCTGTAACTAGCAAAACATCAGCATGCCGCGGAGAGGGCTCAAGCTTTACACCGAAGCGTTCAACGTCATATTTAGGTGTAAGTAAAGCCACGATTTCAATGTCACAGCCATTGCAGGCCCCTGAGTTGAAATGCAAAACCCAAGGAGATTTTACTCGCGCCCATGTAACCGTGTTCGTCATTAGTCTTTGCCGCCTCCTTCTAGAAGTACCAACCCTGCAGACAGCAGTATGCCCAGGTAGAGAACCAGCAGAAGGGGGTTTGTCATACCTACGGTAAAGGAAGCGAACGCCAACAGTAGCACCGATGAGTCAAAGATTACAAAGTAAATCAAATACTTGTACAGGGAGACGTTGACCTTCAACCCATGGAAAGATACTCTTTCCCCACAGGCGTATGAGGCTTGCTCGTTTTCGCTTACGGTGGTTTTGGGCGCTAACCGCTTGCCTATAGTGTAAATCGCAAGCGTGGAAATGAAGATTAACGCGAAAGCTAAGAGGGCTTCCACAATCACTTGCTTTTCTCTCCTTGATTTTTCTTAAACAACTCAGCCCTGGGTGAAGGGCTGAATTTGCATTTGTTATAGACAAAAGCATAACTATGAACATATTTAAGGTTATCTACATGATTACTGTTTAAATGGGCGATATTTTTTGGAATTTTCAGCTGAACGTTCTCTGTCAGATATGTGCTGCCAGCCGATGTGCCGACAACATTCTCCCGTATTATAGCTTTTTCTCCCATAGTACCCCGAGCTAGTTCTCTATAGAGAGAAGCACTCAGATTTAAAGATTAACAAATAAACAACGTAAACTTCATGGAGTTTAGCAGTTTAGCAAACCAAACAAGAATAGAGCGTTATTCTGTGTCGGCTGTCCCGTGCCAACGTCTTTCTAAATACAGAATCAGGCTGAAGAGTCCCCTGCTTATGATTACAAGAATTAGAACCGTGAATTCTTCGTAGGTTCGTGTAACCACGGTCTTTATGATTTCTGCGCCGATGAAAAATTCTAAGCTTAATGTTAAATAGCCTGAAAGGAAACGCGTGACGCAGGAAGGCTGGTAGGTATCCCTGATTTTGCATTGTATGAATCGAATCGTTACTGCTAAGGCACCGAAAATGATGATACCACCGCCGATAAGGTAAATCAGGTTGGTAGCAACATTGAGTAGGGTATCTACGATGCTTTCTAATCCAGGAATGAATATGCCGCTGAGAGGAGACAATATAGCGCCTATAACCGCTAAGACCGCTATTACGAATATTAATGCGATAGTTAGAGGACTTATACCTCGCTTAGGTGGTACAGTGCATTCAGCCATAGCTCAAGGCAACCCAACTGGTGGTACATTTAAGATGTTTTTGCTTTATAAATGTGATTAAAAAATGCTATTGCTGCGTCAGTATGTGCATAAGATCTGTTTTGGTGATTACACCTGCAATTTTTTTAGGCTCATTCCTTGCTAATATGATTATTCGTCCGGTCTCGTTTTCGCTCATTTTTTTGAAGGCTTCCAGGGCGGTCTCGTCTGTATAAGCAGTGACAAGTTTATGTCTCGCTATTTCTCCAACCGTAGTATGGCTGCGCTTTTCTTTGTCAACACTTACTGCTTCCTCCAGGGTTATCCATCCAAGAGGTTCACCGTTTTGGTTTACCAATGGATAACCAATGTGGTGACATCGAGCAACAAGGTCTAAGAATTGGCTTACTGTAGTAGTTTCAAGCACAGTCTTAACGTTCTTTGCCATTATATCGGCGATTTTAGTCTTGGCTAACGCCTCTGACTCTCTAAGCAAAGTTGCGGGTAAGTAACCACTTATTTTCTCGATTTCTTTGGCGTTTTTCAGCCCAGCATTTCGCTTATTCATTGCCGCAATCATTACACGTTCTATAACGGTGGGTTCTTCTTCAATAACCCATGTGTTTATGGCGCCGTTTTCAACCGCTTTGTAGAAGAAATCTTCGCCGGCTTTGGTGCGGATTATGACGGTTGACCAATCTTTCATTGGATAAGCGCTACCGATGGATATGTCGGCCAACTCGGATGTGAAGTCTGTGCATTTGCGGCAGCTTGGCAGGATGTGTTCTGAAGCCTCAGACATCGGAATTCGAAGTTCACCTTTTGATGTAGTGATTACGAGTTTGGAGGATAATCGCAGTTGCTTGACATCGGATGGGTCTACGTTATACTTGGTTTTTATGTACTCTAAGAGTGCGTTAAGTGAGAGCGTGCCAAAGCAGAATAATCCGATGGTGATCTTTAAGTTGTTGCTGATTTTATGTTGCCAAGCTTCTAATTTACGTAATGCCAAGACGTGGCAGGGCACTCCAACGAAGGCAATGTTCGATTTTCCATACGCGTAAACAGCGCTTCCATAAGCTTTAGCTACGGAGGAGGGGAAAAACTTGCTTCCTATAGCAGACATTATGTCATCTGGAACAGTTGCCACTGAAGCCTTGGGCTTAGCGGGGTTGTCGGGTTCCACTTGAGATACGATGGCGCTGTCAAAGAGCTTGTTTTCGATACCAAACTTCAATAGTGAAGTCACAACGCCTCCACCTCGACTTAGTTCGCGTATTTTTGGGTCCACGGCTTGAGCGAGGACTATTTTGCGATAGTAACCTAAAGCCTCATTTTTCACCGGTGTATCAGCGACAAAACTTAGGCTTCTAAGTAGGAGCGCTTCGGAGTGTGGACAAATCTCGTAGCAGATAGGGCATAAATCCATATCTTTTGAGCAATCGTATGTATGCTTTACCTTTTCGCCTTCCACATGTAAAGCGCTAACTGGACAAGCTGCCTCACAGGCGCCACATTGGGTGCAGAAACCAGCGTCAATTATTCTCTTTTCCAAGACATTGTATGCTATTAACGAATCACTTTTTTGTCCCATCGGTACCCTCGCCAATAAAAAGAAACATGGCTCTTAAAAGGTTAATTGAAAAAAATAAGAAATTAAACATCTCTACATACGACGTCAGCAATATGTTCCCATCAATCAACCAAGCCTTAAACCGAAATTTCTTCGGTTAAGCCAGCCTCAGGATAGGGGAACAAATGTGCCTTATCTAACGGATACGTTATGGTTACTTCATCACCTACGTTAATCCATTGCTCGGTTAACGAGGGCCTATTTATTACAAAGCGGTCACCATTATCAAGCCTGATTTCATAGCGAACAATGGTGCCTTCAAAAGTGGTTTTATCCACTTGACCAAACAATGCATTTTCAGCCTTAATGTGTCCTCGTTTCATTTCACAGGTCTCAGGCCTGATGGCTAAGACCACACGCTCTTCTTTCTTGATGTCTCGAGGATTTAGCGCTTTAATTCTCAAACCTTGGCGGAGTTCGATTTCCGAGTAAGCATCATTGACTTCGGTAATGTAACCCTCTAGGAAGTTAGATTCACCGATGAAGTGGGCAACAAACAAGCTGTTAGGGTGCATATAGAGTTCTTGAGGAGTGCCAATTTGCACTACCTTGCCCTTCTTCATAACAGCGATTCTATCAGAAATCGACATGGCTTCTGCCTGATCGTGAGTTACGTGAATCGCGGTTAACTTGAGGTCCTTTGCCATCCTGCGGATTTCATATCGAATTTCATTTCGGACTTTAGCGTCCAGCTGTCCGAGAGGCTCGTCTAAAAGCAAGGTTTTTGCACCCGCGGCCAACGCTCGGGCAACAGCTATCCGCTGCATCATCCCGCCGCTAAGTTCCGAAGGATAAGCGTTCAACCGCTCGTTGAGTTTAACTAGTTCAAGGACTTCGTGTCCGATTGTTTCTGATTGTTTAGCATCATAGTTTTTAACTTTTGGACCGTAAAGCACGTTGCTCCAAGCCGTCATATGCGGGAAGAGAGCAAAAGTTTGGAAGACGAAACCGATGTCTCGATCTTCAGGCGGCACTTTGTCGACGCGTCGGTCTCCGATGTAGATTTCGCCGCTCGTAGGCTCGATTAGGCCAGCTATGAGTCGTAAAAGGGTCGTTTTGCCACAACCGCTGGGTCCCAGCAGAGAGAAGTATTCTTGGTCCTGAATGGTTAAGCTGACGTTGTCTAAGGCATAGAGGTTGCCGTATTTTTTGGTAACGTTTACTATGCGGACTTCGGGCATGATTGGATTCTCCATTTGTGTTTTGTTTGGGTGTTTTTATTAGTTGCCATTCTAAACCTTCCCTTTCCTAGTTAAAAGCCGCAAAACCAGCAGGATGATGAAGCTAAAGAGTATTAACAGTCCGCATGCTAAACCCACGGTTAGGGCGTTGACTCCAGCAATGGGGGATATGCCTCTTAGAGAATTAACCCAGTTCACGACCAACACAGGCGCAGTTTGCAGGGTAGAAGTCACCGCCAACGTTGCACCAGTTTCACTTACACTTCGAGTAAACACTATGATTGCACCTGACAAAATCGAGTACTTTGTAAGGGGCAACACGATGGTTCTAAAGAGGGTGAAGGGCTTGGCACCCAAAGTTTTAGCGGCTTCCTCCATGTCGATGTTTATTCGTTCCATAGCCGCCGACATCGACCTAACGAAATATGGATAAGTAATCGCTAAATGTGCAAAAACTAAGAGGGCAAAATCTGGTATGCCAGGGATGCCCTGCCAGAAAAACCTCAAAGATAATCCTAACGCAATGGAGGGCACGATTATTGGGACGTTTATGAGTGTGTCTATGATGGCTGAGGGCAACTTGCCGAACGTTTTGCGTGCAATAAGAATAGCAATAGGTATGCCAAGAATAATCCCTAAAACGGTTACTATAGCGGCTAAGCCGTATGAAAGCAGGAGGCTTTGCCAGTAACTTGCCCATATACCTGATCCAGTGAAAGCCTCAACAAAGGTTGTTCCGGTAGCGACTGCTTGGAAAGCAGGTAATGCGACAAAAAGCGAGGGAATGAGCACTATGACCAAGAATACAAACAGGGTTATGCTGTTACGTGACCAAGCTGCTTTAGCATAGCTTAGTTTCTTTTCAAAAATGGGCAAGCCATGCCCAAACGGCAGTTTAATGCGTTGACCCAAAACTCGTATTATCGCAAAAATCGTCAGCGAAACTACGATAAGGATGAGACTGGCAAAGACTGTTGCACCCTCGTATTGTGCTTGAGTTAACGAACCATTTTTAAACGCATTGCTGAGATTTTGTAGAAACACTGGCCCATTCTGAAATGCACCTGCCACGATAAAGGTGGCGCCCGTCTCTGAAAGTGAGCGGGCAAACGCAAGCGAAAAAGCAGCGATTAAAGACGGCTTAATAATTGGAAAAGTCACGGTTCGAGCTGCCGTCAGTGGCGGTGCTCCAAGAGTTCTCGACGCACGCTCATACTCCATCTTATAGTCAAGCATGGCTCCCACGATGACTCGAACTACGACGGGGTAAGAAAAAGTGAAATGTAAAAGCATAACTAAAAGCCAACCTGGAGAAACAAGCGTTGAACCAAACAAGTCGGAGAGGCCACCGCTTGAACTCCAAAACAGCAACAGCGAATAACCCAAAGCAGCGGTTGGCACCACAAATGGAATATCAGCAAACGTGTCGAGGACGCTTAGCCACCTTGATTTTCCACGCGAGATAATCCAGGCTAAAGGCAAGCCAGCAATAAGGTCCAATGCAGCTACGACTAAGCCTATTATGAACGAGTTAGAAATGGCGCCTAACGCTGCGTTCATCAGCTCCGGCTGCCCAAAAACGGCCTGCAAAGACCCGGCTTTTATAAGGATGCCTATAATGGGGGGAATAAGTATGATGGCAAAAAAAATAATGATTGCAGAGAGGTACAGGGTGTATTTTAAGGGTTTTTTGGCAGATAAAGTGTTGAGTGTGTTCCACAGTTTACTAAGCAAGGTGCCGCTCCTATCTTAGAGACTATTTTTTGCTCAAAAAAGAACTTAATTAACCATTCAAGTATATTAGCTGTTACATAGAGCAAGCGGTTTTCTACAAGCTAATAAATAAAAATCAGTTAGCCAATGTTTAAAAAACATGATTGCACAATTTTTGGAACAGAAGGCTTATCAGCGAAAAAAAGGATAAATTAATTGGTGAAATTTTTTGGAAGAAAGTCATAGAGTAATGAAAAAATTTTTTCAAACAGAAATGTACGTTGATGGAAACAAGTTGCCGCTTAACAACTTCGTGCAGGAAACCATCGGTAACATAATGATGGGTTTCTCAAAAACCCTAAAAGGCCTCGACGCCACTCCTGACGTAATCGAAGTAAAAATAAAGCGATTACCAACACCGGCAGAGGTAGATGCCCACATCTACCCAATTCAGTAACCAAACCTCGTATTTAGATTCTATAAATTCGAAAGAAGCAAAGGTTACTTCACGCAAGACGACTCTTTTTCATCCAGCGGCTTATTGACTGTAAAGAAAACAGCAGTCGGCATCCGCCAACTGAAAGAAGCCCGCCTAAAACCAGCGTAAACCCAACATATTGAAGATGCATCACTGGGCTGTTTTGGGTGATTGGAAAACGGTTAAAAAGCGAGTAACCAAAGTTTGTACCCAATTTAACTTCGAATACCACATAGCTATGAGTGGACATTTGATGAACAAAATTTATGTTGGAAAAAATGGCTACAGCAAGCAGAATTATTCCAGCCGCCGATAATATGATAAACATAATTTTTCGAGGTTTCAGCGAATTTTTTGCGGCAGAAAGAAATGAAACGCTTTTTGCAGCCAGCGACCCTGCCACCAAGCTGAAGAAGGGCAATGCTTGATAGAGATATTTAACTGCGCTGGTGTAGGGAACTTTCAGGTTTTGATTTACCGCCAAAAAAGCATCAACACCAACAATAACAGCAATTGAAATTAGGCAGACCATGTCAAAGAGAAGGAATTTTGAGAAACGCTTGCGAAAGACAAAGGTAAGCACTAAAGAAAAAATAGCAGCAACGACAAAGAATAATCCTAAGGCAAAGTTTACAAGAAAAGTGCTAACAAAAGTGTAGGAGGGCACGACTCCCGCCACGTTAACTTCGCTGAAATCTCCATGCTGGATAATGTAGAGGAAGCCTTTCTGCAAAACAAGCTGGTACCACAAGAACGTCAAATATATCGTTGGGAAGCAAAACACAGCCAGCTGGCTTAGAATTTGCTTTGGGTTTTTCGGTCGGTGATGCAAGTAGAGCAGAAGCAGGGGGATTAGTACAAAAGCGGCATAGAGCTTAGTTAGAAGCGCTAGAGCAAAAAATATGCCTGCGACTGCAGTGAGTTTTACCGAATCTCTGCGAATTGCCAAAACTCCAACGTAAAGGGTTAGCAAGCTTAGAAAAAGGCACTGGGTGTCTATGAGAAAGCTTCGGGTTAACACGAATTCCCATGGACTGAGGGCAAAAAGAGCGGCAGCAAATACTCCTGCGGTTTTGCTGTAAAAATCTTTACCGAATTTATAAATCAGCATAGTGCATCCAAGCCCAAAAAGCGTCACCAACGCAACGCCATTTTCAACGGAGAGCCCGAAAATTTTGAATATTAGCCCTGAAGTGTAAAAGCCCAGAGGTGGCTCATCGATGATGTTTGGGATACTGTAAGCGTAAGGCATCCCCCAGTTGACGACTCCCGTTGCAGCAGCGTATTCCAGCCTTGTGTCACCGTTGCGGTAAGGACCTATTGAAGCGGATACCAACACAGTGCCGGCTAAGATGAGGATAAGCGGGTAATTTTCTCGAAAGAGTCTAGTTATGGTTTGCTTGCTAAACATTCGAACCCATTCAGTACTGAACACAGGCAACACTTAGCTTTGGCCTTTCGAGCCAGGCGTTGTTTACACTCAAATATCAAACTTGCATTTTTAATGTTGTCGCAAAAAAGATTCGATGTATGCGTTAACCCTTGCGTTTAAGCCGTATAGCTACTATAAAACCTATCACCACAGCCATGGCTGCACCAATGAGCCATAGTACCAGTAAAGTGGAAGGCTTGCTTTCTTTGGTTTGCCCAGAAGTTTCTGCTTGTTGATTAGTCGGATTAGTTTGCGAAGTAGGCGTAGGTTGAGCAGTTGGTTGTGCGGTTTCCTTTGGGGCAATCGATGGTGTAGGTGTCGGCGACAAGGTGGTGCCTTGGCTTTGAACACCTCCGATGATGGCGGTAGCTGCACCAGGATTGACGGCGTTGGCGTAGATGGGGTTGTTTACCGATATTTCAGTAATCATGCTAATCCAAGCTTCCCCGTTTGCGTCAGGAACTACGAGACGAAGCGTCTCGCTTAGAGGATTGCCATCTAGTTCATAAGCGACGATGACATTTTCCGAGCTAGAGTTTGAAAAATGGTAATTAACTGTGTACCCGTCAATGGCGTGGAACTGTAGATTTGCTTCCTCAACGTTGCATCCA
This sequence comes from Candidatus Bathyarchaeota archaeon, assembly GCA_026014665.1. Classification (GTDB taxonomy): domain Archaea; phylum Thermoproteota; class Bathyarchaeia; order Bathyarchaeales; family Bathycorpusculaceae; genus Bathycorpusculum. Next base: position 109,950 of record JAOZHX010000022.1, read on the forward strand.
GCGTTGGCAAGTAAATCGCCAAGGCTTACACCTCCCCAATCGCCGCTTGCTATAAATCTGCCAAAACAAGACAGTTCAGCGTAAACTATGGTTTTGGGCATGGCGTGCAGGTCGTCAAGTGAGAAGCTTACGGTGCTATTAGGGGATGTGTGGACTGCGAGGGTGCCCAAACTGCTTCCAGTTGAGGCATTGCTGCTCTCTGAAGAGGCAAGGGCTGCCGCTTGTGATAGAGAACTTGTTATTGTTAAGCAAACGATGATTAGCAGTATTGTTGTTGTTTGAAAAGGGTATTTTTTCAAAGAGGCGCCTCACAGTGACTACTAGATTATGCCACGTGTCATACTCTTAAACTTGCCGCGTCCAAACAACCAACCGCACCATAATTTATCAAAAAACCAGCCTGCCGGAAAAGAGAAATTAATCAGATCTGTTTTCTTTCCAAAGCGTTTGTTGTGTACAGCGTGCAGTCACAATGGTTTAAAACAAGAGAGCGATAATATAAATTGTTAAGTTTTGGAGAGTAAAAAAATGATTATTGACAACATAACCTTAACTAGTTTACTTTTCACGATAATTAGCTTGATAATTTTATGGATTGTGATCTCCATCCCAGTTTGGCTCGCTGGAAAAGCTGTTACGGGCGGGAAAGCGACTTTTGGGGATGCTTTACTCGCAACATTGGCAGGACCCATAATCTATGCCGTCGTAACCATTGTTGTTGATTTCTTTCTCAGTAGATTGATAGGCTCGACTGCGTATGTGTTTGGCTTCATACTTGCTTTGATAGCGTGGATATGGGTCTTTAAAGCAAGCTTCCAAACAGGCTGGCTTAGAGCAATACTGATTGCGTTTTTGGCATGGGTAATCTTTATCGTTTTAAGCTTTATTGTGGGAGCCTTGTTTGGTGTTGCTTATCCAGCACCATTCTTTCCAACAATATAAAAATGGAAAGGCAATGAGAAAGCTGAAATGAAAGCAAAAATTGTTTTTTTCTTACTATTGTTTCTTTTAAGCCCATTCGAAATTGTTGCACCGCCTGTTTCTGCTCAAACTTCAAACGTCTACACGTTAAATCTGCAGGCGTTCGCTTGGGACCACGCGACACTGAAGGTCTTGCTTATGCCTCCTGAAAATGAAACTTGGTGGAACCCTGTTTTTGTAAATTCAACCCTTCGTGCCATAGGGCAATGGAACGATGCCATCAGTTTTTTTGCCGCAAATTACTCTCAATACACTTATCTCTCTAGCCTTAAACTATCGGTAACCGTTAACGCCGAGAGACTACCAAATTTTGACGTTTATGTTACTTGGTCAAAATCATCGATAAGTAACGTTACCAATGATATCGGATTAACAAGGGTGTTTTATGATACGCGGCAAAAGGTGGATTATGCAACCATCAATTTAGCGGTGAATACACAATTAGGCACTACCTTGAGTGATGGAGACGTGCAAAACGTTGCTTTGCATGAAATGGGGCATGCCCTTTGTTTGGGTCATAGCAATTACACCCGAGACGCCATGTATGCAGTTTACTTTGACTTTGGCGGTTCCCTCTCAGTTTCTACTCTCGATTGCCTTGGCGTTGCGACTGTTTTTGGCTGGTTAAAAGACCAAGCAAACTTTTATCCTGTAAATTCATGGTTAAACCAAAACAACATAGCGGTATCTTCTAATGATTTTATATACTTGCCAGTTTCAACTCAGAATCTAAACCCCAAAGTATCAGCAACCGACTCCGTCGTTAACATCTTTATAGCTGCGCTTTTGTTCTTAAGCCGTCCGGAAGTCTTGGCAATACTGATTATATCCATAGTGCTTGCCATCATCATAATTATTTTTAAGCAAAACAAACCCAATAAACCAAACGAAGCCATACTAAGTAGTAATCATTAGCCTATCCTAAAAAAATAAAAAAAGGAAGGATGAAATTTTTTTATGGACGTTTTCTTATCGCCAACAATAGAACAGCGCCGACAATTGCAATTGCTATGATTATAGCTGCGCCTAAGCCCAGTATGTACATGCCTGTTGGTTCTTGAGCTGGCGGGCTGACTGGGGTGGCTGTGGGTACTTGTTCTGAAACGATTGTGGTTGTTTCTGCGCTCGAGCTGAAGTAGGATTTGCTTCCTTTGAAGGATGCTATGATTTTATACTGTCCAGGCACATTTGGAGTTTGCCATGCAAAGCCATAGTGTCCGCTTGAGTCGCTTACTGTGTCTCCTAAGTGTACGTAATTGTTGTTGGGGTCGATGGCGTCTATTGATACTGGGACTCCGATGGCGTTGGTAGGTTTAGGTTGCTGCATGTAGAGGTATTCCATCCATTGTGTCATGTCTTTATCGGAAATTGCTGGTGTGCCTGGAGCGCCTGGAGATTGGTCTAGCACTGTTCCTTGAATAACCATTTGTGATCCTGCGGTGACTGGTGTTAACGGTGCTTCAACGGTTGTGGAGGTTTGGCCTTTGCCTATGCTGTATACTTGGGTGTCATAGTTGTTGAACGATGCAAGATAGCCGTCTGCGATTACGGGTGTCTGCCACCAACCTGTGAGGTTCCATATGCCTTCGCCTGTAGTTGCGTTAACGCAGAATATTCTGCCGCCACGCCACATGGGTGAGTTGGGACTGTGCTCACCTGTGCAAACGTAGACTTTTCCATCAGCTATTGAGAATATTCCGCTTCCCAGAGGAAATGTTCCGTAGGGTGTTTCAAAGCCTGCATCGCCGGTGCTGAAATCCCAGAGGTGTTGGCCTGTTGCTGTACTGTAGGCATGGAGTTTTCCATCGTAGGCAACACTGTAGAGAATGCCATATGCTGAGAGGGGGTTTGAAGCGCCTAAGCCGTTAGTACTGGAAGTGTACATACCGAAAGCGTTCGTGTAGGGTTCTGTTGGACCCCAGACTAATGCACCTGTCTTTATGTCGTATGCATAGAATTGCATTGTTTCCTGTTTAAAGAAGTAGAATTTTCCGTCGCTGTTGGGGACGATGAAGTATGTTGGTCGTACTGCTGCGTTGCTGGTAATGTTGATTAACCACATTTGGTGCCCGTCTGTTAAGTCATAGCCGCCAACAGTTATGGTTGTGTTGTCTGCTTGACCTGCCGCAACGAGAACTCCTTGACCGATTGTGCAGGCGCTAAGAGTGGCGGTAGCCGACATCAGCGAGACCTTCGGAATAGTTACGTTCCATTGGATGCCTTTAGTCCAGTCCTGTGTTGTTCCAAGCGGGGGTCTCCATTGCCAAGCGTTGGTTCCGGTTGTTCCAGGATAGAGGTAGGATGCATAGCTTGAGTTCCACATTGCAAACCAGCCATATCTTGTGTTAAGCATGTATACGAGAATGTCGCCTTGGTCGTCCATGGTTATTCTGCCTGTGGAGGCGTTAGCAAGAGTCAACAGCAAGTTTCCTGTGAAAGCGTCAAACATACGGTAGGTTGAACCAGTCTGCCACAGATATGCATAAGCTCCGTGCTGGTTTGGTGAATCGTACTCGAAAACTTGTCCAAGCGAGATTGTTATGTTCTGCCACCATTTTTGTTGACCAGTGCGTAGGTCTACTGCAACTGCGCCGCCGCCCGTGCCACTGTTACCGTTTGGTAGGTTGAAGAAGAGGGTTCCAGATATTATAACGGGTGGTGACCATCTGCCTTCATATGATAAGCCAGTGTAGTATGAAGCATCGATGCCTGAGAGGTTGCCTCCGACTATGCCACCGAACTGTATTGGTTTATTCCATACTATGTGAGCAGATTCTGGTGCTGTTGTAAAGGGGTTAAAGGCTCCGTATGAACTAGCGCCTGTACCGAATAGTAAAGTTACACCAAGCCAGTTTCCGCCTATCTGTGACCATTCACGATTGGTGCCATAAATGGGGCGTGCCCAATATTCAGTCGGCAAAGGCGATGCTGGCCATCCGGGTATTTGTTCTTCTTGTACTACTAAGGTTACTGGGGGACTGGTGGAACCTGTGTAGTGAGCTCCGTCAATTTGGTCTTCTCCTGGAAAGCTGAAGATGAACGTGTAGTTGCCTACTTCTGTTGGAGTATATGCAAAGTAAGCCGAGGATACGGCGTCTGACGTGAAGGGCCCTTGTTTTTCTACTTGTCCGTTGGGTTTTGTGATGTTTACCATGAAATTATGCCAAGCTGTTTCAGTGCCGTTGGCATAGAGGGGCGGTAGTGTATCAAGCCACATGACGACGGTGGCTGTTTGGCCGACGCCGATTGGGCTTGGAGCGACGCTGAGAAAAGCGTAAGTTGGTCGGTCAAGAGCACTAGCAGTGGGTGTTGAAGCCAAAAGCAAAAAAGAAGTCAACATGAAGACTGCGGTAAGTATAGTTATAGCTTTTTTCAGAGGGGTATTCTTTAATGCAGATATACTGGTCGATTGCATTTTGTATTCTGTCTCCATTTTATTTTTACAATTTTCTTGCAAGCAATCCTGAGATTCCTTGCTAGTGAAAAGGTTATTAGCGGCGGTTATATATTTTTTACGCATTTTCTTATTTAGCTGAATATAGCAAATCAAGCATCAAGATTTTATATAAATATAGTAAAAATAGTTCAATTTCTAATCTAAATATTCTTCAAATGTCCGAATGTACGCTTCAGCCATACTGTCATGCAATGATATTCTGAAATCTCGAGAGAGTTGCCGGTCTTTGGAAGAAAATGTTATATTCTAAAATGCGATATTCCAAAAGAAAAGGGTGATGAGGCTCGCCCCTTTAATCGCCTCTGCATCATCTGCAAAGGCTGATAGCTTCTACAAACAATCAAGGGTGCAGTCTTGGATAAAACACATATATTTCTGGTCATGGATGCGACAAAGCGAAATTGTCTTCATTCTAGGAAGCGGTGCATTTGAAAGGTAGCTCTCTATCAATACTGAGAACAGGTAAAATTGTTAATATCAGGGAGGATGAATTGCAGAAAGAGGATATTCTGCTTTTGCAGGCAGGCGACCTCGTTGCTGCCGATGTTAAGCTCATCGGGGCACGTGGGTTAGAAGTCGACGAATTTGATTTGACCGGAGAAATAATGCCGGTAGAAAAAAAGGTAGACAAGGAAGAAGAGGTTTTTGTCTATAAAGGTAGCAGAATCATCAGAGGTAATGGCAAGGGTATTGTTGTTGCGATAGGGGAAGAAACGGAATACGGAAAAATTCTCAAGCAACGCTGGGGGCAGGTCAAATACAATTTTCCGCCTTTAATCAAACGGAAATATTTTATTTTAATTGCTTTCCTTTTGCCACCTTTATTTGCCTTCGTAAGCTACAATGGCGATTTTGCCTTGATCAGCTTAACATTTCTTGGCATGGCAGTTTTCATCTTGCTATTACAAAATGATGATTTGTTTAAGTATTTTTTACTTTCAAGTGAAATCAAAAAACTGGTTAGCAAGAAAATATTGTTTCACGATGAAACTTCCCTAGAAAATCTAAGCGAAACCGACGTCGTTTGTTTTGATAAAACTGGGGTTCTAACAACTCGAGAGATCGAAGTTAAGCGCATTTTCTTTGCTGACCAAAGCCCTGATATGGAAGCCTTTGTTTCCAATGAGGGCATTTTTAGTTTAACCAAAACAGCGTCTGCATTATGCAACGACGTAATCTTCTTTGAAAGGATAAACCAAGCTGACCCCATAGATAGAGCGCTAATATCGTTTGCTCTTAAGAACGGCGTGGATATGGATCAACTGGGCGAGAAATATAACCGGACGTATGAGAAGCCCTTCGATTCAGAAGATAGGTATATGTCGGCAGGTTTCTCAATGGGTAAAGAGAAAATCTACTTTGTGAAGGGCGACCCCGAGATAATATTAAAAATGTGCAGGAGATACGCGGCGATCTCTGGTGTAGAAAATAAGATTGACCTTAACTTTTTATCATCCATCAAAACTAAAAGTAATATTATTGATGCAAGTGGAGACAGAACGATAGCTTTAGCTTACAGTTTTAGCACTTTGGATATTCCACCGCCTGATTACACTTTTCTTTGCCTTGTCCAATTTGAAAATCCATTAAAACCTGAGGCCTCAGAAGTGGTAAAAACGCTTAAAGAAACTGGGATAAGGCCACTTGCTGTGACTGGGGATAGGCCTGAAACCGCTTTAAAAGTAGCCAGCGCAGTAGGAATAGCTGATGAATCAAGTTATGTTTTGACTGGGAAAACCATGGAAAGGATGGATTTCTCGGAAATAGCAAAGCAATCTCAATACATTTCAGCTTATGCACGGTTGCTGCCTTCGCAGAAGGGGTTGCTTGTCAGGTTGTTAAAACAAAGAAACAAATTCGTCGTTATGGTCGGCGACGGAGCGAATGATACAGTAGCCCTCAAAGTGGCAGATGCAGGAATATCTTTTCGCGCGAACAGTTCACCCTTTGCGGAGAGAGTATCAAAAATTTTAATCAATGATTTGAGTGACTTGGTAACTATTATTCTAAACGCCAGACGAGCAAAGGCGCGAATCAAATATTTGAGGTTTCTAAGAATCACAGTCTTAGCGGCTATATTCTTAGTCTCTTATTATTTGCTTCTAAACATAGTCTTAATTTCAATATAGCTTCCGTTTGTTAATTTCTTCAATGACCTGACTATCTTTTTAAGAAAATGTTAATATCCTAAAACGTGGTATTCAAAAAGAAAAGGGCGATGAGGCTCGCCTTTAACCGTCTTTGCCTTAACGTGCAAGGACTAATAGCTTCTGGCAGCTTAAGGTGAGTGTGGAAATAATGCTTGAGGCAAGGCGGCTTAGTGACACGGTTTGGGTTAAGAAAGTCATCGATTATGTAGTTAATCGGCAGAACGATGACGGTGGATACACTTTCTGTCAAGGTACAGAGTCTAGCGCTCAAGATACCTATTATGGGCTTGCTATTCTGAACCTGTTAGATGTTAAATTTCCCAACGTTGAAAAGACAGTCAGATTCCTAAACGAACTTAACCTCGATACCGTGTATTCTGATTATTACATCGCCAAATCTCTTTTAATGTGTAACGAAAAGATTAATGCAAAATTGACGGCACAGATTACTTCTCGCCTTAGCTCTCAAGGCTATTATGGTTCTGTAAGCATTTTCTCTGAGGTTGCTTCAGAATTTATCACCACATTAATGTCGATAGAGTTGGCTGGCATAGTTAAGGTTAATGTTCATAGCCAAGAAATTATAAATTGGCTATTGCAATTCAGAAATAACGATGGTTGCTTTGGGACGCACGGTCTATCAAACATTAATTCTACATACTATGCCGTCGCTTCGCTGAGCCTACTGAAACATGACTTAAATGATATGCAAAAAACCGTGGGGTTTGTTAGGTCATGCGAGAAGCCCTATGGCGGCTTCACGGTTACGCCGATTAATACCATGCCCTATATGGAACACACGTTTTATGGTGTGATGACCCTTGATCTCTTAGGCCAGAAAGCTCTGTATCCTTCTCAAACAATTGGTTATGTATTGAGTTGCCAGAACTTCAGGGGAGGCTTTGCACGTTCCGATATGGGGATTGCTTCGTTTGTCGACACTTACTATGCCGTAGAAATACTGCAAAAACTAATCAATAATAAGATGTGATTTTGATGGAGCCTACGATTACTTTTTATCGCTTAAAGAGGGCCATCGAAAAAAATACTGAATGCTTTATTTGTGATTTAGAGGCTGAAATTGAAAGCAGGTATATGGATGTTTACCTCTCAGAGCTCGTGATGGATTCCGCTGCTAGGCAAAGAATAATTGAAAGCAGAGGATTCTGCAATCACCACTTCTATAAAATGTTGGCTGAGGCTTTCAAGCCTGCAACCTCTGATGGCCACGGAATGGCGTTGATTTTGCAAAGCGTTGCTGGACAACTAATTCAGGATTTAACTAAACAAACAAATCAGCGTAATCACCGTTTTGATGAAATGTTAGTCGACGTGAAAAAATGTCCCGCTTGCATGCATATAGCTGGTTATGTCAATACCTATATTGAAGAAACCGCTTCTCGACTTGTTGGTGACGACGAGTTTTTAGCAACTTTCAGCAGTTCAAAAGGTATATGCATTCCTCATTTCATCAAACTGGTCGATGTTTTAGGAACAGTAGAAGATAAAAACCTTAAGTGCATCAACAAGATTGCGGAGATTGAGAAGTCAAATCTTCAGCGGTTAAAAGCAGACCTTGAAGAGTACATAAAAAGACAAAGCTACGAGTACTCTGAGGAAGACCGATCAGCCCTTGCAAAGACAGTTCCCTTGAGTATTGAGAAAATTGCCGGTCGGAAAGGGCTGTTGAAATAAATGTATGAGATATTCAAAATTATTTTGAAGCCCAAGAAAATTGACGTAGAGAAGAGCCTTGAGAAACTGCCATCGCTTAATTGGTATCCGGTTGACCATAAGATCGTAAAGGATGATGACGGCTTAAAATACGTCATAGACTTAGCTTCTTTTGAACTTAAATGCATGCTTGGCGAGTTATTCCCCATTGAAATCGGTGAGTGGTTGCCCAAGGATTACCCTTCTAGAGAAGAATTAGTTAATTCAGCAATTGGGGAGCTGAAAAAACTACCCTTCAGTTTGGAAGTAGACAGGATCCAGAGAGTTGTTAAGCATGAATTGGCCTAAGAGAAGTTGCTACAACTTTATTAGTACAGAACCCTTCAAAAGTAGCAAGGGCTATGGCATTAGCCGTGACTTCGATAGTCAAAACTGCACCGTTCAACGTCAGCTGACAATGCCTACCACATGAAAAGAAGCAGTGGATGGGCAAACAGATGAGTGACAGAGTGAACAAGAAAGAGGTTGGGTGGCTCAATAGAAACGTTGCAGCGATGGGGTTAACCAGCCTGTTTGGCGATGCAGGTCATGAGATGGTTACTGCTGTTCTTCCCTTCTTTCTCGCTGTTATAGGCGCTGGGCCAGAAGCATTAGGTTTTATCGAAGGCTTCTCTGATGGTGCTTCTAGTTTTGTGAAATCTTTCTCGGGATACCTGAGTGATAAGATAGGAAAGAGAAAACCGATAATCAACATTGGCTACTTTTTAACAAGCGTTTTCACACCTCTTATAGCAGTAGCCACATCATGGTTTCAAGTTCTTGGCTTGCGAGTCACTGCTTGGCTTGGAAGAGGCGCCAGAGGACCACCGCGAGATGCCCTATTAGCGGATTCTGTTTCTTCAAATGCAACTGGCAAGGCATTCGGTTTCCATAGGACAATGGACACTTTGGGCGCCATTATTGGACCTGCTTTAGCCCTGTTTTTCTTAACGTTTCTAAGTTACAACCAAATCATCGCATTATCAGTAATACCTGGATTGATTGCGTTTTTTATCGTGTTTTTCGTTGTGCGCGAAGTCAGACAGAAAAAAGCGCCTGAAGCACCGATTGTATCTACTCATGGTGATGTTGTGGTAAAAGATAAAGGATTTATAAAGTCAATTCGGTCGCTTCCAAAACCGTTTAAGTTGTTTCTTGTCGGAGTGGGCGTTTTTGGCTTTGGTAACTTTGCCAACAGCCTATTCACTTTGAGGGCTCAACAGGTTTTAGCTCCAAGAGTTGGTGCTTTAGAGGCGTCGGTGATTGCAGTGGGGTTATACACTCTCCTTAACGTCGCATACGCCGCATCCTCATTCCCAATTGGCGCTCTTAGTGATAGGGGGGGAGACGGAGAATTCTTGCAGCAGGTTACTTCATTTCAGCTATAGCATGTCTAGGAACAGCTTTTCTCACACCTGATTTTATATTCTTAATTCCGCTCTTTCTCATCGCTGGCCTATTCTCAGCAATCACAGACACTCTGGAAGGAACAGCGGCAGCTGACCTGTTGCCGACAGAATCAAGAGGGACTGGTTTTGGAGTACTTCAAACGGTTGAAGGCGTCGGCGACTTTGCCTCCAGCGCAGTGGTTGGAGTGCTTTGGGCACTCATATCTCCAATAGTCGCCTTCTCGTATGCTGCATTCTTGTCTGCATCCGGAGGCGTTATTCTGCTTTACTTGACTCGGGGGAATCATCCATTACGGTAAATAGGAACAATAAGGACAGGAGAAATGGTGCAAAATGAATTTTTGGAGACAGATTCCAGCAGGGGATAACCCTCCAGAACTGCTTAACATGGTTATTGAGGTAGTTGGTGGTTCTAGAGATAAATATCAGTATAATATTGAGAAGGAAGTGTTCGCTTTGGACAGGATTATTCCGTCTTCTGTCGTTTTCCCTGTCGAATACGGCTTTGTTCCACAGACTTTATCGGAGGACGGTGATCCATTGGACATAATGGCGTTGAGTTATGAACCATTAGAAGTCGGAGTTATCGCCAGAGTCAGAGTAGTGGGCGCACTAATAATTGAAGATGAAGAGGGCGTTGACCCCAAAATTCTCTCAGTGCTCGTTAATGACGCTAGGTTCGGAGGAATTAAAGATACAACTGATATTCAAAAAAATAAGTTGATTGAAATCCAAGAGTTTTTCGAAACCTACAAGCGGTTAGAGCCCCATAAATGGACTAAGTTTAAAGAATGGAAAACCGCTAAAAAAGCCATGTCAATTGTGGAAAAAGCAATGGCAAACTATCAGGCTTTGAAGGAGAAATCGGAGGTGAACTAACCCTATGATATCTCAACGAGACATACCAAAAGGCAAGATATTGGTAAGTGCCTATGCTATAATTGAAGGCAAAGACGATGGGATTCTGTTCATCTACGAAGGGGATGAACCCTATCATAAAATGCTGGTTTTGCCTGGCGGATACGTTAAGGCAAATGAAACGCTTGACCAAACAGTAACACGCGAAGTTGAAGAAGAAACAGGATTAAAGGTTGATTCAACAGAATTCGTCGGAATATTCCAAGATTTCTTAACCCAAGAGGACGAGCCCATCAACCACATTATCGCAGCCTACAAAGTTGAAGTTGTTGGAGGCAGACTAATCTTCTCCAGGGAGGCAACGGCGTATAAGTGGTTAACCGTGGAAGAAACAAAAAGTTCGACAGAAGTGCCTGATGTATTCAAACGAATTTTAGATGCCGTCGGGAAAGAGCATAAAAAGCGTTTTCCAATTTGGAAGACTTCTTAGTGCTGGGTTATTTTGAGGACTAGCCATGAGTGCCGGTGTTTCCTCTTTAGACTACTCACATCAAAGGGCCGAGATAGAAAAGACAGGGCACGCTATTCTAAAAGTTGCAGAGCAAACAAACAACACGGCTATTGCCAGTTTCATAAGCGACGTTTTAGACAACCTTTCCAGAGAGGAATACTACGTAGCAATCTTTGGACTTTCCAACCGAGGTAAATCAACACTAATAAACGCCATTCTTGGGCAATCAATCATCCCAACAGGCGTTAACCCTGCAAAGTCTGTGATAACGAGAATCAGATATGGCACCAACTTGAACGCAAAAATAAGGTTCAGCGACGGGAAAGAAAAAGCAGTTCCTGTTAAAGCACTTTACGATTTTATCACAGAGGAAAAAAATCCAAATAATAAGAAAAGCTTAGCAGTCGCCGACATCTTCATGCCGACACCAATTCTGAAGGACGGCATAATATTAATCGATACACCTGAAGTAGACTCAACACATCTCGATGTGACAACGACGACCTTTCGATTTCTCGACAGAGCAGATGTTGTCTTGTTTGTACTTGCCGGTCACCTTCAAGTAGGGCAGCAGGAACTGGAATTGATTGGCAATTTGGCGTCTAAATCAAACAAAATACTTTTTGTCTTGAACACGGTCGATGATGTCGAGCCAGCAGCTGTTAATGAGTCTGTCATGTATTGCCAGAGGGTCATTAGCAAGCAACTTGGATATGGCAATGGCTCTTCGCTGGTGATTTATCCTGTATCTGCAGAACTAGCGTTAGATGGGCAACTGCATAATAGTCCTGCTCAGGTTGAAAGCAGCGGCATAAAACAGTTAGAAGCGGCCATAAAAGAAACTCTCTTAGCCCAAAAAGAGAACGCAGTATTAAAATCTGTTTGGAAAAAACTGGAGGGAGCAGCGGCTGACCTGAAAACGCATGTGGAAGTTGAGCTTAACGCTTTAACAATGCCCTCGGATAACCTTACGCATCTTTTGCTTGAATTTGAACAGTACCTCATTGAGGTTAACCAGAAAAAGCTGGAGATCTTTTATGCTCTTGAAGGTTGCGTAAAAGAGATTGTAAGTATGCTGGATGAAGATTTAACTGCTTTTGAGAATGAGCATGAAAGTGCGCTTGTAAAACAGATTCAAGATTTCGCAGAGCATAGGCTGATGCCAGAAAAGACTATTTCAAGAACGGTTGTAAATGAAGTGGATACGTTTTATAAGACAAGATTGAGGGAGGTTTATTCAGAATTTATTAGAAATGAAGACATTCGTGTTGAAAGTCGATTTAGGCAGCTTGTTGAACAAGCCAATGGCAAAACAAACACTTTGATTGGAGCGATCAAGCGGAAAGCAAAGCAGCTTTTTGGTTCTCAGACGACAGATAGCATTTTTAGTGTTTCGTTAGATTTCGAAACACGATTCTATTATCCTCTTGACTCAATCTTTTTTGACCCCTTTACGTATGGTATCGATGCGAATACTCAACTTCTTTCGAAATCATGGCTTAATGGCAATTCTAAAGTGAACTTGGCTGACCAGGTAAGAGCTGAATTTTTCAAGAACCGGGAAAAGGCATGCTTTAATTATTTTGTTTCGCGAATTAATCGGGCGGTTTTGATGTTGAGAAATGATATTTGCAGAGCATTAAAGTCTTCAACTGAGACTGTAAAGAAAGCTGTTTATAAAGCACAGGAATTGCGGACCAAAAACGAGACTGAGGTGTTCTCAGCGATTATTATTCTTAACAGGTTGCTAGGCCATCTGCAATTGGCTCAGGTTCAAGCGATTAGAAAACAGGTGGGGCGAGACTATGAACTTTTCCGAGAAAAACCGCCAACCGGCCTGTAACAGGGGCGATCAAATGACAAAGTTACGCGAAAGCCACGAGCGGGCATTGCGAAGCAGCTTATACATTATAGAGGAGAATCTGCAACGAATAAGAAATCTTCTTACGGAGGGCAACTCAACCAACCAAACAATCACTTACCGCATAGTGGACAACTTGGATGCTGAATCAAAACCAAAGATCGTTAATTTTATAGCTGATATGCTTGATGAAATCAGGCAGATTAAAGAAACATTCGAGTTAGAGACTGAAAGAATCAATTTGAGAGCTGAAATCTTGGCTGCTCTTGATGAGGTGTGGATTATACTGGTTGATTTGGGGCCTGAAAGGTTGAAAGCCTATGGAGAGCTTTTGGCATCTGAAAAAGCTTTGATTGAGCCTCATACAATGTCACTGCAAGATAGATTGGAAATGCTGCGAAGGCTACTTAGAGAACAAAAAACTTGAATTAATGGTAATTATTTCTTCAGGGAACACCTATTGCCTGATGTCTCCTAACCTGTTCTTATCAGCTGTTTCTTCACTTGCTGTTCTCTACGTTGCCGGAATGAGACAGCCGCATTGCCTAAAGTTTATGCCCGCATACTTTGCGTTTATTTCAAGGTCTTCCTCTATTCGTAAAAGTTGATTGTATTTCGATGTACGTTCTCCACGTGCAGGCGCTCCCGTCTTAATTTGACCTGTGCCCATTGCAACGACGAAATCAGCGATTGTTGTGTCTTCTGTTTCTCCTGAGCGATGGGAAACAACCGCTGTCCAACCGTGGCTGCCTGCGAGGTTTATCGCGTCCACGGTTTCGGTTATAGTGCCTATTTGGTTTAGCTTTATTAGAACCGAATTTGCAGACTGCCGCTCTATGCCTTGCTTTATGCGCTTAACATTGGTTACGAAAATGTCGTCGCCGACAACTTGGATTTTGGAACCAATCTTTTTGGTTAATGCTGAGAAGCTGTCAAAGTCTTCCTCTTGGAACGGATCTTCGACTGAAATAATCGGATACGTCTCTGTTAATTGTGCCCAGAAATCAACGAGTTGCTGAGCTGTCAAGTCTTTCCCATCTATATGATAGGTTTTCTTGTCTGCATCGTAGAACGATGAAGCCGCAGGGTCTATGGCAAGGAATATTTCTTTTGAGTACCCAGCGTTTTCGATTGCTTTGGTCAGACAATCTAACGCTTCAGAAGTGTAAGTCATGTTTGGCGCATATCCGCCTTCGTCACCAACGTTCTTAGCGCTTACACCGTAGCGTTCCTTGACGATGTTCCCCAATTCATGATAAGTCTCAGATGCCATCCGAAGGGCTTCCCTAAAGTTGGAAGCACCGATTGGCATTATCATAAACTCCTGAGGAGAAAGCTTAGTGCCAGCATGCTTTCCACCGTTAAGAACGTTGAGCATCGGAACTGGCAAAAGAGCAGCGTTTGGGTTGAGACTTAGGTAAAGTGGCAGGTTCTTGCATGAAGCCGCGCATTTTGCGACTGCCATGGATGTTGCTACGGTAGCGTTGGCGCCCAAGTTTGCTTTGTTGCTGGTTCCATCGAGTTCAATGAGAGTCTGGTCTATTTCTTTCTGCAGCGTGCAGTCCAAACCGGCAAGCGCCTTAGCAATTTTCACATTAACGTTGTCGATGGCTTTAAGCACACCTCTGCCGCCATATCGTCGCGGGTCGCCGTCCCGAAGTTCCAATGCTTCATGAACGCCGGTGCTCGCGCCTGAAGGTGCGATGGCACGTCCCATGTTGTTACCTGCGTAAACTTCCACTTCTATTGTTGGGTTTCCTCGAGAATCAAGTACTTCCCGCGCTTTGACAGCTGTTATTCTGTTAACCATTTCTTCACTACCCTGTTCAGTGTTACCTATTCTGCAATATTAGTTTTCGCACTTTTAAAAAACAGGCTACTTTCCGACGTTTTGGGCTCAACGAATATTTGTTTATACAAATCTTCGCCATAACTGGTTGGAAGAGGTTCGCCTTCCACCATTTTAAAGGTCCTTCGTCCATCCTCCAGTCGTTCTGCTCTAAGAAACAGGGCAAAATCCAAATTACGCTGATAGAATCCCGCAGCTAAGTCAAACATGTGGGTAACGAACAAGACCTTTATGTCCGAATCTAACATTGCACAGACGATTTGCCGGGCAATCTCTGAACCTTCCCTTTCATTAGTGGATGCGAACGACTCGTTACAAAGCAGGACGCATTTTGGTTTTATCTCATCGGCAATTTTGCTCATCCTGCTTAATTCTTCATCAAGCTTACCGCTCTTCATGGTAACATCCTCTTCACGTTTGAAATGAGTAAAAATGCCCAATGAGACGTTAGCTGAGAAACGTTCGGCAGCTACAAACATGCCGCACTGCATCATCAGATAGGCTAAGCCTACACTTCTAAGAAATGTTGATTTGCCGCCTTGGTTGGCTCCCGTTACAAAAATGAGTTCTTTGTCATCCGCAGAAAGATCATTTGCAATGATTCTGCTTTCTAATCTGAGAGATAGGCAAATGTCGTATAGTTCCTTGGCTGAAAGTGCGGTCTTATCCACTGCCAAAGCGTCAGGGATACATGTTGGCTCACCCTTGCTTACAAGTTGTTCATGCAAGTTAAGGCAAGCAATGTAAAAGCCTAATTCATTACGCAGCATCGTAAAGAAGTTGAGAATGTGATCAGCCGATTGCGCCAGCGCGTTAGCTACTGCGTTTATGCCTCGTTCCCTTAGCTCTGAAATCGCCCGTATGCCGCCTTCATCTCGGTCAGCAATTTCAAAGTACAGCGGCTTTTCTCTGCTTAAGAGACGTTGCCGCCAGTTTTTCTTTTGCTCGAAGGGCTTACGAAGAGTGTAGTTGCTTCCCTTGTTGCCCTTCCCCAGTTGAGCGCTTATGAGGGTTCCGTTTGGAAACCTCAGTTGAGTCAGGTGGTCTTGGATGGTGTTTAGGTATTCGTCATCTAATTCTTCAATGATCATTTTGAAAAAGCGAACAAAGCCCTCTGAATGGAATTCGGTAGCATGCAAATCTGCAACTTGCCTTAGCTTTTTTAGAAACGGGAAAAATACTTCAAGCACTGAAATGGAGCTAGAAAGTATTGAATCAGGTGACCTAAGCATGAAGCGCCAAACGGATTTTTCAGCTTGTATGGCTTCTAACGCTAGTGAATAGAGTTCTTTGACAACATTAGAGTGTTCTAAGCAGTCTATGAGAATTTTCTGACGATATTTAATCGCCTCTGGGTCAGTTAATGTTAACAGTATAGCCTTTTGGGAGACGTCGAATAACAACTTGTCATCGTGAGCCATTGCATTCAGGAGGGTGTTAAGTTCTAAGTCTTGTATTAGGTCTGAGGCATTGGGCGGTAACTCGGCTTCGAGATTAAAGTCCTGATTTCTGTACATGAGATAAGCTTTCATTTCGTTATCCTCCGTGTCAACGTTTTCTGGGTTAACCCATATTTTTGGGCAATAGCTATCGCATAAGCTAAGCCGTCTGCAGGTTTTCTCACTATCTTGTAGGTTCTTAAAGCAGGGTTTTCGGGAACTATTGTGCTTACCAAGCTCACAGTCTTTTTGCTTAAAGTAGATAGCTCATCGATGAATGTCACGTAGACACAAAGTGCATCCAGTTCAGTGATGCGATTAAGTACTTCTTTGCCGAGAAAAATGGCGTCTTTCAACATTGCGGAAGTAAAGCTCTCGTTCACAATTATGATACTACTGCCAGTCGCTTGCTCCAAAATCGCATGTATTCTGATAAGTTCATCCTGGAGCTTACCGCTTAGGTTCTCAAGGCTTTCTTCCCTTTCAAAATGAGTAAACAAATGATCAAACAAAAATAACTTTGCTTCCCTGCCTGGCACAGGGTAACCCAGTTTGGCTAAATAATGCAATTGTCCAAACATGCGAGCAAACGTGGTTTTACCCCCTTGGTTAGGGCCTGATACAACGAATATCCGTTCAGGATTTTTTAGGAAGAAGTCGTTAGTCACTATGTTTGAGTGCTCATCGACGAGTTTGTTGGCTAAGGCAAGGTCAAACGTTTCAGCAGCAGAAACCTCCTTTGATTGGTCGGTCACTTGAGGATAGCAAAAATTCAGACCATCAGACTTCATCTTGTTGATAAATCCTAAATAAGCTAAGTAGAATTGAATTTCTCTCTCAAACCTGCCAATCACAGGGTCAACATAATCCTTGTGGCGAGCGTAATAGTTCCTCAAACCAGAAAAAATATCAGGGTACAGTTGAGCGACCAAACCGAGGATTTGCTCCTCAACATGATCCATGCTGATTCGGTCATAGAAATCAACTTTATAGTCTTTAACTGCCGCCTGTTCGAATTTCTGAAATGTCCTCAAAACTTCCGCGCCATAATCTGTTTCGCCTCGGTATTCGGTTACCGTTATACGTCTTCCGTCGATGTGAATACAGTATTTTACGCTCGATAGAGAACTTTTAAGACTCTTGGTCTCATCAACCAACCATTTAAAACTATCCGATTTCACGTAAGACGAAAGGTAGTCGCGGAAAGCTAGAAAACCCTTAGACTCTACTGCCTCATTCGAAAGCATGTTATCCAAGCGGCTGACGGCATCACAATAGATTTCCACTGCGTCTAAAAACCAGCTTTCTTTTTGGTATTCATAGGAGAGTTTGTCTGCCTGTATCAGATGCTGGCGCATTACCCTCATGTCCTCAGCGAAGGATTCGACGGCGTTTAACAACGTTTGTTTTTCGAGGTCCCGAAATACATTATGGCGGTAGGCGATACCTTCAACATCCCTCAGCGGCATGGAAAAGAAGGGATACAGATTGTATTGTTCTCGCTTTTCGGTTATGGAAGAGAAAACTTGATTTAAATTTAAATCTCGAAAGAAGGGCGGTTCTTCCAGTTCGGTTGATTCAACGTAGCTTTGGGGCTTATCAAAAAGGATACTTTGGAAAGACATGATGACCTTAACCTCCTAAGCTGATACTCATGCAGGTATTTGTTTTTGTCCATAGATGAATTCTTTCAGGTTACCGCCTTTTTAGCTGCATCAATTTTCTAGCCTCCGCTGTGAACAATGGCTAAAAAGCCGTGGTCTGACTGAATTAGTATTTAGTGAATACAGGTTCATCGCCATAGTTTTTTCCCAACCTTTAATGTTTCTAGAAGCTGTTGGCTTATCTCAAGTTGGGATAAGCGGTTAAGGCGAGCTTCACCGCCAAACCAATAGCGAATTCAATGTCTTTTTAATTTTTCGGCTGAAGAGACAGCATAATACACCTAAATTTTTTATCCGTAGCTCAGTTCTTTTATGGCTCGTTCAGTTATTTTTTTTAACGGCGTTTGTTTCCTTTTTTGATGTGAGGTTTTAGGCTTCTTCAACATGCTGCCACACTCACACCACGACTTTTTCAACATAGAGCCATGTTGGACATGTGGAGAAAAAAGGCTATCTCACACACAAACAGACGCAGAAAAACAAACCAACCCAAAAAAGCAACCAAAACCACAAACCACCGTGTGGTAACCAAAAACCAGCCGCACCCACATAAAGATATAGTTCCTAATGGAAAATACAGCCTTTTATGAACTGATGCTATACCTAATTCATGTAAATACAGTAATCTACCTATTTTTGAAGATAATGCTTATATCAACTGTAAGCAACCTTCAAAGTCATATTGTTTAGGTGATGAAGCTCACCTTCAACTGCCCGAAACGCGTTCTGGCTGATAGCTTCTGTGACAAGAAAAGTGGATGATAAATGGAGCAGAAGACTGATGCAGCGGCGGAAGGATTATCCGAAGCTGAGGCTAGTAAACGCCTTGCCAAATACGGCTACAACGAAATAAAGCAAACAAAGACTCATCCCCTTTTAGGCACTCTCAAACGGCTTTGGGGACCAATTCCCTGGATTCTTGAAGCGGCACTCATACTCGAAATCGTTTTAGGCAAAATAGTTGAAGCATCCATCATAGCAGGCTTACTGGTCTTCAGCGCCGTAGTGGGTGAAACACAAGAACTCCGAGCCCAGACTGCATTGAACTATCTCCGCAGTCATCTGCAGGTAACTGCACGAGCTTGCCGTGACCAAAAATGGCGGTTCCTCCCAGCACGAGAGCTAGTTCCAGGAGATATAGTTCACGTTAAAGTCGGCGACGTAGTGCCTGCAGACATAAGAATCAGGGAAGGCACGTTGGAAATTGACCAGTCCTTCCTCACCGGCGAATCAGCTGCCGTTTCACGTTCCATTGATGAGACGATTTATTCAGGTTCAACCATCCGTCGTGGCGAAGCTATCGGAGTAGTAACGGCAACAGGTTCCCAAAGCTATTTCGGGCGGACAGCGGAATTAGTGAGGACTGCACGGTCGCCAAGCCATCTTGAGCAACTTCTCTTCACAGTCGTACGCTACCTTGCAATCATAGATTTGATTCTTGCCATAATACTTGTTGGGGCTGCTCTATGGAGTCAAGCTGACCTGCTTCCACTAATTCCGTTTTTGTTGGTGCTGGTTATAGCAACGGTGCCGGTATCGATGCCAGCAAGCTTCACAGTGGCCAACGCTTATGAAGCCCGTACACTCGCAAAAGACGGCGTGCTCGTAACAGGGTTGTCAGGTATTCAGGAAGCAGCAACGATGGAGGTTCTTTGCGTTGACAAAACAGGCACACTTACAAAGAATAAGCAGACAATCGCGGCGCTTGTGCCCTTTCCAGGGACATCGGAAAACGAACTCTTAGTATTGGCAGCCGCAACTTGTGATGAATCAACAAGGAACCCTCTTGATTTAGCGATACTTCAAGAATTGGATAAGCGCTCCATAAAACCGTTAAGCCGACAGAAATTCATTCCCTTTGAACCAGCAACCAAACGTTCTGAAGCATACATCAATCAGGACGGCAAAAAAGTTAGAGTTGTGATGGGCTCGCCCATGGTGATTGAACAGCTTGCCAACCCTTTGCCTAATTTCATGGTTCATGTTCAAGATCTTTCTTCTTCTGGAGCACGTGTGCTGGCAGTTGCAGCAGGTTCAGACGAGCACATGATACTTCGAGGATTGGTGGCGCTTGCCGATACGCCTCGTGAAGACGCTGCTGCACTCGTGAAAGCTTTACAGGACCTTGGCATCCGCGTGATTATGATTACGGGAGACACGCCTGCGACTGCACGTGCCGTCGGGCAAGCTGTCGGTCTTGGCAATCGAATCGGCAACTCAGACGACAGCCTTAAAAACCCATTGCAATTTGATGGATTCGCAAACGTTTATCCCGAAGATAAATTCCGCATAGTGCAAGCCCTTCAACGTGCACACATGGTTACTGGCATGACTGGCGACGGCATAAACGATGCCCCTGCGCTTAAACAGGCAGAAGTCGGGATTGCAGTCAGTTCTGCTTCGGACGTGGCAAAGGCATCAGCAAAAGTTGTCCTAACGCATCCAGGCCTTGAAGACATCGTTAAAGTTGTTTCGGGCGGCCGCCGAGTATACCGTCGAATGTTAACTTGGACAATAACCAAAATCGTCAGGACTATCGAGCTTGCTATATTACTGACAGTCGGTTACATTGCAACCGGAATCTTTGTTACACCATTATTCCTGATTGTCCTGATAGTCGTTATGAACGATCTTGTAACGATTACTCTGGGGACTGACCGCGCGTGGGTTTCTCCAGTACCTGAACGGTGGAATGTAAAAGGGGTTGCCAAGATCGCAGGCATACTTGCAACAGGTTGGCTAGTCTTGGCATTCGCCATTCTCTGGGTATGCCTAAACGTTTTGAACATTCCTGTTCCTCAGGTCCAAACGCTAATGTTCGTTTACCTTATTTTTTCAGCTCAAGCGACAATCTACATGACACGTGTAAGAGACCACCTTTGGACCTTTACACCCAGCCGTCCCGTCATAGCCGTCACAATCGGTGACGTTGTAGCAGCATCGATACTTGCAATCGCTGGAGTAATGATGACGGCTGTTCCGATTATCCTGCTGGTTGGTGTTCTTGCGGTCGTTATTGCAGGAGCGTTATTGCTTGATTACGTGAAAGTCTGGTTCTTCCAAAAAACACGGATTCTTGGAGAAGATGGAGGACAAACCGGTTGAGGCTACGCTTAGGGAGTAAGCGGAAATAAAACAAATAAGGGGCAATTTAATTGTCAAAAGAAAATGGAAGGATTAAAGTTACGGAAATACGGACTTATGTCCCTCTTAGCCATCACTACGCCGATTTACTCGCAAACATGGCAGCTTCAATAGAATTATGCTCATCGGTTATCGAGCTTTGGGAAGTTTGGCAGAAGGAACTAAAAGATAAAAATTCAAAGCAACTAGTCGAGCGCATGCTTATTATCACAACAAGATATCTAAACAACCCTCAAGGACGAGCTTTCAGCCTGTTTCAGCACACAAATAAACGAGAGTTCTACGAAATATCAGAAAAAATTCAAGCTATAAAAGAGATGTTGGAGAAATTCCAAATAGACCATAACCAAAAAGAGTTGTTGGATATTAAAAACAAGCTTAATCAAATGGCAGAAAACTTTAGACTGGAAATTCAGCTTTTAGCAAAATCAGAAATCGTTGAGTACACACTTTAGAAGAATCAGTTTGTGCAATAAGATACATCTTTTGCCTTCCAATAACGCCTAACCATTCTTGAATTAAGCTTTTTGCAGAGGGCTAAATAGGATTTTGTAACTTGATCGTTAGGTCGCAAATCGCCTTAGTCATTGCGTGTTAAGCAGTTTTTTGGTTTAGGTTTTCGAACAAGTGGATTTTATGGAGTAGATAATTTGTTATATATCCAAGAAGGAGAAAAACAGCGATTAAAGCTAAGTAACTGCTGATAATGATTGGAAAGAAGAGTTTTGACCCTGCTACACCCAACATGATTGCCAAAGCCGTTAATCCCCCGTAACTATAAATAAACATTAGTTCAATCCCCGCCAACAAAACAAATGTTTTCCTGCCTCCTAAATATTCTATGAGTACGCCTGTTAGGACTGATTGCAAAACCCAGCCTGAGAGCGGTATGTAAACTAAGAAGAAATCAACTGCGAGAAGTGACATGATGATGCTTGTAAGAGCGACTTTGAAAGCTTTTGATTTTACTGCTGATTTAGACATTGTTTAAGGTGATAGAATCAACTTTTATTAAGGCGTTTAGCCGTTTTAGAAAGAATAAGAAGGTGCGGGAGCAGTTCATTTGCTGCAGAAACCTTTATTGGAATATCAAGTGTTCCGTATTATTCGGTATTTATATGAATATCAGAAGACTTGTTCTCGATGTTGATAAAGCCATCAGCAGACCCTCACTTGTCGAGCTTAGCAATGCAATCGAATCCGTCAAAGGCGTTGAAGGCTTAAACATAACTGTTAACGAAATAGATATCGAAACAGTCGGGATGATTATAACAATAGAAGGAGAACACATGGATTACTCAGCGATAGAAAAAGCCATAGAAGATGTAGGTTGCGTAGTCCATAGCATAGACCAACTTGCCGCAGGTAACCGAATAGTGGAACACATAAAGAGGGAGCGCTGAACCGTAAGCATTGCCTAATCGTGAATATATTTTTGCAATCATGATGGGGCTTACAGACGGCATTCTTACTGCACTCACGCTCGCTTCAGGCAGAATCCTATATTCGCCAGAAACAGCCAATATAAGCCTAGCAATACGCGTCGCTGTTGCATCATCGCTCTCAGGACTCTTCATCTTCTTCGTTGCCCAATACACACGCTTACGTGGAGAACTTGTCCGCTCTGAAAAGGAATTAAACCTTACTCCAAAAGGACAGTTAGCGGCGACACGCCTAGGAAGGGCTATCTTAATGGAAACGCTTCGCGGCGCATTCATTTCAAGCATATTCACTCTGTTGGGTGCATTTCTACCCTTGGCATCTGGATTGTTATTTCCAACTTTTTCTTGGCTAACCATAGTTTTTGCTGTAGGTAGTCTGGGCTTTCTTGGTGGGGCTGCATCTCGTTTTGCGCATGGCAACCCAGTTGTATGGTCAACCGGACTAGTCCTCATGGGGATTCTTCTAACAATCGCGGGGATACAATTACAAATAACTTGAACACCTCATGCTTCTGATGCCGCCTGCTTACCGGTCAATAAAAGGGGAGAGTCATGTGGTAACATTCTGTAATCATAAACTCTAATTTAATTGAACAATCATTTTTTTATGGAGGAAGTGTATTTTGCCTGATTTTGCGACTGCTTATGGAGTAAAAAGCTTAGACAAGAAGCTTTCTAAGAATGAACTTATTCGTGCGTTACGATTTAGCGTTGCAGCAGAATACGAAGCAGTTCAGATTTATGAGCAAATAGTAGAAGCCATAGACGACGATGGAACTAAAGTGATTATTCAAGACATCATAAGTGAAGAAAAACTGCACGCTGGACAATTTTTAAGCCTTCTTTTCGACCTTGCACCAGACGAGCGAGAACCATACGTTAAAGGTGAAGCCGAAAACAAGGAACTCAAACAGGGGATATCAAAAGAATAAGGAAGATGCTTCCAACTACTCGTCGCTACTGGCTAATGGGGTCTTCTAAGTTATGTTTTTCAATGGGAGTAGTAATCGATTAATTCTTTTATTGTCCATGGTAAGCAGTCTTCGGCTTTGTAACCTAAAAGGTTCGCATACTTGTAAATTGTTTCAGCATTTTTAGCCTCTATTTCTAAAAAGGGTGAAATGTAACTATATTTCCCCTGGTAGGTGTCTATGTCAAAATGCACGTCGTTAAGCTGATAGCTTGTTCGATGTTTTTGCATGCTTGCACTGATTAATAAGCCCACTGATTCAAGTATCATCTTGATCTGCTGGAAATCTGATATGTCAACAGTGTGTTCCTCAGCCACTTTAGCACCATGCCTGTGGACTACTTTCTTGAAAGTTAGAGTAGCCCTATTGCCTTCTTTTCTTACCCTAAGTACGCTATTTCTTTTAGCTATCGAGCCATCCTCAAAATCAAAAAATAACGTCTCAATTTTGCCGTCAAAAACTTGTTTTGCACCCAACTTGGCAAAGGTTTCCTTGATTTTATGCTTATTCACGTTTAATATTTTAACTTCGATTTCTCTCATAGGGTTCTAACGGGCGAATTATTAAAAAAGCGTTCCGTAGCTGTTCCGGTGCCAAAATCTCATACAGGAGAGTTAATATTTTAAGGTTGCTCTCAGACGCCTTGGATTGAGTAGAAGGTCTAGTCCATCGATGGCAGTTGCAACCTGCATGTCAGCCGCCAGTAAAGATTCAACAGCGCAACCCTCCTTGCCCAAAACGATTATGCCAAGCCTTGCCGCCTTTAGCATCTTCCGATCGTTCAAACCATTACCGAAAGCAACAACCTTATCGAGACCAAGCTTCCTCACGAGCTCCTCCTTTTGAACATCTATCGCTTGTCCTTTGACTATGTGGACCTCACATTTTACATCCTTTAATTCTTCTTCTGCCTTGCCGAACTCGTCAGCTGTCAAAACAACGATTTTCAAAAAGCCAGCAATTGCATTCAGTTTCTCCTTCACGGCAGGAAGAAGGTTGCCGTCTAGAGAAATCGTTCCTGTAAAGTCGCAAACTAGGAATTCTAATCTTAACTGACCAAAGCCCGGTATTTCTACCTCAAGCAAACCGCAATATCCTCCGAACATAGTAAGGGGAGGTTCAAGATTACGTTTTCTACGAGATAAAGAATCGAAACAAGCATGATGTACCTGACAGCTAATTCAACTCAACTAATTACGTCGAAACAACGATACGCGACAGGTAAAAAGAACATTTTTCAAATCTACTTTCCCATCATCAAGATTTGAGGCAAGAAATTGTTATACAAAGAGCACAAAAGTAAGCATAAAAATTGGGCACGGTTGCAGGTGGCAGGCAAAATCACCAGTTTTTATCAGTTATTCAATATTTCTTCAGCGCTCGGGCAGATTAATTAAGCCAAAAGAGAATATAATAGAGGAGACTAAGTTATTGAAAAGCGCACACTCTACATTTTCAAACATGCCTGTTGACTCAATAGCTAGAATGTCGGTTCCAACGGTTAATCCTTCAACACCTGTCTTTGAGATTGCTGCTCTTATGGTAAAACATAACATTGGTGCAGTGATTGTTGTCAGAGGGATCGAACCCGTGGGCATTGTAACCGAGAGAGACATTATACGCAGAGTTATAGTTGCTGGTAGGGATGCTAAAGAGGTTGTTGCTCAGGAAGTAATGACGTCGCCTCTAATCTCAATCTCGCATGATCGACTTGTTGATGAAGCGCTTGAAATCATGGATAACAACCATGTAAGAAGACTAGTGGTTCTTAAAGGCGAGAACATGATTGGTTTGTTGACTGAGAGACGACTGCTACGCGCAAAAATTCCATACAAACCCACCTCGCAAAACAAAAAATAAGAAATCTTAAATTCTTAGACATTTAGACAGATTTTTTGTAATAGATATACATAAGCGTGGATAAAGACAAATTTTACTTGGTTAAGAATACATCGTTGTCTTTTTTTGTGTTGACTTAGGGCAGTTTACTCTATAAACCCGGTCGCACTCACACTCGAATAAGCGTTAGCATTAACCCGTGCTGGCTATTGTTTTTGATATTGCTAGACTTGAAATCAAAATTACAAGAAAAGAACGACACTGTTACTTTAGCAAAATCTTTAACAGACTCGAAATAGTAATAAGGAACTTCAACATCAAAACAGTCCTAGTCTAGTTTCGGGCGGTCGTAGTCTAGTTTGGTCTAGGACATCAAGCCTCCGAGTTCGCCTCGAAGGCGTGAACGCCTGCCACGCTGACGACCCGGGTTCAAATCTCGGCGACCGCACCATAAACAAATAAAATTTGAGGTTCATTTGTTTGTTCTTTCGAAAAATATAAAATCGTTTATTAGGCTTACTCACGCAGTTTCATCATTATAGTCTTCTTGGTAAACCTCATGATAGAGATAAGGAATAAACGGAAATTAATCGAGAATGGAGAAACCTCTCTTATCTGCAGATGCCGCATCTTAGCTCTTGAGTGTCTTGAGCATGCTGTGACCGCCGTCGAACCAAGGCAGCTGATAAAGGCCAAAGTGAAGGTGGAGAAGAGCTATCTTCAGTTGGAAGGCTACACGTTTGACTTGCGGAAGTTCAAGCATGTTTATGTTGTAGGTGGGGGTAAAGCAGGCAGTAAAATGGCACAGGCTATAGAGGAGTTATTGGGTAAACACGTGACTGCAGGAGCCGTAAACATTCCGTACGGCACAAAAATGGAAACGTGCATCATAGGGCTTAACGAGGCCGGTCACCCATTTCCAGATGAAGCTGGAGTAAAAGGTACTGTTCGAATTATGGAGTTGGCTGAGCAGGCTAAGGAAAACGATTTGGTTATTTGTCTTATTTCAGGGGGCGGCTCAAGCCTCATGCCTCTGCCCAGAGAAGGAATCTCTCTTAAGGATAAACAAGCACTAACAAAAGCGCTCCTCAAAAGCGGCGCTGAAATAACTGAAATTAACATTGTTCGAAAACATCTTTCAGCCTTTAAAGGCGGATGGCTAGCAAAAAAAGCTTACCCTGCAACTGTCCTAAACCTTGTTCTCTCAGATGTCATTGGCGATTCATTATATTCCATAGCTTCTGGTCCAACAGTTGCCGATCCATCAACTTTTAGCGATGCCCGAAAGATTCTTGAAAAATATGATTTATGGTCGAATGCGCCGGTTTCTATTCGAAAAATTATTTCTGAGGGGGAAGAAGGTCTGCTGCAGGAAACTCCTAAACCAGACGATTTAGTTTTTGGAAAGGTTTACAATGTGGTAATCGGTAACAACCAAACAGCTTGTCAAGCCGCCGTTAACTACTTGCGCTCCGAGGGATTTAGCACGCTACTTTTGACTGATACGCTGAATGGAGAAGCTAAGGTAGCTGGAGAAGCATTAGCAAAGTTTGCCAACGACATTTCTGTATGCAATCCTTCTACGCCTAAACTCATAGGTATTGTTGTTGGCGGAGAAACAACGGTAACTGTCAAAGGAAAGGGATTGGGTGGCAGAAATCAGGAATTAGCGTTATCCGCCGCATTAAACCTTAATGATGCCGAAGAATGCGTTATTGCTTCTTTTAACACCGATGGGCTAGATGGACCAACGGATTTAGCTGGAGCAATCGTGGATGGCTATACTTTAAGACGTGCAAGAATATTAGGGTTGAATCCGAAAAAATATCTTGAGAATAATGATTCTTACAATTTCTTCTTTAAGCTTGGTGACTTAATCAACACTGGAATAACCGGAACCAATGTTAATGATATAGCTGTTATTTTGCGAAAGCAAAGTCTCATTTAGTAGGTAGAAATTGAATTTTTTAATAAATTCTCCCAGAAAAATGTCTTTAAGAGATATCAACTTTGTAGCCAAACAATGATCTTTAAAGCGAAGGCTTTTTTTACAAATGGAACCAATATTTACTAAGAGGGGGATCATAACTGAATAAAAGCGACTCAGCGTTATCGTTGGATGCCCGAGTGTATCTGCATGACATAGAAAAAGCAGATGTCTTAGTAGGAATCCCATCTTACAACAATGTGCTCACAGCAAGCTACGTTCTCTCTCAAGTAACCAAAGGTTTGGATACTTATTTTCCCAATTTGCGATCTGTAATTTTTATCTCCGATGGAAACTCGAAGGACGATACGTTAAGATCTGTTAAGAGGGTTTATTTGCCGTCGGGAGTGAAGTTGATTCCAGCCATCTATTTTGGATTGTCTGGAAAAGGAACGGCTGTTAAGGCTATCTTTGAGGCAGCTAGCCAGCTTAAGGTAAAAAGCGTAGCGCTTGTGGATTCAGATTTACGAAGCATAACTCCAGAGTGGATGAAGCTATTGATCACTCCAACAATGAACGGAACGGGTTTTGTAACTCCCTATTACGACCGCTTTAAATACGATGGAACGATCACAAATTTTTTGTGTTATCCAGTAGTAACTAGCCTTTTCGGGAAGGAGATAAGACAACCGATAGGTGGAGATTTTGGGCTTTCCATAGAACTGGTAGAAGACCTCTTGGATTCGCCAATGTGGGAACTCCCAGATATTAGTCGTTTCGGTATCGATATTTTTGAAACCTGTACGGCCCTAGCAAAAGGTTACAAAATAAAACAAGCTCTTCTAGGAGTAAAAAATCATGATGCTAAAGACCCGTCCAGCCAGCTAATTTCGATGTTTCGACAAGTAATGAACACAATGTTCACATGCATAGAGCAATATGAGCCAGTATGGAAGGAAATTCATGGTGTTTCCAAAACACAGATGTTTGGCGACGCATCGTATGCAGATAGATGCGAAGCTATTGAGGTTTCGTTGCAAGCAACCATAGAGGCTTTTAAAAGCAAATATCATCAATACACGGATATCTACAATCTAATTTTAGAAACAGATATTCGGCAAAAATTTTTAGAATTGCACCTTATTGACAAATATGATGTTGATTTTCCTTCAGAAATTTGGGCTAAAACGGTGTATTCTTTCATCGCTGAATTTCATAAAACACCGACATTCTTCAGAATGAGATTAATAGATGCATTAAGAGCTCTTTGGATTGGAAGAGTAGCAGTCTTCCTAAAAGAAACTTGGGAAAAGAGCCGTGAAGAGGGAGAGGAAAAAATAGTTGAAGAAGCAAAAGTCTTCGAAAGACTAAAACCATACCTCATCGAAAAATACTATAAAGATTAAATTCTTCGTGTTCTGGTTCTAGACTTTTGAACGATAACAAATATGATGCATTCTCCTTCAAATATACGGAAAATTAT
This sequence comes from Candidatus Bathyarchaeota archaeon, assembly GCA_026014665.1. Taxonomy (GTDB): domain Archaea; phylum Thermoproteota; class Bathyarchaeia; order Bathyarchaeales; family Bathycorpusculaceae; genus Bathycorpusculum. The sequence continues at coordinate 138,648 of JAOZHX010000022.1, forward strand.
TGAAATCAGATTTAAAGCAAATTTTGAGTCAATATCACGGCGCCAAATACGATTTGTATCCAGTTCGTCATGACCATTTTGCTCCCACGAATCGTGTATAAAAATTCTATTGTGGTTTTTACAGATTGGTAGCTCTTGTGGAAAAAAGAAAACCTTTACATGTCTCCACATCCACACCCTGACCCTACCAACATAGAATCATGTAGAGCGTGTGAAGGAAAACATAGATCCCACAACATAGCAGGCGTTGAGAAACGTTGCAAACCTAAAAAGCAACCACTCCCACAAACCATCTTGTGGCACCCAAAAAACCGCCACACCCACATAAAAGGCGAAACAATAGCGCAAGACCTAAACATTTCCAAATGTGGAAAACAGCTTACTATCAAACCTCAGGCAGAGACCACACCACTTTTAAAATATCATGTGTTTACTGAAATTAGGGGGCTTCCCACTTTCGAATTACAAAGTAAGAGATGATCCCTGCGAGCTCACCGTTCACCCAAATATCGACTCCCTCCCGCTCTACTTTTTATGTCCGATGGTCAAGATAATGAATTTTAAACATTCAGGAATGCAAAACAGAAACGCTCAATCAAACTAATTTAAACCAAAAATGCTTTCCCAAAAAAGGTGAAAACGGCATAAAATTTGAAGTCCCCTAACCTGCCCGCTTTGGAATAGCGACATCAACGCTTTTCTTTGATGCTGATTCGATTGAGACTGCGGCACCAAAATCCAAACGGAGCAGCCTATGTTTGCATTTGCTGTCTTTGCAACCATACAATAACAGATTTGGATTGTTATAATTAGCAGTCAATATTTCACAGGTTGATTTACAGTTTTCGCATCGTTGGGAACGAACCTGATTATCCTGTATAAACCCCTTAACGAGCAAAACACTCCAAGACTTTTCTTTTAAAGCAAACACAAAAAAGCTTCCTAAAAAATCACTATACAAACAATACCAGTAACTTTCCACGGTGCAATACGAACCCAAGCTTAAATTGATTTGTGACTACAAACAAACAACAACAAAAACAACAAGCAACACTATGACAACAAAACAAAAACACTAAAACAAACAATCAACAAACACAAAAATTCTCCTGCACCCCAACACCCCACCATCAAAACAAAAAGATTACACCACATAATTGTTCAGCTCCCCACTACAGATTATAGATACATAGAATGCTTTCATAAGCCAGTTATACCGCCTCAACCACCTAAAGATTTATCACAACGGGAGGAATGTGTGACGGAACAACTCGCAACAAAAGATAGAAAAGAATTAGAACTAAAATTAGCAAACGCATTCGACAAAAAAATCAAAGGAATGCCAACAGAATTGCGCCAAATATTGCTAGACGACATGATCACAGCCTTCGAAAATAGATTAAACGTGTTAAACAACGCCACTATAAAAACCACCAACTAACGCCAAAACATGGTTAATAATATTGATTGCTGATACATAAATGATTTATATTAAGAGGCACGAAATAAAGCAGAAAAGAGGAGTATTGAAGTGCGCAGATCAAAACTTGAGATGTACGTGGATATCCTTTCTGTGTTGGCTCATCGAGGCCCTTTGAAATTGACGCACGTCATGTATAAGGCGAACGTTAATTGTAGTGTCCTCAAGGAGTACTTGGATTTTCTCATAAAGCAAGGTCTGGTGGAGGAACGCACCATAGGTAAACGGCGGGTAGTTTTTGCTGTTACCCAACGCGGCATAACAGTGCTCAAATACTTTAAAGAACTAAAACAGGTCTTGCCTATAGTAGAGGAATCAAGGAACCAGGTATTGGTCCCCTACTAATCCCAATCTTTTCCGCATTATTTTAACGGTAAAACAACGGATTTACATGTGAATGGTTAATTGTTTCATTTATTCATAATACATAGCATATCTTCGTAAGACTTAATAAATTAGTAATCATTGTGAACTTTGTATATGTATGAATTTGGGGTAGTCGTTTGTTTAAGGATGGATTGGTTAGTAAGAAGCCGTTGAGTGTTTTGGATCGGATTGAGGAGAGTCTTGAGAAGTTGAATGAGAAGATGGAGGTTATGATTGAGATTCAGAAGAATAGTGGTGTTGATCAGAAGTGTTCGCAGGGGCTGTCGGATGTTTCTTTGGATGTTATGGCGCTTCTTTCTATGCCTGATCATTTGCGGAAGACTGCTATGACGATTTGTAGGTGTGGTCGGGCGACGGCTGAGGAGGTTTCGGAGCAGACGAATCGTGCGAGGGCGGTTGAGAGTGCGTATTTGAATCAGCTTGTGATTATGGGTTATATTAAGAAGGAGCGTAAGGGAAGGAAAGCTTATTTTTACATTGATAGGGAGACTTGAGAAGGGGTATACATGAGTAAGATAATTGCGGTGCATTCGTACAAGGGCGGCACTGGAAAGACGTTGCTTTCTGTGAATTTGGCTGCGACGTTTGCTAAGAGCGGTAGGAAGGTGGCTGTTTTCGACCTTGATTTTAGGGCGCCGAGTTTATTTGCTATTCTGAAGGCTCAAAGTGAGGAGTTTTGGCTAAATGATTACCTTAACAACGCTTGTGAAGTTGATAAGGTTCTAGTTGATTTAAGTAACAGGTTGCCTGGTAGTGGGAGATTTTATGCTGGTTTAGCTAACCCGGCGACAGAGGCTATTAGGGATATGTCTTCAAAGGATCGGAAATGGGAGATGCGTGCGTTGGGGCGGTTGCTGGCGCTTAGAGAATCTTTGATTAGGGATCAGAAGTTTGATTATTTGTTATTTGATACCAGCCCTGGCTTGCAGTATTCTTCGATTAATGCTATTGTCTCCGCGGACTTTGTGGTTGTGGCAACGACAGGTGATCGCTCTGATGTAGATGGAACTAAGCGTATGCTTGCTGAACTCTACAACCTCTTTGAAAAGAAAACTGGCTTAGTGTTAAACAAAGTGCTTGATCCTTCCGTGACCGCCAAAAAAGCTGAGATGCAAACTAAAATTAAAGAGTCGTATCATGTTCCAATGCTTGGCATAGTGCCCTGCTTCTGCGAAATCCTTCGTGCTGAAGGTAGCCTTCTGTTCGTTCAAGATAAACCAGATCATCCGTTTACTAAAATTTTAGGCGAGATGGCTAGAAAAATCGAAAACAACGAAGTAAACTAAACTCATCTTTTTGTTCTTTTTTCGCTGAAAAATCGTAGTAACCATTTTTCATGCCAACTTTAACGGGCACCTTGCGCTATAAGTTTTATGTGGGTGTGGTTGGTTTTGGGGTGCCACAAGATGGTTTGTGGTGGTGGTTGTTTTTTGGGTTTGGGCTGTTTTTCTTTGCCTGTTTCGGTGTGGCACAAGCGAATCACACCACATGCGCAACATGCTGCCATGTTGAAACAGTTGCAATGTGAGTGTGAAGCCATGCAAAGCTTGTATTTATTTTCACATTTCGATGGTAATCTTCCTTTTAACGTTAAATTCTATGATTTTCTTCATTGCAGATATCTCCTCGGTATGGGCGTCCCCAATTTAACAGTGAGCAGCTGAATGGTTTGTTTAGCGTATTTTATTTTTCCTGTGCTACTTGCACATTTTGCCTCAATCAATCCCACAATCCAAACTTACTCGCGAGCAGCCGGCTCAAAGTAATACAACGATGATTAGAAGAAAGGTGGGTGGGTTATCTTTAGAAAAAATTCTGCCAGAAGGCACTTTAAAGGGTATGGTGGTCGGGAGAGCAGGATTTGAACCTGCGACAGCTCGGTATCTGTGGCCTAGACAGGCTAGAATGAAGCCCACCATGGGTAGACCTCTACAGCATCTCCGTCCGCTGATGTTGCCAACGGGCTCGAGAGCTCTGCCAGGCTGAGCTACCTCCCGACAAGGACGATAAAGACATAGAAAACCAATTTATGTTTTTTGGAAATCTGCTTCTGGTCCACCCATACTAAACGTTTTAATCCCAAAGCAAGAGTGAAATAAATGGTAAGGAGCACTAACAAATGTCAAAAACAATCGGCATAGTCACCTCAGGTGGAGATGCACCGGGCATGAATGCTGCCATCCGAGCCGTCACCCGCGTAGCGCATTCGAACGGTTTACAAGTTATCGGTTTTGAACGTGGCTGGGATGGATTATTAACTAACTCCTACAGAAAGCTAACTCCGCGTAGCGTCGGTGGCATCATCCAGTTAGGTGGCACCATACTCCATACGTTACGATGCCCAGCCTTTGAGGAACCAGGCGGAGTAGAAACAGGAGCCGAAACACTGCACGCTAACAATGTCGATGGGTTAGTGGTTATTGGCGGTGACGGGTCGTTTCGCGGAGCCCTCGAGTTAAGCAAGCAAAGCGGCGTTCCAATGATGGGGATCCCAGCAACTATCGATAATGATGTTTTCGGCACCGATGAAACCATTGGTTTTGATACTGCAGTAAACACGGCAGTGGGTGCCATAGATAAAATCAGAGATACGGCAATTTCTCATGAACGAATATTCATCGTGGAAGTTATGGGTCGCAAACGCGGTTTTTTAGCGCTTGAAGTGGGAATATGCGTGGGAGCCGAAGTAATTTTAATCCCGGAGAAACCCCTCGACACATGTGATGTAATAAAAATTATGGAAGAAAACTCGAAAAAGGGAAAACGCGCAGGAATAATCGTTGCTGCAGAAGGCATCGGCGATACCAGCAAACTAGCTTGGGAAATGCAGCGGCAAACCGAATCAGAAATTCGGTTATCAATCCTTGGTTATGCACAAAGAGGCGGAAGCCCAACAGCGCGAAGCCGATTACTGGCAAGTTTATTCGCTGAGAAAGCAGTTGAATTGCTCTGTGAAGGAAGGGGCAACTTGGCAATCGGACTACAAAACGGCGTAATCAAATCCACGGAGCTTGAGAAAGCGGCAAAGACCACAAAGCCACTGGACTTGCGACTGCTTAAAGTTGCGGAGATGCTAGCGATTTAACCTTTCTCTGCATCTAAAGTAATGATTCATAGATGTTGATGGTTTCTTCAGCGACTTTACGCCAAGTGAAATACTCCAGCACCCGTCGCCTGCCGTTTTCCCCCCAATTTTTGGCTTTAGCGGGGTTCCGAAGAGTTTCTTTGATGCCCCACGCAATGTCGGCAGGGTCTTCACCGTTAATATGAATGCCGTTTTGGTCTACGCCACTGTTGACTATTTGTTCTTTGAAGCCCACTACTCCTCGGGCGCCGACTACAACCGGTTTCTCCATAGCCATAGCCTCTAAGCTGACTATCCCGAAGGGTTCATAGATTGAAGGGAAAACGCATACGTCTGCAGCAGCATAATGCAAGATGCGTTCTTTTTCCGAAACAAAGTCGAATCGATAGATAACGTTGTCTTTGACGTTTAAACGCTCTGCAGTTTGCACGATATCGGCTTGCTCTTCGCCCTTACCAAGTAAGACGAGTTTTGTATTTGGGTATTCTTTGAGGATAAGCGGCATTGCCTGCAAGAGGTTGCGAACGCCCTTAACCCAGGTAAGCCTGCCCACGAAGAGCAGCATATTCCAATCGTTTGGGATGCCATATTTCTGTCTAATCATGCTGACGTCTTGTTTCTGAACTTTAGCAGGATCATAGCGCTCGGGGTCAACGCCGTTCCACACAACACTGATTTTGCTGGATTGCCAGCCGTGTTTTATAAGGTCTTCTTGCATAGCGTAGCTGACCGTTATGATTTTATCTGAGTTTTGCGCCATAGCTCGCTCTATGTGGGATACGACTTCCGAGCCTTCTCCACCGCTTCGCCCCCATTCTGTACTATGAGTATGGAAGACAACTGGAATCTTAGTTTCATTCTTAATAACTAAGCCTGCTATGCTGCCCAACCAATCATGGACGCACACTACGTCGAAGCTGTAGCCTTCTTTTTTTATTAAGCCGTTGAGGAATTTGGTTGCACTAAGGATGTTGTAGATGAAGATGTCGTTGAAGAGTTTTATGTTGGTACCCCATTTTTTGAGGTCATCAACCACAAAGAAAGGCCAGATGTTGCTGGCATCAGCGATTTGTGGTCTGTGGACTTCGACGCCTTTCATTATTTCTCTTGTTTTGAGGCCATTATTGTTTAGAGTGAATACGGAAACGTCGTGTCCTAGGTCAACAAACTCATGAGTTATGTTTTCGGCGTATGTGCCTAAGCCGCCGACAAGTTGAGGGGGATATTCCCAGACAAAGAAGCCGATTCTCATAGAAGACACCTATTACCTGCTACAGTACTTTGGTTCTAAACTATTTATACTTTAAAGTCAAAAACTCAATCCCCATAGTCATAGAAGCAAGGTTAGACATAATTTGATGGGCAAGGTTTAAGTGCATCGCATATGCATATTCTCGCAGGTCAAGGTGAAAATTGAATGCCAACTCACGGTTCACTCTCCAAAGCTGGAAAAGTACGCAATCAAACGCCGAAAATCCAAGCGCAAGAAAGGACAGCTCCCAGCCCGAAAAACCGAAGCAGACGTAACTATGAAAAACGCGTTCTTCTGCAGCGGAAACCAGGGCAAAACTGGATGTAAACGCACAGCTTTTTTCCAAGTGGATTTTTCTTTTTGTATTAGTGCGGTTTATTTATTTGTAAATTAAACCTTATTCTGGTACCTTTCAGTTGAACAAAAAAGAAACTGCTCTGTATGAAATCATCAGTATACTTCTTTCTATGTCATCGCCTACTCGCGAGGATGTTAACCGCTTAAAAATCAAAACCGCAGGCAAATACCAACTCGAAGAGGTACCGTCAAACGCTGACTTAATCAGCATCCTAAACCCTCAGCAGGCGCGGCAGCTTTTGCCCATCCTTAAAAGAAAAGCAACAAGAACAATAAGCGGTGTCACTGTTGTCGCTGTAATGACTAAGCCTTATCCTTGCCCCCAGCCTGAACCCTGCGCTTACTGCCCCGGTGGACCAGCAACCGGCAGCCCCCAAAGCTACACTGGGCATGAGCCAGCAGCCATGCGTGGAAGCCAAAACAGTTTTGACCCCTACCGTCAGGTGCAGAGCCGTATCCGCCAGTTGATGGCGATTGGGCATAAAGTGGACAAGGTTGAACTCATCGTTATGGGCGGAACCTTCCCAGCCACGCCAATCGAGTACCAGACGTGGTTTATTCAGCGCTGCCTTGACGCCATAACAGAAAAAACTAGCGCAAGCCTCGAAATAGCCAAGGCAAACGCTGAAGTCAGCAAGACACGCAACGTGGGCATCACCGTTGAAACCCGCCCTGACTGGTCAAAACAGCCCCATATCGACGCAATGCTGGACATGGGTGTAACCCGCATAGAACTTGGCGTGCAAAACCCAGACGACCAGATTTACCGGTTTGTGGGCAGGACTCACACGGTTGCCGACGTCGTTGAAGCCACACAAATCGCGAAGGATTCAGGTTTAAAAATCGTTTACCACATGATGCCTGGAATGCCAGGCTCCTACCCGCAAAAAGACCTCGAAGCCTTCCACCGCATCTTTAACGACCCTGCGTTTAAACCTGACATGATAAAAATCTATCCCTGCCTAGCCATCCAAGGCACAAAAGCCCACCAATGGCATCAACAAGGCACCTACCAACCCTACACAACCGAGCAAGCCGCAAGCCTCATCGCTGACATCAAAAAAACCATTCCGCCGTGGGTTCGCGTGATGCGCGTGCAACGCGATATTCCTGCAAGGCTGATTTCGGCTGGGGTGAAGAAGAGCGATTTGCGGGAGCTCGCGCAAAAGAAGCTTAGGGAGCAGGGTTTGCGTTGCCAGTGCATCCGTTGCCGCGAAGTGGGTCACCGTTTGACTGTTGACGGCGTAAAACCTGACTTGGAGAAGGTTAAGGTCGCCACTCAGCGTTATGAAGCTTCAGAAGGAACCGAACTGTTCATCTCAGCCGAAGACAAAGAAAACAACGTCCTGCTGGGATATTTGCGCATGCGTGTTCCCTCAACCAAAGCTCACCGCCCAGAAGTCACCGCTGCTCCCTCAGCAATCGTGCGTGAACTCCACGTTTACGGTCCCCTCGTGCCCGTTGGGAAGCATTCCGCTGACGCTTGGCAGCATAAGGGTTTTGGCGCCCACCTGTTAAGGGAGGCTGAACAGATTGCGGCAGGCGAGTTTGGGTTGAAAAAGCTTTTAGTTATAAGTGCGTTAGGAACAAGAAGGTACTATATGCGTTCGGGTTATGAGCGCGATGGAGTTTACGTTTCAAAGAGGCTACAAGAATGAGTGAACTTAAAAATTCAGGCTACAAAGGCGAGGCACTGCGCTTGCTAAAACAAGCTAACTGCAGCGTTGGCGACATCATAAAAGTCACCAGCAAAAGCAAAACCTACGAAGGCATCCTTATCCCACGGTTCGGCGAGGGCACAGACATCATTGTAAAGATGAAAAGCGGCTACAACGTCGGCATCAAAGCCACTGCAGACGTCAAAGTCGAACGCGTCGGCGAAGGCACCAAACCCACCTTTGCCAGCCCGCCCATTCCCAAACAGAACCCAAACCTGCCCCACGTGGTCATCATGAGCACTGGAGGCACAATAGCCAGCCGCGTGGACTACCGCACTGGAGCCGTGCGTTCAGCAATCAGCGCCAGCGACCTCTACGGCGTCGTGCCAGAACTCGGCGACATCGCCAAAGTCGACACAGAAATCGTCTTTAGCATCTACAGCGAAAACCTCACCCAGCAAGACTGGACACACCTTGCCAAAAAAGTCGCAGAACGCATCGAGCAAGGCGTAGACGGCGTTGTGGTCGCTCATGGCACGGATACGATGGCTTACACTTCAGCAGCCCTAAGCTTTGCCCTTCAGAACCTGCCTGTCCCAGTCATCCTCGTAGGCGCCCAACGCTCCAGTGACCGACCCAGCAGCGACGCAGCAACCAACCTGATTGGCGCCGTAAAAGCCGCCGGGGAAGCGCCCTTTGCCGAGGTGGGCTTAGCCATGCATGAAACCGTCTCTGACGATGCCATCGTGGTTCACAGGGGCACCAAAGTCCGCAAGTGCCACACCAGCCGCAGAGACACCTTCAAATCCATCAACGGCACTCCAATCGCCAAAGTCAGAAACCTAAAAGTCACCATGCAAACCGACCAGTTCCAGCGTCGCGACCCCCAAAGGAAGCTTGTTTTGAAGCCTGATTTTTGCGAGAAGGTGGCGCTGGTAAAGTTTTATCCTGGGCTTGACCCATCCGTCATCGATTTCCACGTGCAGCGGGGCGCAAGAGGCATTTTGCTTGAGGGGTCAGGTTTGGGGCACGTTAGCAAGTTCTGCTTTGACGCCATTAAGAACGCGGTGGCGCGGGGCGTGATGGTTGCGTTGGCTTCCCAGTGCATCTGGGGACGCGTGAACATGAACGTCTACGACACCGGAAGAGACCTGCTCAGCTTGGGCGTGGTTCCCATGGAAGACATGTTCCCTGAAACCGCGCTTGTTAAGCTCATGTGGACACTGGGGCAAACCGATGACCCCCAAGAAGCAATTAAACTCCTAAAAACTAACATTGCAGGCGAATTTTCGCCGCGAACGCTTCCACAGGAAAAGCACTTGCAGTACGAGGAGGAACCTTAAATGGCATTTGACTACGCAAAAATCGGGTTGAAAGTCGGCTTGGAAATCCACCAGCAGCTCAACGTCAACAGCAAACTCTTCTGCAGTTGCCCGCCGGAGCTGTTCAAGGAGGACCCAGAAATCACCTTTCTGCGCAGGCTGCGCCCGACCCAGAGCGAGCTTGGACAAATCGACCCTGCCGCGTTTTTTGAGTTCCAGAAGGGCGTCAGAATCCTCTACGAAGCCAACCGCAAAAGCAGCTGCCTAGTCGAAATGGACGAGGAGCCGCCGCATCCCATCAACTTGGACGCTGTCAAAGTGGTTTTAACCGCCTCGCTTATGATGAACATGCAACCCGTTGATGAAGTGCACGTTATGCGCAAAACCGTCATCGACGGCTCCAACACCACCGGGTTCCAGCGCACCTGCATCATAGCTTTGGACGGCTGGATAAAAGTGGGCGATAAAGTCATTCCCATGCAAGCCGCCAGCCTGGAAGAGGATGCGGCGCGCAAAACGGGCACGCAAGACGAGGGCAAAACCATCCGTTACCGCATCGACCGCCTAGGCATCCCACTGATTGAGGTCGCCACTGCACCAGTCATCTACTCGCCTCAAGAAGCCCAAGAAGTCGCCCTTGCCATCGGCAGAATCCTCCGCGACACTGGTAAAGTCATGCGGGGGTTAGGCACGATTCGCCAGGACCTTAACGTTTCCATCCCCAACGGAGCCTTGATTGAAATCAAGGGCGTTCAGGAACTGGAGCTTATCTCTACAGTTGTGGAGTATGAGGTTGCAAGGCAGCTTGGCTTAATTAGCATCAAAGAAGAGCTTGTCAAACGCGGCGTAACCGCTGATGTTTTGAGACAGGATTTTGTGGACGTTTCAGGAGTGTTTTCGGCGACCAAGTGCAAGGTTGTCAAAAAAGCAATCGACAAAAACCAAAAAATCTTCGCCGTCAAACTTCCCGGCTTCGCAGGCCTGCTCGGACGCGAACTCATGCCCAACTTCCGTTTCGGCACTGAGCTTTCTGACCGAGCCAAGTTCTGGGGCAGAGTCGGCGGCATCTTCCACACCGACGAAATGCCAAACTACGGCATAACCATCGAAGAAGTGGAGGCGCTGCGCAAATCAGTCGGCGCTGGTGAGAGTGACGCAGTGGTTTTTGTGGCTGACACGGCTGAGAACGTTTTAGACGCTTTGCGTGCGGTTGTGGAGCGGGCGCAGGAAGCGTTGGCCGGTGTTCCAGCGGAGACGCGCACGGCAAAGGATGACGGTACCACGCGCTACATGCGGCCACGACCGGGCGCTGCAAGAATGTACCCTGAAACCGACATCCCACCCCAAGTCATCACTGATGAGCTAATCGCGAAAATCAGCGCCAACCTGCCCGAGCCAGCTGACAAAAGACAAGCACGACTAACCAAACAATATAACCTAAACGAAAAACTAGCCAAACAACTAATCGACTCCGAATACATCGCTGTCTTTGAAGAAGCGGCTAAAACAAGCGGCGTTGCACCATCCACCGTGGCAGCCTTTTTAACCGAAACAGTTAAAGCGCTCCAGCGGGACGGTGTGCACATAGGGCACGTTTCCGACGAGCAAATCCTCGGCATCTTCAAAGCGGTGGGCGCTGGGGAGCTTGCCAAGGAAGCCATCGCAGATGTTTTCAGCTGGCTGGCAAAAAATGAGGATAAAACCCTGCAGGACGCGGTTTCAGCGCTGGGCTTAAAAATGCTGACTGAAGCAGAGCTTGCCTCAATCATCGACCGCATAATTAACGCCAACAAACAGCAAATAGATAAGTTCGGCAAAAGCGCCTTCGGCATGCTGATGGGCGCAGTCATGAAAGAAGTGCGAGGCAAAGCAACCCCAGAAACAGTAAACAAAATACTGAAACAAAAGCTAGTTAGCTTTTAAAATTTATCGAAACAGGTTGTCACTCGCTAAAAAACTAACATTACTTCACCTACTTTTGTGGCCGCGTTTTGAGCTACATCCCTGTGTTTTGCCCAAACTTGCTGGTTATTCCAGTGGATATGAATTATGTTCTTGAACTCGTCTAGCGTTTGGACTGTTCTCTGTCACTGCTGATTTATGGAGGAGAAAGAGACCGCATAAGCGCTGGATTCAATTGTATGGTTAAAACTCAAGTTTTCTTTCAGGGAAAGGCTGAGTTGCTGAAGGCAAAGTTAGCCAGAAATGTGGCAAAGGGTTTTTAAACAACAACGGAATCTATCAAAAAATACTCCGCTCAGTTATCTTGTGCAGAGTTGCGGGCCCGTAGCTCAGTCAGGCCAGAGCGGCGGACTCTTAATCCGTAGGTCGCGGGTTCAATTCCCGTCGGGCCCGCCACATTAGGTACGAATTTATCTTGTTTCTACCTCTTGTCCCTTTTTATATTTTTAGAAAGCAATTAATTTAGATAATAATATTTGAGATTCATCAAGCGTTCACTTCGCTATAATCAAAAACCGCTTATCTTGACAGCGTTCTCAGACGTTTCCAAAGGTTGCTTATTACTTTCCAGCCTTTTCTTCGCGGTATGTTACCTGAAACTAATATTCTGTTCGAGAAACTTCTTTCACTGACGTCATACAGGCTGATCCAACCTTCAGTATGAACCATGACGCCGTTCTGAACAGGCTTTAATGTCACTTCAAAGTACTTGGGCGCGGTCAATCCAAGCCCGCTTGGAATTCCCAGACGCCCCCTGATGAAGTCTTCTCGTTCAATTTCTATCTTTATTGCCTCTTCCCTTACCCAGCTCAATACTTCTGTCCTTACTTCTTGCATACTTCTTCCAGAAACAAGAACGTCTTCGACTGTTCTAGGCTGATATTTCTGACAGTCTTTTTGGGGTCTGATCATCCTATAGAAAAAGTAGAGAAAGAGTATGCCAAAGATGTAGCCAAAAATGCTTCGCACAACCCAAGAGAAATCCAAGAACTCCAAAGAGTACAATGCTAAAGCAACAGCTAATCCGGCAGACTGCAACAGTATAGCCGCGATCCAGAATCGCCTCCACCATTTTCTTTTCTCTTGAAGCGCATAGTCTGGTTCAGGAAATTCTATCAGCAATCGCGAAGATAGCTTTCCCTTTTCTGTGAGTACGTAGTGTCCAGTCTCGTTTTTTGCCAAAAGGTCGCCTAACACTTTCAAGTGATAATTTAACGTTCCCGTGCGGACAATTCCCAACATATCCATCAAATCAGTGTAGCTCAGACTACCTTTTTCATTTAACAAGAGCACAATTTTCCTTCTATTTTCGTCCTTCAATATCTTATGTAAAGAGTCAAGTCCAGAGTTCATGATGACTATGACTGAGCGTTGGGGCATTTTAGGGTTTTTGACTAAAAACTTCGTCAAAACACAAGTCAGTAAGGTTGAAGCCCTCAAAGAAATAATGTGCGAATGGAGCATGAATCCCGAACAAATCCTAGCCATAGACTCACTAGCGGAAGGTGCAATCACCCACATAAACCAGAAGACATAGAAAAACACCAATTCAACGGGCTAAGCAACCAACTAAAAGAGTTGATCCGAAATGAACCAAGATACATTTAGGTTATTGTTAATGTGAAAGAAACTTGCCGCTCAGAAAAACGAAAATAAAAGAAACAGAAACTATCTTATTTTGCGGTCAACCAATTTGCCCGATGAATCAACCAGTTGCACGTCCAACGGCATTTGGCCGACGGCATGAGTGGCGCAGCTTAAGCATGGATCAAACGCACGGATTACTGCTTCTACGCGGTTTAGCATTCCTTCTTGGAGTTCTCGGGCTTTCACGTATTTCTTGGCAACTTGGGTGATGGCTTTGTTGTAAGCAATGTTGTTGTGTTCGGTTGCGATGATCATGTTGTTCCATGTTATCATGCCTTGAGGGTCAACTTTGTAGTGGTGAATTAATGTTCCACGTGGCGCTTCTGCCACACCGACGCCCTCATAATTGTTAACTAGGGCTTTGCTTGTGACATGTTCAGAGAGGATAGCGGGGTCTTCGAGGAGTCTTTGCGCATTTTCCACACAGAACAGCAATTCGATGAGCCTTGCATAATGATAGTGGAAGGTGCTTTGGACAACGCCGTTCTTGCCCAGTTTCTTAAATTCTTTGAATTCTTCATCTGCTAAAGGAGTTCCGCAGTGGGAAGCAACGTTTAGTCTTGCAAGTGGTCCAACACGGTAGGCGCCGCCTGGATAACCCATAGATTTAAAGTAGGGGAACTTCATGAAAGACCAAGGTTCGATAGCTTCTCCTATAAAGTCACGGTATTTGGTTGGATCAACACATTCTGCAGCGACGTTGCCGCACTGATCTTTAATCCGTAAGGTGCCGTCATAGTGTTCGATGCCGCCGTTAGGAGAAACCAAGCCCATATAGTATGAGGGGAAATTACCGAAGTTTTCAACTTCTTCTTCCAACCCGCCAAGCAAGCCCTTGTAGAGTTCAAGCGTTTTTTGGGCGCTATCGAGGGCTTCAGGCAAAGACGCACGGAGGAAATCAGCCCGCTCTTTTGTCAGAGGCCATTTGGCGCCGCCCGGCAAGATCCAATCTGCCGAATGGATTTTTTTGCCAGCTACTTTTTCTATGATTTCTTGACCGAATTTACGTAGTTTAATGCCACGCATTGCAAGTTCAGGGTCTTTCTCTATTATGCCCATTATGTTGCGTTTGGTTGGGTCGGAATCCATACCTAAGAGCAAATCTGGTGAAGATAGGTGGAAGAAGTTGAGTGCATGTGACTGTATCATTTGGCCCATATGCATTAGACGTCTAAGCATGATGGCGGTTTGCGGTGGGTTGATGCCGACTATGGCGTCACATGCTTTGGCGCTAGCAAGCAAGTGGCTGACTGGACAGATGCCACAGGCACGGCTGGTTATGGCGGGCATTTCATAGAATGGTCTGCCTTCAGTGAATTTTTCGAAGCCTCGGAAATCCACAACTTTGAAAAGTGCATCTTTAACGGTATCGTCGTCGTTTAGCAAGATTGTTACTTGAGCATGACCTTCGATGCGGGTGACGGGGCTGATGTAGATTTTATTGCCTTCTCTACCTTGTTTAACCATATTTTGATCTTCCCTCCATGATAGGTGTTCTGCCAGCCAACAACTCAGTCAACACGTAGTTAATGAGGTCGGCAGAAGGAGGACACCCAGGAATGTAATAATCGACCTTAACTACTTCATGTAGTGGACGAGCGTGAATCAATAGTTTTGGCACGGCGGTAGGAATGGCAGCGTTCAGGTCTGACGGTTCTTTGTAAGCTCGCTCCAGCACCGCTTGGTCGCTGTGATGCCAAGAGTTACGAAGAGCTGTCACATTGCCAGTTACTGCGCAGTCACCCAGTGAAATGAGAACCTTTGTTCTCTCGCGGGCTTTCTTTAGCATTTGAAGCTGTTCTTCATTTGCTACTGCCCCTTCAATGAGAGTTACGTTAACGTTTTCAGGAAAATCCTTCACATCAATGATGGGGCTGTAAACGAGCTCAATTTTTTTGGCTAAATCAATCAAACGCTCATCCTGATCTAGGAAAGACATGTGGCAACCTGAGCAACCACTAAGCCAGATGGTTGCTACACGGACTTTAGTCGACTCAGTCATCTACGATTCCTCCTATCTCTGATGAAAGCAGCAATTTCCTTGTTCTTGGTGTGCCCTATGGGTTCGCCTTCGATGTATATGGCGCCAACAGGACAAACCTTGGCGCATTTGCGGCAAGAAGTGCAAGAGCATGAGTTAGCCCAATGCTCGTCAAGGTCCATAATTACTTCGGAGTCTTTGCCTCTGAGTTTGAGGTCGAGCGTATGGACACCTTCGATTTGATCACATATTCTTATGCAACGGGTGCAGAGGATACAGCGGTTGCGGTCAATGACTAGAAAGTCATGTGTGGAATCAATGGGTTCTTGAGTGAATTTGCGTTCAAACATTACGTGGTCTACGCCAAGCTGGTTTGCCATGGCTTGTAATTCACAGTGGTCGTTAGCGACGCATACTGAACAAATATGGGTTCTTTCCGCTAACAACATTTGAACGACCATTTTCCGATATTCTTTTAACCTGTCGGAGTTAGTGGTGATTTCCATATTTGGCCCAACAGGTGTTATGCAAGCAGGGAAAAGTTTGGGAGAACCGCTGATTTCAACAAGACACAACCTGCAACCGCCATAGGGAGCCAAACCTTCTAGGTTGCATAATGTTGGGATGATTATTCCATTATCTTTGGCCGCTTTCAAAATCATGGTGCCTTCGGGAACACTGACTTCTACGCCATCAATTTTTAGCTTAAGCAAGTTAACGCTCATGCCTCTTCCTCCTCGTCGCGGGTTTTGAAGCATTTACCCGCTTCGCACTCTTTTTCTACGATATGCTTGATGTATTCATCTTTGAAGTAACGCAGAGTAGTTATGACAGGGTTAGGTGCTGTTTGCCCCAAACCGCAAAGACTTGCATCACGTATGAAAACGCTGGATTTTTCCAGTGTTCCGATGTCGCTCATTTCACCTTGCCCATGCGTTATCTTATCGAAGATTTCTTTAACTCGCGCTAAACCTGCCCTGCAAGGAGTGCATTTTCCACATGATTCATCCACACAGAA
This sequence comes from Candidatus Bathyarchaeota archaeon, assembly GCA_026014665.1. Taxonomy (GTDB): domain Archaea; phylum Thermoproteota; class Bathyarchaeia; order Bathyarchaeales; family Bathycorpusculaceae; genus Bathycorpusculum. The sequence continues at coordinate 154,797 of JAOZHX010000022.1, forward strand.
TTCAGTGAAGAATCTGGCCGTGTCAACCATACATGAGTCTTCATCGAGGACTACGATGCCGCCTGAACCCATAATTGCCCCAACCTTTGTAAGTGAATCATAATCAATAGGAGATTCAAGCAAGGTCTCTGGTAAGCAGCCACCTGAAGGACCGCCGACTAAGACAGCTTTGAATTTTTTGCCATCTGCAACGCCCCCGCCGATGTCAAAAACCACTTCACGCAAAGTTATACCCATTGGAACTTCAATCAATCCTGGATTGTTAACCTTACCAGTAAGCGAGAAACATTTGGTTCCAGTGCATTTTGGCGTGCCAGTCTTCGCAAACCATGCACCACCGTTCTGGATTATGAGCGGTATGTTTGCCAAGGTTTCAACGTTTTGAATAAGCGTGGGTTTCTGCCATAAGCCAGAGTTGGCGGGGTACGGTGGTCTAGGGCGAGGCATAGCTCTTCGTCCTTCAACAGAGGCAAGAATGGCTGTTTCTTCTCCTGCGACGAATGCTCCTGCGCCGAAGCGAAGTTCAAGGTCAAATGCAAACGGCGTTTCCAAAACACTGTTGCCGAGCAGACCCATCGATTTTGCTTGGGCTATAGCTTTCTGCAGGGTTTGAATAGCGAGCGGATATTCGGAGCGAATGTAGATATAACCTTTCTGTGCACCGATTGCATACGCGGCAATTAGCATGCCTTCGATGATTGCATGGGGATCAGCCTCTGCAAGTGTACGGTTTGCGAAAACTCCTGGGTCGCCTTCGTCAAGGTTTGCGACGATGTATTTGGGTGAGCTTTGGGCTCTGGCAACAAGGCTCCATTTTTGGCCTGTGGGAAACCCTGCGCCTCCGCGTCCTCTCAGCCCGCTTGTCCTGACTTCATAGATTACCCCTTGCGGAGTCATGGTTGCTAAGCATTTTTCTAGAGCTGAGTAGCCGCCCATGGCAATGTAGTCTTCAATGCGTAAGGGGTCAATTTTGCCTGCATTCCGCAGAACAAGCCTGTGCTGTTTTTTGAAGTATTCACGGTTTGAGTAGAGCATGTCCTTTACGGGCAAGCCTAATACAATATGGTCACGAACAATATCGCGCACTTTCTCGGGAGTCACACTTTGATAGAGATAATCACCCGGTTCGATGAGGACGGCTGGACCAACCGAGCACGTGCCAATGCACCCGGTGCGAGCAACTTTGCATTCCCTGTCAACACCGAACTCTTTCACGGCATCTTCAAAAGCTTTGAGGACTTTTAATGCACCAAATGGAACGCAACCGCTTGAGCAGCATACGTTAATGCGGTATTTGTAGGCACGCTGAAAATCTACTTCTTGCTCAGCTATTCTCTGTAAATCATCGATTTTCAGCTTTATCGCCTCCTAATACATCCTTTATTTTTTGTATAACGATTTCTTTTGTGGCTTTCCCGATGACTTCGTCATCAACCACGATGGTAGGCGCCATGGCACAGGCTCCGATGCATCGAGTAACCAGCAAGGATAATCTTCCGTCAGGGGTTGAATGCCCTCGTTTAACGTTAAATTCCTGCTCCACCGCTTCCATGATTTTCTCCACACCCTTAACATAGCAGGCTGTGCCTAAGCATCCAGTCACCACATGTTCCCCAGGCTTTCGGAGTTTAAAGAAACTGTAGAATGTCGCGACGCCAAAAACGTGGCTTGGAGGGATGTTAAGCGAACCCGAAATATCCATCAGTAAATCTTTGTCAAGGTACCCATAGATTTCTTGGGCACGATGCAGGATTTCAAGTAATGCACTTTCTTGGTAGTTATGCTCTTTTAAAACTTTTTCAAGCATTATGCGCCTTTTATCTTCCTTTGACAAGCACCTACTTCCTCCAACAGTGTTTTGCTCATCTTAAGCACAATCGTAGCCATACTAAGATTAGAAGTATAAAAATATAGAGGCACCTAAATTGATAAAAGATACGAAGAAACGAGAGTACGATAGATCAATTAATACCTTGTTTTACGCTAACCTGGTTGAAAAACAAGCAAGGGATAAAAAAGGAAAGTAAATTAAGAACTTGCCGCTTCTGGTGATTGCTCCAACGATTTTTTATCTTCAGATTGGAGAAGCGCCTGTTCCACATTCTCTTGCTGGGTTCCAGGTAGCTTAAGTTTGCAGACAGATTCTATGTCTTCTTCTTTTAAGTTAAGCTCAGCTTTGACTGTGCCGTCGTTTAAGTACTCAATGTTAAAGCCCATCTTTTTTGTCAGGCTTAGTGCACGGTAATTGTCAGGCAGCATGATTGCGTATATGCTTTCGAGACCTTTTTCTTTGGCTATATCAAGTGTATAATCAACCATTTTTGTGCCTAACCCTAAACCCTGCCAGTAATCGCTTACGATAAAAGCCATTTCACCGCTCTTGCCGTCTGGCTCAATGCTAACTCGACTGACGCCTAAGATTTTTCGTTTTCCATTCTCGACGATTTCTGCGACTAAGGCTATTTCGCGATCATAATCTATGTTGCAGTATCGAACGCGTACTTCATGCGGTGTGTCTTTAAGCATCTGGAAGAATCGGTAGCGTATGGATTCTTCTGAGAGGCTCTGGAACCATTCAAGCCATAAGGGTTCGTCTTCGGGTTTTATGGGTCGCAGCAGAACTTCCTGCCCGTTTTTGAGCGACCACAATACTTCGTACTTTTTTGGGTAAGGACTAATCACCATGTGTTCATGAGGCTCAAATTTTTTGCAGACTTTCGTTTTATCGATGACTATGCGGGCATCCAATATGAAGGCATCTTTTTCATTAATAAGCAAGGGGTTGATGTCGATTTCTTTTATTTGCGGAAAGTCAACGAGCAGTTGGGAGAAAAGCAAAATGGTCTCGTCAAGACGTTTGATATCTACAGCGGCTTCCCCACGGTAACCTCTGAGCAGTTGATAGATTTTGGTTTCTTCCATCATTCGCCGTATAAGCGTAGTATTTAGGGGGGGCAACCCAATAGAGTAGTCCTTGAAGAGTTCAACGCCGATGCCGCCCATGCCAAAAAGTATCACGGGACCAAAAACAGGGTCAGTTTTGCCGCCGAGGATAAGCTCATAGCCTTTCTTCTGAATCATGGGTTGTACCGTGACGCCTATTATTTGTGCATTGGGGTTGTAGCTGGTTGCACGCTGAATCAGAAGCTCGAAAGCTTCGCGGACTTCTTTAGGATTGCGAACGTTAAGAATGACTCCTCCTGCGTCACTCTTATGCACGATTTGCGGGGACAAAATTTTTAGCACAACCGGAAAGCCCATGTCTTGTGCAAAGGCAATCGCTTCATCAACGTTGTTGGCGACTGCTGTCCTGACGACTGGAAGGTTGTAGTATTTCAGAATCTTTTTAGCTTCATCTTCAGTTAAGACTTCGCGATCTTCAAACGCAGCATTCCTTAGGATAGCCATGATGGGTCGTTTTGGAGGTGAAGCATCAACAGGAAGTTCTTCAGGGGTTTCATAGAGAAGTTCGATGTTGCGCTGGTAATTGTACATGTACATGTAGGTTTTGATGGCTTGTTCAGGAGTCGAGTAAGTTGGGATATTGTGAGTATTTAGAATGTTGTTGGCTTCCTGAACCGCCCCGTAACCCATAAACGACGTCAAGATGGTCTTAGTATTGTAGGCTTTGTTGCGGACAAGCTCAACGATGCTTTTAGCTATTTCAACCGATTCTGAAACCGCCTGTTGGGTAAAAACAATCAATATACCATCGATGTTTTCATCGTTTAAACAAGCTTCAACCGCCGCCTTATAACGCTCTTGGCGAGCATCCCCTAAAACATCTATGGGGTTACCATGACTCCAAAAAGGAGGCAAAACAGCATCAAGTGAATCAAGCGTTTTTTGGCTGAGTTGCGCCAGCTTGCCGCCTTGCGCGATCAAAGCATCTGTTGCCATCACGCCTGGGCCACCAGCATTAGTTATGATGGCGAGGCGTGGTCCTTTGGGCAACGGTTGGGTTCCTAAAACTTCAGCAGCATTAAACAAATCCTCAATTTCGTTTACGCGGACTATACCCGCTCGCTTGAATGCAGCATCGTAAATTCCATCTTCGCCTGAAAGCGAGCCTGTATGCGAAGCGGCGGCTTTTGCGCTTTCTGAGAACTTGCCTGATTTTACAACTATGATGGGCTTGGTTCTAGCAAAGTGCTTTGCAGCACTCATGAATTTGCGAGCCTCAGTTATCCCCTCCACGTACATGAGTATGCTCTTAGTTTTTGGATCACCGCCGAAATAATCGATTAAGTCGCCGAAGTCCACATCGATCATAGAGCCAACTGAGACGAAATTGCTAAAACCTATGTTTTCATGGATTGCCCAGTCAAGAATGGCTGACCCCAAAGCACCGCTTTGGGAGAGAAACGCAACGTTGCCTGGTTTGGGCATTTTGTCTAGGAAGGTAGCGTTGAGGTTCTTGCGTGGGCGTATGATTCCGATGCAGTTTGGACCGATTACCCTTATGCCATATTTGCGGGCGACCTCGAGAATTTTTTCCTCCAGAACTTTTCCGGCTGCACCAGTTTCTTTGAAACCTGCGGAGACGATGATGACTCCTTTGACTTTTGCTCTTCCACACTCATCGATTACGTCGGGAACGGTTTTTGCAGGCGTTGCAATCATCGCTAAATCAACGGGCTCGGGAATCTGCAGTATTGAAGGATAGGTTTTGACTCCTAAGATTTCGGGTTTTCGCACGTTTACAAAGTAAACTTTGCCTGCATAGCCCATCTGAGTGAAGTTTTTAACTATTGCATAACCAACCGAGCCTTCAACATCGCTGGCTCCGATTATTGCTACGCTTTGCGGGTTGAAAATTTTATCGAGGTTCGTGGTAACCATGCTTTTTTCCTTCTGCGTTTATGGCTCGTAATGGAGTAAATTAAAGCTTATTGTCCAAGATTTTGGTTTTTAAAGAAAATCAATACTTACAGAAGTTATTGTTGCTCTTTAAACTTTGCTTAGAAAGGGGACAGCGATTGGATTTATTTGATGCTTTGCCAATAAACCGCATGAACCGCTTTTAGTAGATATATCCTTCTATATCAGCCTCAAATCTGCAAGTTAGTCTCAACAAATCGGCACCTATCAGAAACTCCATATCACTTAGAGGGTGGAGTTGCCTTTGAGGGTTTTTCCAAGCTCCAAAAATTAACGTTCATTTAGTTTCTCGTTCATTATTTCGTTGAAACGTTTACCAAAGGCTTCCCAATCGGCCTTGGAGAAAAAATCCAGTGCAAAAGGCGTTAAATCCTCCTCTTCTTTCAGCCAATGTGCATGCATAATATCGTAAATCGAGGAAAGCTTATACTTCCAGACCTCGGTATCTACAGAGTCTTTTAAGAGAGCTTCAAAGAGCATCTTCATGTCGGCATGTTCCACCTCAAGCTCAAACGCCATTCCTCGCAACTCAGGAACCTGCATCATCTTTGGGAAAATCGTTAGTTCTTCAGCCTCATGATGCGCATATATTCTACGCATAATTTCTTTTAGCGCTTTTCTCCGCATTTGACCATCCTGCGGGGTAGTTTTTGCCATCTTAGCGAAAAACCGCCGATACTCATCATGATCCCGTTTAATTAATTCACCTAAATCCAAAACATAAACCACCTAAAATTCATAATTTCACGAGAAAAAATAGGTTGGATAGCTATTTATACAATTGCATGATGCCCTGATATTCAAGTACGCCTGCATGTACTCTATACATTCTACAATTTTCAAAAAAATTCGAGAGTTCAGGTAGAAGACGAAGGCTGCTTTGCTTGCGATTGCGTTCGACGTTTCCTAAACAGTATAAATACGTGACCGCGAACCTCAACCAATGCTGCTTCGGTTTCTTTGGCTGCTTTGGCTGCGATGGATTCAGCAGTTTCAAGTTCCCTCAGTGCCGCTGGCAAAATCTTGATTTTCACCATCTTGTTCTTTTGCAGTTGCTTCTCGATTTCTGCTACGGATTGGGAGGTTAAGCCGTCTTTTCCGACCCAGATGGTAGGGTTCTCATCTTTGAGGACATGCTTAACGTGGCGTTTCATCCGTGTAGTTATTTTACTCAACTTTTGTTTGCACCTTTTTTTTCAGAATATAGCGGGTTTGGTTTCCGCAGTTTAAACATGTTACTACGACATGCGGCTCCCTTTTCTGTTTTACCCTAACACGACAACTAACGCCATGCACAAACACCGCATTGCATACCTTGCAAGTTCTGCGCCGAAACTCAATCGGCAACTGAATTTTAGCTGCCATGGCAATTCGCCTAGCTGAACAAACATATTGAGCAGCAAGCTGGGGGTCAGCTTTTGCTATCTTCTCCGCTTCTCTAAACAATACCTCAATGCGTTGCCTAGCTATCTGCTTAATGTTGCCCTGTTTTATCATTATGGTTTCCAAGCAATGCAAAGAGGTGCTGTTCAATTACATAATACTTACGCTTAGAATACCTTATTTTTGGGATAATTCAAGTTTAAGTTTTCCAAGAGCCTCTGCCATACCAAGAGGCTTGCACTTAAGCGCCCTCTGTGCTTTCGAAGTGTCAAGCGAGGAGTCCATGGGACGCAATGCTACCCAAGTGAATTGAGAAGATGAAGTCGGATCGATTAAACGCTTATCCAAACCGAAGGCATCAGCAATTTTTTGGGCAAACTCTAACCTGCTTACTCGAGTGGCACCACACAAATGGTAAATCCCAGTTAAATGTCTCTCGATTACCTCAAGGATCATTTCAGCCAAGTTAGTGTTCAAGGTAGGCGAGTTCCATTGGTCAGTAACGATTTTAACGCGCTCGCCTTTCTGCAAGGTCTCAATGAGCCAAAGGGCAAAATTGACCTTTCCAGCTGCAGGTGCGGAACCATAAATAACGCTTGGCCGAGCAATAAAGTATTCAGATTGCGCTTTGACGATTTCTTCTGCCTTGAGTTTGGTTGTTCCGTAATAGTTGATGGGGTGGGGGACGTCGGTTTCTTTGTAGCTGCCCTTTCTACCGCTGAAAACGTAATCAGTCGAAATATAGAGTAGAAATGAACCAGTTTCAACGGCTGCTTCAACGATGTTTTTTGTTCCTTCAACGTTTATCTTCCAAGCCAGTTCCTTGTTCATTTCGCATTTGTCAACGTCAGTAAGCGATGCAGCATGAACAACCACGTCAGGTCGGATGCTTCTAAACGCTTCGTGCACTTTCAACTTTTCAGAAATATCGAGCAAAACAAATTGACCATAAAATGTACGGCTCTGAATGTCTGCGGAATAAACCTCAAAGTTTCTTGCGAGCGCCATCTGAGCCAGTTTTGAACCGAATAGACCGCTGGCGCCTGTGATTAAAAGTTTCAGTGAAAACCCCCAAGCTTCCAAGGTGTCGGATGCAAAATAACTTCAGTTGCAAACGGCAGCCACCAATGTTCATTTTTAAGATACCACTTCACTGTCGATTCCAAACATTCCTCAAACTCATATTTCGGCTGCCAACCGAGTTCTGCACGAATCTTTGCAGCATCTAAGCTGTAGCGAGTATCGTGTCCAGGTCGATCCTCCACAAAGGTAATTAGGCTTTCAGGTTTGCCCAATTGACCGAGTATTTTTTTAACAATTTCAATGTTAGCAATCTCGTTACCTGCAGAAACATTGTAGATTTCTCCAGCTTTACCTTTCTCAAGAACTATCCTAAGAGCAGCACAATGGTCTTCAACATAAATCCAATCGCGAACATTGATTCCTTTGCCGTAGATCGGAATAGGCAAATCACGCAACGCACGAATAATCGTCTTAGGAATTAGCTTCTCAGGCAACTGGTAAGGACCAAAATTGTTTGTGCAGCGTGTTATAGACGCATTTAACCCGAAGGTTTTATGGTAGGACAACACAAACATGTCCGCCGCAGCTTTCGAAGCAGAGTAAGGATTAGATGGTTTAAGCGTCGCATTTTCCGCGAAGGAACCCTCCAAAGCTTCACCGTAAACCTCATCGGTTGAAACCTGTATAAGACGCGCCTTATGATTATGGCGACGTATGGCTTCTAAAATCGTAAAGGTCCCCAAAGTATTATTCTGCAAAAAAAGGTTGGGGTCAGCGATGCTTCGATCAACATGCGTCTCAGCAGCAATGTTCACCACGGCGTCGACTTGATGGATGAGCCGATTCATAAGCTGAGGATTGCAAATGTCTCCTTTGATGAACGTATAGCGCTTGTCATTCTCAATGTCGCGCAAATTTGCCGGATTAGCGCCTATTCCCATCTTATCAACGTTAATCAACTCATAATCAGAGTGCTCAGCTAGCATGTACCTGCAAAAGTTGCTTCCGATAAACCCTAAACCACCCGTAACCAACAATTTCATGTTTATCACTTATGAGGCTGATAATTCCAATCCCAAGGCTTACCAACACGCATGTCGCTTAAATTGCCGTTTACGTTGCTGGGAACGAGGGTTGGGTCATTCCACGGTCGTCGTTCCTCATCTGGAGCAGAATAATCATAGAGTCTGGTGGTGAAATATAGTAGCAGGGCAGGTTCGTTGCCAACTGCTTTAAACCCATGCCAGTAGTGACCAGGCATACGAATAACTTGAAGGTCTAACCCACTCGAAACGATCTCGTCTAATTCTTTGGTTTCATCATCGAAGGCGCAGATCTTAATCGTTCCTTTCAACGTCAAAAGAAAATCTGTTTGCCCTCTCGAGTGCTTATGCCAAGCTCGAATAAGATTAGGATAGGTGAAGGAAAGGTTCGCCTGAACAATCACGTCGTCGCCGAAGAGGTCCATCCAGTCTCTACGCATAACTTCGGAGAAGAATCCTCTCTCGTCAACAAAACGTTTTATCGGTCTAATTATTATCCCTTGCAACATAGCTATTCCTTGTTTGCTTCACAAAGTTAATTCGCCGAAATCTTTATAATGGTTGCCATTTTTCCGCTTTAAACCTCAACTTCCGAGTAATCACCCACATGCAACTTTATCGTCCTGCATCTTTGATTGCGCGAAACCCTTGCGTTTTTCCCGATTAAACTGTCTTCCATCCGCTCAACGTCAGATAAAACAACGTTTTCTTGCACAACGCAATACTCAAGGTTTGAACGAGAAATTTTCGAGCCGTCTCCAACGCTCGTGTATGGACCTATAAACGAATTTTCAACAAGCACATTCTTTCCTATGATGCAGGGACCCCTGACTACGCTATTGATTATTTGCGCCTCTGATTCAACTTTTACTCTGCCATCGACAGTGCTATTTGCCACTACACCGCAGATTTCCCGTTGTATGTATTCGTCTAAAATCTTGGCGTTAGCTGATAATATGTCGTCTTTTTTTCCTGTGTCAAGCCACCAAGAGTTCAAAATCTCAGCCTTAACGTTAAAGCCCATATTAATCATCTCCTGAATCGCATCCGTAATTTCCAATTCGCCACGCCAGGAGGGCTGGATGCGCTCGATGGCTTGGTGCACCTTGCTTGAAAACAGGTAAGTTCCAATTATAGCCAAGTTTCCCATTGGCGTTTTTGGCTTCTCAGCAAGCTTTACAATGTTGCCTTTCTCATCCAATTGAGCGATTCCAAAACTCGAGGGAGTTTCAACTTCTTTTAGAATGATTAACGCATCTAAATGCTCACTCTTAAAACGCTTTACGAACCCCTCCAAACCTTGGCCCGTCAGGTTATCACCCAAGCACATAACAAAAGAATCTGGACCCAAAAAACCTCGAGCGGTTTTAACAGCGTGAGCTAAACCAAGCGGTTCCTGAGTAATGTAGGTAACATTAACCCCCCAACTCGATCCATCGGCAACATAATCCTTGACAAACTGCCCCGTCTCAGGCGCCGTAATAACTCCCACGTCTTCGATCTTGATGGCTGCTACTTGATCAAGAACGTATCCTAAGATAGGCTTGTTTGCAACAGGGATTAACTGTTTGGCACAGGTAAAAGTCAGCGGTCTAAGCCGCGTTCCTTTTCCACCGCTTAACACAAGAGCCTTCATTTTTCAACCTCAAACTACATGTAATGGTCGTTTGTCACTATACCATAGTGATATCTTCTAATATGTTCTTCTAATCGGTAACGTCCCCTAAACTCTCTCAGTCGTCTCTGTCCTGCTTTTTGTTTTATGTGAGTGTGGCGGTTTTATAGCTGCCACAAAAGGGCTGATGAGGGTGAGTGCTTTTTGGGTTCGGGCAGTTTTTCCTTTGCCTGTTTCGATGTGGCACAAACGAAAAACACCCAACATGGCTCCATGCCGAAGTTCAATGGCTTGTGGTTGTGGTGACATGTTTGGTAAACAAAAATTGTTGAATGCTAACCAAACTGCAAATCTAAATAAAAGAGAAGCGAGAATCGTGGAGTGCTTCTAAGGTGCAACCAGTTGGAAATATGGTTGAACATAAAGCGCAACGGAAATTAATGTTTGCTATGATAAAACATGCGTACTTATCTCAACTGGAGAATGCTTCAGCAGTATATCAATCATGTTAATAAACAATGTCAAAATTAAAGCAATGAATATTCAGTTTAGGTGCAATCGGAGTTATTTGTGCGGAGAATGAAATTAGATGTAGAATCCACCGATTTTTTCAAAAAGTTGCCTAAATAGCATTTGATGGATACGTTTGGCGACCATATCAGCCTGCTTTGAATCCGGTTGATTTTTTCTGTGTTGTTCAATATGACCATCAATTGCACTGCCTACGCTTTTGATGTCCGGTACTACCAGAATTTCAAAACCACATTCGCATTTAATCGTCGACGAAGATTGTGGAGTGGTGGAATTTTGCTCGTCAATCATTATTAAGCCTCTTTTATGTATGAGGGATTTTAGAAATATAAGGTTTGCCAAATTGGAGCAGAATTGCTTTTTTTGGGCAATTTATCATGTTTTCTTTTTTATCAAGAATTATACTGTTTTTAGATAAATTTAATTAATTTTTTTTTGTTTGCTATGCTGTGATGCAATCATGTTGGGGTTCCCATGTCGGGGTTCCTAGTAAGCAAGTTAATAAGGAATAAGTGGTTTTCTATAAAAAGATAAATAGCATATGTGTAGTAGTTAATTCCGACGGGGGGCTCAATGGACTACCGAGCACTATTTAGGTCTGCACTCAAACAGAGGATTCTCCTAAGCCTTATGGAATCTGGGAAAAAGATTGCCGAGTTGAAGGTTGAGTTAGATACCTCTGAAACAACGATTTTGCATGCGTTAAAGGAGTTTGAGAAACTAGACCTAACAATCAAGAATGAAGGCGTTTACAGTTTATCGTCTTTGGGGTTAATGGAGGCGAAGATTTACCAAGAATACAACGCAGCCATAGAGGTACTTGAAAAATTCCGAGATTTCTGGTTAAATCATAACGTTGAACCCATACCCTCATGGCTTATGGTAAAATTGGGTTCACTTCGAAATTCAACGATTGTAAAGAGTGAAAAAAGTGAATTGGGCAAAGTGCATGAGACGTTCATGAAGGCGTTGCTTGAGTCCAAACGGGTAAAAGGGGCATCACCGATTTTTCATCCCGACTACGTAGATGTCTTTAAGAAATTGCTCAGTCAAGGCGGCAGTATCGAGCTAATAATCACCGACTTAGTACTGAGCAAAACGTTGGAAAGCGCTGTTTCCTCAGCTGATGCTGAGCTTTTGCAGAATTCTGTGGCTGAGGGGCGGCTTAAAATATACCTGATTGATGACCTCAAAATCGCGTTAACTATTACTGATAGCATTTTTTCGCTTGGACTCTTCAATTTAACGGGAGATTACGATTATAACATGGATTTAATTTCAAAGGACCCTGCAGCTCTTGGGTGGGGAGAGTTGGCATTCCAAGAGTACGTTAAGCGAAGTAGGAGGTTAGAATTTTAGTCTTTGAATTAGAAATTAGGCGATAGACTATGTTGGGAAGAATTATGAGATTTTTCGTATCGAGTTCGATGTTTTTAGCGTTAAATGGAGCTCTTGTTGTTGTTTTTGCTGATTCGCTTTATGGGTACCCAACCTCTTTAGCGATGTTTTTAGCAGCTTTTTTAGCGACTTTCTCGGTTTATTGCCTAAATAAAGCGACAGATCAAAAGGAAGATGCGATTAATAAGCCTGAAGTGAAGCTCAAAAATTCGGTTTACTACGTTGTTCCGTCGGTGACAGCTATGGTCATTAGTTTAGCGTTAGGTCTAACTATAAGCATTTTGACTTTATTAGTGCTTGTTGCACCGTTCATTATTGGTTTTGTCTACAGTGTTCCAGCCGCCAAGTCTATTCCGAGGCTTAAAGAAATTGTCGGTGTGAAGAGTTTTGTTGTCGCATCAAGCTGGGCAATTACTGGGGCTTTTCTTCCGGTCACTATGCAGTTGACAAACCCCTACAAGATAATGTTGGTTTTCATCTATATTTTTTGTCAACTTTTTGTAAACACAACGATTTTTGACGTGTTAGATACAAGAGGGGATTCTGTTTCTGGAGTTAAGACTATTCCTGTAGCCATCGGAAAGAGGAAGACACAAGTTCTTGCTTTAATCATGAACAGCACTCTATTGATTTGGCTACTTTATTGTTCAGTATACGGTTTTTTCATTAGCTTTTTGCCTGCATTAGCTTTTGGGGTTTTTTATGGTTACTTTATCATCTGGCACTTTTTTAAGCAAGGTTGCAAGCGACTGCATGCAGAATTGATGGTTGACGGTGAATGGTTACCTATCGTATTTCTTATGAAGATTATTTTGCGTTAGAAACAATCCTTCGTTCTATCTGCTACTGAAGGCGATTACATTTTTCTGTAATTATTCCTCTCTGTTGCGGAGGACGATATGGGTGGGTTTATAAGCATTTGTGTAAATTTTAAGAACAAGTGAACTCTTAATATATATGATGCATCCAATACATAAGAGTGGGGTAACGATGAAACGCACGAAACTCGAAGAATACCTTGCTATCATCGAGACTCTAATAGTTCATGGTCCGATAGGAACCGCTGAGCTGGCTCAGCTTAGCAGCTTGGACGACGCGAAATTGGGCGAGAATTTGAGTTTCTTGTTTGAGCAAAACACTATCGAAAAGAGACGTCTTGGAAACTCAGTCACTTACCTTGTTTCGCCTCTGGGTATTAGAATTTTCAAGTATTTTAGCTCTCAGTCCTCGGAAAAAAACGGCATGCAAACAGGAATTTAGCTGGAAAGACAAAGTATTGTTGTATTCAGGATATTAAGTTTGATGGGAAACAAAGGGAAAGCGACGTTTAGTCGCTGGGTTCCTTTGCTTTTCCACGTTTGCCAAACCTAAATTTCGCAGTTAGTATCTTTTCGGTTGCAAACAATCTTGAGGCAGCGTACATGATTACGATTGTAAAGGCTGCGACGTAGACGATTCCAAGAATTACGGTAAGATAGTCTCCGGTTACGACTGCTTTGGAGGCGATGATTGGATGACTATAGGGGATAGCGAAAAAGATTGCCTGAACTGCAAGCGGCATGGAAGTCACATCAAGATAGATGAGTGCCATTGCCGGCAGGAAAATCAAGGGGTAAATGTAGCCAACCATGGCTTGAGCGCCTCGAACGTTTTCGCTAAACGCCGACATGACAACTGCCAACGCCAAAGCCGATAACAAAGTGAAGAATAAGCTTATGCCAAGCAAGGTGTAGCCCCAAACTGAGGGTACAAGGCCTAAAGCAACCATGTCTATGCTGCTGCCTATGTTGCCTGCAATTCCCCCTGTGATTGAGCCCAGCATGTAGTTGTAGCCTATGAGAACGGTTATGGATGCGACGCCAGCAACGATGATTGTACTTGAGACTTTACCCATCAAAATCGCGAATCGGTCAACTGGAACGGTTAACAGGGTTTCAAGTGTTTTTTCCTCTTTCTCCATAGCTACGCTTGTTGCAGCAATCTGCATAGCATACGTAAGCATAATCATTATAGTTATTGGCAAAGCAATAGATTGGGACAGCATTAAACTGGACAGCACGCTGGCATCGACACCTTCTTGAATTTGCCCCTTAATGATGCTGGATTGATAAACAGAAACTACATCTGGAGCCACTGCTCGGTTAAAACCTGTAGCGATGCTGCTGACTACGGCTCCGCCGAAACCGCTGAAGATACTGCCGGCGCCGCTGAAAACACTGTAAACGTTTATCGTGCCCGTTATGTTTAATTCTCCGGCAGAATGCCTGCTTAGGTTAGCGCTAAACCCTGCGGGTATCTCCACCAGCGTTGTGCTGTTGTAGTGTTGGAGCAAGCCTTCCGCGACCGCTGTTTGAGGGGTCGTCTGGTTGAGAATTATGGCATTCATGCTGTTGTTTACATAGCGTACAAAAAGAGTGCTCCAGTTGCCGTTATCATTATCAACCACGAGTAGGGTGGCTTTTTGCGCCTGTTCCTGCGCTGATTGCACCGCATAGCCCATCACTAACCCTAAAACAGGAAACATTATCAGCGGCAAAACAATCATGCCAACCAAAATCTTGGGGTCCCGCATCAACTCTTTGAGCTCTTTTACGAGAATTGTCGTGAAGCCTTTAAGCATAACCGACCACCTTTGCGAAAACCTCTTCTAAATTTTCGCTGTTAAAACGTGTCTTGAGCGCTTTGGGTTCTCCCTCAACCACCAGCTTGCCCTTGTTTATTAGCGCCACTCGGTTGCAGAGGTATTCAACTTCAAGCATGTTATGACTGCTCAGCAGCACAGTGACGCCGTGCTCTTTGACATAGCGCTTAACTATCTCTCGAATATGGTAAGCATGCAAGACATCTAGGCCACTTGCAGGTTCATCAAGCACGGCCAACTTCGGTCTAGTCATCAGCGCTCGCGCAACCAGCAAACGCCGTTTCATGCCTTTACTGTAGGTTTTGGCTCGGTCTTTTAATCGGTCACCTAAACCGCAGATTTGTGCCGCCTCATCTATAACCGCTTTTATGTTAGTTTCAGGTGTACTCTGCAATTTAGCCATAAACTCAAGGTATTCCCACCCTGTAAGGTTCGGGTATGCGCCTGACTCTTCAGGGAGATAACTAATGATTTGCCGCGTTTTCTCAGGCTGCTTAGTTGCGTCTTGACCAAAAATGTTTATGGAGCCTGAAGTAGGCTTGATTAAGGTGCAGATTATGCGCAGAGTGGTGGTTTTTCCTGCGCCGTTGGGTCCGATTAAGCCGTAAATTTCGCCCGGGTTAATGTTGAAGCTTACGCCATCAAGAGCCTTTATTTGGCCGAATTGCTTGGTTAATGATGATGCTTCTACGGCTAAAGTCACCGTTCTCCCTCTCTCTTGAACCCTTGAAAATAAACTAATTAGTTATTTAAGTTTATCAAGAGCTATTTAGTTTTAAACGATTGATGTCTAGCTTTTCTTGAGCGACACGACAGGGTTGGTTGAGGCATTTGAAGAATTTGATTCGACTAGCACTTGAAAGAGCATCCACGGTTTAAACA
The DNA here is from genome assembly GCA_026014665.1 of Candidatus Bathyarchaeota archaeon. Taxonomy (GTDB): domain Archaea; phylum Thermoproteota; class Bathyarchaeia; order Bathyarchaeales; family Bathycorpusculaceae; genus Bathycorpusculum. The sequence continues at coordinate 170,194 of JAOZHX010000022.1, forward strand.
TGCTTTTCCTTCTACAGCTATAGAATTTATTTGACTTGCAGCACCACGTAAACATTGTAAATTTTGGATTTGGCGCTTTGAAACGGCTGTGGTATCATTCGCCGAGTTTCTCTAAATAGTCGATAAACTTTGCCAGCTCTTCCTTGTCCATATGCAAAATCGCTGAGCGTTCTGCCCGAACGTATTTACGGAAAGATTCTAAGCATTGGCTTGAACTGACGTTTTCCTTGAATGTTTTTATCTGGTCTCGCTCGATCTTTATGCGGTAAAGAGTTGCAATGAAAGTTGCAAAAACGACTAGTGTGTTGCTTACAATGACGATTAGGGAAATGTCAATCATGCAGGTCCACCCTTACCTTGTCAATAAAAGAAAGAAGATAGAGTTATTTTGCCTTTCGCTAGCATCGTCCATTGTTTTCTGGCAGTATATGCAAGATCCGAAGGATTTTTTTGAATTCTTCTTCTTTTAGGGACGCTCGGCGGCCGTTCGCATAGATATCCTTGACTTTATCAACAACTTTAGCTACCGTTTCATCGTCTGGGACGTTGCCTGCTAACTCAGTGATTTTGTGTTTAATTATGCCCTTACCCGACTGTTTCCCGATGGTTAAGCGGCGTGTGTTGCCAACCAGTTCGGGGGGATATGGCTCATACGTCCACGGATCATTCAAAACGCCATGAGTATGAATCCCTGATTCATGCGCAAATCCATAATCACCAACTATTGCTTTGTTTGGCGGGACCACGTAACCAGTGGCTTTGCCGATGAAATCTGCAGTTGCCTTGAGTTCGCGCGTTTTTCCTTCAAACTTCATAACGCCATAATGCAAATACAGGTTCAGCAGGACTTTCTCTGTTTCAGCGTTGCCTGCACGTTCGCCTATACCCAGATATGTTGTGCTGGCGTAGACTTTGTCCCATACGCCTGAAGCTGCCTTAATTGCGGCCATGGTGTTCTCTACTGCGTTGCCGAAGTCGTCGTGTGCATGAATTTCAATGGCGCCGATGTGTGTTTCCTTCTTTATAGCCACAACCTTCGCGGGTATGCCGTTTGGAAGTAGCGCAGCAGGGTCAGATAAACCGATACCGACTGTATCACATATACGGTAACATTCTGCACCAGCATCCGCTATAGCGTTAATGAAGCGCTTTTCAAACTCCCAATCCGCACGGGTACTGTCTTCGCCGTGAACGAAAGTTCTCAAGCCACAGGTTTTAGATGCATATTCTGTAACGTCGACAACGTTGGCTAGGATTTGCTCCTTTGTTTTGTCAGGCCACTTTGCTTTAAAGTGTAATTCAGAAACCGGATGAGAAATTCCAACCTCTTTGAAGCCACAAGCGACTGCACTGTCTATATCTTCCTTAACCGCTCTGCACCAGCCGGCAACCCTCAAGTTCAAATTTAAGTCTTTTATGAGCTTGGCTGCTTTTTTATCGGGTTCCTGATAATGAAATAGCTCGATGCGTTCAACCCCTATGTCGCTTAGTAACTGAGCAATCCTCGCAGCGTCTTTGGGTCCAGCCGCTAAACCTGGCATCTGGATACCGTCACGAAGCGTAGTGTCATCTATTATGGGCTCCGTTTTAAGAGGCGGCATCTTGAAATAGTAGTCTTTTATGTCCATTTTTATCTCTTCTCCGTCTAGTTTTGCGCTTCTGCTAACGCATTTTTGTATTGCTAAAGTACGCTAATATGCAATTGATAAATGTTTCTGTACACAAACTGCATGATTGTTCAAGCTATTACATGACTTAAATTCAATATGTATTGACTTAAGTATAAACAAATCTTTACATATAAACTCTTGAAAATAAAAGAACACTTTCAAACGACCATAAACAAAACCACCATAAGACAAACCAAGCTCAAACTCCACAACCCCAAGGTGATGACCAAAAGTGTATTTAAAAGGGGGGATAGAGTCGCTGCAAAGCAACAAAAATAGGCCACCGAACCACCCAAAACTAACAAACCCCGATAATATTGAAGACAAAAACTGAGTATCCGGAAGCCAGAGAAGAAAAAATTTTATTTAAAGGTTTTAAGGCTGTTTAAACCTATCTTTAATGGCGGTTCCGCATGAAAGTCGTATTTTGGCTTCTTGACCTTAACCCTAAAATCGAACCAGACAGAACCGAGCTGTGGCTTTGGGGAATCGATTCAGTTGGCAACCGCTTGCTCGTTATTGACAGGAACTTTACTGCTTACTTCTATGCTGTGCTGCAGCAAGGAGCAGATGCCTCGAAAGTTGTAGAATCAATCATCAGCAAATATGGGTGCTCAATTGTGAAGGCGGATGTTGTTCCGCGACGCTTTTTCGGCAAGCCAGTGACAGCAATAAAAGTATACTGTAGAGATTCAACCCAAACTGGCAAGATTGCAAAACAACTTCGAAGCATCGAAGGAGTTCAAGACTGCCTCGAAGACGACATTCGCGTCGTAATGCGCTACCTCATTGACAACAATCTTTCTCCGTGCAGTTGGATGGAGGCACAAGTAACCGAAGAAGAGGTGCCTAAGTGGGTGAGGGTTACCCATGTGTATGCTGTTTCAGAGCCTCCCAAAATGCTAGACGATGTCTCAGTGCCAGCGCTGCGAACTTTGGGTTTCTCTTTGATTTGCTATAGCCGTGAAGGTTCGCCAAAGCCTGACCGAAACCCGATCCTGATTATTTCGACTGTTTCCAGTGGTGGAAAAGAAAAACAATTCATCGTAGATGAAGCTAAAAATGACGAACCAGTCATTGAAAAATTCATTCGATACATTCGAGATTTTGATCCAGACGTCATAACAAGCTACGGCGCAAACATGGTGAACTGGCCATATTTACGTGGCAGAGCCGCCAAATTTGGAATGGCACTCGATTTAGATAGGGCGCATACGGAACCGCACACAAGTGTATACGGTCACGTTTCAATCACGGGTCTTGTCAACCTGGATTTGATGGATTTTATGGATGTGTTTCCAGAAGTTAAAGTGCAGACACTTTGGAATTTGGCAAGTTATTTGGGTACAGCGGATAAGAACAAGGGTTTTATCGACGATGTCTTGTTTGCTGATTACTGGGATGACCCGCAAAAACGCGGAGAGCTGAAACGGTTCGGTTTGGAAAGCGCCCGTAAAGCCCACGAAACCGCAAGCTTGCTTTTAGATTTTGCCATGCAACTATCCAGCCTAGTCAGTTTGCCGTTGGACCATGTTATGACTGCCGCGACGGGTTTCCGAGTGGAATGGTTCTTGATTAAGCGGACACAAGAAATCGGAGAACTCATCCCCAAACGCCTTGAGCAACCGTATATACCTTATGCTGGTGGTCTTGTGCTTTCGCCTAAACCTGGCTTGCATGAAAACATAGCGGTTCTAGATTTCAAATCTATGTACCCAAGCATTATGATTGCATACAATCTCTCACCCGACACTTACATCGCTCCAGATGAGCCAGAACCAACCAGCGGTGTCTACGAGGCACCAGAGGTCCACCACAAATTCCGCAAAGAACCACCAGGATTCTACACTGAAGCACTCACCTACCTAATCAACGTACGCAATTCTATACGGAAAAGAATGAACTCGCTTAACCACAAAACAATTGATTACCGAGTGTTAGACGCAAGACAGAAAGCCGTCAAAATCATAACGAATGCCACATATGGTTATGCAGGTTGGACAGGCGCAAGATGGTACATCAAACCCGTCGCCGAAGCAGCCTCAGCGTGGGGTAGGCTCACAATCCAAACTGCCATGCAGATGGCACATGACATGGAAATTGGCGTCGTGTACGGGGACACAGACAGCTTATTCATCAACTATGACCAACGTAAGGCACAGCAACTCCAAGATAACATCAGACTTAAACTCAAATTAGAAGTTGAATTGGGCGATGTTTATCAACGCATTTTCTTTACTGAAGCAAAAAAACGCTATGCTGGGTTACGGCAAGACGGCAGCCTCGACATTGTGGGGTTGGAAGTTATCCGCGGCGACTGGGCAGAGGTTGCTAAAAAAGTGCAGGAGCAAGTGCTCGAGATTGTCCTCAAAGAACAGTCGCCCAAGAAAGCAGTTGACTACGTTCACACTATTATTCGTGAACTGAGGAAACGGAAAATTCCCTTCACTGACTTTATCATTTGGAAAACATTAACTAAGCCACCAGAAGATTATGCCATAAAGGCTCCGCATGTGGAAGCAGCAAAAATGCTTAAAGAAAAAGGTTGGCGCTTGACTGGCGGTGACAAAGTCGGCTATGTTGTGTTGGCTGGAAAAGGACGTTTGTACAATCGTGTGAAACCTTACGTTTTCGCTAACCCAAACGAAGTAGACGTTGATTATTACGTGACCAATCAGGTTTTGCCAGCCGCTGCTCGCATCCTGATCTTCTTTGATGTGACGGAAGCAGAACTGCTCGAAGAAACAGGAGAAACACAGGAAATTAGAAGTCTGATGGATTACCTTTAAGCTGCTGGAATCGCATCTTGAAAAGTTACCAGTTCAACGTTTAGGGCTGGTTTGACTGCTTCTGATATGCGTGAGGCAACGATGCGTCGGATGTTCTTTTCGCCTGCGATGTCTACGATTCGCTGTGTGATTATGCCGTCGAATACTACTGTATCAACGCCGCCCATTTGCTGTAGCCTCTCGGCTAATTGGCTTACAGGCAACTTCTCGATTAATTCTAGTTTGTCATTGAACAGGACGGCTTCAAGTGTACCGACCAACGCCTTTGCTGCTTGACCAATCTGCTCTGGCACTTCAACTTTTACTCGTTCAGGAACTTTTTTTGCTGGCGCAGGTGGTTTACCGATAATTTCAGATATTGGAACTTTGTTTTCTAAAGCTTCAGCGATTTCTTTGCAATTGCATTCTTCGATCTCCTTGCCCCTTGGAGCTCGTCCGACAAACTTTATGCTCGTGACTTGGAGAAGTTCTTTGAGAATTAGGTCGCCGCCTCGGTCGCCATCAAGCAGGGCAGTGGCTGTTTTCTCTTTGGTAATCTTTTTTATTGAGTCAGGGACTTTGGCGCCTTCCAAAGCGATGGTGTTGAATATGCCACATCGCATGAGATTTATGATGTCTGCGCGTCCTTCCACAACGATTATTTCTTTAGCAGCCTCTAAACCCGGACCAGCAGGCAAATCCTCAGGTCCATATTTTTCCACTTTCCCAACTTTCATGGTATCGCTTATTTCCTTGTAAACCTCGTCTACGCTGGGCATGGATTCGACGTTCCATTTGTGCAAGATTTCTTTGGCGCGATCAATGATTACTTTTCGCCTAGATTCACGGATGTCTTCGATTTTGTCTAGGTTTACTTTTGCTGAGCAAGGTCCGACACGGTTTATGCTTTCTACGCTTGCAGCTATGAGCGCTGTAGAAACGCGATCAAGGCTCGTTGGGATGGTAATCGAACCGTTTGTTCGGTCGTTCTTAGAATGTAGGTCGATTTCTATTCTGCCGATGCGCCCGGTTTTCTGCAGTTCTCGTAGATCAAGTTCAGGTCCAAAAAGTCCTTCTGTTTGCCCGAAAACTGCACCTATCACATCGGGTTTTTCTACTACTCCGTCTATTTCAAATCTAGCATGTACAACGTACTTTATCGTAAAGGTTTGGGATGCTCCCGTAAATATGCAACTCCTGAAATTATATTTGATTATGTTAATCGCACTTATGCGAGGGTTTCTCGCAATGATGAGATTGATTATTACTGATTTAGAATTTAGGTGCACGCCTTCTAATATTACTTGTGGTCTACCGCTCCATTGACTCTTCAATATCCAAGAATTTTTTTCTAAAAAATATTTTTGGAAGAAACCTTATTTTTTGTTTAATCATTCACAAAAATAAAAAAAATACCGACTAAACGCTTCAAGACCCTCCAACCTTAAATAACAAAACACACCACTCTTGACACGGTGCAGATGAGTCTTCGTCTTAACCCTCAGTACGAGAAATTGCTTCCTAAAATGTCTGAGCAAGAGTTCGCAGAGCTCAAAGCATCCATAAAAGCAGAGGGGCAACACTATCCTATAATAGTAAACGAAGACCTAGAAGTACTAGATGGACATCACCGCTTCCGCGCCTGCAGTGAACTCGGAATTGAACCAGACTTTGAAGTACGCCGATTCGAAGATAAGCTGCTTGAGAAGAAATTTGTAATTGAAGCAAACCTCAGACGCCGTCACCTAAACAATTTCCAACTCGTAGAATTAGCCGTGCCACTGCTTGAAATTGAGAAGGCGTTGGCTAAGAAAAGGCAAATTGAGGGCGGTAAATGTGGGCGTAGTTTGCAATTAGGGTTAGCGCCAGATGACGCTGAGCCCGCTGAGCCCATGTTAAAGGCGAAAGCTACAGAGATTGTGGCAAAAAAAGCAGGCGTTTCTACTCGTACTTTCGAGCGGGGAAAAAAGATTATAGAAACAGCAAGCGAAGACGATAAGCAAAAACTGCGGGAAGGCAAGGTCAGCATCGCCAAGGTTTACCAAGAAATCGTTTCCAGCCAAAAACCACGACCAACGGAGGCCGATGAGACAACCATGAAGCAGGAGTCTGCCCGTGACAAGGCCAACCGCGCGGAGTTGCTGACGCTTTTGGAGCGCTTGCGAAATGCAGAGGTTTTCTGTCCAAAATGTGGCAACATGATGATGGAATGCAGCAAATGTCATAAAACAATAGTTGAACTGCTCGGTGAGTACCGCTTGGAAAATCGCAAATAAGGTCAATTTCTTCGTCCTATTTTGATGGCTATGATCAATGCGGAAACAAACAGCAATACTATAATCGGTGTTAAGGGGATTTCTTGGATTTGCGGCGTCGGGGATGGTTCAGGTGTCTCAAGATCGGTCGGAGGTGCTGATGGACTTGGTTTAGGAGTTATGGACGGGAGTGGGCTAGGAGTGGCTGTTGATGAAGGAGTTGATGATGATGGTTGCTGGGAGAGGTATTCTGACGGATTTGATGTACTTATGCTGATACAGAAATCGGAGTTCTTATCCTTGACTGTCAGCGTATGTTGACCAACAAAATCGTTCGGTACGTCTATTGTGGCTTCTAACTGTCCGTTTTCATCGATAACTACTGAATTTAATAGGGTTGTTCCATCCAAAAGCAGGGTTGCAATGCCAGGGTTAAACCAGCTACCTCTAATCAATATCGACTGCCCACCTTGAACAGAAACGCTTGAGGTTAAGTCAGTATTGTTACCATACAATCCTACGGCGGTTGTGCCACCTATTTGGCTTAAGCCCCGCCGATACTCCATATATGGGACTACCGTTTCAAATGAAGTACCATTACTGTATTGGGCACGAAAAACAATAGCGTCGAGGGCGGGTTCATTATCGCCTGCTGGATTGTTCTGCAAGAGATCAGGCGCACTTAAAGCATAGGTGAAGGTTGACGTAGAGGTAACCGCTACGTTGCTTTCGACTGGAATCCACTCGGACGTGTAGGGATTTAGGTAAGAGATGTTAACAAAACTTCCGCCTGCAAACCCAGCTCCGTTAAGCGTGACTGCGCCTTCAGGCGGACCAGAAGTAGGAGAGACCTGCAGTATGGTGCCAAATTTGGCGGTCAATGGGCTGCCCAATCCTGTTACCAAGTCATAGCCGACGGTTGCATTGTAGACTCCGTTGGAACCCGAGGTGATGTCGCGAAAATAAGAAGAATAAGACAATTTTGCTTTCTCATAGAGGTTTGCATTGGAAGCCGAGAGCCCCAGAGCATGGATTGCTGCCTATTGAGGAGCTCCTGCACTTGTGCCACCGACCTTCTGCCATGTAGAGTTCCAGTAAACCGCAAACCCGTAAGTTGGATTCGCGTTATAGGAAACGTCGGGAACCGCTCTTTTGGATTCATTAATGCCGAAATTTATTTGGTATGACGGAATAGGTTCATATGCGCTGACTCCGCCGCCGCTACCCTTCCAAGCAACCTCAGAAATTACCGATCCGTCAGACCTGAGGTTTAGGCTGGTTCCCCCAACAGCAACGACCTTGGCTGAACTTGCTGGCCAGATGATGCCTGCTCCGTCGTCTCCTGACGCAGCAAAGAAAGCGGTGCCGTATTTGCTGGTAAATCTGTTGTTGTAGAAGGATGGGTTGGATGGTTCCTCGCCGCCCCAACTTATGGAGATTGAAACGACGTCTGGGCGACTTCTAGCATAGTCAACGGCTGAGAGCAAGTCCACCCTGTTTGGAGTAACTGCTTCAACAAGCAGAATTTTTGAATCTGGAGCGATGGCGTGAGCCCATTCAACGTCCAAACAGGCTTCCACTGACCAATTTCGGTCTATGGCAATGTTGCTTGCCATTTTGTGAACTTCAAAGTTGCCATCATTTGGAAGCGGCAAACCAAATTGGCTGGAGAAAACCGTTAAATCCTCGCGTATAGTCGGCGTGTCGTAGGCAACAATCACCGCAATCGTTTTACCCTCGCCACCCCTGGAGGGTAGATTGTATGCTGTGCGTATCTGCGCCGGTGTGTAGCCTGCTATGCCTACTGGACCTGCAAACTGGGAAATATGCAAGGGATGAGCTACCCAAGTGTCCTTTGGCTCTACAAGGGTTATCTTGGGCGCCACAAGAACGATGATAAACAGGAGACACACTGTAAATGCAAGCAACTTGGAGGCTTTTAACAGATTCACCTGTCCATCAACCCATTTTTGGATGAAAGGAAGCAATTTTTTGAAGCTTTTTCGTTAATATTATTATGTTGCCAATGTAAAAGGGTAGCGGCAATATCGACTAAACTACCTATATTCTAAACGAACCAAACAAGGAAGAATTTTCAAGCGCAAATAATATAGCCCCATAAAACTCAACAATACACAAAGTGAAACATTCATGCAAAGATCATACACACGCTTGCTAGGCGTAGTTGGCAAGCCAAACACTGGCAAATCTACATTCTTCAGCGCTGCCACTTTAGCGGCGGCAGAAATTGCCAACTACCCGTTTACGACCATTAAGCCCAACCGAGGCGTAGGCTACGTCCGAACTCCCTGCGTTCACCCAGAATTTCATGTACAAGATAACCCAAGAAACAGCCTCTGCCTAGATGGTACACGGCTTGTTCCCATAGAACTAATCGATATAGCAGGCATCGTGCCGGGCGCTTGGGAAGGACGCGGCTTGGGCAACCAGTTCCTTGACGAAATCCGCCGAGCAGACGCCTTAATCCATATAGTTGACGCTTCTGGCGGCACTGACTGCGAAGGCAAAACCTGCAAGCTAGGCGAGCACGATCCGGTTGAGGATGTGCAGTTTTTAGAGCGGGAAATAACGATGTGGATGGTAGTGATTCTAAAGAAGGATTGGGCAAAAATCGCACGTACCGCAGAAGCTGACAAAAAAGGCATAGCCCATCACCTTGAGGACCGCCTAACCGGACTTAGCATTAAACGTCAATACGTTAATGAAGCTGTCCGCAGGGCGAATCTGAACCTTGATAAGCCTGCTACTTGGAGCGACGAAGACTTTTACCGCTTTGTAGACCAGTTAAGGCGCATATCCAAACCTCTCTTGATCGTCGCCAACAAGATAGATTTGCCCACTGCCAAGGACAATGTTGAACGCATGAAAACACTTGGTTACACCGTTGTTCCCTGTTCAGCTGAAGCAGAATTAGCGTTGCGACGTGCCGCAGAGAAACAATTGATTGATTACAAGCCAGGCGACAACGACTTTAAGATAACTCAGCCTGAAAAGTTGACAACGGGGCAGATTCGAGCGCTAGAGCAAATAAAAGAAAAAATCCTCAAGACCCACGGTTCAACGGGTGTGCAAGAAGCTATAAACACTGCCTACTTTAAACTGTTGAACATGATAACCGTTTACCCTGTAGAAGACATAGAACACCTCTCTGACCATAACGGGCGCGTTCTGCCAGACACATACCTGGTTCCGAAAGGCACAACCGCCCGTCAGTTCGCCTACATAATCCACACGGAACTGGGCGACGGCTTCCTCTACGCCGTAAATGCGCGAGACAAGCGTAGAATCGGCGAAGACGCCATCCTAAAAGACCGAGACGTTATCAGCATAATCAGCACCCAAAAAAGAGCATAATAATCAGATGGTTAAAAGAAGCTCAAAAAAGTTTGTTGAATTCCAACTAAAAGATAGACTTCCTTAATGATTATGCACAGCCCGCAACCCAACGCCGAACGCAAACGCAAAAAGCCATTGTAAAGCTCACTAATGAGTGATGAATAAGAGCCCCTTTGCCATCTGAACATCGAAAACATGGCGTTTATGCGCCGTATCTTCGTTTACGTTTCTGGAAGGTTCGAATGGCCCTGAGCAAATCGATGAAGCGGAAGTCTGGCCAATAAACATCTAAAAACGCTAATTCGCTATACGCAGATTGCCAGAGTAGAAAGCCGCTAAGCCGCTCCTCACCTGAGGTTCGGATGATTAGGTCAGGTTCCTGCTTGGTCATGTGTGACGTATAGAGATATTTCTCGAACGTGCTTTCATGAATATCTTCGGGCTCTAACTCTCCTGCCTTGACTTTCTCCGCGATAACGCGTGCGGCATCAACGATCTCTGCCCTCCCACCATAGGCAAAAGCAAAATTCAAGAACTGATTATCGTAATCAGCCGTTGCTTCTTCAACATCACGGATGAGCTGCTGGAGAGCTTCCGGCAACATGTTGGTTCTCCCGATAACTTTTACATGAACTCTGTTGCGATGGATGCGATCATCAGTTAGGAGCTTTTGAAATTTCTCTTCAGCAATCTTCATGATCTCCTCAACTTCTTTCTGCGAACGGCTAAAATTCTCAGTTGAAAAAGTGTACAGCGTAACGAATTTCACGTCGAGTTTTAGGCACCAATCAAGCAAGTTTTCAACGGTTTCGGCGCCCTGCTTGTGCCCAAGCCAGGGGTTAAGCTCGTTTTCTGATGCCCAACGTCGGTTGCCGTCCAGAATAATGGCGATGTGTTCAACCTTGACTCCATTCTTGACCTGTTGCCAAAGCCATTTTTCATACATTTTGTATACGCCAAGGATAGAGAGAAGTCTTTTAAGCACTCGATGAGCCTCGGTGATTTCTTGTCTTTAATTGCGGTACTAGGGTAAATCCTTGAGGGTTTCAATTAAAGCTTACTATAATTACCCTCAAATCAATCTGGCTAATTTTATTTTAAAGTTCTTCTTCTTTTCCTTCGTTTTTCTTAAAGAAATCCTTTGCTGATCTGTTTACAATATAAATAAGTAGAACTGAAGCTATGCCAATCAATATCCCCACGATGATGGTAAAGATAAAGTTCGAGAAGAATTGGTTATCTAACCCAATGACTGTTGATTCCTTGGTGTAGTAAGAGTAAATCAAGTTTGCCGTACCATCCAGCACCCAACGCGACCAGCCAACGGAAACAATCAGCGCAACATTCCGCAGCAATCGTGAATCTCTTTCAACATACAACCGTATGCTTCGTCCTAACAAAACAATGCTTATACCAACAATTAACAAATCTTCAACTCCCCAAAGGAAGAAAGTGATAATTTTTGGCATGCTTTCGAGCCAAGCGCCGATGCTAGTGGGTAAGGGAGCAGCGCTGATGTTGACGTTTGCTATGCCTAAATAAACACTAATAGCGATACATAAGATTCCAGCAATAATGGCGTAGTTTGAGATTTGAACGGGCAAAGGTGGCGGAGTGTATTCTTTTGCCCATTTGTACAAATCGCGGGTTGCTTTGTCAACACCGAATCCTTTAAGCAGCAGGAAACCGCCTACGACTATGACAATGGCTATGCCGTAGTAGTAGAGGGCACCGGGATAAATTTTTAAATTATCTATCGCCCAAAGAACACCAAAAATTAGGACTAAGATGCCAGGTAAACCCAGAGCCATGCGTGCATATTTTGGCTCATCAATTAGAAGGCGAATGTACTTGGTAAACACTGCAGCAGTTTCTTCAATGGATTCGCTGTGTTTAATGACAATGCGACGAACTGAAGACACTGGCACTCTTGACTCCACAAGCGGCAGGACCGCCTCATCGGAGAACCCATCTGAAACAAGAATTACTTCATTTGCGCTGAAACTTTCAAGTAGACCGTTGAGTTCAGACACAAGTTTTCGGTCGGCACTAACTCCACCTAACTCGGAGCCTGATATGGTTGCCACTTCAAAGATTTCTTCAGGCTGCTTTTCGTCATGAAGGCGGTCGTAAAGCCTCACGGCTTCAAACATGGCGTTGGCGTCTGGTTCTTCTGGGTCTTTTAGGGCTAAGGAAACTGCAGCATCAAGGTTTGTAGTGCGTCCTAGAAGCGGCGTTTTTATGCCGGCTTTAACTTCCAGATCGCCGTCTCTGTCAACGCATAAAATTAGGATACGCTTTTGCGTTTGCTGTTGCGTTTCCTTCTTAGCCATCCGTATCTCATATTCCTTTATAATTGCCACTTAACTTTAAGCTTACGATTCCGCCTCATCTTCAGTATTTTCACTGTACATCAGTTGAAGCTCATCCCAGCTAACTTCTTCACCGCGTTGGAGCCTTTCCTTTGCTTGGGAGCCAATTTTCTCTTTAATCTCTTTCTCTTTGGCTGCTTTTTGTGCTTGTTCTTCTTTGCGTTTGGCTAATTCCTCTTTTCTTTTTGCGTCTTCTTCTCTCCAGCGAGCTTGGTTTTGCTCTCGAATAGCAACCTTTATCCCAGCGGATTGATCGTAGAGCAACCTTAATTGGGCGTAGAGAAGGTTGTTTTGCTCTTTGGTTTTTATGAACGCTTGATGAAGGCTGTCAGCTTCAGCTCGATCCTTTTTTAAGGCTTCCATTTTCTGCATCATCATGGCATGAAGGTCTTGGCTTTTCTTAGCTAAATCCGTTAATTCTTGATGATAAGCGTCGGCTTGGGTGTCGAAGTTTTTTCGATGCTCAAGCAATTCATTGATTTTTTTGCGTTGTGCATCAATTTTTTTGTACCCGCTTAGCTGAATTTCGAGCGCTTTGACCTGTTCGATGAGTTCCTTTTCTTCCTTGAGGTCAAGGGATGTTGTGGATATTTTCCATTCGATAGAGTCGAGTTCTTCTTTAAGTTGACGTTGGCTTACCCGCGGCAGGTTCTTCTTTAATGCCTCGATTTTATCTTGAAGCGTTTTAATCTCATCCATTATTGGATCGGTGTTGGCTCTCACGGCGTCTCTTTGCTGTTTGAGTAACTTTACGCGCTCATTTAAGGCATCGCGTTCAGCTTTGATTTTGTTGATTTCTTCGCGGGATTGCTTTACCTGCTGGTGCAGCATGTTTCTTTTTTCAATGTATTTCTTGATTGATTCGTTGCCTTCGCTGATTTGCTTTTTTATCTTATCGATTTGCAGGTTTATGTTGGTGATCTGAGTTGTTTTTTGCTCGGTCAAGAGTTAGCCTCTTGGATGTTTTGATTTATACATAGGTTGTGGCTTCGAAATTTATATTGGTTTACGTATAAATCGGTTGACGTACAAATCAAACATTACTGCGAAACTCGGTTTTGTGTAATAATCTTAAATACTGTGCTCGTGCATGTTTGTGTGAAGTGAAAACATGACCTTCAACTATGATGAGCTGCTAAAGCGAGCATGCACTCAAATGCCAGAAATCTCAGCGAAGCGTGAACGATTAGAGTTACCAAGGATTATTATTCAAACAGTCGGTATGCGAACCATAATCTCAAACTTTAAGGAAATCGCAGATGCACTTGACCGTGACCCACAACACATTTTAAAATTTCTTACAAGAGAGATGGCTACTGCTGCAACTTTTCAAGATTCACGAGCAATATTCCAAGGTAAATTCCAGCGGGATAGTTTCGAGCGACTGTTGCAACGGTATATGGAAGGCTATGTTATCTGTCCAGTTTGCAAGCGACCTGATACCCGAATTGTTAAGGAAAAACGTTTATCTTTTCTTGTTTGTAATGCCTGTGGAGCAAAGTCGTCTATCAAGCAGCTATGAGCGGAAAATCATGGAAGTTTACCTAAATCTCAGAAAAGTTGGGGGTAATGTGTTACTTGCGGTGTGCGATTGCGATCTTTTAGGCAGAACTCTTCGAGAGGGAAAAATTGTTTTTCGCATAAAAGATGAATTCTACAATGGTCGAAAAGCAACTCTCGATGAGGCTGTTGGATTAATTGACAATTCTACTGTTGTAAATCTTGTCGGAAAAAACTGTGTGGAGAAAGCCATTGAACAGGGATACGTTCACCCTGAAGCGGTACTTAAAATCGAGGGTGTTCCACACGCTCAAATAGTGAAGCTTTAGTCTGTTGTAGCGATTAGTGGATTAGGAAGCGTTGGTCTATGTGGGTTTTTTGTCGTTTTTAGTGTTCCGCCTTTGAGGATTATTTCCTTGGCTTGCGGTCCCATATTGAATAGTAAATCTATAATCGACATGTTGGGTTGGAAGCCTTCAAAGTTTTGTTTGTAGATTGGATGGTCGTAGTTGTGCCATTGTACCTCGATGTTTGCCTCTGTAAACAAGTCTTCTTTAACATAGGCTCTTCCGCCTGATCCTGAGAGGTATTGGTCTGCGCCTATAAATTTGCACATTGAGATAAGTTTTTCATTTTTCTCTGTGCCAAAATATGGAAATTCTGAGGAGCGAATCATCTTCGGATTTATGCCAAGTATTTTAGCGATGGTTTTAATTAGGTGGAGGTCAAGCTCGATTAAGAGTTCGTGATTTGAAGTTAGCACATCTTCTATTATAGGATAATATTGTTTAAAGTACGGGGTTTTGCGATAGTTTTGACTGATTAAAGCCAATTGCCTGTTCTGCCATTGGTTTCCTGATATTTTTATATCTTTAATGGTCTGTGGGTGACCATGGGTTATTGGTACGGTAAGCCATTCCCATCCCTGCTTGGTCCTGATTTTGTTTCTATTGTGAAAACCTCCATGCTGATATTGGGCATCGTCATAAATGATGAATGTGTCGCATCTGGCAAGCTTATCGAAGAAGCCAAGCCATGGAATGTATTCTGGCTGGTGAACGAACACTAGCATATTTCTTCCTCAAAGAGGTGCTGTTTATGCTTGATAAAAGGGGACCGATTTCGAATCATTGGGTATGCAGGAGAGGCGGCAACTAAGATTATTCGTATTTACGTTCGCTTAAACAAGACAACCTCTATCAACTATTATGAAACAGTTTGTTATATAAGGACTTGTTGTAGGTTGCTGTAACCACAACTATCAATTGAGCGACTGATTACTCTAAGCAAGCAGCTGCTTCAGAGAGGAGCCTACGTACTGGTAAGCGCTGGGGGCAAATCGCTTCACATTGACCACAATAGATGCAGTTGCTTGCTCGCCTCTCAGGAGGCACAGTTTTGTGAAATTTTGCTTTAATCCTATCTTGCTGATTTGGTTCTCGTCGTTTAGTTGAATATTCATTTAGGTACGCCAAGTTAAGGGGAATGTCGATGTTTTGGGGGCAATGGCTGCAGTAGTGGCATTTAGTACAACCGATGTGCCCGTAATCAAGGAAAAGTTCCCTTGATCGCGCCAGTACCTGCATTTCTTTTTGGCTGAGCGTGTTTACGCCTGAGTTACAGGCGCTTTCTACATTATCTTTGACTTGTTTGAGGCTGTTCATACCGCTCAGCGCTAGGGAAACTTCCGGTTGATTCCAAACCCACTGCAGAGCCCAATCAGATGCGGAACGGTTGACACCGGCTTTTTGCCATTCCATTTGGATCTCCATAGGTGGATTGACCGCAAGCAAACCGCCTGCCAGCGGCTCCATAACCACGACACCTAAGCCCTTGGAGGCGGCATACTTCAAACCGCTTTTTCCAGCCTGAAAATCCTCGTCTAAATAGTTGTATTGGATTTGGCAAAACGTCCAGCCATCATACCCATCGACTATCTCTTTAAAAATCTCTAATTCGTCGTGGAAGCTGAAGCCCAAGTATCCAAGTTTGCCTTTGGCAATCTGTTTCTCTGCCCATTCGATCATGCCCAACTCTTGCACTCTGTTCCATAATTGTTTAGTGAGGCTGTGGAACAGGTAGAAATCAATGAAGTTGGTGCTTAACCGCTTCATCTGCAAATTCAAAATTTCATCGAGTTCAGCTTTATGTTTCACCATGAACACTGGCATTTTTGTTGCGACTTTGGCTCTACCTCTGTACTTGCCTGAAAGGGCTTTGCCAACGGCGACTTCGCTGTTTCCATCATGATAAGTGAAAGCTGTGTCGATGTAGTTTACGCCTTGATCGAGGGCATAACGGATTAGTTTCACAGTTAGAGGCTGGTTGACGTTGGTTTGGTTATCTCCGATGACGGGGAGACGCATGGTACCAAAACCAAGAGCAGATGGTTTCCAATCGAGCTTTCCGAAGGAACGGAACTTCACTTAAAACCCTGAGTTGACTAGAACTGGATTCAATTAATAGGTTTAGGGTTGTATTAGTACAACACTCAACTCATAACTCTGCATGATAAGCGAATAATCAATAAATTTAATTAACGATGCCTCTTACATGGTACTTTAAATCGTCCGAGCCCTACAAAATGAGATTTACCATCAAAAAATTGCTGTCTATGCGTACCATCGGAGTTATTCTTGCAGCTTTGCTTGTTCTATCAGCCTTAAATACCTACTTAATTCTAGAAGGCATACGCTCATCTATGAGCACCAACACCGTCAACTACGATTACGTGCTTTCCCAAGACGGCAGCACATACAAACTAAAAAACATGTTAACAGGCATCGTGACAAATGTTCCTGCGAGTGCGTCCACAGCCGTCAATTCCGCCTTAGTTGAGGGCAAATCAGTTTACTTAAACCCTGGAACCTACGTTCTAACCGATGACATTGTAGTTTCTAATAAACTGAATGCAAAAATCATGAGCGATGGCGCCATCATACTCGGCAACGGACATAGAATAATCATTTATGGTGAAGACCATACTGCCTCTCGTTATGCACTCATTTCAGGCTTTACGATAATCAACGCTACCATTAGAGTGGAAAACTCCTTTGCTACGACCATACAGAATGTCGTATTCGAAAACGTCACAACTGCAATAGAATTTGCTAACACAAAAACTTGGAGCGAATACAACAAGGTGGAAAACTGCCAATTCATCAACTTCACTGAAGGAATCGCCTTCCGCACCCCGGTTGGCAACGCCACTGGCTCTTATGCTAGCTCCATAATTGAACGCTGCTCCTTTAACCACAAAGATTTTTCAGTTGGTATAAACGTTGAGCGATTAGCGGAATTTTCAGACAGCCAAATGCAGGATGTCAGGTTTTGGCTGGGAGAAAACGGCCGTGAAAACCAAACAGCGATGTTAGTTGATGGTTCTATGTATCAAACTTTGCTTTTGGGCGTGGTGTTCGAATCGTTTACAGATGACCCAGTCTATCTTTTCGCAATCGACTTGGCACAACACTGCGACCCTGCTCCGATCCTTGATGGAGGCGTTAGTTTTCTGGGCAACTGGACGGCTAAGGTGCATAATCCCTACGCAATTTGGCTTTCAGGGGTTGGTAGCGTTTTTAGTCGTGAACATGAAAGTGTCCCTGTTGGAACGAACAATCAATATGCAGGTAACTTGACGATTCAGTGCCGTCCACTTAAAGTTTCATATTTTAAGCCTAAGATTGAGGTGTCAGGTGGCTTTAGCTCGGGTGAAACCGTGACCGTTAGAATCCGCATAGAATACCTCGATAACGTTATTTCAAATGGCATAGTGCGCACTTTTACCTCGAGTGAATCGGTTTGGCTCACCGATGATGAGATGTTGGCATTGTATCCTTCCCAGAGCATAATTTGGGCAATTCTTGTTGATGCTAAAACCACTGCTGGCTCCACTGCTGTGACGGTTAAAATCAGCGGTTATGGTACAGCCGGATAAGCATCCTAATAGTTATTGCTCGATATTGTTGATCAAAGATTTTATTGTGCCTGAAACAGCCAAAACATGCAGTGATGCTTGCTGGCCTGATATGTTTGTTATTGTAGGCAATGAAGCTCTCACCATAGGCAAAGATGCAAGGGAAGTGCGAATAACAACTTCTTTGCGTTCGATGTTGAAAGTGATTAACGCTAAACCCGTTAAGCTTGCGCCGACTTCTCCGAAAAGACGTGTTATCGCCATCCAAATTGTGTCCATAAGATCACGTTCAGTGGGGATGCCCTCGCATTCGAGATGCAATGCCAGATAGCGTCTTTTCATGCGTTTCATGGATCTTTCCCTTCTTTTACTACGCTTATGCCTGGTGCAACAAACTTATCGCTTAACTTAAAGCGGTTTCGAGAAACAATCGCATTTGGGTTAGAAGAAATGGCATTGAGAGCTTCACATTCACCCAACCCGAAAAGGTAAGCTAAACTTGCCAAATCCCTCGGAGCACGCATCAAATGCCACTCACCAACACCGCTTGAAAGCACGATGGGCACTTTAAATTCTCTAGCGATGGCGGTTTCACGGCGAAGATTGGCAAAAAGTCGGACGCGTGGTGGACCTTCCAACATTATCAGTGGTTTGAGGTCGAATTCTATAGCTGCTTGAGCATTGCTTGCAAGTTCGGCTTCTGCACGATCAAAGAAGCGTTTGCGATAATCAAAGCTTGGAAAGTTTAGGAGGTCAACGCGTCGATCTTTGGCTGCATGCCTTGCCAGCTCTTTCTCGTCGCAAATGATGCATATGACTTCGATTTTTCGGCGGAATTTACGGAGGAAACGCATGAGGTCCTCTTGGTTGCGGGGTTTAAAATCGACTCTTGAAACAAACTCTATGCCTGTTTGGGTGCAAGCGGTTTTTAGGGTGTTAAGTTGTTCTTCGTGTGCACCGAGGGTTAGAGGGATGCTGATTTGGCAGTAGCCAAGCTGCGCGGCTTTGTCTATTATGCGTTGTGTAGTGTGCGGGTCTTTGGGGTTGGCTTTGAGGTGGAGGTCGGTGAAGGCACGTTTCATGGCAACAACCCGGTTTGTTTGGAGAATTCTACGATTTCTTGGGTTGTTTTGTTTTTGAAGTGGATTTTGAAGTGAATAGGGTCATTTTTGGAAATTTTGGGCGTTCCCAGTAAAGCAGTTTGTTTGTCGAATCTTAGGTAGAGGTTGCCTTTTTCCAGGTGTAGTTTGATATCTGAGTTGAGTTGTTCCTTGTCTAGTGCGTTTAAGCCGTTAGCTATTTTTTCTATTAATGCTGGCAGTTGTTTTTTGTCTGTCAGTTTTGTCTTGAATAAAGTGATGGGGTTTCCATGGTGCCCCAGAAGGGTAATTTTTTCAAAAATTAGGTTTTCCGCAAGTGCTGCGGTTAAAAGGTTTTTGACGGCGGTTTGGACTTTGTCAGGGTTTTCGGTTGCGTGTTGGAATACACGTATGTCTATGTAGGCTATTTGAGGTTTAGAAGACATAGCTTTGTCGATTGTGTTGTGTTTGTCTTGCCTTTTTAGGCTTTTTGTTGAAGTGTTTCTTTTGCCGGTGGAGCGTGGGCTTTTATGGTTGCTATGTTTATTTCATGTATGCTTTTTCGCCGGGGGTCAATCGGAAGTTTCATTTGTTGCGCTTGCTGCTTGGTTATGCCTGCTTGTTTTATTTCGTTTAGGCTAAAGCCTTTGCCAGGTTTTTGTTTGCCGTTTTGTTTGATTATGGTTGGTTTTATGTGGTGCATGCTACGGGTAATCTCCTTTGCGTTTTCTGCCGCCTCTTTGGTGGCTTGGTCTCATTTTTTCTGCGCCTCTGCCTTTGCCGTGGTGTAGTCCTCGGATGTTTTTGCCTGCGCTGGTTAAGCTGCGGTAAACACGGTTGGTGTGTTGTTTTTGGGTTATCCAGTTGATGTCTTTATCGGTTTGGATGGTGGGTGCGTTGGGGTCGACGAGGATGATTTCGAACCATTTGTGCTTGCCGTCTTCTCCCACCCAGTAGCTGTTTAGGACTTCTAGGTTGGGGAATTTTTTGGCGGTTCGTTCTTCCGCGATTAAGCGTAGGCTTTTAGCGGGTTTGAATTTTGCGACACCCATGCGTTTGGGTCTTCGTCCAGCTTTCGGTCGGATTTTTCGTAGGCCGCCTCTGCGGACTTTTGTACGCGCGATTATGAAGCCTTGTTTTGCTTTGTAGCCGAGTTTGCGTGCTTTATCGAGTCGTGTGGGGTTTTCGATGCGTATAGTTGTTGGTTGTTTTCGCCATTGTACGAGGCGTTGGCGCATGAGTTCTTCGACGAAGCTTTTCTCAGGGTTTGCCCATTCTTCGGCGATGTATTTGTATGCCATATTTTTTTCTCCTTTTTAGGTTGTTTTGTTTGCGGTTCAGCCCACTTGGGGCCACATCCCAACGGACAGGTTTGTCCGTCTGCAATTTCACATCAAAGAGCCTTGCTGTAAAATAAACCTTTCCAGCGGGAGAAGAGGTGCATTTGATTTGTTGGGGTTTCTTAGGTGCGATTGTTTTTTTAACCTCCCTATGTAGAAAATGTTGTGATGGTTTGTTGGGTTGCTGTTGGTATATTCTTTTTGATGTTTTCCTCTGAAAGTCCTTTTTTGTCCCTGAATAGATTCTGTGCTATGATATTTTGTTCTGCAGGTGATACGAAGAAAGTGTGTGCAAGCTGCGGTTGATTTATTAGATGTTTGTTCCCTATTCCATTTAAGTGATAGGCTATGTCTTGTGAGGGAAAAGTCATTTTTGAGCCGATTGGCTTTGTAAGCACCAGCGCCTCTGAAACGGAAATAAGAGATAAGACTAACGTATCAACGATAACCATTAACGAGGAGTTAGCGGAAGGTTTAGAGGGCATCACTGGTTTCTCCCACCTCTTTGTGCTCTTCTACCTAAACCAGCTTTCGAACGAACAGCGAAAAACCCTCAAAGTTCACCCAAGAGGCAGGACTGACTTGCCACTAACAGGGGTGTTTGCCACAAGGACCATGCTTCGCAAAAACCCCATAGGACTAACTGTTGTTGAACTGCTTTCGGTGACGGGTAACGTTTTGACTGTCAGGGGGTTGGATGCCTACGATGGCACACCAGTACTTGACCTTAAACCCTACGATCCATGGGACAACATAGAAAACATCAAGGTGCCTGATTGGTGGAAAAAGTTGGAAAAAGAAAAGGCATCAGAACTAAAGTAGTTCGGCGACATTATACTTGGCATCGATCGCTTTGAGCAAGGCTTTTCTGAGGGCTTCACCCTTCAACTCGGCAGTCTTCAAGCTAGCGAATGCATCTGCCAACTCTGGATCCTTTATCACCAGCATTATCCAATTCTCAAAATCTCTTCGGTACAGATGAAACTCAAGCGAATCAGAACAAACCTGGCGCACCAACCTGTAAAAATCTTCTAATGACTGCGCACTAAAACCTAATGGCTTATCGACTTCAATATAAAAGTGGAAAGCTTTGTCACTTGGAAAAGCAGTAAAAACGGTAAGGGCATTTCTTCCTTTCTCAGTTAAGCCATACCCATTGCCGACTCGGCGCAGAAACCCTTCTTTTGCAAGTTCCTGCACCTCTGCCATGGCTTGAGTTGGCTCCAAGTTGACGGCTTGTGCAAACATGTTTAGATCCATGCGGCTTGTTGCTTCATTCATGGTTTTTAGGATTCTGACGTGTTCTTGTTTCAAAAAGCATCGCCTAGACATAAATCATAGGTTAAGAGGTGAATTTAAACTTGTCAACGCGTTATATCTTAGATGCTGCAAGCTTATTTACTCAAAGAACAAAAATAGCACGGTGAACAACATGGACACAGACTACCTGATTGTTTTAGTCACAACCGCAAGCAAAGCGGAAGCAACAAAAATCGCTCAAGCACTCCTAAAAGACAAACTTATAGCTTGCGCCAACATAATCAACCCAGTCACCTCGCTCTTCCATTGGAAAGATGCAATTGATTGTGTTGACGAGTGTTTGGTGGTTATGAAGTCTCGAATTGACTTGTTTGGGAGGTTGGTGGAGCAGGTTAAGGGGTTGCATAGTTATGAGGTCCCTGAGATTTTGGCGCTTCCTGTTGCGAATGGTTCAGCGGATTATCTAGCATGGATGAAAAGTGTACTCACGCAATAGTTTGGTGATTGCATTTTTTCATAAACGGAAAACCTTAACTTTTCAATAGCAAACGTTATAGTGAATGCTATGAAAAAAAATCGGTGAAATAAAAGAAAATTTTGGCTAAGCATAAAGAAACACTAAAGCAGAATTATAAGGTCAAGGAGATAGGAATTTTCGGCTCATACTTTAAGGGAAAACAGAACAAGCGCAGTGATGTCGACATTTTGGTTGAGTTCGAAGAGACCGCAAACTTAAGTCTTTTAGATTTTGTTAGGCTTGAGAATTATCTGTGAGATTATAGAAATTAAGGTTGATTTAGTCGAAAAACACACGCTTAAGCCAAGAATCGGCAAACATGTCCTCGAAGAAGCAGTGAACGTATGAATGAGAAAAGAGAGTATTTAGATTATATTGAGGATATTGTCAAGGCAATGAATGATGCTTTAAGCTCATAAAAAACACGAAATATAACGACTTCATTAAAGATAGAAAAACCGTCTTTGCCGTAATCAGAGCCTTGGAAATCGTCGGTGAAGCCACCAAAAACATACCACTTGAAATTCGAAAACAGTACCCACAGATTCCTTGGAGAGAAATGGCTGGAATGCGTGACAAAGTAATACATGCATATTTTGGGGTTGATATTAAGAGAGTTTGGAGACTGTTAGCTCGGACATTCCGCAACTTAAGCCATTATTTGAAAAAATGCTAAATGAAGGATAACGATACTTACATTATTGATGTACGTTTTTGTACTCATAAGCCTTAAATAATACAGTCCTGTATTGTTGTGAACTGTTAATTCGGAGCATGATTGAAATGGGGAATTGCATTTGGCGCGCAAGCCACAACAATCACCAAACCAATTAACCCCCTAAACATCAAAAAAATCAGCCTAAACCAGCAACCCCTCGAAATATTCTCAAAACTCCAAAACCACTACCAAACCGCCTACCTTCTAGAATCCATCGAAGGACCCAAAAAACTAGCCCAATACTCCTTCATAGGCTTCAACCCCAAAACCACCATCCAAGCCACCCGTGGCGCAGCCAAAATCACCAACCAGCAAACAAAAGAAACCCTCGTAGAGGAAACAAGCGACCCACTAAAGCTAATTGAAACTCTTCTCCGAGATGGCTCTCTCCAAAACAGCCAGTTCCGTTTCATCGGTGGTGCAGTCGGTTACATTTCTTACGATGCTGTTCGTTACTGGGAAAAATTGCCGCAAAAATTCGCAGTCGATCAGGGTTTTCCTGACGTCGAAATGGGCATTTTCGATGACGGTTTAATCTTTAACCATGTAGAGGGGCAAGCATTCTACTATTACCGCAGTGAAAACCGTTTTAGCGAAGTTGAAGAGCTGTTAAAGCAAACATCAGAGCATGAAAACTTATCATATTCAGAGCCAAATGTTGAAACAAAAAAAGAACAATTTGAAAGTGCAGTGGAGAAAGCCAAAAAATACGTCACTGCAGGCGATATCTTTCAAGTAGTCCTCTCCAAACGCTTCCAGTTCCAGCTTCAGGGCAGCTTAATCCCGTTCTACCAAGCCCTACGCACCATAAACCCTTCACCCTACATGTACTACCTCAAGTTCGGCGAGCGACAAATCGTGGGCTCCAGCCCAGAAATGCTTGTCCGCGTCGACAACCGCATGGTGGAAACCTTCCCAATCGCAGGCACCAAACCAAACGTTGAAAACGAAGCGGAAAACCGGCGTTATGCCAACGAACTGCTAGCTGACCCAAAGGAACGAGCCGAACACGTCATGCTGGTGGATTTAGCCCGAAATGACCTTGGCAGAATCTCCAAGTACGGCAGCGTTCACGTCCCCGAGTTTATGCAGGTTCATCAATACAGCCACGTGCAACACATCGTTTCTCAAGTAGTGGGCAACCTCCGAGATGACCTGCAAAGCTTCGATGCTCTAAGAGCAGTGTTTCCAGCTGGAACGGTTTCTGGGGCACCAAAAGTCAGGGCGATGGAAATCATCGATGAGCTTGAACCTTGCCGTCGTGGACCATACGCTGGCGCAGTCGGCTACTTCTCATACAACGGCAATGCGGACTTTGCCATAACCATCCGTACCCTCTTTGCCAATAAAAACCAAGCCTACATTCAAGCTGGTGCTGGCATCGTGGCTGATTCTGTTCCAGAACGTGAATGGTTTGAAACCGATCACAAGGCAAAGGCGCTGATGAAGGCGCTTGAAATCGCAGGGGAGAGAAAACCATGAAAGTATTAGTTATCGACAATTATGATTCATTTGTCTACAACCTTGTTCAATACGTAGGCGAGCTTGGTGCGGAAACAGTTGTTTACCGAAACGACCAAATCAGCCTGTTGCAAGCTGCCAAACTGATGCCTGACAGAATCGTCATTTCGCCAGGACCAGGCAACCCCGAAGACGAAAAATACTTTGGCATCTGCACAAAAATCCTGCAAAACCTAAGCCCAACAATCCCCACCTTAGGCGTTTGTCTTGGGCATCAGGGAATAATCCATGCTTTCGGTGGAAAAATCATACATGCGAAAAAGCTCATGCATGGCAAAACCTGCACGATTAAGCACAACCAAAAAGGCATTTTCAGAGGTGTCCGCAACCCCTTTAACGCCACACGATACCACTCGCTTGCAGGAGAAAGAGACTCCATTCCCCCATGCCTTCAGATTACTGCCGAAGCAGTCGATGACAAGGAAATCATGGGCATACAACACATGAAATACCCGATTTACGGTGTCCAGTTCCACCCTGAATCCATCCTTTGCGAAGACGGAAAAATAATCATCAGAAACTTCTTGGAGGAAAAAGACGGCAGATGATACGGGAAGGTATCCAGAAACTCATCGAAGGCAACAGCCTTACCTTTGAGGAGTCAGGGCAAATCATGAGTGAAGTCATGACAGGAAAAGCAACAAACGCTCAAACCGCCGCTTTCCTAACAGCCCTGCGTATGAAAGGAGAAGAAACTGAAGAACTCATCGGCTTCGCATCTGTAATGCGCAAAAATTGTTGCCAAATTAAACCGAAAGTAAAAGGACGCTTGGTTGACACATGTGGAACAGGAGGGGACAAGCTGAAAACCTTCAACGTAAGCACAGCAGCGGCTTTTGTCATCGCAGGCGCTGGAATTCCGGTGGCTAAGCATGGCAACCGAGCCGTCACAAGCAAGAGCGGTAGCGCTGACGTACTGGAAAAGTTGGGCGTCAACCTCTGCTTGGAGCCAAAAGCTGTTGAAGGCATCATTGAAAAAGTCGGAGTTGGTTTCATGTTTGCGCCAGCCTTCCACCCCGCCATGAAATACGCTGCAGAACCAAGAAGGGAAATCGGTATCCGCACAGTATTCAACATTCTTGGTCCGCTCACTAACCCTGCTTATGCCACTGCGCAGTTGCTTGGCGTTTACGACCACAAATTGACTGTTCCGATGGCTTTTGCGCTGGGAAAACTGGGATGCCAAGAAGCCATGGTTGTCCACGGCTTGGATGGGCTGGACGAGATTTCAACAGTTGGGAAAACGGCTGTCGCTCATCTTAAGCAGGGCAATGTTACAAATGCCGAGTTTATTCCAAGCGATTTTGGAGTAAACAAAGCCGATATAGCTGATTTACAAACATCAACCGCCAAGGAAAGCGCCCAAGCCCTATTCAAAATTCTAAGCGGACACGCTACCGATGCAAAAGCCGATATTGTTCTCGTAAACAGCGCTGCGGGCATTGTTGTTGGCGGGAAAGCAGCAGATTTCAAGGAAGGCATGGAGATAGCAAGGGAATCGGTTGCAAGCGGCGCTGCATACGACAAGCTCAAGGCACTGGTGAGGGCGTCAGGTGGGAACCTACAAATGCTTGAGGAGTTGGAAGATAGGGCATGAGCGATTTTCTTGATGTTTTGGTGCGTGACGCCAAAGCCACCATCGACAGCGGCTACTATGACTACTTCCAAAAGCCAGCAAGCCAACCAAAAGTTAGCCTGAAAAAAGCGATTATCGAATGCAAACAAACCCCAATCATAACCGAAATAAAAACCGCTTCACCCTCTCTTGGAACCATAAGAAGCAACATTAAGCCAAACCAAATCGCCCAAGCCATGCAAAAAGGCGGAGCAGTGGGCATTTCGGTTTTAACCGAACCAAAACACTTCAAGGGTTCACTCCAAACGCTGTCTCAAGCAAGAGAAGCCGTGAACCTGCCACTTCTTATGAAGGACATAGTCATCGTGCCAGAACAGGTTGAAGCCGCCGCAAACTTAGGCGCTAACGCGGTGCTGCTGATTTTGGCGTTGTTTAAGCGTGGATGCTGCGAGGTTGACGTGGATAAGATGATTGCTTTCGTCCACGCAAGGGGGCTTGAGGTGTTGCTGGAAACCCACACGCCAGACGAGTTCCAGTCAGCCATCACGACAGATGCAGACCTTATCGGTATCAACAACCGGAACCTTGCAACCCTCAAAATCGACTTAAACACCACAAAGCAAATCCTTGAAAAACATAAAAGCCACGGCAAAACCGTCATAAGTGAAAGCGGCATAACCAGCAAAGCCGACCTGCAGTTCCTCAAAGGCTGCGGCGCAAACGCGTTTCTGGTCGGTTCAAGCATCATGTTAACAGAAAACGTTGAAGAGAAAGTAAGGGAGTTTGTGGAAACATGAAGTTGAGCAGTTATCCGATTGATGGCAAGTATGGCAAGTTCGGCGGGCGCTTTGTTCCCGAAGTCCTCATGGAAGCCATAAGCGAGCTAGAAGAAGCGTACGAAAAAACAAGAAAAGACCCCGTATTCCAAAAGGAACTTGATTACTATTTGGCGGAATTCGTGGGCAGACCAACACCGCTCTACCTTGCAGTAAACCTCACCCGAAAACTGGGCGGCGCAAAAATCTACCTCAAACGCGAAGACCTCGCTCACGGCGGAGCCCACAAAATCAACAACACGCTGGGGCAGGCGCTCTTGGCTAAGCGGATGGGCAAAACCCGCGTCATCGCCGAAACCGGAGCGGGGCAGCACGGCGTAGCCACAGCGATTGCGTGTGCGGCGTTGGGTTTGAAGGCTGAAGTTTACATGGGCACTGAGGACTGCGAGCGCCAGCGGCTTAACGTTTTCCGCATGAAACTCTTGGGCGCAGAAGTGCACCCGGTGGATTCAGGCTCCAAAACGCTCAAAGACAGCATCAACGAAGCTTTCCGCGACTGGGTAACCAACCTCCAAAACACTTACTACCTAATCGGCTCAGTCGTGGGTCCGCATCCATATCCCATGATTGTCCGCGATTTCCAAAGCGTGATTGGCAAAGAGCTCAAAGAGCAATTCCAACAAAAAGAAGGCAAACTGCCCGATGCCCTAGTCGCCTGCGTTGGCGGCGGAAGCAACGCCATGGGCACATTCTACCCCTTCGAAGACGACACAGAAGTTGCACTCTACGGCGTGGAGGCGGCTGGTGAAGGCATTGAAACGGGCAAGCACGCAGCGTCGCTTGGCGCAGGTTCAGAAGGCGTCTTCCATGGCATGTTAACCTACGTGCTTCAGGATGGCAACGGGCAAATCCAGCAGACCAGCAGCGTCTCCGCAGGTTTGGATTACCCGGGCGTTGGACCCGAACACTCGTTCCTCAAAATCTCCAACCGTGCCCATTACGCTTCAATCACTAATAAGGAAGCAGTCGACGCGTTTTTGACCCTTTCCAGAACCGAAGGCATCCTGCCAGCGCTTGAATCCGCCCACGCCGTAGCCTACGCCATCAAACTTGCGCCGAAGATGGGCAAGGACCAGTCAATCGTGGT
Organism: Candidatus Bathyarchaeota archaeon; assembly: GCA_026014665.1. Classification (GTDB taxonomy): domain Archaea; phylum Thermoproteota; class Bathyarchaeia; order Bathyarchaeales; family Bathycorpusculaceae; genus Bathycorpusculum. The sequence continues at coordinate 197,966 of JAOZHX010000022.1, forward strand.
AACCCTGTCAGGACGCGGAGACAAGGACGTGGAAACAATAGCAGACTTTTTGGGGGAGAAGATATGAGCATAACAAGAGCATTTCAAAAAGCCAAAGAGCAAGGCAACGGCGCCCTAATCGGCTACATCACCGCTGGCGACCCCTCGCCTGAACAGACACCCAAGATTGCAGATGCCCTCATCAGGGGAGGCGTCGACGTTCTCGAGCTGGGCTTGCCGTTCTCTGACCCGATTGCTGATGGACCCACGATTCAAGCCGCAAGCATCCGAGCACTGAACGCTGGAACCACCCCGATGCGAGTTTTGGAAATCGCTGGGGAAATCAAAAAAGACCATGACGTGCCAGTGGTCGTTATGACCTACTACAATCCCGTGTTCCGAATCGGGCTTGAAAAGTTCACGGCAGCAGCCAAAGACCACGGCGTTGACGGGTTCATCGTGCCCGACTTGCCAGTGGAAGAAGCCCAAGATTACAAGAAAACCGCAAACTCCCACGGTTTAGACACGATTTTCCTTGCCGCACCATCCACAACCAACCAGCGCCTAACCAAAATCGTCAACGCCACAACAGGCTTCCTCTACCTCGTCTCACATTTCGGGGTAACAGGCGCCAGAACCTCCGTGGAAGATTCAACCGTGCAGCTAATCAAGCGAGTTCAGCCTTTCACGGCAGGGAAGGTTCCGTTGGCTGTGGGTTTTGGCATCTCCAAACCAGAGCATGTGAGGCGGGTTATCCAAGCTGGGGCAGACGCTGCAATCGTTGGCAGCGCATTCATCAATGTGATTCAGAAAAACAGTCAAAACACCCAAGCCATACTCGAGGAACTTGAGGCAACCGCCAGAGCGCTAAAGGCAGCCACAAAAATCGTCTGAATAATCCTGAAACATCGATGCAATTATTGAGAAGGTTTTAATGTTCCGAGTAACCTTGAGTATGCGGCGGTGGATCTTAAGCGGTGGGTTAGGGGTCCATTGTAACCGTAAATCCTCTACATGACGGGCTGACATCTGCGGATGAGGCGTCAAAGGCCGCTTAAGCTTCTAAGTCCGAAGCGTTGAGTATCCGTCCTTTGGGGCTGGCGGTCAACAGGCGGTTTCCGTAGGGAAACTGTTTTGTTGTTCACCAGGCGAACCTGGCTAGGCTCGGGAGAGAGCAACCTAAGTTTGGACGTTACGCGCTCAAGGGGGTGCGGGTATGAGTGTAGGGTTTGGAGGGTTTAGGCGGAGTCTAGGCGTCAAACCGCAGCGATCCACCGCTACTTTGGGTTTTTGCCAGAAGAGGTAGGTTTTGGTTTGGTTGGCGAAGCTTAGGCGTTTTAGTGCTTCTGCGAGTTCTGCGGTGGTGTAGTTTGTGATTTTTTGGGCAAATTCTTGGTGTTTGGGGTAGATGTTTTTTGTGCAGGCTAATCTTCGGCGTATGGTTGCGTCCTGTTGAGATAGTTGGGTTAGGAGGTTGATGATGGGTTGGGTGCCGGTAACGGCGATTTTCTGTTGGTTGTAAGCAGTTGAAGCCATCAGCGCCGTGTCAAATCCTAACGCTTCAAGCTGCTCAAGTGCGTTCCGCACGTGCCTGCTGGGCTGGCTTTCCGCAACCCGTTGCATTCCTGCTTTCTCGAAGAACGGGTTGTACTTTGCCATGACCGCAACCGTTTCCACGCATCTTGTTCCCGCAAGCCCCAGCGTTTCAGCAACCAACTTTTCCCCTAAGCCAATGCTTCGATATTTCGGGTGAATAACAACCCGGCTAATAGTGCTCACTTCAGCGTTAAGCTGGGCGATGTTGCCCTTCCAAACCTTAGCTCTGCCAAAACACATCGGCGGCGGATTACTGTAAACGATTACCCCGCAAAGCTCCCCTTTCCGCTTGAGCGTGAAGATTTTTTTGGCTGGCGGCGGGCGGCTGGCTCGGTAGTGGAATTCGCAGAGGGCTTTGTAGTCGGCTTTTGTTCCCTGCTGTATGGTCATTTGGCGGGTGAGACTGCAGGCTTGGGCTTTAGCGTTGGGATGGTACTGGATGGTGACTTCTTTGCCGTAACGTTTGTGGATATGCACGTTTGGGGCGAAATCGCGGAGCAGGTCGCGGTGGGTGGTTGCGGCGATGACTGCTTTGCCGTGTTTGCGGGCGATTTTTTGCAGGTTGAACGCCAAGATTTTTGCTGTGCCGCGGTCAAGGGCGCTGGTGAACTCGTCTAAGAGCCAAAACGGCTTGCCCGATGCTGCCAACAACGCGGTTTGGTAACGGTGCTTTTGCCCTTCGCTGAGCTGGCGGTATGGACGCAGGAAGAGGAAGGCGTCGTTTAACCCAACTTGGCTGAGCGCGTGGATGGCTTTTGTAGTGTTTTCGCCGACGGTTTCGATGATTGGCTTGTCAGGGTCGATTGGGATGTCCTTGGCGTCCTGCGCTTCCCCAGCCAAGTCAGCCTTGATGGCTTTGAGCAATGCGGATTTGCCGCTTCCGCTGTCGCCTGTGATGAGGACGATGTCGGTTGGGCGAACCTTGATGCCTACGTTGTCGTAGAGGGTGAACTGGCGGGTTTGGTCAACGCCTAATCCGAAGGCTTCAGCGACTTCCTTTGTGCGTTCTGTGAGGGTTGGCGGCGCAGTTTGGTAGGTGATGTTGATTGTGAAAGTGTCGGTTTGGCGGTTGTAGGTACGCTTTAAACTGCTGATGTGGAAGTGTTCGGCTCTTCTATGCCTCAACGTTTTGCGCCTCCGATTTTGTGGATAAGCAGTTTTTGCCTAAGCGTTTGCAGGCGGCTTTTTCTCTTGCTGGTTTTTGCAACAACCCACAGCTTCGGGGTTACCTGAGTTTTCGCAGCGTAAACTGCCAGTGCAAGTGCCCAGAGCATGTCGTCATGCGTGTTCGGTGGGTGGTTGAAGGTGAGTTTGCCGTTTTTGCCGTAACTGTATTGTTGGTCGTTGATTTGCTGGCACAGGTTCTTGCTGTATGGGATGGCAAGACCGTTTTGCTCCATGACCAGCTTGAGGTGGGTTAAGAGCTCGGTTTTTGAGTCTTGGGTTAGCGTTACTCCTTCAGCGCTGGTTAAACCTTGTTCTTGCAGGTTTTCAAGGACTGGTTCACCGATGCCTGATTGGTCTGCGAGGAGCTTTTTGAACCCGAATTTCTCATCTGCCCTCAAAACCCAACTTATCACTTCGCTGTAGGGCATTTGCAGGGGGAACTGGTGGGTGTAAACGACTTTTTGGCAGTCTCGAGTTTTCTGGGCGATGACAAGAGCGCTGTGGTCTTGGAGCTTTCCTAAATCAAGCCCAGCAAAATAATCACCTGTGGGAATGGGCTGTTCTATGTTCGTGTAAGGTTCAAGGTTTAGCTGCTGAGCTAATTCGATGCATCGGCGAATGAGTTCCTGCTGGAAGTAGCTGGTTGCGGCTTCCGTGAATTCTGCTTGGTATTCCCGCATGAAGGCTTCCTGTGTCATGGTTTGCTTCATTTCTTCGAGGAATTCTTGGGGGATCAGCGGGTTTTCTGTTGAAGGAATCTTGTGGGCGCTGTAGGCTGGGTTTAGGAAAGCCTTGTAGAAGAAGTGGTTCTTGTCCCATGGCGTAGAGAGCAGGATTGTTGTGCCCTTTGTGGTGCTTATCATGGGAAAGATGATTTCGGTTATTACGGATTCAGGAATGAATGAGGCTTCATCGCAAATCGCCAAATTCGCCGTGTAGCCTCTTAGCATGTGTTCGCTGCAGGGCAGGGCGATGATTTGTGAGCCTGTGGACAGCTTAATTAGGGTGTGGGTTTTTCGGTTTATGCTTTTTCGCAGGATTGGGTTGCCGTAGGTGAAGTTTAGGATTTTGTCAAACATAATCATGCTTTGGCGCAGGGATGGTGAGACGATGAGGGTGGTGGTTTTTGGGTGTGTGAAGGCATAGTGGATGGCTTTGGTGGCGATGGTGGTGGTTTTTCCTGTTTGGCGTCCCATGCAGGCGATGATGCGTTCGGACTGGTCGTTTAGAAGCGCTTCTTGGTAGGGGAAGGGCTTAAAATCCAAGAGAAGCTGGGCAAAGAGCGAGGGTTCTTGGGCTAGGCGTTTTAGGGCTGGTGGGCTGCTCATTTCTGTTTTAGCCTCTTGGCTTTGGTTTTGGCTTCTAAGGCTATTTCACCTAGGATTTTGGCGAGGTCTTGGCTTTGGTCTGCTTGTCCGTGGCTTTTCAGCAGCAAAGCGAGGGTGCGGACGTGTCCTTGGAGGGTTTGGTAGATGTAGGCTTTTTTGGTGTCTTCTTTGGCGTTGTTTGCCATGGCGAGGAGGTTGTCGATTATTTTCCACTCGGTCTTTATGAGGTCGCCGACGGTTCGCTCCTCTGGCGGCCGGTCCTTTTTAAAGGGAGAGGGGGGTCGGGTAGAGCAACAGCGGTTTGAGCAGCAGACATGCACATCAGCCCCTTAGCTTTTCTGGGAAATCATAATCCCAGTCACTGTGCCCGTGAGTCCTGTGATGGCTGCGAAGACCTCGCTGTTCCAAGAACCCAAAAAGGCAAGATGCGCAACCTCCAGCGCCGTTAGACTAAACGTGAAGGCAATTGCAAATTTAACGCCTAAAACCAGCCGCTCATCAGGCTCCACCGCTTCCTTGAGCCCCTTTCTGCCGTAGCGTTTGCGCGTGAGCGCCTGTTTCACCCAATCCGTCAATGGTTTCGAAGCCTCCTCTGCACGCAACGGCTGCGGTTGAACGTGGTTTTCTCACTTTTGGCTTTCTCGTTGATGGTGAAGCTGTTGAGCAACACCTTTGCCTCGTTAGCGTCGACATAGCTTTTCGCCACGACGGTTGCGCTTGTTGCCCATGACAGCGGCACGGCGGTGTAGTCGATATCAAAGAGCCCGTCGCTGTAACGAAAACAGTTCTGAGCCAAAATCACATGCTCCCTCCGCTTCCCAAGCACGCCGATGAACACGCCCCAGCTCTTCACGGGCACGTCGATGCCTCCTATGCCGTTACTTAAGCTCTTGCCGATGCTGGCATCACACCACTCGATACAGACAAGATCACCTGCAACTAAACTTTTCACTTGATTGATTACTTCCTTCAAAGTCCCTTCTTCCTCAGAAGAAGTGAGGCATTATCTTAAATATAAATACTCACGAAATTCACCAATTCACAAATAAATTGTAAAATTCATCAATTAATCAAATTGGCAAGATTGCTTTTGAGAAGTCATCGCAGACATTTCGATGACCGATAAAGAGAACTCTACCTTCGTTTTTATCGTTATAGCTTTTGAAGATTGCTCGGTAGTCTCCTGCTCTTATCTTCGCGTAATCTGATGGACGCAGTGATTCCCCGACTTTGTAGGGGGTCGCCTTCAAGTTCGCCAACGCCTTCTTAATTCTTGCCTTGTTGACTTCAGAAAAGAAGCAGCAAAGCAGCATCATACATCCAAAGCCGAGAAGTTCACAAAACAAACACCCAAACACTAAACAATCAAGCCTATTTGCAGGAGCAAACACTAATTCAGCATGGCAGCATGAAGTCAGGGTTATTTTGTTTATGGAAGCATTTATGTAGGGTTTTGTTTTAAAAAATACTGAAGAATAGTTATGTCTGAACAGATAAGAAGCTTCATAGCATTCGACATGCAAAACGACAGCGTATTAAACAGGCTTGCCGCCGCACAAAGGCTCCTCATCCAAACCAACGCTGATCTCAAACTCGTTGAACCAGCCAACATCCACATCACCGTCCGTTTTCTGGGTCCAATCAGCCCTGACATGGTGGAGAAAGTCTATGCAGCCATGAAAAACATAAAATTCACTCCCTTCAACATCCGACTCAATGGTCTAGGCGTATTCCCCACCCTAAACTATCCACGAGTAGTCTGGGCAGGAATAACCGACGGAGCAAACGAACTCAAAAACATCTTTGAACAACTCGAACCCCAAATCCACGAACTAGGCTTTGCACCCGACCCCAACGGGTTTAGCCCACACTTAACCATTGCACGAGTTCGATCGGGTGCAAACAAACAACGCTTAGTGGACCTAGTGCAGAAACAGGAAAACTATGATTTCGGCATCGTAAGAGCCGATTGTTTGAGGCTGAAGCGAAGCCAACTTTCGCCTCGAGGACCCACTTACTCCACACTCCGAGAATATTGCCCATAAAAAAGGAAACCTGCCCTAAATGGAAACCGTAACCCAGCAAATTCTCGCCCAAATCACCCCAAAACCACACGAATACACCAAAGTTAACGCTCTAAGCCGAAAACTCGAACAAAAAATCGCCAAAATCTGCCAAAACGAAGGCATCCCCGCAAAAATACGCGTGGAAGGTTCAGTAGCTAAAGACACCTGGCTTAGCCAAAACCCAGACATCGATGTTTTCATACGCCTCCCCACCTCCATACCAAGAAAAAACTTGGGCGAAGTAGGCTTGCGAATTGCCAAAAAAGCCGCTGGAGACGCCGAACAACTGGAACGGTTTGCCGAGCACCCCTACCTCGAAATCTTCCTAGAAGGCTACCGCATAGACATCGTACCTTGCTATGACGCTAAACCCGGAGAATGGCAAAGCGCAACCGACCGAACACCCTACCACACAGACTACATTAAAACACACCTTGACCAGAAACTTCGAAGTGAAGTGCGCTTGCTCAAACAGTTCATGCAAGGCATTGGCGTGTACGGTGCAGAAATAAAAGTAGGTGGGTTTAGCGGTTACCTCTGTGAACTCCTCATACTAAAGTACAACTCGTTCGCCGAGGCAATTCATGTTTTTGCCGAATACCATCAACGTTTAGTCATAGACCTCGAAGGGTTTTACGCTGGAAGAGAAAAAGAGCTTGCGCTGCTCTTCCCCGAACCCTTGGTCATAGTCGACCCTGTTGACAAAGGCAGAAACGTGGCCTCAGCAGTCCAACCCCAAAGACTCTACACCCTAATAGCTGCAGTCAGAGCTTTCCAAAAAAAACCAAGCACCCACTTCTTTAACCCGCAAAAAACCCACGCGTTGCCACCTGACATCGTAGCCAAAAATCTCAAAACACGCGGGTCCTCAACGCTTTTTTTGGTCCTGCCCAATCTATCAACTGTCCCAGACGTGTTGTGGGGGCAACTTTACCGCACGAAACGATCCCTACGCAAACTCCTCGAAACTAACGATTTTGTCGTCCTCAAAGATGCGGTTTGGAGCAACGAACGCTCCCTCAACACATTCGTGTTCGAACTCAAAGAGCACACGTTACCCAACATCGCAAAGCATATAGGACCTCCCCTTGAACGGAAAGCTGAATGCGACAAGTTCCTATCCAAATGGGTTGGCGACAACCGAGTCGTTTCAGGACCCTACATTGAAAAAAACCGCTGGGTTGTTTTGGTTTCACGCAAAATCATCGATGCCTCAGCACTGTTTAGAGAGAAACTTGTAGACGACGGCGGCAAAAAGACGGGCGTTGCTGGATTAATCGCTAAAGCCATCAAAGAAGACTTCAAAGTTTTAGTTAACGAAGAGATTTTAAAGGTCTACGTGGAAAACTCGGACTTCGCCGTTTTTCTAACCGAATTCCTCCTCGCGAAGCCGTTTTGGTTAATAGCCAAGTAGAGACAAAACTACAAGTGCTAACCCAATAATTAGGCAGTAGATGAAAAAAAGGTAAAACTTTTTCGCTGCCAACGTCTTCCAAAGCACTCTTAACGCCAAAAAGCTCACAGCGACCGTAACTAGCAGCGCCGCCGCTACATCGAATCCGCTGATGCCAGCTAATGAAAACGCATTTTGCTCCTGATACAGCGTTAAACCCAATGCCCCGATGACTGCTGGAACCGAAAGCAGAAAAGAGTATTTGTAGGCAACCTCCTTTTTTACGCCCACTAGCAGGGCTACGGCGATGGTAAAGCCACTTCTAGATATGCTAGGGATGATAGATATGCCCTGCATGGTGCCGATGAGGAGCGCCGCCGGCATGCTTACGCTGCCTTTGTGCTCTACCCCGAACTTTGAGGCAAAAAGCACAACCGCACTAACGATGAATCCTACCCCCAAAAACAGCAGCGAGTTGAAGTAGGCATCCAATTGGTTTCCAAACAGCACAGCAATTACCGCTGTAGGTATGGAACCCACGATGATGGGCACGATTAACTTGCCATCTTCCGATTGAAAGTTTCGACGCCACAGGGCATACAGGACATTCTTGATGGTGCCTCGAAAATAAATCAGAATCACCAAGAGGGTTCCAACATGCAACGTGACGTCGAAGAGCGAGGGAACCGTTAAGTTGAAAAAATGTTCTGCAAGCCTAAGATGGCCAGTGCTGGATATTGGTAACCACTCAGTTACACCCTGAATAAAGCCCAACACTACCGATTGCAACAGGTCCATTCAAATCGCTGTATGTGGTGTCGATTATTGTATTTAAGTTAACTTGTATCGTTACTGGGTGACAGAGTGGTACCAACTGATGATGTATTCAGGCAGGTTAAGCCCCCGCTGCCCCAAGCGCTCTGCCAATTTTACAGGTAACGGACTAAGCACGTAGGCAGCGCGTGTATAGAACCGTCTAGGAGTGCTGGGTTTAACTTCTTCAGGCAGTATGATTTTTAAGTCGGCTTTCTTGGCAAGGGTTGATTCCGCATTACCAGTTATGGCAAAAACAGTGCCCGCAAATTTTTTGATAACATCAGCCCAAATTATGACGGGGCGAGTTTCGCCTGAGAAAGAGAGCAGAATTTCTAGGTCGCCAGCTCTAGGATGCGGCGTGTTGACGCCTCGCGTGATGTAAACATTGTCCCCTAGGAAACTCTTGATGTGGAAGAGTCTTACGCCTGTCATTTTGGCGATTTCGTTGGCAGTGCCTTTTCCGCCCAAGAAGAGGTTCGTTCGTTTTTCAAGTAGGTCCACAAGTTGGGTGTAGGTTTCAGAGTTGACGTTTGTGTCTATCATGTCGCCTATTTTTTGAAATTCTTCTTCGCAAAGGCGATAGACATCGTCGACTTCGAGGTTGCGGAAAATGGCTTCAATCATGCTGTTGAGGAGTTCAAGCGTGCCAAGTTCGAAGATGTCGCCCATCATTCCAGTTTCGCTGTATTCGGTTCCAGGTTTGGATTTGCCTCGCCCTTTAATTTGGACCACGTTTCCGTACTTGGCGGTGATTTCGGCAAGGGGCGATTCTGGAGCAGACGTAAGGAGACCCATAGAAAAGTGATTGGTTTTCTTTTCTTCGATGTATCTGGCTAAGTCCTGTGCCATGACTAGCGGGTCATCACTGTAACCGCTACCGCTGTTCATAAGAAGGATTGTTTTCTTGTAGCGCCGCTCCAAGTCAGGCGCGGCATCATACATGCTTTTGCCTGGGAAACCAGGGTCGTCAGGGGTGAGGACGACTTTGTTGCGCCATCCAGCTTGAGCCAATGCAATCTGGCTCATAGCCGCATTGAGTGAATAGAGGGATCTGCCTGATCCTCCGCAGATAACGCAATCGGCGGCTTTTAGTTCGTCGTAAAGAGGCGATAGTTCGCGTCGTTTAATGTTGAGGATGTTTTCTTGGATTTTGTTGACGTATCCGATAGTGCTGATTTTGCTTTTCATGGTGATGGCGCCTTCCCAGTTCAGAGAGATTCAATGATTGGCTATATTATCCTTGCGCTTACGGTTTGAGGTTTGCTGGTGATATAGCGGTCGGCATCCCATAGTAATCGCATGTAAACTGCACAGAAAAATGGTTCATGGCTTAATTCTATCTTTAAAAATGATGTTTAGTTTTGTTTGGAGAAGCCTTTGGGAAATTCATTGTTGATCGTAAATGTTTATATTTAAAGTTGCAATCAAGGCAGCCAACAGTGAAACGTAAATGTCCTCACAGAAAGGAGCGGAAAAATTCGGTTTCCTAGTAAAATTAGCACTTGAAAAAGGAGCAGCGGACGCCAAAATCATCCCTGCCAGCAAAGTTGTAGTGGAAGACCGCGTCGTACTCAAATGTAAAGTCGGCTGTAACCATTACGGCAAAACCCTCGCTTGTCCACCCTATACTCCTAGCGCCGAAGAGTTCCGCAAAATCGTTAGCGAATACAGCTACGCAATGTTCATGAAGTTCACCTCAAACGCCCAAGCCGAACCTGAAGTTCTGGCGAAGTTGATGGTGGCAGAAACTGACCCTGCTGTCCCACAAGAAATCAAAGAGCAAGCGTCGAAGTTTTGGCAGACTTGGAGGGATGACAAACGCAAGATGTTGCAGAGCGTGGTTGATTTGGAGAAAGCTGCCATGAAGGAAGGGTACAGTTTAGCACTCTCATTTATTTCAGGGCACTGCCAACTGTGCGAAAAATGCAACATAGAAACAAAGATTTGTCGCCACCCTGAGCTTGCACGGTGGTCGGAAGATGCAGTGGGCGTAAACGTAAAGAAAACAGCAGCGAACGCTGGAATACTGGTTACGTTTCCTTTCGCTAAGAGCCCGGAGTCTTTTGCACTACTGCTGATCGATTAATCAGCAAGGTAAAGCTCTAAATATTATGGGCAAGAAAGAGAGGGGCATGAAGCTTCTCCTTGATGAGATGTACGCTGGCTTAAAAGAATATTTTGAAGCCTTAGGCTATCAAGTTGTGACGGCACAGGAGGCTGGATTAAAAGCCGCCAAAGACCGGGATGTTGCAGAATATGCAGGCAAACATGGGTTGGTACTTGTAACTCAGGACCAAAAATCTGCTGAATTGGCAGAGTTGCTCGGCGCTAAATGTGTATTTATTTCCAACTTGATGATTGCCAAGCTTGTTGATCAAAAGATCAAGGAGCAAACGCATTAAAAACTAATGTGCCGCAAATACTTATTCCACAAATATGCCGCGGCATACCCTGCTGTTGCACCCGTTGCTGGACCCAAAAAGAGGACAAGTGCATCCAGCATGGGACTACGATGCACAAACAAGCTCAAATATGAAGTGCTATGCGCAAGGTCGGTGAATTGGGGAAGAATAGCGAACGCTGAGTAGCTCGCTACAGCAATCAATAAGGTTGCAAGAGCCATAGCTACCACCAGTCGGTTTCTGTTTACGCCTTCTCGTGAACCTTTGATTTTAAATGCAAGCAGGAATGAATCCACGAATACGCCGAATAGGAAAGCAAAAAAGAATGTGAATGGACCCAACGCTGGGCTGGCAAGCGCCGTTAGGAGTCCGCCGACTGCACCCACGTACATGGCGCCGATTTTTCGCACAAACAACCCGCTCAACGCCAGCAGTACGGCTTGCACTACAATCATGAGGTAGTTTATGGGAGGCGGCAAGAACACGTTCGCAACAAAGATTACAGCGCCGAAGAGTGCAATTATGAATAGTCGCTGGAGCCGCTGCATCCAAATCACCCAATTACCCTTATAGACGACGCGATGGATTTAAAAACCTATATTTTCCAGAACCGATTAATCGTTGCTGCGGGAAGGAAAAATATGTTGCGATGTCAACGTTGTGGTGCAAACATTCCAGAAAGCCAAGCGACCAATTTAGAGGGCAAAGTCCTTTGCGAAGATTGCTGTTTTGACCTCCTCAACCCACCGAAAGCCTGCGACCCCCTAGCAGTGTCATCAACGCTCTCCATCCGAAAGCAACTTGGGCAAAAGGGAACGGACGGTTTATCGCAAATGCAAAAATTAATCTATGATACAGTGGTTCACCGAGGAGAAATAAGCAAAGATGAACTCATGTCAACATTGCATCTGACACCTGAAAGTTTAGAGCGGGAGTTTGCGGTCCTACGCCACTGTGAATTGTTGCGTGCATTCAAAAAAGACAGTAAAGTATATTTCGTTAAATATTAAAATCAGACTAAGGGTTACTTGCTTTATGTCCATTGCAAATTTTAACGGAAAGTTATAAATGTCAAGCTATAATAATGAATAGACTATACATTAATTAACATTTATAAGTTAAAAAGGAGAAAAGACGAATTGAGCACTCACGCAGAAGATCTTAAACTTCGATTAATGACCATAGAGCTTCTCAGGACAGCAAAATACAAGCGAAACATCACCTACCGCGAATTAGCAACAAAAACAGGCTTACCCGTCACGGTATTAAGCCGATACGCTAAAGGCCATGTCCTGCCAAACACCAGCCGAGCTAAACAGCTCTGGCGTGTCTTAACTAAGCTTGTCGGGTTAGAAGCAGAATTGCGTAGTCGAATAAAATTCGACGATATTGGATACTTCGATAACACTGAAATCGTGGGTGACTACAACATCCTTCAGCAGGCTGCCAACTATGCACTCGCCAATTTTGCAGGCAAACGCGTAACAAAAATCTTAACCGCAGCCACCGACGGCATACCATTAGCCACGATGGTTGCAAACGCACTTGGAGTAAACCTGATTGTGGCTAAGCGTAACAAGGAAGTCGGCGTCAAAGCCTTCCTTGAAGAGACCTACATTTTGGGTCGTGATTCAGGCGTAACAGTCACATTATACATTCCCAAGGAATGCATCAAGAAACGTGACAGCGTGCTAGTTGTGGATGACATGATTAAGAGCGGAGAAACCCAAGAAGCACTTGTCAACCTCGTTAAGAAATCTAAAGCAGAGGTTTCAGGGATATTCTCTCTTATCGCTGTAGGTGAAGAATGGAAGAAACGCCTCAAATCGGGTGAAGACTCCCCTGTCGAAGTCGTCACGCAACTCAAATCGCCCTTTGACACCTCCAATTAAACCGATCCATCGAGGCATGTAAGATGCGGATGATTAAGTGGCAAAATGGCACCGTTATCACCCCTGACCAAACCAAATTACCGTTACAAGAAGTAACCTTAGAAATTAAAACGGTTGATCAAATGGCGGAAGCCATAAAAACCCTCCGCGTCAGAGGCGCCCCGCTTTTGGGTGCTGCCGCAGGTTTTGCCGTGGCGTTGGCAGCTTACCATTCGAATGCTAAAACACGAGAAAAATTCCTAGCAGAGTTAGAGGCAGCGGGCACCGTAATTAAGCGGCAAAGACCAACTGCAGTGAACTTATTCTGGGGTGTTGATCGCGTCTTAAGTAAAGCACGAACCGTTCAAGGCGGCGTCGATAAAATTAGAGCAGAAGTTATTGCTGAAGCAGAAAAGATAGCTGACGAAGACGCAGCTCAAAACCGTGCAATAGGGAAAAACGGCTCAATTCTCATCAAAGACGGCGACACCATACTCACTCACTGCAACGCAGGCGAATTAGCAACCGTTGAATACGGAACAGCCTTAGGCGTCATCCGAACAGCTTGGGAAGAAGGCAAAAACATCAAAGTCATCGCCGATGAAACACGCCCGCTTCTGCAAGGAGCGCGGTTGACTGCATACGAGCTAAGACGAGAAGGGATACCCGTCACTTTGATTACAGATAACATGGCAGGCTGGATTATGCATAAAGGCTTAGTGAACAAGGTCATTGTTGGCGCCGACCGCATAGTCCAAGATGCAGTAGTTAACAAGATTGGCACGTTCTCGGTGGCTGTGCTCGCCCATGAACATGGCATACCCTTCTACGTTGCAGCTCCAACGTCAACTTTTGACTTAGAGCATAAAGCCTCCGACGTGATCATCGAAGAACGCAAACCAGAAGAGGTCACCCACATTTGTTCTTGCCAAATCGCACCCGACGGCATCGATGTTTTCAACCCAGCATTCGACATTACACCCCTCAAATACGTCTCAGCAATTATCTGCGAGAGCCAAGTTTTCTACCCCAAAGATTTCAACAAACTCAAAAAAAGAACATAATAGTACCTTAAGGCTAGCGGTAACATGAAAAATAAAAGAAGAAGAAAACCTGCCGTAAACTACAAAACCTTAACCAATAATGTAGATCCAGAAGTTTTGGCGCTTTTCCCTGACCTTAACCTCAACGGAACAAATGAAAGAAAAAAGGATGCTGCGCAAAAACGATTAACCATCCTTTACTTAATCGCCCAAAACCACTCAACTGCCCTGCAGCTTTCGGAAAAGACTGGTCTGACAAAAAACGCCATCTTGCTTATTTTACGTAAACTCTCAAAGTTAGGGCTTATTGAAGCTTCAAAAGTTGGGCGATATGCACATTTTTCAGTTTCAACTATGGGCGCAGTTGCTTTAACGTCTTTCCATGAATACCAGAGTTTCGCTAAGATGCAAACGTTGCTCGCAGTCCCTGCTAAGAAAAACGATAAGCTTGCTTATGCCTTACTGGTTATCGGCAACTGTGCCAACGACAAAGACGATTCAGTGTACACCACGCTGAAAACGTTTGCTAACCAAGGCTGTTGTATCGAACGCTTGGATTCCGAGGGTACTGCTATGGCAATTATGCGTTTCTTCAGCCAACAAGCGAAAACCAACAGAAGTTACCCCGCGAATTATTTAGGCGTGTTCAAAGAATTCACGACTGCAGGATTTCAAGAAATACTAAGACTCCTCCTTACTGCTTTAAAACCAACGGTTGACGACTACAACTGGCTGATCGAATTCTTCAACGCCACAAGCGAATTCTACTTCAGCCCAGAAAGACTAGCATACGTTAACCTTCTTGCTAAAGATGTCAACCTCAAACAAAGGCTTGAAGCATACAAGAAAAGCCAAGATAGCCAAGTGAAAAAAACTGGTTCACAAATGGAAGTAACCTTTAACGTTCCAAACTCAGGGTTGGAAAAGTATCCTACAATGCCTCCTTACCTAAAAGCAATCGTCATGCGGCTAATCCTTGAACCCAATCAATTTGTAAATCTTGAGCTTAACCGCTACTTTTTTGATTCAAAGCAACCTTTAGAATGAACATTTTTTCTGAATATGTTGTTGTCTTGTTTATCAAGTGACGAGGTTTTTATTGAATGTCTTAAAACTTAAATATCAAGAATGCTACAGTAGATTAAGTGAGGCATAAAAATGTCTTCAGCTCTAAGTATAGGAACTGAGCTAGCTAGCGTACCTTTCGATCAGATGGTTCAGAAGCTTTTGCTGGCAATGGTTGCAGCGCAGGACGAAGCAAACACCTCTTTCATCGAAGGCGTAGAACAACTGGCAGGCACCACAGTCGAAATTAAGTATAAAAAAGCAACGGGAACAGGTGAAGAAGAGCGAACAATCAGCGGCAATGCATTAGCCTTCGGAATTCTGCCAACTCTTCTCCAAATTCAGACGGGAACGATACAAATAAAGATGGTCATTACGATGCAGCGGTCATCGCAAGCCGAGGTTTCCGTGAAGGCTAAAGGCGGCTGGTTATTCTATTCAGCATCTGTCGACGCTAAATACTCAAGCAAGTACTCTTATTCTGTTGAAGCATCGAGTTACATCGAAATCAAAGTTGCACCTGCTCCTCCACCAGAACCACTAATGAAGGCAATAGAAAAAATAGCTCAAGATGCACCACCAAAAATCCCGGCGGATTAACAGTGCAACCCTCTATCACTTTTTTTTCTTTCGTTTCAAGTTTGCTGGCATCAGTCAACCAAGGGGTAAACGAAGCGATTAGTATCACTGAGGGGCAATCCAACGTGTTTATCGCCCCCAAAATCAACCTGCAAGTAAGATGCACATTTAACTACACAGATACTCTCACAGTCGCACCCTCCAACGCAACCGTTTCCAACCTGTATGGCCCTACAGGAGAAAGCTTATTGAACTTAGAGTTTAAATTAAAACCTAAGGGGTAAGACGAAATGAGTGAAGATGCAAATAAAGAAGTTAAATTATCTACAACCGTTTCTGCGGTTGATTTCGCGAAACGGATCAGCCCAAGTACTCTTATATCATCGATCCAAAAAGACCTCGTCAGGGTGCATGATATTGCGATGGCTGAAACCAAACCGACAACTTTTGTACTTTCAGATTTCAACATTCAACTCAAGGCCGTTGTAACTCAGGAAGCGGACAAAGCCATGTTAGTCTTGCCTACCCAACCAGGCGCTATAGACCCCAACATACTGAGTTCGGTTAACATAACCTTAAAGCCAATACCATTGACTGTTAGTCCAACCGCCCCAACGGGAGCAGGAATAAAGCCGGTTGAAGCCATTCAGGGTATTGGGTTAGTGCTCGGTGAAAGGTTAAGGAAGGTTGGCATCGAAACAGTAGCCGATCTTGCAGTTGCTCCAACTCAAAAAATAATCGACGCAGGTATTCCAAAGGCGAAGGCTGAAGAATTCGTAAGCATGGCAAAACTCATGGTGAAAGGTGAAATTGCAGGCGTGGAAGGCGTTGACGAGCAAACTGCAGAACTGCTTGTTGTAGCCGCAAAAATAGATTCCAAAGAAAAACTAGCCCAAGCTGACCCAGAGACACTTTACAAAGTCTTAAATGAGGCTATCGTGAGCAAGAGAGTCAAGTTGCCAGCTCGCTATACGTTGACGATTGAGGACGTCAAGACGATGGTGAATTCAGCTCAAGCCGTAACTGAAGTAACCAAACGACAAGTTTAAGCGGGTATGTTATGTCCGTGGAGCAGAACGCAACTCTCGACGAGATAATTAGGGACGTTCTGGTTTCCCTTGTTTCCGCCCAAACTCAAGCAAACCAAGCGTTTGTTGATTCCATTAAGGAATTAGCGAATACCGAAGTGGTCATAAGCTACAAGAAGAAGGTTGACGGCAAAGACGTGGATCAGACGATAAAGGGCAATGCACTTGCTTTCGGCATCGTTCCCTCCATGTTTGTAATTAAAAGTGGTATAATAGAGTTGAAAACAGCGATAACGGTTTCTGGCAACGTTGCAGCCAAAAGTTCAGCCATCGGAGACGTTAGGAATAAAGCCGCTTACCTGTTTAAGACACAGGCGATAGATGCACGTTACCAAAACACCTACGCTTACAAAACAGAAGCCTCAAGCGTAATCAAGATAACCGTCGTGCCCGTGCCCCCTTCAGCGGACATCGCAAGCATCTGATTTTTCAACAAAAATCTTAAGAATACGATTAATCTGAAATGGTGCAGTTGATTTAATTATGAGTGATGCAAAGAGGACTGTTGCGGCAGAATTTAGAACAAACGGCACCCTCACCGAAGAAGGAATTAAGGTGACTGAACAGGGTAGCGTTGATGCACTCTTATCCCGAGGTTACGGAACGGTTGAAGACCGAATTTCCACCTTAACATTCTACGAGGCTCTCTACCTTCAGGATAAAGGGATGCTCGAAGTAAAAGACACTGGGGGTTCAGTGGTTGATTTCCAAAGTCTCCTCCATCATTATGAAGCCAAAGATGAGAATGCATGGGTTAACTATTTGGTTTATCGGGACCTCCGCAGCCGAGGCTACGTTGTTCGAGAAGGATTCGGCAGTGGCATCGACTTCCGCGTTTACGAGCGAGGGGCATACGGCAAGGATACAGCGCCTTACCTGATTTTGGGCGTTCAGGAAGGCAAACCGCTACCCATAGCAGATTTAGCTGGTGTACTACAGAAGAGTCAGAGTCAAAAGAAAGAATTGGTTTTGGCGGTGATTAACCGCCGTGGCGAAATCGTTTATTACTCTGTTGGGGAACTGCGTTTCCCCGTTTAATGCGCTTTAGATAGGTCGTTTACTGAAGATTAGGTCTTCGACAGTTAGCATTTCTATGTTGAGTCCATAGTTGGTTTTCGCTCGGACTTTGCCTCTCACTGCATCACTGCCGAAGCTGAAAGCAACGATTACTCCGTTTCGGGTTTTGTTCCGTGCCAGCGAGGAAGCGAACGCGTCGATGACGTTCATGCCTATGCCGTCGGCTTGTTTGATGGCAACGGGATAGCCTGATGCAGAGTATCCGTCGATGCCTAATGCGGTATCTCGAGAGGCGGCTGCTTTGCCTTCCAAGCGTGAAAGCACCCAATCGTTGAATTCGCGGGTTGAGTATCTTCTTAGGGTTTTTTCGTTCACTCGTCTTTTCTTTATCACCATAAATATCCCTATACCGCCTACTATAACTACGACCACTGCAACGGCTGCTCCTATGGTTCCCCACGGGATATCACTTGATTGAGTCACTAATGCGCTGTCCACATAGCCTGTGCCACCGCATGTTTGGCAGACAACATAGCCTGTGCCATCGCATTTTGTGCATATTTCTCCGCCTTGCGCTATGGTTCCTGTACCATCGCAGTATGGACAAGTAATCTCTTCGACGCCGGTTACTGACATCTTGGTGTTCATCATCAATTGCTGAGTAGTTTGATAGGTGCCGACGTAATCGATTGAAACAGTTACGCTGGTCTCGGATTCTGCTGGAAACGTCATGGTTGATGTGGAGTTGCTGTGTCCGCCAACAGATGCAGTGACTGCGCCTTCAACGTCCACTGTTTCCCTGTTCTTAACGGTGCCTGTTACATAACTTACGCCTTCACTCTGCGATACAGTAAAAGTTATCACTGAAACCCGTGGTTTCAAGATACCCGTTCCGCCGCAGGCATCACAGGCTACCTCTTGTGTATCGCCAACTCTGCCTGTTCCCTTGCAAGTAGGGCACTTAACTTCTCCTGTTCCTTTGCAGGTTGGACATTTAACTTGAGCTGCTAAAGCCAACTCCAAGCATGAAAAAACCAGCAGTCCGATTAAAATGATTGTAAATATCTTATTTTTCATATCCTCTCTACCTTCAAGGCGCCCCTTGTCATTTTCAACCGCTAGAGGTTATTATTATGATTGCCTTAAATAACTTTACAAAAAAACGCTCAACAACCAAATTCTGAGCGGTTAAAGTTCAAAAAAATGGTGGTTTCAAGGAATTTACGCATAAATAATGGATTGCGATGAGTTTTTTAGATAGGTATAAGTTGTAATTGCAAAAACACTAGAATGATTGTTTGAATAAAGATGGGAATGCAACGCGAGAGTTTAAAAGAACAACCTACAATCTTTATGCAAGTTAGGAGCAGCTGAGCTATGCCGACTTTCCAGCCTGTCCGGGGAATGCGGGATTTAATCGGTGAGGAAGCGCAAGCCTTCACATGCATAATCCGCAAAGCGCGAGAAACTGCAGAACGCTATGGTTATAGAGAAGTAATAACACCTGTTGTTGAGCCGCTTGAACTGTTGAGCGCTAAATCAGGCGACGAAATCCGCCAGCGCATGTTCATCTTTAAAGACCTCGGAGAACGCCAAGTTGCTTTACGTCCCGAATTCACAGCTTCGATTGCAAGGTTGGCTACAACCGCCTTCAAAAACGAGCCCAAACCACTCAGGCTCTTTTCGGTTGGCACTGTTTACCGCTATGATGAACCACAGCGGGGCAGGTACCGGGAGTTTTGGCAATCAAACTATGAACTCATGGGTTCAGCAAAGCCTGAAGCTGACGCCGAAATTATTCTCTTAACCAACCATTTGATGGCGTCCTTGGGACTACATGGATACGCCTTTAAAATCGGACACATAGGGGTTCTTCGCGGGATTCTTAGTCAAGAAAACGTAGATGAGAAAACTCAAAATGCAATCTTGCAGCGGATGGATAAGAAAGAGTACGAGGCAGCACTCAAGCTAGTGGAGTCGGAGAAATGCCGCGAGATGCTCAAGGGCTTGCTTGAAATAAAAGGCAACAGTTGGCAAGATACCGTTGAACAAATCAAGGATTATTTGGCGGATTACGAAAAGGCAAGGCAAGCTGCTGAAAACCTTGGGGAAGTACTAGAACTGGTCACGCAAAGCGTAAACCTCACAGTAACGGTTGAACCAGCGTTCGCTCGAGGCTTAGAATACTACACAGGCACGATCTTTGAAGTCTACATTCCAGAGCTAGATATTGCATTGGGAGGCGGCGGACGCTATGACAGACTCATTGAAATATTCGGCGGAGACTCAACGCCAGCAGTAGGCTGCGCTCATGGAATTGACCGAATTGCTATAGCCTTGCAGATGCAGGAGACATCCTTTGATGCCAAGAAGGGGAAGCGTGTCATGGTTGTGTACATCACCGAAGCTTTAAAGCCCATTGCATTAAAAATTGCCGAGCAATTGCGAACCAGCGGCATTACGGTGGAATTTGAGGTTATGGGCAGGAAGACGAGTAAGGCGCTGGAAGACGCAGATAGACGCAAGGTTGCTTTCGCCGTCATCGTAGGGGAACGCGAGCTAAAGGACGGCGCTGTTGTGCTTAAAGATTTAGTGAGCCGACAGCAAAGCACAGTTCCAATCAGTGAGCTGCTCGAGAAAGTTAAAGGTTAACTCCAATAAACGCCATTACGATTAGTTCCTGTTCATGGGCAACTCCTCAATTTCTTTACACTTCACAAAGGCAACCGCCTGCATGCAAGAGAGCTTTTGATATGTCTTACATGATACAAACTTCAGAAAATAAACACTGACATCTATAGCATAATCCCAAGACCTGCTAAACGCACAAGAAAAAAAATGTATTAGAATACAAAAAGTAGACAAGAGACTTTTATAACCAGCCAATTAAGGCTTATTCAAGGTGAAACAAAGATGGCTCAGCCTAATTACTCGTGGAATGCCGTCGATTACGCTAAGAACTCGGCAAACCAGTACGCTTGGGCACAAGAACTTATCCCAAAGCTAAAGCTAAGCGGCAACGAAACTCTACTAGACATAGGCTGCGGAGATGGCAAAATCACAGCTGAACTCGCCAGATACCTACCGAATGGACGCGTGTTGGGTATTGACAGTTCAAAACAGATGATAAACCTTGCACGGAAAACTTTCCCTAACGCGAAATTTCCTAACCTGTCTTTTAAGGTGATGGATGCTCGGAAGCTAACTTTCCAAGCGGAGTTTGATCGAGCGTTCTCCAACGCAGCGCTCCATTGGATTGTCAACCAAAATGCCGTACTCAGCGGTATCCAGAAAAGCCTCAAGTCAGGCGGTAGGCTGCTGTTTCAGATGGCAGGAAAAGGCAATGCCAAAGACGTACTCAGCATCATAGACGAGCTGGCTGTAGCAGAACCTTGGAAAAGTTACTTAAGCGGTATGGCGTTTCCTTATGGCTTCTACGACCCCGAAGAATACAATGCGTTTCTAAAGCAGGCGGGGCTAGTTCCGCTGCGAGCAGAGCTTTTCCCCAAAGATATGCAGTTCAAAGGCAAAGAAGGCTTAGCTGGATGGATACGCACCACGTGGCTGCCTTTCACCGACCGACTACCAATCGACATTAAGCCGAAGTTAGTGGACTTGATCGTTAACCGTTACCTTGAGCGGCACCCAGCCGACGCTGCAGGCGTGGTTCATGTTGGCATGATGCGGCTTGAGGTAGAAGCATACAAACCCTAAAAGTAGTATAAAAAAAGAAAAAAAGTTTGTTGTAGCCTAAGAAAGGCTTAGAGTCGTTTGATGTAGCGGTTGACTTCCCACTCGGTAACCTGCGTTCTGTACAGGTCCCATTCGTGGCGTTTCTCTTTGAGGAAGTTCTCAAACGTGACTGGACCCAGCGTTTCACGCATTAAGTCGCTGGTTTCAAGTTCATCTAATGCTTCTTTTAACGATTCAGGCAGTGAAATGATTCCTCGTTCTTTGCGTTCTTCATAGCTCATGTGGTAAACGTTTAGTTCAACTGCTTCGCCTGGGTCAATCTTGTTCTTGATGCCGTCTAAACCAGTTGCTAAGAGCACTGCGAATTGAAGGTATGGGTTTCCAGCGCCGTCAGGACACCGAATTTCGCATCTTGCTGCGTTTTTTCTGCCGCCGAAGTTTGGCACACGGATGAGAGGTGAACGGTTTTTGTGTGCCCATGCAAGGTACACCGGGGCTTCGTAGCCTGGAACGAGTCGTTTGTAACTGTTTGGCCATGAGTTTAGCACAGCTGCCATTTTTCGGCCGTGAGCAAGCTGTCCGCCGATGAAGTTTCTTGCAATGTCTGATAGGTAACCGTTTTTCTCATCGTTTGCGTAGAAGAGGTTTTCTGTTACTTCCTTGTTCCAGAGGCTTTGGTGGGTGTGCATACCGCTGCCGTTGATGCCTTGGAAGGGTTTAGGCATGTAAGTGGTAACGTAGCCAGCTCTTGCAGCAACGACTTTGCCGCACATCTTCATAGTTATTGCTTTATCCGCTGTCTCTAAAGCCTCACCATACTTGAAGTCGATTTCGTTCTGTCCAAGGGCAACTTCGTGGTGGCTAATTTCTATCTCTATACCGAACGCTTCGGCCATATCACAGATGTCTCGGCGCAAGTCATCGGTTAAATCGCCAGGATGGGAATCGAAGTACCCTGCTAAGTCAATCGGTGTGGGCAATCCGCCGTTTTCGCTCTCCTTGACTATGAAAAATTCAAGTTCGGGAGCACAAACGTACGTGTAGCCAGCGTCGGCGGCTTTTTTGATGGCTCTTTCAAGGATGTATCTTGGGTCTCCTTCAAAACGTTTGTTCTGTGGCGTGTATACGTCGCAGATTAATCTGCAGGATGATTTTTCTTTTGGACGCCATGGTAACACAGCGAACGTTGTTGGGTCGGGTTGTAGAACCATGTCGGATTCTTCGATGGGTCGGTATCCAGTGATCGATGAACCGTCGAAGGGTTGACCGTTCTCAAACATTGATTCAATATTCTTTGAACTGACAGCTAAATTCTTAAGCATACCGTTGATGTCGGTAAATTGAAGCCTGACGAATTTGATTTCTTGTTCTTGGATTTGTTGGACAACTTTGGTTACGCTTTCTTTCCAGACCGCATTTTTATAATTTTTCACTTTTTTACACTCCTTGTGGTTATTGCGTTTTCAGCTTTTCATATGTTATGCAAATCAGATTAAACATAAACATATATAAGTTTATCGCTCTAACTGCATGAATAAATGTTCAATAAGTGGTTAAATCGCTGAAATAACGTATCAAAGCTCACTAAGCTAAGCGGCGATAAAAAAACGCTAAAAAAAGCATTTTTACTAGTCATATAACCAAATTTTTATCCATTACCGCTCTCTTCGTAAAAAATCACCGACGTCTAAGACGTTTCTCACTGCAATTTCGTTTGGCGCGGCTGCATCGCTCAGGTTTCCAACAATTCTACCAAAACCTAAACATTCGCTAAACTCGTTAAGTACCAAAACGTTCATTTTTTTCCTGCCTGAACCGTATACTCGTATAATGCTCTTACGCAAAATGTCCCTTCCGCAAATGAATAGCCATGCCGCCTTTGCGTCAACAACGATGCGACTAGCCTCTTGCTTTGCAAGTATGTTCAAAAGGTTAAAGCTTGGGAAAAACTTGCCTCCTTTAGCTTTGCCCAGATAAACCCCAGCGAAATAGAATTCATGGCTAAGCAGAGGCTTAAGTGTAGCGTTTACTAAGAAGTAGCGGCCACCCTTCTCAACTAACAAATCAGGGTTCAAAGCAATATCGACTCCAAATTGAGAAGCAAACCTTGTGATTGCTTTCGCCTTCACGTTTTTATGCTCCTTTTTTTGAGTTTGCAGACAAAAAAGCCTTGGGTTTCTCCTGGCCAAATCCGCTTGCAATATGCTACCGAGGAGTCGAGGTCTTTTTCGAAGATTTTTGTCAAGCCGTTTTGACCATACCCGTTGATTTCTTGGGTTTGCAAGGGCAAGTTGTGTATTGCCCAATCAATGTTTAGTTCGTCTTCTTCAGGCTCAAGCGAACAAGTTGAATAGACTATTTCACCACCTTCTATGAGGCACTCTGTAACTGCAGCTAGAATCTGTCTGTGCAGACGTGCATTGCGTTCAATATCTTGCATTGTCCGATGCCTAAACCACTCCTTGTCTGCCGCAAAGTTCCCAGAGCATGGTACGTCGAGGAGAATCCGCTCAAAAGACACGTTCAGCCGCTTTGCCTGCCGTGCATCAAGCAGAAAAGTAACCGTGTTGCTGACATGGCAACGTTCCAAATGGTTTGAGAGAGCGTTCAAACGCCGCTTATCTACATCCAATGCAGCTATTGCACCAGAGTTTTCCATCAAATCAGCAAGTTGCACGGTTTTGCCGCCCGGAGCAGCCGCTGCATCAAGCACTCTTTTTCCTCTAAGGGCAGAGAAGAGGGTTGCGGGGATTTGTGCGGCGGCTTCTTGAATTGAATAGAGTCCTAAAAGGTATTCGGCGGTTGCGCCAGCAGAAACCTTGGAGTTTACTACCCAATAGCCAAACTCAAGGAAGGGAATCTTTTCAAGGTAAACCCCTGAGCGCTCTAGCCTACCTACGAGGTTTTTCTCTTCGGCATTGGAGTGGTTGATGCGGATGGCTTGCCGCAAGGAAACCTCGCGAAATTTCCATCCTAATTGTTCATAGCGATTGGTGAAGAAGTCTTTGCCTGACATCACCCCAAGATTACTTTGTGATGGATAAAAGCTTTTCAAACTAAAAAGAAGTTACAAAGGATTGCTAGAGCTTTTTTTGATTGATTTATTATAAAGGGGGGAGGGGGCTACTGCAGCGAGCAACGATTTATTGTACGTCGGACTTTAGGGTAAGTTATTGTTTTCGATACTGCTAAGAGGGCGGTGATTGAGCGGTTGTAGGTTTGTTTTTCCATGGCCATACCAGAAAACCGATGGACCCCATCCATATGACTATGGCTAACGTTATTGAGGTGTTGTTGAGGATTAATCCGTCAAAGATGTACTTTAGTAACACGTTTTATGATTTTGGTGTTACTTGAAAATATAAAAGCTTTTAGGCACAATCGCCAACTTTTACCCCGTGACCACCATGTCAAAAATTGTCCGTGTAGGCGTCACGTTTCCTCCGGATCTCCTCAAAGACTTCGATGAAATCATAAACAGGATGGGTTATGAAAGCCGTAGCAAAGCCATCCAAGACGCAGTCAGATTATACGTTTCTGAGCGTAAGTGGATGAAAGATGAGGATGCAAACCAAACAGGCGTCATATTGATGGTATACGATCATGAGACTCGTGGACTCGAAAGCGAGCTAACCGATTCTCAGCACCACCACACCGACCTTATCTCCTCTACCATGCACATTCACCTTGGCGAGCACGATTGTCTTGAAGTAATAGCGGTAAAAGGCAAAGGCTCAGAAATACGGCACCTAAGCGATGAATTAGCAACAAGAAGAGGAGTAAAAATACTCAAATCAACGATTGTTTCAGTTTAGCTTTTAACCTCAAACATGCGCTCCAGCGATGCTCGGGCTTTGTTGGCAACGGCTTGCGGGACTCTAACAACGTTCTTCTCTTCTTTTAGCGAAGCATAGAGGCGTTCGAGCGTGGTGAGTTTCATGTTGGGGCAGATTGCTCCCTCGTAAGCCAAATAGAATTCTTTATCTGGATTTTCTTTGCGTAGGCGGTGTAGGATGCCTTCTTCTGTGCCCACTATGAATTGTTTTGAGGGCGATTCTTTGGCGTAGCGGCACATCTTTGAAGTGCTGCCTATAAAGTCGGCGACTTTGCGCATGTCTGAACTGCATTCGGGATGCACCATGACAGTGGCGTTGGGGTGCTTCATTTTTAGGACTTGAACGTCTTCTGGTTGGAATAAGAGGTGGGTTGGGCAGAAACCGTTTTCTGGGATGGGGATTATTTTTTTGCCTGTTTTATCTTGGGCGTAGGCGGCGAGGTTGCTGTCTGGTCCGAACAGGACTGTTTCCGCGTTGAGAGATTTTATGACTTCTACAGCGTTGGCGCTGGTGCAGCAAACGTCGCATTCGGCTTTGCATACGGCTAGTGTGTTAACGTATAGCACAACTGGAGCGTTAGGGTACTGTTTTTTAGCGCGTTTAATCTCGTCAACTGTAAGCATCTGTGCCATCGGACAGCGTGCACCTAAACAGGGCAGAAGAACTTTTTTGGTTGGGTTAAGGATTGCTGCGGATTCAGCCATGAAATCCACTGCGGAGAAAACTATCATCTTGGCATCCTTTTCTTCTACAGCTTTGCGGCTGAGTTCGATGCTGTCGCCGATGTAATCAGCTATATCTTGTATTTCGGGGCGCAGATAATTATGGGCTAAGATGACTGCTTTCTTTTCTTTTTTGAGCTCGAGGATTTTTTGTGTTAAATCCATAATTTCGCCTAAGGATTATAGATTTGAAAAGTAAGAGACATAGTTAAGGGATATATATTTTTACCCTCGTTGTGTGCCTTTGAAACCTTAAAAGCCCATGATACGGTTAGGCATGGTTGAAGCTCAGGCTAAATAGCCCCTTATTTAAAGATGTATATGAAACCGTATGCCAAGATGCGATTTTTGTCTCGGATAGTGGTTTTTTGTGATTCTGAATGCAATGTTAGCCGATGAATGTTAGGACGAAGATTCTTCTGGGGTTGGCACCGAATGTTGCTTCGTCTGAGATGTGGCTAAAATTGCCGGAAGCGTAGAGTTGCTCGTAGATTTGTTGAAGGTTGAGTGTCGTGTTAAAGTATGGGACTGTGCCGCCTAATTCGTAGGTGAACACATACTTGACGTTGTGACGCTTACATAATTCTATAAGTTCCGTTATGTTAAAGTGTGGCGTGTAGGTATCGACGGGTTGGCGGGGGTATTGGTATACTCTGATAGTGTTGTCTCCGTCAGCCCAGAGGTAAAAACGAACCATATCGCGGCTAAAAAAGTTGAAGGGACAGAGAACAATAATGGACTCGTTGCCATTCATACGGGCTATGGCGTAGTCGGTTGCACCTTGGATGTCAATTTGTATCTGGTATTTCTTCAGCCCATAGTAAGCGTCGTTTATACTGTAGAGTATAGCACCAGCCACACAGACAATCAGCAAACCTGCAGCGATTTTTGCAGTTCGCTTCTTCTTTATTGAACTGCTTAATTTCCAGCTGCCTTTGGCTCTGTCGAACAAGTGTAGGATGAGAACGGCGGCTGAAATGGCAAGGGCTGGAAACAGCGTAAGTACGTAACGCCATTGCTTGTTGGCGATTATGGTGAAAAAGATGAATATGGTTACAAACCAAATCAGCACGTATTTATCTTGCCTTCTTCTCCGCCATGCAAGAAAACCTAAACCCAACAGACCAGCAATATAGAGAAAAATGGAGATGGGGTGAATGTCGCTGTAGGGCCAAGTCATCTCTATAAAATAGAAGATTGGCGCAGGATAGCGATCGCTGTAGATTGTACGTTCAGGGTTGCCGAATTGCAGGGCATACAACCATTCGCTGATGAACAAGTCTGCATAAGTCTCATAAGCGATAACAATCCATGGAAGAGTAACTAAAAACGCCGTGCCGATGGCTATAGAGAATTTTTTTAGGGTTAGCTTTAGCTGCTTTCGAGCCAAAAAAATTGCGCTCAACAGCATTATGATGAATGCCACGACCATTTGGTACTTGGTTAAGAAACCTAAGCCGACAGCAATTCCTGTTAGAACCAACCATCTGTCTTGGCGGTTCAGAAGCCACTTGTAGAAGAAAAGGAGTGCTAATGTTACGAAGAAGATCAGCATGGTTTCTAAGAGTGCTAGGCGTGAGACCCAAAAAAACCCAGGCATAATCGCCAGCAAGACAGCTGATAATAAACCTGCTTTGCCATCATAGAGGGTATTGGCTAATTCGAACACTGCCCAAAGGGAGAGAATTGAGAAAGCCAAGGGAACGAGGCGAGCAGCAAGCAATGATACGCCAAAGACCTTGAACGAGAGAAAGGTTATGCAGTCTAGAAGCGGCGGGTAGAATGCACTTCGGGTAAACAATTGGTATTCTCCCCATAGCAGGAAAGAGCCGCCGTTTAGATGTGCAACCTCATCCCACTCGATGGGCGTCGTGGTTAGGGTTAGAAAGGTTATAGCAGCATAGGCTACCGCAAAAATGAGAAAGGCTACTCGCCACTTGTTCAGCGCCTTTTTTAAACGACTTAAAGATAGTTTTGAGACAGATTGCATAATCACTTTCCCGCGAGTTAGCAAATTAATCAAACTACCGTCAAAATAACATATAAAATCTTGCAAATCCTCGGACCTAACATTGGCTTTCTGATCCCGAGCATTTACTACGACCATATAAGAGGCAGATAGTATGGTCGTGGCAAAGCGGTCTGAACTTTTTAGAAACGCTAAAATCCTTCAGCACACCTCTTGTTTTGAGAACTATGCCCTATAATGAGCTAAGAAAAGATTACTTACTTGACCGCTGGGTGGTAATCGCCACTGAACGCAGTCGCCGACCCACAGATTTTGCAAAACCCAAACCAGAAACCGCCAAAACAGCCATTTGCCCCTTATGTGTAGGTAACGAACACATGACACCACCAGCGCTAATGCTATATCTCAAGGAGAACGGCGAAATAATAAAGAGCCAAGATCCACCCGTGGGCGAGCGTCCCAAAAACTGGCTTATCCGTGACATACCTAACCTCTATTCTGCTTTCTCACCGCCCAAACAATCAGAAGACACAAAGAAAATACTAATCAACGAAGTTTTCGGCTACGCGGTTGGACACCACGAGGTTTTAATTGAATCGCCAAACCACGATGAAGACCCCGCTGACGCCAAGCTGCCTCAACTGGAACTGCTCATAAACGCCTACGTCGATAGGTATCGAGAACTATCAACAAAACCATATGTAAAGTTTATTTCGATTTTTCGCAATTACGGATTGGACGCAGGGGCCTCACTATCTCATGCGCACAGCCAAATCATCGCTACCCCAATCGTTGCCACGACCATCCAAGAGGAACAGAAAGCCAGCAAAGAATACTACGACCATCACGGTTCATGCTTTTTCTGCAACTTAATCAAAAAAGAAGCAAACGGTCCACGGTTCGTTATGGAAAACGACCACTTCTTGGTCACTACACCCTACGCCAGCATAAACCCCTTGGAATTCCATATAATTCCCAAAAAACACGTCCAAAACATCTCAGCCTTAACTTCCTCCGAAATCAAAGGATTCGCCGAGACACTTCAAGCAAGCCTCAAAGCCCTCAAAAATCTAGTCAACGACCCACCCTACAACTATGGCTTTCACCAGGTCATCGGCAATGAGGCTAAAGACTGCTATCACTGGCACTTAGAAGTGTACCCTAAACTGGCGACGTGGGCTGGCTTTGAGAAAAGCACAGGCATCTACATCAACACAGTGCAACCTGAAATCGCTGCAGAAAGCTTCAGAAAAATCATCCATTAAAATATCTTATCAGGCAAATTTTGGCTTAATCAGTAGAATGTCTTCGATGTATGCGCGTAAGGGCTCGGCAATGCTCCACGCCTGAGCTATGCATCCTCTGGGCGCATTGGGCGGTTCACAATCGTAAATTTCACTTATCGTTCCCAACCCATCCTGATGAATTCCGACAGAGAAGAAGGGCAGAACAAGCTCCTTTAGCATTTCTTGGCGGGATTCGGCGCTATAATCGTTAACTTTTAGGTATGCGGTTACGTATGGCCCAAGCAACCAAGGCCAAATCGTTCCATTATGGTATGCGACGTCTCGACTGCGTCGGTCGCCCTGACATTTAGCTACAAACTTAGGGTCATCCACCGACAGCGTGCGCAACCCAAAAGGTGTCAGTAACTCTTGCTTTACCGCTTTAACTACATCACGGCTTTTTTCTCCATTCAGCATAGTGTAATCCAGCGAAACAGCGAATACTTGATTTGGACGCACGGATGCATCGACGCCGTCTGGATCCAAAACATCGTAAAGACACCGTTTGGATGCATTCCAATATTTCTCGTTGAAGGTACGCATGGTTTGGTCTGCCATAGCAGCATAATCCTTAGCCAAGTCTAATTCACCGAACTTGTTGGCGAGCAACACCATGGTTCTCAACGCATTATACCATAAAGCTTGAATCTCCACGGCTTTGCCTGCTCTTGGAGTAATCATTTCGCCATCCACGACCGCGTCCATCCAAGTGAGGCCCGGTCCATGCTTAAGCAAGCCATCGTCGTCTAGTCGGATGCCAAATTGGGTTCCTTTTCTATGGTTTTCCACTATCGCCTGCAACCTATCCCACAATTCAGCCCTAACAAACGCTAGGTCGCCCGTGTATTTTACGTATTGTAAAACAGCGTTAACGTACCAGAGCGTGCCGTCAACTGTGTTGTAAACCGGCAACCCAGTTTCGTCAGCGACAAAATTGGGAATCAAACCACCTTTGCAATATTGCACAAAGTTCTGCAGGACATCCTTAGCATCGGCAAAGTGACCGTTAACGAGCATCAGCCCAGGCAACGAAATAAAGGTGTCTCTGCCCCAGGTTTCAAACCAGAAATAGCCAGCTATCACGGCTTTTCGGCCTGCAGCACTTTTCACCATAAATGAATCTGCAGACAACAAAACCCAATTCAACCAATCGCTCATGGGCACCCCTGGATGGTCGTGGTAAAATTTAGCTAACAAATCTTCAAGTCGTCCCTGTTCGGCAACATAGGCAGCATGGATTTCTCTTATTGTGCTGCCAACACCGTCTAATGTTTGCTTTGCCATCTCCTCCGCGTGGTTTACGGCACATGTTATTGCAAACTCGTTTCTGCCTCCAGCTGGTACACGCACGTCAAAGAAGCCGGGTTGAAAGCAATCATCAACGTTGCTTTCTCCACGCAAGGTTTCCTCGCGGAAATACAAACGGTCAACCCAATTCAAGCCTTCCCGAAATAAACCGTCAGTCGATCGGCAAACGACCGTGGCTTTAGGACTCTGGAACATGACTTGGAATTCTTTGCTGTAGCTCGCTTGTGTGAACTTGAATGGAAATCGAAATCGGTCAACAACTGTATGAAAGTGCCTGCAGGTCAAGAGGGGATAGAGCCTGACTTTAATGTCGAAGGGGTTTCTATTTTGGACACGGTAAACTACTGCTACAGCATTTTTGTTGTTTATCAAAAAAATAGTTTTGACCAAACGCACGTTGCCAGCTTCATAGACGTATGTTGGATGGGGATCCACTGAAAACTGCTCAATCAACCTGTAACCATCAGGATAGATACTATCGATAAACTCGTTGGATCCCAACCGAAAAACACTACCGCCGACCAACAGGTCTTCATCCAGTTTCACAAGGCATACCGTGCGGTCTCCAGGCGGATTCAAAGCTGCCACGAGCAACCCATGATACTTCCGTGTGTTAATGCCCAGTACGGTTGAGGAGGCGTAACTTCCCAACCCGTTTGTTATTAGCCACTCTTTCGCCATAACCTCGTCAAAACGCGAAAGCGCTTCTTTGGGGTAGGCTATTGAGGGCAACTTCATGCTATGTCATCAACTTCGCGATGTTCTTATCCCTGGGAGCACAAAAATAGTTGGCTACGGGTACACATTTAGTGCGGAACATAAGCAGGTGCGGTTTGGTTGTCTTGTACTCGGTGAGGGTTTCGGCATACCCCATGCCCTTGGCAAAAACAAGCTCTGCAGCGTCATAGACTTTTAAGAAGTCGGCGGAAACTTCTTTTTTCTGCAAGCCCACTGCATCGCAGCCTGTGGTTATGACCTCGTCTGCAAGTTTGTCGATGTTGGAGATTTCAACATCTTCCATTGTAGCATCGTTTATTACTGGTCCGCCCTTGACAGCAAAGGTGACTTTTAAGCCCATGTTTTTTAGTTGTTCGACCATCAGAGCGTCAAAAACTATCTCACCAGCGTTATCCGCCAAGTACAATACGTTGTTGGCTTTCTTGGCTAACCCATACGTTTGATCGATGTCATCTATGAAGAGGTCCTTGGATGCTTGTCGAATGCAGCCGGCCAAATCTTTAAGCGTAAACCGATGACCTGGAATGTCGAACTCCATGATGTTACCCACGATAGCGCAAAGGCACGCTTTCTTGAAACGCTCCTGCTGATTTAGGGCAGACTGCACAAACTTTTTGGCTTGCGGCAACATCTTGAGCGCTTTTGCGTTGGCAAGTTTTTTACTGTACTTGTAAGGGTCGTTGTTGCCGGTTAATTGGCGAATTATGCGGTCTCTTTTTGTGCCCAACTCCGCAGCCACCGAGGTCGGTTTGAACTCACGGTTGAGTAACTTAACAACTTCCGCCAAACACCTAAAGCGCAAAGCAGGGTTGGTCGTAGCTTGGTAAGTCTGCACTTGGGCTCTTGCAAGCAGACATGATTCACATTCTGGTTCAACTTTCAAGGCAGTTTCCCATGCTCATTGTTTTGTTGCTTTAGCAAATTCACTAATCACTGTATATGGGTTTTTCGCCTTAACGATGCCGCTTGCCACGAGCACCCCGCTGGTTCCAAGCCTAAGCGATACCGCAACGTCCTCGGCTGTGCTTATGCCCGCTCCACACAGGATAGTGAGTTCACCATCGATTTTACGAACTAAATCAACAGTGTTCGTTACAACTTCAGGCTTTGCTTTTGAAACCGCTATGCCAGTGCCGATCAACTCTGGCGGTTCAATGGATACAATATCAGGATGCATCGCAGCTATGGCAGCACTCACTGAAGGATTGTTTGCGCAAACACACGAAACAAGTCGTTTTTCTTTTGCTAAAGAAATGACGGCATCTATGTCGGCGAGTTTAAGCTGCCTCTCTGAGTGGTTGATTAATGTTCCCACAGCCCCAGCCTCCATAACTGACTCCGCTAGAATGCATCCAGTGGAGTTACCAGGTTTTATGGGATCGATGTGTTGAGCGAAAACAGGGATTTCAACCGTCTGGGCGATTTCTGCAATGTCCGTGTATTGTGGAGCTACCACTATGTTGGCTCCTGTTTCTTTGGCTGCTCGCTCCGCTTGCTTTGCGAGTTCCACGCCTCTTTTGCCTGTCGATTCAAGGTAAGTTTTAAAGTTTATTATAATTATGGGCGTGCGTAGCTTCAACTTGGTTTCCTCGCATTATGGGTTATGCGTTTTATTAATAATTGTTTGCCTCAAAAAACAGAAGGACGGATAAACTAAGTCAGGTTGCCATTAAGCTTTGACTTCTAATGCCCTCTGCCTAGCTGCCGCTTCCGTTAGCATTCCGATGAGTTGCCCGTTTTTAACCATGGCTGCACGTTTAAAGTCATGCTTTGCCATGTGTTCCATGGCGGTTATCATGGATTCGTTGCCCTGTAAAAGGATGAGCGGCGTGTAATCAAGGTCTTTTGCTTGCGTTTGGAGGGGGTTCTTTTGTTTTTCAACGATTTCTTTTAGGATATCCCGGTCGTTTATCACGCCGATAGGTTTTTGGTGGTCTGTGATTAAAACCGAAGTTACGTTGTTTTTAAGCATCTTTTCCACTAAATTGGCTATGGTTTCAGTTGTGGGAATCTCTACTGTGGGGAGCTTTGTGCCTGCTTGGCTACTGATCTCCGTGATGTCTACGCCTCGTTTCCAAATGTCGTTTAACATTTCGCTTACGCGTTCGATTTGGCTTGGGTCGGTTGAATAGAAAGTATCGGGAAGATAGAATGCGGTCTCTGTTCCCAAGTCGCTTAGCGGCGGCATCTTGAACATGAAGAGGTGCTTGTTATCGACCAGCATCATCGTTAAGTAGCTGATGGGCACGTGCTTAACTTCATAGTGGCTTGCTAGTTTCTGTGCTGGCTCAAGGTTATCAAGGTCGATAGATGCCATGATGCGGACTTTTAAGCCCTTCTTGAAATACTTGATTAGCGGGTCGTCTTCCGCAAGGCGGTTGATGCTTTGCGAAGAAGTAATGATTACGATGTCTTTTTTGGAGTTGTCAAGGATTTTTGTGACTTTGTTCCAGGCTTCTTCTTCACCTTTAATGACGACGGTTTCCCCTAGGGATATGCCGCTTTTCAATTCTTCGATGCGTCTTGAAGCATCAACGCCGCTTTGCCACATCTGCACAAAGAAAGCTTTGAGGACTGAAATGAACATTTTATCGTTTATCCACAACCCTTCGTCCTCCAAGTTTAGCACCGAGGCTTCGTTGCCGAACGGCGCATACAGGATTGCTTCTTCCTCGTCTTTGATTAAGAATCTAGGGAAAAACTTGGAACTCATGTTGACATGGCGTAGTTTATAATTTAGTTTTTCTTCGTTTATATTTCTGTCAATTCTTTCTACGACCTTTAGGTTTTCCATCGCTATGTCTGAGATGATTTGGAATTGCACTCCACGTTCTTGTGAAGGCACAACTCCCGCGTCAAAAATTCCTGCGATGTCTTCCTGTATCAAACCCAGAGCGGTAGTCAACACTATGACTTCGGATTTTGCTTCTTCAATCATGCTTAACATTTTTGAATGAATCTTTTTCTTGCCAGTTATTATCGAGAACTTTGCAACTGGGTACTCCGATTCTGGCGCACTGATAGATTGCCATGCGGTGAGGAGGTTTTGTTTTTGATCAGTAAGGTTTGAGACCTCGTTTTTCTTGGCGTTTATGTAATTATCAACCAATGTTTCGAAAGGAACGATTGTAAAGCGTGTTGGTCTCTCAAGGGTGGCTTCTATGAATCCTTTTTCTTGAAGTTTTTTAAATGTTCGATAAGCTTGGACTCTTTCCATCTTCAACCGTTTTGCTACGAAACTAGTTGATTGCACGCCGCTCTTAGCGAGGAACATGTAGACCTGAATTTCTCTTTTGGACAATCCTAAAATTTGGAGAAACCGCGTGATATCTTTCTCACTCATCAAGTAACCGCCATTTAGAATCCATATTACAAGTATAAACCTATGCCGTCGGCACTAATAAATTGTATCTTTTTTGACACAACAAAACACAATAAAAACGGTTCTAAATCAGCGTTTTCTGCTCGGTTCCGTGCTCAGCTTTGGCTCGTCTTGCAGGCTCCCAAGATTTTCTAACGCAGCTGGGGTAATCTCCGAGTTCATCCAGCAGCCGCTTAAGAAAAACCATGGTCTTATCATCGATTAAGTAGCCGCTACCAAAATCACCGTATTCCGCTCGGAGGTTGGCAATTTCACGGTCACGTTCCACCTTGGCGATTATGGAAGCAGCGGAAACCACGGGGTAGATTCGGTCGGCTTTGTGCCTAGCAACAATTCTAGCCTTTACTGAGAGGCACTCCCGAATGTGGCTTCCGAACCGATACGCAAGCACATCTGCCGCATCAACGTAAGCATGGTCAGGTTTGAGAGCCTCTATGACCTGTGCCATCGTTTGGGCTTCGAGGCGGTTGAGCCTGTGGAGTCTTCGGGCGCTATGAACCACTTTGTCTATTTGGCTGGGCGGCACTTTTATGATGTGGTGGCTTTGGGTTAGCTTTAAAATTTCTGGGTAGAGGGCTTCGCGTTTTTTGGCAGTAAGTAGTTTGGAATCCTTCACACCCAATTCAACCAGCAGTGGAAGAACCTCGGATTTTACGCAGATGCCAGCAACCACTAAGGGTCCGATTACGCATCCTCGCCCTGCTTCATCTACTCCAGCCACTAACACTCGAGGCTCCGTCCTTTAGGGTCAAACTTGGGTTCTAAGCTATAATGCTTTTCCATACCTAAGATAAAACTTCAAGCTTAACTCGTAGAGCAATTAAATTCCTTTCATAGACGTTGCAATGGAGAACCCATTTATTATGTTGCTAGCTGGTTAGGTTGGGTATCATAAGCAA
The DNA here is from genome assembly GCA_026014665.1 of Candidatus Bathyarchaeota archaeon. Lineage (GTDB taxonomy): Archaea > Thermoproteota > Bathyarchaeia > Bathyarchaeales > Bathycorpusculaceae > Bathycorpusculum. The sequence goes on from JAOZHX010000022.1 coordinate 233,209, forward strand.
GAAAATGGTGTTACTCAAAGCTAGCGGTTTAGTCAAGAAAACTCAATGCTTTTGTGCAACAATCATAGCATGGGCTTTATCGAAGGGGTCGAGCTCAACGATTTCTTTAACGTCAAAGCCTCGACTGCGAAGCACACGGGCTTCTTGTTGGTAAACAGCGCTCGGCGACATCGTCACGTCTATGCTTTGAGATTTGCAAGCCAGCATAACCCACCCAGACGGCTTAAGGAAGGCATCGGCGTTGTCCGCCAATAGCTTGGCTTGCTCAGGCTGCGCTACATCACAATAGATTGTGTCAACTTTTCCTGTGATGAACATGGCATAGCGCTCGGGCATGCGGGCATCGTCTAGAATCGGGGAAATGTTGGTTCGATAAGCCGCCACGTTGTTGACCAAATCTCTAATAGAACGCTGAGCAAACTCGACACAGTAAACGTGCCCTGACTCACCAACGATATCGGACACATGACTCGGTGTAGTTCCAGAGGCTGCACCTAAATAGAGCACTTTAAAGGCGGGTTCAATGGGGACGTTTTGGACGCCTTTGATTATAGCACCTGCTAGTTTGCTGCGGAAAGCATCCCAAACCCGATATTCAACACCTTTGAATTTGATTAAGCGCTCGCCATAAACACTTAATCCCGGAGTGAGGTTGCGTGTGGCTAATCTTTGTGCGCCATCCTCAAGCGTTACCTGATAGATTTCTTTGAATTTTGGGTGAGGTTTAACCTTGACGGGCACGCTTGTCTCTCCACTGCTTACGCCTGCGTTTACCGCCTCGGGGTGGTCTTTCATGCCTTGGTTTTTCTTGGAGTGCCCGACGTTCGCCTTCTTTTAACTGTTCCCGACGTTCGAACTTTTGCTTTTTGCCAACCACGGATTCTCGAGGTTTCAGTTTGCTCTCCTTGGGTGGCGGAGGCTCTTTGTATTTCTCCCTAATTTCCTCCACACGTTTGTTAATGTCATCTTTCAGTTTATCGCCAATGTAGTGCCCTCCAAAAGCATCCGCACGGGCGGCGATGGCGAGTTTCCCAGCTATTACACGCGCGATTTTTCCTCGCTGCCAACGTTTCGCATCGTGCAAGAGAGTATGTTGGAAGATTAACCCGTGCTTGGGTGGGCGGGCGCCTGTTTTAAGCGAGCGGAACAACGCTTTTTCAGCACCTAAAACCTGAATCGTGCTGGCGGGTCGCATAGCCAAGTTCTGGAGGCTGCCAGCTAGAGCAATCATGCGTGCACCCAGCAAGGAACCTGCGACAGCGCGGACGTTTGGAGCCGTTTCTTCCATGGCCCTATCAACATAGTCTTCCATGCTCTTGCGTAACTCATAGAATTCAAGGATACCTTTGGCTAGGGCTTGAACCTGCTCCAAATCGGATTCTGCGATATCTGCACCCATCGAAGATTCCGCTGCTTTTACCACCAACTGAGCGCGTTCCTTGGGAATGTTCTCTTGCTCGAGTGCTTCAATGGTATAGTTTTCTTTTTCGCCAAGGTTTATGACGAGTCGAGTGTAGGTTTCATGCTTCTCAATTAAGCGGTCAAGCTCAGGGAAGTGGACGCCATACCATTCACGGATTCTTCCCATGAAGAGGTTGACGGTTTGGTCTAAGCTATCAAGTGTTTGGATGCCTTGAGCAACGATAAGGTCACGTTTACCCGTAGCACCTTTGATCCGCAACTTGGCAAGCTCCATACTGACGTTGCGGTTCCATAAGTTGAGTTCCTGCTCGTCAGCTACAAAGCCGCTTTCAAGAGCAACTTCAACCATGCGCGAATGCAAAATCGCGGTCTCGGCAGGTTTAGCCACTTCAACGCTGACTTTTAGTCTGCGCTGGGCTTCCTGTGCCAAGCTGACGTTTTCAAAAACAAACTCCTCATAACCTGCATTTTTGAGTAAATTGATAAGGGCTGAAATTTGGTCAGATAATTTGCCTGTTTCACTCTTAAGCAGGCTTTTGGCGGCTGTTTGAGCTTTCTTTGGAAACAGCGCCTTCTCTATTAGGCTGTTTTTTTCATCAAAGGCTGCAACTCCGAAGGGAAACTGGATTATGAATGCTTTCATGTGTTTGGCCCCGATAAACTAACTATTGTCAACACTCCAACTTAATAAATAGTTGTTGTTTGCTAAAGCTCTGTCTCTTATTGTTCATTTGGTTGTTTTCCTTAACGGCGACTTACTTTCCTTTTTCGACGTATAATTTTGGGTTTATTCAACATGCCTCCACATCCACACCCTGATGCCGCCAACATAGAACGATGTATGGCAGAAGACGCCAACATCACACCACAACACAAATCGAAAAACAACGCAACCGCAAAAAGCAGCCGCCGCCACAAACCATCATGTGGCAACCACAAAACCAACACACCCACACAAAGACAAAAAAAGAGACACAGTTGTTTGCTAACTCTGTATGCGCATGTTTTCGTCAGTAACGATTTAATGGTTGATTGCGCTTTTTCATGACGGAAACAACCAAGCTAAAAATCCCAACGGCTACTCCCAGCCATATGGGAAAAACGGTTATTTCCGGGATAGTTGGAGTTTGCGTTGGATTGGGGAGCGTTGGGGTTGGTTTAGTCGTGGGTTTATCCGTTGGCTGTTGGGTGGGGTTAGTTGGGGGTGAAGTGTAAGTTGGAGTGGGTGATGGAGTTGGCGATAGCGAAGAAGCGTCGGATATTACATAAGAGTAAATCACCTGTCCGTTATTGGCTTGACCGGGAGCGGAATTAACGTAATCCACAGTTACCTTTGAAGGCGAAACTGTAACGCGTAGGTGCCCGGGACTGGGGAGAACTTTAAGCGTGTAAGTGCCGACGCTGTAACTGTTAAAGCCATTGCCTGAAAAACCGCCTGCAGGAAGTGATTGGTAAACGATGCCATCACGGACCTCGTAAGCATATTGATGGTCGTGCCCATGGAAGAATGCCGTTACATGGGTGTCAATCATGATTTGGTGGATTGGTTTGTTTCCCCATTGTGCTACCGGTCGATTAATGTTCCATCCCCATAAGGCTCCTCCGATGTTGTAGCCACCCCATTCAACCAAGTGAGCGGGAACAGCGCCACCACGACCCCCATAGTTGTCTGCACCGCCGGTCTGGTGATGCGCAAAAACAAACTTGTATTTGGCTGAACTGCTTTGAAGAGTCTGGTTGAGCCATAAAAATTGCTGTAGTCCCAGCGTCCAGTCCCAACGGTTATTTGATCCGGCGTCGCTGTTTTCGCCTCCTCCTTGGTTTCCTAAAAACGGTTTAGTGGTTGTGTACCAGTATGGATCAATCACCACGAATAAGGCATCCCCCCAATTCCACGCATAGTAATCTCTGCGAAGATGGTCTCCCATAAGGGAGGGATAGGGTTCTGAATTGCCAGAATAAAATTCATCTGGAGCAGGATTCAGAAAGTATCTGTTTTGAGCGTTTGCTCCCAGCACTGGCTGGCTAGCAGCAACGTTGCCGCCGAAGTCGTCTAGGTGCCATGCTTCCTGTTGTTCGTGGTTTCCAACTGCCAGAAAAATCGGCGCTGAATGGCCTACGATACCGAAGAATTGGCGTTGATAGAGGTACGCTTGGTCTGCTTCTGACTGCGTTGTGACATAATCCATGGCGAATGTGTCGCCGAGGTCAACTTCAAAATCTGGGTGGTTATTTGCCACGTTAGTCATAGTCTGCTCCCAAACCGAAGCACTGCCCAAGCCTGCGATGTTAACGTGTGAATCGGCGGTTATCGTAAAAGAAAAAGTGCTGCCTGTGCTTCTTTGGGTTTGAAAGGTATGCTCTTCTCCTTCTGCCCATGTGTCATCATTAACCCTGTAAACCATGCGATAATAGTATTTAGTGTTGGGTGTAAGCCCATCAATTAACACCTCAGAGGGTATGCCGCTGACTAAGGTGACTATGCCTGTTTGAGTAGTATAAACCCCACTCTGCAAACCATATTTGAAGTAGACTTGACCGTTAGCGTTTGGAACTACACTCACCATGATGGAGGAATCCGTGGGTCGACCAAGCAGTTCAGTCGCCAAAAAAGACTGCTCGAGGCTTGCATGCACAGTTGATAAAGAAGGCATCATTGCCAGTGTTAACGTTAAGACCGCAAAGAGGATAAAAAGCGCTCTCCAGATGCTTCGCTTCTTCATAGCCTGCCCTTCTTCTATGCCCCCATTCAGCCCACTGCTTAACTGTTGCTATTTGTACTCTTAAGCTTTAAAACCTTGCACAGCAAAGCTCGCATTCTGGAAAGCATGGGTTTGGTTAAGTCTTAAGTATGCAACTTAATCTCACGTGATAAACTGATCAGACGTTAGTTGTTTCATAGGAAGGTTCTATGCTTCAAAAAATGACCGCTCATAGCATTCTTCATGCCGTACAGACGTCGCTTTTCTAGCAGCAACTCGCTGCCCCTCGACAATGGGTTGGTGGCAAATTGCGCAGAAAACATTTCCTTTCTTCTGTATTCGTATAAGGAGTCTGTGATTTATTACATAATGGTTTATGGCCATTTTCTCACTTTACCCTCAAATAAGCACTGCTTTTCTTCTGGCTAAAAGCGTTTTCATCAAGGTTTCTTGACTAAACTCGATTTTTTAGTCAAACTTTCTTGACTAAACCCAAAAACATCGCAGAAAGACACCGAAAACATCAATCTTGTTTAGTTGAAACCCTATCACTTCATAGCTTAGTTGATGCTACTCCAACGGAAGAGTGATTCGGAAGCTTGTTCCTTTATCAATTTCACTTTCAAACGTTATTGAACCCCCCAGCGCTTCAACAAGCCGTTTAACCACCGCTAATCCCAACCCCTGCCCCTTAGCTTTAGTCGTGACAAGCGGCGTGAAAAGCCGTGGTTTGATTTCTTCAGGGATGCCTTTACCCGTATCCGACACCACTACGATTGCTCGATGCTCAGATTCGTACGCTGTCAGCGATAGTTTGCCACCGTTCGGCATGGCTTGAATGGCATTGTTGATCAGGTTGGTTAGGGCGCGCCGAACAAGAGTGGGGTCGGTTTTAATTTTTGGGAAGCCTTTCACATCAACCTGCAGGAGAATTTTATCGGGCACGCGGATAGTTTGAAAAACGCTGACAAGCACCTGGGAAAGATCCACTTCAACTTTTTCGGGTTTTAGAGGTCTAGCGTAATCTTGGAGGTCTGATATAATCTTGCTTATGTAATCAGTTTGCTCCTCAATGAGGTCTAAGCTCTCCAATGCTTGGGTTTTTGTTGGCTGGCTGAAACCTGCGATTTCTTGTTTTGCAATGTAGATTTCGCTGATTATCGCTTGCAGCGGGTTGCGGATGTCATGCCCTATCATACCTGCTGTCTGACCAATCGCGGCTAGGCGGTCAGTTTCCTTGCGTAAAAGAACGCTCTCATAAATTCTCCAGCGATATGAATGCAGTTGCAGAGAACACACAGGAGCGATGATGTTTACGAATGCTAAGCTGATTAATGCCGTAGACAACGACGGCACCATAAACCATTGGAAGGCAAACGAAATAATCATGACTTCCCCGATGCTGAAAACCAGAGCAGGCAAAGCTTGATAAATAAAACGCGTTGGAATAAGCAAGTAATAAACAAAAACCGCGACATCGATCACGATTATATGGGGCAGAAAATTCTGGGGTCTTGTCACATCAACGATTAAAAGCCCTACAGAAATTAACAACAAGTACACCAGCATCCTCTGATCGTAAGATTTGTGACTTTTCGTCTCCCCAACAAAATGAAACTGGTAGGCTGAATACGCAATCAGCAGCACCCTTAAAGCTGCTAAAGCAAAATACGCAACCGACAAACCTAAAAACAAATAATCACTAATCGAGAATAGCCCAATGGTTAAAGCAATCAAAAAAATGGTCGCGCGTGTCTGAGAGCAATCCGAAGCAAAAAAGAATTGCCTAAATTCCGCATCATTTTCATGAACAGTGCGCTTGAGTGCATTCCTAACGAAACGCCTTACAGCGGCGACAACACCCTTGTGTAAACCTTGGCCCTTAGCTCGATTCAGAGTTCCCTTATATCCTAATTTATTCAACCTAGCAGAAGGCTCCCTACTAGTAGTCTAAAATAAGCTAGTAATAATAGAGCATATTGAGAATTAAGCATTATTAATCTTAAAAATGAGGTGAACATTGCTTAAATTCTTAAGCGAAAATGCTAGTCACCAAAGAAATTTGCTAGATTTAAGCTAGTCAAGTTAGCGTTAGAAGTTACGTAGGTTTCAGACTTCGGGGCACTTGAGATTGTTCAAAAAAAGTTAATACTCACAGTATAGTTTACTGAACACAGGATGGAAAATTCATAGTGATTCGTGAAGTTAAATCTGATAAAATCAAGAAGGTTGTCGCTATTGGGCTAATCCAAGCAGTCGCCTCCGAAAACATAGTTGAGAACATGCAAAGAACTGCAGATAAAGTCGTGGAAGCTGCGCGGAGAGGTGCCCAAATCGTTTGTTTGCAGGAATTATACCGAACTAGGTATTTTCCACAGCAAGAACGCGTCGATGTCCAAGCGCTCGCTGAAACTATCCCTGGAGAATCAACTAATCTCTTCGCGGCTCTGGCAAGAGAGCACAAAATAGTCGTCATTGTACCGCTCTTCGAGCGAAGCCTCAACGGTAGGTTTTACAATTCAGCGGTCGTCATCAACACGGATGGCAAACTCCTGGGTACTTACCGCAAAGCCCACATACCCTTTGACCCCTACTTCTACGAGAAAAATTATTTTACAGCAGGCGACATGGGCTACGGCGTTTACGACACGGCGTTTGCTCGAATCGGTGTGCTCATTTGCTATGACCAATGGTTCCCCGAAGCCGCACGCATAAACGTCTTGCAAGGCGCAGACATCCTATTCTACCCCACAGCCATCGGTTACGTCAAAGGATACAGTAGCGAGGATGGCGACTGGCATGACGCTTGGAAAACTGTCCAGCGTGCCCACGCCATAGCTAACGGAGTTCACGTTGCAGCCGTTAACCGTGTTGGCGAAGAAGGAGAACTAGTGTTTTGGGGTGGTTCTTTCGTCTGCGATTCCTTTGGCAAAGTCCTCAAGGAAGCCAGCACAACTCACGAAGACGTGTTAGTTGCCAAAGTAGATTTAAGCCAAAACAAACGCATCCAAGAAGGCTGGGGCTTTCTACGTAACCGTCGCCCCGACACTTATCATTCACTAATTGAAAAGGAACGGAGAAGTCAAAACGATGAGCAGCCAAAGTGAGACTTGCCGTGAAATGGGCTTCGTTATGCCCGCTGAGTGGGAACGGCATGATGCGGTTTGGCTGGCATGGCCATATGATCCCACCACTTTTCCCAGCAGAGTCGAGAAAGTAGAGGCAACCTATGTTCAGATCATTAAGGAACTCCATGAAAGTGAACATGTTAACCTTTTCGTTGCCAGCGAGGAAGCAAAACAAAGAGTCAAAGAAATGCTCAAGATAGCGGGCATTGACTTATCGAAAATTCACTTCTACGTCTTCAACTATGCCGACGTCTGGTTCCGTGACTACGGTCCAATCTTTGTCAGAAACTCTCGTCACGAGTTGGCTATGGTGCATTGGAATTTCAACAGTTGGGGAGAAAAATACGAGACGCTGCTCAAGGATAAAGAGGTCCCTGCTTTCATCAACGAGCAGATGGAGCTCAGATGCTTTAAGCCAGGGATTGTATTGGAAGGCGGTTCAATCGATGTCAACGGCAAAGGTACCCTACTAACGACAGAGCAATGCCTACTTAACGCGAACCGCAACCCAACTCTAGACAAAAAACAAATTGAACAGTACCTCTCAGACTACTTAGGCGTGCGCCATTTCATCTGGCTAAAACGGGGCATCCTTGGCGACGACACGGATGGTCACATCGATGACTTAGCGCGTTTCGTGAACCCAACAACCATCGTATGTTCCTACACCGAAGACCAAAACGATGAGGATTACGAGGTGCTGCATGAAAACTATGAGATTCTCCGCAACTCTGTGGATCAAGACGGCAACAAGCTAAACATTATCAAGCTGCCTATGCCTAGAGTCATAAGTGACGAAGGTGAAAGGTTACCCGCAAGCTACACCAACTTCTACATAGGCAACACCAAAGTGCTCATGCCAGTATTCGACCACCCACACGACGAGAAGGCGCTCTCGATTCTTCAGGCACTGTTTCCGACACGTAAAGTCGTCGGCATACGCTGTGTTGATTTGGTTTATGGATTTGGTACAATCCATTGCATCAGTCAACAGCAACCCTGCCGCGGCTAAAAGGCAGTTACTCTGACGTCACATTATTATGCAAAAAAGGTATCATAAGTTCAAGCGATAGTTATTAAAGTTATCGCAAAGGATTTTAGAGAGCTCATGACCGACCTGCTTAATTTTATATACATCTTATAGTAAAAGAGCCTAAATAGATAGGCGCTTGCCTATCGGAAAAAAAGGAAAAATGGCAAATGAATCAAAATAGAATAATCAAAAATGCTGTTTCTATGATTCTTATCATGACTATAGTTACGTCTTTTATGATGGCTTTGCCAATAAATAATGCTCAGACAATCAACTATTATCATACCTACCTCTATGTTGGCACCAGCGCAGGAGGTGGAGGCGTCGCTGCCATTGGCAAGGGTCAATCAATGCTAATCACCGCTTGGACCAAAGATATGCCTCCAGACATCGGTGAAACAATCCATAATGTCGAGAGCCCTACTGGCCGAGCTGGCTGGTGGGGTGTGCAACTTAACATTACAAAGCCTGATGGCACATCAGAAATAAAAGATATGGGTTACAGTGACCCTGTAGGCAACAACTACATGACATACGTTCCTGACCAAGTTGGCGTCTACACTATCTATGCAATCTTTCCTGCAACGTGGAAGAATTCCACCATAAGTCCCTATACGCGGAGCTTTTACAGTGCAGCCGTTAGCCCCACAGATACCTTTACCGTAGTGGAAGAGCCAGTACCTCTATGGTCTGAGTCGCCTCTTCCCCAAGATTACTGGACTCGCCCCATAAGCGGCGCCAGCAGGGACTGGTACGTTCTAACAGGCAACAAGTTAGGCGGTGCCTCGGGCGTGTGGCCGATGGGCAGTTCAGGAGGCAACGTCGGTAACTACTTTTACGGCAAAGCACCCGAGAGCGCTCACATCCTGTGGTCAAAACCCTATGCAGTCGGCGGCCTAATGGATGAACGTACAGGAACGACTACCTTCGAGACTACGCACTACCAAGGAGTTTCTTTCACTGCGTCGTTAATTCTTGATGGCAAAATTTACTGTACTCCACGGATGACCACGCATCAGAGCCAAGGGCTTCAAATCATCGACCTCTACACTGGTGAAACACTCTACCAGAACTATACCGACAGCGTACCCTCAATGGCATCGATTTACAATTACAATTCACCCAACCAAATGGGCGGATTCGCATACCTTTGGAAGACTTCAGGCGTTACGTTGCCCGAAGTTATAAGAGTTGCCAACGCCACGCAAGATGCAAATTGTAAAATGATTAGACTTGGCAATGACTACGCGATTAACACCTCACAAACATCCGTAAGCACAGGCACGATGTGGCAAATGCTCGATGGTTGGACAAGAACTCCCATCTGCATCATCGCCAATGTTTCTTCAAGCGGAACCCAGGTATATGGCAAAGATGGAAGCATACTCTACTATAACATAGTCAATAAAGGCACATCTGCGAACCCCAGCTATTACTGCACAATTTGGAATTCATCTGCAGGAACCATGGTGGCTAGTGTTGATGGAACTGGATACTGGCAATGGAGACCTGCAGGGGGCCAATTCGGCGCTTCCAACAACTATTTTGCAACTTCTTCAGCTATCTCTAACATCGTACATAACGGCGCTGTCTTCTATTCCCAGAACTTCTCCATACCCAGCATAGTGGGACCTGACCCCAGGGTTGAAAACGCCACAATTCGCTGCATCCGCCAAGACGAATTCATGATTGTAGGCTGTCAGGGCTGGAACAACGGAACAGTTTCGAAAGGCTGGATGATGGCTATTGGATTGAACGCTACCAATAGAGGCCAAAAGCTTTGGGAAATGACTTATAACCCGCCGTTTGCCGACCCTGCACTGAACGTCTCAAGACCAGCTGCATTCACGGGTGGATTGAGCTTGGCAGGTGTATACCCAGAGGAAGGCGTACTTGCTTGGTCTGATCCACAGACATGCAAACGCTGGGTCTATGACCTCTACACTGGTCAACTGCTATGGGAAAGCCCGCCCGAAGCACAATATGAATACTACGGCATTAGCACGTTCGTTTATCAGCACCAACTTATCGGTTACGGCAGCTATGCGGGACAATTCATTTCTTATGATATCAAAACAGGAAAGCAACTATGGAATTATACAGCTAAAAACATAGGGTTTGAATCTCCATATGGCAATTACCCAATGTCCATTGCTGCAGTCGCAGACGGAAAAATCTACACTATCACAAGCGAACACCACAACATCCAACCTATGTACCGTGGTCCCAACCTACGATGCATCAACGCAACAACAGGCGAAGAAATCTGGAAGATCCTATGTTTCGGTAGCGGAGTTTCGATTGCCGACGGCATTCTAATCAAGGGCAACTGCCTCGATAATATGATCTATGCTTTCGGTAAAGGACCAAGCGCTACTACAGTCGCTGTATCCCCTGACGCATCAATCCTTGGAAACAAGGTGATGATAAAAGGCACAGTAACCGATCAGACAAATACGGGAAGACACAACACCAATGATGGTATAGACTTTACACTCAAAGACACCCCAGCAATATCTGACGAAGACATGAGCGCATGGATGGAATATAAGTACATGCAACAGGCACGTCCCGCAAACGCAAAAGGCGTTGACGTACGAATTGATGTGCTTGATCCCAACGGCAACTTCTACAATGTTGGCACAACCACCAGCGACATTAACGGCAACTTTGCTCTGCCATATGATCCTGAAGTACCTGGCACATACAAGGTTATGGCAACTTTCGACGGAAGCAAATCCTATGGTCCATCCTACGCGACTGCATACTTAGTTGTAAGCGAAGAAGCAGTTGCACCAACTGTGGCACCAACAGCTGTAGCTCAATCTGCTGCCGATATTTACTTCGTTCCAGCCATAGTCGGTCTGTTTGTTCTCATTATTGTAGTCGCTGCGCTTTTAGCACTGATGATCAGAAAACGACCTTAAAGCACTCAGAAGCCAAAAAGTTCCCCTCTTTTTTATTTTCCTCAACCCTCACACCCATATGCATACAGGCGAATATGAAAAGTGGCAACTTCATGTTTCCAGTTGATAAAGGCTTAGTTAAGTTTAAACTGTAGGGTGGACAATAGGTAGAGCACCTAAGTTTGGGGTTAGGGAGTTGAGGGTTCATGGTTAATAGCCAACCACATCGCACACGCGGCGTAAAAGTACTCAAGGCCGTTTCTTCACCGATACGACTGCAAATCCTCAACCTCTTATTCGACAATAGCGCACTATCTTACAGCGAACTCATGAATCAATTAAAAATGAACCCAAGCCGAGACGCAGGCAGATTTGCCTACCACCTCAAATTCCTCTTAAAAGCGGGTTTGGTTGAAGCCGACGTGGAAGCAAAAAAATACTTCCTCACCGACCTAGGCAAAATGGTACTTGATGTAGCCGACCGTGTAGAAAAAAAAGCAGTAAAACCCCGCGGCATGATTGTCCGCACTTCCCATTTAACGGTTGAAGAGTTCGACGTAAATAAAATTGCTAACTCGCTCATCAAAGAAGCCAAGATGCCTGCGGAATTGGCGCAGAGAGCAGCTAAGGAAGCTGAAAAACGCCTCATAAAATCAAAAGCCAAATACCTCACCGCCGCCCTGATTCGAGAGGTTGTCAACGGGATTTTGGTGGAGAAGGGCTATGAAGATTACCGCCATAAACTTACCCGAGTCGGAATGCCCATCCATGAAGTCACAGCGTTAATCGAAAAACATGACGCTGCCCAAGATTCAGCTTACACAATCGTCAAGGCAGGTCAAACCGTATTGGGTGAATATACGCTGCTAAACATTTTTCCACGAGACATCGCCGACGCCCACCTCTCTGGGGCAATCCACATCGACGGCTTAGGAACATGGATACTTAAACCCAACGAAGTCATCCATGACCTCCGCTATTTCTTCCAGCATGGCATAAAACTCGACAACCCCACCCACGTATCCATGCCGCCTCCGACCAATTTTAAATCCGCCTTATCCATCGCCTTCAATGTAGCGCTGCATACAAGCAAAGAAACCAATTGCTCACAAACCTTCAACTACTTTAACGTTTTTTTGGCGCCATACACGAGAGGAAACGAGGCGGCCAAGCTAAAGGATGCCTTGCGCTTATTCATACTCAACCTCAACCAGCATGCCGATGTTACTTTGGGGCTTGACCTTGCTATACCTAAACAGACAGCGCAAAAAGAAGCCATCGGTCCTGAAATCAAGGATAACGGCAAATATGCAGATTATACGCAGGAAAGCTTGCTTTTGGCAGGGCTTGTGTTAGATATTTTTGAAGAAGAAAGTGCACTTAAACCGATTTTTAATCCAAAAATAGTTATAAAAATTAACAATGACACCTTAGCAAATGAATCATCCAGGGATGTTCTATTTAAGGCACATCGCCTTGCAGTGCTAAACGGCATACCCTACTTTGCAAACTTGACTAAGAAGGATGCCGAGAACCTTGCGTTTGCAGCTTCAGGAGTCAAGTTTGCCCCCGACTTAACGGGCGATTGGGAAACTGACACTCTGCGCACTGGGTGTCTTGGTTGGGTAACCCTTAATCTTCCACGGATAGCGCAAGAATGCGAGAAAGATAAGAGCAAATTTTTGGACTTAATAAAGGAGCGCTTTGAATTGGCAGCTAGAGCGCTACACATTAAAGGAAACGCGCTCAAACAGTTTGGAAAAAATTCGCTACCGTTTCTCTTGCAGAAACCCAGCGGCGACACGTATTTCCGTCTGGAAAATTGTTCACGGCTAGTTAACTTGGCGGGGTTTCGGGAGGCGGTGGAATCTTTCACGGAAAAAGACATAGTTACAGACGAGAGCCGCTTATTCGCCGAAGAAATCATAACCACTCTGTCAGCCTATAAACAGAAAATGGGCAGAAAATATGGCAAACGACTCTATCCAGTTGTGCTGGGTAACCGTGAAGCTTCAGAGCGGCTTGCGCAACTCGACATCGAGCGATACGGGGTGGCTAAAGTGAAATTCTCGGGTACACGCGAAAAACCATATTATTCGACGGCGAAGAGAATCAACATCAAGGCTGCTGAACCGCTTCAGGTGCCCGTTGGCATGGTCGAGATGACGCGTACGTTGAGGGGGATTAACGTTGGAGGCAACTTGGATATTTTTGAGTTGGAAGATACCGAATACAAGCCTTTAGCGCTCATGGAACTCACTCGGAAGTTGATTGAAAGTTCGGCTACAGAATTCTTCACGTACGCTCGTCGCGTCAGCTACTGTGAAAACTGCCGTAAAAACTGGCTTGGAACACTGCATAAATGCCCCTCATGCGGCTCCATGAGCACGTTAACAACGTTTGACCGCTTCATATCCACCTGATTTATTTGATTGCGCCAAGTACAAGCGAGAGCAATGCCATACGGACTACGATGCCATTATGGACTTGCTGGAAGTATTTTGCTAGCGGCGTGTTGTCGACCTCTGAAGCGATTTCGTCTACTCGGGGGAGAGGATGCAAAATAATCATGTCTTTTCGAGCGTTTTTTAGTGTTTTTAGGTCGATTTTGTATGCGCCCTTGACCTTGGCGTATTCGGTGGCATCGGGAAATCGTTCTTTTTGTATGCGGGTGACATATAGCACGTCGATTTTGGGCATAATTGCCTCGAGGTTTGCGTCTTCAGTGACGGGGATTTTGTTTTTGATTGTTGAGATTACGTCTTTGCGCATCCGCAGGGTTTCAGGAGAAACTAAAAAAAGTTCAATATCGTATAGTGCCAACGCATAAGCCAGCGAATGCACCGTACGCCCATACCGCAAGTCGCCGATTAAAGCGACTTTCAACCCGTCAATTCTGCCTTTTTCCTTGCGGATGGTGTAGAGGTCAGTGAAGGCTTGGGTGGGGTGTTCTTCGGCGCCCGTGCCCCCGTTTATTATGGGAACTTTAGAGAATTCCGCTGCCAGCTTTGCTGCGCCTTCTAAGCTGTGGCGGAGCGCTATTATATCCGCGTAGTTTTCTACCGTGCGGATGGTGTCGGCGAGGTTTTCGCCCTTGCGAACTGAGGCGAAGTCTGGTTCGGCGAAGCCTATGTTTGCACCACCTAGTTTTAGCATGGCGGCTTCGAAGCTGAGGCGGGTGCGGGTGCTAGGTTCGTAGAAAAGGGTTGCTAAAATTTTGCCTTTAAGCATATCAGAGCCTGTTTTTGCGAGGGGCTCCATGGTTTTGGCGATGTCTAGAATGTGGTTGATTTCTTGTTGGCTGAAGTCTTCGATTGAAACGATATCTCTGCCCATGAAGTTCATTTGTATGGCACCGCTAAACAAGAAAGCCCCACCTTCTAAATAACACTTTGTATGCAAATGACAGCAACTTTGGACAGTATTTGTTGGTTCCTTTCTTTATGTGGGTGTGGCGGTTTTGTGGTTGCTTTTTGCGGTTGCGTTGTTTTTCGATTTGTGGTTGTGGTGTGATGTTGGCGTCTTCTGCCATACATCGTTCTATGTTGGCGGCATCAGGGTGTAGATGTGGAGGCATTTTGTGATTGACTTTGTTTTCAACAAACTCCAGTAAAATTAGGACGATTCTTATACGCCTAAAAAGCAGAACCACCTTCCAAAATTCCAAAGTGCTAATTTTTTCTGCGGAAAATCAAACTAAATAAGGCCTAAACTCTATATAGCGAAGGTTTGATTGCTTTTTCGCAAGCTATCTCATCTTTGATGCAAGTTAGTGCTTATATGGCTTTGTTGTTGTGCAACGACTGCAACACAGTTTAATTAACTTCTGCCCAACACTATTATTTTACTTTCAAGTTAAACAGATTCAAGGTGTTTTTTGATGGAAGCAATCCTACAACAGATTTCCAAACGAGAAACCCCCAAAGAAATTATTTCTGCCCGAGCTTACATGCCCCGAGTCCATGAAGTTCGGGCACCATGCCAATGGCTAAAACACTGCTATGGCGGCAAATGCCCAGCGTTTAAACGGGTAAACGGCAACTTTTACTGCGCCAAAATAAAAGCCCAAACCTAATCTTTTTTCTTTCTTTGAAATTAAAATCATGTCTTTAACATGGCAATGGCGTCTTTCACCACTGCAACCGACTTAGCGAACTTTTCCCTAGCTTGACTAGACAGTTTTAACTCAATTATTTTTTCCACCCCTTCCCTGCCCAAAACCACTGGCACCCCAATCGAAACTCCGTCAAACCCGTACTCACCGCATAAGCAAGTGGAAACGCTCATAACGCGGTTTCGACCAGTTAAAACGGCATCTGCCATGATGGCGATTACCGTGCCAGGTGCATAAACTGTGCTGCCTTTAAGCGAAATCACATCTGCACCAGAAGTCACCGTGGAATGCACAATCCGCTCTATCTGCTCATAGCCAAGCAACTCCGTAATCGGTATGCCCGATACTGAAGCATACTCAACCAGCGGCACCATGGAATCCCCGTGTTCACCGATAACTAAAGCCCGTGTATCCTCACGCGAAACACCAAGCTCATTGGCGATGTAGGTTCTGAAGCGCAAAGTATCCAAAATGTTTCCCATGCCAAAAAGACAGCAACGCTTCAAACCGCTCTCTTGGAAAGCAAGATAAGTCATTACATCCACGGGATTAGTCACCATCATAATTTTACTCTTAGGCGCATACTTCGCAATCTCCCTTACTACACCACGCACAATCTCCGCATTCGTCTTTAGCAAATCAAACCGTGTCATGTCTGGTCGCCTGCCCAATCCGGCTGTCACAATAACAAGCTCTGAACCCGCCATCTCAGTAAAACTGCTCGTTCCCCGAATTTTCCCGTCAAACTCTATGGCAGGAGCAGCCTGCATCATGTCTAACGCCTCGCCCTTAGCCTGCTTCTCATTAGTATCAATCAAAACAACATCGCTTATCTTATAACGCAGAATATCAAAAGCAGCGGCGCTGCCAACTTTTCCGGCTCCAATAACAGTTATCATGACATAAATGAAAGAAAAAGGAAAATTAAGGCTTTATGGCAGCAATAACTTAACGTCAGTGTATATCCGAGTCATTCCAGCCTTTTGAAAAGTGTATCTCAAACCGATTCATAGTTATCTTACGATTATCACTGGACAGGGCGCTGAATGCGCAACCTTATCGCTGATGCCGCCCAAACCAAGAAACTCCCTTACCCGACCCACGCCAACATGCCCAACAACCACAGCGTCAAAACCGCCCTCCTTGGCTTCAGCAACTATCTCCGCTGCCGGTTCACCCTCCCTAAGCTTGGAGGAAACCTTCAAACCAGGTTTAACCTCCGCCGCATGGGTCAACGCTTTGTTCAAGATTTCCACATGGAACCTTCGCATGTCTTTGGCGAACACAGCCGTGGTAGCGCCTGAATATGCAGGCGGTTCCTGTGGAACCATACCGATAGCTGATGATTCAGATACATTCAAGACGGTGATTTTTGAGCCATATTTTTCTGCTAAGTCAAGCGCAAAATCTAATGCCCTTTCAGAATTTGCTGAGCCGTCCACAGCAACCAAAATGTTGCTAAGCAATAGAATTCACTCCTCAACAAAACATTCTATCTATAACCCCTTAAGCTTTTCCCAAAAAGTAAGGAAGGCTGAACACTTCGTTGGGGTTTTTCAAACAGGAAGCCTTTAAAAATATAAGGGATAACGTGTTATTCTATAACTGGAGAGATTCACTGGGGGTTTACCGATAAATAAACGCACCCAAACCATCGTTGTGCTACTGGTTGGCTTAGCTGTGCTAGCAGCATTTGAAGTCTTACCCCTCCACGCCCAACCAAGTACGGATAGCAAGCCTGGCAAGTGGACCGCAGTAGCCCCGATGCCTACTGCGCGCGGCGGATTTGGTTTAGCAGTGGCTAACGGAAAAATCTATGCCATCGGTGGGACTGACGGCGAAAATCAATTGAACACTGTTGAAGAATACAACCCTCAAACAGATAGGTGGATAGAGAAAACTCCGATGCCTACTGCTCGAAGCGGGTTTGCAATAGCTACCTATATGGGCAAAATCTACGTTATTGGCGGAACCGTAGGTAAAGGTTACGTTGGAAACAACGAAATGTATGACCCCTTGACTAATACTTG
This sequence comes from Candidatus Bathyarchaeota archaeon, assembly GCA_026014665.1. Taxonomy (GTDB): domain Archaea; phylum Thermoproteota; class Bathyarchaeia; order Bathyarchaeales; family Bathycorpusculaceae; genus Bathycorpusculum. The sequence continues at coordinate 250,544 of JAOZHX010000022.1, forward strand.
GCAAACGAAAGCGTCCATGCCAACACCGAGGGCGGATTTATGCGCAAACGTAGTTAACGATAGAATATACCTTATCGGCGGGAAGAAGTATTCCAGCGTTTCCCCTTTTTATACAGAAACCGCCATTAACGAAGTCTACAACCCAGTGAACGATACATGGGGCACTGCAACTCCCCTTCCCACAGGAGTACAAGGTTACGCTTCAACCGTACTTAATGGAAAAATCTACATCATGGGAGGTTCGCGGCTGTCCTCAGGCTCAGAAGGCACCATAGTGACCGACGCCAACCAAGTTTACAACCCACAAACAGGCAACTGGAGTATAGGCGCCAAAATGTCTTCCACAGTAAGCTATGGCGCGGCAGCAGCAACAGAGGGGTTCATGGTACCCAAACGAATCTACTGTACAGGCGGGTTCTCCTGGGAACTGACTGGTCAAACCCAAGTGTATTTTCCAGAGAACAACACGTGGGCTCCTGCAGACCCCATGCCTACTCCCCGTATTTACTTAGGCTTTGCCATCGTCAACGATGTCTTGTACGCCATTGGCGGCTACGACGGCTCAAAATGGGTAGGAACGAACGAGAAGTACATACCCATTGGATATGGCACCGTTCCACCATATATTCAGATAACCTCTCCTGAAAACAAAACATACACCGAAGTTTCGCTGGGTTTTAGCGTAAACAGGGCTGTAGAATGGGTCGGCTACAGTTTAGATAACCAAGCAAACGTAACAGTAAAAAAAGAAACCAAACTCCCAGAAATCTCTCAAGGGCAACATAGCTTGATAATTTATGCAAACGATAGCCTTGGCAACATGGGTGCTTCTAACACTGTTTTCTTTTCCATCGACCGTACTGGACCAAAAATCGAAATAATTTTGCCCCAGAACAAAACCTACGATTCAAACGTTATACAGCTTGTTTTTACCCTCGATGAAAACATCACAGCTTTAAGCTATAGCTTAGATGGACGCCCCAATGTCGAGATTGTGGGAAACGTAACGTTACCCGCCATTTCAAACGGTAACCATCGCCTAACTGTCTATGCCTCTGACTTGCTTGGTAATACCGCTTCAACAGATGTATATTTCAACATAACTCCGTTTCCCATAGTTGCGGTTGCAGCAGCATTATCCATAGTAACTATATTGTTGGCTGCGGGATACATCTTTCTTAAGCATAGAAAATCAGAAAAGAAAAACCAAATGCTAAAGCAGCAAAGACTAAGTCAAAGTTGATTAAAGGTAGGTATGGTGTGTTAGGGATGAAATCAATCCTAGTAGAGCCCCCAATACAACGAGGATAGCGCCGAATCCGCCGGCAATTATGCCTACGATTAAGAGTACAATTGCCCAAACGAGCGTGCCAACATATTTTGCGCCAACTATGCAGATTAATCCAAGCACAAGTTGTACGATTCCTGCTCCAACTCCGCCAATTATACCTAACGCTGAATAAGCAAAAAATGGCGACCCTATGATGTAGAGCAAACCGGAAATCACCAGCAGTATACCGCCGATTAAAACCAAAATGTAACCGACATAAGATAAAGTAGTCATAACCAATCCACCTCCTCGAAGGCAAAGCAAAAGATGCTCACGTTTTGGCTCCTAAAAACAAATCAGGAAAACTTGTTTTTCTTAAAAGAAAGAAAGTTTTTGTGCGGTTAAATCTTTGTGATTGTATGAAGTCACTTACAGTTTTGGGCTTCTTGGGAGAAAATTTTAAGTAAACAGGGAGCAACGAATTCAGAGAGGAAACTCAGATGGGCTATGCAATCGATTATGCTGCTGGCGAACGTGCAGGCTGCTCCTCAAAAATTACAATTGCAGACAGAATTTTTTATGTAAAGCTGTTTGCCGCTCAACAGCCACGTTTCTTCTCTGGAGATCAACAGGGAGTCATACAAAAAGAGATTTCGCAGGCGGAGTTTGACCTCTGGATTAATGTGTTGGCGGATAGCGAGCAAGACATTGGAGAAATCCAAAAAAAACTCGGCATAGGCAAGAAATACTAGTTGCTACACATCTTTCCAACGAGACTTTTTAATCGCCACAAGCAAAATAATAGCGCCAACCCCCAGCAGCACGGCCCAATCAACGATTATTCTACTAAGCGGAATGTCAAGGTAGCCTGTGGCCGAATGCATGATTTCCGCAGCGTAGGTTGTCGGTGACAGATAAGCCAAGTAATTGAAGGGTGCTGGAACATAAGAAATCGGGTAGTAGACTGGCGGCAGAGCGGCAAACAATAACGAAAGCAACCGTGAAAACGCATAACTCTGAACAACATCGCTTGAAAAAGTAGACAACATGAATCCAATCGCCACAGAAACAACAAACATCACAAACAAAACAGTAGTCAAAATCAAGATTTGGATGGGTGAGGGTTGCAGGTAGATACCAGCGAGGATTATGAGAATTGCTAAACCAGGGATAGAGTAGACGATTTCAGCCAATGCCATACCACCCATGTATAGCTTAGAGCTGGTGGGCGAACTCACAATCATATCTTGAAGCTTAAAATCGTTCTTTAGGTGTGAAAGGTCGGATTGAAGCGCTATGCCGCTTGAGAAGAAAATCATTATTAAACCGCCTTGGATTGCTGTACCCAGCAGGGTGCCGCTGCTAACAAATGTTATTACAGCCAACAGAGAGAGGGGAGAAATCACTGTGCTAAGCAGGACAATTGGGTAGTTTTTCATCTCGTATATGGCGTTAACCAGCACGCCTGCAAAGATTTGGCTAAGTCGGTTACGTTTCATGGTTCTCCCTCACTTTTTGCCCAACTAAATGGAAGAAAATATCATCCAGTGTCACAGGAGTGATTGAAAACTTTATGCCTTGTTCGGAAAGCAACCGTGCGATGCTGAAGGCCTCTGCTTCATGGGTCATAATCTGCGTGTATCCACTTTGGCTAACAGTTACAGCTGCATCTTTAAGCGGCGGAACCTGTGTTTTAGGCGGCAACTTTATGCTGTATTGATAGGGTGAGCTCTTTCTAAGTTCTGCTAACGTGCCGATTGAAACAAGTCTACCGTCCTTTAAAATACCGATGCGGTCGGCTATCTGCTCTGCTTCCTCAAGGTAATGCGTCGTCAAAAATATAAAGCGTGTTTTACCGATATCGCGTAGAATTTCCCATAATTCACGCCGAGAAATCGGATCCAAACCTGTTGTTGGTTCATCGAGAAAAATGACTTCTGCCTCTGAAGCCATTACGGTGGCGATTAGCACTTTACGTTTTGTGCCACCTGAGAGCTTGCTGTTTAAAACGTTAGCATACTGTTGCAAACCAAGTTTGATAAGGGATTCATCGGCAAGTCGCTTAGCATCCCTCATGGAGTAGCCACGCCAAAGCAGGTACGAGAAAACCGTTTGTTTAGGCGTCATCCACCTTATGGCACGGGCTTCCTGCGGTACTATGGCGATCTTTTCACGCACTTTATCTTCCTGTGTAAGTATGTTTAAGCCGTTGATGCTGGCAGACCCTTGGGTTGGCTCAAGTTCAGTGGCTAAAATCCTCACGAGGGTAGTTTTTCCAGCGCCATTTCTGCCGATTAAACCGAAGATGCCGCTGGTTTCCACTGAAAACGAAACTTCATCAAGCGCTTTGCGGTTATCTTGGTATATTTTTGTTAAGCCGTTGCATTCAAGTTTAGCCATAAGCACTACTGTCTAAAAATAATGTGTAGTGTGCTTTATTGCTTTTTGACCAATATTGCTGGTTTCTTTTATTTTTTGACTAGAAAACAGAAATTAAACTGTGAACGATGTCAAAAAAGTTGATTATTAGGTTAAGATAAAAAAAGAGGGCAGAAGGTTCTATTTCCGTTTTTTATAAGCTACTATGCCTACTGCAATGGCGACCAAGGCAATTGCGGCAATAACTGCTATGTATTCTATTTGGAAAGCACTGTTTTGAGTTGGGGGAATTGCCGTTTGTTCGGATGCTTCTTCTGCTACGGTCCAAGAAGAGAAGTGGTCTGTATTGCATACCAAGTAACCGTTTTGATCCATGTAACTTTGGACTGTTTCCCATTGTGCTCTGGTCTGGTTCCAGTACATCCAAGTTAATCTTGAAGCGTTAACTTCTCTGTTGACATTTTGGCTAAGTTCGGTCTGGTTTATGTAGAGGCGTAATTGTGCTTGAAATTTTAAAGCTCCGCTTGGTTCTATATCTAAGTAGAAGTTGAGGTTTCGTTCGTTAACCATGACTCCCTGTAGTGGCGCTTTAGTTAGATTCATTGTGAGTGTCATCGTCTGGTTCGGATCAACATTTAAACCAAATATTTTTGGCGCAACTTCCTCGTCTGCCGTGAAACTCACGGTGCAATTTTGAGTACAGTTCATGGTCATTATCATGTTGCGGTATTGGAATGTAGCTTGTTCGCGCGCTCTGACTTGTTCAGTTTGATTTTTCGGTACCTCATCAGTTCTGTTATACCTTTCCGATATGCTATTTGTTATGGAGGCATTTGCAGCTTGATTAGAACCTGAGTTAGCGCCTAGCGTTGAGGAACTATTGTTGGCGGCAGTTGCTTGTTCTCCTTGGTTTGTTGAGTTTCCATTGTTTGCCGTGGATGTGGAGAGAGACGCTATTAATCCAATGGCAAACAGGATAGTCAATAGCTGTATGATCCTATTTGGACTGATTTTTGTTTTTTTCACGGGTTATTCACCGCAATGTGTGTATGACGATGCTTGACTTAAGGGACACTATGAAACAAGCGTTTCAAACTTGAAACAGGGCTATTTTTCCGTTAAGCATTAAAAAGTATACCAAGCAATCGTTCTGTTTTTCGCTCGCGGGCTTACAGATTTAACTAATACTTGGTTGCGTACGCAAAATTTATTTTGGCACCAATTGACATTATCTTGAACCATCCATGAGACGGTACGGCTGGCGCTTGGGAGCTATAATAATCGTTGGATTGCTAGCGATGTTATTGGTTTACGCTGCTGCGGTTAAATCGACTGTCGATATTACTTCAACCAATTTGAAGGTTTACCGCGATGGTTTAGTGCATGTAGAACAAAAATTATTGATAGATGAGTTTTCTCCTCAGGTATCGGTGACTCTGCTTTCTGATAAGGTAGAAAACTTGGTTATTCTTGATGATGAAGAGTTGACGGTGGATTACCAACTTACCGATAAGAACCTAGTCATTTACTCTTTGGGCGCTAAAGAGCTAAGTGTTGAATATGATGTTAATGCTCTTACGAGTAAGGAAAACGAGGTATGGACATTAATTCTAAACACTCCCTATAGTCTCAACGTGAGTTTCCCCATCAATTCAACAATCATTTACCTAAACAACACACCAACTGCAATAAACACATCGGGCAATCAGCTTTCTCTGTGTTTGAGTGCAGGTGAATGGGAAGTTAGTTATCTTTTGCAGTTGATTGCAGGAGGGGAAGATAGCCTGATTCCAATAATAGAGCATCAAACCTCAGGCTGGGTTCCTGTTGAATGGCTTATAGCGATCAGTGTTGCCTTTGTTGCAACCATCATCGTTGGATTCCTAGCGTTTAAGAGGAAACGTAAACCTAACATCAAGAAAGCGTTAAACGCTAATCCGCAGTTGATGAAGGAAGATAAGGCAGTGCTTGAGTTCTTAGCGGAAAAAGACGGCAAAGCCTTTGAGGCTGAGATACGGGAACGCTTTCCAGAAATGCCCCGCACTAGTCTATGGCGGTTGATCAAGCGCCTTGAAAAGCTTGAGATAGTTGAAGTAAAAAAGGTCGGTCTTGAAAATCAAGTCATTCTAAAAAAGTAAAAAAAAATTGTTTACTTACTTCCACCGTTAACATAATTACTGCCGCCACTGTACCCACTTCCACTGTTGCCGTTGCCGTTGTTTGTGCTGTTGCTTCCAGCTCCATTATTTGAACTGCTTGACCCACTGGTTCCATCGGCTGGTTTTGGTCCTTGTTGACGGCTGATTTCTTGGTTTAATGTTTGTTCCATCTGTTGAACCATTTGGGCGATTGACATGCACTCTTGAATTGCTTTATTGATGTCCACATTTGATTGAGCACTCTGTATCCTATCTTGCAGCGTCTGCATGAACTGTTCTTCACTTCGGTATCCAAGAGATTCTATAGCTGAGGTGAAGTTGATGCCATTTTGGCTTCCATACCTTAATTTTTCTTGAATTCTTTGTCGTAACCTCTCACAGTATACGCTTAGTCGCCATGAATTGCATTCTTCAGCTATTGTCTTTAGGTATTGGTAGATTTGGGTTATGGTTTGTCTTGCTTCAAGATAGAGGGTTTGAGATTCGGCATATTTACCCTCCTGGAGTGCCATTTTAGCCTGAAGCAAGGTGTTGTTGGAGGTCTCAAGTAATGTAATGATTTGTTGTGTTGCATTTAGTTCTAGGATGTTTCGGAGGGTATTCATTCTTTGGAGCTCTCTATTTAGGGCATCATTAAGTTCCTGGTTATTGATTAAAGAATTATCTTGGAGTCCAGCTGATTCTAAAATCGCTTGCAGGGAGCCGTATACCTGCCTGAAAATCGATAAAGCTTTGAGAGCAGAATCAGCGGCTAAATCATAATTTAAATTCGACAAAGCCTTTTGAGCCGCTTCTAGCCAGTTCAACCCCTCTCTTTGATATAATGTCACGTTACCTTCGAATTGTCGGGTTAAATTGGCGTTTTGTATTTTTTCTAACGCATTTTCATCTGCATTAACTGCAGTAATTAAATTTTGGATTTTTTTTCCAGACTGCATAGCCAACTTAACCATGTTTTCTTCAACAGTTATGGTTCCTTGACCGTTTACAAAGATAAATGTAGGTAAAATTGAACACGTTACCAGAATAACTAAAGTGAACGCAACGGCTTTACTCTTGGTCATTTTCAATCGCTCTATAGTATTGTATACCCTGGTAGTTAAGGAATATTTTGGAACAAGCGTTTCAAAATTTTTTCGACAAGAAAATGGCAATTCAATCTCAATGTTCATAAAAATATGGTGGGGCCGGCCGGATTTGAACCGACGACCTTTACCCAAGAACCGCATAAATCGGCTCTCTACGGGTTTCTTCAAGACCGCTCCAGAGATTCGTCATTCTCCTCGCGGAGTCAGCAAACCCGTGTGTTTGCTTTCTGGAGCCCGTCGTCTTAACCTGGCTGGACTACGACCCCACCTTGCCAGCACGAAGCAATACATGGCTCTGCATCCATAAAAATATTTCATCTTGCCTTCCAAGAATTTGTGGATGGTCTCGTTTGGGTGAATGTTGAATTAAAATTAAATTCAAAGTTAAACCTCAAGATAGGGGGGCTCTCTCTCCTCCCAAGCCGCCTTTCTATCTAACAGAGACTGTTCAATCTAACTGTTACTTAAACAGAGATGGGTATAGGAGAGAACGTTTCATTCAGCCCTTTATCAACCGAGCAAACAAATACCTACACTATAACTCAACACCGACAAAACAAACAACCAAAAAACTAAAGGTATATAAGGAAACACTGAACAATAATGCTGGGTTTGCCGGTCAGAGGGCACGGGTCCCACCTGATCCCATTCCGAACTCAGAAGTTAAACCGTGTTCCGTTCCCAGCTGTAGTGCGGTCTTAGGCCGCGTGAACCTGGGAAAGCTGGCAGCCCACTACAAACTCACCCATAAAAAACAACCCTAATTTAGCATACCTTTATAACCCCCAAAAGATTGTTCAAACAACAAAGTGACAAATCACATGTTCACCCCACCAAACACAGACCAACTTGTCCCCACTGGCGGTGGAGACCTCCTATCACAAATCGTATCTTGGGCATTCTATGCCATCTTCATAATATTCATCTTCTACGGACAACGCATACAAATGTACATCATGGTCCGAGAAGTCGAAAACAGCCTTCACAAGCTCAAATACATCAAAGACGAAGGCAGAAAAATCACTATAGAAGCTATAAAAGAAATCGGCAAACCCACAACCGACCCCTCGCCCCGAGTAGACCGATACCTCGAATACTTCACCATCACCCCCCAAAGCATGGATCCAGCCGGCATCGTTGCCAAACTCGACCACCTTCTCGACGTGCGTGACTACCGCTTAAAAGAAGAAGTCAAACTCATGGCACCCTCAGCCGCCAACGACGAAGTCCAAACCAACAACCTCGAAAACACCCTTGAAGCCGCTATGGCGTTAAACTTCATCTACAAAGTCGTTCGTCACTACTACATCCAAGGCAAAAAAACTCTCAGCCTCTATGTCATCATGCAACTCCAAATGATACTACCCATGGTCATGAAAGAAGCAGAAGCATACGCCAGCGCACTCAAAGCATTCGCGTACGGCCAACCCATCGGCGACGGTGCAGGACCACTCGTGGCAGCCAAACTCATGCATGGATACCCCACGCGTAAACTCCCCAAGAACTGCATTATGGCAACTGTCCCACTTGAAGGACGCACCGCACTCATCATCAAAGCTGAAGGACCCGGCGGAAACGTCGGCAAACCAGGCGATGCTGTAGAAGCCGTTATAGAAGAAAATGAGGGCAAAATCGGTTGCCTCATCATGATCGACGCTGGACTGAAACTAGAAGGCGAAATGGTCGGGGAAGTTGCAGAGGGAGTCGGCGCAGCCATCGGAGGCCCTGGTGTAGATCAGTACAAGATTGAGGAGAAACTTACCAAGTACCGCATCCCCAACTATGCAGTTATCGTTAAAGAAGACATCGGCGATGCAGTCTCACCAATGCGCAAAGAAATCAACGACGCCGTGGACAAAGTCATAGAACGCGTCAAAGCCGTAATGGTGGAACGCACAAAAGAAGGCGATAAAGTCATAATTGTCGGCGTTGGGAATTCAATAGGAGTGGGTCAATGATGAAGGTAAACCAATTAGCAAAACATCAAAATCATAATCAGTCTTCGACTGCAACACAGAAAATCTCAACTTACCTTACACTCATAGTGCTCATCGTTATGGCGCTAGCAGTAGCCGCACTATTATTGGCTATAACAGCATACGCCACCGACGTAGTAGCCGCAGGTGTTTTGGCAATCATTGGTTTAATCGCATTGGTGCTCTCGGGTTTCATGCTCTATCAATTCAGACGACAAACAGTGCAGCTAAAGATTGAAATCCCCAAAGTTATGACAACCATTGAATGCACTAAATGCGGTGGCAAAACAATACGTGAATTCCAACGTGGCGACTATGTGTACAAAGAGCTTGAGCCTTGCCAAAAATGCCCCGAAACAAAGCAGATGATTACGGCGATTTACAAAGAAGTTAAAGAGAAAGAGAAAACCTACGAAGTCTAAGTTAGGACTTCACAGCCCTCATCTGTTATTAGCACCGTGTGCTCTGCTTGGGCCACGGGTTTTTTGCTTGCTTCAACAAACACGGGGTAACTCATAATCGCTTTTGAGGACAGGAGTTCTCTAAAAGCTGCTTTGTATTTATCTGCAGGGAGAACGCCCATTAGCCAGCGTTCAGCAAAAGGAAGCGTACGAAAGTTAGTTTCGATGTGTTTGAGAAGTTTCTTTGCCTCCGAGCTTTTCGTTGACTTCGCTTTTACGAGTCTATAAATGGTCGATTGCTCTTGATCATCAACACGTCCGACGGCGTCAGGTAGGGTGACGAAGGGTTCAAGAGCATAAATTTCGCCTGTCTTGATTTTAGTTGGGTTGAATCCTGAGACGTTGGGTATGGATGTGCCTGCATGGATGAGGTATCTGCCCACAGAGTGCCCCGTAAGGTTGCTGATGGGTTTGAAACCACGATTTTTAACAGTTACTTCGATGAGGTTGCCTATTGTACCGAGGGTGATGTCGCCGTGAATGTTTTCTATGGCTGTTTTAAGTGCGAGCTCAGCGGCGGCTGCCATGCTTTTGCCTTCGGAGTTGAAGCTAACGGTGAATGCGGTGTCTGTTACGTAGCCGTCGATTTGGACGCCTATGTCAACTTTAACTGTGGAGCCTTCTGGCACGCGTAATGTATCGTTTGGCGGGGAGGTATAATGTGCAGCAACTTCGTTGATGCTGACGTTGCATGGAAAAGCTGGTTTGCCGCCTTTCCGACGAATTAGGTTTTCAGCCATTTCGCAGATATCGAGGACTAGCATGTTCTCGCGAACAAAGCCCTTCATTTCTTCGCGGACAGCACGCAAGATTCTGCCTGAAACGTGGAATTTTTCTATTTCTTCTTTGTCGTAGGGCATTTATCGTCACTTCTCTGCTGCTTTTTTGTCTGTACCCTCTCTATTTAATTTGTTGGCATCGCTCCAAGTTGAAAAACAAACTGCATGATGGCTTGCCTCAAAACTCTCTTGCTTTGCGCTGACTCCCCTCCCCCTTAATGAAGCATACAATGCTAAGTTACTTTTAGCTTGTTTAAGCACGTTTGTTGTATCCAGAAGATTTAAGTTCAATTACCGTATTGAAAAACCCTCAGCCCTCAAAAAAACCGACAATATCCGCTGGGGCCGTCGTCTAGCATGGATTAGGATACATGCCTGGGGAACGAGCAAGGGCATTTGTCCGTCCAGAGCGCATGCGATCCTGGGTTCAAATCCCAGCGGCCCCACCACTCTGGTGGTTAATATGAACTCTTTTTTCCTCTTTTTTGTCTATGTGATAAGCTGGTCCGCTGGTATTCGACAGCCCTGACACGAATTTATCCTGTTGCCGCTTGGTGAATTAATTGCCTGAGTTGACTGTTGAGTACTGAGAGTTGATGGTTTTCTAAGTCTTCTTGGTTTTTGTAGGTTGTTGCACCTTCAGCTAGTGCATCCTTCGTTAGTAGCTGGTCCGGGTTCATTCCTAGCGCCCGTATCATCTCCTTAACTGTTTCAAGCTTGTTAATCTGCGTCTTTTGTCTTATGCAAAGACCGGATGCAATGTAGACGTTTCGGAGTTTGTCTATGCCGAGGCTCTGAATGTCATGGTAGGTATCAACTGTGTGACCCATCATATAGTCAACGTAATCTCCTTGAACGCCGAGCGCTAGCATCTGGGTCTTGAAGTATTTTCGCAGGCTGTGGACTCTTAGGTCGTACATGTGTCCTCTTTTCTGCTTGATAAGCCCTGCCTGGATGTAGAGGTCATGGACTAGCTTGCGAATTTGCTTTGAACCTATGCTTCTGGGTGTGCTTGTGGTTCCATCTCGAAACAGCGGTGAATCTTCGGTTAAGGTTTCAGGCGGATTCGTCTTGTGCCCTTCTTGCGCTGCTCAAGATACAGCTTTAGGAATTGGACGGCTTCCTATATCAAAGGTTTCAACCAACCAGACGTAAGCACGACAGAAGCGCCACCGGGAGGCGAATAAGTTTGTATTGCGAGCCAGCACGTAAAGCGTATTCCTTCTATGGAAGCGATCCTGAGATAAGGTTCAAGGAGCGTCGTCTCTCTATCCGCATATACATGCCCACATTTAGCGCCTGTGAGGTCCAGAAGCGTATAGAAGACCTCGACGACGAATTAACCGTTTTAAAGTAGGAAATCGAAGAATGTCAAAAAGCTATTCAGCAACTGAGGGTAGGCAAGGATCCCGAAAATGCTAGGCGAGAATTTAGGATTATTTGGTCTCTTAACGTAGGTTCACGGGACATTATTGACAGCTTTAAGGCTGAGATTGCTAGCCGCAAACATATTGCTGGGTGGATTCGGCGTGAGAGAGCTATCTATTTGTGGGAGCTTCGATTGCGCAATGTTGAGGGGGTTGAAGCTTCCGCTGACAAAGCACAAGATTAGCGCCCTACAAACGGAAGCCAAGGAGATCGTGGTTGATTTGAAGGGTCACATGGAGCAGGTAAATAAACTCTTGGAGAGGTATAGACAGGTTTCTTGTGAAACAGGTGAGTTGGAAGCGAAAGTGCGCAAGCTTAGCCTCGAAAACCAGCCCTCTACAATTTTGTTACCATGGGTTCCCTCATACATGCAAGAAACCACCCAAAACAACTAAAGGAGCTAAATGAGACATGCGCTGGACTGAACTAGACGAAAAACAACTACAAGACCTAATCGCCAATAACAGAAGCATCGACGAGATTGCAGCAGCGTTGAATCGGAGCCCTGAAGCAATTTTTATGAAGCTTACAAGATTGGGGGTTGCGATTCCTCAAAAGTCTTTTGTGGAAAATACAGTAAATAAAGTTACTGAATCAGCCACAACAACAACGCCGATGCCCAAACTAGAAATAGCCAAACTGGAAGAGTTGCCAACTGGCAATGAGGCAATCGGTTTGCTGTGGGCTGCTCTGCGGCGGCTTCAGGAGCCAGACGTGTCTAAAGATGAAGCTAAGAAGTTGCGGCTGGTAATTCAGGGTGTTAAAAGCTACATTCACTTAGAAGCAGATTATCTGGTGCGGATGCGGCGGATAGAATCTGAGGCTCTTTCAGAATGGAAGCACTTAGCTGCGTCATGGAAGATACAGCTGATCAGAGCGCAAACCCCCGAGGAGAAAGCCAAATACGAAAAGCTACTCAGCAGCGCCCAAGAGCATATCAAAGTGTTTCTTGAGGCAGGCGTTAAAGAAGTTAAGGAGCTCAAGGATGTTGATTGATTTGCCGATATCTAAAAAAAGAAACAGATGCCATCTTGGAAAATATTAAATCGCTATCTGGCAAAGCTAAACAGCAAATAAGAAGAAGAGCTAACTAAGCGATCATTTACGTTTCCTAAAGTAGATAGCAAGACCAATAATCATTATAAGGACTGACAAACTGACTGCAGCAATCGGTAATATAGGGAAAGCATCGGTATTCTGACTGGATGTTGATTCGGGCAAAGTTCCGTAGCCTATGGGAGTATACTGCTCATTTGTCGCGTAATCAGTATATATACCTGGCGAAGTATAGTTAAAGCCTCCAATAAAGTATAACAGATCATTTACAACTGCGATGCCAAGATATTGGCGGCTGGTTGGGGGAGGCGTGCCAGAAGTCCAACTATCTATCTGTGGATCATAAACTTGAAGAGAAGACCCATCATAAACGTATATCCGCTTAGGAGCCACCTCTCCAGTCGTTGCTGCGGCGGTGGCAGACTCACCGTTTGCACCTAAAACGATTTTTTCGGTCGGTGATGCCCCTATACTCCAAGTATCTGTTTTCGGATCATAAATCTGGGTTTTGGACCCTATGACAAATATTTTATCATCGATCATTGCTGAGACGTAACCCGCCTTATCAGGCATTGGTGCTCCAGTTGACCACGTGTCACTTGCAGGATCATAAACCTCAGTTACATTCAATTCCTCATAACCTTCATTGTATCCGAGCAGGGTTCTTCCACCTATCAAGTATATTTTATTATTTACAACCTGAGCTTGCAAACCATATCTTGCTGTGGGCATGGACGCTTTGGTTTCCCAAGAATCAGTCACTGGGTCATAAACCTTATTTGCGTCTGAAGCCCCTGAAAAGCCCGTTGACATTCCGCCTATACAATAAATCTTACCCTGGCAAACAGCTATGGCAAAGCTTTGGTGGGGATCGGGCATTGAAGTTCTCTCTATCCATGTGTCTGTGTCGGGGTCATATTCTTCATTTATGCCGACAGGTCCACTGCCTCCAATAGCATATATTCTATCATTAATGCTGGCAACCTCTAGGTATCCTCTTGCGGTAGGCATTGACTTTTTAGTGGTCCATATATCTCCGTTTGCAGAGGCAAGCGCCGATATAGAAAAGAGGGTGCTTAAAAACACTGTAACTATCAAAAGAGAAACAACCGTTTTTTTCATTCGCCTTACCGCCTGATTCTTCCGTTCATATAGCTTAAATGCTTTTTTGTTCAGGTTTCTTAACAAAGAATTATTTTTTAGTTAACGAAACTTGAGAAGGAATAAACATAGAAAAGAATTATTCAGCTTCTGAGCGAAATAAACTTCATTTCGCTTGCTAATTTATCCTCCTAACAAATTTTAAATACTAAAACCAAACTACCGCCTTCTTAGGGAGCAAAAGTTCTCTTATCCTTAAGGAGTAAGAAAACATGAAAAAAAGCTATAAAATTTTAGTTGTATTGCTTCTCTTCACGATCTTTGTCTCTATTGCTTCTTCCGGTATTTCAAATGTAAAAGCAGCGCAAGTTGACAACAAGCAAAGATCAATTAGCGCACTAAGTAATATCGTTGGCATTGACCTACCACAATATTCAGTTTCCGAAAGCCAGATTGACAATAGTTTAATGTATAAAGACACCCTACAAAGGGAAAACGTTCATACCGTTCTCACTGCATCAGACAGCAAAATAGACACAATTTGTAGCTATGTAAACGGGTCACTGCAGCAGATATACGTTTGTAACAATGAAGGACATCCACGCCTTAATACTCAAGCCACAAGTGACATTGCAATGGCCCAGAGCTTTCTCTCAAACTACCAAGCTCAATCTAAAAAGCCCATAATCAGCGATTTCCAGTCGATGCTTTCAAAAATCGACCCAGCAAAGAACTCCTCAACCATTTCCGGGGATACCATGTTAAACGTAACTATTTTAGGCAAGGATTCGACTTATCAATGGACATACATATCGAATGGCGTAGAAGCTCCTGATAAATGCGTAGCCTTAAGATATACAAACGGTTTTCTCAATTACTTTGTTGATAACTGGGACCTCTATAATGTCGGTAGTACAACATTTAACCTCTCTGAGACAGATGCCATAAACATTGCGATGTCTGCCGCAAAGAACTATTCGCCCGACAGTTCCGTAATGGGAACTATAGGCGGCCTGAAGTTTCAAGTGACCAATGGAATGATTATTGATAAGCTGCTAGCTTCACCGATTTATGCGAACGCAAGCAGAAACCAGGACCCTCTAGAGTTATATCCAATGTATAATGTATGGGTGAGTCTAGACAAATTCTATCCTGGTTATGTCTACGGTTTCAACGTTTACATATGGGCAGATTCTAAAGAAGTCTATTACATCCAACAAAGAGTTGCACCATCTGACCCCCCGTCTAATATGGTTGCTACTGCAAATAATACCCAGCCATTGGATAATTCTGTTAACACCAGTTTCTTTACTTTAAATAATCCAGCCATTTTTCTTCCTCTGGCCATAGCTATCGCACTAGCCACATTAATGATTCTTCATTTCAGCTCTAGAAACAAAACACCATTACTATCTATACGAATGCCAAAAGTTCCCATGCCTAAATTAAGCGTTATGCTACTATGCCTTCTAATGTCAACTGCAATACTAATTAGCGCGTTTGCAGAACCAGTCGCAGCTACTAACAGCGCAGGTGCTTCGGTGTGGGGAGCAGAAAGTACAGGCTCAAGAAATCCGCCTAATACAGGCGAAAGCTGGCGCAAATCAAATACTGAAGTGACTTGGCAAAGAAATACCGCTTCATACATTGATGGTCTGTTCGCAAGCAACGGCTATTCTTCTCAAAACAACCAAGGATCTCACAATCTCGGTTCAGGTCATACCGCAATCTTAAGCAAAGTCAGTGCCCTCGAAGGATACCCCCGATACGCCGTGGTTGATTTCGACCACGGGGTTGGAAACTCGTTCAATAATGTGTTCCACTATATGTTTGAAGATAACGTTGGAACAAGACTAGGCACAACTTACCCCGGCACACCGGCTACAGGCAACGCAGTCTATGATAATACCTTATTTGGGTATACAAGCGGTAAAGCATTCTTTGCATTCATCAACACTTGCATGTCAGCCGATTGGAACAATGCCCACGGAGTCCTAAACGGCGACCAATACAGCACCTATACACAGGGCACATTACCAAATGGTAACGGAGCGCGATCAATGCCATACGCTTGGACACACCGTCTGGTTGCAACGAATCCTACTGGTAATCAGATGAGCAGTGATGGATACCATTCTACAGACAATGGGCAAAATTGCTATATAGGCTTCGATTTTGGTTCCGCTGCCTTAGCACAATCTCTTGTAAGCAGTGATTACCCCTATTATTATTGGGTTTACCACTTCTTCTACTACGCTCTATCAAACGATTACTCAATACACACTGCATTAGACTATGCTTCACATGATGCATTCTATGGCAGCCCCAACTTTGACGGTTCGCCACTCTTCAACACTAATGGCTTTACAGCAGTATGGCTTATGTACATAAATGGTCAATGGGTCGATCATGATGGTGACTTTCAATTTACAATGCCTAATTGCCACATGCGCGTCTATGGCAACGCATACCTAAAGCTCTACCAACCGCAATTGACATTAGCGGCGAATAACGGCCTTAACCCAACTTTCACTATAAATGGCCAATCATATGGCGTTGGAACCACTAGAGTAATCTCTGATGTCTACTCAGTAAATGTAAACGACATACCGGGCTATGTTTTCGATCATTTCTCATATCAAGGAAGTAACTATGGCAGACCAGCTAGCATGCAAATTGCTCACGACGGCGTACTGACTGCATACTTTAATCCAGCAGGAAAATATGTATCTACAAGTGCTACAGCAGATGTTGCAATAACCGCATCGGCATCTTATCCAACTGGAACAAGTCCAACGATCTCATGGGTTTGCGCAGATGACTATGGAGCTTACTATTGCTACCTCACAGAAGTAATCGTTGACGGAGTTTCTCATAACCCAAATGATTACGGCAATGCTAACTCAGGGTCAATAACATTCAACAATATTCAGTCGGGTCACAGCGTTGTTGTGCATTCAGCACCATACTACTACCCAGTGACTTTCAACCAATATGCCCATGACGATAATTTTGGTGATTTGTTGGTCAACTCTTGGACAGAATACCGAGTCGCTTGGGAAGAACGCGACGGACCAGTCTACTCGCATGGCTCTGATTTGCACGGTGGCGGTCCAGTATCTACATATGTTGCCTCCTCTATCACCGATCCATGTGGATATGGCTCTGACAACTTCAACTACGCCGTTGCTCACAATTGGGGCGGTGGCAGCGAAAGTTACTACTATAGCATACCAATGGACATATGGACATATACTTGGGGCAATACAGTCGACGTCTACTATCAGCATGCACCACAAACATACTCGACAACAGTGAATGTATGGGTAACTTACGATGGTTACTACTACTATCCATGGGACACATACTATATCTATGAACCTGCTGGCTCTAACTATCTCGACTTCGGCTATGACTTCATCCAAGCATACAACTACTATGACAGCTCATGGCATTACTCGAATCCTGATTGGTACAATTTAGGCACAGGAACAACAATAGACGTAGGCTACTGGTACGGGTATGGGATGTCACCCATGACTCCTCCAATAGAATCTGGATCTGCAACTTCAGGAATTCCAACAGGTAACTTCACACCGCCTGCTCCAAACCCATACATCTACGATTCGTCAACCAATACATACATACCAATACCATACAATACAACAGTGAGGTAAAATCTCACATCCTCTTTCTTTTTTCTACTATGGCTAAAAGATAGTTTTAGATCAATGACCAACCGCAAATGAAAGCAAAATAATAGTCATGAGAACCAAAGCATATCTTTAACGGTCAAATTAGCTTTAGCTTCATGTTGGTAGCTTCTTTTTCTCCTGACAGCACCATAATTCCATTAAACTTTATCTCTCTCGTATCCTTCTAGGCACTTGACCTTTGACTTTATAAAAATAGCTCTGGCTGGAAATTAAAAAACCGCTAACTTGGACTTTGCCCCCCAATTAAGTGCAATCCTGACTGGATTAAAAAGAAAGGGAAGGTTTGTTGTGCAGGATAATTTCGTTTGGGGGGTGGCGGGCCCGCTGGGATGCAGTCCCATGGGGATGAATTTAATCTGATATTTCGGGCTTTTTTAAAAGTTTATTTGATAAACAAACCCGGATACCAGTGTTCAGCCCTTTCCCAATAGTGTAAGAAGAGGTCTCTGCACCATTTGAGGAATTTCTCGTCGGTGCCGAACAACCCCAGATAATCTAATACACCCTTGTGGGTGCGGAAGACGACGGATGCCTCTTTTTCACTAATTACCAAAGCAACAGGGACACGTTCTATGTATCTGCTCCCAACTAGAACTTTGGCATTAGAGCCCGACCAATTTTTTGCCAGGGTCTTCTGCATGATAAACTTGAAGTCTATTCCTTCACCCAATTTTTGTTCCGCTGGGTTCTTAGTGGTTGAATCTACCTGCTCAGCCATAGTCCAAAACTGCTTCTCCGCTGCCGCTAAAATTTTTCTGACCCGATTAAAGCTGGACACTGCTTCTGTGCAAAAATCGGCGTTAGACAACTCTCCCAACCTGTCAACAAACTCATATGGCAAACAAGACACATCGTGTTCCAAAAAGAAATCAGCGTTTTTCAGAATAAAATTAAAGCCTGTAAGATAACCAGTAGCCAAAGTGCCTAGTGAAGTGATCGTGTAGGAACCGTCAACTTTTTTCTCTATCAGTTTCGCATCCGTTAACCGTTGAAGATGCCTAAAAGTTTCTGTTACTGTCATATCGAGGTTTTTTGATAGCTGCTGCATTTTGAAGGGTTCTTTCGCTATTTCAAACAGCATGTTTGCTCGTCGATTGCTTGAGAGCTCAAAAAGTACTTTTGAAATTTCTTCATTTTCGTCCAAAGGGTTCCCTTCCAAACATTTGAATGCGAAGTGTTTTGCATCCTTGCGAAATATTTCGTTTAGTCAGCAAATAAGTTTTATCGCCTCGGAAAGCCATGGAGCATTAGGTGTGAGAAAAAAATGGCAAATGCGAATGAACAAGATGAACGGGACTTCTCGATTGAACTCAAGTCCAACCAGCATCTCACACGTCTCTTGACCTCCTCTAACGGTGGTGGCAGTGGTGTCCTCATAGAGGGAACACTTGGTAGACTGCAGCATGCATTCTTCGTGGAACCTGAAATACTTGAAGTCAAAGGTAACTGCGGAGTCTTGAGGGTGAACTTGCGCATGAGTGAGGTTAAGGAACCAGCGAAGAAAGATGATGGGGGTGAAGAATGATGAAGCTAAAAGAGAAAATCGCCTTCGCAGTGTTCGGTCTTTTGATCTTCTTCCTTTCAGGCGGTGTAGCATGCAGCTATGGCAGCACGGGCGCAGTCAACCCAGTCTTGGCCGTGGTACTCGGCGTCGTAGTCTTCTTTGCCGTGGGCGCAGTAGCATGTACAGTCGGCAGCAGCAGAATAGAAAAGAAGAAGGCAACCCAACTCACCAAATAAGCAGTCCCACGATAATTCGACAATAAATCCTCTTTTTCTTTTTGGGCAGGATGCATGTATTCGTTGACACAGCATCGCTGCAAAATAAATGAAACTAAAAATGGAGAATGACGTATATGCAAATAAGTCCAAATCAACAAAAAGTTCAGACTCAAAGGGGAAACGGAGTAAAGCGTTTAGTCTATCTCTATTAGCTGGAATCTTGATCTTATTCAATTCTGCACTTGTGGGAATCTCGGCAAGGTGGTTGCCTTGGTTGATGCCTACACTTCCGGGCTCTGCGGGCAACGATGCATCAGTTCTGTATACTCTTTCAGCGGTGGGAGTTAGCTGTGGTGCTTTAGTGCTTCTTGGAGCTCTGATGCTGCGTACAAGATCAGTCAGCAAAGCGTGGGGTACATTCGTTGCGGTGTGCTCTCTTCCAAGCATTATTTGCGGTGGAGGATTCATCGCAGGGGTCATCTTGGCTGTATTGAGCGGAAAAGCGACATATTCGCCGAGGATAGAAAATTCATCCACTAAGGCAAAACTGCGGTTCCTTAAGATGAGGGATAGCACTGGAAAAATGAGAATTGAAGGTTCGGGCCCAAAGATTATGGCGCCTCTCTTTGTAACATTTGCAGTGACTGCGGGCTTAAGTTATCTTTATCAACCGACGCTCAGCTATCCAATTGCAGCTACAAGTTTGACTTTGCCGCTTGGTGTAACTCTTCTTGCAGTCGGTATTCCATTTTGGCTCCTATCTGTAGCCATGTTCCTTAATGCTTGGCAACAAGAGAAACTTGAAACCCGCGGGCCCTTCGCAGTCATGCCAAACCCTATTTACAGCAGTTTCATCGTCTTTATCGTTCCCGGGCTTTCGTTGATACTCAACTGGTGGCCTGTGCTCTTAACCTCGGTTACCATGTATATTGCAGAGTGGAAGTTCGTTGCCGAGGAGGACAAAGCTTTGCATAACAAATTTGGTCAAGATTATGAGCGTTACCGTAAGAGGGTGCTGCTAAAATTTTTATGAGTTTGATTGCCCTCTTTTTATGTTTTTACGCTTAAATACCCGCCATTCTTATCAAAAGATAGTTAAAATTCACAGTTCGGCCTGGTAATGTTAAATTGATCGAGACAATGGACCTCACCAAAAAATTCGGCACCTTAACAGCCGTTGACAACCTTACACTCCATGTAAACGATGGCGAAATCTTCGGTTTACTCGGACCCAACGGGGCGGGAAAAACCACCACCGTAAGGATGCTTTGCTGCCTCATATCAAAGACCAGCGGAAGCGGCAAAATTGGCAACTACGACATTGGCAACAAAGAAGACTCATTAAAAATCCGCAAGATCATCGGGTTAGTCTCTGATAACGTTGGATTATCTGAAAATCTGACAGCCTACGACAACCTGGACTTTTTTGCAAAGATATACGATTGCCCCCAAACCCAAAGAAAACAGAACATCCAGCGTTTTCTTGAGATGCTGGGGCTTTGGGAGAAGAGAAACGTTTTGGCAGGAACCTTTTCCAAAGGCATGAAACAAAAACTTGCCATAGCCCGAGCATTAATTCATGAACCACAAGTCATTTTTATGGATGAACCTACCGCGAACCTAGATCCTGAGGCTTCAAAAACAGTGCGCGATTTCATTCTTCAATTGAAGAAAGAAAAGAAGACGATCTTTCTAAACACCCACAATCTCGACGAGGCACAGAGAATCTGCGACAAAGTAGCAATAATGAATACACGTCTTAGGGCTATTGGTACTCCGCAGGAACTTGAAAGGTCCGTTAGCGGCAGGAAAACAGTTATCGGATTGGAACAGGAAGCGAACGATGTGGTTTTGAGAGCACTGAATAAACTGGCGCTTAAGAACCTGGTCAGCGAGGGCAACACGATAACGTTTGATGTGGAAGATCCTGACAAGGAGAATTCGCCTGTTGTAGAGGCCATTGTGCAGGCAGGCGGCCATGTCCGATCAATTAATGTGGTGGGCTCAACTTTGGAAGATACCTATCTAAAACTTGTGAGGAAATAACATGCGGCTCTCAAAGGCGTGGATTATAGCAGCAAGGGACTTCAAGATATTTAGGCGGGTTAAAAATGTCTGGTATTCAATTATTATTTTCCCTGTTGTTGTCTCGGTTCTGTTTCCAGCGATACTGGAATATTTAACGATACGGGGAAACCATGGGCTCGCAGCGCCAAGTGTGCTTCCAAATTTACTTACCTCCTTTTCCTTCTTTCTAGTTATAGGAGCAGCGTACGTTCCCTTAGGAATTGCTTCCTATAGCATAGTGGGGGAGAAAGTGGAGAAGAGTCTGGAGCCTCTTTTAGCCACGCCTCTTACTGATGGAGAAATATTGCTTGGAAAAGCCATATCCGCAGTCATTCCAACTTTAGTAGCAATGTACACTGCTGCAGTAGTGTTCATGGTGGGCATTGATGCGGCGACTTTCAATACTCTTGGATACTACTATTTTCCAAACTGGAACATCGCCACTTTGCTGTTGGTTCTGATGCCGGTTGCCATTGTTATGAGTGTTTTGTTCAGCGTCATTGTTTCATCGAGAGTTAATGATGTGCGTAGCGCTAACAGTTTTGGAATTTTTATTCTCTTTCCACTCCTTGGCATATACCTTCTCAGCGAGACAAGCATAATAACCCTTGACGTAAACACCCTGCTCATTATCTCAGGGATTCTCTTGGCGATTGACGTGGTGCTTTTCTTTGTGAGCACAAAAACTTTTCGACGAGAGGAAATACTAACAAAATGGAAGTAGCAAAGCTGATAGTGACAAAGCGGAGGTGTGAAAAATAGTGGACATGAAAGATTATTACCAAACAAACAAAGGGCGGCTCCTCGGAATCGGCGGAATATTAATTCTTGTGGGCCTTGTTCTCTATTTTGCAAGAGGCCAAGAAGTAGTGCTCGTATTACCCATCATTGGGGTTGTGTTGTTCATTGCAGGAGTTATTTATAAGCCACGCAAGGAGAAAGAAAACGTTACCAGCGATGCGCAATAGCCAGGAATCCTCGACCGCTTGGATATCTTTCAAAGAGGCACTATTTCTCTTATTTCGAGAATCGCAGAGACAGAATCGATAGTTTTTTAAGCCTGAGACTATATCTACTGCGGCGTTATTTGGGCGAGCGCCAGCTCCAAAAGGCTTCTTGTTTCGCCCCCTTCACCCAAACGTTGGGAGTGCGGTTTTCTAAATTGACACATAAACGTGGCAGACGAAGTGCTAAATCAATAGAGATTCGCAGCCAATGGCAGGCAGCACGCAAGTACGTGCAGGACCAAGCCTTCTACGACCACCTCAAAGGAGAATCCGTTTGCCGCTCAACACCCCGCGATGTAGCCGACCACTTAGCTGAAGCTTTTGGGCAGCCCCTTCCTGAGGCAATTCCCAATGTGGAGCACGGTTCGGTTCTAACTGACTCAAGGGGTGAAGGCGCTTTCCAGTTGCAAATTACTTGCCCAGCAATCGCTGAATAGCAGGTGAGAGGTTATTGGAGGAAAACAAAGAAGAACTCTGCCCTGATGCCTACAAGAACCCGGCTTGCCCTTACATAGCTGACATCCATGCAAACACTGCCCAAGTTAGCCGCATAGAGAAGGCTCTTGTCGGCGACGACTTGCAGTCAGGGCTGGTCTCTAAGGTTCATCAGCTTGAGGTTACCCAGAAAATCCTAGTCGCGTTGGGCAGCGCCAGCCTTGCCGGCTTGATTGGGCTTGCCATATTTCTGTTTGAGAGGTTAGTTGCAAGCTAATGTCGATTGTTATTCCAGCCGCTGAAACCGTGAAACTCAGCGAGCTTAAAACTGACGGGGAAAACCCTAACAAGATGAGCAGAGAGCAGCTGGAGCGCCTCAAAGCGTCCATTAAGAAATGGGGCTTCATCGTACCCATAATCACCAACAAGGACCTCTTAATCGCTGATGGCGAACAGCGGTATACCGCAGCAAAAGCCCTCGGAATGAATGAGGTCTCGGTTATTCGCTTGCCCGTGGAAGATGTTGATCGCCGACTGTTAAGACAGGTCCTTAACAAGCTCAAAGGTAAACATGAAAAAGAGCTTGACCAAGCCGAGTATGAACGCGTTATCCAAGCGGGCAAAGAAGAGGACCTCAAATACCTGCTTATGCTCTCAGATGAAAAACTTGGGAGCCTTCTAAGCGGTGATGAAGAGGGCGTTGCATTCGATGCATCTTTTGAGGTTGTGGTTGAATGCGAAGACGAGCAGCATCAGGAAGCCGTCTTCAATAAGTTGACAGGCGAGGGCTACAAGTGCAGGGTCCTAACTCTTTGATAAACTTTAACTAGTCACCTATAGAAAGGAAAAACTCATGCCATTTAGAGACAAGGAAGAATACGCAAAATACCAGCGAGATTATCGTTGGAAAAGGATGAACGAAGGGTTATGTTATCTTTGTGGCCACCCGAAGGGTGAATCAAAAAGTAAGTGGATGTGTACCGATTGCCTGAAAAAAGTAAACCAGCGGTCGCAAGAATGGACCAAACGGATAAAGAAAGAAGTAATCACAGCTTATGGTGGCAAATGTGTTTGCTGTGGAGAAACAAGCCTTGGCTTCCTGACAATTGACCACATCAATAATGATGGAAGCATACACCGGCGGAAAATGGGTAGGCGAGATTGGGGCGGAAAAATACTCTATCAATGGCTAAGAAAACAGAATTATCCAACTGGATTCCAAGTAATGTGCTTTAACTGCAATCTTGGTCGTAGTATCAATAAGGGCGTCTGTCCACATAAGGAAATGCAATATGAATTTTGACTTTGTGAAAACGTGGAGTAAACCCGCTAGTTTCCGTGCTCAGTCGGTTATCGGCAGCTTTACTCTTGTTGACTGTAAGATGGAGAAGCGCTTCACTGGGCAGCTTCCAATCGAGGCTGAACCTTGGCAAATCGGTGTTATCGTCGGTCGCAGTGGTACCGGCAAGACAAGTATTGCTAAAACGCTTTTCCCTGACAGCTACATCAAAGCCTTCACTTACACTCATGAGTCAATATTGGATGATTTTCCCGAAGGGCTGCAAGTTAACGAGATAACCAAGAACCTCTGCAGCGTCGGTTTCGCCTCGCCTCCAGATTGGCTAAAAAGCTACGACGCGTTAAGCCAGGGCGAGAAGATGCGGGTAGACATTGCAAGGGCGCTTTGCTTAGATCAGCCGCTTATCGTTTTTGATGAATTCACAAGCGTAGTTGACCGCGAGGTTGCAAAGGTAAGCGCCTACGCTATAAGCAAAGCCATCCGAAGAACCGCCAAGAAGTTCATAGCTGTAACCTGCCACTATGATGTAGTCGATTGGTTGGACCCTGATTGGGTTTTCTGCACTGACACCATGGAGTTTAGCCGAAAAAAAGAAGTCGGCCGCCCGTTGAACTCGCGGTTTATCGGTGCGGCGCTGCCATGTGGCAAACCTTTAGGCACTATCACTATCTAAACGGCAGCTTAGGCGCAGGCGTCCACTGCTACGTCGCCATGTACCAGTTTAAGCCCGTCGGGTTCATTGCAGTTGCGCATGTCCGTATGCGGTCGCATTATTACCGTGTTAGCCGCCTCGTTGTGCTGCCTGATTATCAGGGCATAGGCATCGGCAAACGCCTGCTGAACTTCATTGCCGAGCTTTATACTTCCCAAACGAAACTGCCGTTCTACCTTGTAACGAGCAATCCTCAGCTTGTGCGGGGAGACTTGGGCAACTGGGTTATCAAGCGTGTTGGGCATGGCAGCCACGGAAGGGGCGACACAAGAATCAACAAGGGATTAGTAAAATCGAACAGTAGAGGACGCTTAACGGTCTCGCTGAAGTATGTGCCTTAACGACATTAGTCTTAGCATTAACATAATAGCGCTATGTCGGAGGATTGACGGGATGATTAGAGATTGCATAGACCCTGTTGTTCCATTCCATCAGTACGATTTTTTTATTATGCTTCTCCCAAGAACTAATGAGAATTAATCTACCGAGACACATAGTGAAAGTAGCTGAGATAGTAAAAACAACCAAGCTGTTGCCTAAATCAGGGAGCTTATAATAAATGGCAAAAAAAGCCCAGATAAGAAACACTGCAAAACCAGAAAATAAAGCATAATATGTACGCTTAGAGCCAAGCCCCCGAAATTCATTCTTCTCGCTCAGGATTTTCAGTTGGTCCTTAGTGTACAAATTTCCAGCAAATACACCAAACGCTAAGCCCAAAAGTAGCGCTAGAACTACTATGGCTAACGACGTTGAATTAACTGGATTAAAAATGGGAATATCGATAATCAGGAATACGACCCCTGAAAAGATTGAGCCGCTTAGAATGAGTGCCACAAGAGTTGAATCAAATGCTCTTATTGCCATCATAGATTCCTAACATTCATTATCTAAATACCTTTGATTTATGCTTTGGGATTTAATAACGGGAACTCTCAAAAGCAATTTTCCAGGAAACTTGGGAAAGGGCGATATTTTTGAATGCTAATACGCTTGAAAGACGCTTAGAATTGTTAAAGGACGAAGGAAACGGCTTAAACAAGCGTGAAATTGTCCAAGATTTAACCCAAAAATTCAACTGTTCAGATAGTACAGTCTATAATGATTTTGCCACTCGGTCCACTTGGCAGCCGCTTGTGCAGGAAATTGCGGCTTCTCTGTTTAAGATACAGAACCGTCATGAGCAGCTCTACCGCAAAGCCAGCTTCATGTACACGCAGGCCAAAAGCGACCGAGCGCGGATTGCCGCTTTGAATCTTATGCGCCAAATAAACATTGAACTCGCAGAGCTCAGCGGCGCTAAACCTTCTGAGCAGGCGGCGACTGAAGAAATCAGCATCCGATGGGAAGACCCGGAAGTATGCAAAAAACAATACTCATCCACTACAAGCCCCACCCTGGACAACTCCAGT
The DNA here is from genome assembly GCA_026014665.1 of Candidatus Bathyarchaeota archaeon. Taxonomy (GTDB): domain Archaea; phylum Thermoproteota; class Bathyarchaeia; order Bathyarchaeales; family Bathycorpusculaceae; genus Bathycorpusculum. Next base: position 276,612 of record JAOZHX010000022.1, read on the forward strand.
TCCACTTTTGCCCCGCCCGTTTCCGAGTGCTTAACTGTGGAAGGCGCTGGGGTAAAACCGTCTGTGGCGCCAACGAATTCATAAGGCAAATGTGGCGGCAAGGCGAAGGACGAGAAAAGACGGGCATCGTCGGTTTTGCTGTGGCGCCGACTTATTGGCATACGCAGCGGCAGTGGAGTGAATTCTTCAATTACTGCCCCGCTGAGCTTATCGAGGAGATTCACCGAGCCGACCGCCACGTGCTCCTGAAGGGCAAGCGGAATATCTGGTTTAAGAGCGCCGACAACCCTGACTCGCTAAGAAGCCAAGGCATCAAAGTCCTATGGGTTGACGAAGGCGCACAGATTGCTGAGGAAGCCTGGACTTTGGCGCTTAGGCCTGCGTTGATGGATGAGAAAGGCATCGCATTCTTCACCGGCACCCCACGGGGACACAACTGGTACTTCCAACTCTGGACACGCGGACAAGACCCTTCGCAGAAGGATTACAAGAGCTGGAGTTTCCCAAGCAGCAGCAACCCGTATTTGGATCCTGTCGAGATTGCTGCCTTCGCGCGGGACATGCCTGAGCTGGCTTACCGCCAAGAGGTCCTCGCCGAATTTCTTGAGGACGTTGGCAGTGTTTTTCGAGGCGTTGACCGCATAGTTAAGGGCACCCTTGAGCCGCCAAACCGCTTCAAGCAATATGTTATGGGCGCGGACCTTGCCAAGCTCGAAGACTTCACAGTCCTATGCGTCCTCGATGCTGAAGGGTGTTTGGTGGCTTTTGACCGTTTCAGCGAACTCGACTGGGTTTTCCAGCGCAAACGCATCGTTCAACTTGCCCAGCGCTATGACGCAAGGCTGCTCATCGACAGCACAGGAGTCGGCGACCCAGTCTGCGACGAACTCTACCGAGAAAACGTCCGGGTCGAGGGCTACAAGTTCACCAACGCAACCAAGAAAGACCTCATAGAAAACCTCAGCATAATGATAGAGAACCAGCAGCTAACCATCCCCAACATCCCCGAACTAATCAACGAACTAAAACTCTATGGCTACAAGACCACGGCTAGCGGCAACGTGCAGTATGGAGCACCCGAAGGCTACCATGACGACTGCGTCGTGGCTTTGGCATTGGCTGCTTGGCAACTAAAGCGTTCTCCACCTCCGGGAATAGGCGCAGGCTTTGTCCCTCACTAACTTAATGGTGATTGTATGACTGAAGAAACAATCCTAACCGCAACCGACCAAACCATGCCCCAAGTTAAGGCGTTAGGTTTAGCGTTGAACTGCAAAGCGGCTGATTTACATGTCTACTTGGACGGCGTTGACATAACCAAGAACGTGGTCTGGGGCGAACTAAAGGTCACTTTTGAGAAAAAGCAGTAGCGTTTGCTGGTTTTGATTTATGCCTCATAGAAGTCTTGTTAGCATTAGCCCTTTGCTGGCCAACCGTGAAGCCCCAGCAAATGTCAGCTTAAAGCAGATGCAGCAGGAGATTCCTTACAACTGGAAAGACGACGACGTCCTCTGGGGCTACATGAACCAGTTCAAAATCAGCGCTTCTGGTGCAGGCTTCATCTCGCCGCCGTACACGGCGTTTTGGGACCGCATCTGGGGCGCAACCCCCGTTGAGGACCTGCCCAAATACAAGGACCTCTACAATTTCACGCCCTACATCAAAGCAAGCATAGACGTAACCGTCAACCTAACCCTAAGCAACGGCTTCGAATTAGAAGGCAGCACACCGGAAATCAGGCAGTGGCTCACTGATTGGCTGGACGAGCATGATTTCCTGCAGACTGCACGAATAACCCTGACCGACGAGTTGGTGTTTGGGAACGGCGAGTTTGAGATTTGCCGAGACAAAGACCAAAACGGGAACGTCATAACGCCGCCTGAGGATTGGTGGCTTAAAAGCTTAGACCCAGTCCACATCCGTGTTCGCCGAGACCAGTACGGCAACATCTTCGGCTACATCCAACTGTTAACTTTTCCGCCAGTCGCTTTCCCCGCTCAAGACATTGTCCACTACAAGTACGGCGCTAAGAGCTGGTGGTATGAATACAGCTACGGCACAAGCCTGCTGCGTCCGCTGCTTTTGGTTCAGGCTTACATTGACAGTTTCCAGCGGGACATGGCAACCATAATGGCCGTCTACACCAAACCCATGCTCGTAATCAAAGCAGGCACGCCCGAACGCCCCTTCACCGACCCCCAGCGTGAAGCGCTCCAAGAAACCTTCGCCAAACGTGGACCTGCCACAGACGTAGTTGTGAGAGGCGACATCGACGTTAGCAGCATGCAGAGCATGACCCGCCAAATCAACGTTGACTGGTGGATCAAGTACCTGCATGACCAGCGCCAAGCCGTCTTGGGTGTCCCAAAAATCTTCTTAGGCGAAAGTGAAGGCACCAACCGAGCCACAGCCGACATAGTTATGCAGGAATACGTCTCCCGACTGCGGATGCTGCAGGAGAATTTTGGGGACACAACCGAAACCCGCCTCTTCAAAGAGTTGGTTGACGCCAAATTCGGAGCGGGCAAAGAGATTCCACACATAAAGTGGCGCCCCATTTGGGAGCCAAGCCTTGCAGAGAAAGCTAAACTGCTCACTGACCTGGCAGCCAGAAATATCATCGCTAGGAGCGAGGCAAGAGCGCAACTTGGGTTCGCTGAGGCTTTGCCTGCTGACCTGAAAGATAATCCAGCCACAGCTTTACAAACGCAGCCAGCAACTCAGTGATACCAATTATTGGCGAGTAGCCCTCTTCCATTTTGTCAGTAACGCGATTAAAGTAGCAGCTATCAAGAGAACGGCAGGAGCTATCCACCACTGGAACTCGGCAACTGAAGGCGATGGAGATGGAGAAGTGCTTTCGGTAGTGCTCGGCTGCGGTTGGATAATGGTTCCATTGTAACCTGCGGGTACGTATTGCTCGGTTAATTCATAAAAGCCCTCGTTTGCTTGCGCTATTCCACCCACTGTGAATATGGTGTCGTTGGCATTGACGGCAGCTAAGTATTCTGTTACATAGTCATGCGTTGTTGGGAAAGCGGCACCACTTGTCCACTCATCAATTGTAGGGTCGTAGATTTGCGTTGCATCTATTGGCCCATTCAACCGACCGCCAATGACATAGATGCGTTTGGGTGCATTCACCCCGGTCGTTGCCGCAGAGACTGCTTGGACCGTAAGTACTGGAAGAGACTTGCCTGTGCTCCAGATGTTAGTGTCGACATCGTATATTTGCAGAGCAGTGGTGAAAGGTGACTGCTCGCCAGCTTGCCTCTCTCCGCCTGCGATGTATATTTTGTTGTCCAGAGCAGCAGAGGCGTAAGAAAAAACAGGTGTGGGAATTGGTGCTGCAATAGTCCAGGAGTTATTTGAGGGGTCATAAACCTCAGTGACGTTTGTAAGGGCTGGACCACTTGGAGCAAGATTATCTACTAACCCGCTTATCACGTAGATTTTTCCATTTACTGTGTTGGCTTGCATTGAAGTTCGAGGCGTAGGCATAGATGCTTTAGTTGTCCAGGTGTCGGTGGCAGGATCATACATTTCATTTGTACCTGTTATCAGTGATTTACCGCTGCTTGAGTCGTAGCCGGTAATGCCGCCAATAGCGTAGACCTTATCCTGATACTGGGCTATCGTGAATCTTACACGGGCGGTCGGCATTGGAGTTTTTAAAGTCCAACGGTCAGTTTCAGGGTTATAGGCGTAGGTAAGTGCTTTTTGGTGGTCGTCTACACCGAAAGCGTAGATTTGCCCGTTAATATCAGCCAAACCATAAACGTTCATCGCCACTGGAATAGGCGCCCTTGCAACCCAGTAGTCATCAGAAGCACTTGCAGGCTCGACAATAATTACGGCTGAGATAGCGAAAAGAAGGATGATTGTAACTGTCGCTTTTCTCAAACTATTGTATCCCCCTAAAAATGGAATATAAGATTGTTAATAAAATTTAAGGAAATTAAAGGGAATGATCGGTTTCTCAGAAAGTGATCAGTCAATAAGATTCACTGTGCTTGAAAGCAGCCGAGAGCTTGAAAGAAGCAAACTCAAACCCTTAACGGCGGGCGTGCAGGTGATGTTCTGCCGCTTCCGAGGCTGCCAAAGATGGGAAATTCAGGCCTTCCTCTTCGACAAAGCAGTATTCAAGAATCAACAGGAAGCCAGGACATTCTTGGATAAGCACTTCAAAACCGAGATTTCCAGTCTTCTTGATTACCGAGCGTTCAACGAGAAACGCCGACGCTTGCTCAATGCATGGATGAAAGCAAGCGAGCTAAAACAAAAGGGGTGAGAGCATGACTTTTCAACTGAAGTATTATGCGCCTTTCAAGGCAGCCGAAGGCATAAACGCAGACCTAGCGCTCAAAGAAGGCATTCTACCCATCGAGGGCACAGCTATTGATACTTCGGTTAATGCTAACAAGTGGCAAGTGCCAGCTGAAGACTTAGACTTCTTCACCGCTTCACTCAAGGGAGCCCAGCTAAGAATTGACCACGCCGAATCCGTTTTGAGCATAGTCGGCAAAGTTCCCGAAGCCATCCGCAGCGGCAACCAAGTCTATTTCCAAGCTGAGGTTGGCGAGCCTTCAATTATTCCCAAAATTCTGCGTGGCTACGTTAACCACGTTAGTGTTCAGGTGGACAGTGACGACACAGAATGCAGCGTCTGCGGAAAACAGACCCGCATAGAAGGTATTCTTACCCATTTGTGTGCTGGCGCCTGGGAGATTGTCCACAAACCCCGCGTACGCGAACTCAGCATAGTGGCCAGCCCAGCCTACAAGAACACCGCTTTTCACCCTGTGGGGTTCGCGGCGGCTATGGCTCTTTCACAGTTATCGAGAGGTAACAAAGATGTGGGTTCTAAGGGAGACCTGCAAGAACCTGAAAACAAACCAGAAAGCAAACACGACAAGGTGAAGCAAATGTCTCAAGCACAAACCCCTGAGGCAAATGCTTCGTCTGTTCAAGCGCTAACACAGCCATCGAGCTTAACTGCTGGAAAGAAAGCAGGCGACTTGACCTATCAGGAGCTTATGGATCAGATGCAGAGCCTCAACAAACAAATTGAGACGGCTTCTGACGCTGAAATCGAAGCCATCAAGTCTAAGATTGCAGAGATTGACGCTGAAGTCGGCAAGCGTGCCACCAAGAAGGCGTTAACTCAGAAGCTAAACGAGATGTCTCGTAAACTCAGCGAATCCGCAGAAGACGCAGAGGACGCATGTAACAAGCCATCCGCATCCGTGTCTAAGCAGGCTCCGAAAGGCCAAGGCATAATCGCGACGCAGGAGCCAGTTCAAGGCGCTAACCTTGGCTGGTTCCAAGACCTGCTCAAAGCCAACAGCAAACTCAAAGGCATGCAATAGGTGACCCACATGAGTTTAGAAGGAACAACCGCACTCATCAGCGACCGCTACCTCATCACAGCTGAAGTCGATTCTGGAGCAACAGTCACTGCAGGAAACGTTGTCTACATCAGCGCCGCAGGCTACATCCCCAAAGTCAAAGCAACCGACGGCGTCCGAAAAGACGTCATAGGCGTAGCCCTGACAAGCGGAACTGCTGGCAAAAAAATAACCGTCATCTGCAGAGGCTTAGTCCGAGTCACTGTTTCTGGCGCTGTCTCCGCAGGCCAACGAATTACAAGTTGGTCAAACGGTGCAGTAGCTGGAATCGCCGCCATGACTGCCCCGGCATCTTACGTTCAAGCCACTGTACAGACTGAACTCGACAAGACCGAGCAGTGGATCGGCAGAGCATTAACTTCTGGCACTGACACCGTCATCTACGCTTTGCTCAGCTGCCTTCCCTAGGTGAATTTGTATGTCTATGATTAGAGACGCCTTCACATGGGTAGACACTGGAGCTATTGCGTATCCGCAGCTTCACGCCAAAATCTTGGAACTCACAATGCCCGCCCTGGTAGTCAAGAACCTGTTCCCAGAGTTCCCACTTGTTCAGGGCAAAACCGCCAGCTTCGTTAAGCAGAAAGGCAGCCGCAGCGCCGCGATTGGCGAGGTTGCGGAGGGCGCAGAAATGCCCCTTGACTTCACACCCTACGACTACGCAACGGTAACGCCCTACAAGAAGGCACTAAGAGAACGCATCACACGCGAAAACATTGAGGACCTCTACATCCCAGTCATTGAAGACCAACTCCGCAGACTGGCAAGGCGTATGGCTTTCACCATCGATAGCGACTGCTTAACCGTCATCGCTAACAGCGCAGGCTTCAGCATAGCAGCCACAGGCAAAACCATGGGCGCCACAGGCACAGAAATAACCATCGCAAACACGGTAGGCAGCAAAGACATCTTAGCGGCAGAAGCCAAAATCAAAAGCGCCAACTTCATCCCCGACGGCCTACTGATGAACCCCATCAACACGCGCGACCTCAAGTACCTGCCAACCTTCACACTCTACAGCCAATACGGCGACCCAGCGGTCCAGAACGGAGCAATGGGCAAAGTCTACGGTTACGACATCTACGAATCCAACGTGGTTCCAGCAGGCACCGCCTACATGGTCAGCACAGGCAAGAACCTGAGCGCCAGCTACGCACCTATGGGCTACTTCGTTATCAAACGCCCATTGGCAAGCGACACAGAACTCAAAAAAGAATTCGACTCCGTAGACGTCCTGCTAAGCACCAGATATGCCCCAATTGTCTTGAACGGCGAATGCATTTGCGCCATTACCAACTTAGCAACTTCTTAAATCACTAAGGAGAAACCTCAGCAATTACCCCCGCGATTTCTTTGCGGTTAAACTTTTGTTCCCCAGTTCCAACTGTTCCAGACTTCCACAGCGCCAAGACACCCAAAGCCAAATTGCAAGCCTCAGAAAACAGCTTTTTTTCCGAAAATAAGCATTTTTTGGGGAGCTGAAAATGTGGAAATTGAGCGCGTACCCTCTGGGACTTTGGAACCTCTGGAACTCTGGAACAAAATGACCCCTAAAACAGTGAGGCGTAACCATCTTGAAAAACCGAAAACTACGGCTTCTGTTTCTGCCCATCGCCATCTCCATATTCATGGTTGGATGGCTCATGTACTACTTCGGCAGAACGCCCAAACCCCAATCTAACACAAAGAAGGAAGAAGCATGTCCACTCAAAACTTCATAACAGCAACCGAAGTTGCAAACCACCTGAATGCAGCAGGCATCGACGCAAGTGGCAACTATGTGGTCTCTGGCTTAGCTGTCTCCCAAACAACTTTTCAAGCACACGTAGACTACGCCAACCTCTACCTCTACTCACTGACAGGGCAAGAACTGCCTTTAGATGACCCACGCTTTAACTCAGCAAAAATGGCGGCGCTCAACCTTGCTTGCCTCCGCGTTTTAGTGGCTGCCAGCGGCGGCTTACTCTTAGGCGCCTTCGACTACCGCTTAGGCGACCTGTTCATCACCAAGAGTTCAGCTAGCCGATTGGCTTTTGAAACTGCGGTTCAGGGCTTCCGTGACGAATTGCTCAGGGTTATGGTGAACCTAACTTTGCCTGTTCAATGCGTAAATTCAACCAGACACGTGCCACATTATCGTGGTCCAGAGCTTAACCCATGATTCCCTACTGAAAACGGTGAAAGAAAAAGAAAGAGGAGTTAAAACGGTGATTTCCTTTTATTTTAAAACTGTTGAAGTGTCACTGTTTTTTTTCTTCAGGTTTTGGTTGCTCTGCTTTCTTCTTCTTTGCCGGCATCTGCTCTTCCCTCCTGCTGGCGTTTAGCCGCGAACGAATGAGCGTTGCCTAGCATTATCCGCTTTAAATTGAAGCAGGATATACGCTTTTTGCTTAGGTAAGTAACGTTTTTTCGACTAGTCAGTATCGACTAGGTGGGCTGTGCCGTCGGGACAATACACTTTCTCGCCGACGGTAACTTTGGCGTAGCGGCGCTTGCAATCGTAAAGTTGCAGGGCGCATCCGTCACAGTCACGAGACAGCATACTTGTCACCTCTCTCTAATTTGACGAACAAATTCCGACGTAAAAGTCAGAACTTAGAAATAAATTTTACTTTAAAGGAGACTCCGACAATGGGCAATGTTCCTCAAGCTTACTATGATTTCATTATGCAGTTCGCCCCGTACCTCTATGTTATTCCGCCTGATGTCCCCGACCCAGCGTATGGAAAAGGCGCAATGTCGGCTGCCTTCGCCATAAACTTTCTATCCCAAGCCTACACCTCAAGCCAGTATGCCAGCAAGCAAACGGAAATCCGAAGCAAAATCGTGGAACTAGCCGATTGGACCTTAACCCAGCAGTGCCTCGACCCAGAACGCAAAGCGTACGGCGGCTTCAAAAGCGGCGAAACCAGCACATACTACTACAGTATTGATGCTGGCAGATGCATTCCTGCACTCCTAGAAGCCTACCAAGTCACGGGTAACGCAGCGTATTTGGATGCGGCTAAGCTTGCGGGCGGAACCTTCCTCAAGGCGATGCAGGACCGGCAGAGCTTTGGCGGCTTCGCTAGAGCTGTATCGATTGAAGATGCATGGCTTTTGGAATTGGATGTTGAATGCCTCTACTGCCTTATCGGTCTCCAAATGCTCATGGCCCTCGACGCCGACAATGCCTCGCTTTATCGGGGCATCGCAGACAAAGCGGTTGCCTTCTTGAGGGCTGGTTTTGAGGGGCTTTGGCTTTACTACGAACCTGCAGACAGCCAATGGCACCGAGTTGGCTTAAGCGAGAACCACATTTATGATGACTCATTCAGCTTCGCCCTACTTGGACTCTTTACCTATGAGGGTTGGAGTGATAGCTGCAAAGCCGTCTACAGCAGCCTTCAAGGCATCAAAGCCGCCGAGTACCCAGCCTATAACCCCGCAGTCGGGTGGCCAGGATACATAGACGTCAAAGACCGTTGCCCCGCATGCACCTACTACGACGACATCACAAGCGGAATTCTTTGGCGAATCAGAGCAGCCCACGACAAACCCAGCCTCGCGTTTAGCATGCAAATCGTAGAGAAATACCAGAATGAATTCATGAATTGGGGGCCGCTCTTCACTGACTACAGCCCAATCACGCCTGCCAAAGCCATGGCTAACGTTAGCTGGCTTGCTCAGCTCTTCTTAAACTACGTTGAGCCAGCAACTGACCTGAATCGAATCTTAGCTCTCAACGGCGAGAATTTGACGCTTTTTCCTCTGCTCGACGTCGGCGACAAAACCTCTTATGCGGAGGGCTTACCGCTAAAAGCCATAGTTGCCACTGGGACTGCCGGTGAGCTGGTGTTTGAAGTCGGCTACGCCATGCAGGACTACATCACGGTTTACAGTTTTGTGCCCCTGCGTGTGCATGATAAAGTTAGACGGGCAAACGTCGACTATGAAGTGCAGACTGTCCAGCCCTTCGCAGTCAATGGTGACCCGCAATATTTCAGGAGTGTCTGTAGGAGGCTTCTTGGCACATGAGCAGCGTGGACATTGTTGAGACTCTGACCTCTTTTTTGCAGACTAACATTCGGCTGGTGAAGGATGACGCGTCGTTGGGCAAAGTCGCGGTATGTCGCGAGTGGCTTGACCGAGAACTCCTCAAAACCTATGATGCTCAGGTTACGGTTGGTTTGGGCAGTGTTGTGGATCGCAAACTGGGGCTTTCGGCTGCTCAGCGGCTAATCGTGGGCTCACCTAAAGTTAACGTTTGGGTAACTGAGAAGGGTAGCGCCGAGTCGGGGCAGAGCATTCGCCAAAAGATGCGCCTGGAAATCAACCGCGTCATCCGAGAAAACCGCACCAAGATTCCAGGCATAGCGTATGTGGATGTGGTTTCTTTCCGAGACGTCGACAGGGTGGATGTGAAGCCGTTTGTTTGGCGAACCGAGTTTACCCTGAAAACATGGGTTTTCGAGTATGTCGCAGTCACTTAAGTGACATAGAGGTGAAAAAAAGGAAATGTCGTATGGAGCGCATGAAACCAAAATCTACTACGTTCAAGAATCAAGCTATGGGGTAACTCCGACCAACCCCGCTATGCTGGGGATAGCTACAGCTGATAATGTTGAGCCTTCCTTGGACCCGGGGCTGATTAAGGTTCGCGGTGTTGGCTCAAGAGACCCCGCCACTCTTCGCAAAGGGTTAAGAAAAGTTGGCTTAAAAGTGTCCTATGCCCTTCCAGCGGATGCTCCCATTAACTTTTTGCAGTTAATTTCAACGCTGAACTCCGCCAGCATCGAAGTCATCTACTACAAAGGCGTGTTCTCTTCCCCGATTAGCGTCGTTGACTTGCTGCATACCGGCTGCAGGATGGACAAGGTAACGGTTGAATGTTCAATCGAAGACGTCATAAAAGCATCGGCGGACTTAATCGGGCAGAACGTGGCTGTGGGCGCTGCCAAAATTAGCGGTGCTTCATACGCTGACTATGCGAGCGCTGTGCCCTTCTACGAGAGCTATGTGCAAAAGGGCGCGGGGGATGGTTCCAGCCTTGTCGCTGTGGACCGTGTGACCGACTGGAAATTTACCGTCGAAAATAACCTCAAAGCTCTACCCGTTATCGGGTCTACAGGTTTCCTGCTGAAGTATCTGCAGGAAAAGCATCGGGGACTCTCAGGAGAGTTGACCTTTGAGTTTGAGAGCAAACAAGAATACGACGACATCGTCAACGACAGCGAGTTTAGCCTCAAATTCGGCTTAGGCGCAACCAACAGTGCCCTCTTCAAATACTGTAAATGGGACAAAGCCAGCATCCCCGCTAAGGTGGAGGACCTTGTGAGCTTGAAAGCCAGCTTTACCGCCCGTGACCTAATCATAAGCTAAACCGTGAGGTGAAAAACTTGAAAACTGAAGTTTTAGAGGTGGACGAACGCTTTGGCAAAGAATACGCTGGAAGATACCTCTTCACAGAGTTAACTTGGGCTAAGCGTAGCCGCATCATCCAGAAGCACACCAAATATCACCCCTCAACGGGGCAAGTTGTCAGCAGCGACTTTATCGCCATCCAAGCAGAAACCATCTGGGCGAGCCTCAAAGAACAGCCGCAAACTAACCCGCTTTCGCTTGAGAAGCTCCTTAGCGAACGTGAAGACGGCGTCCCCATCGCCTTCGGAGAACTGCTGAGCAAGGTTGTGAATAGGCTTAATGTGGTCTCGCTTGAGGAAACAAAAAACTGTTAAGGGCGATGAGACGCGGCAAGCCTCATCCCTCAGTCACCGAGTTTAGGTTCTGTAAAGAGTTCGGTTGGACTCCCCGTCAACTCGCCCAGCAACCCGCTAAGAAACTGCAGGAGTTCCTGGTTATCCTCGGCGAAGCGGACCGGCAGACTAAAGAAGAACTTGAGAGGGCAAGACGTTAAGGTATTCAAGCTTGAACTCGAGATTCGGAGGGCTTCTTTGTTTTCCTTGCCCATGTGGTTGCTTCATCTTTTTCGGCGTCATGCTTTAAGCCCGCTTAGCCTTTCGTTGAGTGAGTCAAAGATTAGTTGTTTTTTCTCTTTACTCAAATGGAAGAGAACCTTTGAAATCATCTCTTCTGATACTGTGAAGATGTAGTTTAGTTTTATAACGCTGTCTTTTATGGCGCCTTCACTTTTGGTGAGCGGTATCCCCTTCATCTTTAAGTTGCTGGTTACGCCAGCTATTACGACGTTGCCTAACTCTTCGAACAGAACCACTGCCGGTCTCGTCTTGATTTCAGAGCTGTCCGCAAATTGGACACTTGTGAGGACGACGTCTCCGGGTTTAGGCGTGTTCCCAAGCCTCGTCTTCTTCGTTATCCCATAGTTCCTTCATTTTTGCCTGTTGGACTCTGTGGAGAAACTCGTCGTATTGTCTTCGGCTTTTGTGTTCTTTTGCAAGTTTTATGAGGTTGGAGATGGTTTCGTTGTAGGTTTCTCTTGGATACCGTCTGATGCTTTTTAATTCTTTGACGATGGATTTCTTGAGTTGTATGGTGGTTGATTCTTCTTCAGCCATTATACATCAACTATAATCATTGTATAACTGTCTATAATATTTTGCTTGTGGAAAATGAGCCTTTGGTTATCAATAGAGCGAAAACACTCTACATAGAATCTGCAAGCGGTTAAGGGGGATGCCCACCTCTTAACCTGCTTTGCTTCGCAATTAGCTTTCAGTCATTATTTACACAGGTGGTTTATTTGAGCTTTGACTTCACCCTAGAAATTGATGAAGATGACTTTATTGGTAGACTCGAAAAACTAGACCAAGCTATCCGAGATAGTGTTCAAGATGCCTTAATGCAAACAGCAAACGCAATAGTGCTCCGTGCCCGACAATTAGCTCCAGTTAAAACGGGGCAACTTATGCAGAGCATCTACGCCGTCGATGCCGGTCAGTGGACCGTCAAAGTCGGCGCTTACGCAGGCTATGCTCTTTTTCAGGAATTCGGCACCAGCCACATTCAACCCCGCTATTTTTTGACTCGGGCACTGCAGGAATGTGCACCGCAACTTCTCTCAGCCATCAGCGCGGCGGTTCAACGTGCCGTTGAGGAGGCTTCCCAATGAGTTTAGGCGAGATAAGCGGAACCATCCGCATGGTCAACGAGGCATCCCCAACCTTCGAGGCGATTAGCGCTGACGCTGCCAGCATGGGCGAGAATATCAGGGCAACCTCGACAGGCGCACAGGTGAGTTTTAACCAAGTTGGCGTCGCAGCGACTGAAATGGGCGTTAACGTGCGCAGTGCAAGTTCCAGTTTTAACACGATGCAGACGCATGCGGAGGCAACAACCGTCAGCCTAACCAAAGTTGCAGGTGGCATACGGGAAACAGCCCTCATGGGAAGCCAGTTGACTTCTCTTGCTCAGGACTTCGGCGTGATTGACTCGCAGTCTAGCAAGTATATCCGCACGGTTCTGCTTATGGTTCAAGTCGTCTCTAGCTGCGCTAGGATGTACAATTTCTTAACGGTGATGACTACTGGGCAGACAGCGGCAGTTGCCGTTCAAGGCGCAACCGAGACAGCTACCGCTGGCGCCGTAGCAGCTTCAGGAGCGGCTCTCGGCGTCAAATCAGCCATCACCTCGGTGGCAACGGGAATCCAAAATGCCCTAAACATCAGCCAGGCAACCTTTCTGGCATTGACGGGTGTGGGTATCGGCGTGATTATTGCCGCTGCTGCCGCCATGGCCTACTTTGCCTCACAAATGGATAAGGCAACGGATAGCGTCAACGCTTACAATTCCGCTGCGTCCCAAACCCCAACCCAAACAAAGAGCATCATCCGTGCAGGGGAGCAATCATTGTACCGTAGAGGTGTTGAGTAGATGGCTACTCCAAGCGTTGGCATACCCAAGATGACTATTGCGTTGGGCAGCGTTGGCGTTCCCCAAGCCGACGTGGTTGATTGCACCGTGCATCTTGGCGCTACAAAGGAGGTTAGCAGCTGGGAGCTTACGCTGCAGAATTTTGATGGCAAATACAGCCCCGGCGGCGCTTACCCGCTTAGTGTGGGGCAGGACGGCTATATCTGCATTGGCAGAGGCACTAATGTTCCCCAAGTTATTACCACGCGGACGGAGAGCGTTTCCTTTCAGGTGACGCCAAGCGAGAGCTACGTCAAAGTGTCGGGCAGATGCTGGGGTGAACGGCTTTTCCGTCGAGTTGTCACCAAAACCTACAGCGCCCAAAAAGGAGAAGCCATAGTTAAGGACCTGCTGGACTATTTTGCAGGGATAAGCCATAACCGCAGCGGCGCAGAGCTCGTTGAAGATACCGACACCACATACACGTTCTTGGAGTACACGGATTCGCCTGTCTGGGACATCCTCAAATACATCGCCCAATCCGCCGACAAAGCAGGCGTCATCGGCTACGACTTCCGTGTAGCGCCAGATGGCAGGTTCGAGTTTTTTCCCATGTACAGCAAAACCAACCCAACGGACCTGACGGATAGGCTGGAGCAGGTTGAGGACCGCACAGACATAACCCGCGTCCGAAACAAAATCACCATTTACGGCTTAGCCGACAAAAGCGTCCCAACCGATAAAGTCAGTTGGACTCGCAGCCTCACCCCCTCGGATGGCGTTTGGCAACGGGACACGGGCACGCTCTCGGTGGATTCTACGGGTGCCCCGGACGGCGGCGCATGCATCAAAAACTCGGTAGGCAACAACTATTGGGGCGGCTGCTACTTCCAGCTAAATTCGGGTAAAGAGGTAAACTGCGAATTATACCCAACCCTTGACGTCCAAGCAAAACTCGCAGACACTTACTCTGGGACTGGCTTGGTGATTCTCTTCGATACCGCCAGCCGTTCAGCAAGCAAAAAAATCTCCGTCGCCCCCGGAGACGGCCAATTCCACGGAGTAGAAGTGGGTGTCGGCTCAGCCTACGCTAACCAATGGGACTACGTTCAATCGGGTTTTGATTGGACGCATGTTAAAACTGTGCGGTTCACTTGGTATTTTTCGCAGGGCGTCGGCAGCGGCGACTTTTGGCTGCATGGCTTGTACTTTGGCGGGCGCAGATACTCCGCAGTCATGGAAGACGCAGCCAGCCAAGCCGCCTATGGGTTGCGGGAGTACAGCGAGACCGACGAGGAATTGTGGAGCGATAACGAATGCACCTTGCGGGCAAGGGCGCTGCTGGCTTATCTTAAATCTCCTGCTGTTTACTTGACTGTTACAAGCACAGTCATCGACTATGGCAACACGCCGATTCTAGCCGCCGATAAGCTATTTGTGCCCTTCTTGAACGCTTATTTCCGCGTTGACAGCGTAGAGTACAAAGTGGATGCATCAACCCAAACGCTCCAGTTAACCATCAACTTCGAGAAGGAGCCGCCGCAGCTAGCCGACTACCTCTATGGCTTGCGAACCTTCACCGTTAACGTAGAGAAGCTTAGCCGAACCAAACTTGGCAGAAGAGGCATCCCCATCTCCACGGGAGGCGGCGGAGGCTCAGGGAGCAGCATCTTTGCCAGTAACGTGGAAATCGACAAAACCTCACCATGCCTAAACCTGCTCACATCGAGAACACTAAAAGCGGCGTTTGGCTTTGACGGCGCCAACGTCTTTGTCGTCACCTACACTGGAGACCTGATTCTGTACTCCGCAAACCATCTAATCCGCCCCATCACGGACGGCAACGACGACTTAGGCAACAGCGCTTTCCGTTTCGGCTCAGCCTACCTAAAAAACAGCCTCTACGTGGCGGGTTGGGAAGTAGTCGCCAACACGGGCAGAATAAACATGTCCTCGATGCCCCGGGACGCTGCGGGCTTGGTCTTGGAGGCTCAGGGCAATGATTTCTACCCCATGTACGTTAACCCTAACGGCAGGTATATGCCTGCTTGGCATGAAACCCACTACAACCTCTGGCCTGCCGGCGGCTCAGGCACAGGCTACTGCGGCAGCACAAGCAACTATTGGGCTTGCGTTGCAGCTGACAGTGTCTGGTACAATGCACTGGGTCACATGGATTACATGGATGACCTAGCCGTAATCAAAGGCATCAGGATGAGCAAGAAAGTTGACGAACTCGGTGTACCCTTAATCGACAACAAGAGCCTGCCTGAAGCGATGCGCTCAAAAGAAGGCTTAGTTCACGGTGGGCATCTTCTGGGTTTGGCTCTTGGCGCCATAAAGCAGCTGAACGCCAAAGTCGAGGCACTGGAAAAGGAGTTAGCGAAAAGGCAAGGCATTAATTCCTGATTAAAGGGGAGGTGAAACGTATTGGATTTGCAGACTTTGCTTGGTCCCTACTTTCCCTACGTCGTCAGCATCGTTATCACATTGATGTATGCGATGTTGGGCAAGACGTCTAGCGGGGAACCCTTCGACGCAAAAAAGTTTCTGACAACGCTGGCTGTTCAGGCGGCTGCCATGGTCAGCATCGGCTTTGCAGGCGAACCAACCATCACGGCGTTGGCGCCCTCGGTGTTCACGGTGCTATTCATGAAAGGCTACAGCATAATCAAAAAACAGAAAGCGTGCAGAGCAGCGGCTTCTCGGACTCAGAATGCTGCTTCTTAGCGGGGTTCCCGTCTATTCCTATTTGGGTCGATGGTTGCGGAGATGTCAAAATGTATCCGTTCTAAGTCGCCCTCTGTGAGCAGGTCCTGTTTGGTGCGTTCAGTGATTGCGTCTTCTGCCATGTCCATTAGGAGGCATTCGCAGATTACGCAGCGGTAGATGCCTTTTAATTCGTCTCGGAATAGCTTGGTTTTTGCCGCAACCATAACGGCATCGTCTCTGTTGGTGGCTAAGCGTGGGATTTCGGGGCTTAATTTTTCAAGAAGGGCTTTTACTTCTTGCTCAGTTCTACGGCATATCCAACATTGCTTTTCCTTACTCATCAGGGTATTCCGCCTAATCTCAATATTTTGTTTTTCTTTATTTCTTTTTGGCAACTAAAGGGGTTCATCCCGTGCCAGCGAGTTTTCAGGATACTGATGGCTTAAAATATTCTGCGTGAGGGGTAATGAAATTTGGCGAGAAAAACGGTTTCCAAAACGCTTATAGTTGCCATTATATATTTTATTAACTGACCATTATGGTTGAGAATACAGTTTCGATTCTCCGAGCAATCGGCAACCCCAACAAAGCACGGATAATCGCGCACCTCGCAAAGCACAAAGGTGAAACCGCCGAAAACATCGGCAAACACTTAGGCTACCCCCTGCCAACCGTTTACAAGTACCTGCGAGAACTCGAAGCGGCAAACGCCGTTGAGAGCGAAGCAAAAGGCAACACAAGAGTGTATTTTGCGGGCGATTTCAGGCTTGAAGTTTCACCCCAAAAGTTGATGGAGGCCTTCGAGGAACAAACCATGATGGACCTCTACAAAGCCAGATTCGGCGTCGAGGGACTGGAGAAGTTTAACAGGGTTGCAGCTAAGGCGAAGGCGGGAAAGATGACTTTTAGGCAAGCCGCCGCCACATTGGGCATAACCTACTTTGAGTTTGTCTCGCTTCTAGATGAAGTTGGCGGGCTTAATGCCTAACTATCTTGTCGTAGATTCGTCAATCCTCATATTCTATGATAGGAAAAAATTGTTAGAGGATTTTTTGCGGGAGAAAAAGAAAGAAAACATTACCGTAGTTATTCCCAGGGCAATCGCTTCGGAAGTAGTTGATGAGCCCAAAGCGTTCGCAGAAAAAATCAAACAATCAGCTCCCGAGTTGGCAAATCGAATATTTGATTCTGTGGAAAGAATCAGCGCCGCCGTTGATCAGGGTCTTATCCGAGTGGAAGCCGTGAATTATGGCAGGTACTCGAAAGTGGTGGATAATGTTAGAAAGCATTTAAGCAGGCTTGACTCGACGCCTGAGTATGCTGTAAAGAAAGGCGACCCCGAACTTGTAGCACTCGTTATTCAACTCTACGATGAGGTTAAGGAAAAAGTCTTTGTCGCGACCTTAGACAAGGGATTACTAAAAGCACTAAAACCCTTCATCAAAGAAGTCGAGTACGAAGTAATTGAAAAAATCTGAACAGCAAACTCTGTTATACTAGAAAAGCGACCCCTATCCTAGTGCTTCCATCCCATAGGTGCGGGCATCATTGCCTCGGAAAGGACTTACTCGCATATACCTAATCAGTGTGTAAATTATTAAAAAATCTGGTGGTCTACCAAAAATAACACGTTTTGGCAGTCAAGCAGTGTTGATTATTTGGAACATGCGTCCAATACATGACCTATTCGATGTTACTTTATGATTGAAAGGAAGCGTTTGTTCATGTCCACTCCAAATGTTAACCTCAGAATTGGTTTTTTGACCCATCACCGCAAAAAGCATAATTCACCGATTCTCTGACCGGTTTCAATCCTTGTTTTGTTGGATTAGCTTTTTGGACATTTGGATGGGTTCTTTTTTCCCCAGTACCGTAATTGTTTCAATCCTTGTTTTGTTGGATTAGCTTTTTGGACTGCAGACACCGGTAGTGTTGGGTTCGCCTTGGCTGTTTCAATCCTTGTTTTGTTGGATTAGCTTTTTGGACAATACATTTTGTCTATGACGTTGTTAAATGGATAAGTGGTTTCAATCCTTGTTTTGTTGGATTAGCTTTTTGGACAGTTATCGGCGTATATTCACAGCAAGGTTTTTCGTTTCAATCCTTGTTTTGTTGGATTAGCTTTTTGGACGTGTGCGCTACAGGTGACACTGCGAACTCTATCGGGTTTCAATCCTTGTTTTGTTGGATTAGCTTTTTGGACACTCCTGTTTTGTGAATGTTGGTTCTTCCTACATTGTTTCAATCCTTGTTTTGTTGGATTAGCTTTTTGGACACGCTCCAATACAGGTACACTCACCACAGCAACAGGTTTCAATCCTTGTTTTGTTGGATTAGCTTTTTGGACTATGCACAATCGAACGGAATATACATGGATAGCAAGTTTCAATCCTTGTTTTGTTGGATTAGCTTTTTGGACGATGTGGAAACTGTGAAATAGTATTGTGTTGTAGAGGGTTTCAATCCTTGTTTTGTTGGATTAGCTTTTTGGACATCAATCTATCTCTTGCACCACAAAGGCGAAAACATGTTTCAATCCTTGTTTTGTTGGATTAGCTTTTTGGACGAAAAATGCAGAGAAAAACAACCGAATGTAGATGCGTTTCAATCCTTGTTTTGTTGGATTAGCTTTTTGGACTTAAGGTAGTTGTACCAGAGGTATGCCAAAAACATACCTGGTTTCAATCCTTGTTTTGTTGGATTAGCTTTTTGGACATAGAGCTAACTGGAAGCGTATCGGCAGAAACAGTAAGTTTCAATCCTTGTTTTGTTGGATTAGCTTTTTGGACGCAGGGTTACGATGTCTTTTTCAGTCTCTTCGTTGTTTCAATCCTTGTTTTGTTGGATTAGCTTTTTGGACCGCCATACAAGGCACAGACCAACTCACGGTGACGGGTTTCAATCCTTGTTTTGTTGGATTAGCTTTTTGGACCTTATCCAGCCATGCTTGCGTTTTGTCAGCGTTAAGTAGTTTCAATCCTTGTTTTGTTGGATTAGCTTTTTGGACGCGCAAACAGATTTTTACAGAATGAACATAAGTCAGTGGTTTCAATCCTTGTTTTGTTGGATTAGCTTTTTGGACGCTTGGCTTCATTTGCGGCGAGGAGGACAAGCCGCCCGTTTCAATCCTTGTTTTGTTGGATTAGCTTTTTGGACATAACTCAGTTTTAGGGCTAATTGATTATATAAAAGTTTCAATCCTTGTTTTGTTGGATTAGCTTTTTGGACTGAGGTAAAACAAAAATGAACACACAAAACATAAAAATGTTTCAATCCTTGTTTTGTTGGATTAGCTTTTTGGACATTAGGTGGTGCCGTTGTCCCAAGAACCATACTTGTGCAGAACCTTGTTTTGTTGGATTAGCTTTTTGGACATTAGGTGCCGAAACCCTCAAAAACACAGCACAAACAGAAATCACCCTTGTTTTGTTGGATTAGCTTTTTGGACATTAGGTGATGGTTTGCGTCGTCGCCTAGCCCCATACTCCGCGTCCTTGTTTTGTTGGATTAGCTTTTTGGACATTAGGTGTTAACGTTGGAAGAGACAACGTGCTAACAATTGAGCTTGTTTTGTTGGATTAGCTTTTTGGACATCTAACACGCCGCTCGTAGAGCTATTCTACAAGTAACAATTGAGCTTGTTTTGTTGGATTAGCTTTTTGGACATTAGGTGTTTGAGGGTAAAGTGAGAAAATGGCCATAAACCATGCTTGTTTTGTTGGATTAGCTTTTTGGACATTAGGTGAAATATATTTTTGAGGCGTATTTTATGTTTAAGGGTATTTTCAGCGTCTTTTTGAGTAGGAAATTTTGGTATTGATTATCTATCGATTGCCTTATTAAGATACGGCTGGTTGTTTTCTAAATATTAGTTTATCAAGTTATATTTTATGTATCAAGCGAGCAACTATGGACAAATTTTCCTATAGCAACAGTTTGTACATCTGTTATCGTGTTTTGAATAGGGCATCCTATTGGTCTCAATTACGCGGCTCGTTTGCTGGAGCAATAATAACGCTTTTTGTTTCATTTTTTCGGTTATTTTGACGGGCACTTCCACTCGTTCTTTTTTATCAAAAACTACGACAGCTTGATTGACTTTTTTACCCGTGTTTTCCTCAAGCAAAATAGCAAGTAAACCCAGCTGCGTTTTTATGGTTGAACCTATAAAGATATAATCAGAATATTTACGTTCTATAATTAAAATCTGGTCATCTGCTTCTATGGCTTCATCTATTTTACCAGAAAAAGCATATTTTTTTGAATACAGCAGAAGCTCTGTTTGTTTGATTCCCTCGAACCTTTTTATTTTATAATTTTTGTTAGTAGACGAATGCCTGCTATGAAAGGCGCGGCCAGACTGCACCGTACCCCGTTTGCCTTCTCGTTGTTCGATACCAAGCACTAATTGAAAGTAGGTAAATCTTGGACAGAAAGCATACTCCACCGCATTAGTTACAGTAAGGCAGTTACTCAAAGAACCATACTCTCCAAATCATTAGCAACATATTCCTTGTCAAACCCATGACCAATAATAGTGACCTTCCCAAAGCATTTCTGGCAAGCTAAAATCAGATAAACCGATTCGTTCTCACCTGTTATTCGTTTAAGATTTTCTATAAGGTCTTTTTTCTGCTGAGAAGATAGTGAACCGCAGAAAACACTTTTTTGTATACGAACAAAACCCACATCTTTTAACGCCTGAACCGCACGTGTTCTCGTGTTATTGCCAGAAATATCGTAAACTGCATAGTACATGTTCTTCTTCAACCATTTAACACTCCTCAGTGAAGGCAGCTATTATTTTTCTGCAGTACTGCCAACTTTCCTTCTCTATAGCATCAGAGGCAGCCTGCATGTAAGCGGTGATAACAGCTTTTCGCCCCTCTTTAGACAAGAAAACGCCTAAAGGCGCATCCTCCACAGAGGTAAACCATGAATCCCTCACGTATTTTTTTGTAAACAACTTCACTGCGATACGGTCAACTCTAGCTCTAAATAATTCTATTAGGTCAAAAACCAAGGTAGGTTTACCGTAAGAGTCAGCGTGATATATCCCCGCGTTAGGATCTAACCCGCTTAAAATAACAACTTTTTCCACACTTGAATAAGTAACACCGTAAACATAGTTCAGTACCGCATTAAATTTATCCTCGGCAGGCTGTCGACTTCTTTCTTTGAAAGCATACTTCTTAGGCAGTACAGAGGAGATAGCTGAGAAATATTCGGCGGCAGCAAACCCTTCAATTCCCAAAAGATTCTGCTTAAAAGAAGCAGAATACTCAAGTCTGCTAAGACTCTGCAAAGATTTAGAAATAGATTTGATGGAATTATCTATTGTTTCGTTGGGCACCTTTCGGTTACCCTTTAAGTCAACAAGGAATTTTCTTTGAGCTCTGAGCTTACATACAACAATATCTTTAGAAATTTTAAACGCTAAAGGGGTATCTTGATGCAGGTATTGCCTGCGTCTAATTTCGGTTGCTCTACCCGGAGTACTAACCCAAAACCGCCCAAACGGTTTACCAGCCCAGTTAGCCATCACCAACTGAATGTTCTTCTCTAAGCAGAGAGCAACTGCTTGAGTGCTGACCAAAGCATTAGCAGTCAGTATGATAGCGTCAACTTTCTCAGCAGGAATCTCTATCTTTTCAGTTGATGACTGAACAATGAAACATTCATGATTTCTTTTCAGTACACTTCCATGCTCGCTTATTTCAACTATCATAACACTCGCCTAATTGTGCCAAATCCTTTCGAAACACTCTTTCCTAAACCAATAAAATCCGGCAGATCAATGTTTAAGAAGAAACGGGCAGTAAACGCTTCAAACGGGTTCCCGTGAGCCTTTACATAGAAAGAACGGAAAGATACAAGAAAAGATTCAACACGGTAATCAACAAAGATGCCCAATCCCTTAAGGCAACTTAACGTGTTGCCCACTAGTATCTTTTCCAAAAAAGCCTTCTGCTTCTCCAAACTACAATCCTTAAAGGCAGAATAATTAGCCTCATTAAGCGGAAGCCAAGGCGTCACAAAATCGTAACAGCAAGAAGTGTTGCGTATTTGCCACGTCGATAGATTCATCTCTTGACTATCAACCTTAAAGCTTCCGAGCCTGGTTGAAATACTATCCACAATCGACATTTTATTCATAAGGACACCCGCATAGTCTTGAAGGCCAAGAATCATCAGTTCACCTTTAACCCGTTTATACTGAATCAGCGGGTAATGATAAGACCGCTCCGAGTGATGATGAAACTCGGCGTCGTCCACAAAAAGGCTGCCAAGGAAACCCCGAAGCTTAACCGAGGAAATATAATCACGATCTGGGTCTGAAATGTTAAGTTTGACCCTGCAGATTTTAACAGCGGTCTCATTCTGTGTACTTGCCTCTTTACTCACGCCTTCTTCACCCACTTATCTAACCCCACCTTTGGGTCATAAACCGTGTTCAGATTCTCTTTTTTGGGCATAAACACGCCCTTATCAAGCAATTCTTCATCAAGCAAGACATCTAAACCGTCGATTTGCTCAATGGAACGAGGCAACTGAGCCATAAATTTAGCATACTTAGCAAGTTTTACATTGCCCTTTTTTGGGTCCGAATACAAGAATTGCTTGACTTCTTCCCAGTCTTGAAGATCAGGTACAAGAAGCGAATCACCCAGTTCAGCAGGCAAAGCATGCTTCTTTATAAAATCCCAAACATCATCAAAGTTTAGGTTTCTCATTTTGTCATCCAATTCTTTAGCCAAATTCTTGTTCCTCAGGTTTTCAGCTGAAACCTTCTTGTAATAATCCTGCAACGCCGCATACAACTCTATTGAAGAATGAATCTGCGGAATCAAACCTGCGGATTCGTCCACCTCAAGTTTGCTATAGGGCAAATGATCACCGTCAACACGGAAAACAGTAAGCACTGGATCGCTGCGTTCACCTTCACGGTTAAGCCTACCCATAGCCTGCACAATGTTATCCAGAGGCGCCAACTCCCTGTACATGCGGCTGAAACTGACATCTACGCCAGCCTCTAAAACCTGCGTAGAAACAACCGTCGCCGATGCGGATCCATGAAGACTATCTATAATTTTTACTCTATCGCACTTTCTGATACCAGAAGACAAGTAAACAACATCAGGCTTTACCAACGACAGTTCCTCAAAGAAGCCTAAAGCTTTTCGTCGGGTGTTGAACATAAATAAGGTTTTTCCCTCGCCTCCAAGACTTTGAAGCTCTGTAGTGTCTTTCAAACAATCAGCCCGATAGGCTATCCGTTTCTTAGTTTGCTCCAGATAAGCGGTCTCAACTTCTTGGGGGGTTGTAATCTGATTTAGACCCTGTAACTCATCAGGTATGGTGGCGCTCACCAGAAGAATCTTGGAATTGTACTTTTCAGTAAAAGCCTTAAGCAGAGACACAAAATTTAGAAGTATAACTTTAGGTATAGTTTGGACTTCATCAATTATCAGAAAAGAATTTTTGAACGAAACAAGTTTCTCTTTATCAGCGGGCTCATTAGAGTAGATCACCATAAGCAACCGCTGGGTTGTAGTAATGATTAGCTGTTTGTTGAAGGATTCCCGCTCAAAATACTCTTTGGTCTTAAAAAATTCGGGTTCATCAGCCTCAGCATCAAACCAATCACCGGAATCCCTTGCCCGCCTCTTGTCAAGCAAACTGCCGGTAAAAGCATGATTATAAACCAGCGTTTTCGCTGCATCTTCTTGGCTAATCACAGACGCGCTTTTTTCTCCACCGAAGAGTTTTCCCTCAAAATCATCAGTTAACGCCAGCAAAGGGGAAAAATAAAAAACCCTCTCAAACCGTTGGCTACTTGCCACCTTGTTGACGATATCAAGGAATATCTTGGTTTTTCCTATACCTGTGGGTGCTTTAAGGATTGCCAGTTTATCTTCAA
This sequence comes from Candidatus Bathyarchaeota archaeon, assembly GCA_026014665.1. Classification (GTDB taxonomy): domain Archaea; phylum Thermoproteota; class Bathyarchaeia; order Bathyarchaeales; family Bathycorpusculaceae; genus Bathycorpusculum. The sequence goes on from JAOZHX010000022.1 coordinate 300,462, forward strand.
ACTTGTTTCCGCTTAGAAGCTGCTCCTGAAACTTCATACGAATTTCTGAGAGCTTAGAACCTGCCCTTACAAGTACACTTGTATCTAAGTTAACACCAAAAGCAGGTGTCTGTAAATCGTCAAAAAAGCTTCCCCGATCAGCCTGAATAAGCGCAGAATATACTGAAGAAAAACTCAGAAAATCCAGAATAAAATCGTCTCCGGCGACAAAGTCCGTTTCGCTTAAGGGCGTGTTTTGAAACTTTCGCAAACATTTGTCCCATGCCAAATCTTTGAATCCCTCAAGCTCCCTAACTGTCTGACTGAAAAGTTGCAGGTTACCGTAGGCGCCGCTACGACTTTTTTCAAACCGCGCCTTATCACGTTCAATAAAAGCTAAGGTTTTAGTGAACTGAGAAAGTTGCGAGTGGTGCCCAGCCACAGCAAAAAGCGCCTGTTTTTGAGCATATTCAGGTAAAGCAGCTATATTGAGAAGCCTGTTAGCAGCTAAGGCCGAAAATATCGCGTGGGCCCTCAGATAACTGCTGTCCACCCGCCCGCTAGAAAAAAGAATCTGATAATAAGGGTTAAGCTTCCCCACATCATGAAGCAAACCTGCATAGAAGGCGGTCTCCACAAAATTCTCACCAAAACCAAGACTTAATGCTAACTCACGGGCCATCTGAGCCGTCTTTCGGGAGTGCTCAATCAACCCCCAATTTTTATTGTCTCCCCTTTTTTGGCGAGCCAGAAAAATCTCAGCAGCAGACATGTTCTAAACTCTCCAGCTTAAAAAAGGCATAAAGCTTGCTCTGAACCTTCAACACTGTAGAATTTAGCTATCGATAAACAAGAAGTATAACGCTCAATTTCTATGACTGAATCTTTGCCGTTTTCAGGAACAGGAATGAAGTGACGAAGCACTACTCGCTTCAAAGAGTCCCCATCGATATAATGATGCAAATGCCGCTCAACCATGACCTTAGCCGGAAAATCAGAAAACTGTTCAAACTTTACGCCAGAATTCCTACTTTTTGATTCCACAATTTCATCCAAGATGACAGTGGAAACTTGCAGCTCTTCAGGTTCAACCTCTTCAATACCCGAAATTTTTCTGAACTGTGGAATTCTCGCGGGGCAATATGCGTGCCCAAGCATCGGTGAAAACACAAATCGGTTATCTTTAAGCCTGTCAAGCAAAGCCTCGTTTATTTGCTCAGTGGATTTTACATAAACAGTGTATTTGGGGTTGACCAGCAATTCGGTTTTGTAAGGTTTAGTTTTGGCTTCTTTTAGTGAGCGGTGGTTTGTAAAAAAAGTGCACTTGGCTACTTGACTTCGAACCTGGATGCCGACAGCGGTTTTCTTTAGAAGATCCAAGTAACTTTCACTGTAAATGCCGTCAAATATCGAGTTTGACCGTTTAACTCCAAGCATGGCACCTAACAAGCCTATTACTGCGCTTTTTGACGGTATGACAGTTACTGTCTGGTTGGTTGTCACTGAGGGGTCTTTGAAGGCTGCAAAGTCTCCTTCAAGATCGAAGGAGACAATACTCAACTCGCCACCGCCCCCAAAGGTTCTTCAGTCGGCACTAATTCAACGGGGATTCCGAGGGCTTCTATGTCCGTTTTAAGTTGCTGGGTATCTTTGAGTAGTTCTCTGCAGGATGCTAACCGCACTTTTTGGACTTTAGCCTTGCGGGTCTTGAGTGCTTCAAGCAGCTTGGTGAATTTTAACGGGGAAACTGTTAAGCCGCCAGCTCTACCTTTAAGCGCAGAATCCTCTTCAACCAAAACAGGCAGGTCATTGTAGATTGAAGAGTCATAGGTTACCTCCAAAAGGAATATGCTTCTCTGCGGGAACTTAGACCGAGTGATCAGGGCGTTGGTTCCTTCCCAGAGGCAATTAAACAGTTTGCTCTCTGCCTTCTTGAAACTCTCCACGACAGCGGCGTCTTCGAGAAAATCTCCAAGGTTAGCAGGGTTAACGGCACCCTGTATCTTAATCAAAGCATAATCAACGGCATAGAATTTTCCAAAAGTGCTATGCTGCTTTTGTTCGCCCTCCTCATCAGAGTTACTCTTTTTTTCTTTGCCCACAAATCGTCCTGTAATCATGGGATTTAAAATCTGAACCTGATTAACGCTTCGCCCAATAGCGAATTGGACAGGCCCAGTTAGCTTCTGTGAATCGCCTTTTTCGCCTCTAATCGTGACCAAGCCACCGAACAAGGGTACATCAAAAGTCTTAACAGCCAACCCTTTTATTGCATCCTCAAGGTTACCGCCGAGGATTTCTTTTGCCCGCTCATCCGCCTTGACAGCGCCTCCGTCTTCTCCAAAGTCCACAAACAGCGTGTCGTTGTATTTGCTTTTTGCGTAGTCGCGGATTGTTCGTTTTATCCGCACGTCAGTAACTATAATGGTGCCATCAGGCATCAAACGCGGTTGGTTCTCAAAACCAGGGTCACCGTTGGGATTCTGTCGGGATTCATAGTAGAATAGTAATTCTTTTTTGAGATTTTTTAATTCAGGTTGATTTGCTGTCATGTTTGTCACCTTAAGTCAGATTTTCAAAGACGCCTTTGTAGAAGAAGTAAGAGTAGTCCTCGTGTGCTTGGGCATCGTCTATTTCTTCTTTGGGTAAATCATTTTTTATAGATTGACTTATAGCGTCAGTATTGACTTTGGAAAGCGAAACACCGATACCTACTCGCTGATAAACAAACCGGAGGCGCTCCCGGTCATACTTCGAATAAGTCAAAATATCATTGGTTGAATTGTTCGCCTCGTTCTTTTCACGTTTAAACTTCACGTATTTTCCGGCTATAACGCCGATTTTATATGCATATTCTTCGTTTTTATTCACAGTTACTCCTCTCTCTTTTTTGGTTAACAGATTCAAGCAAAACTGGGATTTACCGAAAAAGTCATCAGTCTCTCTTTTGATTGGCTTATTACCCTTTATCCAATCCCACAAATGATCACGAACCACACGGGTAAAACGCTGAAGTAAAACAGGCCGGTCAAAATAGCTACCATTAATGAAGTATCTGATGGCCGTAATATAATCCGTCCAGATAATGTCCTTGTTATTTTCTATAATTAGCGATTCTAACGCCAAAGGATGACTTGCCATTTCATCTTGGACACGGCTAAACATCTGCTTCATTCGGTCTAAAGTTAAATTCTCATCCAGAAGCACTTCAATTTTTGCCTGCGCTCTCTTAGTACATATAATCTTTAGCGCCGATTGATGACTAATGGATAGACCGGAACGGTTTGATAAAACAGTATAGTTACTGAGCAGTTGGTCATAGATGCCCCTGCCTTTTGCCTCAAATTTTAATGAAGGCTCACTGATATCAAAGAAATACCAATCTAAACCAGCTATTCTGATCATGTTTTCAGTTGGCACAAATATCTTAGCAAATGACTCGTTGCCTATCCCCAGATTCTTATAGAATTCCTGCCCCGTTTTGCAGTTAACAGTGAAGGCTTCATCGTCAAATGAAAAAAATTTAGCATCTATGGTTGCTTTCGAGGGATAATCTGTTGCAGGATTCCCAAAACAGTCTTCAAAAAGTTCACCTGAGGGGTTAGCGTCTTCTTGATTTCTATATTGGACTTTTCCTTCAGGTAGAAGCGAAAAAGGTAAAATTATAATGCGAAAAGAAAAAATGCTGAATCCCTTAAGTTCTTCAAAAACTATTTTCTCTTTCCATAAAGAAGAGAAGGCTTTGCAGACAGCAAGAAACACCTGTGATGGCAGTGCACCCTCGGGAGTGATAACTCCTGCTTCTTTGTAGGCATCAAAAAGCAGTTTTTCATCAACAAAGTAGCATTTACTGTCCAGTCTTAAAAGCAACAAATCAACTGGGGTTGAAATAGATTCCTTGTTGGCCTCAAAATCGTAGACGTATTGGTATTTTTCTTTTTGTTCTTTTCCTTCGCCTGACAGAGAGAGCGTTAACTTGCCTTTTTTATAAGTCCCGTAAACCTCTACATAGGGCTTTTTAGCTGCGGCCCCTGTACCCCGGTAAGGCAAACCGACGGAGGCAAGATTATTAGACGGCATCGATAATGATTCTTGAAAATAATAGTCTTGGGCTTTTGGGTTCAGATTTTCTCCATAATGCTCAAGAGTTTTAGTATCCAGTTGAACAGTAACCTGATTATCAGCCTTAACAAAGGCTTTCTTGATTGGAACAACGCGTTTAACGGGCTCTGCAGTACTCTCTTTATTTTTCAAATATAACTCGTAAGCCAGCAAGCATGTAACCCCTATCTTCTCTGGAACATTCAGGTTATCTTTAATGTGAGTATTTAAGATTTTTCAGAAAACACCCAACAGTGGGTTCTTCATATTATCAAGTGGTAAGCTTCTTATACGGTTAAGCGCCAATAAGGTTACATGCCTAAAAAAATATCGCTTGAAATCAGCGACGAAACCTACAAAGGTATCAGCAACTTAGCCAACTTTTTCGGTCAGGACGAAAAACAAGTCATTAAAACCATATTGCAAGAAATCAGCAACAACAATAGCCATTTAGAATGGTTAAGTACCCAATGCCGATACTGATCTGAGCTCAGTGTTATGTGACGCACTGGAAAACTACCCAATTTTTGCCAAAGGCGCTCGGAATTTTTTAGTTAAACTTGAGGCAGAAGGAAAATTCAATTTAGACGCTGCAAACGTAGAATGGGATTTAGAACAAGATTTCTTCAGCGCCAATTTTGATCCCTGTTCAAATGACTATCACTTCTCATGGATAATGTCAGGAAAGAGGATGGAAGATACAATCTTGGAACCTACATGTCGGTAGATATTGATGAAACTAAGGATGGTTCTTTTGATACTTTAGTGGAAGTGGCTGAATCCGCGGATTGCCCATTTTATGTAGAGGACTATAGAGTTGACGTTGACGCAAACGATGAAGAACGCTGTAACTTATCGATTGAATACTGAGCTGATTCACTGGAGGATTTACCTAGTCTTAAAGAAGCAGACAGATTCATCAAACAAATACTAAAAAAAGCAAAAGTAACACTGAAACAATAAGCAAATTGTTCGGTTCTAGACTACAAATCCACGCCACTACATTAACTCATCAAACATGCTGTCTGACTCTTCTGTTAACCGATCATCCCAGCATTCCCAGCACATACCGTCATAGTTATCGTACTCTTTTTGTCTGATTTCTCTACCGCAAATTTGACAGTATCGCTTCTTATCGTCTGGATGCATTTAACGCGCCCTTTTACTATTTGGTGATTTAGGCTTGCTTTCTCGATATAACCCTTAATTTCTTGTAAAAGGCTAAGGTTGCCTTCTGGAAGATTAATTTGAGCTTTTCGCCTACCTCTAAAGTGCATTATCAACATTGATCTTTTCAACTGAGCTTTTTGAAAGTCTTTAAAGGAGTAAGTGACTGGCGTATGTCCTTCTAGCTGGCGTCGGGGATGCGCACATAAGATTAGACGGTGGCTAGTTAGCCAACCTGATCCATTTGAGAGCTGGAATTCTAGGAATAGCGCTTCTCCGGGTGAAAAAAGAATTTCCATGGTTCCCAATTTAGCGGTAAGTACTATTTTGTTTTTTCTCTTTCAATCGACGCTCGCAATTAAGACTTGGCAACTAATACTTCCATCATACCGGCAACGATTATCAGTATTACACCGAAAACAATGATCGGCATGTTTACAGCTGCTCCATTAATCGCAGGCGCTATCCCTCCGAATACAAACATGATGGCACCGATTATACATATAATTAGTCCAACGGCCAATACTATGCCCGCTCCACCCATCATTTCACCTCAATTCCTGTTTGTTTAAACCCAATCTAAGCTTTAAAGTGCCAGCGCATTTGACCGAGAACTGATTTTTAGTAGCATATTACCGAGAACAACTATGTTGTAGTGGTTTTCTTCTGCATAAATGATAAATACTCACTGTATTCATCTATAGGGTGGATAGTCATGCTTATTGAAAGAATTCCAGAACGTGGCTGGATTCCCCTATACACTTTATATAAAGTCGGCAAAATCCCTGCCGCCACGAAACTCCAGAAACTAATCTTCCTCATCCAAACTGAGGGCAAACTGGACGGTTACCGCTTCTTCAAGCACTATTATGGACCATACTCAGAAGAACTCGACGTCGACATTAAATCCTTCGCCCAGTCACTGGATTTAATTGATGTACAAGTGGTTGAAGGTAATAAATATCCCTACTATATTTATTCTCCAACCCAAAAAGGCATCAAAACTATACAAGAAATTATAACAAAAATACCCACAATGGAACTGAAAAGAGCAGACAAAATCATCGACAAATACCGAAACAAAAACTACAAAGAACTAATGGAATACGTCTACAAGAAATATGTCATTCCAGCGCAGACCTTTGAAGAAATCTACCCAAGCATATCAGATGACTTAATCTCATTGAATAACGTCTGGGAAAAATGGTACAAAGACGACTGCCCAGCCTCACTCCTAATCCTATCCATAGTCGAGTATAACTCAAAAGTCCTCGAAAAACTCAAAAGCGCAAAAGACCCAGTCATCCGAGGCGTCTGCACCTCAGCAATCTCGGAATTAACAGCCAAAATCGTAGACTTAACCTCTAACTGCCAAACCTCCAAAGACTGCCCCTTCTCCTTTAAAGCCCTCCTCACAGAAATCTCGGACCACGTAAACTTTTTAGAGACTTACTGCAGCAAAAACAACATACTACCCGACATTTTGGATATTGATTTCTCTGACTTCATGAATGAGGAGGAGTTAACGCGGCTGGAAAAGACTGTAGCGGAAACACGGCCATCGGAGCTAATGTACTAGTTTTTCTCGAAACATCCGCATGTATTACCTACGCATTCCGAGCTACATACAAGTTTAAAGGTCAAAAAAGAACTTTAGCACCTCTTGGAAACGAAGTCATCTCAAATTTTATCGGTTTATGCAAGCAAAAGAAAATTACTCTCTGCATAACTGAGACGGTAAAAGAAGAGGCTATTAGAAGCTTCCCTAAAATCGTCAACCGCTACTTTGACAATATAGGAATTAAAGCACATCCAGTAAGACACAACTTAACACTACAATTTAGGAGACGACTTCAAGAACTCTTCAGTAACTGCCAAAACAAACCTGTTAAAGCAGACTACCAAAAGATAGAGAGTATGTACGCAAGATTTGCTAAGGACTCCGCGTTAAAGGCTAAACTGGTTAAACTTCAAGCAAAAAAGAAACGCGGCAACCTGCACCCAAGCATAGAAGATATGAAGATTCTTGCGGAAGCAGATGAACTGGGCGCCGTCTACATTGTTAATCTGGTGACTGATGACAGCGATTTTCTTGAATTTAAGGCTGAAATAGAAAAAGAGCTAAAACTAAAAATCACAGCTCTCTTGGATGTTCCCCACTTTTTCGAAAATACATAGCTATCTTAGCAGGAAAGCCGCCACTTGACGAAAACGCAACTTAAGAAGCGATTTTTAAACCTGATTTTCTCTTTGAGAAATCAAAGCCTCTATTACGTCGTTGAAGGTTTGGGTTTTTCCGGTTTTAGCCATCCGCTCGCCTAAGAGGCGGGTGAGTTTCTGGTGAACGTTATCGGAGACTCTTATAGTTTTCAATGCTGCACCCAACAGGTAACATGGTTTACTTTAAGTTATAAAATGCTCGTCGGTCACTTTCACTCAACCCTCCGGGGGCATGCGGGGTCGCTGCGGCTTTGCCTTTTTAAGCGTTCACCGCCCGAAATTGGGGTCTTGAGGGATACGTGGTGGACGGCGCCGTACTCGGTAGACTCGAGGATTTAGAAGCACCAGACACGGAAGAATGCAGTCGGGGAGTAAAGTTGTCAAAGATAACCGAGACGCTTAACGGGGCAATCGAGGTTATGCCGCTTCTCGGCAGATTCCAACGGCTCGGCCTTGTTAAGATAGTGTATGACCCAGCCTTTGACGCGGAGCCTGTTGTGCAGGTTACTGAGAAGGGCAAACTGCAAATAACCGCGCTGCTACTGACGCTGCAGGGTACGGGAAAGTGACAGGGGTTTGGTTAGGATTGGTTTTTATGTTGTGCGGAAGCATGGGAAGCGTGGTGTACGCGAGTATGAGGAGGTTTGTCTGCGGTTTCCGAGGGAGCTGCATGGGTTTCTGCGTTGTCTGCAGCATCGGCAGCTGGAGATTAAAGCAACCCGAGAAGGCAACATAACCCACATCATGCTGATTGATAAGCAACCGAAATGAAAACGCCCGCCGCATTCACCCGCACAAGAGAAAGCGCTGCTTTTCTAGTCTAGAAAAGCCCCCTGCAAAACGCTTCTAGTCTAGAAAAACGCTAAATTGGGTCTCGGCAAAATTCAGTCCCAACCCGTCTAAGTCTCTGCATTTTTTACATGAAGCTAGCAAAGTTGCTATTTAAATGCGGCTTTCCGAATTTTCCCCGAGGGCATTTCTAGTCTAGAACTGTTTTGCCCCAGACAAAACCGCCTCAAATGCTTGGGTTAATGTGATAAGCTTCTTCGCTGCAGACCTCAAGTTGCTCTTTTGCTTGGAGGGCAAACCGAAGGCGATGGCGAAGAACCGTTCGAGGCTTGACGTCTTCAAAGGTCAAGAGAGAAGGCTGAACCTTGCCATTTTCTTAGTTC
>JAOZHX010000025.1 GCA_026014665.1 Candidatus Bathyarchaeota archaeon
TGTTCTGAGCGCCAGAGACAACATACGTCACCAAGTAACTGGTCTGGTAGGTGCCAGTAATGGTTGTGGGAGCAGTGATGGCGCTGGGTCGGTTATCGCCAACGAAGGTGTCGCGTACACCGCCAACAGTAACCACCGCAGTGAAGCCTCCAGAAGCAGCAGAGTTCTTGGCAACCCATTCAGACGCAGGCGGAGTAATCGGATTCTGGTTACCCACAACAGCATAAGTCACCCAGTACGACGTCTGGTAGGTGCCAGTAACCGTAGTTGGACCAGTGATGGCGCTTGGGCGGTTATCGCCAACAAAGTCATCCTTTACACCGCCAACCGTAACCGAAGGCGTGAAACTACCAGTAGCGGCACTGTTCTTGTTAACCCACTGAGACGTCGGCGCAGTTATGGCATTTTCGTTGCCGGTAACTTGGTATGTTACCCAGTATGATGTCTGATAAGTTCCAGTGATAGTGGTTGGGCCAGTGATAGCGCCTGGTCTGTTATCGCTTGTGAAATTGTCCTGCACGCCGCCAACAGTTACCGTATCAGGGAACACGCCGGTAGCAACACCGTTCTCGTTTATCCATTCGGTTTCAGGGGGGTCGAAAGCGTTCTCTGCGCCAGAGATTATGTAAGTTACTTGATATTGTGTAGTGTATGGAATGTTCATTGATGTGGTTGCTGGAACGTTGATTGTTTCTTGAGTTGGAGATGTTACGTACTGTATGCCTGCTGCACCGCTTATGGGGGTGCTAACGCTCCACTGGTAACTGTCTGCTTTTAGTTGGAATGTTATTGTAGCTTCTGTTGAAGATTTTGTTTCATCGCCCACTGTTACGCTCCAGCTTGTGCCTGCTGGTAAACCTGTTGCTGTGAAGGTTACTGTGTAGGCAACATTGACAGTTAATGTCTTGGTTGTTTCCGTGTTTCCCGCGTTGTCTGTCGAGAAGTAGTAGATTGTCGTTGTTCCTTCTGTTGTAATTGAGATTTGGCCTGTGTATTCTTGGAAGTTTACGCCGTCAAGGCTGTAGTATGTTGTGTCGACTCCAGAGGTAGCGTCTATCGGGGATAGTGTCACTGTGACTGTGCCTGTATACCAGTTGGTTTCGCCCGTTAGCAGGGTTCCTGAGGGCGTTGCGGTTGTTGATGGGTTGGTTGTGTCAATTTTAATCGTCGCTGTTTTGGCTGTTTCGACGTTATCCCATTTGTCGACTGCCCAATATGAGACCACGTAAGTGCCGTCCGCATTGATGTTGAAGAATCCGGAGCTGGCGGTTATGATCTGTATGGGGCCATCGTTAATTGTATAGTAGATTGCGCTGATTCCTGAGCCTAAGCCGCCTTGGTCAATAGCGGTTAAAGTCACGGTTACGCTTGAAGTGTACCATCCGTTCAAGCCTGCAGTACCTGATAACTGAATAGTTGTGGTTGGAGCATTCACATAACCCACCGCTAAAGAAGCGGTATCTGATAAGGCGCCAAATGTTGCAGTAACGGTCCAGCTTCCAGCAAACTCTGACGTGTAAGTGCCCGTTGACTGAACCCAAGAACCACCCGCACCAGCCTCAACGATGCTCCACTCAACCTCGCCGGTGACGTCCCAGGTGTTGCCGTAAGCATCCGTGGCAGTCGCAGCAAAAACCTGAGAATCCCCAGCCGTAACACTCGCATAGCTTGGAGCAACATCCACGCGCATCGCCGCCGCATGCAAAACCGACAAGCGAGCAACAACGTCTTCTGCACCGGCAAACGAGACAGTAACAGTCCAAGTGCCCACTTTAGTTGCAGAAACCACGTTGCCCACGACGCTGCCCTCAGCATCCGCCTCAATGCTCAAGACTGCATCGCCGGTGACGCCCCAGGTGTTGCCGAACACGTCGTATGCAGTAACGGTGTAAGTCTCAGACCCGCCGGCAACGATAGTTGACGCTTCAGGGTCAACCACAATGTGATCAACCGCAGCATGAGACACAGTCAAAGCGGCACTGTCGCTCAACCCATCAAGAGTAGCAGTAACAGTCCAGCTGCCTGCCTTCTCTGAAACGTAAGTGCCAGCAACCTCCACATCCCAAGAGCCGCCCGCGCCAACACTGATACCCCACTCAACCTCGCCGGTGACGTCCCAGGTGTTGCCGTAAGCGTCGGTGGCGGTGGCTGAATAGCCCACTGAGCCGCCTGCAGTGATGCTTGCAGTGCCCGGTGAAACCGCGATGCTGACAGCGTTCGCGTGCAGAACAGTCAACTGGGCGGTGCCAGTTTTGCCCTCAAAGCTTGCGGTTACTGTCCAAACACCGGCTTTCTCGGAAGTGTACTCGTTAGCGGTCCAGCTGCCGCCGGCGTTTTCTTGTATGTTGTAGAGCGCGTCGGGTGTGATGTCCCAGTTGTTGCCGTAGGCGTCGTATGCGGTAACGGTGAAGGTTTGGGTTTCGCCTGCTTTGATTGTTTGGCTGTTTGGTGTGAGTGCGATGTAGTTTAGTTCTGCGCGGTTGACTGTGAGTTCTGCTGTTACGTCTGTTGCGGTTTGGTATGATGCGGTTACTGTCCATGTGCCTTCGATTGCTGCTGTGTATTCGTTTGCGGTCCAGCTTCCGCCAGCTGCAGGGGTTATTGCAAATGAAGCATCTGTGGAAACATCTCCTCTTAGGTTGCCGTATTGGTCGTAGGCTAAGATAGTGTATGTTTGTGTTTGTCCTGCTGTGATTGTGGCTTGTGTGGGTGTGATGGTGATGTAGCTTAGGGCTGTAGCGGTAACCGTTAGAGACGTGCTGTCAGTCTTGCCGCCGTAGGTTGCGGTGACTGTGTAGGAGCCAGCAGTGGTCGCGGAAACTTGGTTGCCTGTGACGGTTGCGCCTGGACAGGAGAATTCTGTTTCGTCTGTGACTGTGCCGATTAGGTTGTTGAATTCGTCGAATGCTTGGACGGTGTATGATTGGGGTATGCCTGCTTCGGTGGTTGCGGCGGTTGGGAGTACGGTGATGTGGTGTAGGTTTGAAACTTCCACTGTTAATTCTGCTGTGTCAGATATTGTTTCGTCGATTTTTCCGGTGACTTGCCATGTGCCTGCTTTTTCGGCTGTGTAGACGTTTTGGTTCCATTGGCCTGCGGCTTCGGCTTCGATGCTCCATGTTACTTGGTTTGTGACATCGCCTAGGCTGTTGCCGAAGGTGTCGAAGCCTTCTGCTGTGTAGGTTGCGGTGAATCCTGCGGTGACTGAGCTTGGGCCTGTGATTTTGATGGTTGTTAGGGTGTTGGGGTTGACTGTGAAGGTGTTGCTTGTGCCTGTTGTGTCGCCGTCGGTGGCGGTTATGGTGTTTTGGCCTGCTAACGTGATGGTTAAGCCGCCAGTCCAGGTGCCGCTTTCAAATTGTACGGTGCTGGGCCATACGGAGCCGCTGATTAGGTTTAGTTGTGGTTGGCCCTCGTAGGTTGTGACTGTGTTGCCGTAGGAGTCCACTGCAGTGATTGTTACGAGGAATGTGTCGCCTGCTGTTTGGGTGTCGATGTTGCTGAACACGAAGTGGTGCAGGGTGCTGAATAAGACCTCGATGCCTACCTGTGAGCCTGTAATGTCGCTGTTATCTCGGTCGGTTGCTGTGATTGATTGTGTGCCCGCTGTTTTTAGTGTGGCGCTGAAGGTGTGAACGCCAGCGTCCTCGGATGTAAATGTGTAATCCGCTGGCAACGTTGCCTGCCCATCGCTTGATGTGAAATGAACCGTACCCGTATAACCCGTTATTGTGTTGCCAAACTCGTCCTTGGCGGTAACTGTGAAATCGTGGGCTTCGCCAGCAGTGGTGGAGTCAGGGTAACCTGAAACCACAAAGTGGGTTACTGGGTTTTGAGCGAAGACAGCGTGGATTGTGTGGTCTGCAATCACGTTGGTGAAGGTGTAGGTTGTGATTGCGCCCTGAGAAACTCCATCCACCAAAACATCAAAGATATGATAACCAGCATCAGGGGTAATAGTAAAGAGGGGACTATCCTCACCATAAATAACAGTCTGAGGCGTATTAGGACTGATTGAACCGCCAATGCCAGCACTCGGCGTAATCGTGTACTCGTTAAGCATAAAGTTCGCTGTTATTGTGCCTGGACCGTTGATGTTTGCGGTTGTTGATGCTGAGGTGGCGGTTTCGAAGGTGATTTGGCCCGTGTCGCTTGACCACGTTTTGAAGGTGTATGTTGGATTAGGCGTCGCGGAAATAGGATGTGAACCTGAATCAACCCAAACGTTCGTGCCTGAAGGGTCAGTTGTCCCTCCGATGACTGGGGCTGAAGCGTAAGTTACCATATACTGCGTGACTGAAGCAAATGCAACGGTGTGAGGCGCAGACATCGTAATAGTGCTGGTTGTAACCGTTCCCTCAGTGTTAACAGGGTTAACTGGCTGAGCGTCAAGTTGCCAAGATGCAACTCGGCTTCTTGTATCGCCCGAAACACCATACACGCCGTTCGAAGTGGCGGTTGTTCCTGCGCCTTCGTTATACCATCCTTGACCTGTTGTTGAGCTGCCACCTGTAACCGTCAGGTAATACTGCCTTTGGAAGTTAGCAGTATAAGTGACATCAGAGCTGCCAACAGTTATGGTGTGCGATTGCGCGCCACTATCGCTCCAGCTTGAATAGAGATAACGGCTCTGACCGGTAACCTCATTTGCAATAGAAACAGCCCCAATCGTCTGCGTAGAGCCAGGATTAGCATTGAAGGTAAAAGGAGAAGTGCGAGCAGTACCATTAACCGTAACAAATCCATCGCCCGTATCGGGTGAAGAGGTGACAGTTACGGAAATTTGAGACTTAAACGTCGCAATGGCACCTACGTAGTTTGAGCTTGAACTGATTGTTGTTCCAGTGCTCGCTGCACCAGTTGATGTGACAATTCTTTGCAGCGCGGATACCGACATAGTGCTGGCAAAAGTTGCTCCGTTGATTAATTCAAAATTATTTTGTGGAGTAGTTTGGGCGTAATTTGCGCCGACGGTTACTCCGCCTATCCATAATTCGGACGCTTGAGCGGTGGTGGTTGTTGTCCCTGTGCTAGTACTTGTCCCTGTATTTGAAGCGGTGCTTGTCTTATCTAGGGGAGTAGTTGTTGCGATGCCGCTGTATTCCATGAGTTGAATAACGGCATCAGTGGATGAGCTACCTGAAAGGGTGGCAGTCACCGTTGTGCTTGGACTGCTTACAACTCCATACCATATCTCGATATTTATTGCATACGAAACGGGGTACTGAGTCCAAGTCCGTGATTGGCTGATTGCCTTAGTCCAGGTGGATGTTCCACCTGAACCACCATTAATAGAATCAACTGTTCTGACAGTGGTGCTACCATTTCGGTAGGTGCCGATGACGGCTATTAGGACGTTGCCACTTAAAGGAGCTTGAGTTAACGTGGCTGTAAGACTAGTGGAGCCGCTAACAGTCCCTCGTACGTATTGTCTTCTTGCTGGCGAGGTATCTGTAAACGTTGTAGATACATTATTTGTTCCATCTGTTGCTGTTACGGTGTAAAGTGGGGCGCCACTTTCGTCTAGTTGGTAGGTTGCTGTAAAGTTGCCGTTTAATTGTGATGTTGTTGTTAGGGTGGTTATGGTTCCGTCTGCTTCTTTTACCACGTTTATTTCGATGTTAGAGTTGGGAAGGAAGCCTATTCCGTAGATGATTACGAGTTCTCCAGGCCGGTAGTCCGCTTTATCTGTCCATATTCTCGCGTTTGAGGATGTTTCAGCTGATGCACCGCCCGTTTGCAGGCCTCCGACTACCATGGAAGCAAGCATCAGGGTTAGGAATACTAGGGCTAGTGCTGTTATGGGTTTTTTTAGTTTGTACATTTTTTTAGGCCTCTCTTGTTTGTTTAGTTTGTATGATTAGCGTTTCAGCAAAAACAGGTTGTGGGAAACTAACGGTCGCAGTTGTTGAGACTGCAAGGTTTGGGAAAAATTCTTTCATTTCTAACATTCTCCTTTCTATAACTAATTCCAAATCCTCTGTTAATGTGAAGGGTGAGTGTTGTGTGGTGGTTTGTTTCATGGTTGGTTTACACCATTTTCTCCTTTCTGTATCCTTCTAGGGTGAAAAACGGAAAAGACCTGATTGACTAGGGTATGCCTTCTCCTTTCTCCGTTCTCAAGTGCTTACTTGTTTTAGATACAATATAAGCTAGATTTTCCAGCTTGTAATATATCCAAAACCGTAATATCGCCATCTACAAGGTTGCACATCAACACGGGCTTCCTCAGCTTAGGCTGAACGAAAACCCTTGCCCCAATCGACTCGTACACGTTAATCTTAACCCTTCTCCGTTTCATCCCTAAAGGGTGAACTCTCCAACTATCCAATCGGTTGTTTCATGGATATAAAATGTTCGGTTAAAACAACCAATTCGCAAGCAACACAACACAAAAGCGCTAACCCCAACACAAAAAAAATCAATCTTTTCCACGACGCAACGAACCCTCACCACCACCCGCCCGCAAATTCCTCAAAAAAACATGCCAATACAACCACGCAAGGTAGACCGCAGCAAACGAAAACATGCCCGTTTCCACCCAAGCAATGACTGGGTTGGGCTCATTGAACAAGGCGACGCCGTTGAGGTGGATGAGCGAAAAAGCAAAGAGTGTGGTGAAGACGCAACCTAGCAGGGCGTTTAAGCCGACTACGTGCAACAGGTTGGTTCTACGGCTCATCACACTCAATCCTCAACACTTCAAATAGGACATAGCAATACTTAATAAACCTTGTTCACCAACAATCAACAAAAACCAACCCCCCAAACAACCACCAAAAACCCATGTGCCAAAAAAAACAAACTACACATCTCACCACACCCACACCACAACCACCCCAACATAAAAACATGTTAAACACGTGAAACAGCCAGCTTACCCCACACCACAAAAAACGTTAAAACAACTTGCAACACCAAAAAACAAACACTCCCACAAACCACCATGTGGCAACCCAAAAAACACCACAACGCACACAAAACAAAAAACAGCAACCACCTCAAAAAACGCATACGTTTCCATATACACCTTTAAAAAAGGGGGCTAAGAAAAAAACACAAACAAAAAAAGAAAAAACTCAAGAAGCAGGTTTTACCGCATCAACGATCAAAACCCAATCCCTCGATGCACTGAGCGTAAAACCAGCAGTCTTCGTCCCCGAAGTCTGGAACACCTGATACTCCCCAGCCTGCAAAGTACGATAACTACCCGAATTCTGAGTCGCATAATACATAGCATAACCAGACGCAGCAGTCGGCACAGGATTATTCTCCGCCCCACTCGAAACACCAAGCATACCCAGAACCATCTCCTTAGTACCACCCAACACCTTATCCTTGCTCACACTCGTTGAAGACCCAGTAGCAACCTCATAAACTCCATCAAAAGGCGAAGCAGTATTAACACCAGAAACAGCAAACACAACAGCCGAAGCACTCACCGTATTCCCAGACATCGAAATAATCACATTCAAAGAACCAGCAGTTGGCACAATAGCCCACCAAGTACTCATATAATAACTACCCGAACCAAACGAAACAACATTGCCAGCACCCTGCCTACACACCAAATTAACGCCACCAACCGAAACACCCGTAACATACGTACTGTAACTAGTCACCGACACATACAACAAAACATTATCCCTACTAGTCGTCAACGGCACACTAAAACTATCAAAGCCCGAATTGTAAGTCCTTGCATTCGAAGCATCCAAAACCAAATTCCCACTAGGCGAAGAACTAGGAGAAACACTAGGAGAAGGACTAGGAGAAGGCGAAGGACTAGGAGAAGCACTCGAAGACGGAGAAGGACTAGGAGACCCAACCGGACTCGCACTCGGATTCACAACGCCACCACTCGTAATCTTAGGAACACCCCTAACCTCAGCCGGAGAACCACTCTCTGCAACCACCCTAATCCGCACACTCTCCGAAGTATCCAAAACCACACCAGAAACCGTAAACGTCACAGTCTTACCCTCCGCAACCGAAGCAACATCAGTACGATAACCAACATCATTAACGTACACACTGTTCTCCCCAAACTTCACCGTACCCTGCCCAACATTCTGCACATAAACAAACAAAGTCCCCCCAGCCAAATCAGGATTATAAGCAAAACTCTGAATCTGAATAGCACTACCAGTCCGCGCAACATTCCCACCAATCCACCCCATAACCCAAGCATAAGCAACCAAAGAAGCCACCACCGCAATAGCAATCATCAACAACGTCGCAATCACCGGCGAAATCCCACGAACACACCTTCTAACCTTAGTCAACCTACGCAACAAACATCACATCCAAACTTTTCTTCAAACTCGCAAACTGGAAGACCAAACACCAAACAGCCTCCCTCAAAACAAAACATCTACAACCAAGCCCTATATAAAACTACACAAAAAAAACCCCAAAACAACCACCAAACCGATAATTTAAAAAACAAACAAAAGAATAAACAACCAACAGGAGCCACCCAACCCCCATGGAAACAACACCCACCACACACATCAAAGAACACTACGGCATAATAACAAACAACACAAACACCAACCAATTCAACTTCCTAATCAGCCCCCCAAAAAACCGACAACCACCCCAAAAACACAACCTCATCCTAACCGACCACCCAACCGACCCAGAAAACACAAAAATCCTAGCCGAAATCCAAGAAATCACCACCTACGAAGAAACCGCAACCACAACCATCAAAGACCGCATAGGAAAACACCTCGCCACAGCAAAAATAATCGGAACCATAAACACAACAAACCCAAACCAACCCCTCCAACCACTCCTCACACCACCAAACCCAGGCAGCCGCATCTACATGCCCTACAACACAACCATAGAAAACATCTTCAAACACAACCCCCAAGGCAAACCATACACAAACCCCATCATCATAGGAAAAACAACCACAACAGCCCCCACCCCAGAAAACACCAACCAACCCATCAACATCCACCTAGACGCAAACCACCTAACCACCACCCACACCCTCATCACAGCCACAGACGGCCACGGCAAAACCCAAACAACAAAAAACCTAACAAAACAACTCCAAACCACAACCCCAATAGTAATCCTCGACCCAAACAACGAATACCCACACACCCAAACCACCCAACCCACCAACAACCCAGAAACCATAACAAAAAAAATAAAACCAAACCAAACCCTCACCATAACAACCGAAAACCTAACCCAAACCCAAAAAACCGACCACTACACCAAAACACTCCAAACCCTAACCACCGCCAGAAAACAAAAAACCACCCCACCACACCTTCTCATCATAGAAGAAGCCGACACAATCCCCCAAAACGAAATCCAAGAAATCCTCTCACAAAAAATCGGCATAGCAACCATCCTCATCACAAACCACCCCAGCCAACTAGGCGCCAAAACCTTAAACCAAACCCAAACCCAACTCATCGGCAAAACCACTAACCCAAAAGACATAGAAACACTAACAAACATGACCACCCCAAACACACAACAACTCAACACCCTCACCACAGCCGAATGGATCCTAACAGGCACAAACATCATCTACCCAACAAAAATCAAAACCTTCCAACCATAAAACCCAACAAAAACACAAAAACAACCAAAACACCCATCCCAAAAAAACAACATCCAACCAACAACAAACAGCGGCAACACGCCATAGCCACAAACGTTTTATTCCTAAAGAACACTAACGAATCATTGGAGGCAATCCGTTTGAACGGAAAAAAAATCTCAAGGAGATTATTCATCATAATCGCCATAGGCGTCATCACACTATCCATAGTAACAGGCGCACTCTCAGCCTACTACCAAGCAAAACCAAACAACAACCAAAACAACAACAATCAAAACAACAACCAAAACCCAGGCACACCAAAACTAGAAAGCAACAACCTACAATACAACGACAACCGCACCAACCCCGAAGCACCATTCCTCGAACTCACAGGCACCGTAACCAACACAGGCAACGCAAAAGCACTCAACTGCACCATCCACCTAACAGCCAGCCGAAACAGCGACCAAACCGTTATAGACACCAGAATAGTTTTCACCGAAGCCTTAGACCCAGGAGCCAGCGTAAACATCAACATCAAAGCCCCATACACAGGAGAAGAACTACAAGCATACAACGCAGTCCTAGAATGGACAAACTAAACCTTTCTTTTTTTAATTTCTCACCAATAAAAAAACAAATCAGTAATCACTAACTACTTCGTGATTTCAACACTAACCCCTAAAGTATTAAACACCTTCAACCTATCGTTGCTATCTAAAGGAAAAGGATTAGCCACAGCACCTGACGCAGATTTAAACGAATACTCATCAAGCACAATCAAGAACGATTTTCCCGCCTGCACCCTTATCCCATCTAATACCGCAAAATAATGCTCTCCGTTGTTCTTGAGTATCCAAAGTCTCGACAAATCGACATCCGAACCCTTAGTAGTCACATACAAATTATTGCTATCCAACCTAAGTTCCATCCCAGCCTTAGCCTGCTTCAAAAACATAGCATTAGCATCCTTAACAGCAGCATCATGCCACAAATACACGTTAGCAAAAAAGAACATCAAAATCATAATAAACAAAATTGAACCAACAACTTCCGCTGTACCCTTACGATTCCACAACAGTCTCCTCACAACAATTCCTCCACTAAGATGTAAATAACACCTCAAAACTTGAACCCCTCACCGTAACAACCTTTAAGTAATGTTCACCTGGCGTACTAAGCCAAGCACCTACAAACAGCACATGCTGACCAGCCCTAACAATCTTTTCATCAAACTTAACAGTCTCATAGTTATCGCCAGCATCACTTCCAACATTCGCAACCCAAGCACCATCAACATACAAAGTTGACACTTTAAAGTTAACATCAGTTCCCAGATTCTCTCTAGTTCCTGCATTATAAATCCAAACGTAAATTTTGTTATCTTTAACGCAAACATCCTCGATCACCAGTTGCTCTAAGACCCTACTGCCCGTATTAGCCTTGTAATCGTTCGTGTAAAAAACAACATATCCAAATAGTATGCTCATTCCTATCATGGCAACCATAATCATAAGTATTGTCGAAATAACCGTTGAAACCCCTTTATGACTCCTAAACAAACGTTTTGTCATGCCTTACACCCACGCCGGAGGAATGGTAAAAAAGAAAATCAAGTAACCAATCATCAAAAGGATTATCGCATGTTTAAGTCCACTTGCGACTCGTCGTTCCCCAAGCTTACCAGCCATTAGCCCTCCAGTCAACCCCGAAACTAACATATCCTTGTAGAAGAAATCCTTTAAGCCACCAACGCTGCCCGTTGACACATCGCTCATAATTTGCGGGGCACCTTCAACTGGAGCAAAGAAAGACTGGGCCAAAAGCACAGAGGTCAAAATAAACACTATAAACGCTGAATAGATGATTACAATGTAAGGTTTCATTTGGGCGCTTGTGTCTTTGTCTATATCCTTCATCTCTTCCATGAACCCTGAAGTGGCGGTGAAAACCTTTTTTATGGTTCCGCCTGAATGGCTGGCTTCCAAAACTAAGGCACAGAACCTGTTAACGATGGGTGAATTAACGCGTTGCTTAAAGTTTGTTAAAGCGTCCTCAAACGATGCCCCCCAAGACATCTGAACCGTAATTTTCTTAACCTCATCAGCCAAAGGATGCCCTATCATCTTGTTATCAACAACCTTCTCCAACGCCTTAACCAGTGTTAATCCAGTCTCTTGGGACTCCGCCACTCCGCGTACGAGAATTGGCATCTGATCTTCTAAAGCAGATATCCATCTTTGATTTTCAAAGTCCAAAATAGCCAAAGGAACGATAATC
This sequence comes from Candidatus Bathyarchaeota archaeon, assembly GCA_026014665.1. Classification (GTDB taxonomy): domain Archaea; phylum Thermoproteota; class Bathyarchaeia; order Bathyarchaeales; family Bathycorpusculaceae; genus Bathycorpusculum. Next base: position 11,855 of record JAOZHX010000025.1, read on the forward strand.
ACAAGAACACTTATAATGAAAATTTCGTTGCCATAAACAGTCAACGCATCCATATTGAAAGCTGCTATTGCGTCGACCACGATTAAAACCAAGGCTACCGAAATTGCCAACGTCGCCTGCATTGTTCTCTTTGAAACTTGGCGCATTGATTTTTACCTCGGTGGTGTCATTGAATCAAGAATCAATAAGAGCACCCCTACACCCGAAGGAGTAATCACGAAGGCTAAGATTGTAAGTATTACCTGTGGATCAATGTTACCCATCATGGATGCACCACCACCTAGAAAAGCCATTATAGACAGCATGACCACAAGCGCCAACGGAAGGGCTATCAAGAAGCTGACGTAAACTTCAGCCATGCCACCCAAGGCTTCCAAGTAGCTCTTCATGGAGGCGACTTTGGCTTTTTTGAATTTATCAGCCTCATCCCTTAAATAAGCAGATAAGTCTCCGCCCATGTGCGAAGTGGTAACTATTCCATCAAGCATGGCACTAAATTTTCGAGATGGCGACCTTGCTGACGCGTTCTTTAAAGCAGCGTTTAAATCCAAACCTAGCAGCTCAATGTCCATAATAATCCTTCGAGCTTCTTGCCCAATTCCGAATTCATCTCCAACATTTGCCAATGATCTAAAGACCCGTTCTGGAGGCATGCCAGAGCTAGCCAAAACAGCCATAAAGTTAGCCGTTAAGGGCAGATTAGCCTCGATCTTTTTTGACCTCGATGAAATATTTAGAAATGGATAGAGGTAACCGACCCCGAAGGAGACAAAGGTTGCAACTAAACCAAACAAGACTGCAAATATGATAGACTGGGAAATAACCGCTGTGAGTGTTAGAGTTACTGCCCCAACAACAATTGAAGCAAACACCACTAACCCCATATAGGCTTCAAAGACAACTTTTAAACTCGCTTTAGCCAAATTTTCCTGTAAACCTGCGAAATAACCAACTATTCGCTTGGGTAGTACATCGTATACTCGCAGGGATATGGACAGTAGGCGTTTATTCGTTGCTCAGAGCCTCCTTTAAGATTGATTCAGGTTTTTCGAGATAACCCCGAATTATGTTTGAAACAAGTTTGTAATTACGTATGTCTTTTCTTACCATCCACTCGATTATCTTTTTTCTATTTTGAATTTCTTCGATTGCTTGCTCAGGAGTTATTCCTGTTTTTTCAGCAATTTTCTCTACAATATAGCTTCTGCCAGTATAATCAAACCGGTCTGTTAAGGGGTTGTACTTATACACCTCGTTTGTCAGTATCTCCCCAGAACGCGGATCCAGACCTACAATTTCTGAAGTTGAAACGGTTTTCCTCGCTGGCTTTCCCGCAATTTCAACCCTTTTTTGCACAAGAATAATATCGATTCCTGCAATGAGAGTCCTTGGAATATTCATGGGTGCAGATTCAAGACGGTACACAGTCGACTCTACCGACTCCGCGTGAACAGTTGACATCCCAAGGTGCCCAGTGCTCACGGCTTGGAATAGCGTATAAGCTTCCGCGCCTCTAATTTCACCAACAATGATGTAATCAGGCCTTTGCCTCAGTGAAGCCTTGAGTAAGTCAAAAAGACTAACGTCCGCATTTTCAGTAGACAAACCAAAATGGGTTCTAGCAACCGCCGGAATCCAATTCTCATGCGGTAGATTAAGTTCAGGAGTATCTTCGATAGATACAAGTTTTAAGTCTGGCTTGATGAACATACTTAAGCAGTTGAGCAAGGTAGTTTTGCCTGCGGCAATGCCTCCAGCCACAAGTATGGAAACTCTATTTTCAACTGCATACCAGAAGAATGCTGCCATCTCCGCTGAAAGAGTGTTGTACGCAACTAAATCTGTTATTGTGAAAGGGTCAAGCTTAAATTTCCTAATCGTAAAAGTTGACCCCTTTCGTGTGACCTCACTGCCGTAAGTTAGGTTTATTCTGCTGCCATCCGGCATGCTTGCATCAAGTAATGGCTGAGCGACCGAAACGTGGCTGCCACAGAGATAAGCGAGTCGGAGAGCAAATGTGTCGAGTTCTTGGTTTGTTTCAAATCGTATGTTCGTGGGGATGGACTCGAACTTTCTATGCCAAATGAAAAGAGGAACGTTGACTCCGTCACATGAAATATCCTCGATTAACTGATCATGCATTAATACGTCAATCTTTCCATAACCTAGATTGTCCCGAACGATGTAGTAAAGCAGCTTTTCCCTTAGTGACTTGTCCTCTGGAAAACCGTAATCTTGCAGAATTTCTGCACATTTTGTAACTAAGTATTTTTCCGCATCCTGCTTAGACTGCAAATCCGTCTTTTTAAGATCTAAAACCTCATTGAGAATCCTTTTTAACCGCTGCAGAAGAGCAGCTTCTGTCTCTGTTAAAACGGGCTCTTCAGCGACATAGGTGGTAGTGCCGTGTTCGTTATCCCTCGTTATTTTCACGTTAGCGTATGGGGGATTAACAGAGTAAACTTCGAGCACAGTTACGTTTGAGGATGCGCTTGCTTCTTTAGAAATTTCAATTCCAAGCTGCGGGGTTGGACTTTGCAAGTCTGTTGTTAAAGCGCTGTCAGCGACCCTGTTTTGCTGAGGCGGGGTTTCCGCTATTTTTTTGCGATTGAATAGTTTACCTAATTGCTTGTTGAATACCACCTTAGCGCCATCCGGTTGTAAACGTTTTTTATTTTAAAATAGGGGAAAAAGGTTCTTAGACCTTTTTAAGCAAAGCTCACTTTTTAAGGTTCAGGAACGATTTTAGTAATTTCACTGTAAGTTCCGCTTTGAGTGATCACTTTAATGGTCACAGTATCTCCCGGCGAGAATGACTGGACTGAAGCGGCATTTATAGGCGTTGTTTCTCCCTTTGGTAAGGAATCTTTTACAGGGTTAGCCCCTGTGTCAAGCAAGCCGTCGATGTAGAGACATTGTCCACCAATTAACTTCACCGTGCCGTCGCCAACATTCTGCAAATAGACAATATCAACAGCTCTTTTTCCGTCATCTCCTGGAGCTTTAAAGGAAACGCTTTGTATCTGCACTGCTTGCCCAGTTTTCGCAGTTTGGAAACCCAAGTAGCCCATGACCCAGGCATAAGCAACCAAAGAAGCAACAACTGCAATAGCAATCATCAGTAGTACAGCAATTACAGGTGAAATAGCCTTAATGTTCCTTAGGATTCTTTTTTGGATTTGTTTTTCCTCCTCTCAATGTTAAGTTAAGTGATAGATATGTAGAGCGGTTGCTTAAAAAACCATATGCTATTATCCTCTAATAGGCACAACACAACCTTGACAAAAACTTATTAGATAAATAAAAAGGATGACACCCACAAAAATCGGATTAAAACACCAAGCACTAAATTGAACACAGAGCATAAAACATTATAACAAACTAAACATACATTAACCGAGGAAAGCAAGCGCATGAAACTCATAAAGACAGGAATTGCAGGTCTCGACGAACTCCTAACAGGAGGCATACCACCAAAAATTATACTACTCGTAGGCTTACCTGGTTCCGGCAACGAAGTATTTGCCCAACAAGTCGCCAGTTCACGAGCCAAAGAAACCCCAGTAACCTACTTCACCATCAACACCACCCCCGACACAATCAGAGAAGACATGGCAGCATACAATTGGGACATAACAGCTCTAGAAAAAAGCGGAAACTGGAAATTCAAAACACTCACAGGCCACAAATCCCTAACCCAAACGATTCTTGAAGAAATGAAACAGAACCGAACAGTCATAATCGACTCAATCTCTGAACTGCTTCTCGTTAACAAACTAGAGGAACTAATCGAACTTCTAACCCAAATGTCAAAACAAAACACCAAATGCGAACAATACCATCTCCTTTTAATGACCACCAAAATGCAGGACCAACTGGTAGAGACCGCCATTCAACATTTCGCAGAGGGCATTATCGTATTCAACACCAACTGGACCAAAGACCCAATGCAAAGAGACATAATCATTAAAAAAATGAGAGGCATATTCATCTCAGAACGCAGAATACCCTACAAAATAAGCAAAAGAGGCTTCGTAATAGAAACAGCCACAAGAATAACCTAAACACCCCAGAGAAAATACAACACACAAACAAGAGCAGTCAACCATAAACCACCCACTCAATCAACACAAACTCGAGCACAATCAACCAATAATCTCAGCTTGACTCAAATCCAACCACAGAACCATTAGCAAATCATACAACCACATAAGACTCAACCCGAAACCCAAAAGTTTACTCAATTACCTTCAGAGCACTACCAGAAAACAACTTCATTTACCCTCGCGACCTACATCGACCAAACACACCATAGGAACATGAATCATTATTAATAATGCATAACGTACTTATTACGATATACGACATAATCCTTCGAAGCCCTATGGAACCCATACATAACACTTGGAGAGAACTCTTACATGATTGCTTGCTAATTATCTCAGTAACGGGAACGATAGGCATAGCAATCAAATTCGTAACCTTCTTCAACCAATGGGTCTACTTCCCATCATTCCCAAACGCACTTGACTCCACCTTCCTAATCTCAGCGGTTGGCTACCTCGCCTGGGCATCACGCAAAAGAAAATAAAAAAGCTACCTCTGTCTTCAAACAATAATTCACTATGACAATAACCACGGCTACACAAAAAAAACATTCGATAGAAAAACGAGAAAGAAAAAAGATAAGGGGATTATTTTTAGGGTCGCTTTCGCAGCATTGATACTATTATTGCGCCAACGATTGCGATTGCAATTATTATAGCGATGACTCCGCCAAGGATGTACATTTCAGTTGGGGGCGCTGCTCCAGCGGGTTGTTGGGTTGGTGTAGGTGAAGGCTCATCGACTGCAAAAGAGGTCACTGCATGTGATGGCCAGAAGGATTTGCTGCCGCCAAATGAAGCATAGACTGTGTATTGACCGGCAATGTCGGGTGTCCAATTGTAAGTGTAGAAGCCGTCTGCGTTGCTCGTTGTTTCGCCTATCACTCTTTGGTTATTGTTGCTGTCTATGACGCTTAAAGTAACAGGCACTCCTGTAGCGTTTGTTGGGCGCGGCCGCTTCATGTAGACATATTCCATCCATGCGCTCATGCTTTCATCCGAGACTGCAGGAACGCCGTTTGGAAAACGAGCAGCTAACTCAGTGTTCGTTGTGCCAGCCGAAATATCCATCACTGTGCCGCTTATAACGAGTGATCTACCAAGTTCAATGGATGATTTAGGTGCTTCCACTGTCATGGCGCTTGGTCCTTTGCCAAAACAGTAAATTTGGTTGTCAAAGAGGTTGAGCGAGACTAGGTATCCGTCTGCTGCTGCAATGCCGTTAGCCCAAAATGCAGTCGCCCAGAGCATTTCACCATTCGTCAGGTTTACACACCATATGTGTGCATCTCGTCGCAAGGGCACGCTTGGAGAGTGCTCAGTCGTATACATATAGGCTTTTCCATCCACGATGCAACCCAACGAAAGCGGCGAATATGGATAGAAGGTTTCTCCTAAACCGTAGGATGGCGCTGACCAATTCCAGAGGATATCTCCTGTTTTTATGTCGTAGGCGATTAAAACGCCAGCATATCCATAGGATAATAATTTGCCATCATAGACGTTGCTGCTCATGCCATAGTAGTTGAATTGGTTTTCTGGTTGTGTTGGACCCCAAAGCATCTGCCCCGTAGCCAAACTATAACCCCATCTACGCTCTGTCACACGCTCATAGAAACAAAACACCCCATCTTCGGGATCTACAAGATGCAGTGTCGGAGCACCGGCAGTCCCAAGATAGGTGCTGTTGGGAAATTGATCAGCAGCTTTTGGTGGAGTAAAGGTAGTCGTCCACAGCAAAGAGCCTATGGCGCCTTTGCTTGAATTCAAATTGAAAGCCCACAGGTTTCCTTGAACAGATCCTCGACCATCGTTGAGACCGTCAGTCCCAACGATTATCAAGTCATCTTCGCGCACCGCTCGGATAGTTCCAGTCTGATTGGCAATTGCATTTCTTGGACCTAATATGCTTGAAATCGACACGTTAAGCGAGTAACCTAGCCTGCCATCATGAGTGTAGTTTAAGAATGGTCGCCAGCGCCAGTACCAATTGCCTATTTCGGGGTGTGAATCCAATATAGCCTGCGTTGTATTCCACACTGTCAGATAGTATCGTGGATTAGCAGTTGTTCCCAAATTAACGATGTTGTAACGTAATATGCTTCCGTCCTTGCCATAGACTGCTGTGCCAGTTGCCAAGTTAGTATTGTTCAAGGCGCATATGAAATTACCCGTGAAAGAATCGTACATGTACCAAACGTTAGCCGGCGTAGTTTGGCTTGCACCGTTCGCATCGACATTAGTAGCCCAAAGGTATGAAAGCCCACCATGCTGGTTAGGCGAATCGTAATTGAGCACTTGCCCAAAGCTTAGTTGACCGACAGCATACATTCCGCTTCCGTCGCCGCCACGGTTAGTAGCCCAAGGTCCAGTAGTGTTAGAAAAGAACAGTCGTTTTCCGGTGTATAGATCGAGTGCCCACCAGCCGTATCTTGGCGGCGCCATGACGTTGTAGTAGAGTCTGCCGTTCAAAATGATCGGCGGGGTAAGTCCAAAGCTTTCGTATGATAAGCCTGTGTAGTACTGGATATCTGAGTACCGTGCATCCATTATGCCACCCTCCCAGTAGGGGGTCGCCCACATGATGTGCCCACTTTCAGGTCCTGGACCGTAACCGAAACTGGTAGTTGGTCCGTTTTGTTGGGCTGCGCCTGCTAACCAGTTGCCCGTAACTGGTCCCCATTGCCTGTTTGCTCCATTAATTGGGCGGGTCCAGTACTCTGTGGGTAATGGCGTCTCTTGATAGTAGGGAACCTGCTCTGTTGTAACCGTCAGGTATGTTGGGGGACTGGTGCTGGCTGCAAAAGTGTCGTTAACGTACGGACTATTGGCGTATTGGTTACCCGGCACTGGATATGGGTTGGCGCCAAGAAGTTTTTGCTGTGGAAAACGTGCAACGATAGTGTAGACACCTGTTTCCGTGGGTGTGAAGGATGTATATGCGCCTCCAACTGGGTCAGAGGTTATCGGCCCCAACGTTTGGTTGGTTCCCCCAGGCGAAGTTATGTCTACGTAGAATATCCATCGGTCGCCGTAGCTTCCTGAAGCGGTGGGTGGAATCCAATCTATCCAGAAAACAATTAAGGCTGATTGACCGACGCCTATGGTTTCTGGGACAACGCCGACATAGCAGTGAGTAGGAATGTCTACCCATGGTGGAGTATGAGCATTAGCTTGCAATGCGAAAAGTGGCAAAGTAACTGTTAGTATAAGAAGCATAGCAATCAGAGAGGCTGTCTTCTTGTTTAACGTATTCATTTTCTTTTTTCCTTCAATTTTTAGAGTGAAGGGCTTGTATGCTCCTCACTCAAGAAAGAGGTTATCGGGCAACTTAATAAACCAGTATAAGAAGTCACTCCGACCGACAACTTACAGAAAAACTGGCATGGGTGATCTTAGGCTGTTTCGGTTGCTCTTGTCTCGTTATTGCGTTCATCGTTGCTGATTAAGAGGTTGTATGAAGACCTTAACGAAGAAATGCCAAATTTTTTGTAGGAGTGGATTTTGCAGGCAGTTAATTGCTGAGTTATGCTTTTTCTTTTTTCAATTTATCAATTATCTTTTGTGTTTCTTCTTCTGATGGATGAGTAATTGCGCCTGCTGGGCAGATTTCTTCGCAACCTCGGCAGAACACTGGGGTGCAATTATAGGGATTTTTTACAATGGATTTCTTTTTTCCGTCTTTCTCTTCGAATTCGTAAACTCCGAAGGCACAGTATTCTACGCATTTTCCGCAGTTAATACACTTCTCGTAGTCGATTATTGGATACCATGGGATTTTATTTCTTGGTATGCCTTCGTAGGTTTCATCAGGGCGAAGGTGTTCATCTTCATTCATATCAAATTCACCTCTGCTGGATCTGAATCTGAACCTATAAAATTAATTACAATATTTAAATATAGCTATGAAATTAGTAAAATTGCTTGTTGACCCATCTTGTTAAATACATTATGTCATTTGTCTGTTAGATTGTTAATTTTGCAGTTGCTTTCTACTTCTCAATTCAGATGATGCATTTCCTCTTCTGTTAGGTCTGTTTCTAGGACTGATTTTGTGGCTTCTTGTTGAATTATCTTCCTACAGCACCATCCGTACTTGGGGTTTGCATCTTCCGCATCTTCCTTGTGCCATAGCGCATTTTTGAGCGGGCTTGTTGATTTTCTATCATGTGAATGCTTAAATAATTTCAGCTCTTGTATTTGTTCGGCTGAGAAATTGACATCCACACAACAAAACATCCGCTTTTTTAACACTCTAACCCGAAGAAAGGAAGAGTTCAAGCCGCTTGAGGACGGCAAAGTTAGAATGTATACTTGCGGTCCCACTGTTTACGATTTTGCGCACATTGGCAATTTTCGAGCTTTCCTGTTTGAGGATTTGCTAAAGCGCTGGCTGATTCAGCGAGGCTTCAAAGTCACACATGTAATGAACATCACAGATATCGACGATAAAACAATTAAAGGTAGCCAAAAACAAGGCATACCCCTGCGACAATTTACGGGTTTTTACGTGAAAGCCTTCTTTGAAGATATAAACGCTCTCAACATCCAGCCAGCCGACGTGTATCCCAAAGCCACCGAACATATTCCCGAAATGGTTGCGTTAATCAAGACGCTGCTGGCAAAGGGCATAGCCTACAAGGGCGAGGACGGCTCAATCTACTACGCAGTCAGCAAGTTTCCAGAATACGGTAAACTATCCAAAATCAAGGTTGACGAGCTTAAAGCGGGCGCAAGAGTGAGTCAAGATGAGTACGCCAAGGAGGAAGCACAGGACTTCGCTTTGTGGAAGGCTTGGACGCCTGAAGACGGCGACGTTTTCTGGGAGACGGAACTTGGCAAGGGCAGGCCAGGCTGGCACATCGAATGCAGCGCGATGAGCATGAAATACCTCGGCGAAACCTTCGATATCCATTGCGGAGGCGTAGATAACATGTTTCCACATCATGAAAACGAAATAGCGCAAAGTGAAGCAGCTACCGGAAAGAAGTTTGTGAATTACTGGTTGCACAACGAGCACTTGCTGGTTGAAGGCAAAAAAATGGCTAAACGCTTTGGTAACTTTTACACGCTTCGTGACCTCTTGGCTAAAGGCTATGACCCCATTGCAATCCGTTACTTGCTTATGTCTACGCATTATCGGCAACAATTCAACTTTACCTTTGAAGGATTAGAAGCTGCCAAAGGCGCGGTGGATAGGCTGAGGAACTTTGTTCGACGTTTACACGACACGGATGGAGAGGAAAGCCACGGTAAAGTCGCCAGCCTCACCGCTGAACTGGAAACACGCTTCGGCGGTTTTATGGATGATGATTTAAATATCGGGATGGCTTTGGCATCGTTGTTTGACTTTGTTAGAGATATTAACAATCTTTTGGATTCTAACAGCATCAGTAAGGCAGAGGCAGCGGAAGTTGGCGGTTTAATCATGCGTATTGATGAGGTCTTAGGAGTCATCGGCGAAGTGGAGGCAGAAGAGGCATTGCCAGCAGACATCGATGCATTGGTGCAGAAGCGTGAACAGGCACGGAAAGCGAAAAACTGGAAGGAAGCTGATGCAATACGTGCACAACTCAAAGCCATGGGCATCGTCCTTGAGGACACCGCGCAGGGCGTGCGCTGGCATAAAGAGAAATGTTAGAATTTAGCGTTGAAATTCCATTCTTTTGTCGAGTATTTTTCTATGCTGAGCTTATTTGCCAGCTCCACTTCAAAGGGTGTCAACTTGCCGGTTTCAAGGTTGATTTTTAAAGTTGCCTTGAATCCTTGAGCTAACGAGTTGGCTACTGTTTCTGGGCTGACTTTGTGTCCCAACTCGTTTTGGATGCTGGTGATTTTGCGTCGGCCAATGTCGGCTGCAAGCGTACAGTTTATGTCTTTTAGTTTGAGTAGTGAAAACATTTTGGGCAAATCAACGCTGACCAGGATTGTGCCGTGCTGCAGTACGATTCCGCGAGTGATGTTTTGGCTGCTGCCTGAGATTTTCTTGCCGTTAACGGTTAGGTTTGGACAGTTTTTTGCATCTCCGCTGCTGAAATCCGCTGGGATTCCCAGAATGCGGAGGGCATCTGTGATAGCTTCATAGATTTTATAGTAAACGGTGGTTATGTCGGCTATGCCTAAATCGCTGGCTTTCGCAACGACGCTATAGGTGACTTCCCCGTCATAGTCATGGTAGACTGCGCCGCCACCGCTAATCCGCCTGACAACATCCACCCCCAGCTTTTTGCAAGCGTCAAGGTAGAGTTCGTTTTCTAGGTTTTGGTTTTTGCCTATGCTTGCGGCTGATGGTTGCCAACGATAAAGTCGCAATGTGTTTGGGATTTTGTCAGCTATTCTGGCTGAGAGGATGGCTTCGTCTATTGCCATGTTCATCGCGGCAGTGTTTGTTTGGAGAGGAAGGAAACGCCAAGTGTCCATTACTGTTCAATCCTTGCTAATGAAAAATTTAGTTTAACTTAAAACTGTTATGCGAATATCGTAGTTGTTTGGTCGGTAAACTAACCCATAAAAAAAGGCATGGCTTTTCCCAACAACAGCGCTTGATAATCCCTGAAGATTCTACTGATCTTTTGAGACCTTGCTTCAACAGTTACCGACATTTTAGAGGTCAAAGTTATTTAGGCAGCTTTAGCTTTTAACCAAAAACAACCTTCACAAACGAGGAATCCAAATGTCTAAAGCTAAAGTGGGCGTTTCGATGCTTTACTGCCTTAGCGAGCCCTTTGATCGCATGGTCAAACGCTTGAGCACACAAGATACGCCCTACATTGAAATTCTCGATGAAGGCACTCATGACCTTAACAGAACCCGCATAACCCAACTCAAAGAAGCTGCAAAATCATACAGCCTTGAATATTCGTTGCATGCACCCTTCGCTGACATTAACATTGCTTCTCCAATCAAACCCATGTTAAACGCTTCACTGAAGCGCCTCAAGCAGTCCCTCCATAACGCTAGCGCCATCGACGCTAAACTCTGGGTGTTCCATCCGGGACAACGCACAGGCATAGGACAATTTTATCCGGGAGCTGATTTCAAACAAACCTGCCAAAGCATCCAAGAGCTCTACCGGGAAGCTGAAGAACTTGGCGTTAACATAGCTTTGGAAAATTTGCCTGCAAAATACTGGTTTTTAATGAATTCACCGCAGGAATTTCTGCGTATGTACCGAGAAACTAACTTGCCCATCGGCATAACCCTTGACCTTGGGCACGCTAATCTCGAAGGGCAAATTCAACCCTTCTTTGACTTGGTCGCCGATAAAATCATCCATATCCACGCAAGCGATAACGACGGTTCTGATGACCAGCACCTTGGTGTGGGCGAAGGGAAAATCGACTATGAATGGTTAACGGGCACTTTGAAAAAAATCGGCTACAACAAGACAATCATCGTGGAATCTATAACTAACATACCGCAGAGCCTACAAAAACTCAAGCAGTTACTTCTTTAGCGGCAATTCTACTTCCAAAAAATCCTCCGCAAGAATCGTGTTAGCAAAAACTTTTTTTGCTTGCTCCAAAAGCAACGAAGCATCAGCATAACGTGCACTGATATGGAACAAAATCAGCTGTTTTGCGTGGGCTGCTTTGGCTTGGGCTGCAGCTTGGCTTGGGGTTGAATGACCGTCTGTGTCTGCTTTTTCAATTAGTGAATCATCAAAGGTGCAGTCGTGAATAACTAAATCTGCCGCTTCAGCAAACTTGCCGAAGGAATCAAAGGGTTTGGTGTCACCGGTGTAGACGATTTTTCGTCCTGGTCGTGGAGGACCCATAACGTCGCGGGATTTTATGAGTTTTCCTTCCGATTGGACTTCTTCGCCTCGCTGCAACCTAGACCAAAGTTCGCCAACTGGTACGCCGAGGGCAACGGCTTTTTTGGGGTGGAACTTGCCTGGGCGCGGTTTCTCCACAAAAGCATAGGCATAACTGGCTATGGCATGGTTGGATTTTTTGGCGAAAACTTGGTATTCCTCTTCATCACAGACTAGGCCTTCTGATAAGACTTCAAAGATTTCCACTGGGAAGGTTAAACCAAAGTTGAGGGTTTCTTTTGTACAAACTAAGAAATCTCTAAGCCCTTTAGGTGCATAGATTTGTACTGGTTCTTTGCGGTCCATCAATGCCATCGTCTGCAAAAGTCCAGGCAAACCCAGCACGTGGTCGCCGTGCAAATGTGTAATGAAAACCTTCATTTTTCGGTGGAAACTCACTTTCGCCGCCATCATTTGCCGCTGCACGTTTTCTCCGCAATCAAACATCCATTGATCACGCGGACACTGCACCACAACGCTGGGTAAACTTCGTTTTAGGGTTGGTACGCTGCCGCTTGTTCCCAAGAACACCACTCGAATACTCATGCTGACACCTTTTCGAACACTGCAATCTCTCGCGTTAGCGTCCTATGGACGTAGGCAAAGTGAGATTCCATATGCCTGAAGCCCAACTGCTCGCCAAGCCGCGAGATGTTTAATGTCTTAGGCGCGGCTATACAAATCCGTTGCCCCACACCCAACACCCGATGAGACGAAGCCAAAACATCCTTCACAAGCTGCTTAGTCGTGGATTTAAGAGTGCTCGATGAACGCCCATACGGCGGGTCAGTAACGACCGCGTCAACCTTGAATAGGGGAAGGTTTCGTGCATCTCCCCAAACTAGTCCTTCAGCCCCGATGTTGAAATAGTTCAGGTTACGTTTCGCCCCCAGAACCATTCGTTTCTGAGCGTCTACACCTACCACGCGACACCCTATGAAGATAGCTTCAATAAGTGAGGTGCCCGTGCCGCAGAACGGATCCAGCACCAACTCCTCGGCCTTCGCACGCGCAAGGTTCACCATGCATCGTGCTAATTTGGACGGCATAGCTGAGGGGTGGAAGAAGGGTTTTTTGCGGGGGCGCCTTTCGCTGAAGGTTTTGCTGGTTATGTCTGTGAGTTTTAAGCCTAAAATCAGTTTGTTGTTTGTGATTATGCCCAGGATGGTTTTGTCGGGGTTTTTCAGGTTCACTTTGGTTCCTGGGATGCTGATTAGGATTTGTTTGCCAAGTTTGCCTTCCAGTGTCATGGTGTTTAGGGTTTGTTCAGCGTAAGTTTTTATGCGGTTGATGCGAACTACGAAGGTCTCGCCGCTTTTAAGCACACTGTTGAAGTCGGTTTTAGAGGCTGCTTGGGCTACGTCATTGTAGTTTGCCTCTGAAACGAAAAGTTCCTGTGCGCAGACCCTCGTGTAGGCTGAGCGAACTTGAACCGCTCTGGTGGCTTCCAAAGCTGCATCCAGCCGTAAAACTTGGTCGAATTGTTCAGCATTCGCGTAGCTGAAGCCTTCTGCTTCCAGTATTGCCTTAACTTCGGCGGCTGGCAATGTTTCGTTTTCGCCTGAAAGTAAAAAGAAAAGTGGCGGCACTAAGGTGCGCCTTTGAGGGTTTGGCTTATCAGCGGCGCCAATGAAACTTTGCTTACCGCTCCTGGAACGCTGTCAGTGCCCACAATTTCTTCAACTCCCGCGTCTAAAATCCGCTTCTCTGCGTCGCCGATGAGCAAGCCGTGCACGCAACCGCAAAAAACATGTTTGGCGCCTTGCTCGCGGAGGATTTTTGCTGCGCCTACGATTGTGCCGCCTGTGCTGATTATATCATCGAGTATTATGACGGTTTGGTCTTGTACGTTTAAGCCCTCTGCAGTCTGCACGGTTTGCCCAGTGTAGCGGTCACGGGTCTTGCTCAGGTGCCCAACGTCGCCGCCTAAAACTTGCTGCGCTTGCTGTGCGATGTACATGGCTCCTTTGTCTGGGGAGAGCGCGAACGCTCCCTTGTAGCCTTTCTTTACAAAATAATCCGCGATGAGAGGAATGGCGCTGACGGTTTTGGCTGGGAACGGAAATTTGGCAAGTGCAGCTTCAGAGTGAATGTTAACCGTTAAGAACTCATCCACCCCAGCCGCCTTCAGCATGCGGGCCACGGTTTCAACGCTTATGCCTTCACCTGAAAGGAACATCTTGTCTTGCCGAGCATAAGCTAGGTAGGGTGTTATTGCGGTGACTTTGGTTGCGCCAGCCCGTTTTGCTGCGTCAGCCATGAACGCTAACTGCATGAGTCTGCCGTCCTGCATGGGTGGGCAGGTTGTTTGCACTATGGCTACTTCTTCGCCTTGCACGTTGCCTTCTAAGCGAACGTAGGATTCGCCGTCTGGGAAAATTTTTGCTGAGACGGGCACGTTTTGGAAGCCTGTTAGCTCTGAAACTTTCTCGGCTAGCTCTTTGGATGCTGGACCAGAGATAATCTTCATTGTGTTTCCTCTGCCTTGTTAGGAATGCACGTTTAGGTTTTAAGCCTTACCCAACGACAAAAATCGACGATATGTCAGAAGCGTTCAACGAAGAAACCAGATAAAAAAATGACACATCTAAAATCAAAAATCCATTTTTGCGTTTTCCACTTGTTTTGTCCTTTCATGTTATTCCACATGCTTCTGCGGGGTTTTTCCATTTAGGCCTTCATGTGGTCGTTTGTAGTTGTGGTGGATTAAGATAGCCCATCCTGAGACTTTTTGCCATTAAAGCCTTTTTTCATGGCACTTTAATAGACGCTTGCGTCATGATTTCTTATGGAAATCTTAATTGTCTTCCCCATTGGTTTTGCCAGGGAGTAATCGTTCTAGTGGTCTTATACTGTACTTGCCTAACTCCCAGCGCTAGCTCAGCGAATTCTTTTATGGTTGTGTACCGGAAATCCCATGTTGGCGTACCATACCGCAACCCGCTGCACATGGTGTCGGCGTAGATGTAGAGTTTGTTTCCTCTGTAGTCGAAAGCGGCTTGGTTGGGTTCGCCGTATTTCGGCTCAGAGAGCACTTTAAACGGCCAGAGCTTGCATGCTTCAGGCTTCATGTTTTGCAGTCCACAAAAATAGTTGCGTGAGGTGTTGCAAAGAAAAGCGCAGCTGCCGTCGGTTGCGCGTTTTATGTAGAATCGATCTAAGCCTGCCACGGTGGTTTCAACGCCGAAGGTTTTGGTGATTTTAAGCCACTCAGGAAAGCTTAAGACTACACTGTAGAGTTTACAGCAGTAACCACAGGCTTTGCAACGCCAATCAGCCACGTTCTGCCACGCAACAAACTGCACGAATCCATCACAACCCAGAAAGAACTCAGAGTAGAAAATTAATTTTTTCCCCAGAAGGCTAAGAGAGATAGTCTTTTTTGGCGATTTTAGCAATCACAGCATGTTAAAAACAAGGTGTTTTTGCGTTCAGGTTTTTCGGTAGAGGTAGATGGTATGCGAGGGATAACCCAACTGTGGGTTCTCACAGAAGTTTTCGACCTTCTCGGGGCGCCAACCGATAATTTCATAGTCGTGCGAGACTACACGTGCACCCTTCTTGAGGTCACTTTCAAGTTTCGGCCTAATTTTTTCATTAGCGCTCGTAGTCAAGTACAGATAAACGACATCAGCAGACGACAAATTAACACTGAACATATCACCGTTAACAATCGTCACCCGCCCTTCAAGCCCATTCTCATGGATTGCACTCATTGCCTTCTTCGCCAAATCCTCACGCAACTCAATGCCGACACCACGAGCGCCAAAAGTCTTGGCTGCCATAATCACGGTTCTGCCGTCACCAGAACCCATGTCAAAGAGAACTTCGCCAGCCTTCAAATCAGCCAACTTAAGCATGTATTCTACGACAACATTTGGACTGGGAACAAACGGCGCGATAAACACTAACATATCCTCTCCATTAACACAGCTTGTTATGATACATAAGCGTCTTTTTTAGGCATCGGTCGACGCGCTTCCCCGCATTTAACGCAGCTTTGAGCGCACAAATCAAGGTATTTCTCTTCATCAGCAGAGCCTACGGCATTAGCTGCTTTCAAGCAGAGTTCGCTGGGTTCATTACAGCCTTCCTCTCGACAAAGGTTTGAAATGTATTGGCAGACTTCCTGCACGTCCTTGGGCTCCAAAACCGCCCTGTTCGTACGCACGAGCAAGCAAAGCTCCCTAGCCATAACGCAGGTCCTGACGTATTTGATGCGTTCAAGAACTTCTTTGCGTAAATTCTTCCTACTTATTTCCACGCTCTACTTCTCCATTGACACAACAAGCGGATAAGCAAATTAAGCTGCTCTATACTTAAAAAGTTGCTGTTATTTCACATAACTGAATACAACAATTAAATCCTACTTGAAACGTTTACTCAACGCCTTACGTTCAGCTTCCAAAACCAACTCGTAAAACTTATCGGACAACCCGGACTCCTTCTCCAAAACCCCAGCAGCATCCGCAGCAGAAACCCGCCGTGCACTCAACGCCACCGCTGCAGTTTTTCCGTACTTTTCAATCAATTCAGCCGTTTGCTTAGCGTGAACCCGCATTTTTTCTTCATCCTTCGCCAAGTGCTCGCCGTGTTTCTCCAGCAGCGGCAAAGCTTTTTCTTCCTCAACTTTGAGTAAGCCAATGGCTAAAGAGCCGCATCTGGGGCATTTGGGCTTGTCTGGGAGGTCTTTGATGCGTATCATCTCGACGTAGTCCCAGCAATGGGTACAAACGAAGGTTAGGGTTTCGTTGAGTAACCGTGCCTTGGCGGATTCAACTAGGACGGCGCGCATCTGCTCGGGCGGAATCAAATCTGTCTTCATGCTGACCCGTTCAATGCCGACTCGAGCCACGGGCGTCGCGTTGCCGCGTGTCAAAACTACCTGCAGCCTCACGTCGCCGTCTCGCAGGCGACCAAGCACCATGACCAAGCCGTCAGCGTCGAGGTCTTTAGTGAACACTTCCTTAAGTCCTTCCTCGTAGATGGGCGTGCCCTCGAAGCTTGAAATCAGCTTCTGCAAGCTAACGTTGCTGAAATCAGCCCATTTCTTGAGGGCGCCAAAGCGGCGTGCCACTTGGATGACTCGGCGTTTGAACAAGCCTGTCTTCACCGTGGATTGCGTGAGCGTGGCTCGTATGGCTTGCTCATTCATGTCTTTTACCTCTTTTAGGACTTCAACCAGCCGCTCCGCGTTCATGGCGCCCATGGTCTGCACGAAGATGCGGTAGGGGTCATGCTGCACGACTATGCCGCGTCCCAGTTTGTCAGAGAGCACCTGTCCCAGAAACTGAGCCAACGCTCTGTTGATTAGCGAGCCAAAATTCGAGTGCACAATAACAAACTCGCCCCAGTCCTCAACCACGATGCGATGGGGAGTGGGAACTGGAAAGCCGCTTTGCACCTGCTCCACCGTCTCCGCCAACGCATGCATGATGGTTTCGGCGTCGGATGGGTAGCGTTCAGAAAGCATCTGGCTGATTTGCTGGGGTGAAGCGCCTCTTTGGGCTTGCTCTTCAACGAAGCCGCGGATTTCAGCGACTTCCTGTGTTACCTCGTAGGGAACTGGGATTTCCTCGCCTATCCAGCTGGGAATCGAACCGCTCGGGTCCTCCACTGGGCGCACGTAAACCTTGTCTTCGGTCACGTGGATTATTTGCCATGGGCTGCCTCGGATGATGAATTTTGTGCCTGGCTTGCCGTACTCCGCCATGAAGGCTTCGTCCAACACGCCTATGGATGAATCCGCGGATTGGTCGATGACCAAGAACTGTTTTTCTTCTGGAATCATGGATAGGTTGTCAAAGTAGTATTCAAAGAGCGCCTTGGTCCGCTGCGGCTTGAGAACGACTTTGTCTTCGAAGGATGCCCAAGCCAACCGTGGAAACCGTTGATGCATGTACCGTATGACTTTTTCTACGTCGTCAAGCGTTAGGTTCTCAAACGGCGCAGCGTTGCGTGCCAAATCCAAGATTTCCTCAAAAGCTAGGCGTCTGTTCTTGAGCAGCAGCCCCGCAACTTGGTGGGTCAACACGTCGTAGGGTTTATCTGGAATCGAAACCGCTTCAAGTTTTTCAGTTAAGGCTCTTCTTGCGATAACCAACGCTTCCAACGTGTCGTCGGAGTCCATGCCGATGATTACGCCTTCCGAAACGTGCCCGTACGTGTGTCCTGCCCTGCCGACGCGTTGGACAAGCCGGGAAACCTGCCTTGGGCTCATGTATTGGATGACAAGGTCGATGTGCCCAACGTCGATGCCGAGTTCTAAGCTGCTGGTGGCGATTAAGCCTTTGAGTGCGCCGCGTTTGAGTCCTGTTTCCGCCGCTATGCGTGAGGGCTTAGCTAGGGAGCCGTGGTGGATTGAAACTGGGAAGTCTACGTCCCAGACTTTGAAGCGTGAAGCTAAAACTTCCGAGATTGAGCGGGTGTTGGTGAAGAGGAGGACGGATTTGCGTTTGCTCATGTAGTCGCGGATAATACGCAGTCTCGCCGCAACTTCTGGGTGAGTGTAGATTTTCGAGGCGAAACTTACGTCTTCTTCGGTCGGTTTTGGATAAATGACTTGCAGCTTAATTATTTTGGCGACTGGAACCCTGATGATTTCCACCGCACGCTTATCGCCGACTAGGAACTGTGCGACTTTCTCTGGGCTGCCGACCGTCGCGGATAAACCAACCATCTGGAAATCCTTGCCGATTAACCCGCGGACACGCTCCAGTGCCAGCGATAGTTGGCTGCCCCGCTTGCTGTCTGCCAACTCATGCACTTCATCGATTATGACCCAGCGTAGGCTCTGTAGGTGCTGACGCAAAAGCCAACCTGACAATATAGCCTGCAGGGTTTCAGGCGTCGTTATCAGGATGTCTGGGGGGCTTTGGGATTGGCGGGTTCGCTCTTTCTGTTCGGTGTCGCCGTGCCTAACCGCCAGCTTAATGTCCAAGTTGTTGCACCACCACTGAAGTCGCTCAAGCAAGTCACGGTTAAGCGCCCGAAGCGGCGTTATGTAGAGAACTTTTATGCCTGGGGTTTTGGGCTGCTGAAGGAGCATGCTGAGGATTGGCAGAAAAGCAGCTTCCGTCTTGCCTGTTGCAGTCGGCGAAATCAACAGGATGTTTTTGCCTTCGATTACCTTGGGAATTGTTTTCTCTTGAGGTTCCGTCGGCTTAGAGAATCCTCTCTGTTCAACGAGCCTTCGTACTGGCTTGACGAGGAAATTAAAAGCGGAGTCAGAATCTGCCGTCAGGAGGAACCAACCTTTAAGATTACAAGATAAGCAACGATTGCGGTATAAAAAATGTTAGGCGACAACAATGTAGATTGTAGGAGCTTAGATGGAATTGCGTTGCATATCTTTGACCAGAGTTTTGGGATGATTGGATAGTTTTAAATCTTTAATCCCACCATGTATTGTGGGATGAAAATGGAAATGACTGAGCCCCTTGTAGTAAAAGTAGATTCAAAAGGTAGAATCTGCATTCCAGCCCGAATCCGCGATAAAATCGGGGAAATCGCGGTCATCAAAATCACTCCGCAAGGCATACTTATCATCCCAGGCAAAAAAGAGGACTTCATAGAGGCATTCAACAAAACGATAACTTCTGAACCAAAACGCAAAGGCAAGCCCAAACTCGCCACACCCAAAGAAATGAAGTCTACGTGGAGAACCGTCAAGTGATAATCGGCTTAGATACCAACATACTCTGCTACGCATTAGACAAAGCTTACCCTGAAAACGAAAAAGCCAAAGGCTTACTCACCAATCTGTCGCCAGAAAATCGCATAGAGTAAGAAAACTTTTTTTTATAACTTCAACTGAGAAACTTCTTAGCCATCCAATAGTTTTTCCGGCTTTTATGCTCAAGCAAAGTCAATGAGGACTCACAGCTTGTTACTTATACTATTTCAATTTACGACTTTTTGCCACCAATGCTTTTTCTTAGGAACTTCCGATTTCTTTCTCTTGCCGTACTTCTTGTAATACTCATCCACTATAACTTTCACACTTTTCATGGTTTGAGCATGATTAAGATACTCAGCATATTCCGCATTTGAATAAACATCAAGCGGAACAACAAACATATGATCATATCTGTTGCTAATCGTTAATGTTTTCCCTTTTTCATGTAGCTTCTCTATTTCCGCTTCTTCCGCCTTTTCTTTTGCTTCTCTTTCTTTCGCTTCTCTCGCTCTTTTTTCATATCTTCTTTGCTTATCTGCTTCTACCATTTTGTCGATTGCTTGCGCAATCAATTTGTTCCTTATCTTTTCTTCGAGTTCTAATGCTTCGATTGTCTTTCGCAAATAAGCAAAATCTGGATGCCCGCCCTCACGTTTGTACTCCGTATAAAATGATGCCTTGATTCTTGGGTCTCCTTGCACATCAAAAACTGTGTCCCAATCTACAAAATAAGGAAACTTAGGTTCACTATGTTTTTCGCAAAACCATTTTTCGCACAGGTTGCAATAGTAAACAGGTTGTTGATAAGAATCCGCATCTTTTATATTACATTCATAACAAATACCCAATTGCGGTTTTTCTTCAGATTCCAAGCCAATCCCTTACTCAAGAATGGCAGATATTAGGAATTTAATTTTTGCTATTCAGCATGTTCACCAAACAAGCCTTTAAAACGGTCTTAGTGATTTCTCGGGTTAAGTTAGCTGTGTTCGGAATGGGTGGGGCTTTTTTTGGTTGGGGGAGGTTCAGTTGCCGTTTGGGCGTTGGGCTGGTTGTTGTTTGTTTTGGGTATGCATTGTTTGCTGTGGAGATGTTGATTTTTGGATGTTATTCCTTGGAATGATGATTCCGTTTGTTTGTTTAAATAGGGGGAGGGAGAGGTCGTGGCAGAGCAAAAGGTTTTGGCGGAGGGTGTGCGCATACGTTTCCATATACGGCTTAATAAAAGGGGGCTATAGATTTTTCCAACCATCAATTTCTCCAACAAGCAGCATTAAACTATTAAGATGGAGCACAGAATTCATGCTTGATTCGCATGCCTCTTACACCGCAAGACATCTGGAACCTAAACGAAACCGACCTCTTAACGATGCTCAACTCAAACACCCCCAAACCCAAAAAAAACACCATCCACTTCTACGCACCAACCTTCACCTACTACAAAAACCGACACTACTACCCAACAGCAAACGCCTTCCCAACCATCTCCCTCACAGGAACCACCTGCGCACTAAACTGCAAACACTGCAGCGGCAAAGTCCTCCAAACCATGCACCCAGCACACACCCCTCAACAACTCATCGCAGTAGCCACCAAACTTAAAGAAAAGGGAGCAGTTGGCTGCCTCATCAGCGGAGGATGCACAACCGACGGCACAGTGCCACTCGATAAATTCATCCCAGCAATCACCCACATAAAACATGAACTCAAACTAACAGTGTTCGTTCACACAGGCATAATTAAACCGACCACAGCAAACGCACTAAAACAAGCAGACGTTGACGCAGCACTCATCGACATCATCGGCTCACAACAAACCATACACACAACATACAACCTAAACATATCCACCGAAGACTACGAACAATCCCTCCAAACACTCAACCAAGCCAAACTCCCCTTCGCACCACACGTCATCGTCGGATTAAACCAAGGCAAACTCGACGGCGAACAAAAAGCCCTCCAAATGATAAGACAAGTGGAACCAGCCGCTTTGGTCATCATAGCATTCATGCCCATACACGGAACACCCATGGAAAACACACCCCCACCCAAACCCACCGACATCGCCAAAGTCATAGCACTAGCAAGACAAATGTTCCCAATCACACCATTAATCTTAGGATGCATGCGCCCAAAGGGCAAAAACCGCAGCGAAACCGACGTTTTAGCCCTTAAAGCAGGAGTAGACGCCATAGCTTTTCCAAGCGACACAGCCATAGAATACGTAAAAAACCACGGCTACAACACAGTTTTCTCCTCTTACTGCTGTGCCCAAATGTACCTTGATGCTCTCCATTAGAGTTTAAGCATTCGCCTACCAACCGCAACAGCCCAAATCGAAACAGCAAACCCAGACGCAAACTCAGGAATAGCCACGTTGGGAACATAACTAATGGTTAACTGCAAAACCCAAACAGACGCCGAAAAAAACCCGACCGCCAAAGAAAGAACCGCCAAAGCCCGTTTACCTGCATAGAAGAAGCCAGCAGTCAAGACCAATAAAGCCATAGTTGCCAAAGCGAAGAACGCCACAGACACCAAGTAATGTATAGGTTTAAAATCTTCATTAAAAACACCGATAGCCATCAAAGCAACAGAAGCACACGCAAACATCAAAGCTCCAACACGCCCAACCAAATTCTTAGAAAAATAATTCCACAACCCAAACACCGAGAAAATAAAGGCTAACAACCCACCGACAAATAACCCAAAATTAAACAAGTAACCTGTCAAACCCGAAACAACCCCTAAATCACTTAAAGCATTATGAACCCAACTAAACGCTGGATAAGACGCAATAGCAATTAAAATGCAAATGAAAGCCGCAACAGGCGCCACCACGCCAGCCACTCCCCCAACCTTCAACCAAACCTCACCCTTAAACAACATACACAAACCCTAAAGCAAATTTAGCAACCGCTGGCTTTAAAAATTTCCATCAATCAACCGATAAACCGCCTCAAATTCCCCAGCAAACGCAACTTATCCCTCTCACCCACTTTCGCCGCCTCAACAGACTTCCTGAGAATCTCCACAGATTCATCCATAGCTTTCCGATCCACCGGAAAAGGCACCCCATCCTTACCTCCATAAGCAAAACTAAATCTAACAGGATCCTCCCAGCTTGGAGCTTCACCATAGATGAGTTCGGCAACCAAGGCAAGTCCCCGCACGGTTGCTGGACCAACGCCTTTTAGGCTGAGAAGCTCTTCATAGTTGTTTGGTTGAAATTCATACATGCGGCTGAGTGTGTCCCAGTTGATGTTTCTGGGCATGTCAAGGGTCACTTGGGGTTGACGTTGCAACCTGCTTGGTTGAGGAAAATATTCTTGGAGCGAAGTTTGATTTTTAGGTTTCGCCAAGGATTGGATGAGGTTGTTAAGTTTTTTGGGTGGTTCTTTGGAAAGGTCAACGGAAACTTTTCGAGCATTCTCGCTTGCGACAGCTGTCATGTTTAAAGCCTTTTGGCGCTTTATCCCAACAATGCCGTTATGCGGTTCCACAATGAAGTTATGAACGTTTTCAGAGAACCAATGGTAACGTCTTGCTGTTCGGTCTTCTTCATTCATACCTTGCTGTATAACTGCCCATTTACCGTCTTGCGTGAGCAAAAAAGCATGATGATAAAGCTGATATCCTGCTTGAAGGGCATTGTTATCAACTTTAGCGACTATACGGCTAGCATAAATAAGTTGATCGATGGTTTGCTTAGAAAACTGGAAGGTCTCAGCAGCCGCCTGGATGTCCGCTGGAGTCTTTTTGCTGGTTTTGCCCTTGCCACCACAAACCACAATACCGTGCTCTTGGGAAGTCAAAGCGGTTTTGAGGATACCTGTGACAACGGTGGTTACACCACTGCTATGCCAATCATACCCCAAGACACAGCCGAACGCCTGAAACCAAAAGGGATCGCTAAGACGTTCAATAAACGCTGTAGTGCCATATTCTTCAATCATGACGTTAGCGATTTCGCGAGCAAGGTTACGCATTCTCACAGTTAACCAGGATGGTGCTTTGCCGCCATGCAGCGGCAGATTCGCAGTGCCTGTTCGAAACATTAACCCTCAAGATTGGAAGCCATTAGTCTGGATATATGGATTATTGCAACAAACCCCTCAAACTTCAATGCCAAGCGGCATCTCGGGTGCTCAGTTGCTTTGCAGTCGACCCCTCCCCCTATCTTAAACGTTTCAAAGTTTACTGATTTTTTGATGTCACAGAGACCAAACTACTAAAACCCCAAAATGACACAAAAAAGACTCAGCTTTTAAGAAAGGCTTATAGGCTAATCTGCGGGTAATTTAGGAGCCGCACATTTTGGGCGGGTAGATCAGCCTGGTACGATCGCCACGTTGGCATCGTGGAGGCCGCGGGTTCAAATCCCGCCCCGTCCACCAAAAACCACAACCTGCTGATTTTTCGCTTAATTTAATTTCGCATTTTACCGATAATTTTGGAGATAGTTATGGGTTTTTTTATCGGTAGGCTATGCCCATGCGTTCCATGAAATCCAGGACTGTCCTGTATTCAGCCAGGTATTGTTTGCCTTTTTCGGTGAGGGCAAATGAGATTTGGTCTTCTATGAGCCCAAGCTCTTCTAGGTCAGATAGGTATCTTTTCAAACGATCAAAGGGAACGTTAAGTTTTGTTTGAATGCGAACTAAAACTATTTTCTCAGTTAAGCTAGTTTCAGCCTTAAGGATAGACAAGAGATCACCGTAGATCTTCATTTTGTCTCTTCTGGCTATTTTTTTCATTCAGAGCTCCTTTTTGGGTATTCCGTAAAACGTTCGATAGGCGATTATGAGAAAAAGAATTAGTCCTGCCCAGCGAAGTACTAAGCCTCCATAGAAAGGGAATTTTGTGCTGCCGTCTACAAGCCAAACCAGCAGTGAGTATTGGCTTATGCCCAGAAGGATGTATCCGAGTGGGGTCGTTATTGTTTTGGAATCTTGAGTTTTCAAGTGGCTTCTGAGCGTATGTATAGAGATGTAGAGTAGGCAGGCTATGTTAAACCCCCTGATGTACATGGATAAAAACCGATAGTTGCCAAAAGCCGAGTTTGGAGCTACAAAAACCAGAATAATCAGGGATGTCACCGCGACAAGAAGTGCGCTTAATATTACATTCCAGATGAGGTGAGTGTTTTTTGAGGGTTTCTTGGAAAAATAATATGTGAACGTGAGAAATGCGAATGCAAACGGTCTTGCGATAAGTTGAAGCCAGGTTAAGTCGTTAACAGAGAAATCGGGATCCATGAAAATAGGATAAGAATGTGCAAAAGCCGCAAGTGCGTAGGTGGCACCGAGAATACCAAAGCCAAGGGGAAGGCCTAAGTATCGGCCTTCTCTGGTGACGAGGTATGGCTTTATCAAGAACCAAACGAGAATGAAGCAAACGACTGCTGAAAAAGTCTCCTCTGCAACTAGAAAAATCTGTTCCATTGGCCCTATGATCTATGGTGCCTCCTGTATAACGCTCTATTGCCGCTTTCTGAGTATATTACAATTCCTCTCTTATAGTGAGTGTCCGTCATGAAGCCTTAAGCATGTTGCCAGCTGTATTCATCTCGTCTAACCAGTTTCTGGATTTAACCACTGTCTTGCCTGCGAAAGTCAATTTCAACGCGTTATTGTAAGGGCAAACTTCTATGCATCTTGCACATAGCATGCATTTTGATTCGGTGACGTCGCCGCCTTTCTTCTCATACATGGCGGTGGCTTGGGTTGGGCAGGCACGTTTACAGATCCCGCATTTCGTACATTTATGCTCATCTTTTTTGAGTTTTGTAAAGGCAATTTGCTTAAAGGGCGTGAAAGTGCTGAAAAGTGCAGTCAAGCCGCCTAACGGACAAATTCGGCACCAAAAGCGTCGATATGCTAGCGCCAAAATGGTGACGGCGATGAAGATGGTGAGGTTTATTGAGGTTATGTACATTCCGCGTTCGTAGAATGATCCGTACACTATTTGAGAAATATAACGCCAGTTAATGGAGCCTAGGCCACTTTGAACGAATAGGCATAAAGGGCGCATGGGGCATACAAGACAGAAAGGCTCATTAATCCAGCTTGTTATTCCAGCTTCGGTTCCAAAAGGTCCGCCGGGAATGGTGCCCGGAATAAGTTCGGTCCCGAATATGGTATATGAAGCAAATAAAACGCTTGATATCAAAAAAACTGCGATAATTAAATATCGGACTTGCCCAAGCCTAGCACTTGTCTTATCTGAAAAGCTTAGATGCCGCAACCTAATGAACTTGCGTGCTTTAGTCAAAAGGTCTTGGTATAATCCGAATGGGCAGAGCCAACCGCAGAAAAACCTTCCCAAAAGCAAAGATGCTGCGGCTACCATGCCTATAACAACCGCCAGTTTCTCTATCCCTGATGTGGAATAAACCACTGCATAGCCTCGCTGAAAGCTCCAAAAAGGGTAAATGTAAGCTTGAAGTTGCCATATGGGACAGGTAACAGTTCTACCGTTACCATAATAACATGCCAAAACAGGGATAGATAAGCCATCGGGAAACTGATTGCCTAATACATCAGTGCCGATTAACCGGTCGCGAGGAGAAGAACCTAACGGCACAAACGCGGGCACTGCATTAAATGGGCCTATGATAAGACCCATAAAAACCGCCATCACGGCAACCACCTGAATAAAAAGCCTAAGTGTGCTAATTTTTCTAGTTTTGTCCTTGGAGAACTTGAGAATAGCGATAATGCCGATTGCCACAACCAACGCGTATATCATGAGCGCTGTGGGAGTTAAAATATCCGTAGGCAAGTTTAACCTCTCACCTTGAATTTTACGCTTAACCCAACAATCACAATGACAAGAAGCACTGTTGCCGTGTATATAGCGACTGAATGATCCAAAAAGATGTCGCCTGAAGATGGCGGAATGACATAGTTACTGTAACGCGTGATAGTTACGTTACCTGTTAATCCGTTAACAACCACTACGTTGTTGGGCAAAAGCTGCCAGCCACTCCCTGCTGCTACAGCGTACCCTTTATTGGTAACTAACCACTCATCTGTATGGGTTTGCCGAGAAGAGTTCACGTCAAGGTCAAAGGTCTGCTTGCCCTCACCAACAGCGTAATACCTGATGCTCTCTCCTCGCCCCAAAACGTTACTTGTTCTATATGTAAAAACCGTTATGTTGGAATTTTCAGCGGATACCTTTAGAGTCCCAATCACCCGCGTGTTGTTGAGGCATAAGTTCGCAAAAGTCCATGTGCCATTTTCTAGAGTTGCAGAAGAATAGGATCCGTTAACGTTAAAGCATATGGATCCATGTAATTCAGGAATGTTAAACGTGTCAACGGGCGTGAAACTTCCACCCGTTTGTGCATGAATGGCCGGAGTGAACAGCAAGACTAAAACGACTATGGCTACAAGTCCAGACACGGCTGTGCGGTTGGCTACAATCAAAGTCTCACGGTAATATACCTATACCATGTTAAGCTTTAGCTATAAGCCTTTTTTTAAAAATCAGGAAAAGAAAAAAGTTTAGGAGGCTAAAGGCAACCCTTAGCTCTCATTGTCTTCTTTGGGCGGTTGTTCCCACACTGGAATTGGGGTTGAAGCGGGTTCTTGAGAAGTTGCTTGAGGAGCGGACTCTGGAGTAGCAGGGGGCGTCTCTGCAGGGCTTGTCGTTTCTGCCGCAGTTGGAACAGCAGCTCGTCTTCGTCTTTGCTTGAATATGAGTAGCATCATAACGATAACCACAGCTACTACGGCTATTACTGTTCCAATGATTAACCAGGTTAGAGGACTGCTTGTTTGTGTTCCCCCGCCGCCGCCATTGCTTGGCTTGACAGTGGGTTTAATCGTAGCAGAGGAGCCGCCGACCGCTATAGTTCCTGTTGGCGAATCCCAAGAGAAAGGCGTCTGAGAAGCTCCTTCGACGCCATCAACACCAAGGTAGAATGTATGTGCTCCTACAGCGGCAGTTGTGGGAATCTTCACGGAAAGCGGAGGAGTAGTGTAAGTGCCGTGTGGTTCGATTGAAATGGGAGTACTTGAATAGTTGAAACCAATGAATCCTTCAGCTTCCATCCAGTCGAAGTGAAAACCTATGTATTGCAGTTGAAGCTGCTCATCGGTGTTACTTTCAAACATTACTCTGACGTATATGGAGTCACCTGGATTTGGTGTGTCGTTTGAAAAACGGGTGGTGCTTAAAAGCTCGTTTGACTCTAAAGCGTAAACTACGCTACATGATAAACAAATTAGCGAAACTAAACTCACGATAAGAGCGATTTTTAGTATTTTCACCTTTGCCCCTCCAATCTATGCCGTACCCATTAGATTACTTACATATATGACTTTACCATATTTACGCCAAGTTTAAAAAATTAACGTTTTGGCAACCAAAAAAGCGGGGGTAAAAAAAATACTTAGGCTATTTTTCTTCTATATTGCGGTCGTAGCTATGCTAGGCGTTCTTAGTCAACCAGGTGAGCGGTTCCATCTGGACAGTAGACTTTCTCGCCCTGGTTTACTTTGCGGTAGCGTTTTAGGCATGGTTGCTGCTGTCCGCATCCATCGCAATCTCGCGAAATCACTTTCCTTTCACCCCTCTTCCTTGCGGATTGCATAGGTACCGTGATGACGAGATTTAAGGTAATTTACATGCTAGAGCTTGCATTGGCGATAATCTTATGTTAAGGTAGGTTGTTGTTGGTTTAGGAAAAAGGTCAACATGGATACTTTAGGCTTAGCAAACTTGATTTTAGATGTTGGAGGAATCCTTAACTTTATCGCATTATTGTTGATGTTGAGAGCTGTTATTAAAAACAGGAATTATCTTAGGGGTTTTAGCGTAATCGGTTCTTTTTTAACGTTTATTTCCATAGTTGGATTTGAATTTGCTTATTACTTGATAGGCAATGTCATCGGGTTTGCGTTAGGTTGGGCAACAGTAGCCTTTTGGTTTATAGCTTTTGTTTATAGCCTCAAACAGAAAATTAGAGGCATCAGAAACCAAAGGAAAGTGGTTGAGCCTTAACTTCTGGGTATGCGAATTGTGAATTCTGCTCCTTTGCCTTCGGTGCTCTCAAAGCTTATGGTGCCGCCGTGTGCTTCGATGACGCGTTTGCAGACGGCTAATCCGAAGCCTTGACCACGCGGTTTTGTTGTGAAAAGGGGATTGAAAATTTGTTTTTTAATGGATTCAGGTATGCCAACGCCTGTATCTTTAACGGTTAGAGAAACTTGTTTTTCGTTGGTTATACCGGCTGATATGAGCAGTTTGCCGCCGTTGGGCATGGCTTGAAGGGCGTTGGTTACTAAATTGATGAGGACTCTTTTGAGGAGTTGAGGATCAGCTTGAACCATTGGATAAGCATCATCAATCTCAATTCGTTCTTCGATATTATTTGGTATGTCGGTGGTTGCTAAAACGCTTTCTATGAATTCCTTCAGGTTGATTGATTTTTTATCAACCCTGATTGGTTGCACGAACGCTTGCAAGTCCGACACAATCTTGTCCATGTACGCTGCTTGCTCCTCTATAACACGGATGCTCTCTTCCAAGTTGGCTTTGGCGTCGCCCACAGGAAGGGCACCAACTTCGGTTTTGGCTAGATACAATTCGCCGATTATTGTTTGCAGAGGATTACGCAAATCATGACCAACCATGCCTGCGGTCTGCCCAATAGCGGCTAAACGTTCGCTATCCTTCAGTTGCTTGGTTCTCTCATCGATTAGTTTCTCCAAGATTCCTTTCTGTGCTTGAAGTCTGTACTCCTGCTGCTTTTGCTCGCTGATGTCTCGAACAATAGACCACACCCCGATTACCTTGCCTTTTCCATCAGTGAGCCGCCAGCTTCTGACGGAGGCTGGAAAGATAGTGCCGTCCTTGCGTATGTATTCTCGCTCAAAAACCATCGAGCAACCGGTGCGTAGGATTTTGTTGATAATTTTTTCTCTTTGTTCGCGCCATCTTTCTGGAAGCAGCTGCTCAACTGGGATGTTGCGCAGTTCTTTTTTTGTGTAACCTAACATTTTTGCGTAGGCTCGGTTGCAGGCAATCATTTTGCCGTGTTTATCTCGTGCCATGATTCCATCTTGGGTTGTCTCATAGAGTCTGCGGTATCTTTTCTCTGCTAAAATAAGAGCTCGTGCAGCTTTTTCTCGCTCTTCGTCTTTCTTTTCACCGCTCTGTTTTAGCGTTGTGATGTCTAAGAATGCAACTATGGCATAACCCTTCTTTGGGCTATATGCATAAATCTTATACCACTTGTAATGGTTTTTACAGTATGCATCAAATTTCTGATGAACACCAGTGGTGGCGACCTCGGCGAAATCCAATCAACGGGTATGTTTTTTATTCTTTTCTTAACTGGAATCTCTCTTAACCAAAAGCATGTTTTATTAAAAGGATTAATCTCGTCATAAACTGGGTTGCTTGCAATTTGAACAAAGTTAGGGGGAAGCCCTAGCTCGTTGCAAACAATTTTATACAACGCTATGCCTTGAGGTAGAGTATCGCACAAGATGTGAAATTGCTGAGGGCTTATGCCTAACTCTTCAAGCAAACGCTCGTTATTGGTTATCGGTTCTTCCCTTGAAGGGGTAACTGGGGGCATCTGCATATTGCCATTCATTCGGGTTGCATCGATAGATTCCACTATCTCGTCCCCTTGATTATTCATGCATATCGCCATAAAAGACTTTCCAATATATTATATATCAATAGATAGTTTGGTTACCAGTCAACAATTCGGTTGCCAAGGAGACGGCAACCGCCTGCGTTCGTTTGTTTCTCGACCTTTTCTCAGCGCTATTAGGACTGAGTGTTAATTTGGGTTTAGCTTTTAAGCCAATCCAGTAATCGAAGGTGCCGTTTTGGGGTTTAAGCATGTAGCTTAAGCCTGCCCATGAAAAACGGTTTTTTGTGCTCTCCCAACCCCGAAAAAGCAATGCACCCCCGCGATTTTGTAGGCTAAAGGAGACGTGCCCTGTTTGGCTTAAAAGCCATGCTTGAGGGGCGGCAACTTGGTCCCAGGCGCCAATCCTGTTGCCCTCAAGGTTTAACCCGCTAATATCTATGTATTTTTTGAAAGTGCTCGATCCCTGTTCGTTTAACAGCAAAACCTCGCTGCATCCTCCTAAGGCTAAATTTGAAAGGTCGGCTTTAACGTAGATATTTGATGATTGGATGCGATAGGTCACTGTTATGCTTCCTCGTGGTTTCGTTCTGACAAATTCTGTTTTGATTCTTGCAAGTTGCCTCAGCTCCATGACCTTGTTGAGGAAGGGTGAGAAATTTTTTCTGTTCAGATAGAATTTGGAGAAAAATTTTCTGATGAAGCTGTAGAATCCGTCGTCTATGTAGCTACCGTTTGAGAGTTTTTTTCTGGAAATGGCATCTATAATGAAGGTTTTCTGTACCTCTGGCGTAGAGGCTGAGGTGTTTTTGGATAGCGTTGCGGTGGTGGAGAAGTAGGTTTTGTCTGTGTATTTGACGACAGGGACTCCGAAACCCATGCCTTCCTCGATCAGTTCTTGTCCATCCAACACTAAAATTAGACCCTTTTGTAGTTGTGCGGTTTCAAGGCATCGTGGACGGCAGTCGCTATAGACTCTGATGGATAAGTGGTCGGATAGGCGCCGCGTAACTGTATCTACGGAAGTTTCGCGTGTGTTTGCTTGGATTTGATTCGAGTTGAGCACTTCCTTATCTAAAACTTAGCTTTTAAACTACGGTGGATTGGTCAATATTTAATAGACAATAATTACTTACATTGAAGTGCTAGATAAACCATTACTTACTGGCAACATTTTTGGTAGGACGAGGAGTAAAACAGGTGATACTTCTAAATTACATTTGGGTTCTCTGGCTTTTGGGCATGCCGATTTACTTTACGCTGGCGTATGAAATACTAAAATATAGGACCACGTTAATCAAGAAGACCTTTGTACCAATCAATCCCAAAAAGATGATTTTTCAGATAACTACGATTGGAAACATGAGTATTGTGCAGGAATCAGTCAACAACATTAATCGAATATGCAGAGAAGTTGGATATAGCAACTATGAAGTGCTTGTGGTTTCAGAAGTTAAAGAAGCCTTTGATGGTGCAAAGACTATAACTGTACCCAAAGAGTATAGCACGCCACATAAGGCCAAATACAAAACAAGGGCACTGCATTATGCTGTGGAATATAGAGAAAACTCGAGAGAAAACACCAAGGATGTGTGGATATATCACCTCGATGACGAATCAATGGTTACCAAGCAAGGTCTGCTCTCGGTTTTGGATCACATTGATAATAATCGAGAACCAATAGCTGAGGGATTAATCACTTACCCAAATAAACTCGAGGTTGGGAGCAAGTTAGTAAAATACTTGGATGCTGTCAGACCTACATTTTGCTATTCTTGCTGTGCTATGTTAAAATCGAAGGGAAAACCCGACTGGCTGCATGGTTCAAACCTACTCGTAAGAGCAGACATAGAGAAGAGTATTGGCTGGGATTTCGCCAACAGTTGCGCAGAAGACAGCCTGTTTGGTTACATCGCGCATAAGAGGTATGGAGGAATTTTTGGTTGGCATGGCGGGATTCTTGAAGAGCAATCGCCATTTACATTTTCTGACTTTGTAAAGCAGCGTCAAAGATGGATTAGGGGAAATATTGAAAATTTGAGTAGATTGGGGGTATGGGAGAAGTTTAAAGGAGCATACAGGATGACTAGTTGGTTTTTAGGCGCGTTAAGTTCTTTTACATTAATACCAGCTTTGCTAATAAGGCAGTCGTATCCTTGGTTTCTCACGCCATTTTTTGTTTTTAACACAATTATTCTGTTCGGCATCTATCAAATAGGGTTAGGGATGAACTTTTCTAAAGTTAGTAAGAAACAAAGGATTGTTGAACATATCAAACTATTTTTCGTATCGCCTCTACTTTGGTTTCTGGAAGGGGTTCCTATGGTGCTGTATTTTTTTAAGAGGGCATCAGAGTTTTACGTCATAAAGAAATGATTTGAAAGATAACGATTGCCCAAAGCGTTTCAAGGTACGTAGTTAGGGTGCTTTTTTAAGCTTGAGTATCAATATGGCTGTTGATGATTAGAACGGCAGCCAACCGCAAAAATCTGTCCATCGTGTTAACGGCTATCTTAATTACAGCGGTAACAGTACCCTCGGTTTTCACAAGCGGCATGATTCGATCAGAATTGACCATAAACACGTATGCAATCAAAAATTTAGCACCACACCCATCATCGCTTCCAACAAACGTTGCGGCAAACGGAAATACAGAAAACCCTAATGAAACTATCAAATACGACCCCGCTACCGAATCCCTAATTGAAGCACCCTCTCCAACAGGCACCTCAACCCCACAATCCGCTACATACAACCCGCTTATGCAAAATTTCTACGGTATGTTCCTCTCTGGAAAAGACAGCCATGATGCAACCGCAACACAGTTGGATTTTAGTGGTTTTAAATCGGTTCCGTTAGATACTCCAAAATTTATGACGTACACATACGGCGGCTACCCCGTTGAGCAAAGCAGTTTGACCCAGTTTTTCTTTTCTTTTCCCAACTTCACCAACCAAGGTCAATTAGCTGGTTCAGACGCTGTAACCTTTGAAATGTACCCGATCAAAAAAATGGATTTTGATGCCATCTTCTTAACACCCAACTTTGGCGCTCTGGGATTTGACGAGATGGCAATTTTTGCTGCCTCAGACACAATGACCTATAAGGGAACAGAATTTGGCATAAGAATGGACCTTAAAAACAGCTTTATCTACGGCTACATCCAAGAGCCAGAAGGCAGCGTCGGCGAAGTAAATTTTCAGATGCAGAAGCTTATCCTAAACGATGGATTGATGCATCATTACACCTTGATTACGATGGGCCATTATGTTTTATTCTTAATTGATGGCATAGGTTATGGTCGTTTAAGCTATCCCAGCGGCACAGGTTATTCTAATCTTAACTATTCGGTTTGCCTGGTTGTTCACCGATTCAGCGACGACTGGGATTCTTCTAGCGATAACATGATAGTGGACAATTTCGTCCTCAACCAACACTAAAAGCCGCAAAATCTGTTCAAAGATTGCAATTTTTTCTGTTTTTGAAATTCCTGCCCATACCGGAACTCTTAACATGCCTGCAAGCTGAAGCGTGAAAGGAATCAAAAACGAAACAAAAGATCTTTTGGAAGAATCAACAGTTAGAAAGTTGCTGGAATAACACGATGAAGAGCACAACTGTTGATGGGCGGGTTAGTCTTCTGGGGATTCCCGTGTTTCATAGAGGTTAGTTTTCGGCATTCTCCGCAAGATTTTTTCTTGATCAACCTGAGTGATGTCGTCAGTTTCAGCTTCTTTTCTGTCCCTCTCACTCATCTTTATTTTCGCTGTTTTCGATTTAGGTTCACACAACTGTTTCACCTCCAAAATAGAAAGCGCCTTGTCAAATCATAGGCAAGCACAAATCATAAGCATATGTGATTGCGGCTTTACAATCACAGTCTCAACCGCTAGAAACCTAGAAATTGCGAATAGTTTTTGTTTGCCTAAATCCCATACTACATTTAAGTGAAGCATCGTGCCGTTGATTTCCCGCTTTGACCCTTGGCGTTCAGGCCTTTGCACGTGTCCACCCAAACTCACGTTTAACCCTTACACAGGATGTGATCATCAATGCATCTACTGCTATGCCACGAGCTATATCCAGAATTTTGGCGATTGCCGCCCAAAAAAAGAGGCGCTTGCAACTCTTAGACGGGAAGCGATAAAACTCAGTGGCGAAACAGTCTCAATCTCAAACTCATCTGACCCCTACCCCCATGTAGAAGCGTCAGTTGGTTTGACTCGCAGATGTCTTGAAATCTTGGCGGAAAACAACTGCAGAATCCAAATAATCACAAAAAGCAACCTTGTAACCCGCGACTACGACTTACTGAGCAAAATTCCCTCAACTGTAGCGTTAACCATAACGACCATCGACGACAACCTCGCCAAGGTTCTCGAGCCATATGCGCCACCCCCGTCCCAGCGCGTAAGAGCAGCCCAAGACTTAACTAAAGCAGGCATACCCGTCTCGGTGCGGATAGACCCAATAATTCCAACGATCAACGATCAACCGCATAAACTCATAGCAGAATTGGCAAGCGTGGGAGTCAAACACATCACCGCTTCAACTTACAAGGCTAAAGTCGACAACTGGATGCGTCTTACCAAAGCATTGCCCCAAGTAGCAGAGAGGCTCAAACCGTTGTATTTCCAGCAGGGTGAACGGATAGGCGGCAGCATCTTATTACCTAAGGAGTTCCGCTATAAACTGCTCAAGAGCGTACGGGACTTGGCTCTATCAAGCGGCATGCGGTTTGGCGTTTGCCGCGAAGGCTTATCAGGACTGAATACAGCGCCCTGTGACGGGTCATGGCTTATGCCCAAAGCAAAGGAGGCCAAGCAATGCCAAATCGCGTAGTCATGCTGGCTGATTTCGACTACTTCTTTGCTCAATGCGAAGAGCTTCGCCATCCCGAAATCAAAGATAAGCCTGTAGTAGTAGGAGTTTACTCAGGACGCACTGAGGAAAGCGGAGCAGTGAGCACAAGCAACTACGTTGCGCGCAAGTTCGGAGTCAAATCAGGCATGCCCCTGTTTCTGGCTAAACGTAAGCTGGAAGGAACAGACGCAATCTTCTTCCGTGTCGACCACCAATACTACGACCAAGTCAGCAACCGCATAATGCAGATTTTTCGCACCTACGCTTCAAGCCTTGAACAGATAAGCGTGGATGAGGCTTATTTGGATGTAACCGAGCAGGTGGAGGGCAGCTTCGAGAAAGCGCGCGGGTACGCTCAGAAAATCAAGGCTGACGTGAGGGCGCAGGTTGGCATTTCCTTCTCAGTGGGAGTAGGACCAAACAAGCTGATTGCCAAAATTGCATGTGATAGCCAAAAACCCGATGGTCTAACAATCGTTAAGCCTGAGGAGGCTAAGGCGTTTCTCGCACCGCTTCCCGTAGACCGCCTCTTGGGCGTGGGCAAAAAAACCAGTGTTCGAATGGAGCAGATGGGCATAAAAACCATAGGTGACTTAGCCAAGTTTGACTGCCAAAGGCTCGTGGCGGTTTTCGGCAAAGCTTTAGGAGTATATTTTCATTATGCAGCCAACGCAGTCGATAACAGCCCAGTGCAGGAGCAAGGTGAAGCAGAATCCATAAGCCGAATAGGCACGTTAAAACAGGACACACACGACTTAGAATTCATATTACAAAAAACAGACGAACTAACCGAAGGCGTCTACAGAGACCTTGTCCAAAGAGGCGTAAGTTTCAAGCAGGTTTCCATCTACGTCGTCAACGTTGACTTAAGCAGCAAAAGCCGTTCGGTGACGCTTGAGCAGCCTGCAAAAGATAAAGAAACCATTTCAAGAAACGTCAAAGCGCTCCTTGAGAAGTTTCTGTCGGAATCACCCTTGGAAATCCGCCGAGTCGGCGTGAAAATTTCGGGCTTTAGCAAAGAAGAGCCCAACCAAAAGCTGCTTACAAGCTTCTTTCAAAGTGGGCACTGTTAAGCAATCTTTTTCTTTCAGGATAAACAAGATTTTAGGTAGTGGTATTTTGTCGTTTAAACCAGAAACAAGAAAGTTGCCGCCTGACCAAACAGTCATCGACCGCATTCTAAGCTGGGGCATTGATCATCCTGGGATAACCTCAACTAACCCACAACTAAAACTGGAAACCTATAAGTTAACCATCGGTGGCGAGGTTGAAAACCCAACGGTGTTAGGCTGGAACGACTTCATGAAGTTGCCGCGCACTGTATCGGTCAGCGATTTTCACTGTGTGGAGGGCTGGAGCGTTTTAGACTGTAAATGGGAAGGAGTCCGTATAAGAGAAATCGAGAAGCTCGTAAAGCCTAAAGATGTGGCACGTGCCGTCACTTTTGAATCGGCTGATAACTATGTTACTTCGCTCTACCGTGAAGAACTTGCAGGCGACGACGTGCTTTTAGCCTACAAACTAAACGATAAACCCTTAGAGGAAGGACTTGGCTACCCCATGCGCCTTGTAGTGCCCAACAAATACGCGTATAAGAGTGCATTGTGGGTGGTGCGTTTGCGTTTCACCCGAAACAAGGAGTTAGGGTTTTGGGAGCGATGTGGATACAGCGACAGCGCGGATGTTTGGCATAACGACCGTTTCAACCGTTAGTGTGGAGAATAGTAAGGTTACTTGTTGCTGCTTGCACAATCAGAGCGCAACCCAAACCCAATCGTGAAGGAAAAGAGCAACGTTTTCTGCAATCGATTGGTTGGTGTTGTGCATGAAGGGGAAGTCGACAACAACATCTTTAGAAAAAATAAATAACCTGAAAAGAAGAGAGAGTTTTAACTCTTTTAGAATAAATAAATGGGTTATACCTATTTTTTGTTTGTTTAATAATACAGAATGTAAACGTTTGTTCTGCAAGTGGGATAACGTTTATAAGCTTAAGGCAGTATTTGTGGGGCTCTTTAAGAGGTTAAAAAATATGTCTCAAAATAAAATAAAGCATCTTACAAACGCGGCAATCATAAGTGCTACTTTGGAAGCGGACAGCAAGATGCTAAAGCAAAAAAGAAAACAAGACGCCGAACCAGCACTCTACATAGACAGGATATAAACACTCCAATTTGCGTTAAACAATCTCTTTCTGTGGTTGAATTCTTTTATACCCGAACTCTACGATTTTAACAATTAAGAGGGCATGAATTTGAATTACACCGAAGCGCAACTCGGCAGAACCTTCATCCTCAGACTTCACCACAACGAACGCCTACACGAAACAATAGAAAAATTCGCAAACGAAAAACAAATCAAGAGTGCACTCTGCTTTTTCCTAGGCGGCGCCCAGGACAAAAGCAAAGTCGTCGTTGGACCCAAAGACGGCAACACAATGCCACCCGAACCCATGGTGACGCTTCTAAAGGGCGTACATGAAGCTTGTGGAGTGGGCACAATCTTCACTGACGAAGCTGGAACACCCAAATTGCATATGCACTCAAGTTTTGGCAGAAACGACAACACCGTCACAGGCTGTGTACGGATGGGCGTTGACGTTTGGCAAATAGGCGAAATCGTTATACTAGAATTGGCTAACTGTTCAGCTAAACGGACAAAAAACAAAGAAACAGGGTTTGAATTTCTAGAAACAAGTTAGCCTTTAACCCAAGAAGCGCACCAGAAAGAGCCTGTAGCCCTTGTTGTTGGCGAAGGGACCAAAAAAGGGACGTTCATTTGGGTCATCGAATCTGCCTGTCGCGTAAATCTGTGTTTGGACCTCTAGGTAGTCTAAGGTTGTATTGTAGAATTTTTCGTGGGGTCCCCAATCGAAGAGAATAATATATTTCACATTACGCTCAACACATAGGTTGACGAATTCGTTAACGTCAAAATTTGGTGTGAAAGCGTCTACCGCTAAGGCTGGATACTGCCAGATTTGTTCTCTTGACATGTTAGCGGGCAAGTAGAAACGGAACATATCCTGGTCTACGAGGTTAAAGGCACAAACCAAAACCGCTGATTGGTTTTCGTCAAGGTGCCCTGCTAAGTAATTAGTTGTTTCTTTGATGGGGATGTGTATTTGATCTCGCGCCGTCATTTGGTATGCGTCGTAGCTGCTGTAAGCAATGGTTGACGCAATCAGAATTATGAAAAGGGCCGATGCAGCTTTCTTTAAGTTAGCAGCTTTAAACTCCAACTGCTGGGGCTTCCAACGCCTAACTTTACCGTAAAGAAACATGATAAAACATGCAGCTGAAACAGCTAAAATTGGAAACAGCGGCGTAACGTAACGCCATTGTCTATTCGGAATTAAAGTAAAAAAAACGTAGACTGCAAGAAACCATGTTAAGAAGAACATGTCTTGTTTTTTTCTTCGGTAAGCAAATAACCCCAGTCCGCCTAACCCTAAGATAAAAATCGGCAGCGAAATTGGGTGAACGGCTATGTCGTTGAATGGCCAAGTCATCTCCACCAAATAGAACACGGGGATAGGTTGGAAACGGTTGCTGTAGGCCGGCCGATCCTGTCCGCCTTCGCTCATGACGTACTGGATAGTTTCGAACTTTTTGAGCCCATTGTAATGGTAAATCATCAAAAACCAAGGTGTGATGACCAAAACAACAATCAAAATTATGAGTAAGAACTTTTTTAATGGGATTTTTAGACGGCTCCTAAAGATAAATAAGATGCTTAGCAGCATGGCTAAGGCTGCAACGATAATCTGGTACTTTGAAAGGATACCTATCCCTAACGCTAATCCTGAAAAAACCAGTGTTTTGTTTGTGTCCTTGGTTATCCATAAGTAAAATGTAAACATCGACAACGTGAAGAAGAAGATAAGCATAGTTTCAAGCATCGTGACTCTGGAAAGCCAAAAAAAGCCTGGCATGGAAGCCAGCAAGATGCTTGCGATTAAGGCGTTTTTTTGTCCGTATGCTTTCTTGGTGATTTCAAACAGCAACCAAATAGCCAAAAGTGCAAAGGTAACGGCTACCATGCGTCCAGCAAATTCGTTTGTCCCAAAAATCTGGAAGTAAGCCGTGGTTACTAAATCAAAGATGGGCGGATAATAACCGTAAGTTGTCATGTAGTCCCATGTTTGCATTCTGCTCAAAAGCAAGCCGCCGTAGAGATGGGGCATTTCATCCCATTGAACCGACATATAACCCAAGTTAAAGACCACTGCAGTGCCGAACCCAACAAGAATCGCAAGCAAAGCCACCCTTGGATGCTTCTCAATTAACGCCACAGCCGCCGTCATGGCGTTTTCGAGCCGATGGGCTGTCTGATAAATACTGTATGGATGTTTTTCTTTGCTGTTAGGCGTTTTTTGTATAGGTAATGCCTCTCTTGGATGAGAATTAATGTTTGCATCTAAAAAGCGTTTGCGATAGCTCGGAAAAAGCCAGCGTCAAAATGTTAATGGAGATGCACAAGTGATTTATGGTTTGGAAGCATTTGTTTGAGCGTTTGGAAAAGGTCGAAGAATAGTTGAAAAACTCCAAAGTCGCCAAGGAAATTTCAATTGTCTTGCCTGCCTACAATGAGGCATCTCAGATTGAACGGTGCTTGCTGGCAGTGGAAGAAGCTGTTAAATCCTTTTCCAGTTCATATGAAATCATCGTTTCCGAA
This sequence comes from Candidatus Bathyarchaeota archaeon, assembly GCA_026014665.1. Taxonomy (GTDB): domain Archaea; phylum Thermoproteota; class Bathyarchaeia; order Bathyarchaeales; family Bathycorpusculaceae; genus Bathycorpusculum. Next base: position 51,613 of record JAOZHX010000025.1, read on the forward strand.
GATGGAAGCACAGACGGCACGGATGCGCTTGTCTATGAAATGGTAAAATCTAACTCAAACCTCGTTCTCTTGCATTCACCATCTCGGTTAGGGAAGGGCAAAGCAATCAAAAATGCGCTAGCTATCTCTAAAGGTGAACTCATCACGTTCATGGATGTAGATTTGGCAACAGACCTCGCCTGTTTACCGAAGCTATTACAAGCTGCTAAAGAGAACGGGGGCATGGCGGTTGGCTCTAGGCATGTAAAGGGCAGTCAGGTCCAACGTAGCCTTTTGCGAACCCTGTTTAGTTTAACTTACAACCTCTTCGTCAGGGTGCTGTTTATGGACGGCATACACGACCACCAATGTGGCTTTAAAACCATGACCCGAAATGTTGCGTTGACAGTGTTAGATTGTTTGAAATCCGACGGCTACTTTTTTGATACGGAAATGATTGTTCGCTGCAAAAAGCTCGGTTTTCCAGTCGCCGAAGTAGCGGTCACATGGATCGAGCGAAACAAAGGTGGCTCAAAAGTAAACCCTGCTCGTGACGCTAAAAAAATATGTTTAGAGCTGCTGGCTTTTAGGCTTAATCTTACGAATGATTGCCCTTAAAAGTTACCCTCGATGGCTAAATTTCATTATCATCCTTTTAACTCGTAAAAATTGCTGTTGTATGTTCAAGAGGACAGGAACTTGCTGTCCAAAAGCCTCACAATGCCCCTCTACGATGGCTTTGGCTATGGCGTCCACGGTTGGTTCAGCAACCTCTATGGTCGTATAGCCATATCCGATTTGTGGTCCATAATGTGCATCAGTACCGCCAACCCTTGAAAGCTTAAGATTCATTGCCGCTTCCTTTGCTTTTTGCATGCTTTTTTTGAAGGGGAAAGCACGGGCATTAACAACTTCGATGGCATCAAAAGTCGCACATACTTTCTCTTTTAAGCATCCTTTAAAGTAAACGTAGGGGTGGCATGCAACCGCAACTCCGCCCGCTTGATGAATGCGCTCCACCGTTTCTACGGCACTGAGCCCCCTTGGGATAAGCTCGTTAATGTTTAGGGCGACGATGTGTCCGTCGGCACTGGAGACTTCCATGCCTGGTATGATTAAGAAGTCGGTTTCTTTAGCGATTTTCCATGCGCCATCAAGGCGGTTATGGTCGGTTACGGCAACGGCGTTTAGTCCACGTTTTTTTGAGTAGTAAACGAGGTCTTTTGGGGTTATTAGTGAATCTTTGGAGTAGGTTGTGTGGACATGGAGGTCAGCGTTTATCTTCATTTGCCAGCCTCATTTGGCGGCTGCCTTCGCACGAATCTGAGCCAATGTCTCATCAAGTTTTGTTTCGTCAGTTTCGACTTTATGGAAGAGAGGTGTTGGCTTAGCAATGTGGTGTCCGCCCTCAAGCGGCTTTAATGCCTCCTGCCAGTTTGTTTCATGCACGTTTCCTTCAAGTTGCAATGTGCCCCACAGTTGCTGCGCTGTCTGCGGCATAAATGGCTCTGAAACAACGGCGATAGCTTTCACAACTTGCGCTGCCACATAGAAGATTGTTCCTGCTTTCTCTTTGTCAGTTTTCATGAGGTTCCAAGGTTCTTTGGTGTTTAGATATTGGTTGCCGATGCGACTTATCGAGATGAGTGTGTTTGCGGCGGATTGCAGCCATGAGCCTTCGATTTCTTTGGCGGCTTGCGCCACTCTTTCTTTAACTGCTTCCAAGATGGCTTCATCATCTCTATCGAGTTTAGTTGGAGCTGGGATTTGACCTCCAAATTTGCTTGTTATGAAAGATAATGTACGATGGATGAAGTTGCCAAAGGTGTCGTTTAAATCGGCGTTGATTTTTTCGCTGAACGCTGTCCAAGTGAAGTTTGTATCTTTGCTTTCGGGGCGTGTGGCGATTAGGAAGAAGCGCCAGTAATCCACCGGAAACATTTCGAGAGCTTCGTCTATCCAGATGCCGACCCGTTGGCTTTTGGAAGCTTTTTGCCCGCCGAACTGCAGAAATTCTGTAGCTGAAACGTTCCATGGCAGGTTGTAGTCTTCGCCGGAAGCCAACAGGAGCGCGGGCAGCATTATAGTGTGGAATGGGATGTTGTCTTTGCCGACGAAGTAGAGTGTCTTGGCTTGCTTATTAAACCAGAATTCACGCCATTTCTCCGGTTGACCGATGTGTTGGCATTGCTCAATGGTTGCAGAAACATATCCTAACACGGCGTCTACCCAAACATAGATGGTTTTGCCTTCAGCACCCTCAAATGGTGCAGGAATCCCCCACTCAACATCGCGGGTGACGGCTCTCGGTTTTAAGCCTTCCTTTATCCAGTTTAAGCTGAAATTCTTCACGTTGGCAGGCAATTGTTCGTTGTTTTTGAGGTACTGTGTTATTGGATCTGCGAGTTTGGAGAGGTCAAAGTACCAGTGGCGAGTCGTTTTGACCGTGGGTTTAGTTTTGCAGATAGTGCAGTAAGGTTCTACCAGTAAAGTTGGCTCCAGCAACCTGCCACAAATGTCGCATTGGTCGCCCCGCGCTTTCTCACAGCCGCAATAGGGGCATTTGCCCTCTACGAAACGGTCTGGCAAGAAGCGTTGATCATGCTCACAATAGAGCATCTGGGTGTCTTGAGCGAAGATGTACCCGTTTTTCTGAATTTCTAAAAGCGTTTTCTGCACGAATTCTTTATGAATCGGACTCTCAGTGCTTGTATAATTATCAAAGGAAGATTCCCATTTGCGGAACAGCTCCGCCACACGGGCATGGTTGCGATCAGTGAGCTCTTTAGGTGTGATGCCTTGTTTTATGGCTTCTACCTCGATGGGCGTGCCATGTGTGTCGGAGCCGCTGACCAATAGAGTTTCGTCCCCTTTGAGGCGGTAGTATCGGGCGGTCACGTCAGCAGATAAGACAGAGCCTACTAGGTTCCCAAGGTGGGGCGTCACGTTGATGTAGGGCCAAGCGGAGGTTACTAGAATTTTTTCAGGCAAACTGTATCATCAACAAATCGTTTGGTGTCGCCCTTATTAAAATTGCTTTCACTAAACTCCTTAGAAGATATTAGCCTCAAACATCCGAAGGTCTCGGCAATCCTTAAATTTTGTGATTACATACGCCTTCTTGAGGTCATCCAAAATGCCTTACTGTCGCAGATGCGGAACGATGCTTGAAGAGGGTGCGTATTTCTGCCATAAATGCGGAACTCCTGTCGTATTTTACACGCCTCCGCCTGTGGCTGTTTCTAAAGAATGGAAGATGGATCCTTTCTTCATAGCAATAATCGCTATTGCCGCCATCATAATCTCAACGATAATCATCATAACCTTTGTATTAGTCCCAATTTTAGGGGTCAATCCTAACTGGCCCTTCCCGAGCAACGATGGCAATTTCAACCATCTAAATTATCATAGCGTCGCTATGTGGCTAACTCTCAGAATTTAAAACCTGCGATCAATTTGATTATAGCACAATTTTTCGTTAGGGCTTAAGCGCTGGAACTGTGTAAACTATGAAGTGCAAGCCTGAAACATTTAAAGGCATCTTTCAACCACTAACACTATGCAAAGGTGGTTTTTATGGCAGACCAGAAAAAGGTAACTCGGCAAGAACTGCAAGAAAACAACGGTAAAAACGGGAAACCCGCCTACATAGCCTATAAAGGCAAAGTCTACGATGTCTCGGATAGCAGCTTTTGGATGGAAGGTGACCACATGGGTATGCATGAAGCGGGCAAAGACCTCACTGACGAGTTAGAGATGGCTCCGCATCGAGAAGAGAATTTTCAGCGCGTCAAGTTAGTGGGCGACCTTGTTTAGAAGATAAATTGCAATACACTGTCTATTTGGCGTAAGCCACTCAAAAGATTTTTTACGTCTTCAGCGCCAAGGGTGCGACGCATTTCATGAAGATTAATTATTGTTTTCTGTACACTATCAAAGGCATTCTTGAGGTCTAAATCATCATCCATGTAACGTTCAAAGTCGGCGGTAATTTTTCTGGTGAGAGCACGGTGGTTTTGCGACTTGTCGGGTGCTTCCATGTTTTGCAGGTCTGCAACCATGCTCTTGATTTCATCCAGTTTACGGCAGGTTTGAGCAAATTTGTCGAAGGTGAAGTTTAGTTTTTTCCTGTAATGCCTATAACTGAGGAAAAACCTGAGTTGTTCACCGCTAAAGCCTCTCGATAAAACATCGTTAACATAATATACATTACCGAGACTTTTGGACATCTTCTTGCCACCTACCAGCAGATGTGCGCCATGCAGCCAAAACCATGAAAACTGCTGTCCTGAAACTGCTTCCGCTATAGCAAGGGTGTAATCATGGTGCCTAACTAGGTTGTCCACACCACCACAACTGACATCGATTGTAAACCCAAATTGTTTAGTTACGATTGCAGCGTCCTGTATGTTCCAAGCTGGTCGTCCAGTGCCAATCGCTGTTTCATAGCATACATCATCGGGTTGGCATCCATGCCAAAGCACAAAATCGCCCTTGTTCCATGGTGTGCCGGGGTAGGTATCTTTGTGGAAACGGCGCTTTTTTTGGGCCATTTGCTCATGTCGAGGTGAGCAAGTTTTCCAAAGCCTTGGAATTTTAACGGGTCAAAATAGATGTTTTTGGCGCCTTTATAGTCATACCTATATGCATATTCAGTCTCGATAAGCTTGGAAATGAGGCTTGCAGCTTGATCCACAGCGTTTGAAGCTCTAATGGGGTAATCAGGCTTTTTTATTCTTAATGTTTCAAGGTCTTTGAAGAAAACTGCTTCATTTTTGCGTGTAAGTTCTTCGAGTGGAATTTTCTCTTTTTTGGCTTGTGCAACGGCTTTGTCTTCCACATCGGTTAGCGTCATTACCCGCCTGACCTGGTAGCCTTTGTATTCTAGGTAGCGTTGGAGAATGTCTTCGAAGAGGAAAGTGCGGTAGTTGCCTATGTGCGCTGGCTGGTACGTGGAGGGACCGCATGTGTACATCTTAACTTGCATGTCGTTGTTGGGTTGAAAAGGCTGAGTTTTACTTGTTAACGTGTTGTAAAGTTTTAACATGTGTGCTTCCTCGTCAAGGTGAGGTTTGCTGTTCTTCCTGCTGAAGCTGCTTGAGCACTTTTTTTGCCTCTTCAACGTGTCTTTGAGCTTGAGTTTGCGAGCTAAATATGTATCTAACTATAGCTTTCTTGTCGATGATGTAAGTTACTCTGCCTGGTATTATTCCCATGGTTGAAGGCACCCCATAGAGGCTTCGAACTTTGTTTTCTTGGTCGCTTAGGAGGATAAAGGGCAAACCGTAGTGGGTGGCAAAGGATTTATGCGATGCTACACTTTGTCCGCTAATGCCTATGACTTCGGCATCCAAATCTGTCAGTTCTTGGTAGCTGTCCCGGAAGGCGCACGCTTCCTTGGTGCAGCCAGGTGATTCGTCTTTGGGATAGAAGTAGAGGACTATGTTTTTTTTGCCGAAGTATTCGGAAAGCGTTACGTTGTCGCCCATTTGTGAGGGAAGCGTAAAATCTGGTGCTAAATCGCCCACGCCGACAGCCAAAAACTCACCAAACAGTAGTGGCTGAAAAAGTATTAATTGTTTCTGTATTTTGTTGAACTGCTTCTTTATTGTTCATTTGGTTGTTTTTATTAACGGGTTTCCATCCTCCTTTTTTGAAGAACAGTTTTGGCGTACTCAACATCCTGCTACACTCACACCGCGTAATCTTTAACATGAAGCGATGTACTGCGTGTGGAAGAAAATGTGCATCCACACTAAAACAGAAAATAAAAACCGTTGCGAACCTAAAAAGCAACCGCCCCCATCAACCACCATGGGGTACACTAAAAACCGCCATACCCACATAAAAACAAAAAATAGATACCGTCTTGCTCTGTTAATTCTTATTAGCCGCTTTGTGCATAACTGACATAGTGAGTGAAACTTGGAGAGAATGTTTACTTCTTCGAGTCACAAATGCCAACTCCTCTACTATACTGCACCCGGAGTTCCCATCGTTTTCCTCCATGGCTTGTCCTACAATATCGATATTTGGGAACGTATCGGCGTCACGGAACTCTTGATGCAGAAACGTATACCTTTCTTGGCGTTGGACATGCCTTATGGTTTAAAGAGCCACTGTCAACCTAAAACCCGCGACCCAGAAAAAAACATCCTGTTAATCAATGAAGCAACCAAAAATGTGTTTGGGTCAGCGGTGCCGGTGTTGGTTGGTGCCAGCATAGGCGGAAACATGGCATTGCGGTATGCGACGCGTTTTCCAGTGAAAGGCTTGCTTCTTATTGCGCCTGCACGTTCGCTGGAGCCTGAGCTTGCTGCATCATACGGTCAATTTAGGTTTCCAATTTCTATTGTTTGGGGAACAGAAGACAACATTATCGCTAGCGAAAACATGAGGACCTTAGCCTCAAAATTGCCGAACGCAAAGCTTATCATATATGACGGATCCAGCCATTCGGCTTACAAGGATGAGCCTGAACGGTTTGGGCGAGACCTGCTTGAATTGTATGCACATATAACGTAAGAGGAACCAAAAGGGGCTAAACAGGTTTGGCGATTACAACATAGTGGTAGGGTCCAGCAGCATTCACTGATTTAACCCTAAACCCTGCAGAGTTGATGAGTTCCGAGGCTTTTTTTCCACTGAACCGAATGGCTTCTGGCGGTCCAAAGGGCATCTGCTTTTTTTCCCAATCCAAATCCACCAGTTCTCCATCCGCCTTAACCATCAAGCGGGCGTTTGCCAGAACCTTCCCGGCGTCGTTGAAATCATGCAGATTCATGCTGTAAAAAACCAAATCAACACAACCCCTACAGAAAACGGTGTCTTCTGCCTTGCCCACGACTGCGTTGATGTTGTTTAAGCCTTGTTTGGCGGCTTGTGCTTGGAGTTTCCTGACGGCTGATGGGTCGATGTCAACAGCATAAACTTTTCCGCTGGCACCTACTTTTTTTGCTGCTAAAATGCTAAAGAAGCCGTCGCCGCAACCGATATCCGCAAACACCATGCCCGCATGTAGGTCACTTAAGATGGCTTCTGGATTGTACCATGAGCGTCTGGTTGTTTCGTCAAGGCTGAATCCGCCGTGGCACCTCATCGTTACATACCTAACTCGTTAGGTTGAAGCAACTCTCTTATTTGTTTCTCATGGGTTTGGCGGGTAGTAAGCGGATAGATTTCTCGGTCGCAATCGAAGAAGAGGGGGTCTTGCCCGATTATTTTGGAGAGTTTTTCATCTGAGTCTGTGTTGACTATAAGCATGCTGCCTTGTTGTCCGATGAGGTGGTAGTAGACTTCAAGGGTTTTGTCTTTCTCGAGGCTTTCGAAGTACCTGAACTGGAGGGGCAGAAGTTTTGCCCATTTCTCGATAGGAACCTCACGTTTGATTTTTTGGATGACTAAAAACTTCATGTGTATTCCTAATTTGTGATTGGAGTTTTTGCTAATAAAGTGTTTTCTTGCTTCACTCAATTGTTTAAAATGCTATCGATAAATAGTTGGTTATAGAATAAGCCTTTATTAGAAGTTCTGTTTGTCGATACGAGTGTCGAGTCGATGAGAAACATGCCAGTTGTCGCAAGAAAAAGACGCGAAAAGAAAGAGCCATATCCAAGTATTAGCTGTCTCTGTGGCGCTGAAATCTTGCTGGTTCCCGATGTAAAGCTGATGAGCAAAGCAGTTGAAGCTCATGCTCTGACTCATAAGAAGAAAATGCAGGATTCAAAGAGAGCGGAAGAGGAAGCTGAACGCATACGAAACCACCTTATTGCTGAGGTGCTCCGTATAGCCAGCGAAGAAAAAAGTTAAAACTTAAAATTTTATTACGCTAATCTTTACTTTCGCTGCCGCCCCGTTTCATCATTTTGCTGGAAACCGTAGCTGCGACATCCTTCATAACGTTCATAAGTGCCTCGTTAACTTCAAGATCTATTGTCAATTTCATGTGACCCTTTTTTTCGTTCGCCATTTCAGTCATGGAACCACCTCCGGTATCTGCTTAGCTGTTTGGGAAATAAGTTACCTAGAAGATGAAGCGCCTGCATACCCGTCAAATCCAAATCCATTTCGATGCTGTAATGGTATTTGCCGAGACGTTTCGTGTGAGTTATAGATTTGCTAACGATGTTTTGTTCCTTGTAGCGATTTAACTGCCGATTTATAAATAATGTTATGGCGATTGGCGCTAAAGGCTCAAACCTAAAGATTACTCTTAACAAAACGTTAACTGTGCTGCTAATGAGTGCTCCCAAAACTGATTCTTCCTGAGCCAAAGTCTTAATCACCATTAAAAAACTGGTTGCGTCTGCGGTTTGGTAGACAAGAACTTGATTATAATAAGGGACGGGAATTTTTTAAGGTTGTGTGATTGTAATTACTCAACAACAAAGTGACCGCCTCATGTCATCTATGGATGAATTGAATTTTGCAATCTACGGCTGCAAAAAATGCCGGCTCTGGCAGGATGCCAAACATGGCGTGCCCGGAGAGGGACCTATAAACGCCAAGATTATGTTTGTTGGGCAAAATCCTGGCGTGGAAGAGGATGAGGTGGGTAGGCCATTTGTTGGGAAAACGGGAAAATACCTCACTAAAGTGCTCGCTGAAAATGGGCTTAGTCGGGAAGACCTATTCATAACCAATATTGTCAAGCATAAGACACCTAAAAACCGCAAGCCCTTCGCTGATGAGGTCGCTGCATGTTTGCCTTACTTGCTTGAGCAGATACGTATTATTAAGCCTGAAAAGGTTGTGTTGATGGGCAAAACGGCTTGGTTAACTCCGCGGTTTAATGGCATAAAATACTATGAGGTGGTTCATCCACAAGCAGCGTCACGTTTTCCGAAGATGGGCAAAAAGTTTCAGGAGCAAATTAAAGCAATAATGCGATGATTTTGCCTGAATTATGGCGCGCTTGTACGTCAAAATATTATTAAAACTGCATTTGTCCTTTTTGTTATATGATTAGCAAAAAGCAAGATTCTTCTCAGTATGACAGAATCAAAGAATTTCAAGGGAAAAAATACACGGGCGTTGTAGTTGGTCATGGGCACAAGTGGCAGTATAAAGCTGGCGAATGGAAGGAAAAAAAGATTCGCCCTGACCGCTGGAGCTTCACCTATAAGGTTGGGAAGCGAAGATCCGGCAATGCACCTGAAGGTTCAGGGGCACCTGTGGGTACAGAGTACCATTGGTATATTATCGCTGACCAAATTGTGAAAAAGCTAGACGCTAACAACTATTCAACCGAAATGACTGGTTCTAAGTATAAGATTGCACATAAACGTGCAGGCAAAGACACATGGAGCGCACCAGATGCCAAGCAAAGAAAAGAAATGGTAAAAGCGCTCAAGGAAATCATCTCGGAACTCGAAACTACTCCAGAAACACAAGCAACGCAGAATCGTGCTATTGAGAAAAAGAGCCGCCAAACCCAATTGGTTTTTCCCAACCAATAAAGAAGCAATTTAGTTTGCTCAAACATCAAATTCGTACATTTGGAAAAGAGCACTTTTCACTCATTCTAAACTGAGAAGGAAGGGTTGTTTTTCTTCATAGGCTGTCGGAGAATAGTTTTGAGTTTATTTGGTGCTGTTCTGCTTGGGTCGTTTAGGTAGATTTCGTGGTGTTTGCCGCTTAGGGTGTAACCGCTGTTTTTGATGTAGTCGTGGATCTTCTGTATGGTTGGTCCTTCCTCTGAGAAAGGCCCAATATACAATATTTGTGCAGCAAGTCCTTCTGCAAAGCTTTCGAACCGCAATTTGGGAAGCGCAGGCAGCTTCTTCTTTTTCTTTACCTGTTCGACTGCTGTTTTTACGTTTTCAGCGGTTATTTGTGGAGGTTGCATTATCATGGCTGTCCATTTCCATTCATCCTTGTGGTCAGCGCTGAATTTGGTCATGTCATCCATCCACCACAAACCTTCCAGCGGCATAACCGCGTAATCGATGCCTTGACCTTTTTTAATCATGAATTTTAGCGAGTAAGAAACGCCAAACAACGCTTCGATGGCTTCTCGGTATTGCGGTGCCACTGGGCTTCCTTCGCCATCGATTAAAAGGAAGTTCATCGCTGGAATCTCTACAGCCACAACTTCCTTGGCTGAGGGGTTGTAGAGGTCTTTCATTTCCTTCTTTAAGTCAATTTTATTAATGTGCTTCACACCTCCTTTGGTATGTTACCATTTTTCGGCATAGCGCCAGCTGCCTTCGAAGGTTTCCATCATGCATTTTACGCATTTTCCATACTCCATCGCTGAAATTGAGAGGATCCTGTCGCCTGTCCAGATGATACTGAAGCTGCGGCTTGGGAAACTAACTGATCCGCTGTTGGCTTCTTGTCCCATGTAATCTACGTAGATTTTTGCTTTTGTCGTGGCAATTGGAGCTAAGGCTTTGAGTTCTTCGGTGGGTATTTCGTTGAGTGGCAGAATAACCATAAGGTCTTTTTCTGTTAGAAGCGGCTTTAGTTCTTCGAGCAGCGATATGGGGATGCTGTTAATTCGGATTCGCCGTGATTTCTGGATCATTCGTTTGATTTCATCGATTCCCTCTTGAGGCGATGCGTAGATGGTTGATATTTTGGCTTCGTATTTTCCATCAACAATCGGCACGTCCTTTGCCTCCTATGGGTTGCTTGCGTTCCAACCCATGCTGCTCCAGCCTGCAAAGCAACGTTGACATTCATCATAGAGCATTTCGTCGATGATGAAGTTATGGTCGACTGGGTCTTGGAAAGCAGTGAAGGTGCGTTCCTCATCAAGTGTAATGGACATAGAAGGGACTTCTTTGTTGCGGATTATGGTCACGATGGCGATTTCTGCCTGCTTAAATGTTGCTTTTGGAATTAAGGGTTTAGTTTCACCTGGAAACATGAGTACTCTGACGACGGCGTCAGGGGCGAATGAGTCGCTTACTTTCTTTAAAAAGACTGAGGTAGCGTTATTTATTTCAACCGTCTTAGCTTTGCTGATTTCCTCTTTTAATCTATCCAACCCGATGTTGAATTTTTTAATAACAAACTTCTCCATCATGGTAGATGCCTCCTTTTGTAGCCTCGACTGAACTGATCCCAAGAAGAGGGCGTAGTCTTCTTTGACCCTATCGAACACTGCGGTCGGTTGGATTGCCTTAATGAGCAGTGGCACGCCCGAATACACTTTCACCCAACCCTTACCGCGAAGCGCTTCGAGCACCGAATAGATTCTGGTGCGGGGCACCCCTGACTTTTCAGACGCCCAAGTCGCAGTGGACACGTGAGTGTTAAGTAGGGCAAGGTAGGCTTTGGCTTCATACTCGGTTAAGCCCAATTTCTGGAGCAGTTCAATGACGCTATTATTCATCTCTCCATCAAGAACTCCTAAAGGATTCATAAAAATAAAAAACTACTGTAACCCAGAAGAGTGACATCGCCCTTGCTTCTTTTTAAAAGGGGGAGGGGGATATTGGTGGAGCAATATGGTTATGATGCTTTAGGGTTTATTGAGCCTTTAGTGTAAGGTATGAACTCACGTACCTGCTCAACGCTTATTTTACCAATTTTTTCTCGTTGCTCCTTACTCAACTTACTTGTGAGCGTTCGCAACACCATCTGCAGCAGCTCTTTACCCTGATAATCGCCAGGCTGAATAACCACATAATTATTGGTTTTCGCTTTCACCGAATCGATGGGTCCGCCAACAAAGCATGCCTTCTCGCCCACGACTATACCGACTGCAATGCGGAGCGGCGTGTTGCGGTACCAGTTACGTTTGCCGAGCACGAAGAAGGCGCCGTGGGGGACAGATTCTCCGCTGGGTCCACTTTTGCTAAGCTGATCTACCTTAACCCAATAAACATCCGCAGTCGCTGCATTCTCACGCCAAGCACGGCTGTATGATGCCGCCGCTTCTGCTGCTTCGTTAAGGGTTGCTTCGCTTGGCTCCTTTCCTTCAGTTTTTATAACCACGAAAGGAGAACCCGTGATTTCAGCGTGAAACACAACATCTTCCTGATTGGTGTATTTTTTAATTAAAACTTCATTGCTAACTGTATCCTTACCTGCAACCACCAAGAAGCCGCCCGATGAAATGAAATGACGAAATTTCTCAAACCATTCTTTGTTTTCCATTTCAGCTCTGCGTTTAGAAAGCGTCTCCATAATTTGGGCTGGCTTGAGTGTTTTAAGCTCCTCCGCTTGCTGTAGCTCCCGCTCAACTTTTGCAAGCTGCTTCTTGGAATCCTCAAGTGCCCTCATCGCACCTGCAACTTTCTGTTTTGCCCGTTTACCACGTTCATAATATTCGTTAGCGTTGTCGAAGAGGGAGCGCCGAAGATTTATACTGAAATGACAACTATCTAGGGCTAAGTTTAAAGCAAGGTTTTTGCTGTCGAAGGATTCCACATATATCGCAGGAACTTTCCCTGCTTTCTTGGCCGTCATGACCGTTTGAGCGATTGTGTTCCAGTCGTTGCCTGCAATGTTGGCTTTTAACAGTTGCTCTTGGAAAGTTTGAAGTTCGTTAAAGTGAGCGTATATGGTGTCACCGATATGTTTGTCTCGCTCAGATTTCTTTTCATCGGCAGCAATGGATTTTTCTTGTTCAGCGATGACGCGTTTAAGCCTTTGCGCTTCCTGCTTTAACCTATCGTTTTCAAAGCTTGTTAACGCACGTTCAGATGCGGTAACACGAAAGTAGAATTCGTCTAACGCCTCATTATACGACGCATAAGTTTGTGTCTTATAGTGCTCATAACGCTTAAGTTTGAAGGGTACAACATCTACGAATTCCCCGTCTGAGCCCAGAATGATGTATGGCTCAAACTTGCCTTCCCTGACTGCTTCAAGGAGGCTTTGAAGCGCCCTAAAAATCCCCTCTGCCTCTCCTTCGGTTAACGTATTCGAGGGTTTGTTTTTCTCTACGTTGGCTCTCTGCAGAATTTCTTCGGCGTAAACGCCACCGACGCCTAAAAACCGTGCCAACGTCCTCACCGTCTCAGCGTCACCGGCGTCCTGTAAGCCTAGCTCAAGTTCAGGTAAGGTGACGCCGAAGGGGTTTTTGCCGCTTGGCGGCGGAAAAGCTAGAACTTCATTGCGCAATATGTTGCGGTCGCGCATGCGCTTAAATTCCAGTGCTTGGAGGATGATGTTTTCTTCGTTCGTTAGGATAATGTTTCCGTCGCCGAAAAGCTCCACAACCAGCTTAAGCGTGCCCGTTTTGGTTTTGAAATGGATGGTTACGATCCTTTCAAAGTCCACCTGTTCTATGCTTGTAAGCCAAGAATCACGCAGGTATCTCCTGAGGATCATGCAGAACGGTGGGGGTTCAGCTGGGCTTTCCTCAGTGTAAGCAGTTAAATGGAGACGTCTGCCAGCTTCAATGGTGAAGCGGATGGAGGGTTTGTCGGTTTTGTGTAGTTTGAAAGTGAAGGTTTTCTCTGCGAATTGGTAGATGTTGTTCACTCTGGAGTCTGCGATTTGTCTTTTAAGTTCACTTATTGTTGCTGCGATGTCGAAGCTGGTGAATTCTTTTTTTGGCAAGGTTTTCACTTGATACTGAGATGGTATTGTTGATAACTACAAGATAACGTTTTCATTGGATATAGAAAATTAGGTTGGGAAACGGTAATATTTAGGCATGTTTTTTAAGAAGAACAAAATATTACTTCGCCAAGGACGAGATTTGGTTGACACCGATAGTTCAGCTCTACTGGATACGCGTTTCCTTAGGTATTGTAGCCGCAGTCATAACAGCGCTGTACGCTGCTTATTTAGGCAGCGCCACCGAATTAACCACTCTTCTAAACTGCATAAGCATCGCTATAATCATATATTTCATCAGCTATTACGTGCTTAAGCCCTTTTACAAAACCAAGATAGAGAAACAATCTAAAATCTTAAGCACAGGCATAGGCATGTACTTCTTCGCCTGGTTCGCCTTCCTAGTCCTGTTTTACACAATTATCAGGACGTCTATGCCTCTTTAGGTTGACTGTTTACTTTCAGGCTCGCCTTTCTTCAAAAAATTCGCTATAGTTGCTTGACTTTTATCGCTTTTCAGAGTCTCGATTTTTTGTTCCCCAACTGCTTTACCGTTCTGTGAACCAGGGATGTCCATGCGGGAGATGATACGCATGCAATCTGCCCAAGCGGAAAAGTATCCTCGGTCGAAGTCGCCGTGTAAGCCGTTGCCCATATGCGTAAGGAATTCTTTTCTGTAGTTGTTGAGGGCTACTTTGTCGCTTAAGTCGATTTTTGAGAGGAAAGCGTAATCGTCGGTTGCGCTGTTTTTACGGGAGAGGTACATGCCATAGAGTGCACGGAAGTAACCTCGGTTCCACTCCGTCTTCTGCATTTTCTGTTTAACCCGCTCTAATTCACGTTCTGCTTCGGTGAATTGGCGGTTAATGATGAGTTGAAAGTAGCGTGTGACTAGGGCTTGCGAGATGGGCATTTATCTTCTACTCTTGGTTGCTTTCTCCTCTTCGGAGACATCTTCTATTCCGTTCTCGGTAACTTTAAGGATTTCCTCTCCCTCAGGCAAATACGGACTTGAAACCAACCTTGCAATGCGTATTGGTCCATGCGAAGCGCGACGGAGGTAGACACGGGTGTGGCTGGTGTGCCCCACAATGTTGCCGCCGATGGGGTGGATGGCGTCACCGAAGAACTGGTCTGGTTTAGCCATTACTTGGTTGGTCACGACTGCGACGGCGTTGAATGCGCGTGCTAACGCTACGAGTTTATGCATGTGTTTGTTTAGCTTCTGTTGTCTAGATGCAAGCATCTCTCTGCCGATGTATTCGCTTCGAAAGTGCGCGGTGAGTGAGTCAATGATGATTAATTTGATGTTATTGCCCTTAATGATTTCATCTGCGTTCTCAAGCAGAAACATTTGATGATCTGAAGTGTAGGCTTCGGCATAAATAATGTTCTTTACGGCTTGCTCAGGGTCTAAGCCTACAAATTTAGCCATCTGCACAATACGTTCCAAACGGAAAGTGTTCTCCGTGTCTATGTAGAGTGCAGAGCCGTTGAGTCCACCGCGTTCCGGCGGTAGCTGGACGTTGACGCAAAGTTGGTGGCAGACTTGGCTTTTGCCACTACCATATTCACCATAGAACTCGGTTATGGTCTGGGTTTCTAATCCGCCGTCGAGGATTTTGTCCAGCGCTTTGCTGCCGCTCGTGAGGCGCAGAACAGTTTTGCGCATCTTGAAAAGCTCATCTGCGCGGATGAATGAGATGCCGATTGAAGAGCGCGCAGCTTCAATGATTTGGAAGGCTTTTTTCTCGCTGACGCCGACAGGTTCCAGTTCACGGCTGGTTGCCATGGCTAAAGACTCCACAGTGTGGTAGCCAAGTTCTCGGAGTTTTGCTGCGGTTGCAGGCCCGACGCCTGGCAGGTCTTCTATGAACTGGTATTTCTTTTTATTTTCTTCGATTTCAGCTTCTTTTTCGCTTTTTTCTTCTATCGGTAACTCGTCAGTGGGTTCAGACATGAATGTTCACGTTTAGTGTTGATGTGTATTGTGGGCTATTTAAAACAAGCGAATAATGTGCCCCTGCAGTCAGTAGAGAGGTGGGTGAAAGTGAATTTTACTACGACCATACGTATGATCGTGGCAACTATGCTTAGGGTGGGAGAAAACCCATTCATTAAACGAGAGAAAGCGATTATAAACTAACCCCTTTCTTGTTAACTATGCAACATGCCAATGATGTATATATCGGCATGTTAGCAACAATTAAAAGCCCACACCGCCTATCGCTTCATAACGAGGATATTAACCATGTCAGAACGATTCGCGAAAAAATGGGAGCAAAAAAGAGAAGAACAAACCACGATAAACGCCATCCGAGACACCATCCAACCTCCACCCCCTCTCAAACCCCGCCTCGAATTAGCCACAAGAAAACTCGACATGCAAATCAACAAACTCGACCAAGCCAACGAACGCTTCACACAAAAAGACCGCGCCCTCTTCAACAAGCTCGTCAACGCCTACACTCAACATGACCAAGCTCACGCAAACATATACGCCACTGAACTTGCCGAAATCAGAAAAATGAGCAAGCTCATAATGAACGCACGTCTAGCACTTGACCAAGTCTCCCTGCGCATAAAGACGGTCAGCGAACTAGGCGACGTCGTCGCCACTCTAGGACCCTGCATAGGCGTACTTCGCAGTGTCAGCAACGGGCTAGGCGGAGTGTTGCCTGAAGCCGAAGGTGAATTGGGTGACATAGGCAATCTGCTTAGCGGATTGATGTTTGAAGCAGGTGCATCCAGCGGTATGTCGCTAAACTTTGAAAACGTTAACGAAGATGCTGCAAAAATTCTAGCTGAAGCAGCTACAGTTGCAGAACAAAGAGTAAGCGCAAACTTCCCAGACCTGCCTCCTGGAATGCCGACCAATGCGACCAACAAAGCGCAAACCTGAATGAACAGCTAATTCTGCGCTAACACTCTCCTTTTTTATTTATTTACTATTATGTTGTAAAAGAAATGCGATTGTTTCTTTGCACGTTACCTCAAAATACCTGTTCTAACGATTGGACTTATATTCACCCTGTACCCCTAATTGTCCAAAGAGGTCGACTGGTTGAACGGATGCGAAGAAACAGAATTAGAATATGCCCTTCGAGGCAAAGCCTGGAAAGTCTACTGGTTTCTTCTCAAAACCGGTTGCCCAGTGGGTGTTCGTGAAGTTCAACGCGCCCTGCATTTTAGCAGTCCCAGCATTGCTTTTCACCATCTTGAGCAACTTCGTGAACTGGGATTGGTTGAGAAGCAGGATGTCGGCGGCCATTACACGTTGGTCGGCGAAGTGAAGATTGGTGTTTTGCGGCATTATGTAAAATTAGGGAAGCTTTTGTTTCCAAGATTTTTCTTCTACGCCCTTTTTTCAACAATCTTTTATGTTGCGTATTTAGCGCTTATGGTACACAGTTTCACACGGGACAACCTCTTCATAATCTCTTTTGGAGCAATCGTTTGCGTAATATTTTGGTATGAGGCTTATCGCATATGGGGAATGCGGCCATTCTAACTATTAGAACAGCATGTTCGCATGCTTAGCATAAAATAAAATCATCCAATAGTCTAATATGTAGGAGAAAAAAGAGCATGGTACAAAAAGAAGTAAAGAAAAAAACAAGCATTTACGCGATAATTGCAATCTTCTCAGCGATACTTTTGGTTTCAATGGTTTATACGTTAGGTTCATCGCCAAACCTACAGGATTCATCCACATTAACGTCCTCGCCGCTCCCCAGTTCAACCAACCCACCAGAGGGCTGGGGAATGAGACCATTCTCCTCGATCGATGAACTAAAAACTTACCTTATCAACAACACCCAACAAAGCTATTGGTTAACCGCTGGAGGAACCTACGCTGCCAATTCAGCCCTCGCACCAGAGGCGCAAAGAGCAGGTGGTGAGGATTATTCAACCACTAACATTCAAGTCGCTGGCGTGGATGAAGCTGATACCGTAAAAACAGACGGAAAGTACATTTACACCATATCCAGTATTCAAAACATCGGCTACTACTATTCCAACAGCTACTATCCACAAACCAGCAACAATGTTTACATAATAAACGCTGACCCTCAAAACGCAAGAGTTATAGCCAAAATAACCCTCGACAATGACACAACACCAGTTGGGCTATTCCTCAGCCAAGACAGCAACAGACTCATCGTCATTGCGAGTAGATACCAGTACTCCACCACCGTTGATCCGAGAGCTTCTCTAACGATTATGCCCTATTGGAGCTATCAATCCACGGCCATATACGGCTATGACATTTCAAACAAAGCTGCCCCTGTCTTGGCAAGAAACCTCACCGTCACTGGAAGCTACTTTAACTCACGCATGATAGGCAACTACCTCTATGCTGTAGTCAGCCAAGATGCATACGTCTACAACGATATCGTTCCTCTTCCAGCAATCTATGAAGACGGAAGAATGCAGGGGTCCCAAGCGACTAGTATCTATTACGCCGATATGAATCAGTCAACATATTTCTCCTTCACGAGTTTCTACGGCATAAACGTCCTTGATGACCAGCAATCACCAACAAACATGACTGTGCTGATGAGTGGAGCAAGTACAATGTATGTTTCTCTCGGCAACATCTACGTGGCTTATCCGAACTGGGCGAATGGAAACTCCTTTACCTCAATCTATAGGGTGAAGATAGATGGTTTAAACCTGAGGTTTGAGGCGCAAGGCAGCGTTCCAGGCTACACCATAAATCAGTATGCCATGGATGAATACGATGGCAACCTAAGAATAGCAACTAACCTATATCAATATACAGACAAGTCTTTTGCCACCGCAACCCAGACTAACAATGTTTATGTCCTAAACCAAAACCTAACAATCATAGGCAAACTAGAGGGTCTGGCAAAAGGAGAAAACCTCCATGCCGCCAGATTTATGGGTAATAGGGGTTATTTAGTTACATTCAAAAAAACTGACCCCTTATTCGCCATAGACCTAAGCCAACCAACAAACCCCAAAGTGCTGGGCGAGCTTAAAATCCCCGGCTACTCCGATTACCTCCATCCATACGATGAAACCCATTTGATTGGTCTTGGAAAAGAAGCGGTGGAAGCTCAGGAGGGCGATTTTGCGTGGTACCAAGGGTTGAAGTTGGCACTCTTCGATGTCAGCGACGTTAACAAACCCACACACATCTCAAGCGTCACCATTGGCGACAGAGGCACAGATTCGACCGCATTGTATGAGCCGAAGGCTTTCCTCTTCGATAAATCCAAGAACCTGCTTGTAATTCCGGTAACCCTTGCTGTTGTGCCTGAATCTCAGAAGCAACAAGGCGCATCGGCCTACGGTGAAATGGTTTGGCAGGGTGCCTGTATTTTCAGCGTCACAGACACTGGACTTTCATTGAGGGGAAATGTGACCCATCTTGACACATCGGCAATATCGAGCAGCAGCGCTTTCTTTAACCAGCAGTCATTAATTTGGGATCAACAGAAAAACTTCATAGTTCGCTCGCTCTACATCGGCAACACATTATACACCATATCCAACGCACAAGTGAAACTAAACAACTTAGCTGACCTCTCGGAAATCGCAACCGTAAAGCTAAACTAACAATCTTTTTTTTGTTTCAAAGCCTTTTTTCATTTGATGCAACTTATGGCTTTTCTAAGGCTTAGGTATCTTGAAGCCCGACAATTCGCGTTGTTAAGGAGATTATGAAGCTTTCATCGTTTAATGTAATGCATGTTCAATTGGCTTTCGACCGGTTGCTTTACGGGTGAACAATAGGTATCCAATAGCTGTTGCCGCTGCTAGTAGGATTCCAACTGTGATGGGAAAGTTTCCATTGCACTCTTAGATTGGGATTCGAGTGGTCTTGTTCTTGGGTTGGTCGAGGGTTGGTTGATCTGTAGATGTTGGCTCAGCTGGAGGCATTGTTGGCTGAGGGTCTGTTGGAGGTGTGGATGAGGATGTTGGTGGCTCAGGTTAGTTCTGCGGAATTATCGTTTTTGGCATAGCAATGATGTCATTTACGGACAAGGTGACCTAATTGGTCGGTGAAACCTCTATTCGTAGGATCCAACCTGCCGGGCTTGCGCTGAGGTCTGTTGCTTGGGCTAAAACTTGGTTTAAGGAGTTGGATGATATTAGTATGCTTGCGATTAGCAAGAAGAGAATAATTTTCTCTTTCAAAGTATTCACGTAAATATATGACATTGTCATATTCTAAATCTTGGCACATCACTCCCTTCAAAAGAGACCACACAACAAATAGATGTTGCCAACTTTTTTGAAGTACATGCATGTGATGCTTTGCAGCCAAGTTTCAGCCCCAAAGAGGCATAACAGCAATCATCAATCACAGTGGGGTTTTCTAGGCGTCCCTTTAACAACATTACAAACATAATTCGCGCAGTTGGCGAAAACCACACAATGAAACGCCAAATAAGAAATGCCCGTCTTAAGCCAGAAAACCACGACTCCGCCAAGCAACGCTACAGATGCCGCAACAGCAGGCAAAACACCTAACGCTGTGTATAGAGCGGTTGTAATTATTTGTGCGTACCCAGCGAATGCGTATCCTTGTGCTTCAACATTTCCCGCTATCGAACGGACAATAATAACCTTATCTGCTCCCACAAAAAATCCCAATGAAACAAACACTAAATACAGCGTCAAAACCTCAAAGCCCCAAGCAAAAAAAGATAAAATCATCGGGCGAATCAACATCCTTGGGTTCTCAATTAAAATCTTCATGCCCTCATGATAATCATCCAAAAGTTTGTTTGCTTCAGGTTCGTACTTCGACAAATTCAGTCGGTTTCGTGTTAGCCGTTTGGTACCAGCGATAAATTTGTGTATAAGCTTCTTTGCACCTGAAGGGCGAAAACTAACAATTAGCAGAATGATTAAAGGCACAGTTAAAAGGAACATAATCAGGCCGATTCCGATAAAAATTGCTCCTGCCAAGCTATAGTTAAGCAAAAGCAAAATCAGCCCTACAACCATGTTTGCTAGATTAAAAATTGCCTCATACATGTTCTTAGCAACCACTGAAGCAACCGCCCGTCCACCGTCGATTCCTGGTTCCCGACCGAGTAAATAAGCCTTAAATAAATCACCTGACCAGCCGCCTGGAATCAAGTTATCCACAAAAATTCCCAGCCAGTAGAAGACAAAAGTGCGGCGAAAACTCAACTTGATGTTAACCCTGCCTAAAAGGTTAAACCAAACTAGCGAGTGAAAGGTAATTGAAGCAATCACCGCACCGATGGCTAATAAGTAAACGCTCAAATTTACGTTTCTTATGGCTTCCGCCAAGTTTGAGAGACCTACGAAGAACAATAAATAAAGAAAGAGCGCGGTGTAACCTATTACCGCAGTTATGGCAATCCACCTTTTAGCGGTAACTGTCACGGGTGCTTGCGCTCTAGACATGGAAGAACCTGCATGTTATAAGAAAAAGATGATATTTCAGTATTGCTTAGCCCAAGCAACCTCTTTTGCCAGTGAAGATCGACATAGCTAGACATAGCTCAGGAAAGCATGAGAGTCCCTGCAACCCTCAGCTTTGCCCCCTCAAGATACATCAACACCGCCCTATCGTCTGGACGGTAAACCAAAGGCTTATCTAGCGTCAGCGTTAGGAAAGGTTGCCTCCAGTCTCCCTTATCTGTAACAGCTTCAACTTTAGCCGTCACAAATTGGGTCCAATGCCCAACATGCATAACCATCCCTGCATTGAGGGGTAACTGCCAATACTTAACCAACGAAGCCTGCACCTGAAGCTTGGAGGAACTTTTGACAGCCAGATCATTCGTTAAGACTGTGCCCCGCTCAACATCTTCCACTTCGACGTTCTTTAATGCCAACCCAACCCTATCGCCTTCCCAGGCACAATCAAACTCGTCATCATGCTTCTGAATGGAGCGAATTTGAGTGTTCTTTCCACTAGGCAAGACATTCATGAGCGTATGCTTCTGAACAGAGCCATAAACCACGATGCCAAGCACTACCACGCCTACGCCTTTAACGTTAAACGCATGATCCACCGGTACTGTCCCCACCGTTCCTAAAACCGCGGCGTTTTTCTGCTGTGCAGCCTTCGCCAAGAGTTTTTCCCTCAGCAGGTTGCTATCATCTTCGATAAACTCAAAAGCCTCAAGGCTGGTCCCTTTGATGAGCGGTACGATTTTTTCTTTGGGTATATAGCTACGCAAAAGGAAGTAGCCGCTCGTGATTCCAGTGCATTGCAACATGACAAGTTGTTCGCCAAGGTTTGCGTTGACTTCGTCGACTACGACTATGGCTTTCTCGGCTAAGGAGCAAGCAAAAAATAACGGTGCCAGACGTTCAGGGTATCGAGTAGGTTCAACAAAGGTAACTGTATTTTCATCGCGCTTGAGGTTATAGAGCGTGATATCTGTGGAAGTGCCTTTTTTTGCAAGGCTATTTCCGTATCCTTGGGCGCCAAGAATGGCTACTGTGATGTTTCCCATTAGCATCATAACCTGTGAGTTACCTCGCCATAGTGAGCAGGCTTCAAGATAAGGTTTCTGAAGAAGTTGCTACTTTTTTCTGATGATAAGAACATTTTCGCAAATCACTCTTCTTTCTAATCACAAATCTATCAGAATACCAATCGATACAAATCAATATTCAGCAATAATCTTAAATATTAATCGATATTCATCGACATATAGGCAATACCCATGAAAGTCAACCTAACGGTAAAAGCCGACGAGCTCAAACTCGCCCAGCTGCTCTCAAAATTCGCGGAAAAATATCGTATGACCTATAAGCTCAACAGGCGCGCTGATGGTTACCTCCTTGAGGTAGAGCTAAACAGCGATGACTTCGGAGAGCTCATAAGGCGATTAAACCATCTAAAAGATGCCACCTACAACATTGAAGAAATTCGTGGAGGTGGAGCTCTGGACAGATTCAACGTGAGCCTGCTCCGCACAAACGTTGATGCCTTAGTCGGCAAGGAGGCAATCGCTAAGACTGATATAGACCTAATCGACGGCGGCATCGTAAAAATCGGTGGTGAACTATGGTTGGCAAAACCTGATTACTGCGAAGTCATAAAGGAAGGCTCTAAAGTTAGGGTAATCAGAGTGGAAGGGGTTAGCCTTATAGTGGAAGGAGAAAATGGAAAATGTACGAATTAGAAATAACCTTAGTAGGAGTCACAATAACAATAATAATTCTCGTCCTCCTCTCGCGCTCGATCAAAAAAGTCAATCAATACGAAAAGGGCATAGTGGAACGATTCAACGCCTACAAGGAAACCGTTGAGCCTGGCTACGCATGATAACGCCGTTTGTGGAGCGTATGCTTCGAGTAAACATGAGAGAACAGGTAATTGACGTTCCACCACAAGAAATCATTACCGAAGATAACGTCGTCACCATAGATGCCGTCATCTACTACCAAGTCGTCGATGCAAGACGCGCACTGTATGAAATAGAAGATTTTGAACTCGCCATAGTCAAACTAGCACAAACTACCCTTAGAAACATAGTTGGAGAGATGAGCCTCGACATCGCACTTACCTCAAGAGAAAAAATCAACGTCGACCTCAGGAGTGTCCTCGACCAAGCTACCGATAAATGGGGCACAAAAGTCAACCGCATTGAACTTCAAAGAATCGATCCACAGCAAGATATCCAAACAGCCATGCACAAACAAAAAACCGCCGAACAAGAAAGACGCCAACTCCGCTTACTCGCGACAGGCCGCAAAGAAGCTGCTGAACAAGAAAAACAAGCCGCCATACTCAAGGCGCAAGGCGAAAACAAGCTGCAATCCTTAGTGCAGAAGGACAAGCACGTTCGGTTGAGCTTGTCGCAGAAGCTCAAGCAAAAGCGGTAAAACTAGTTTCTGAAGCGGCAAATTCTTACTTTAAGGAGAACGCTCAGCTAAACAAGAAACTCGATGTCATACGAGACACGTTCTCGCAGCAAACCAAAGTCATTGTTCCAGCTTCCGCAGATGTCTTAAACGTCATAGGACTCGAAGGCGCAACGGTGCTTCCGGTGAAAGCCGAGCAAAAACAAGCGACCAGTAGATAGAGGGGTTGATAAACGGATGGCTACAACTATCAACCTATCACTTACCCCATTATTCATCTTTGGCTTAGTAGTGATAATAGCTGTAGCAGTCATAATTGCAAATCAAAGAAAAAGCACTCCGCCAAAATCCCGGTATCATTCTTATGGCGCCAGCAAGTATGTGCCAAGACAGTTCAGCGAACAAATGGAATTGGACATGCGATTGCCATACAGACGATTCAAGCAACTCTACCCCTACAGCACATAGACCTACGAGGAATATAAGAAAATGCAGATGAGAAATGCATTCAGGTGCTCAACTAGTTCTCAACAAAACAAACGCATGGTACGCTGACTAAGAGCTTCTTTCCGAGACACTTAACCTTTAAACTCGCTCGTAAACCTTGTATAAGTAAGCGCATTAATTCAGGCAAAAATGTTTGCATTCGCAAGCTCTGTCTCTTTGTTCATTCTCAACTGCGTTTCCTTCCCTCTTCAACGTGTAAAGGCTTCCCCAACATGCTTCCACACCCACACCGCAGCATTTTCAACATGCACTCATGTTGCGCGTGTGGTGTGGCTTGCTTATGCCACACCATAACGGACGTTGGAAAAAGTTGCAAACCCAAAAAGCAAACGCCCCCATCAACCACCATGTGGCACCACAAAAATCGTCTCAATCACATAAACAAAAAAGAGAAAACTGCTTTAAATTACTAAACCATTGCTTACAATCGTCTTTATTATCGGTAGCCAGTATGGAAACTTGGCGCTGGTGATTAGCATATTCTCATTTGAGTGTTCGGATGCGATGTTAATCTCACGTCTTCATCCGTAAAACAGGTATGAAAGAAAAACAGAAATAACTGTAACGTTAGCCAGCTGACTTCGCAACAAGACGAGCTTAAATACATCAATCTTTATCTTATCAAAGCTTCAAAATACCATACGCTTGAGGCAAACAAGATGAACAAACCAGATGAGCACGACGGACTTAAAATTCCGTGCATTCCTTGCACAATGTCTAC
Organism: Candidatus Bathyarchaeota archaeon; assembly: GCA_026014665.1. Classification (GTDB taxonomy): domain Archaea; phylum Thermoproteota; class Bathyarchaeia; order Bathyarchaeales; family Bathycorpusculaceae; genus Bathycorpusculum. The sequence continues at coordinate 76,169 of JAOZHX010000025.1, forward strand.
TCAACACCCTGACAATGCCAACGTTCCAGAGTGGAGCGAAGGTGAAGTAATCAACGGAAACACCGAAGTCTATGAAGCCTACTACTCATACAAAACTCTGGGTTGCCAAGAAGTCATGTGGGACTCAGAAGGCAAAGACGTGGACACCCGAGTGGTCAGAAAGCTTTTGCAGAAGCACTGGGACTTCTTTGCAGAGAATGTCCTCGGAGAAGACGTCCGATTAACTTATCGCATTCCTAACCCAAGAATTGAAGGGGCAGAAAAAAAATACCTTGTCGAAACTCTCCAAAACATCCCAGTTGCGTACGATGTTGCTACGCTCGCATATAAGCGGGAAGTCACACCTATTTTTGAAGTTATTTTGCCTTTTTCCACTGAAGCCAAAGAGCTTATTATGCTTCTCAATTACTACAAAAAAGCCATTGTAGAGGATGAAAATGAACTATTATATGAATCCACAAAAACAAAAGATTGGATAGGAGATTTCAAACCTAAAAACATCTCCATTATCCCTCTGGTCGAAGACTTCGAAAGCATAATGCACGTTGACAAAATAGTAACACCCTACATACAAGCTGTTAAGCCTGATCATCTACGAGTTTTCATAGCAAGGTCTGACCCCGCATTAAACTACGGTTTAATTTCAGCGGTTCTCCTCTCAAAAATAGCGCTTAGCAAACTCAAAACAGTTGAAAAAGAACAACAAACAAACATTTACCCCATTCTGGGAGTCGGCTCAAAACCTTTTCGAGGTCACCTCTCGCCTGAAAACATCGACGGTTTCCTCCAGGAATACAGGGGTGTCTCAACAGTAACAGTCCAATCAGCCTTCAGATATGACTACCCAACCCCAAAAGTCCAAGAAAGTATACAAACCCTCAACCAAAGGCTTCCAAATGGGCGACCCCAAGACATTTCTGTTGAAGAAGAAAAGATTCTGCTAAACATTCTCAAAAAATGCAGAATAGATTATGAAAAACAAATCGAAAACATGGCCCCGTTCATAAACAGCGTCGCATCATACGTTCCCCAAAGAAGAGCACGTAAACTCCACATTGGACTCTTCGGGTATAGCCGATGCGTTGTTGGAGTATGCTTGCCAAGGGCAATTGCCTTCTCAGCTGCCCTCTACAGCGTTGGAATGCCTCCGGAATTTTTAGGCATGCAATCCCTTGCTAAACTAAGCAGTGAAGAATGGTCTCAGCTTGAGAAGTATTACGTAAAATTAAAAGAGGACCTATCCTTAGCTGGCGAATACGTTTCTTGGCAAAACATAGAAATGCTAAAAGAAATGAGTCACGCCACTTCAAAACGCGTTGGAATGAGCGAAGGAAAACTCGGCGATTCTCTCTCTAACTTGCAGGAAGATTTGCGAGCAGTAGAAAGTTGCCTAAACATAAAATTGGGGGCAAAAGGAATTTCTCAACGAAGACATGAAAACTTCACCAATAACTTCTTGCTATCCTTCATTCAAAACGAGGATGCTGAAGCCAAGAAAGCCTTGATTGAATCAGCAAAACTAAGAAAATGCTTGGGTTAATTCTAATCTCGCCTGCAAAAAAGGCTGCCACTTCTTTAAGTCAAAATAGAGAAATGAAAAAACAAATGGGATTTAAGCTACTTTCGATGCAGCTTTCTCCAATGCACCACTCAAGCTACTCATTTCTGCGTTTGCTTTGCGGATGAGGTCTGCAATGGTTTCTTTAGTGGGTATGGCTGCGCTGACCGAGAGGGCGACCGCTTTTTGGTGGGCTTGCTGCAGAAGCGGCTTGATGGTTTCTTTGGTTGCATAACCAATGCTGAGGGCTAATGCGAAGGCTTCTTGGTTGCTGGCTTCAACGTCTTTTTTGGTTGCGGCGATGTCGATTTTGAGTTGATCGCCAGTAATCATTAAGCCGTTATCGAAGACTGCACGCATGGAAATACCCAACTCGACTGCTTTTATGCCAAGTTTGGAGAGGACGCCTGCTAAGCGTTCATTTATGACTTCGCCTTTGCGAACCACCAAGGTGTCCTTGCTGATCCAGACGCTACCTGATTCAATGCGTGTTGGCAAACCGACGGCGTTTAGTTGGCTGATCACTGGACCTGGGGGTTGACCTGTGTTGCTGGCGGGGATGACGACGTCTTCAGCTGCTATGTCGCCTGCTTTGGCGGTGGTTTTGACTTTGCCGCGTTCCAGCATCAAGGCAAGTTTGAAGGGGTTTAGGTCTGTGAATAGAAAAACGTTTGATCCTTCTAAGTATGCCTCGAGTTTCTTGAGTTCAGCTTGATTGAGTTCTTCGATTGCGATTTTTATGAGTGTGTTTTTGAGAACTCGTAAGTAGACTTTGCCCTTCATAGTTTTTTTGAGTTCTTGAAGTTGGGAAGCTCGAACCTTTTGCAGGCTTGCGATGCCGACGGATTTGTATTCTTTCAATATGTCTTTGATTGCTTTTACTTCGCTTGATTTTTCTTCTAACACTTGTTGGGACGGCATGTACTTCAAACTCTTAAGGTTTAATTTTAACGGGTTCGCCCATAGACGTCTTGATAAAAGCATACTTTACGTTTTTTAGCCCACGCTTTAGTTTGCCATCAAGAACACGCAAGACCGCCATGGTGTTGTCTACGAGTTCTTCATCCTTCATCTGTTGAGAACCGACTGGAACCTGGATGATGGGTTGGTTACGCATGCGGACAACTACGGTTTTGCGGTGTTTAGAGATTAGGGCGTTAATATCTGCGGTTGGTGGAACGGGAATAGGCATTTTTCCCCTAGGACCTAAAACTGGACCCAGAATTCTACCGACCAGCGGCATCAGTGGCGCCTCGGAAATGAATATATCGTAGTCGGTGGCGAGTTTCCGCAGGTCTTTCTTTTTGCCGTTTAACGCATCTAGGTCTGTGCGTTCGATGACTCGATCTGCTTGAGCGTTTTTTGCTTTCAGGGCAAATTCTCCTGAAGCAATAACGCAGATGCGGTTAGGCTTACCGGTTGCGTGCGGAAGTTCAACTACCTCTTGAATTTTACCTTCAGGTGCTTTCATGTCGATTTCTGTAATGTCTAGTATGAGGTCGACAGTCTGGTTGAATTTTTTCTCACCAGCTTTTTCCTTTGCCTGTTTTATCGCTTCAGATATGGTTTTGTTGTCTAGGGGCATTTTTAAGCCTCGTGCCAATAGGGATTTAGAAACCCATTATAAAAATATTCGCCCATCATTAGTCGCTACCAAATAGGCTATCATAGTTACCAGCGTCTATTTCTGTTTGGACTTGGCGGGGGTCTTTGCCTTCAACGGTGACGCCGAGGCTAACGCAGGTGCCGAGCAACTCTTTTGTTGCCTTCTTTATGGTGGGTGATAAGAGCTGGGGAGCTTTAATTTTTGCTATGCGGATAATTTGATCCATGGATAAGTTGCCGACTTTAACAGAGTTTGGCGTTCCTGAACCTTTCTCCACTTTTAGTTCAGCAACGATTAATGCAGAAGCTGTTGGGGTGCCTACAGTTACTTCGAAGGTTTTATCTTCTTGGTCAACGCTGATTTTGACTGGAACTTTCATTCCAGCGTATTCTTTTGTGACTTCGTTGATTTTGTTGACAATAGCCATTATGTTGACGCCTAATGGACCCAAAGCTGGACCCAAAGGTGGACCTGCATTGGCTTGTCCGCCGCTGACTATTAATTCTACAACTTTCTTTTCGGGCATTTTATGGTTTTCTCCTTTATGCTTTTGCTTTTTCAACTAGTTTTACATAGTCTGAATGTACTGTGATGGGCAAAGTAAATGTTGCTTCAAGCAATTCTAAGGTAACTTCGCCTTTTGATTTGTCGAGTCTGGTGATTTTTGCACGCATACCCTTGAAAGGCCCGCCGGTAATTTCAACCACGTCGTCCTCGTTGAGGTCTTCCATGACGGGTTTGCGCACGATGTAGCGTTCGATTTCGCTGAAGTTTATAAGTCCAGGAATACGAGAGCGCACATGCCTGACTCCAGCGATGGCTTCTTCCACGAGGTGTGGGCCGTCGGCTTCTATGAAAACATAGCCTTTGAGAGTGTCGGGGACGAGAAGAGCTTTTATGGGAATATGGGCCATTTCGACTTTGGATGCGATTAGCCGTGCTACGTTGCGTTCTTGCCCCGTAGTTGTTTTAACTGCAAAAATCTTCACTTCGGAAAGCTCTTCTTTTTTATCCATAACCTGTTTCACTTCTAACCTGTGGTTCCGGTGGTTGCGCCACCGATGGCGAATGATAGGAGCTTGATAACGAAGCCAATTAAGCCGACTGCGCCTATTCCCAAGAGGCTGATTTTAATCGAGAGCCAAAGCTCTTCTCTGTCGGGTTTTGAGGCTAGCTTTAAAGTTCTTGCCGCCTGCGTTAACCAAGATTTTATTCCCATATTGACCGCACACTCAAGATTTCACTATTCTATAATAAACGTTACTGTAACTTTTAGGTTTAAAACAACTCTACGCCAATGCTTTTAAACGTTCTCCTAACTTCAATTTTCCTTGGTTGCGCTTCAATGGATGCTTGCACCTTAAGCTTTATGTGGGTGTAGCAGTTCTTAGGCTGCCACAAGATGGTTTGCGGGTTTGGTTGCTTTTTGGGTTCGGGCTGTTTTTCTTTGCCTTTTCCGGTGTGGCACAAGAAACCACACCACACGCCCAACATGGCTCCATGTTGGAAATGCTGCGGTGTGGGTGTGGAAGCATGTTAAAGAAGCCTAAGATTGATACATCGTAAAGGGATGGAAACGGTGTTAAAAACAACCCAATGAATGGACAATAAAGAGATAGGACACCTATGTGGCAACCGCTAGGAAATTATTGACTTTTGAAGTGGCTGTGATGTTGGTTGTAGATGAAAGAGGTTTTGGCTTTTGCTGTTGCTTGGCTAATGCTTTTTCAACATATCGTTAGTTTATGGTTAAGTTTAGGGGTAAAACCTTCTTGTAGTTCTGGGGAATGGGATAGCGTCTATGATGTTGTCTAAGTCCAGCATCCAAACCAAGAGCCTCTCCAAACCCATGCCGAAGCCAACGTGTGGGACCGTGCCATAGCGGCGAAGGTCCAGATACCATTCGTAATCTTCGGGTTTTAAGCCCTGTTCCCTCATACGTTGAATTAAAATGTCTTTGTTTTCTTCTCTTGCACCGCCAGTGCTGATTTCGCCTATGCGGGGCACCATCATATCCACGGACATGGCGATTTCTGGGTGTTCCCTGTAGGTTTTGCAGTAGAACGCTTTAATGGCAGTGGGGTAATCGTAGACGAAGAAGGGTTTGCCGAATTTATCAGCTAAAACTTTCTCGTCTTCATAGCCTAAGTCTGAACCCCAAGTTAATGCTGGGTTCGCAGGTTTGAGCTGCTCGATGGCTTCTTGGTAAGTTATCCGTGGAAATGGTGTTTGGACAGCTTTGAGTTTTTCGATGTCAGCTCCTAATTCCTTGAACTCTTTTTGGCAGGTGTTGGCGATAGTTTGGCAAACATGTGTCATTAATCCTTCTTCAAATTTCATAAGATCATCCATGTCAGCGAAAGGCCACTCACCTTCAATATGCCAGTACTCTGTGAGGTGGCGGATGGTACGGCTCTTTTCCGCACGGAAAGAAGGCGCGATGCAATAAACGTTTTCCAAAGAGTAGATTAGAATTTCAAGATAGAGCTGGCTGCTTTGAGTCAAATAGAGATCTTGGTCAAAATACTTTAAGCCGAACAGTGTTGACCCGCCCTCTACTGCAGCTGAGATGAACATGGGCGGAGATACCTCGGTATAATTTTGCTGCTTGAAATATTTGCGGGTTGCCTCTAAAACTTCGGCACGAACCTTCATGACTAAATTCATTTTACGGCTTCTCAACCAGAGATGTCGCATATCACGGATGAATTCTTCACTTTTGTCCTTAGCGATGGGGAAAGTTTCTGCTAAACCAATGATGTTAACTAATTCAGAGTTGATTTCATAGCCGCCTGGGGCACGTTTATCTTCTTTGACTGTGCCTTCTAAGGAAAGGGAGGATTCTATGGTTAGTTTTTGGGCTTCGTTCCATGCAGGGCTAGTTTTTTTGACCGTGCATTGGATTACGCCGGTTGAATCGCGGATAAGCAGGAAAATGAGTTCTTTGCTTTCACGTTTGCGGTAAACCCATCCGCGCACGGCGATTTTTTGGTCTGTACATTTGCCATCTAAGATTTGGCTTATCTTTGTTATAGGAGCCATCGTGCATCAACTGTTTGCAGTAATACTTATCTTGTAACCTAAATGCCTATCGATTCAAGTTTTAGGCTTCTTTAATGCTTGGCTCGTGAACCTTCCACAATACGAATACAAAAAGTGGAATAGCAGATGCAGCCAGCAACAGGAATGGCACCTGAGGAGAAACAAATGCATAAATCGCGCCAACTATTATTTGAAATGCTGCTTGCATAATAAACATGAAGAATTGTAAGCAGCCGGTAACTGTGCCCCTTAGGTTTCTGGGCACTAAATCACCCATCAAAACTTGATAACTGTTAAGTTGTAGGAGGTTGCCTAAACCGAAGAGAAAGAAAGCCGCCAGCATCATGTAGAAATCTGCGAACACAAAAAGTAGCATACCTGGCGCGTAAAGCAAATAGCCCAAGATTAAGAAGCGTTTTCTGCCAAAAACATCCATGCTGAACCCTGCAATGATGGCTGGAATTGCTATGGTTAAGTACCTGAAAGCTAGCACTAAAGCCCACTCTGCTTTGGTCAAGCCAAGAATTTCTGTGGCGTAAACCACAAAGTAAACTTGACAGCTAACCACCAACCCATTTGCAACTATTATGGTTAAAAACAGGTTGAAGGCTGACTTTGGAACTTTTCGCCAGACAGTGATGCCTTCCTTTACGTATTGGGGGTAAGATTTAAGCGCTCTTATGATGCCTGGTTTTTCCTGTGTATCTTCAGGAGGTAACGTTTCTTTGAGTTTAAGCCTTAGGATCGCAATTCCAAAATACGTTAACGCCACCACGGTGTAGGCTATGCGCATGCCTAAATCAAAGTTAAAGGTGGCAACCAAATACTGGGCAATGAGAGGTGCAGGCAAGAGAACTAGGGTTGAAATCACGGATTGAAAGCTAAAACCAGCCCCCCTGTTCTCTGGCGGCAGACTGTCAAATACCATAGCCATCAAGGCTGGACCGTAAATCGAACACAAGTTTTGTATAAGCAAACCTATCAAAAGGATTGGCCAAGACGGCGCAAGAATGAAAAACAAGGTTCCTATGCCTAACCCGAAAGTCATTGAAACTATCAACCAGCGTCTGCCATGCTTATCTGCCAAGTAGCCCCCTGGAAACTGCACAAGTGCAACTGCAATGGATCCAACAAAGCCTAGAACGGAGATGAGGAAGACGTCGGCGCCTAAATGTAAATAGTACAGGCTTGCGTACGTATCAGGGATAGGCTGTGCAAAAAACATGATAATCCAGCTTATCGTTATAAGCAGGAAGTTGCCTCTTAAAACGGCTGAATTTCCGCGGAAAAGCGCTGTGAACCTCATTGCCTAACAAAATCTACAGATTGATTATTTAAATTAAGAGATATGCCGGCACATATTTAGCCACATGAATAATAATGCAATGTAGCCCACAATTCTTAAATCGCCCTTATCACGAGCTTAAATAGACTATTACAATGCAAGGCTCTGAGGGAAAATACAAACTTGCTGCGCTCAAAACTTCAGCTGTGGCAATCCTTAGCGTTGTAATAGTTGAGGTCTCGATCGGTTTATTGGTGAACAGTTTAGCCATTATAAGCGACGGTTTACACGCGCTCTTAGATACTGTATCAACCATTATGCTGTTTTTTGCCGTTCGAGCCGCAATGAAGCCTCCTGATGAAGAACACACATATGGTCACGAAAAATTCGAAACAATCGGCGGACTCATCGGCGGCATCGTCTTAATCGGGGTTGCCCTTTTAGTCTTCTATGAAGCAGCCCTCAGAATAATAGGGGGTACGCAGATTTCTCAGGGCGCTGAAACGGCTGGATTTGTCGCTATAGGTTATGCACTCTTTATTGCTTCGCTTAGGGTAACGGTTTTCAGAAAAAGCCAGCACATTCAAAGTCCCTCTATGAAGGCAGGTCTCTACGATGCCATCTCAGATTTGGGCTCAACTCTCATTGCCCTCTTAGGCTTTGGCTTAGCCACTTTAGGCTTTGGCACCGGAGATGCCTTTGCCTCAATCTTTCTCGGTGCAATGCTTAGTTATTTGAGCGTTAAGTTGGTTAGAACCAGTATATTTGAACTCAGTGACACAGCCTCAATAGAGCTAGTTCAGCGAACAAAGAAGCTGATTGCTTCATGCGAGGGCGTCGTAAGGGTTGAGAACCTGAAAGTGCGTAAAGTGAGCTCCAAAATCTTTGTCGAAGCATCTGTGCAGGTTCCAAACCTGATGAGTCTTGAGGAAGCTCATACTTTAGCCTCAAAAATTGAAGGTTGTTTAAAGGACAATTTAGGTAACGTTGATGCCACCATCCACATTGAGCCCTCGGATAAAGAGAGAAAAATGGACCTTTTGGTAGAGAAATTAGCCACTGTTGACGGAGTGAAGGAAGTGCATGAAATACAAACCAACTACGTTGGGGGTAAACTCTACATTACACTACATGCATACGTTAATCCGGAGCTTTCAGTGGAAGAAGCACATAAAATCGCCGAAGCCATAGAAAGCCGAATGCATGCTGAAATCAAGCCTCTTGAAAACGTAACCGTGCATTTGGAGCCTTCCGGAGTTGCGGTGCCCGCAACACAAATCAACGAACCCCAACTTGTAAAGCTCGTCAATGACATTGCAAGGGGCATTAGGGGTAACCTGAGGATTAAGCGGGTGGTGACTTACGTTGCTCAGGGCAAACGCTACATAAACATAGATTGTTGCTTCACCAAGCAAGTTCAAGTTAGTGAAGCCCATAGAATAGCCTCGCTCATCGAGAAAGAAACGAAAGAACATTTTGCAAACGCCATCGTTACGGTTCACATAGAACCTGAATGTTAAATTATCGATGCATAGCTATTCAGGCAACCAAACATTTCAGATTTAAAACAGCTCGCTAATCACTCTATTCTTAAGCGCTTTTATTCACACAAACTTTAATGCTCACCTCTGAATATTAACGGTAGTGTATATTTGCAAGAGTGAAAGAAGATGCTATCCCGCTCAGCCATCGTTAAATTGAAAGCGATTCTTGTTATCGACCTCATCATCGTAGGTTCAGCCGCAGGACTTTACCTGTATTTCCAAGACCAAGGTCTTGTGACCGGTGGAGGTTCTAAACCTGCAAAGTTTATCCTTACCGACTTAGTAATCAGCCCTAATGAGGCTTATGCGGGAGAAGCCGTTGCAATATCGGTAAACGTGACAAACATCGGCGAATTAGAGGGCAACCTCACAGTGAACCTGCAAATCAACGATGCCATAAAAGACACCGCTAACCTGACGCTAGCGGGTAATTCCAGTGAAATCGTTGAATTCAGCGACATTGAAATGCTGGAGGGAACTTACAACGTTACGATCGGCGACTTAACTGGTTTTTTCATAATCAATACCCCGCCTCCTGAATCAAGCAAAATAATCCTGTCAAGCCTAAAAGTTGACCCGTATGAGGTCTGGGTCGACGAACCAGTGACGCTGACGGTTACGGCAGAGAACCCCACCTCAGAAGCAGATAAAATCCTTATTCGAATCATGGTAGATGACATTATGGTTAAGTCACAGGTAATAGAGTTAGAAGCCAAAGAAACACAAACCGTGAGTTTCAACGTTAGTGCGAGCACCGAGGGCAAGCACACAATTAAAGTTAACACCTTAAGCGGTTCCTTCACAATCGTAAAAACGGGCTATCACACCCTCACCATCAACAGGTCGGGCGGAGGCTCCAAATCCTTGCCCTTTAAACTAAACGGAGTGGAACACGGAACTCCTTACACGGAACTTCTGCCAGTCGGCGAATACTACATTGAATTACCCAACCCCTTTGATGTTGGCACAGGTGTCTTGGCATTTTCATCTTGGAATGACGGCGTAAATACGCCTAATAGAGCATTCAACCTGGACAGAAAACTAATCCTAGTTGTAACTTACCAGTTGATTAGCGGATACGCATCCTGCCCGTCTCTTTACATTTGGAACGGCAACGGCTACTCGTACGTAACAGACGTCTCAAACCCCGGTTGGCTAGGGTACATAAGCTACATCACCTCCGACGGCACAATCGTATTCGGAGGCGGAAACCCCTGGGATTACGTCAAGCTTGACAAAAACGTGCTTGCACTCAATAACGGCTATTTTGACATGACTCTCACGCAGCAGTGGGATGAACTCTTCTATCTAGACGCAGCATACATGTTAGTTGTTGATCACCCAATCGGCACCGACGTCTACACCTCTATGACTAACTACCTCAACAAAGGCGAAACTGGACAAATCTACACAGTAACCAACGGCACCTTGTTAACTCCAGTTAGCGCCACCAACGAGAAAGGGCAAGACGTGTTAGCACAAATATTATACAAAGATGGCGTTTTCACTCCCGGCATCAACGGAATCGAGAGTCCGTCGTGGGATAACATAATACAGAACCAGCTGACCCTAGATCTGGGCAATCTTTCAGGCGCATCAAGCGTGAAACTTGTAATTACAGGTATGGTTGACTGGGGCTCTGCAGATACTTACTATGCCTACTTAGACCTATTCAAGACTGCTGCCGCCCAAGGACTGGTGCCTAACGGAACGCAAGTCATGCCCGCACCCTACATGGAAGTTATGGACGCAAACGGAAACTGGATACGTGCCCCGCAGGACAAACAAATACCGCTGCCATCAGACTACAACGCTCGAACCTTCATCGTAGACTTAACCGGCTTGTTCCCCGAAGGCGTCACCGACTACAAAGTAAGGTTCACTAACTTCTGGAACGTAACCTACGACTACATCGGCATCGACATAACACCCAAGCAACCAATACCAATACAAAAAATCACACCCACCACAGCAACGCTAAGTCAACTCTGGGATACACAGTCAAAATCTTCAGGCGCATTCACCAGATACGGCGACGTTACCGAACTAATGCAAGCTGCAGACGACATGTACGTGATTGGCAGACAAGGCGACCAAGTTAACATGCAATTCTCCACAGCAAACCTTGAACCCGTTAAAGAAGGTATGGAACGCGACTACTTCTTTGTTGTCGCCTGCTGGTTCAAAGACCCTCCGGGAGAATGGGGTTACGGGTTTGATTTTACTGTAAACCCCTTGCCATTCATCGCCATGAGCGGATTCCCCTATTCCACAGCAGAAAGCTATCCATACGACGCAGCACATTTAGCGTACATACAACAATACAACACACGGATCATCCCATAAACAACCCATTTTTACCTTCTTTGCTTATTAGAATTGTTAATCAGTTTATTGAACAATAAAGTGCAAAATATATGTAAGATTTAAATTGCTTCCCCCTCATTTATTGGGTTATTAAAAATTAAAGGAAGCCCCCTATGTCCTTAACGCCAGAAATCTCCAATCCATATTTGGGGTCATTTACCATCGGATTACTTTATGGATTAGGGGTTTGCACTGCCGCCTGTCTGCCCTATGTAGCAGGATACATCGCAGGCACCGGCGCCGACTTCCGCAAAGGCGTCAAAGCAACGTTGCTTTTTAGCTCTGGCAGAATACTGGCATACGCTTTGATCGGGGCTTTAATCGGGTTCTTTAGCGAATTGGTTACTTTAGCGGTTCAAGATGCCATAAGACCCTTTCAGGTTTACTCTTCAATGGTTTTTGGCGCCATAACCATAGTGATTGGTATAACCCTTCTACTTAAAGCAAGAAAACCAGTGGACTGCAGCCTGCAAAGCACCTCCACCTTGGCATCGATGAAAAGGCTGAATAGGTTTGGGTTTGATTTCGGTGCATTCTCGCTTGGCTTAAGCCGAGGGCTAGTCATTTGCCCCCCGCTATTAGCGTTACTATTGCTTTATGCATTACCAGTCGCTAGTCCGCTTGGAAGCATGACTCTGGCGATTTTGTTTGGGTTAGGAACCGCTATTTCACCGTTATTGCTGTTGGGCGGAGTGACAGGTTGGTTGCTAAACAAGGCGCCTTTGTTTCGGAAATGGATTTCAATGGCAGGTGCCGCGGTTTTAATCGGGTTGGGAGCGCTAACAATAGTAAGCTCTCTAAGTGCCATATGATGGTGAAAAAATGGATTGGCAACTTATTGGAGACATACTCAGACTGACCGTGCTTGCGGGATTGGGCATAGCTGGCATACTTGCAGTTCTCATCTGGAAGAAAAACCTCGCCACAAAGGTAACTTTCCTTAGGCTTGTTATCCAAGCAGTTGCCTTTGCAGCTCTATTCTATTTCTTCACTTTTTCAATCCCGCTTCTCTATGTGTTGATTGGTCTTTTTGTAGTAACTCTTTTCCTGGGTAGATTCTACTGCGGTTGGGTTTGCCCCTTCGGCTTAATCATGGATTTAGAGAGTATGCTTCGCAAAGCACTCAAAAAACGTTACCGCATAATCCCTGATAGACTAAACAGGGCATTGCATAAATCAAGATACGCCATATTCCTGTTTTTTATGCTCACTCCCATTGCATTGTGGTTGCTTGATCCACCCCAAAACTTCGATTTTGCAGTCATGATGGCACGGCTTTTGGCTGGGCCTTTTAGACCCTACAGCGTCCTGATAGATCCCATGATACCCAATGTTGTCCCGTGGACAGGACAGTTGATTATCAACGACATCAACTTTAGTTATGCATACGCACAGGACATCATTGCTTTCATGGGTGAAAACATAGGTCAAATATTCCTTTTAGCCTTCGTCACTGTCACGCTCATCGGCGGTTTCTTCATCCGACGAGTTTGGTGCCGCTTCTGCCCTACGGGTGCTTCATTAGGGGTTATTAACAGATTTAAGGCTTTTAAGTGGGCGCCTCTGCTTCATATCTACAAAGATGAAGAAAAATGCACTAAGTGCGGCGTCTGCAAACGAGTTTGCCCCCTGCAAGTTAACGAAGTCTACGACCAGAAAGGCGGAAAAATAGAGACATCCCAATGTATGGTCTGCGCTAGATGCGTCGAAATGTGCCCCTACGAGGGAACACTGCAGTTGAAGCTAGGTAACAAGTCAACGTTTACGTCAAGAAACTGGTTAGAACCATCAAAGAGTGAATGAGGAGAAAATATTGAATAAGGCAGCTTTAGAAAAAAAATATACCCCTGAAATGCCAAGAAAAGAAATCGATGAACTTCGAAGCACCATCAAAGCGGCTTCCCAAAGAGTAATCGCCGAAAACATCGAACGCATGAAAAAGGCAGATCCTCACCGTCCTGAAGCCATGAAGTACTTCGATGATATCGCTGATCTTTTTGGTCAACGGCAAAAAGAAATTCAAGCAGAGAAGGAAAAGGGCAAAAAAGTCATCGGTTACATGTGTCTCTTTGCTCCAACAGAGTTGATTTTGGCAGCTGACGCCATTCCAGTCCGCGTGAATTCAGGATGGTATGACACTTCCAAGCTGGGTGACCGCGTTGTTCCAGTTGAGGTCTGCCCAGTTCTACGCTCAACCATAGGCGCAAAAATGATTGAGCTCTCGCCCTTCCTTGAACAAAGCGACGCATTAATCAGTGTTCTAACCTGTGATGGCATGACCAAACTCAGCGAAATCCTAAGCGATTATAAACCAATCTGGGGCATGAATATCCCCCGCGTAAAAGACTCCACTCAATCACTACGTTTCTGGAAGGACGAAATAAAACACATGAAAACTCAAATAGAAAAATTTACAGGCAATAAAATCACCCGCAAAAAATTAAAAGAAGCAATCGAAACCAGCCATAGAGCAACAAAAGCATTCCGGCGACTCCAAGACCTACGCAAAGGACCACCTGTCATCATGGGCAGAGACGCCATGCTTGTTAACCAAGCCTACGTTTGGGATGACAAGAAACGTTGGACGGAAAAAACCGAAGCGTTATGCGATGAACTTGAGAAGCGATTAGAACGTAAAGATTGGGTTTGCCCGCCAGATACGCCCAGGGTACTGGTTACTGGTACACCGATGTTTTGGCCAGACAACTGGAAACTGCCGACACTAGTTGAAGAAGCAAACCCTCGCGGCATCATAGTAGCAGATGAGCAATGCAGCGGTGAACGCATCCTAAACGACCCCATAGGCGTAGACGAATGGTCGATGGATGACATGTTAAACGCTATCGGTGAACGCTACTTGATGGCTTCCACTTGCCCCTGCTTCACCAGTCAAGACGGCAACGAAGACCGCATCAACTGGCTCCTCAACAAAGTAAAAGAGTGGAACGTGCAAGGCGTCATCTATTACGTGGTCCGTGGCTGCATGCTCTACGCCATGGAATATACTCGAGTTAAAAAAGCCCTAGACAAGATTAACGTGCCAATATACTATTTAGACACCGAATACACTAGAGAAGACGTCGGACAGATGAAAACACGCGTTGAAGCGTTCCTTGAAATGCTAACTGCACGAGTGGATTTCTAATATGATAACAGTTGGAATTGACCTCGGAACACAAAGAATAAAAACAGTAGTCCTCAAAGACGGAGCAGCCATAGCTAGAGCACAAGCCTTCGCAGGCTTCGACCCCACCAAAGCAGCTGAACAAACAGTTCAAGAAGCGCTAACCTCAGCAAACCTCAAACTCTCCGACGTAGCAGCCTTCATCGCCACGGGTTCAGCAATGGAAATGGCACCCTACAATGCAGGAACCGTAAGCATGATGGGCGCCGACGCAAAAGCAGGTGTCTACCTCTTTCCAAAGGCACGGACAATAATAGATGTCGGCGCCGAAGAAGCTCGAGCCGTAAAATGCGACGAGAAAGGCGTCATGACCGACTTTGTAGTGAACGAGAGATGTGCAGCAGGCGCCGGAGCCTTCATCGAAGCTATGGCAAGAGCTCTCGAAGTTAAATTAGAGGAAATGGGACCGCTTGCCCTTAAAGCCGAGCGAGCCAGCCCAATAAATGCTTCCTGCGTCATATTCGGCGAATCCGACGTTGTCTCTTTGATTCACCGTCAAGAATCTAAACCTGAAATCGCACGCGCAGTATTCGATGCGATGGCTGACCGCATTTCATCCATGATGCACAGGTTAGGCATAAACCCAGAAGTGGTTCTCGTCGGTGGCGTAGCTAAAGATGAAGGATTTGTGGCTTCGCTGAATCGAAAATTAGGGTTAACCGTATTAATACCCGAGTACCCTGATTATGTTGGTGCATTAGGCGCTGCACTTATTGCTGCAACCAGAGCTAAGGAGGGCGCAAAATGAAGAAACCAAGCACCGTTAAAGGTTTAGAATACTGGCGTTGGCAAGAATACCAACGAATCATGCCTAACATGAAATGGTCAAGCAAAGACATCATCACCGCAGGCGTAGACGTTGGTTCGGTCGGGTCCAAAGCAGCCATAATGATAAACGGTCAAGCCTACAGTTGGGGCATAACCCGCACTGGCAGCAACAGCCCAGAAAGCGCCAGCAAAGCGTTGAATTTTGCGTTACAGGGAACAGGATTAAAAGCCAGCGACCTCAAATACATCGTTGGCACAGGATACGGCAGAGTCAACGTTCCCATGGCAAACAAAGCCATAACAGAAATCGCTTGTCATGCCAAAGGTGCAAACTACATTTGGGGACCCAGCGTCCGCACTGTGCTCGATGTCGGTGGACAAGACATCAAAGCTATCCGCATAGATGAAACAGGCAAAGTCGTTTCATTCCTGATGAACGACAAGTGCGCGGCAGGAACCGGCAGAGGCATGGAAGTTTTCGCGGATTTGCTTCAGATACCCATCGAAGACATAGGCGACATATCCCTCAAAGTAGAAAAGGAACCTGAACCAGTTAGCTGTACGTGTGTTGCCTTCGCAAAAACCGAAGCCATGGGGCTCTTGCGGAAGGGGTGGTCCAAAGAGAAAGTCCTAGCCGCTTACACTCGAGCTATGGCTGTTCGTATGGCAAACCTCATAAACCGCGTAGGCTTAGAGAGGGAACTCGTGATTACAGGCGGGCAATCAAAAAACATCGGCGTGGTCAGCCGCATCGAAATCATCTTGGGCGTGAAAACCCTGCCGATGCCCCGTTGGCGAGACGATAGTGGATTAGACCCTATGGTTGCAGGCGCGTATGGCGCAGCTTTGTTCGCTAAGGCGCTCTATGAGAAAGCGCAGAAGGCATAGGCGAAGAATTTGATTACGCATTATGGCTACATCGACGGTTCAGGCGAATACTACATAGTAGTGGACTCAGACAGATGCGATGGATGTGGCAAATGCGTAAACGCTTGCCCGCAAAAAGCGCTCCAACTTCAAACAGAATTCGTCGACCTAGAAGACAAAACCTTGGCTGTGGTCAGCGAAGACCACCGCAAAAAAATCAAGTATACCTGTAGCGCCTGCAAACCAGAAACAAACAATACACCATGCGTTTTAGCCTGTGAAAACAAAGCAATCAAGTGTATTTGGGATCAACGTTAGACAGCAAGTACCGGTAGTTTGTGGAATCGGGAGTGGCGCCGCCGAAAGGTTGCAATGCTCATAAGCAGAAGGACTACTGCTTTTTTCTTTTTATTGTATACTTTTTCTGCAGTTAATTGCTTACTTAATATTCTTGGTACTTTACTTGATCAACAAACCAGGGTACCATCGTTCAGCCCTTTCCCAAT
>JAOZHX010000017.1 GCA_026014665.1 Candidatus Bathyarchaeota archaeon
TTCGCTTCTAAATAAATTTTTAACTTTTCAAAAAACTCTCGTTCTCTCAAAAACTCTTCACATTTAAAAGGGGTTTGGAATCGTTAAATGGGGCTGCCCGGATTTGAACCGGGGTCTATAGAGCCCAAGTCTACAAGCCTAGACCAAGCTAGCCGACAGCCCCAGACTGTTGCTGGAAACACATAATTTCGGATGGATCATAAAAACCTTGCCAATGTCGGCCAGCAACCCGCTTATGGCCGTTTAATCTTTGAATCCTAAGATGTCTTCCATGATTCAAGTATAGGAGGCTTTGTCCGTCTGGTGAATGGTACATAAGGCACAAGGTGTCAATTCTATAATATCGTCCATAGCTCAGAAAACGAAAAAATTGTGTTTCTAAAGAAACCTTACAAGTACGCGGTTTCTAAAAAGATGACTACACTTTGTTAAAAACTTAGATCGGCTTATCTTAAAAGAACTGCCAAAATGCAAGTTTCAGCTCATCCCTTTCTTCCAAGGGTCAGCGGTTATTGAGATGAGAATTTTTTATATTTTGCGTATGTTGCATTGGAGAACCTTGGGGCAGACCAAACATTCATCCTGGGAGAGCTTGGCACTTGGCGGTGCGTTGAGGAGTCCGTTGAAATGGGCGCACTTTGCTGGGGAATCAAAGACCATTGGGTATTCGGTGGGTTTTATGCCTACTATTTTGTTGTTCTGTGTTTCAATGTCGAGTTTGGACATGCAGTAGGGGCAGGCGAAATGCGTCTGGCGTGGGATCACGGAATTGTCCGTAATCACGGTTGGCTTATCAAAATGCTTCTCGCATCCCTTGTAGGGGCATTGAAGCTTTGCCTCGGAACCTTGCGAAAAAAGACGCATTTGCTGTTGCCTCGCAAAAATAACCAGAGTCGCATCATTTAATAAACCTTGCTTATTAGCAGTCAACCCGTCGAATTGAACAACACAAATACATCCAGTACATGGGTGGAGCCTCGAGCGGGCCTTGATCCCGCGGCCTGCTGCTTACGAGGCAGCCGCTCTACCGGGCTGAGCTATCGAGGCGCTTGTGGCTATTGAATGGTTTCCAAATTTTTAAATGTTCACAGGTTATCTGGGATATTTAGCACTAGTTTTATGGCATTAGTTTTAAATGTTGTTTATGTAATTTGTGTTTGGTGTTTTTGTGGAGGTTGTTGGATGAGTGTTGGCAAATCGGGGAGGGCATCGGTTGCGGTTTTAGGAGAGCATGAAATTATTGAGATTATTAGGCGACGTTTGGAGTTGATGCCTGATTCGCCTGTTAGTTTTGGGGATGATGTTTCTGCCGTGGGTTTAGGGGGTAAGCGTTTAGCTGTTTTGAAGACGGATATGCTTGTTGGCAAAACCGATGTGCCTAGTGGCATGAGTCTTTGGCAGGCAGCTCGTAAATCCATCGTGATGAATGTGAGTGATTTTGCTTCAAAGGGGGTTTCTCCGGTTGCGGTGTTGGTTGCGTTAGGGTTGCCGAGGGATTTGACGCGGCAGGATATTGAACAGATTGCAGATGGCTTAAATGCTGGCGCTCGTGAATACGGGGCTTATGTTGTGGGCGGAGACACTAATGAGGCATCGGATTTGGTCGTTTCAGTTTCGCTGTTTGGGTCCACGGAGCAGGGAAAGCTTATGCTGCGCAGTGGTGCTTGTCCGGGGGATGTTTTGGCTGTTACTGGTTCTTTTGGCAAATCGGCGGCTGGTTTGCGGTTGCTGCTTGATGAAAGGTGTTCGGCACCGAATGAGTTGCGGGAGGGTTTGTTGCAGGCGGTTTACATGCCTAAAGCAAGGTTGCCAGAGGGGTTGGCGCTGGGTCAGTGCGGCGCGGTTTCTGCTTCCATCGATTCTAGTGATGGGTTGGCGTGGAGTTTACATGAAATTGCTCGTATGAGTAACGTGGGGTTTGCTTTGGATAGGGTACCCATGGCGGAAGAGGTTTTTCGGTTTGCGGAGCTTAATGGGTTTGATGCTTTGGATTTGGCCCTTTACGGTGGTGAAGAATACGAGTTGGTGGTAACTGTTAAGGCTAATCTTTGTGCTAAGGCTGCTGCTGCGGTAGAGGCGGTTGGCGGGTGTCTTTTGCCGATTGGGAAGGTTACTGGCGAACGCGGGATTTTCTTTCATGTAGGGGGTGAAAAGCGTCTGATTGAAGCTCGGGGCTGGGAGCATTTTAAGAGTGAGGTTTAGGTTTGCTGTTGGTCGATTACGTAGTTGATTATGGTTATGCATGTGGCGGCTAAATATGGGGTTTTGCCGAGGCTGATTTTTTCGCCGTAACGCAAGGCGAAGTTTTCGGCTTTTTTGGGTAATCCAACGTGGTCGCCTAATATGAAGAGACTGTTTGGGGGGATAGCGGCTTTGTTTATGTTTTTGCCGTCTTCTTCGAGGACGTAGATTTGGTTTGTTTGTGCTTTAGTTTTGAGTAGTGTTTCGAATGCTGTTTTGTCTGCGGTGATGCCTGGGTGGGGTTTGTTGGCGATTGTTTTTTTGAGGATTTGCTGCCACGTTTCGATGTCGGTGCGTACATCGTGGAGTGTTGTGCCGTCGATTTTGATGTGCAGGGGTGGGTTTGGGGGTCCGTTGAGGATAGCGTGGAAGGATGTGTCTCGGCGTAAGCCGTGGGAGAGGAAGAGGCTGCTGATGATGCATTCGTGTACTATGTCGAGTCTTCCTGCGTCGTGTAAACTGGTGAAGTTGGGGCTGGTTTGTCCTTGGCGTGAAAAGAGGATGAATTCTCGTGGCATTTGTTTTCATTGTTAGGTAGTGTTCGGTTGGTTTAAGTGTTTTTTGAGGAAGCTCCGAATTGCTGATGATTTATTAATTTTACTAAATAATTTTTCTCTATTCCAGATTAAGGCAGAGGATTCTTTATTCATCTTCCCAGAGAGATATTGGGGCGTGTGAATGATTTTTTGATTCGGAACTAGCATTAATTGCAAATATGCTAAGAACAAATCCGAAGCAGAACACATAATGTTTGGATATGAGCGGTTGGCTATGAAGAGTATGTTGGTTTGGTCTAAAAGAAAAGAGGGATAGGTACGCTTGTTTTGGGTTTATTGCGGCGGTGGTGGTGGCGGGGGTAAGTTGGCTGATTTTTTTGAGCGAGGCAGTTTTCCAGTTTTTTTAAGCGTAAGGAGGACAACAATGATTATTGTAATTATAGCAGCGAGTGCAGCAGCGATTAATAGTGTTTGCATGGCGTCGTTTGTTGTTTGTAACGGTTGAGTTTCATCTGTTGGTTCTTGGATTGGAGATTGCGTGGACGTGTTAGCGGGGGTTCCTGTGGGTGATTCGGCGGGTGTTGGAGTCGATTCTTCTGGTGTGGGTGTAGGCGAAGTGCTTGGGGTTGGTGTAGCTGGGGCGTTGACTGTGATTATTTGTGAGGTAACTTTGACTAGGTTGAAATCTCTGTTGGTGGCTGTAATGGTTTGGGAACCTGCGGTGTTGAGGGTTATATTAAAAACCCGAGTGCCACTAATTAGTCTGCTTTGGCTGCCTTGTGCTGGAAGGACCGCTTGGGTATCTGTGGAGGAAAATTCGATAGCTGCGCCATAGCCTTGGTTGCCAAGGTTTGTTAGAACGTTATCTTGATAATCTAGCGCAGTGACTGTGACGTTGACACTTTCGCCCGCGGTGATTGTTGTTGGGGTTACTGCGATGTTGAAGTGGATGGGGCTGACAGTAACTGTTATGGTTCCGGTTATGGCGCTGTTTGTTGCATTAGTTACTGTAATTGTTTGGGTTCCAGGTGTTCCAAAGTATACGATGGCACTGCCCACGCCGGTATCTAGTAGGTTTATTGTGGTGGTTGGCAGAATTGCTTTGGGGTCGCTGCATGTTATGGTTACCGTGCCCGCAGCCATGACCGTGTTGTTATCTGCATCTTTGGATTGTACGATGAGGTTGTTTGGCATGGCAACGTCAAAAGAGGTCTGGATGAAACCAACCCAATAGTGTGTGAGTGGACCGATTACTGCTGCTTTTGCTTGTGGAGGTTCTATGCACATAGTGGAGCTAATTATTAAGATTGCGAGTATTAGAATGAAAAATATTGTTTTTTTCATACTTTGATCCTTGTTTGGTCGATTATGTTTTTTATACGTTTATAAGCTTTGTTACGGGAGCTCAGGCATACAAAGGGTTGCCTAATAACAGCTTTCTTAAGGAAAATAAAGGAGTGTCCTTTAAGCCAACAGTTTTATGATTACGAAGATGTTGTTGATAACCACCACCAAGAGGAATAGGGTTAGCCCAGAAAAAGCCACTTTTAAAAAATTTTGTGTTAGTTTAAATGAACGGGAGCTTTTGTTTAGGCTCTTCATAAGCGTTCTTTCTGCTAAGACAAAAACATACCCAACTGCAACCGTTATCGTTAACTTTAACACGACAAAAGCTGTCAAGTTGGTGTTGATTAATCCTGCAATCAGAGGATTGAGCTCCACCGTGCCAAAATAAACTGTTCCTATGACGGTGGTTAAGCAATCCATTGTTCCCATTAAAACCAGCACCAAGCTTGGAATGAACTTTATCTCAAACAAGGCATGTAACTCCCGAATTCTATTCATCAGCGGTTCAAGAAACAGAGTCATAGCTGTAAGCGATACGTTGCCAGCACAACAGACAATTAAGCAAAGCATTCAAACCGCGAAAAAGGCAGTATTGCTGCTCTGTTACATGATTGTAGATTAGACTTTTTAAATCTTAACTAGGCAGATTGAAGCTCAAAAAACCAATAGGTGACTAATTAGACCTTAAATCAAAATTCTCTTTATAATCCATGCATGTGTCGCGTCTTTATCCATAAAGACGCTAATTCGGTTCTCGCCTAGGCACATGCAAAGGAGTTTCAAAGTTTTGCCCTCGACCAGTATGCTTTCGGCTTCACCGAGGCTAAACTCTTTAGCCATCTGGACGCTTGCCTCATGCACTTGCGATGATAAAACAGCGTACTCAACAACCTTGTCCTGTTCCTCTATATCGAGGATGGCTGTGGTTTGGTTTCTCAGTATGTAACCAACAACTCCTGTTAAGTTGCGGATTTCTGCTAGGCTGCTGCTTAGGCTATCAAAACTCAACAGGTCGTCGCTTGCTTCCACCATTATGCCTTGCTTGAAGTCCGATTCTGATGGGGATAAGTCATTTTTTTGTTTTTTAGACATATACTCTTACTCTCACTTTACTACAGGTTTAACCATGACCAGTTTGCCCTTGCCGGTCTGTAAAGCTTGCAAGATTTTCTCAGGTACCTGTATTATGCCTTGGTTTGCTTTTTCTTCTTTGACGCTTTTGAGTTTGCAGGTGATTTTTTTGCCCTCAAGCGTTTCGATACTGACTTGTGTGATTGGTTTGCCTTTGTAGAGTGTGCTCCATTTCGATATGGTTTCAGCATCAAGTCGCACTGTGTCTGAGGGCGCAAGCAAGCCGCCGATTTTCTCTACCATAAACTGTTTGATAGGGGGATAGGCAGGAAACTGCTCTGAAGGCACCTCTGGTTCAAGGGTTAGTTTAGCTGGTGGGGCTTCTATAATTTGCGTGGGGTTCTCTAGTTGCTCTTCCGCTTGGGGTTTCGCGGTTTCTTTTTCTTCTTGCGGTTCAAGCGGTTTCTGTGTTGAATCTAACAGTTTAATATACAGCGGTACCAAAACATGCGTAAAAGACTGCAACCTTTTTTGGTCAGCGGCACGTGAAGAAACAGTTGCCAAAAAGTAGTTGTTTATCGCTGTGATGTTAAGTTGTCCTTGGCTGCCCTGGATGGTGAATTCTTCCACGCCGCCGATGATTTGAGCTTGAGCAGTTACGCTGTCAAAGTTGGCGATGAGGCTTTGGGTTTGCTCTTTTGTGGTGGCTTCGTTTTGGGCTATAGTTTCGCCGAAGCGGTTGAAGATGAAGGCGCTGCTGGCTTCTGGGTTGATGTGGTTGAATTCAGCGATGACTGTTTGAAGCGTATTGTTGGGTGCCTCAGTCATGGTTCAGCTCCTGCAATCGCTGCCCTAAGATATCTTGAAGAGTATGCGTTCTGGAATGCCCTCGTCTGCAACCACTAAGTACCTGAGGCCTTCTGTGTCGCCGAGTTGATCAAGCCACTTTAAGGCTTCTCTAACCCTCTGCAACACCAGCAATCGTTCTTGGTGACTGCGCACAACGGATTCGATGGCTGCTAACTCATGGAAAGCGTTGGCGTCTAAGACTATGTTTAGGGCGCCAACGGTGATTTCGCTGGGGTTGTCTCCGTTGTTGGGTTTTTTGCCTGCCAACTTCATGACGACTTCCCGCACTTTTTTGGATTTCTCGGCTAGGGTGCGGATTTCGTCTAGACGCCTTAGGTTTTCGCCCAGGACGCTTTTGGTTTCTGAGAGTTCTTTGTCGAGGGCTTCAGCTATTGCTTGGGCTGAATTGTATTCTTGTATTTGTACGACCATTCTTTTTTTGTTCCTCCGTTAATTGAAAGAGAGAAAGGGAAAATTGAGGTGAACACTCATTCACCTTACCCCGAATTTCAAACTAAAGATTTAGGGATGCTTAACTGATTGGGTTGTATGTTGCTGTGTAGACAACGGTTGTGCCTTTCGCAGTGACTAACTTAATCTCATATTGAGAGCCTGCATTGAATGGGTCAGAACTAGCGCTTAATGACAGCATAAAGTCCGCAGAAGTTCCTTTAGCAATGTTCACAGGTCCTGGAGTTGGTTCAGGTGTTTCTTCTGTAGCGGCTGGGGTCAAGGTCACTGTCTTTCCGTCAATTGTAGCTGAACTTATTGTTACGGTTGCACCACCAGTGTTGCGCACTGTTAAAGTTACTGATTTAGCATCCTGTGCAAACTGCGTGTTTGATACTTGTACTTGTTCTGCGTTGCCCATCAATCCGATGGTCATGCCTCCCATCCAAGCTGCGACGACGACGCTGACTGCAACGGTGACTGCGATTAGAATGATTGATGCGACTACGGGGCTTAGGGCTTTTGTGCTTTTCCTAAATTTTCTATAGTTCATTTATTTGTTTAACCCTCCTTGGGTTTGTGTATGTATTTCAGCAGTGGACTCTTTTAAATATTATGACTCAATAGATAATATTATTGCTCTGTTCAACACCGCTACAAACCAAAAAAATACCTTAAAAAACAAAAAAATAAGAAAAAAAGTTGGAGAAGTTGGCTGTTATCTTCTAACAGTCACGCGAACTGTAGCTGAATGCGTAAGACCCGTAGCGCTGTCCGTTCCTGTAACCGTAAGCGTGTACGTACCCACAACCGTGGACCTCGCAACCATAACAGTCATGGTTGCAGAAGACCCCGCTTTTATGGTTGATGCTAAAGAGGTTGTCATGCCGCTGGGTTGCCCAGTCACCGTAACCGAAGGCGAGCCAGCATAACCGTTGATACTACCCACGCTTACTCTTGTGGTTCCAGTGCTTCCTTGCCTGATGCTGAGGCTTGAGGGATTAACTGAAATGCTGAAGTCCTGCTTTGTCACCGAGACACTTACTGCCACTGTTTTGGTGATTGAACCGCTTGAAGCCGTCACTGTTACGGTGTATGTTCCCACATTAGCGCTTGAGGGAACTGCAATCGCCAATTGAGCCGTCGCTGTGGGCGTGACCGTCACTGGATTTGGCGCTGTCCACCCTGATGGAACCGTAGTTGTAAGCGTAACAGGACTGTTGAACCCATTTATCGACGTTACCGTTATGGCTGTTGTCCCTTGAGAACCCGCGTTGATAGTTAACGAAGTCGGCGATGCTGAAACAGAGAAATCAGGTGTTGGAGGTGGAGGAGCTACGCCAAAGTCAACTCCGATGGGGCTGCCTATACCCGTTGATAAGTCATAGTTCGGTCCTGCCGAGTAGCTGCCGCTTGAACCAACCGTTATGTCGGTGAAGTCTATGCCATAGCTCTGCGGGTAACCACCATAAAAGTTAGCGTTGGTTGCAGAGAGCCCCAGAGATTGGATTGCTGCCCACTGTGGAGCACCTGCACTTGTACCGCCAACAGCGAACCAACCTTTACTTCCACCGTAGCCGTAGGTATCAAGGACTAAGAAGCCGGTGGCTGGGTCCGCATTGTAGGCAACGTCAGGGGTTGCACGCTTCGAATATGGCAGTGCGCTCTGATAGCTTGGTTTTGCTGTCTGTGTGCTTACTCCGCCGCCGCTTCCGCTCCAAGCAGTTTCAACGTAACCAGTCGCAGTTTGAGTAAGTGTCGTTCCACCGACAGATATCACTTTTGCTGAACTCGAAGGCCAACTGACAACTCCGCCGACGTCTCCAGACGATGCAAAGAAGCTTGCTCCATAAGTGCTTGTGAAGTAACTGTCATAGGTTGTTTGCCCTGAGAACTCATTTGCACCCCAACTCATCGATATCGCAACGACATCCGGTCTGTTGCGGGCATAGTTTACTGCTGAAAGCAGATTACTTATCGAATTAGACGTGGCTTCAACCAAAAGAATCTTTGCGTCCGGGGCAACAGCGTGCGCCCACTGCACATCCAAAGAGGTCTCCAGCGCCCAGCCTGAATTAGCCGGAATATAAGATGACATCTTGTGGACTTCCAAGTTCGGTGCGGGTAAACCAAACGTCATGCTAAACGTTGCCAAGTCTGCAGCGACGGTTGGAGCATCGTATGCATCTATGATTGCTATAGTTCCAGACCCTCCGCTTGATGGTAAGTTATATGCCATCTTAATGTCGGCAGGGCTGAAGTAGGGGCTGTATGGACCCAATGCTTGGGGGTCTACGCCTGATACTTTGATGCGGTGCATAGTGTGTGCTTGAGGTTCTTGCGGTTGTGCAAGGGCAATTGAAGAGTAGCTTGTGGCTATAATCATGCAAATTAGCAGTATCACTGTTGAGACTTTGATTTCTAATCGAATCATAATTTTTTCTCCTTATCGCTAATTTCCTTATGCATCGGCGGCTCTTTTAAGATTATCTAGAACTCTGCCGTCGGCTTACATTAATACGCAAAGAATTTTTCAAAAATGAGATGTTTGATACAGCTATATCTCAGCCATGTGACAAACAACCGGCGGCAAAATAGATAGTTTTGGTTGCGTAAATTTAAAAATGAGATTGAAAGAAATCAAAGAAAGCGGCCGGATTTTTATGCGCTGTCTAACTCGTCAAAAAAACCCAAAAGAAGCTTTGCGACTTTTTCTCCGAGTTCTGTCTTGATATAGTACTTCTTCAGCGGATCGATGCGTTCGCTTTTAGCCAAACCCAGCGACTCAATCTCAATCATCCTAGCCCTAAACGTGCCATCACTGAGTGTTAGATTGTTTTCATGCATGAAATCCTTAGCATCTTTCCACTTACCCTTGTTTACATGGAGCAGCAGCAAACAATCAATGGCATGGTCTTTCTCGAGCATCGATTTTATCGCAGATAGTTTTTTGTTAGTCAACACTCGCTTGATTTTTTCCTCATCCACATTTTTCACCATTTTTCTATCTCTCCTTTCCTTTTTATGTAGTCGAAAAAAGCATCTCAGCTTTTAAACTATATTGCGTATAACGACACATATCTGCAGACGCCTTCTTAACCCTCCTGTTCTACCAACTATAATAACCCCTTAATAAATTTAATACGAGTTGGAAAAAACAAGCCCAAATTGAGGCGGATTTGGTCAAGTTATAGCTTAGAGAAAGCAATGTTGCCAAAAAAAAGCAGCCTTATTTATAAGGATAAATCATAAAAAATCGCCCCCCGCATAAAAAGCCTTAACAGAGCATACGCCATTTTCCTACTCAGAGAAGGCAAAACCGTGAGCATAATAGAATACGAAGTCCCAACTTGGAGCCAAATTTCCGATATGCTCCTATCCCAAGCCCAAAAAATCCTTAGCATCCCCTTCAAACCAGACATTATCGTTGGGATTTCACGCGGAGGAATAATACCTAGTCGCATCATGATTGATTTGCTTGGTACGCCACGACTTGCCTTTCTGCAAATAGAGTTTTATGTTGACATCGGCCAATCAAAGCTTCAGCCCCGCCTCAAAGAAGCCTTGACCACAAAAATAACCGGGCAGAATGTGTTGCTAATCGATGACATAGCAGATAGCGGCAAAAGCCTCAAACTTGCAAAAGATCATCTCCAACAGCAAGGTCCACGTGAAATCAAAACAGCCACCTTATACCGTAAACCCCAAAGTATAATCATCCCTGACTTTTACGAGAAGCAAACCAGCAACTGGGTAGTTTTTCCCTGGGAAACCAAAGAAACGTTGCGAAAAATTCTCCAATCCTCTAAGGGCAAGCGAGCGCCAAACCAAGAGGTCGCAAAACTCGTAAAAGCAGGTTTGCCTAAACAGATAGCAGAAAGACTCTTAGCTGACCTGTTGAAGGAGCTAAAGAATGCTCTATCATATTGAAGAATATGCCAAGTACCTCGTGATAAGCGGTTTTAAGCAGATATCATTTAAGAATGTTGAAACGTTCCTAAAAAAAATCCGCAAGCAAACTCAACCAGTTGAAATTCAATTTTTCGATGCCGACCTCGTCGCTACACAGGAACATCTCTACTTTGCTGTGCTCAACGCCCTGCAAGCCTTCAAAGGCAAAACCAACATCTCCAAAAGCCCCGCCATGGAAACCATGCTCTATGCTTCAGCCCAACGCCAAATCCAACGTGCCCTCGACCGCTGTGGCATAAAACCCCAAACCAAGAACATGGCAGTAGTAATAATTGGCGAAAATCCTGGGCAGGTAGAAACTCAGCTCCAAGGAATTACAGCAAGTATCTGCTCGCAAATAGACGAGAGCATCCTTGAATTAAGTAATGCTAAACTTGGAAAAATCAAAAAAGCCTTCAAAATCACAACCGAAGAATTGCAAACCGTTGCAAAAGGTGTCGGCAAAGAGAAAGCGGTGGTTGACCTTGTTATCGAACGCGTTGCCTTGCTGGCGTCCCAGCTTTAGAGCATTTTTTCTTTAATAACTGCTAACATTTCATTCGGTTTTACAACTGATAAGCCAGTGTACGCTCCTACGACTTCGATGAGTAGGATAAAATCGGCGTTCTTGAGATTAACTTTGCGTTTGATGTCGCCTGCAGCTGCCTCGATTAGATCTCGAGAGTGCAAAGCGGTGAAACGTTTCTCAACAGTAACGCGGAAAGTCTGGTCCTCACCTATTTTTTCAGCTAACTCCAAAGTTGCCCTCTTGATTGCCTTCAAATCAGTGGGCACAACCCGCTCAATCGGCAAAATCCTTAACGCATACCGGAACTCGTATGGTCGTTCAGCGATGATGCCGCGGAATTTCTCTATGACTTCATAGGGATTGAGTGTTGTCTTAGCGACGATTACGCCTCGGATTTTTGTTTTGCTTGCTTGTGCGCCGGCATCGCCTATTTGTTCTTTGAGCAGATAGAGAATCTCGTTTACCATGGCACGTTCGTTTCCACGTGCGGTAGTGGCTAATAAGTTGAAGTCGCTAATCATAGGCGTTCTCCACGCATGAAATGTATGGCTGGATATTTTTCTTTTTGCCTATTCGACAAAACGACCTTTAGGCTTGAATGCTTGTTATTATCTCTAACGAGTTAGCCATCTCATTGTATTCGTTTAATAAAATCTGCTTTCTCCACCGCAACAGCTAATATGGAGTGTGATGTTTGGAGAACGACTCCAGAGCTTTGAGAGATGACCTTGGAAAGAACATCGTCGCTTGATGATTTGACGCGTTCCCGCTCAATTGCTGAATTCAACTACCTAAAAGTTATCGCCCTGTTTCTGCTGCTTTTCGTACACAGCGACCTCCTGTTCACCTCTCCGCAAATTATTTATCCAGTCCAATGGTTCTTGCTCAGCGCCTTTTTCTTCATTAGCGGGTTTTTAGCTTATGATTCATTCCGCAAGCGAGAAAACAGCCTCCGTCGTTTCTTTAAATCCAAAGCTAAAACCCTCTACATTCCCTTCTTGATTGCAACGCTCTTCTATTTTATCATGCAAGTAGCCATGGGCTCAACCGCTGATCCGGTTAAATTGTTTTCTCAAGTTTCCATGCTCAACATCTTTGACAGCTTAAACACCATCTACAACTGGGGCTCACTATGGTTCATCCCCTACCTTTTAGCGTTCATGTTTATCATTTGCTTAATAGAGAAATACGTCAAAGGCATTAAGATTCAGTTGGCTCTCGCCTCAATCATATGGATAGTCACAATCTTACTTTTCGTTTATGATTCGCCATTCCGTTTAGGCGAACTTTTTAGTCAATTCTTTAGAAGTGTGCACAATTAATTTTTTATCCTTTGAACTCTAACTAATCTCTTGAGTAAGGCTGGGCTGGAACACTTAAACACTATTGGTTTGGTATCTTTGTGACTGAGGATGCCATCAACCGTCAAATTACTGTGTCAAGCCCAGTACTTGCTCACCGTTTTCAGACTTTCTTCGCCTGCGACTAGCGATCTTATTGCTTCAGCATCGTAACTGATCAGTCCAGCCGTAACCATCGCCGCTTTCTTGATTAAACCTCTTGGTCTGACCCAGCATTCATCCAAAACGTTGGCTTTAATGTGCCCATTGAACTGCTCAACAACATAGCGTTTTTTCCTCAGAAGCTCTCCTGGCTTGATTTTACGGTTTTTCCCTTTCTTGCGTGGATTATCAGCGATGCCTGGCACAGCACCCATGTCTTTGATAGCTTCAAAGTTGCGTTTGGAACAGTAGCCTGCGTCTGCTAAAACGTAATCAGCTTCCAAATCCTCAATCAATTTTGGAAGAAAAGGGCCATCATAACAGTTTCCTGGCGTAACCAAAGCCCTCAGCGGTAGTCCAAGCTGATTAACTGCTGCATGAAGCTTAAAACCTCTAAACTTGCCTCTGCCAGTATGACCCCACCTTGCCTCCACATCGTACAGGTCAACTAGCGGCGTTGAATCTACGATTACAGCTTTTGTTGGCTCTATTAGTTGAAGCATGTCTGCAATGTTTACAAACGTCTCCTCAAGAATACCCAAATAGCGCCTCCACCATCTGCCAACTGTAGTTCTATCTGGGACTTTGCTTAATCCAAGCGTTTTAGCAGCAAACAGATGTTTCTCTAGATGCTCAACCAGCCGTGTGTCATTATCTAACCCTTGCAATCTAGCGTAGACTAGAACTCTTAGTGCTTTGACTCTTCCATAACCGGGATTGCCACGTCTCTTAGGTTCAACTGGAACAATCGCTTTGTTGACGAAAAGCCTGACGACTTCACAGGCTTCCATGAAGCAAAATAGGCGCTAACTAGATTTAAAATTATGCACACCTCTAAATTCTTTATTGTCTTCACGTTCGGTTTCTACATAAATAAACTCAAAATCTACGATAAAATCATGAATTACAAAAATGCTTTCTTCACGTTTTCATTGGCAGCCTTTTTCTCGTTGGATTTTTCGCAATTCTTCAACAACGATAATCAGGTTGAGGCCATAAAATTTTCGATCTACCATGACATCAGGATTATAATGCTGACTTTAGGCTTGGTGCTTCTAACTTTAATTGTGCTGCGAAAGCTAAAAGTTCCCAAGAATGGTTTTATAAAGAAAATTTCTTCTAAGAGCGCTTTCATTTACTTATCCGAACCTTTCATTAGCTTTATTATACTAACATACGTATTCAACAAAGCCGATAACGTAGTCTTTGCGAGCGGCGTAGCTTTCTACCTCTACCAAGCCGTGCGAGCAATAGTTTTGCTTGTTTTCGTTCCCTTAGGGTTCATCTTATGGAAACAATCTTACCAAAAAAGAATCTCCTTGCGCACGCCAACCATTCCGATAAAAGAGAATTGGATAAAACATTTAACCTTAAAGGTTGAGAAATACATCATCGACACGGTGTAAGAGGCAAAAGAGAGCCGTGAAGAAAACTACTCTAGTACTTGCTCTCATCTTTCTTATAGCCGTCATGATGCCCTTAAGCGCTTTTTTAGCGATGCCCAAACAAACCAACCCCATCAAAGTTCTGTTGCAAGACGGCTTACTTGTTGAAATCACAAATTGCACAATCCAAAACGGCGTTTCATACTCAAAAGATGCAAGCCCATACCGCGTCATGGACATCTACATACCCGAGGGCGAAGGTCCATTCCCAGCTATCATATATGTCCACGGCGGAGGCTGGAGCAGGGGAAGCCGAGCGGATTTTAGCGAAACAGCCCTGTTTTATGCAAAAAGAGGCATAGCTGGCTTCTCAATCGACTATACCCTTTCAACAAACAACAAAACCGCTTGGCCTGAAAACATTCAAGACGTGGTTGAAGCAATTCGTTACATCCGAGAGAATGCAAAGCAATTTAGAATTGACGATGAAAAGGTTGCTATTCTAGGAAGCAGTTCTGGAGCTCAACTTGCTTCCTTAGCAGGTACCCTGTATGGAGATGAATCTTTTCTTAAGGGTTCAAGCGGCAACGAAGAAATCAGAAAACAGGTATGTCTAGTGATTGATTATTCTGGTGCGACTGATCTGCAGTTTATAGGTGAAAATCTTGAGGGCTCCTTTATTTACCGTGTCACACGCAATGCTCTGGGAAACGTTACTTACGGCATGAACCCAAACCTTTGGATTGAGGCTTCGCCGGCGACTTATATTTCTGCAGGTGACCCTGTGTTTTGTATTATACATGGAACCAACGATACAATCGTTCCTATATCTGTCGCTGAATCATTCAACGCTAAACTCCAAGCTACTGGCATAGAAAGCCACTTTATCATGGTTGAGGACGGCGACCACGATATTTTAACCAGCGAAACACAAAACCAGATAGTGCGCTATTCCTTAGAACCCCTGATGGAACAAATTTTTAACCATCAAAAAGAGACCGCGTCCAACTTGCTGATGCCATTTATAGTCCTTGCGCCTATGTCAATAGCAGTTCTTGTTGTAGTTTACTTCAAATACGCTAAAAATCTAAACTTCGCCCAATCATTGAATAATTATCCTATCCCAGAATTGACATTCTTTCTTATAAAAACTTCATTGCGGGTCAGCGATAAATGACGATTTCTCACAGCCCAAAGCTCGAAGCCGTCGCCTCACATCATCCCGAATTATGAATGGTGGATGGCGAGATTTATTCATTGTTATTTGCTAAGCTAAAAGATTCCAGAAGTGACTGATGAGTTGCTTATAGCATCGACGTTATGCAACATGCTATTAAGTTGCCCATAGAAACACATCTTGAGTTTGGGCCTGGTAATTAGTTAGGAAATCGTGTGCCATTGCGCCATCGGTTATAGCTGCTTGATTAGTATGTATCGGCCCTTGTTTGTCTGTTATGTAAATCATCTGCAGTTTTCCATTAATGAAGGTGCTTAGGATTGAAAGGTCGCTGTCTCTAGAACTCATAACTGTTGAATGTTTTGTCTATACAACCAGTCCCTGTATTGGTCGTCGGGGTATTGTATCGTAGATGTATCATACTTTGACATATCTTTAAAGTAACAAGCTCAAGCATACCCCAAAAACCACTTAAAATATAAAAGGCAACTTGGATAAATGCAACGAAATAACAATAAACGGAGCACCACTGCACTTATTTAGAAACCCAAGAAATTATCTAACCTATAGCTAACCAAATGTTAACGTATAAGCGCAGGAGTAAATGTATAAGCTTTTATACGTTTGTTGATGAGATGTTAAAAAGAAAAGTTGTTGCTTCCATGAGGGTGAAGACTAAATGCCGTATATAAAAAAGATCGAGTTAAAAGGCTTTAAGTCTTTTGGACCTCAAACCGTAAAGGTAAACTTAGACAAAGGTTTCACCGCCATTACAGGGCCGAATGGAAGCGGCAAAACCAACATTATGGACGCCCTATTGTTCTCGCTTGGCGAACTTAGTACACGGAGGCTCCGAGCTGAGAACTCGGCGAAACTCATTTTTCACGGTTCAGAAAAAGCAGGGCAAGAAAAGGCGAAAATGGCTAAGGTGGTTGTGCAGTTTGACAACTCGGATGGCCTTATGCCGGTTGATACTACAACCGTAACGATTTCTCGAGAAGTTTACCGTAACGGGCAGAGTGTTTACCGCTTAAACGGAAGGCGCATGTCCCGCACGCATATCACAGAAACCCTCTCTGTGGCGGCCATCAGCAGCATGAGCCAAAACATCATTCCTCAGGGCACTATCACAAGACTAACTGACTTAACATCGCTTGAAAGACGAAAAATCATAGAAGACCTCATCGGGATAGCTCAGTACGATGCAGAGAAAACTGAAGCTGAAGAGAAACTACGTGCCGCCGATATCTCCATCCGCACTGCAATGGGCAGAATCGATGAAGTACAGAAACGCCTAGATGACCTTGAACGCGAGCGCAATCAGCTTTTACGCTATAATTTCATCCAAACGGAAACTAGAAAGTTTCAAGCCATAAAAATCTCAAGCGACATAGCTCAACTGATAGCAAAGATGAGCGAGAGCCAAGCTCAAACTCAAAAGGTCAAGGAAAGAGTTGACAAGCTTAAAGACCAACGGAATTTTCGTCGAAATAGGCGACATGAAATTGAGGGTGAATGGCGTAAAATCAGCGGCGAGAACCTCGAAGCAGGCGGCTCGGAAGTTCTAAAGGTCCAAATAAGGATCGGTGAATTAAAATCAAAACTCTCCGAGTTAAACGCCAAGGTCAGTTCAGAGCAAGCAACTCTTGAAAGCCTCAAACGTGTAAGAGAAAATAACATCATCCAACGTGAAACCCTTAGAAAGGAAATCAGGGAGAACCGCCTCAAGATCCGCAGTTTTCGGACTGAACTTGAAAAGCTTAAAAGCCAAAAGGACGAGAAGGAGCTAGCCCATGAAACGTTAAAGAAGGAAACTGCCCAGCTTTTGGAGGGGCTCGATGGCAATAACCAGCAGATCCGCATCTTAAGTGCCCAAATCGAAAGTCATGTTAAGCGTTTAGCTTACTTGCGCTCTGAGTATAAGCAGGATAAAGCGGCCTTGCGGCTATGTAATGGAAGAATCAAGAATCTCAACGTTAGGAAAGAAAAATTTTTAGCTAGCCAAATTGAAATCGAGAAATCGCTCAGCGAACTTGAAAAAGTGCAGCGTGATCAGCGTCTTCAATTGAAGAATCTTGAAAATACTATTGAGCGTAAGCAGGCTCAGAAGGAAGCTGTCCAAAGAGAGATAACGGAAGCAGAAAAAATCGCTAGTTCAGCCAAAGAGGCTGTGATAGAGTTTGCCACGCAAAGAGACCTTGCTGCCACCATAGCTGCTGAGGAGAAAGCCCTTAGAAGCATTGAGGAAATGGGCGATGTCGGTGCGATACCTGGCATACACGGCAGACTTCGCAACTTAATAAAGATCGACAAGACGTATAAGAAAGCTATTGATGCAGCCGCTACAGGTTGGCTAGATGCACTTGTGGTAAAAGATATCGAGACAGCGTTTACATGTGCTGAAACACTTCGTCGCATGAAACTGGGCAGAATCAAAATCATTCCGCTGCAGGGTGCCATTAACCTCAAAATCAAGGCGACTCCCAAACGTGAAGGCGTATTGGGTCCTCTCTCAGAATTCATGAAGTACGAGAGCGCATTTGACCTTGCAGTTAACTATGTTTTTGGAGACACTATCGTTGTCTCAAACGATAAAACCGGCTTTGCCCTCTCTAATGAGGGCTATCGTACAGTTACAGTTAATGGTGATCTCTATGAGTCAGGTGCGCTCGAAAGCGGCTATTATAGGGCGCCCATAGATTTCTCTACTATAATTCCAAGTGAGAAAGCTCTGCAAAGCCTCGATGTCGCCGTTAAGGCGCTTCAACAACATCTCCTTCAGCGAGGCACCGACATTGTCGGCATCGAAGAAGATTTAGAGCGCACAAAGATCGAGATTACAAGGCTCTCAGAATCCATCGCCACGTTGGACAGGGAAATCGTTAGAGTAAAACGGGGTGTTAAGCGAACCCAATTCAACATTAGGCACATAGAAAAATACGGTGGTAAACTTGAACGGGAAGCGGCAGCCTATAAAGGCCGTATGACGCTGTACCGCAATGAACGCAACTCGATCAAAAGCGCGCTCAAGAAAATCCATGCTGAAATAGCTAGTTTACGGTTAAAAACTGATATGGTGCATATTCAAGAGCTTGAGGTTCAACGTGAAAAGCTAGGTGAAGAAGCTAACACCTTGCGCCAGCAAATAGGCTCTATACAAACTGAAATTAACACTTGCCAGTCACAGTTTG
Source organism: Candidatus Bathyarchaeota archaeon (assembly GCA_026014665.1). Lineage (GTDB taxonomy): Archaea > Thermoproteota > Bathyarchaeia > Bathyarchaeales > Bathycorpusculaceae > Bathycorpusculum. The sequence continues at coordinate 18,191 of JAOZHX010000017.1, forward strand.
ATCAGGTGCTTCGCACAGGCTACAAGAACACGAAAATCCAGGTCTCAAGGATCGAGGCTCAATATCGCAAACTCGAGAAAGAAATCGCCGACACAGTGGTGGAACGCGATGCAATCAAAAAAGAAGTCGAAGAGTTAGAGAAAAGTCGTGTGGAACTCTCAAAGGCAGTTCTCTCAGCGCGGGAAGAATCCAAAAAATTCACTTCTCAGATTGACGCGATAGATGCAGAATTGCGGACGTTGGATTATGAGTATGAGCAAACAGAGAAGCTTCTTAACCAACTTAACCTCGGCATTGAAACTAACCAATTGCGGCTTCAGCAGCAACTGGCTCAGTTGAGGTTGTATGGTTATGAACAACCTTTGGAAACTAACCCGCAGCAGGTGCAGGAAGCCGAAACAACTATCCGTATGATGCAGTTTGAGCTTGAACGCATCGGTGCCATCAATCAGCTGGCTGCCCAGCATTATACAGACCAGATACAGCGGTATCGTGAACTCTCCGTGCGCTTAAACGAGCTGGAACGAGAAAAGCAAGCCATTGTGCAGTTCATGGATGAGATTGAAGCTAAGAAACGCAAGGTTTTCATGACCGCTTTTGATAAAATTAACGCGAGCCTTAAAGTTTATTTTTCAAAACTCACTGGCGGTGGAGAAGCAACTTTGAAACTAGAGAATCCTGAGGAGCCGTTTGCTGGCGGCATAGACATGATTGTGCAGTTCCCCAACAAACCTTCCATCGTTGTTAGCGGAGCAAGCGGCGGCGAACGAAGTGTTTCCGCAGTCAGCTTTATTTTTTCACTCAAAGAATTCACGCCTGCCTCGTTTTATGTGCTCGATGAAGTAGATGCACATCTTGATGCGTTTCATACCGCCAAGTTGGCTGAGGTGCTGCTGGAGGAAGCGGAAAAAATCCAGTTTATAGTCATCAGCCTGCGTCCTGAAATGGTAAATAAGGCACAGAAAGTCTATGGAGTCTATGAGCGCAATGGCGTTTCAAATGTTGTGACGGCAAAGTTCCCTGAGGAGGCGAAAAGTTAATGGCATCTTTTCCTTCGACCCCTATGCGTCGGCCGTTTTATTTGCGTCCACCTTGGAACATTCTTTTCGAGCTAAATAGGTTGGAGAAGCTTACGCCGTGGAACGTTAACATAGCCTACTTGCTTAGGACGTTTCTCGTGGAGATGGAGCGGACAACTCCGGAAAAAGTCGATTTCCGTGCTTCAGGCATTGCGTTGGATTCCTCCGCTTTGATCTATCTCATGAAATCAAAACTTTTGCTTACTCTGCAAGAGCCACCTGCTCCGCCAAAGGTGCCTGCAGATTTTGTTCCTCCACCCCTTTTTCTGCCTCTTCGTCATGAATTAACTTCCACGACCATCCAGCATTTGCTCGAAGTTTTAGACGATGTTTTGAAAGGAGAGAAGTTGCTTCATTTACGACCAGTGGTTGAGCAGCATCCCATCTTACCAGCGGTCACTGATTTGATGCCGCAGTTTGATAAATTCATCGCTGAATTAGAACTGCAGGTTGACCAGTTGTATGCTGTTTTATGTGAAAAAGTTGGGGGTCAGGGTATAATTGATTTTACCACTCTCTCTAAGGGTGTGACTCGAATCGAAGCTTTGCGAATGTTCATTTATCTGTTGTTCCTTGCGCAAGATGGCCTGGTAAGTTTGTGGCAGGATCAAGAATCCGAAGAATTGTACATCGCTGTGGGGAAACTGAACGTTGGAAAACCTGAAAAACAACAAAACCTTTGAACAACCTGTCGACTCAAAGTTTGAGCATGCTCAAGAAGTTGCAGAGCGGAAAGCTCGTCATCTTGCGCTTTTAGAGGCTGCTCTATATGTTGCGGGTCGTCCTTTAGACCTCAATGAGTTATGTCAGGTTCTTGGTAGTCGCTCCAAGAAGCGTGCGCAGATGTACGCGGAGATGCTCAAGCAACAGTATGTTATGCGTAACTCGGCTTTGGAGATTTTGGCGTTAAAGGATGAACGTTATGTGTTGCAAGTGAAAGCGGAATTTACTCCTCTAATTAAGAAGTTGGTAAATCGTCCGTTGTTGTCTTCGGGACCGCTCAAGACTCTTTCGTACATTGCTTATCGTCAGCCAATTAGCCAGAAAAGGGTTATTCAGGTGCGTGGGCAACATGCTTATGGGCATGTCAAGTTGCTTAAAGATATGGGGTTGATTGTGTCAGAGCGGATGGGGCGTTCGTTGGTGCTGAAGACCACCGATTATTTTGCGGATTACTTTGGGTTAACACAGGATATTTCAGCGCTGAAAAGGGATCTGCGTAAGATTTTCGGTGAAGCCGTAAAAGGGGAACAGGCACAAGCTTCGGTTGAGTCTGAGTTTCAGCCTGAGAAAACGGGAGGAACTGGTTAATTGTAGCAAAAACCTCTGGCTTTGAATGGTTTATGGATTCTTTTGGGTGAAATTTTGTTTTGGCAAGAGTAATAAAAGAGGGAGGTATTTTTGGAGGGGTTTGGTTATGCTGGGTCAGTTGGATATGTTTTAGGAAACCAATTGCAGGCAGCGGAATCTAGCCAAAGAGTCAAGTTAGGATAGCTATGAGGGCTATACAGAAGCGTGAGCATAATAATCAGGTGGCAACCACACGATAGATGGCGGTTATTTTCTCAGGCGCTCGATTTTTTCTATGCCATCCTTGACTCCGATGTAGACGATATCGGTTAATCCTATGAAAAAACCTGTTTCAACTACGCCTGGAATCATCTTTACTTTTATTTCTAGCGTTTCAGGTTCGTTAATTTCGCCAAAAAGGCAGTCTAAGATAAAATTTCCGTTGTCCGTGATTGTGGGACCCAATTTGCCTTTTCCCTCACGCACAAGCGCAGTGCCACCTAACATCGCAATTTTTTGCTTCGCTAAAGCGGTGGCAAACGGCAGAACTTCCACTGGCACGGCTTGACCTTTCTCGCCTAACAGTCGAACTTTTTTTTGTTCGTCTGCGATTATTACGTTGAGTTGTGAGGCTGCGGCAACGATTTTTTCTCTGGCGAGGGCTGCACCCATGCCCTTGATTAGTTTGAGTTCAGGTGTCACTTGGTCAGTGCCGTCGATGGTTATGTTGATTTGTGGATGTTCGTCGAGTGTTGTTATGGGGATGCTGTATGTGACGGCTAATTGGAAGGCTTGATATGAGGTTGGAATGCCCATAATGTGGAGGTTTTCTTTTTTTACTCGTTCGCCGATGGCTTTGATGGCGTAGGCTGCGGTGCTGCCGCTTCCTAGGCCTACGATGTCGCCGTTTTTTACGTGTTTTACTGCTTCGAATGCGGCGTTTTGTTTCATTTCTTGGTTTGGGTCTGTGTTAGGTTTCAATTTCCATTTGCCCCAGTTTGTCGAGGACTTTTTCTACTTCGCTTGTGATGGATTCTATGCGTCGTTCGGCTTCGGTTTTGGCTGGTGGTTTTTCGTCGGGTGGTTTTCGCTTTTTCTTGGGTTTGTCTTCGTTGGTTTCTTTTGGTGTTTGTGTTGTTTCTTCTTCTGTTTCTTCTTCTTGGTCGATTTGTGTGGGTGTTTGTTGTGGGATTTTTATGGGGATTTCTCGTATGGGTTTTAGGTCTATTTTGCTTCGGAGTTCTTCGACTTTGTTTGTGAGTTCGCCGAAGCGTTCGCTGAAGAGTTTCATGAGGTCTTCTTGCATGCCTTCGAGTTCGTGTAGGGCGATTATGTTTTCGTCTTTTGCTATTGCTTCTTTTATGGTGTTCATGCGGAGTTTGTAGGTGGCTGCTAGTTTTTCGCGTTCTTGTTCGGTTATTTTTCCTTCTGCGTGGGCTTCATAGAGTCTTCTTATTGCATCGGCTAGAATTTCTCGTTCGAGGTCTAGCATGCGTAGTTCGTCTTTTGCGCTGGATGCCATGGTGGTTTGGACGCTTTTGGATACTTTGAAGGGTATGTTTGCGTATTCAAGGGTTGGGTCGATTGGGTGTTCTTTCTTTTTTGGGGCTGGTTTGTTTTGGTATTTGCGCATGGCAAAGACTGCTGTGGTGGTGACGATGATTACCACTGATAACATAACTACAACTATTATGGGGTCATCGTACCATGCTGCCAAGCCGTGTGCCATCCTTTGCTAGTTATCCATTAGTGTATCATGGATATATTAATTGGTATAATCGGTATGTGTGGTGCTTCAAGTTTAAATAAATATTGCAAGATGCAACCGCGAGTTTAGCTGTGATTTTTTTTTCTATAGCCCCTTTTATAAAGCTGTATATGGAAACGTATGCAGCTAACGATTGTTGTAGTGTCGTTCTGGAACAGACTCAGAAAAATCCAAAAAAGAACCCAGAAAAAACGCCTTGACTTTTCAATATACGGTCTCCTGATGAAAACTCATAAAGAAAATCGCACATAAATGAAGTCTACTTCGTAAAAGTGCAAAAAGGCTTTAACATTACTTTAATCCGCTGTTGGCAAATAAAACTTAACGCGCCGACTAAGGACTAAGTTTAAATTCTTAAGCATTACACACCAACTAGTTATGAGAGTCTTGGCTGTTCTTGGCGGTGTCGCTGCGGCGGTAGTGTTCTTTTTTGCAGTGATTTTTGCGCTTGCCGCTTCTTACTCCCCCGAAGTTACGGCGAGCAGGCTTTTGACTAGTGGTATTCTTTTCGTTATCGGGCTCGCAATTATAGTTGGAATTTACTATATCTCGCGCAAGCCAAAAACCGTGATTCAGCGCCTCGAGGTTTCAGGGCGAATGGCGGCATCGCAAATCAGGTGTCCAAACTGCGGCGGAAGTATCAGTGCCAGCGAAATCAAAATAACATCGGGTGTTCCTTACGTTAAGTGTCCGTATTGTGGCACGACTTTTGAGGTTACTGAGGAACCGAAATGGTGAAAATAAGAAGCTGCACAATCGCCCTCCTTCTCGCGTTAACGATTGCACTTGCAGCCGCCAGTCTTGCGAGCGCACAGAGCCCCGTCTATACGGTTGACCACGAGTGGGCGCAGATTTTCATCAACCAAGACGGCACCATCGATTTAACCTACAACATAACCGTTACGGTAACTTCAGGAACAATGCACTCTTTCGATGTGGGACAGCCCAACCGCGACTTCACCATCGGCGAGGCAGTGGACCAATACGGCAACCAACTAAACAAGTACAAGTATACACCAGACGTAGCATCGGTGGATTTTGCCACGCCACTGCAGGCGGGTGACAGCATCTGGTTTATGGTTACCACGAACGTTCCGGGGTTGTTTTACAATGACTCCATGAACCCTAGCAATTTGGGGATGCAGTTTATTCCACAGTGGACACCCGTGCAAATCAACGACGTTCGTGTTCAGATTGTTCTGCCGCCCGGCGTTGGCGTGGATGAAGTGAAGACCACCGAGAACTTCTACAATGGCACATCGACTGTGGAGGGCAGGTTGGCGGTTTACTGGGAAAAACCCTTCCTTCAACCAAACGAGCAGTTTCCCGTAGGCGTTTCTTTCCCCGCAAAGTACATGCCAGACTACAGTCCACCTCAGCCGGCAGGCGGGTCAGATTTGGGGTTGATTGTTCCAGTGGCGGTTTTCGTGATAATCGCAGCTGTCTTAGTCGTAGTAGTAGTTGGCGTAACGCGGAAAAGCGCATACACCGCTCCCAAAGTTAGCATGGAAACCCTTGGCGTGAAACGAGGCTTAACCGCTGTGGAAGCCTCCTACTTGTTGGAACTTAAGCCAACCCAAATCGTCACCGAAATCCTCTACAGTCTCTTGCAGAAACGGGCGGTGTGGGCGGAGCAAACTAATCCGTCACTGCGGCTTAAGGTTCTGCCACCCTACGAGAATAAGACAGGCACCGATGAGAATCCTTTGCGGTACTACGAGATTGATTTTCTCCATGCCATTAAAGTTGACGGAACGCTCGATGAAGATAAGTTAGCGCGTGCCATCATGTTTCTCCGTGACACGGTAGAGCAGAAGCTTGAGGGTTACAGCCGAAAAGACACCGTGGATTACTACCGAAAAATCGTGGCGCAGGCGTGGAGTCAGGTGGAGAAAGCGGGCACTGTGGAGTTGGCATCAAACGCTTACGACGAACAGCTGCTATGGCTTATGCTCGACCCCAATCAACGAGCACGCACCGAAACCGTCTTTCGCGACCGCACTTTTGTGCCGAATCCCCTGTGGTTCTGGTGGTGGTACGGCTACACCACGTATCACCCTCATCCAACGTATACACCAAACATAACTGCTCCAGCCCAATCCGCCAAGCCCCCAGCAATCCCAGGAGCAGAATTCGCCAACAACATCGCAACAGCCGTGGAGAAAACCTCAAACAGCATAGTCGTCAACATCGAAAAATTCGCCAACGCCATCGTTCCGCCGCCACCCAAAGCTTCCCATCAACCTGCAAGAAAAGGTTCAGGTTGCGTATGTGCCTGTGCAGCTTGCGCTTGTGCGTGCGCCTGCGTGTCGTGCGCCTGTGCCTGCGCTGGTGGAGGCGGACGTTAAAATGAACCTGTTTAAGAAGAAGGTTCCCCATGGCAGGTTTACTTACCGTGGTGAGGGCGAGTTTGCTGGGATGTCGCTTCAACTGCGCATCGAAGAAGATGGGCGAGGTGTAATGGTGATTAACGCTAACACGATTCTGCACCTAAACCAATCGGCGTCGGCGTACGCGTACTTTTTCATGCAGGGTTTAACTGAGGAGCAGGTGCAGGCGAAGATTCGACGCATGTACCGCGTGGCCGCCAAAGATGCAAAACGAGATTATCAAAAACTCGTCTACACAATAAGCACGCTGGCGCAAACCGAAAAAATCGACCCTGTCACTTTTTTGGAAATCGAAAAGGAAGAACCCTTCACCCACAAGTACTCTGCGCCACTGCGGATGGACGTGGCTTTGACGTTTAGATGCCAAAACGACTGCATCCACTGCTATGCCGGCGGACCCCACCAAACCCCAGAGTTGACGACTGAGGAGTGGAAAACCGCCATCGACAAGCTCAGTGAAGCGGGCGTTTTCATTTTAACGTTCACCGGCGGCGAACCCACGTTGCGAGAGGATTTGCCTGAACTGTTGGTGTATGCGCAAAACAAGGGCATGGTCACGGGCTTAATCACCAACGGGCGAAGGCTCAAGGACAAGGCTTACGTGGAGAGGCTGGAGAAGGCAGGGCTGGATTTTGTGCAGGTCACGGTGGAGTCTCATAATCCGAAAGTGCACGATGCCATGACGGGCTCGGTGGGCAGTTGGGTGGAAACCGTGGAGGGCATAAAAAACGCAGTGCAATCCCAGATTTACGTTTCAACCAACACGACGCTGAGCAAACACAACGCCGACGACTTCCTTGCCACAATCGACTTCATCAAGGGCTTAGGCGTGGATGCGTTTGGCTGTAACAGCCTCATTTACAGCGGCAAAGCGCCCGCTGCAAGCCAAGAATTTGCATTGTCCAGTGAAGAATTAAAGACGCTTCTGCCCAAGGTGCGTGATAAAGCTCACTTGATTGGTTTAAAATTCCTCTGGTACACCCCCACGCAGTACTGCCAATTCGACCCTGTGCAACTGGGCTTAGGCGTAAAAAGCTGTACGGCAGCCATGATTAACGCTTGTGTCGGACCCAGCGGAGACGTCTACCCCTGCCAAAGCTACTTTGAAAACCTAGGCAACATCCTCACCACGCCGTGGAAGAAAATTTGGCATCACCCTCTGGCGGAAAAACTACGCCGCAGAGGCTACGTCGAGGAAAAATGCAAAGACTGCGTGCAGCTGCAGGTTTGCGGCGGCGGATGCCCCTTAGAACTGGAAAACAAAGAACACCAATGCGGCACAACAACATAATTTTATATCGGCATTTTTTCTGGTTAATTTTTGAAGCTTTATGAGCACGTTACTCATATTTTTAGTGGAAGTTTCTTTAGGGAACTTTGGCCACTGTGGAAAGGCGGGCTGAGTCGTAAACTATGAAGAAAAAGGAAAGCGTTGATGTGAGTGAATCGGAGACTTTTGAGTCCTACAGCGAAAAGCTGACGAAGAAGTACGGCGATAACTGGTTGGGGAAAGGCAAATGCACTGGACTGGAATTCAAACGTTGGCTGGCGTTGCGGGATAATAAAACAGAAATCCCCTGATTCAGACATTTCTGCATAAAAACTTATCTTTATGCAAGTTACCCTTCTTCTGTTAATAGCATGTGCTTTTTGCAGGTTTAGAGAGCGATGGGTTCAACGGAAAGACGCCGTCTGATAGTTTTCGACGTTGAAGGAGTGCTTATCCCAAAAAACCGCTACATATTTGAAGTCGGCAAAAGCTTAGGCTTCATTAGGCTATTTAAACTGCTTTTCTTTGGCTTCCTCTATGAAGCAGGTTTAATGAAGCTAGACCCAGCGATGAGGCGAATCTTCCAGAACTTAAGAGGGGTAAAAACGGATACCTTGCTTTCGATTTTTGGTAAAATCCCCGCTACGCCGTATCTGCAAAATATTTTTTGTCAACTTAAGGCCAGAAGATATCAGGTGGCACTGATAAGTTCAGGGTTACCCACTTTTATCGTAAAGAGGTTAGCGGATGTTCTGGGTGGCGATTACGGGTTTGGAATCGAAGTGGAGACCAAAGAGGGAGTTTTGACGGGTGAAATCAGAGGGGATGCTATAGCTCCCAACGGGAAACTGAAGATATTGTCTCAGATTTTAACTTCATCAGGGTTGCGGTTGAGGGATTGCGTGGTGGTCGCTGATGACCGAAACAACCGCTGTATTTTTCTGCCCGGTATGCTAAAGATTGGTTTTAACCCGGATTTTGTTGTTCGGGTGAAAGCCGACCGAGTGGTTAATGGTAGGCTTGCAAGCATCTTGCCGATTATCGATGGCAAGAAGATGAAGCGTTCTTTTCCCTCTGCCAACGATTTAGTGCGTGAAGACATTCATGCTTCAGGGTTTTTCATGCCTGTGATTGCTAGAATGATTGGTATCCCAGCGGTTGCCGTCATAATTATTGTTATTGCTTTGGTTTACACTATCTCGGAGCTTTCACGCTTGGAAGGCCGTTGCTTGCCCTTGGTTTCAGCAATCACTAGGCATGCGGCTTCGCAGTCGGAGCTCTATGGTTTTGCAGCTGCACCATTGTACTTTGCCTTTGGAATAGTGGCAACTCTGTTGTTGTTTCCAACTTCCGCGGGCGGGGCGGCGATTGCTATGTTTTGTTTAGGAGACAGCGCTGCTTCACTGTTTGGCGGATTCATCTCGACGTCTTTGCCGTTCAACAAAGGGAAAACTTGGGAGGGTTCGCTGGCAGGGTTCTTTTTTGCTTTTTTGGCTGGCGCTTTCTTTGTTTCGCCGCCTTTAGCGTTGGTTGGTGCAGCGGTTGCCATGATTGTCGAGGTGTTGCCATTGCCGATTAACGATAATGTGTTGGTGCCGCTGGTGACGGGTGCAGCGTTAACGCTCCTGGTCTAGTCGGACTAGGGCTTTTTCATAGTCTTTAACGTAGCTGTTTTTGCCCTTTTTCAAAATGGTATGGCCTTCCTACTCTAAAAGCGCCTTCTGCGCGTTTACTCCGCCAGGATACTTCTCGTTTATCATACCCTTGACTTTTAACGTTCGCCAATAAGGTGTAATGTCGGTTGCACCCTGTTGCTTTTGCTCTTCTGCTGCGTATGCTACAACCCAAGCGAAGATACCTGTAGTCATGGGGCAGCCGATGGTGGCGTTGTGCTTTGTGGCGAGGGCTTGGCGGATTTCATTGATTGTTATCAATTTTCCTTTTGGCACTTTACGCATCAGTTGGTCTACTTCGATGGGTGCGGGGATAACCACTGTGCCTGAGCCCCATTTTCTGCTCATGTTGCCTTTGATTTCTTCAACTTTGGGCAAGCCTTTGGCGTCGTATAGTTTTTGTTGCCAAGAATGTGCTGTTTTAGGCATGCAAACTCACTAAACAAAACATTATTGGTTTAGGTAATATTGCTTATGCAACAGTCCAGTAGACTTGTCAGTTCCTCGTTGTTGGGTATTCTGCGTTATTATTTAGCTTCCTAGTGATAATTTGGGTTAGGTTATCGATTGATATACAAAGAAAAAAGAGAAAAAGTTTTTCAAAGTTCTGAGTGACTGCTATTTTGGGTGTTGATTAAGTCGATTTTTTGCTGTCGGGTAAATTTTTTGATTTCTCTTTCGCGTTTCATGGCTTTGCTTCGGGATTCGTGGAGTTCAACGTATGCGATTTTTTGGGGTTTGTGGGCTTTAGTGTACCTTGCGCCATTCCCGTTTTGGTGTTGTTTTATTCTTTCTTCTATGTTTTTTGTGTAGCCTGTGTAGAAGGTGCCGTCGATGCATTGCAGGATGTAGACGTAGAATGCCAATTATCGCTATTGCTCCTTGGTTTCGGTTGGCAGGTAATCGTAGACTATGCCTTTTTGTATTGCCCTCTTGAGGTAGGCTTCTGGGTCGATTTCTTGGACTTTAGCGCGGTCGACGTCGATTATGTAGATTTCTTGGATGCGAGCATTGCATATCTCGTCTAGGGTGACTGGGGGTTTTTGGTAGTATGCGTCGACTAGGCGTTTTATTTGTTCGATTTCTGCTTTTGTGCGGTTGCGCGGCGGTTTAGCTAAGGTGCGTGGGAAAGGCAGGATGTAGTGGGGTGGCACGCCTAATGCGAATTTGCCTGCAAAGCTGCTGTAGCGGATGATTTTGCTTGCGAGACGTGCGGAAGTGTAGGTTAAGGGTGCGAGGGCGTTTTGTGGTGGGATGAAGCCTGTTTCGATTTCTACGATGAGGTTGCCTAAGCCTTTTATGGCAAAGACATCGCAGGTTAAGATTTCGTTGAGGGGGTATTCAAGTTGGATGTCGTAGCCTTTTTTGAAGAGGTGTTTGGCGCAGACCAGCTCCATGATAGAGTGGTTTATCTTTACGATGTTTTCTCTTTGAAGTTTGATGAGCCAGTCTTTGAGCATGTTAAGTTTGTTTTCGCATTCTTTGCCGTCATCAACCGTTAACCTGTCTACAATTATTGTTAAGTCATGCTCAAACTTTTGCCTACCGTTCATTTGCTAAACCTTGGCATGCAATGTTACCCTAATAGTTGCTTATTTGGATATATATGCAGAAAAAGATTGCGCGAGGATTAACCTTTAAGAAGGCATCAAAACAAGCCTTGTGTTGGGAACATCGATTTCAACGATCTTGTAGCCGCTGAATTCTTTGGCTTCCCCAAGGATGTTCTTGACTACTATTTTTTCTCCTTCAACTTTTGCGTAGATTACGTCCCTGAATTGTGCTGTGCCATTTACGATGACGTTAAATTCACACATACCCGGATCACAATTAAGCTAATTGGCATCTTCTTATTTGGAGTTTTTGCCCCAAACACCATATACGCCACAAATTGACAGACATCACATTCAACATAAAAACATAGGATACTCGCTTTAGTCAATTGAACAAACCCAAAAAATGCTCTAAAACAGAACATTGCTTTTTTAGACATTTACGCTAAGCCCATTTATACTAGATACCCACATTTTACTATGTACGCGGTTAAGCATCAGCCATGGTGCTTCCAAACTGCGGGTGAAGGGCATGCCAAATAGTACTAAAGAACCGTCCCTAGCATTTGGCGGACAAGCACTCATAGAAGGTGTGATGATACGCTCAAGAAAACACATGGTCGCCTGTGTAAGAAAACCAAACAAAGAAATAATCACCGATGTACAACAACTAACCCCCTACTCGGAAAAACACAAAACTCTATCCCTGCCCTTCCTCCGAGGCATAGTAAACATGGTGGAAAGCCTCTACCTTGGCTTCAAAGGACTAATGTTTTCAGCAAACAACGCCTTTGAATTCGAAAGCGAAGAAGGCAAAGAGCCCGAAAAGCTAGAGTTTGGCGTCGCTGAAATCGCCCTAGTTATTGCAGGCGTTATAGGCATAACAGCTGTCTTCTTTTTGGTTCCCTTCCTTCTGTCGACATGGCTTGGATTAAAAGGCTTAGTCTTCACCGTAGCCGAGGCAGTCATACGTCTCACCATGTTTGTTGCATATCTCTCAGTCATCTCTTTATGGAGCCAATACAAACGGGTCCTCATGTACCACGGAGCAGAACATAAAGCCATAAACGCTCATGAAGCAGGAGCCCCCATGGACGTCGAACACGTCAAACCTTATTCACGACTACATCCAAGATGCGGAACCAGCTTCCTCTTCATAGTGCTGATAATAAGTATAATATTGTTCACTTTGATGCCGAATTTGGGCTTTGCCATAAACCTAGCTTACCGACTGCTTCTGATCCCGGTTATCGCAGGCATCAGCTATGAACTGCTACGATTAAGCGGCAAATACAAAGACTCCCCCATCACAAAAGTGCTCGTGGCGCCAGGCTTAGCATTTCAACGTTTAACCACACGCGAACCCACTGACGACATGCTGGAAGTCTCCATCAAAGCGGTAACCGAAGTAAACAAGCTAACCTGTTCAACACTGCAAGTATGAAAACATCAGTACAACAGGAAGCCCTAAAAAGACTCCGCGAATTATCTTTTTGTTTATTTCTCTTTTATCAAACGTTAAACGCAGGCGACTTCATCACTATCGTAGATTTTCCAGAATTTTCCCATCTTTCTTCTCTTAAGGAGAAGTTTAAACCAATCTTAATGAGTTGATATCAAAAACTGGAGATTAACAATTTTTAAATTAATTTTTAGCAATTGTTAAGAAGTGTGATTCTCTTGCCAGTTTACGGTAAAACAGAATCGTCCTAACAGAGAGTGCCTTCATCGGTATAATACTTTCTTCAGTTGAAGTCTACAAGAAGGAGTGTTTAGGTCTTCTGCTGGGAATCGGTTCCCTTGCAAGAATAATTGTTAATCATGCAGTACCTTTTCAAGCCGTTTCCGAAAGAAAATTCTGTAGCGTGAAATCTAATTGGAAAAAAGAGGTTGCGCTAAGAGAAACATTGCCAAAATTAGCAAACTTGGACTATTTGGGAGACTTCCATTCGCATCCACAATTTGGCAACAGCAAGGGAACCGCGCAGTTAAGTGAAACTGATAAACAAAGTATTAAAGAAACAAAGATCGAGTTAGTGATAGCAATTAATACGAGCAAACATCGTTTGAAATGGAGCGTTAGCAAAGGAGAATTATTTGGTTCTTTATGCGACTATAATATCAGAATTGCAGGTTTTTACAAAAGCAAAAACGGGGAAATTAAACAATTAGATATCATATGTCCATACGCGATTGGGTTCGATTCTGCTTTGAATTGCAAGAAATAAAAATGCTGCCAAGCCCAAATTCATCAAACTGCTATTTTTTTGAAGTCTGCTAACGCTTTCTCTAGCTCCATTGCAGCATTGAAAGATAAATCATCAGTGTCGTATTCGATTCTTTTCAGTCCCTTAAAGTTTGGAGGCAAATCCACCTTTCTCTCAACAAGCAAGATGACTTGGGTGTTATATTTTAGGTATGCCGCGTTGATTTCTGAGGTTACATTGGAATTAAGGACATATAGTCCACTGTACCTTCGCTCCTGTTCGGCAGCAGCGATGTTTATGATCGCGCAATCGCAACTTTTCATTAAGCCAAACTTAGCGTCAGAAATCGGCACTGTTCCCTCTTCTTTATCACCCACGGCATAATCGTAATGAAGGAAATCTAACATTTTCTTAACTTGATCAGCCACCTTCGTGTTGCTGTTTGAGAGGAAGACCCGAGGTTTTAGGCCTTCTCTTTGGGGCTCATTTGGCACATTTGGCATTCTCTCAAAGGGTCTTGTTTCTGCAACTTTTTCCTCTACCACACCCATAGGTGGAGGCGGAGCTTCAAAAGTCACGTGTGAACGGGCAAGACTTGCAATCCTGGCAGCATAGCGTTTATTCAATAGTTCATTTACAGGCAGCAATTGAAGTTCGATTCCCTGGTCCATGGCTGTCAATTTTCCTTCGGCAGCGTCTTTGTCGAAACCAAACGCTACCACGGTGCCTTTTTGAGCTTTGCCTTTCACTAGCACTTTGACGAAGTCTTCAACCTCAGCCAAGCTCACGTTATCAGATTGTACAATTAAAAGCGGTTGACCTCCCTCGGTAAATCCGTTCACTGGCGAAGATGGATCGCTTGGTTTGCCATTGAATTTTTTAATAACCCAAGCTTCGAACCGGCTGGAAGGAAGCTTTTTTAAGGTTTTTTCGTTCACGCCCCTCTTCTTAACCACAACTACAGACACAACTCCAACCACTGCTGCCGCCGCTACGATTCCCCCAATGAGGAACAAGTTTAAGAAGCTACCTTGTTGGGGCGCTTCGGTTGGAGTTGATTCGCCTTCAGGCGGAGTTGCTGTTTGGCACCTGGATGTTTGGGGAATAACTATTATTGCTATGATGAAAAAAGCGAGAAAAATGGTTAAGAGCAAATTTTTATTCATGGTTTTTTGCTTCCTTTGAGGTGACTAGCTGTACCTTCGAACATAGGTAACTGCCTACAGTGAATGGGGAGTTATTGTCTTGTCGCCTTAAATATTTTGGGTAAGAATTTTGCTTGAGAGTTGATTTATGGTTGCGGCGTCCACGACTGCTTTTCGGATCTGTGCAAATGCAGATTTGGCTTTAGAGTCTACTTTTGAGGTAACTTGGCTCAACGAACCCCATTGCCTAACACACCCTTAAAGTGGGAAAAGACGGGATTCAAGACTCCCCCAGAAAAACCTGTTCTGCGCTTCATGACCTTTAGGGCACACCTACACCAATAGGTTTTTCCCAAGAACCCTTAAATAATAATACCAATAGTCGATAGTGAGTTGTAGCCTTCACGCTTCACACTTAACAGTCAGGAGAGAAATGGCATGGTATATCAGGAATGCATAAACTGCAAGTCAACCTATGGCATAGACGAGATTATTTACTTCTGCAAGAAATGCGGAGACATCTTGGAAATAAAATTCGATTTCGAGGAGTTAGCTGAATCCCTAAAGACCAGCGATTGGAAAACCAAGCCGCTCTCAGTGTGGCGGTACCGCCCCTTCATGCCAATCCATGAAGCCACAAGGCTAGTGACCCTAAACGAGGGCGGCACAGGACTGCACCGCTCAGAAAGATTGGGCAATGAGCTTGGAATTAAGAACCTCTACGTTAAGAACGAGGGCGAAAACCCCACGGGAAGCTTCAAAGACCGTGGCATGACGGTAGGCGTGACCAAAGCCGTTGAACTGGGCGCAAGACACGTTATCTGCGCATCGACGGGCAACACAAGCGCAAGCCTAGCCGCGTACGCTGCACGTGCAGGAATAAAGTGCACTGTCCTGATTCCTTCAGGCAAAATCGCCTACGGCAAGCTTTCGCAAGCCATGATTCACGGTGCCAAAGTGCTCCAAGTCAGAGGCAACTTCGACCAAGCATTGGAATTTGTGCTAAAACTCGCTGAAAAGCACAGGGATATTTACTTGCTAAACTCGATTAACCCGTTCCGCGTTGAAGGGCAAAAATCGCTTGGCTTTGAGATTTGCGAACAACTCGGCAATGAGGCACCCGACCGCATCATAATTCCCGTTGGCAACGCGGGTAACATCAGCGCCGTGTGGAAAGGCTTAACCGAGTTTTATAGGCTCGGCATCATAAGGAAGCTGCCCAAGATGACAGGCATTCAAGCCGCGGGTTCAGCGCCCATTGCGCAGGCAATCAAGACCAACAGCGACAAAATCGTGCCCGTTGAGCACCCAGAGACAATCGCCACTGCAATCCGTATCGGTGCGCCAGTAAGCTGGAAAAAAGCCGTCAACGCCATTCGCGAGTCAGGTGGGACCGCTGAAACCGTTACCGACGAGGAAATCTTGGATGCACAGAAAACGCTTGCCCGAGTCGAAGGCATATTTGTTGAGCCCGCAAGCGCCTCATCCATCGCTGGCTTAAAGAAACTCGTTAAGATGGGTGTTATAGGCGGTGATGAGCGGGTTGTCTGCATCACGACGGGGCATGGTTTGAAGGACCCAGATACGGCGATTAAGCAGAGTGAGAAACCGCTGGAAGTGGATGCGGAAATGTCAGCCATCGAGGATGCGTTGGGCTTGAAGCATCAAGTGGCGGTACTGGCGAGGTGACCATGGAGTGAGGATTATTCTTGTAGGTTACGGCGTGGTGGGAAAAGGCGTTACAACCATTCTCTCCCGCAGGTACGTGGAGAAAACCAGAGACGTCGGATTCAACCCAAAAATAGTGGCGATTGCAGACATTGACGGTGCAGTCATAAACCCCCGAGGCTTGAGCCCTGAAAAATTGGAAGCCATCAAACAGCGCGGTTTCCCGATTTCGGCAGACCCAGACTTTGGACGCCCAGGAATTTCAGCGCTTGACGTCATCGAGTCGGTTGAAGCGGAAGTGGTCGTTGAAGTCACGCCAGTCAACATCCAAAACGCTGAGCCTGCCATGTCGCATATCACTAAGGCTTTCAAAACTGGCAAGCACGTGGTCACGACAAACAAGGGACCGTTAGCCTTAGCCATGCCAGCACTCACGGAACTAGCCGAATTCAACAATGTCTACTTCCGTTTCAGCGGAACCGTTGGCGGCGGAACTCCGATGTTGGAGTTTGCCAAACGGTGCCTTGCAGGAGACAAAATCCTCTCAATTCGCGGAATCTTAAACGGCACCACAAATTATATTTTAACTGAGATGTCTAAGAACCATGTTTCTTTTCAAGATGCGTTGGTGAATGCGCAGAAACTGGGTTACGCTGAACGCGAGCCTTCCATGGACATCGACGGCTTTGACGCTGCATGCAAAGTCGTTATCTTGGCAAATTGGATAATGAACAAGAAAATAACCCTAAAAGACGTCGATAGAACAGGCATTCGCGATGTGTCTTTGCAGATGCTTGAAGAAGCGGCTAAAAGAAACAGCACCCTTAAACTTATCGGTTCAATCGAAGGAGACAGGGCAACCGTTAAACCTACAGAAATTCCCCTAACCAATCCGCTTTGCGTCAGCGGGGTCTTAAACGCAGTAACTTTCCAAACAGAGTTCGCAGGCGAACAAACCCTGATCGGCAAAGGCGCAGGCGGCATAGAGACTGCCAGTGCAGTTTTAAGGGACCTCTTAGATATTAGACGTAAGTTAGCAACTAAACTACTAAACTAGAGAGCGATGATGATGAAGATTGTAATGAAGTTCGGCGGAACAAGCGTTGGCACGGGCGAAAACATACGTCACGTCGCCGATTTGGTTGCCCAATACGCTAAAAACGAATGCAGAATTGCCGTTGTAGTCTCAGCGTTGGCTGGGGTAACAAACAGCCTAATCGAGATAGCTTGCAAAGCTAAAAGAAGCGATGCAAAACAAATTGAAGCCTTCACTGAAGGGCTGCGTGAAAAACACCTGCAAGCAGTTTCAACTGCCATCTCTAGCAAGGCAATCCAAAAAGAAGTTGCTCAAATAATCGAAAAAACCATCTTTGAGCTTGAAAAAGTCCTGACGGGCATTGCATATATTGGCGAACTAACGCCTAAATCAAGAGACTACGTTGCTTCTTTCGGCGAGCGCCTCTCTGCACCGATTGTTTGGGGCGCCATCAAAGACCACAAACTTGAAACACAATGGTTCACGGGAAAAGAAGCCGGCATAGTAACGGACTCTAACTTTGGTGAAGCCAACCCGCTTATGAATTTCACCTCGCACCTTATCCGCGAACGCATCAGCCCCCTACTTGAAAAGGGCATAATACCAGTTGTTACAGGGTTCATCGCCGCCAACCAAGATGGCATCGTCACCACCGTAGGACGCGGAGGCTCGGACTACACCGCAACCATCCTAGGCGTTGCACTGCAGGTTGACGAAGTATGGATTTGGACTGATGTGGACGGCATAATGACAACCGACCCAAAGCTTGTTCCCTCTGCTCGCATGCTACCCCAGCTTAGCTATCAGGAAGCTGCGGAAATGGCGATTTTCGGCGCCAAAGCCATGCATCCTCGGGCACTGGGACCGGTTAGCAAAGAAAATATACCTGTCCGCATACGTAACACAGCTAACCCAGAAAACCCAGGGACACTCATCACTAAAGAGCCCAAGAATGACTCAAAGGAAGTTGTCAAAGCAGTTGCCATGATAAAGGATGTCGCCATGTTAAACGTTTACGGTGCAGGCATGGTCGGTGCTCCAGGCAGCTACGCCAAAGTGTTCGATGTCTTAGGTAAGAACAACATCAACGTCATGATGGTATCCACAGCCGTTTCAGAAGCCAACATATCCATGATAATTAAACGCGACCTCTTGGGAAGAGCAATCAGCAACCTTGAAATCGCACTGCTTGAACGAGGCGGCTTCGTCACAGAAGTCTCCGCTGAAGACGACGTTGCAGTTATCGCAGTCATGGGCGCCCACATGAAAGGAACCTTAGGCGTTGCATCAAGAATTTTCAGCACCGTAGCCAAGAAAGGCATTAACATTCGCATGATAGCGCAGGGCAGCTCGGAGCTTAACATTTCGTTCGTGGTTAAAGAGAAAGACGGCATAGCGGTCGTTAAAGCGATACATGAAGAATTCAAACTAGACAAAGCATAGCTATCAAGCGCCAAGCATTTTCTTAAGCTTTCTTATAGTTAGCCATTACCATAATGCCTCAGCTGTTAATAACATGAATATTCTTACTCAAGTGTATTACACGATAAATGGAGTTATGATGTAGGGTAGTAGGTTGCTGCATAGATGATTGTTGTTCCTTTAGCAGTGACTAGTCTAATTTCATATTGGGCGCCTTGAACAAAGGTGAACGTTTCGCCAAGGGTTAATGTGAATTCGACTGAAGTACCTTTGGCAACATCGCCGTCTGGAGTTCCCGCAGAATCAAGTTTAACGCTTTGTCCATCAATTGTTGCTGAGTTTAATGTAATTGTTGCAGTTCCAGTGTTTCGAACTGTGACTGTTACCTGACGGTTATTCGTGAATACGGCATTCGCTATTGAAACCTGTTCGGCACTTTCCAATATATCGCTTGTATCAGAACATGTAGGCATAGGCGTACTAGTTGGGGTAGAGGTAGGTATGCTTAAGGAGGTTGGTTTCGGAGAACTTGTTGGAGTTGGAGATGAATTAAACGCATTATTATTTTGAGGCCAAGATTGAGGAACCAACAACGCCAATATAGCAATGTTTAATGCAATTATAATAATGGACAAGGCTAAGTACACCTTATTCATGACCTTTTACCTCTTTAACGTAAAAAGTTGTGAAAGTTCGAATTTATCGGTTATGAATTGGAGATAAACTTTTTTGCTATCCATAGAAAAATTAAATCCCCAGTACGTTTGTTCTATTGAGGATCTGTCTTAATTGAGTAAATTGAACCTGCAAAAGCAAACATTACAAAAACTGCAGAAATTGACCGGTAGCAGATTCTAAGAGTTCTTAGGATTCACACTTGACACGGAAACAGGTAGCATAACAGACAACCTAAACGTCAAGGCGCCGGCAACCATAAGGAAGGGAGATTCGAAAGTATTGGCAATTCTGCTTGCCCATTATTTATTAGCCAACCTAACACCGCCAACTGGTAAACTTGTCAAGTTCAAAGATTTGCCCGGAGGCTACGCTTACGAGAGCACCTTTGCAAAAAGAGCCAATGATCCAATCACAAGGGCACTCGGAGAAAAACCATATAGTTTGCAGACGGCAGCCATGGCGTTGGGCTGTGTCAAGCGCGATTTCGGGGATTGCGCTGTTGAAGTGCCTGCCTTAAAGGGCATACCTTTAACCGTCATCGTCTACGGCGCGGACGAGTTCCCATCAACCACCAGCATACTCTACGACAAATCGGCAAGCAGCTACTTGCCCACCGAAGACTTGGCAGTTTTGGGCGAGTTAACAGCTGGGCGTCTCATGCAGGCTAAAAAGCAGGTATAATACAAATTTAGTAAAAAGGTTGAAGACAGTTATAATTTAAAAAGTAAGGGTTTATCCTCTAATCTCAAGTAGACTCGATTGCACTGGCTGCCCCCAAAAATTTTATAAGCCAAAGCTCTAATGAAGTTTTGAAATCCGCCAAAAGGCAAGAGTTTGGCGAACATTTAGATAACCAGCCGGCAGCATATATTAGCGAGGAAGCATGCCGCAAAAGCACAATACCTTAAAGCATCTTACGCTAGATGACCTATCATACCCCCGCCCAAAAGACGCCAAAGACGTCACAGAGCCAAGCTATGAGAAAAAGATAACCATAACCGAAATTAAAGCGGCAGCAAGGGAAGACGACGAATTAGTCGTAAAAATAACTTTCAAGTTGTATCCTTCAAAAGCGGCGTTTTCCAAGTTGAAATCGAACTTGTGGTTTGATAACGAAAAAATTAACAGTTTCCTCATCAAAGTGCTGCAGGGACCTTTAGCGACAGACGAATCCGAATACTCCACTGTTCTGGACATGAAGGGCATCGCCGCTGGCACCCATAGCATATTGGTCGAAATGTACGAGCTGTGGGTGTGGATGAGGTGCTGTGGCAAACTGTTAAGGAAGCAACGGTGGATTACGTGCCTAAAACACGCCAGGAAAGACTGGTCAGGGTCCCAACGGTCAGGGGCGTTGCAGGCGCAGATTTGGCGGTTGCTTCAGAAGTCCAGCGGGAAATTTACAGCGAACTGGAAGAGGCACTTAAAAAAGAGCAGTCGAGTCGAAGAGACCAGTGGTAGCTACTGGTCCTTTGGGATTTTCACGTATATCTTGCCGTTCTCGACTTTGCACAGGTAGCAAGGCACGGTTACCAGGTTGGTTTCTTGGTACTGACCGTTACGCACGTCAAACTTCCAGCCGTGGCAGGGACACACCACGATGTAGCCACTCAGGATTCCGCCCTGAAAAGAGCAACCTGCATGGGGACAAACGTTTGAAATACCAAAAACTTCACCGCCTACTTTTGCGAGGAGAATAGGCTTGCCCTTTACGCGGACAGCTTTCATTTTGCCTTCTGCTAAGTCGGGTTCTTTTAGGCAGGCGACGTATCCGTCTTTGTCCATAGGTTTAACAGGCTGTTTGTCGGTTGACTTCCATTCTTGTTGTTATGCACTTCGGAAAGTTTCAGTAGTGTTTCTTTGTAGACTGCGATGGCTTGCAGGTATTCGTTTATGTCAATGTGTTCTTCTAGGGTGTGGTCAAGGTGAGATTCGCCTGGTCCATAGGTGACGATTGGCAAATTCATGGCTTTTCCAAGGATGTTCATGTCGCCCGTGCCAGTTTTCCGCAGCAGGGTTGCGGGTTTGTTGAGGATTTTGCGAACGGAAGAAGATAAGACGTGAACTAGTGGTGAGGCTTTGTTTGCTTCGAACGGCTCCACAGTGTCCATAACGGTTGCTTTGATGCCTACTTTTGGGTTTGCATTTTGGTAGCTGGCGATGATTTTCATCATTTTATCGTAAACTTGCGATGTGGAATATTGAATGGGAACGCGGACGTCAAGGTTCATTTCTGCTTCGAAAGGAATTACAGAGTTGCCTCTTCCACCAGCCATTCGAACCAAACATACAGTGATTGCTGTAAAGGGTGTTTCTTGAGGTTCAATCGAGGGATAGGTACAAGCCGCCTTAATTTTTTCCCAAAGCTCATATGCCTTTTCTAAGGCGTTGTCAAAGAGCCAAGGGGTAGAAGAATGCCCTGTTTCAGTTTTCACGACGATTTTTAGCTGAATTTGTCCTTTGTAACCTATGGTTATGTTTTCTACGCCGCTGGGTTCACCAAAGATTGCGTAGTCAGCGTTTATGCCCTGTGTGATGAGATGGCGCACGCCTCGGCTGGTAGCTTCCTCTTCCACCACACTTGCAATTAAGATTTTACCCTTAAAACCTGGTTCTTTGGCGGCTTCAGCGGCAGCTATGACCATGGCGGCAAGTGGTCCTTTAGCGTCAACTGCGCCTCGAGCGTAGATTTTGCCTTCTTCAACGCGTAAGGGAACATGCCCTGCAACGGTGTCCATGTGTCCACAGAGCAGTATGACGGGTTCGCCGTTGCCGATGACTCCGATGACGTTGCCTATGGCGTCTATGCCTACTTCGAAACCCATGCGTTTCATTTCCGTGGCTAGGAAGTTGGCTATGTCTTGTTCTTTGCCGCTGGGGCTGTAGATACCCAGCAGGTTAGTTAGGAACCGTACTGCTTGCTCGCTCATGTTCTTCTTCTCCTAAAGCCGCATCCAACGCTGCGACTGCTTTATCGATTTGTTCTTTACTAATCACCAGAGGCGGCAGCAAACGCACCACTGTTCTGCCTGCATCCAGCACCACCACGCCTTTGCCGAGGGTTTTTAGGATCACGCCCAACACGTCATAGCGTAGCTCCATCCCCAACATCAAGCCTAACCCTCGGATTTCTTTAATTATCTTATGCTTTAACGCCAGAGCTTCCAGTTCAGCTTTGAAGTATTTGCCATTCGATGCTGCTCTGTCAGCAAGTTTTTCTTCTTGCAGCACATCGATTGAGGCGCATCCAGCTGCACAAACCAGGGGGCTGCCGCTAAAAGTGGTTGAGTGCTCGCCGACTTTAAGCGTGGACATTACGTCTTCTTTAGCCACGGTTATGCCTATGGGTAACCCGCCTGCAAACGGCTTAGCTAAACACATCACGTCGGGTGTGACACCCCAGTTTTGGCAACCGAACAATTTGCCAGTTCTGCCGAAGCTAGTTTGGACCTCGTCAAGGATGAGGAGCACATCTTTTTGGCTACATATTTCACGGACCGCTTGTAGGTAACCATCGGGGGGCACTCGAATGCCGCCTTCTCCACGAATTGGCTCTATGAGCACTGCGGCGGTTTTGTCGGTTATGGCTTCTCGGATTTTGTCTGCGTTGTCAGGTGCAACATGTTTGATTTCGGGGATAAGGGGCAAGAAGGGTTCACGGTATTTCTTATCCCAAGTCGCAGATAAGGCGCCCATGGTTTTGCCGTGGAAAGCACCCATGACAGCGATGATTTCGGGTTTGCCAGTGGCTTTTCGAGCAAGCTTAATGGCGCACTCTACGGATTCTGCTCCGCTGTTAGAGAGAAACGCTTTGTCTAAGCCCCTTGGAGTTATTTTTACTAGTTTTTCTATGAATTCAGCACGTTTATCGTTGTAGTAGCAGCTGTGACAGGTTATGAGCTGCTCAGCTTGGGCTTTTACGGCAGCTACGATTTTTGGGTGGCAGTGTCCCAGCGCTGCTACGCCGTAGCTGCTTGCGCAATCCACGTATTCCCGCCCGTTAACATCCCAGAGAAGCGCGCCTTTGCCTTTTGTGAATACGACTGGTTTTTTGGAAAACACGTTGGCTAGGTAGCGGGTCTCAATGTCGATTATTTGTTTTTCATTCACTGGTTATCACCGTGCCAACCTGATGATTAAGAGCCGATGAAATTGGCTGTTTAGTTGTGCCTGAGGTTACTATGACTTCTTTCACGCCTTGGTTTAACGCCTCCAATCCAGCGTGGATTTTGGTGCTCATGCCGCCGCCGATTTTTGAGAGCACTTCTTTGACCTCGGTTGCCGCGATTTTGGGTACGCGTTCACCCTTCAGCATCAAACCTTCGACGTCTGTGAGCAATACTAGTATGTCTGCTTTTAATGCTCCTGCAAGAATGGCTGCTGTGCGGTCGCCGTCAACGTTAAGAGGCTCACAATCATGGCTCAAAGCGATTGGCGTAACTATCGGCACATAACCTTTCTCAAGCAAAAGATTTGGCAGTTCAGTGTTGACTTGCGTTATTTTGCCAGTGTAGCCTCCGTCAATTACTTTTTTGCGTCCCCGCTCATCAACGACAATGAGACGTGTTTTCCGCTCTGCCTGCAAGATAGCATCATCCAAGCCACTCAAACCGACCGCCCGCAAACCTTGGCTTTGGAGCGCCAAAACGATTTGCTTGTTCATCTTGCCAGCCATGACCATTGTGTAGATATCGATTGTTTCCTTATCGGTGTAGCGACTGCGGAAACCTTCCGGCGACATTATGAACTTTTGTTCTTTCCCTAGTTTGGAAGCAATCTCTGTGACTTCAACTCCGCCGCCGTGCACCAAGACGATTTTGTGTTGTTTGGCGATTTCTTTTAGGTCGCTGACTAGCTCAGCTGATGCGCCTTCTTTTAGTATGCTTCCGCCCATCTTGATAACAAGCAACATGGCACTCACATCGGGTGGAACCCCGTGCTCTTAAGGCCCGTGGTTTCATCTATACCCATGACTATGTTGAGGCATTGTACACCTTGGCCGGCGGCGCCCTTGACCATGTTGTCCAAAGCAGAAAAGAGGATGAGGCGGTTTGCGTGTTCATCGATTTCGAAGCCAACGTCACAGAAGTTGGTGCCCATGGTGATTTTTGGGTCGGGTAGTTGATAGGGTCCTTTGAGGTACTTTACGATGCGAACGAAGGGTTCTGCTCCATACATACCGCGCAAGGCACGCCAGAGATCTTTGTTTTCAACTTTCTGTTTTGGATAAGTGTGGATGGTGGCGAGTATGCCGCGTACCATGTTGACCGCATGAGGCGTGAAGGAGATTTTTACTGTTTCACCCAACAGGGCAAGTTCCTGTTCAACTTCGGCTATGTGACGATGGCCAACAACCTTGTAGGGACGTACGCCGCTGAAACGTTCAGGATGATGTGAAGCAAGGCTGGGCTTGCTGCCGCCGCCCGAAGAACCCACCTTGAGGTCGACAACGATATGGTCGTTGTCGATTAATCCAGCCTTAACGATGGGCGCTAATGCCAAGATTGCCGCTGTGGCTTCGCAGCCGGGGCATGCGACGAGTTTGGCCGTTTTTATTTCTTCTCGATGCAGTTCAGGCAATCCGTATGCTGCGTCTTTGAGCATTTCGGGGTGAGCATGTTTCCAGCCGTAGTAAGTTTCGTAGTCAGCAGGATTTTTTAGGCGAAAGTCTGCGCTCATATCGATAACTTTGAGGCCTGCCTCCAGCAACTTTGGAACCAAGTTGACGGAGCCACCATGCGGAGTCGCCGTAAAGACTAGGTCGCAGTTTTTCTGGAGTTCAGCCATGTCTTGGGGAACAAATTTCAGCTGGGTTAAGCCTCTTAGGTTGGGGTGCACGTTGAAGACGAATTCTCCAGCGCTCTGGCGAGAAGTAACCATCGTTACATCTACTTTGGGGTGCATTAGGAGTATTCGCAGAAGTTCACTTCCAACGTATCCTGAACCGCCAATTATTCCGATTCTCATACTTTGTTTTCCTCTCTGTATTCTTTGGTTAACTGTCGATTAGACTTTGGGCGCCTTTTAGCAAGGGCACAGCTACGTTGAGTCCTGTTGCAAGCCGAGTGTTTTCCCAGAACTCTGGGCAGGAATTCGCCTCATGAAATACAATTGCGCCCATGTTTCTTTCTACGCTCTCTTCAATTATACTATTAATTTTTTCGTAAGCTGAAGTGCTCTTGTACACCTGAAAAGCATGTTCAAGTCTTGCATTCCAAGCTGCAAAGTCGGTTAAGCGTAGTTCATCCTGCTTCATTTTTTGGACTGACAGAAACGCTTGACCTGCTTTATCAAGCTCTAATTTAAGCTCGGCTTCATCTACGTTTTTGTTTTCGCCAACATCAAACATGGCATCGAGGGCAAAAATCCAAGCGTGATTGCCTTTGCCGAGGATTTGGCCGCATTTAACCGCTAAATCCTGAATGGCTTTGGGAAGCTTCGCATGGAACACCAAGTTTCCAAGGAAAGTGTTGGTTCGAAAGTCTTTGAACCCTGCCCGAGCCATGGCTGTATGGTAACATACGGGTTGTTTGCCTTTTTCTTGATAAACGATTATGCGCAAATCGTAGAACCATTTCTGTATGAGTTCTTGGGCAACGATGCCTACAGGGTTGATGATGGAGGGTTTGGTTTCCAGTATGTTGGCTTCCAGTTGGTCGCGGGTTTTGGAAAGCATGATCATTTTGCCATGCGTTCCCGCATCTGCTTTGATTACTATTCCCTGCTCGAGGGGGATTTCCTGTTGGAAGAGGTCGGCGATGTCTTTTTCATTGTGGATTTCTCTGCCGCCTTTCATGGCATCTACGGCGTCGCAGGGAACGAAGACGGTTTTGGGAATGGGGATGCCTTCCTTATGCAAAAGCAGAAGGGTGCGCAGTTTACTGTAGCAGAGGAATTCGATTTCTGATGAGTTGAGAGTTTTTTTCCCCAGCATCTCCATGATGTAGGAAGCTTGGAGGCGGCGGTTTTTGCTTTGCGCCCGGTTTAGCACTGCTTTGGTGCCCTCTATAACGCTGGTGTAGTCTTTGCCTTTTGTTTTGGCGGAAAAACCGTTCTTGGAGATGGCGAAGGCAATTTTTCGGAAGGGAATATAAGTTAAGTCTATTCCGAGTTCTTGAGCGGTGAGCTTTATGCCGTTTTCGTCGTTTTCTGAACGCTCATAGAGAAGTGCAATGCTCATCGCTTATGTCCTCCTGAGATGATTGTTTATTAAAAAGATTGTTCAAAGCAAGGAATTGGTTGGGTGGATACGCTTATTCGCCCCAATCCTCGCCTTCAATGGTTAATTCTTGAAGGTCGATGCATCCGCCTTTAACCGCCTTAACCTCGAGTTCGAGTCCGCAGCCGGGGCAGCTTAAAATTTCACCTTTTTCAGTGTCTGCTGGAACGTCGAGTTCTGCTTCACAGTCGGGGCATTTTGCAGTTATGTTTGCTTGGTTTGAGTTTATGGGTTTAATCATTTCTTATTCGTCACTTTACTTTTTTTTTGGAAATGTCTTTTTGATAGATTCGACTGCATTTTTAAACGTTGCGACTAATTTGTTACAAGTTAGTTTATTAATGTTCTATTTGGTGCACAACCTAAGATAGCGAATTGGTTCTTTGAGGAGGAAAACGGAAGAAAACCCTTTAAGCATAACGTTTTTCGAGTTAACGATTGGATACTTGTATGGAAAACGTTAAATCTCTCCATTAAAATAACCACTCGGTTGGCACTGAAGATGGATGATAAAGACAAAGAAATCATAAAACTTCTCAAAGAGGATGGGCGAGCAGGATACGGCGAAATAGGTGCTAAAGTGGGTTTATCCGAAGGAGCCGTACGGAAAAGAATCAAAACCCTAACTGATGAACATATTATTAGGAAATTCACAGTGAAAATCGGCGTCGGCGAAGGCGCCCAAGCCATCACTCTCCTAACCCTAAACCCTGCTTATCCGACGCAGGAGGTTTCTAAAAAAATTCAAGCGATACCCAACGTAGAAACTACATATGAGGTCACAGGGGAATATGACATAGTCGCAGTTATCAGCGGCATGAACGTCATGGAAGTCAACGAATGCATCGAGAAAATTCGCTCGGTTGAAGGCATAATGAAAACCAACACCATGATAGTGCTAAGAAGCCTCTAACTCTGCCCGTGAAAATAAACCGAACGTTCAAACGATACATTTGGATGCTAACTGTTGATCTACGCAAAAACATGTAATGGGCAAACCACCATCGGCAGTTCCTAACGGACAACAAGCATAAAATCAGCGCTTTATAGAAGCGTCGAAGGATTACAAGAGACCAACATCATTTTACCATAAAACGCAAGCCGCCTATTTATAAGGGGGTATAGAAAAAAATCGCACGCACCCACCACAGAAAAAACCAAGCAGCCACCAAGCAAAACTATACAAGCTACCCCAACAAAAAATAGAATGAGTATTTATTAATCAAAAACCATTAACAAAACAACCCAAATTACTAACAGCGGTGAAAAAACATGCCAACACGCCAACCAATCGTATGTGTCCTAGGACACGTCGACACAGGCAAAACTAGCCTCCTCGACACTCTGCGCAAAACCTCCGTCCAAGCCCGCGAAGCAGGAGGCATGACCCAGCACATCGGTGCCAGCTTCTTCCCAACCGAAACCCTCAAACAACTCATCGGACCCTACATCGCCAACTTCAAAACAGGCATAGAAATCCCAGGTCTCCTCATCGTCGACACCCCAGGACACGAAGCCTTCACCAACCTAAGGCGCAGAGGCGGAAGCGTTGCCGACATCGCCATCCTCGTCATAGACATCCTCAAAGGATTCGAAGCCCAAACTCTCGAATGCATCGAAATCCTAAAAGCCCGCAAAACCCCCTTCATCGTAGCAGTGAACAAAATCGATCGCATCCCAGGATGGAAACCCCAACCATCCGCACCATTCCTAAAATCCTTCGCCATGCAAGATAGCTTCGTACAAGAAGACTTCAACAACCGCCTCTACCAAGTTATGGGCGAATTCAGCCGCCTAAACTTTAAAACCGACCGCTTCGACCACATACGCGACTTCACCATCAACGTAGCCCTGGTGCCCACCAGCGCCAAAACAGGCGAAGGCTTACCTGAACTCGTCATGGTTTTAGTCGGTCTCACCCAGCAATACCTTAAAAAACGTCTCCAAACCACCGAAGGTCCAGCAAAAGGCTCAGTGCTGGAAGTCAAAGAAGAACCTGGACTTGGACTAACGTTAAACACTATAATCTACGACGGAACCCTCCATAAAGACGACTTAGTCGTAGTCGGCGGCAAAGAAGGCCCAATAATCACGCGCATACGCACCATACTTGTTCCCAAACCCCTTGACGAAATGCGTGATCCGCGAGACAAATTCTCGAACGTGGACACAATATATGCTAGTGCAGGTGTCAAAATTGTTGCTCCCAACGTTGAAGGCGCCTTGGCAGGTGCACCCTTACTTGCAGTTCCCCCAGGCGAGGATACGGCAAAATATTGCAAGCTCATCACTGAAGAAATCGGCAGAATCCGCATAGCAACCGAAATCGACGGTGTAATAGTCAAAGCTGACACGCTTGGCTCGCTTGAAGCCATGGCGGAAATCCTCAAAGCAAACAACGTGCAGGTACGCATCGCCGACATAGGAGACATAAGCAAACGCGACGTCATCGAAGCATCAGTCGTGAAGGCAAAAGAACCATTGGTTGGAGCAATCCTTGCGTTCGGCGTTAAAACGTTGCCTGACGCTGAAGCCGAAGCAGCTGCCAACAACATACCAATTTTTAAAGAACCTATCATCTACAACCTTGTTGACAATTATCTGCGATGGGTCAAGGAGAAACGTGAAGCAAAAAGCGAACAGGAATTTGAAGCCCTCACAAAACCAGGCAAAATCATGGTCCTGCCAGGATGCATCTTCCGAAGAGCAAAACCCGCAATTTTTGGCGTCGAAATTTTAGGAGGCAGACTTAAACCGCGTGTTGGTCTGATTCGGGCTGAAGATGGGTCGGACGTTGGAGATTTGCAGCAGATTCAAGATAAAGGCAAAGCAGTAAGCGAAGCCAAAGTGGGTATGCAGGTGGCGGTTTCTATGGATAAGCCAATTGTCGGCAGGCACGTGTTTGAACGTGATGTTTTGTATGTGAAAGTTCCTGAGCAAGACGCTAAAGCCTTGTTGACGACGCATTTGGATGATTTGACTGCCGAAGAAGTAGAAGTGCTAAAGGAATACGTCAACTTGATGCGTAAAAAAGTGCCGTTCTGGGCTGGGGTAATGTAAGTGGCTTTTTTAGTCCTATTTAAAGGGTAGTTGAAAACTAGTTCTTCTTCCCATTCTTTCCATTTGATTGCTGTTCAAGCTTTGTCGGCAAATACTCATCGACAATGTAGGTCAATCCATACCTGCTGAAAGCTTCTTGTTCTGCCTTGCGCTTAATTTTTAGGAATAACTTGATTTCACGCTGCCAAAGAGGGTCGTTTTGGTATCTTGGGTCTTTCTGCAACTCGTAAAGGCGTTTAATGTCCACTTCGTCAAGAGGGTCTGTTGGCAGTTTGTATTCAACGATGTCACTTGCCCAAACTCCGCTCCAAACCGCGTCGGGGGTGTTAAGCTCCCGCAGGTGTGCAGCGTTGGCTGAACCGCTGATGATGACTTGTGCAATGTGCATGCCCCAAGGGTCGCCATCGGTTAAGATGTAAACGGGCAAGCCAAGTTCATCATGTAAGCGTCTTATGAAGCTGCGCGTTTGCCTTGGCGCTTGACCGCCGCATGATATGAGCAATGATTTGTGCTTGTTGTGGACGTTTTCTTCGATGAATCTCGTGAATAGAGCACCTTTCTCTATGGCTATTACTTTGTCGGCTTTAGTGCCTATGAACTCAGAACTGGTCAAGGCTGGGCCGATAAGGACGCCGTCTGGGTGGCTGGTGAGGTTGAGGGTTTTGCCTTCATAGCCTGGAACGGTATAGCCGATGTCGAGGTCGCCAAAAATAGCCGAGCGCTCTTCGGGGAATATGTTGAAGTCTTCCCTAGCAAATCCAGTTAAAGTTTCAAGGTCGGTTATGATGTTGTTTGATTCCTGTTGGTCAGTGAAGGTCATTTCGTAAGCTTGAGCAGAATAATAGACATCTCTTAGCGTGCTGGTTTTGCGTTGGCTAGTCAGTTCGTTGCTAAACATGGCTGCCCAAGCAAGTTGGGTAAAAGGTTTTATGTGGCGGATGTTGCGTGCGCTTCTGCCGACGCTTTTTTCGCCCAAGATGTATTGGCGCAGGTTAGGGTCGTAAGTTATGTTTTCGGTGCTGCGGCTGGGCATGTTTATGGTTGGAAAGATACCCTGGTCTAGTTGGCTGTAGATTTGGTTGCCAAAGGACTTTAGACCTGCAAGGACTTCTTGCTTTTTCTCAACAATTTTAGCTTTCTTCTGCGCCATATTTTTGCACGCTCTTGAGGAGTTTATCTATGTCTGGAACCCGGTCTTTACCCGCTAAAGTGGTGGAGAACTGGGCGATTTTAGGGAGGTATTTGCTAAAGATTCCTAAGCGTTTCTTTTCCATATGCACGTGCTCTTGTCTTGTTAGGAAATGCTGGAGTTGACGTGCAACTTCGCGGAGGGCGTTGGCAACTTCACGGCGCACTTCGGGTCTGTCGCTTATGAATTCTTTGCCGACGGTTTTGTAGGGGACTTTGGTGCTACATATGTGGACAACTATGGCGATAGGCATGTCCGGTGAGACTTTGTAGCGCCGCCAATTCATGGCTGAAATAACACGGTAGGAAACGTCGCTTGCTTCATCATAGAGCAGAGGAATTTTGTTGGCGAAGCGGTAGATGACAAAGTTGTTTCGTTTCGGTATGTTGCCGCCGTAAGCCATAGCCATCTCCACGATGAAGGGGTGTCCTGCGTAGGTTGAGGGTTTGCGTTGATGGACAACGAGGTACTCAGGGTTCAGTTCTTTTGCAACCCCAGCTTTGAGGAGTTCTTCGCCGAGGGGTGAGAGGCAGCTGGCATCGGGTGGAAGGAAGTCTTTGTATTTTTTTAGGTTCTGCATCAGCCGAACGATTTCTTCGTGGTTGAGTTTTTTGGGGTTTTTGCTTGGGTTAATACTTGCGAACTCGAGGAATTTTTGAGCTGTAATTTCGCCGACTCGGTGGAAGTGACCTTTTAAGAAGTCAGCCATGTTGCTGTATTCGGTTATCTGTACGAGGCGCTGGAGAAGTTCGACATCCACGCCGTAGGGGTGAGGCATGGTTTCTTTGGGTGGTTCGGGCATGGTCGTGGTTGCCCTTATGAACTTGTAGAGTCTGCCTTTTGGGTCAACGAATGTGAGGTTCGCGTATGGGTTGACCATGGCTGTTTGTTTGAAGTACTCTATGATTTTTGGCATGGCACGCAGGTAGTCGCCTTCAAGCGTAAACTCGATGATGGTGCCTCGCCAGTTTTCTTTGTTTATGATGACTTTGCGATCCAATATTATGGGCTTGTTCCGCTGGATGTCGATCATCAACTTGAAACTGTAAATCTTTTCTTGTCCAGTGCTTGAAGTCACAAACACGGGTTGGTGAGTTGTGATTTGTCCGTAAAGAACAGCCATTTTTCCTCCTAAGCCAAAGGTGCCTCTGGCTTGTTTGAGTTTATATTTGCTGCCGTAGAGCACTTGACCAAACGCCGAAGGAATGAAACGAGGTGGTATGCCTGAACCGTTGTCTTCGACTCGGAGCTTGTAGATTTGAGTGTCAGGTGTTGCCTCCGCTTCAAAAGAAAGCCGTACGTAGATGTCTGGAGGAATTCTTTGGCTCTCAGCAGCATCAAGGCTGTTTTCGACAACTTCTCGGATAGCTACGAATATGCTACGGGAGGGGTTGGTTAAGCCCGCGATGTCACGGTTACGGTAAAAGAAGTCGGATGCGCTGATTTCTTCGAAGGTTGCTTGAGCCACTTGCCGCTTACACCACTTTTCCCTGTTTTTAGTTTGCAGATTGCTAAGTATATTTGTTGCTTGTTCTTTAAGTTAACTGCACTATGCGTATAAAAGGTTCATTTTAAAAGGCGAGCTGGAACATGCCTGAATGGTTACTTTTGCCGTAAATGTGTTAAAATCGAAGCGTATCTATCCTAAATCACATATCTGTAGAAAACCATAGATCCTGCTGTATTATTAGGCAATCAGGGCGATGCTGAGAAAAGAGTTTGTTGCTTTACATTTCCCCAACATTGATTGATTAAATGATAGGGTCAGTTTAGGATTCCTGATTTTATTTTCTGGGTTTGCTTGTTGGCTCTTGCTTTTCCGTTTTTTCTGTTTTGGTGTAGTAGTATTCGCCGATTTCCTTCTGGAACATATCCATCTGTGAACCTTCCTTGTTTACACGTGGCCTAAAGGTAACTGAGTCGCGCCGGAAGGTGATGTTCATTTCTTTGAGGAAAATGTTCATGCCTTGCCGCAGAGAGGTCGGTGGGTGAGCCAAGCCGTTTTCTCCGGGGACGCCGTTGAAAACCATAAGTCGATCTGCTATAAAGTCCTGAGTCACTACGTCGTGTTCTACTACAAATGCTGGTATGCCGTGTGCTTCGACGACTCGTCGCAGAGTTTTCGCCATTATTAAGCGTTCTTCAACATCAAGGTAAGCGCTCGGCTCATCAAGCAAAAAAAGATCAGCTTTCCGGCTCAGGCAGGCGGCTATGGCGACTTTCTGGAGTTCTCCCCCGCTGAGTTCCATGATGTTCCTATCCATCAACGCTTGGAGTCGCAGGGGCTGGTCGATTTCTGTTTTATACCAGCTAGAGGTGAAATTTTCTTTAGCCACGCTCATGAGTAGTTCTTGAACGGTGCCTTCATAATCAGGCGATATGCGCTGTGGCTTGTAGCTGACAGTTAACTTGCCCAGCTGACGCTTATCATCAGTTTCCTCGAGCCCAGCTAAAATCTTAACGAAAGTTGTTTTTCCTATGCCGTTGGGTCCAAGGATACCCACGATTTCGCCGCTTCGAATTTCGCCCGGTTCGATGACAAGCTTAAAGCCTTGGAAAGTCTTCTCCAGTTTATCCCATTTAAGCAAGGGTGCGCCAACGTTGATGCCTGCGGTTGGAGGTGGCTTCTCATGGAAAACGATAGATTCTTTTCGGAACATGATATTTTCGTCTGAGATGTAGCCTTGCAAGTAAATGTTTATGCCTGTGCGCACTCCATGCACGTGAGAAACTACACCGTAGACTCCTGGTTCACCGTAGTACACGCAGATTTGATCAGAGAGATAATCGATGATTGCTAAGTCGTGTTCAGCTACGATTATGGTTTTATTCTGCTCTTTTAGGTTGCGTATGGCTCGGGCAACAACGAGGCGTTGCTTTACGTCTAAGTAGCTTGATGGCTCATCGATAAGGTACACGTCGGCCTCACGACAAAGAGCTGCGGCAACTGCAACACGTTGAAGTTCGCCTCCACTCAAAATATCCAAGTGTCTGTCCCAGATTTTTTTAAGCTCGAGTTCCTCTGCGATTATTCCAAGCTGTCTCCGCTCATCCACCTTCTCAAGCAAGTCGCCGACTTTACCTGTAACTGCTTTGGGAATCTTGTCTACGTACTGGGGCTTACTGCTAACCTTGAGGTTTTTCTGGCTGAGCTTTTGAAAGTACTCCTGAAGGCTTGAACCCCGATAAAACTGGATGATCTCCCCCCATTCTGGCGGTGAGTCAAATTTTCCAAGGTTAGGCTTTATCTCGCCAGAAAGAACCTTAAGCGAGGTGCTCTTCCCGATGCCGTTTTGCCCCAGCAAACCCAGAACTGTTCCAGGGGACGGCGTTGGGAGACGGAAAAGCTTGAAGCTGTTGGCGCTGAACCTGTGACTGCAATCCTTCTCCAACGCGTCGGGCAAATTAACGATGCTTATAGCTTTGAAGGGGCATTTTTTGACGCATATGCCGCATCCGCTGCAGAGCGTTTCGGATATTATGGCTTTGTTGCCTTCGACTCGGATGGCTTCCACTCGGCTACGCACCATGGGGCAGTAGCTCACGCAGAGTTGGTTGCATTTTTTGACTTTACATTTGTCAGCTTCTAATACTGCGATTCGTGTCATGGTTAAACTTCGTTAAATGAAGTCAACAAGTAAGTTATAAATATAAACCCAAAAAAGAAGGCTAAAATGCTTCTAACATAAGAAATGACTAAAAGAAAAAGCAATTTTTAGGCGTTTAGTTTACCATTCTTCTTCTTCCCATTCTTCATCTTCGCCTTCTTCCCATTCATCTTCTTCTTCATACACCATCTTTTTCACCTCCACCTAAAGGCATCTATCCTAGCCTATTCCTGCGTTAGTTTAAACGTTTAGATTCGTCAAGTGACGTTAAACAATCTCACATGACTAATGCAAAACAGGAGGTTCTCTACTTTTTTACACTAAAATTCGCTTCGTTAATTTTGTTTCTTTATGTGGTTGTGGCGGTTTTTTGGGTGCCACAAGATGGCTGGTAGGGGCGGTTGCTTTTTGTGTTTGCAACCTTTTTTGTTGTCTGTTTGTTTGTGGGATAAGCGTTTTTCTTCACATGCTCTGCATGACTCAATGTTGAAAAAGTTGGAGTGTGGGTGTGGTTGCATGTTGAAGGAACCAAGATTGACACATCGAACAGGGGAGGAAACATGATTATGAAGTTTATTAAATCAACAAGTTTATTTGCTACTCGGCAAATTTTCCATACAAAAAGGAGTTTCTACGAATGAGGAAAATATTTAAAATATTTATCGTTATATTCGCTACTCTGGTGGTACTTTTTGCAGCCTTTGCAGCAGTGATATTTTTGGACTTGGCAGCTTATGGAGCAACCGCTTCAGAAACCTTAACGCCGACTGGAGCCTCGATTGGAAATGCCATAGTCATCTACAATCCGGGGTTAACAGGTGCATCTAAAACCGTTGCGGAAAAAGTCGCTTCAAGCCTACAAGCAAAAGGCTACACGGTTACTTTGGCAGGCGTAAAAAGCCAAGCAGCAGCCAACACAGCATGGTACAGCATCATAGTTGTGGGTGGACCGGTCTACGCGGGTGGATTAACCGCTTCAGTCAAGGACACCCTAAGCAACATAGTCATAGCTGACGGAGCAAAAGTAGGTATTTTCGGAAGCGGGCAAGGCGCAACCACACCTCAAGACATAATTCAAATCCAGCAATCCCTCCCAACACGCTCAGACTCGGCACTATCCAAGGCTATCATAGTTAAAATCGGCGAGTCTGAAGACCTCGATGCAAGAGCCCAAGACTTCGTCAACCAACTTACAGCTTAAGCCTTAGTTGCAGACACAATCTCCGAGCGCCGTTTTTGCATCGTTCCCTTTTCTGGACAGACACCACCAACAT
This sequence comes from Candidatus Bathyarchaeota archaeon, assembly GCA_026014665.1. Lineage (GTDB taxonomy): Archaea > Thermoproteota > Bathyarchaeia > Bathyarchaeales > Bathycorpusculaceae > Bathycorpusculum. The sequence continues at coordinate 53,720 of JAOZHX010000017.1, forward strand.
GGGTTCGGAGCTACTGGTCAAGTTAGTTTCACGCGCTAAGTATAATATGTTAAACGTCTATTTGTTAGCATGATTAATAGGTAGGAACAGAGAATGCCTGAAACAATCAAGGTTTTAGAAATCGATGACCCGCATTTCACAATCAAGCTCTATGAAGACTTACTCCAAATTGACGTAAAAGGAAGCGTCAAGAATGAAATCGAAGAAGCACTTGAAAATAAACCGGTTCTAAAAGAAACACTCGGCAAGATGCTTGGCATATTTGTTCCCTTGCATATTCGCTTAATCGACATAGACTCAGTGCATCTTGATGAAACCGGAAAAATCATTGTGCGGCTACCACATCACCGAGATGTTGTAATTGGGCTTGAACGTAAAGAGGATGCTCAGAAACTCGTGGAAAAACTGAATCAATTGACTATAAAGGCGTTAGATCTAAAAATCAAAGAAGACATTGCGAAGAAACGAGCGGAAAGGAAACAAAAAAGAAAATCAAAGGGTGAATCACCAAGCTCCTATGATACTTTTCCATACTACTTCCCTACTGAACAAGTGGATATTGTTGACAAATTCAAACGAAAAAAAGGAAATAAAAAAAGTAAAGCAAAGTAAATCAAATTATTTTAATTCTTAAAGCCCTCCTTTGCTCTCATAAAAGTCGCCAAATCGGCTTTTTTTTATGATTTAAAACAACAATTTCGCTTTGATTTTGAAGCTGTTTATTTCTGTTTTTATTTTTTAAAAACAGTTTCCATTGAGATAAACAAAAATAATTGGTCGTGTTAAGTTTTTTCAAATGTTATATTCAAAGCTATCGGTCCGCTTAGTTTTTGTATGGCGCCCTCATGAAGTTTGCTGTTCTTGCTTTTTTGTGAGTTTTCTTCTAACTTTTCAAGTGTCATCGACCAGTTAAGAAAGCAATCCCAGAGCAAACTCGTTTCTTTTTGGTTTTGAGGATTATTCATTGTTTCGCCTTGAGATTTTTGTGGAAAAAGGCTAAAGTCATAATCCATGCATCTTGTGCAGCAGCTTTGTTGTATGAAGGTCTTGTTTCGTTGAAAAAAGCGTGTTGCGTTCCTTGATAGATTTTCATTTGAAAGGTCTTTTTATATCTTATAATACTTTCTACAAGTGCCGGGACGCCGCTCGTTATCCTCTGGTCTTCTCCTGCATAGACCGCAAATATAGGTCCATTAATCTTGGCGACAGCGTCGAGGGGCTTTGGGTTTGCACCGTAGAATGGAACCACAGCGTTGAATGGATACTCGGTAGCAAGCTGGTAGGTTAATCCGCCGCCTAAGCAGAAACCAGTAACTCCAAGTCTATCCGTATCTGTGTTGTCTAAGCTTTTCGCATAGCTTAGGCAGAAAAGCAGGTCCTTTATCATTACTTTCTCTGCTTCTTCCCTTCCTGTAAAGAAATAGTTTACTACTCTGTGGTCTTTTGGGGGCAAGCTTTCCATCATACTTCTAATTGCTGTTGGGTCGTTGCGTTTTTCCGGAGGAATTTGCCATATGCGCATCATGGCTTTTTCGATTGCTTGTTCGGTTAAATCTTTCTCTCGGCTAAACAGGTGCGGCGCTATGGTGACGAAGCCTTGCTGTGCATACTGGTCAGCAACGTGTTTAATCTGCTGGTTGAGTCCCCAGGCTTCATGGACTAAAATGATTGTTGGTTGTTTACCCTCTAAAACAGGTTCAGCAACATAGGCTGTTATGTCGACGTCATCAAAAGACTTGAAAGCTATGGTTCGCGTTAAAAAATCCATAGAAGATCAAGTTATACTTTTACGTGTGAAATATTTAACTCTCTGTCATCGCTGCTTCTGATGTCTTTACAGCTTTGCGGCTTACAAAAAGCCGATAATCGGACTTTAGTGGTGTACTTTTTGGTGTAAAATTGTCTTTTTCGGGTCAAAATTAATGTCAATGCACTTACTGCACCAATGAGAATCGCGGCTATCATTGTTGATACCTCTGGAATGGTAGGAGTCGGAGTAGGCGAGGGCGTAGGCGTAGGACTTGGCGAAGCAGTCATGGCGTACCATAGATTAAGCAAGCCTTGACCATTGGCATCTCCTGGCTTAGTATCATTGTAAAAATAATGCAAGGGCCACCCCAGGTACGTGGTTTCGTTAGAGCCGTCAGGCAAAGTAATGACTGAGAAATCTGTAGCGTTAAGGTATGTCGGGTAAACTGGAATTTGAGCGTTAAACGGTGGCCAGTTTTTAGTTAGTAAGGCGGATGTTGCAGCGCTCTTTCCGCTTCCAGGTGTATCATTTAAAAATCTATATAAAGTGAATCCATGATTGTCTGTCAGGTAGAGTCCTCCAACGTCTGCTTTATTAGCTAACATCACCGTATAAGAGGGATTCATGACCCACCAGATGTTAAGGTATCCTTGGCCGTTGATTTGCCCAGAAGCTGTATCGTTATTAAAGTAGTAAAGAGGCCAACCACGGTAAGTAGTCTGGTTTTGTCCATTTGCGCCAATAATCGTGTTGAAGTCTGACACGTTAATTGGAATAGACTGATCTGGTTGAATCGTAATGGTGGGGGCGTAGAAGGGTGTCCAAATAGCAAGCCCTGCAGGGGTTAAACTGCTGTTTCCGCCGCTAGGAACATCATTCGCAAAATAATAGAGCGCTCTTCCAGTTGGGCCTTCAAGGTAGAATCCTACGGTACCCGAGTATCCGAGTTGTATCGAAGGGTTATATGTCGATTGAGCCGAAGTTAAGGCTACAGAAAAGCTGCCGGCAGCAATAGCAACTATCATGATAACGGCAATAAATTTCGGGGTCAAATCAAAAACACCTACTTCTTTTTTAGTTTGAACAATAAGTTAAACGTTTGTTGATGGTATGGGAAGTGTTAAGTGCCGTGGGCGCTCACGCCATACCATGAGCGCCTTAGTGTGTGGGTTGGATGTGCATAAGGATAGCACTTATGCGACTATTTTGAACGCTGAAGGAAAGCTTGTAGATCAAACAAGAATGGAAAATGAGAAAGTAGCGTCTTATCTGTCACAGCATAGAGTTGGAAAAGTTGCCATGGAATCCTCGACAGCTGTCGCCCCACTCTATCGCCAGCTAAAAAGGGAAGGCTTTGATGCTGTGGTTTCTCATCCAAAAAAGACGAAGTTGATTGCTGAGGCTAAAATTAAAAGCGATAGAGTAGACTCTAAAGCTATTGCACAGCTGCTAAGGATGGATTGGTTGCCGCTATCATATGTACCTGATGAGGTAGTAGGGGCTTTACGTGAGAAGGTTCGAAGACGAGCTTTTCTAGTGAGGGAAAGGGTCAAGCTTAGGGTGAAGATTAAGAGCTATTTGACTTATCAGGGGTTGAAGTGGCCAGAGGGTCATGGATTGTGGACTAAGAATGGGCTGGTTTGGCTACGTGGCCTAAATTTGCCTCCAGTCGAATCGTACCTTAGATTGATAGATGGTTTGGGTGAAGAAATCAAACTGCTTTCTAAGGAATTGCAAAATGAAGCGAAAGAGGATGAGGATGTTAGACTTTTGATGACTATTCCAGGCATTGGCTACTACTCAGCGCTTTTGGTGAAGAGTGAGATTGGTGATATTGGTCGTTTTCCGTTTGCTGAGAAGCTTTGCAGCTATGCCGGGTTGGTGCCATCAACTTACCAGTCTGGAGGTATGGTTCGTCATGGAAACATTACCAAGGAGGGTAGTCGGTGGCTGCGTTGGATTATGATTGAGTGCGCTTCTACGCATGTGGCTAAGTATGATACTTGGATTAGTCGGTCTTATCGTTGCCTTGCTGGGAGGAAGGGAAGGAATACAGCTAGGGTAGCAGCGGCTAGGAAGCTGTTGGTGGTTTGCTACTCTGTGCTTAGGCATAAGAAGCCGTTTTATGATCAACCTTGACTCTGCTTTCACCGTGTAGAACTGTCCCTTGATTGTGGACGTGTTGTTGATTGATGAAGGGTTGAATGCGTTGCCATATTGCCTCTTTGGTGTGGGCGGATAGGTGTTTGCCTTTGTCGTCAACTATGAAGGAAAGAATTAGTGGAATTGGAGGAAGCTGAGGAAAGAAAAGGTCAAATAATTAAACTTCACATAGGTGTCTTTACAAGTATTCTAATACCTCTCTTCTTAATTTTAATTTTTATTTCAGAAAAATATCATAAGCAAGAATTTAAGAGGATAGCTCTAACGAAAACAAATCAGTCTCTGATGACGGGTTTATTTTTAACAGTGATAATTACGATTTTATTCTTTCTCCCACTATTGAGAGAGACTTCGCTATATTTCATTTTGCCTTCATTCAGCATTGGCGTTCTGATGCTGATACTTTTCTTATTCCCATTTTACAGAAAATACAGGTTTGCTATAATCCTATTGATTATATTTCTACACTTAAACATACTATACACGTGGCCTTCAGGTATTATGATAACCGAGCGGTCGGCTGCATTTGCTAAACTATCCTTGTCTGGATCATGGAATCCCGACTGGAAACTTCTTAATCCCTATTACAACCCATTCCCCATGGATATTGGTTTATTTTCAATCGTGTCGGAAATAACATCAATCATCCCAATAAGTGCATTACTCGATTGGATTATAGGAGTACTTTTCGTTATAGCTTTTGATCTCATTCTATACTCTTTAATTAAACAAATTTCCGGAAGCTGGAGAGTGGGAATTTTTGGTGTTATTCTATTTGTTTTTACACCTCCAGCACGTATTAACGCACAACCCTAGTGGCTTTCCATATTTTGCCTTCTAGTTTCCTTGCTATTCATGGTTAAGATTCTTACTGGGAATCCCTCAATAGCAAACATAGTTATCGCTAATGTAAGTTATATGGTTGCAATATTCACCCATGCTGTTGCCACATTAGGAATATTTGTTCTTTTAGGCATATTAGTCGGTATCTGCTTCATGAGCAAAGTCAAAAAAGTGGAATTAAGCTGTCTTTTTAAAAGCTCACTTCTCCAAGTAACCATTGTTATGCTTGTAGTTATGACACTTGCAAGGTGGGTTTACGTAGCAGGCGTTATGGAAAGTTTAATCGCTACCATAAAATCTTTTACAATGGAGTTGATGGGTTATCGCCCAGAAGGGTTATTCACACAATATACACCATTATACGATCAATTTGTCTCGCCCTTTAATGCGTATGCGTGGAGTATCCCTGTATCTATGGGGTCTGCCCTGATCCTTTACTACCTTATTAGTAAAAAATCTTTGAAGTCAACCATGGGCGTTCTTGTAACGTCAATGTATTTTGCTGGAAGTGTTTTCCTATTGATAGGCTTTATAGGTGGATACTTTGTTTCGCATGTAGGTTTTCAACGTTACTTTGGCTATCCATCCTTCATATTTTTAATACCTGCCGCAGCGTTATTATGCGTGCAACTCTTGAAGTCATCAAAGAGTTTAGGAATACTCATCATACTATTAATGATTTTTCAAGCTGGGGTAGCAATGACTGATCCTGCCATATCCCCTCAGCTTTATAGGGAAAGAAAATCAGTAGACGCGGCAAGTTCAAAAGACTATATTGAGACATGTTTTCTATCCAATTATCTCCCTGCAGGCAAGTCGATTGTAGCGCCATATGAGGTGTTGGTATCTTTTAATTATTTAGCGATCACCCAGGGCACAACTATTATCGCCTATTCTGGGTCACTAAAAATCCACCGAATAATGATTAATAAAGTAGTTGCTGAAAATGAAGTTTCACAAGAAATCATGTATATATGGTCGCCTGAAATCAAAACACAAGTGACTGAAGAATTATTGAATGTTGTTTATGATAGCGGAAGACATATAGCATTTGAATCAGGTTGAAACATCAAAAACGAAGTTTTTGCCACTTATAACCGCCGGACTTTGCGTTAAGAACAACGAGAGAACAGTAGGCAATACGGTTAAGAGCATAATCAGTTCCGATTATCCTCATGAAAATCTGGAGGTTATAGTGGTTGATGGCATGTCTGAAGACAAAACTGAAAATATAGTTAGGGAACACCTTGGAAAATCAGCTTTAAAGTATAAACTACTTCATGATAACGGGAGAGGTTTAGCCTATGCGCGCCAAATGGTACTTGAAAATTGTCAAGGCAAGTATGTAATATGGGTTGATGGAGACAATACTATTCCATCTCAGTTGATAACAAGACATGTTACTTTTATGGAGCGTAACTTTGACTTCGGTGCTTCCAGCGCCTTAATAATCCCTGAAGGCAAGTGTGTCGTGGCTAAACTTCAAGGCTACCAGTGGTTAATAACTTCCTTGTTCGAGACTCGAATTAAGAAATATGCTAATCAAAACCCCGCTCTTTCAATCGGAATGCAAGGCGTTGTATGCAGAGTAGATGCGATGAAAGAAGTAAACGGTTTTGATTTACGCATTGAGGGCGCAGGAGAAGATATAGACTTATTCATTAGAATGCAACGCAAAGGTTGGCAAATAGGTCGAACCCCCCACGCACGGATAAATCACAACATGAGAGGCACTTGGCGCTCCCTGTTAAATGAGTCTATTTGGTGGGGGTACGGCAGGCATTACTTGTCCCATAAATACTATCAAGCAATAGGTCCTTTAATAACTAAAAGGAGCCAACTTATACCTTATGATATAGTTGAGCTTACCCTTTATTCAGCCAAATTATTCAAGGATCCCGCATGCTTGATTTTGCCATTTCATTACTTATTACGGCGGATTGGTTTTTTTATTGGATTTAATAAGGCTCATAATAAAGGATACGGGCACGACGTCTTGGGTGATATCACAGAGCAAGATTTAGAAGCCAGCGTCATCCTTAAAAATGCTACCAAATCTCCTTAAGGCACTCCAAATTAAGTGAGAAACCTATGCACCGTATGATTGATGTAGGTTGTGGCTATGGGGGATTGACTAAACTTATAGCAGATTATCTTGGCATCACGGAAGTTGTTGTTATAGACTTCGAAGATTTACGGGTTAAAAATAGCGAAGAAAAGATTATCATCAGTCGTTAACATAAATTTGGAAAAAAAATTCCCTATCCAGATTATTATTTGGGATTTCAAAGAACTCAAGACAGGTATATTCGAGAGTATAAACGTAGCGTGTTATTAGCGAATTGTTAAGCAGTTCAGCGGATGAGATGAGTTACCCTTATGTTACTATTGGGATATGCGTAAAGGATTCTGAAGATACTATAGCTGAATGTCTTCAAAGCGTCATTAGAAGTGATTATCCCGAGAACAGCATAGAGTTGATTGTCGTGGACGGCTTATCTAATGATCATACATTAGATTTATGCAAGAACATATTGAAGCAATCTATACGCCATAAACTAATCAGCGATGAAGGTAAAGGATTAGGTTTCGCTAGACAACTAGTTGTAAATAACGCCAATGGAAAGTACATATGTTGGGTTGATGGTGATAGTACAATAACAAAAAATTTCATAAAGGTTCAAGTTAAATTTCTTGAACATAATCCTTCAGTGGGAGTAGCAATTCCTGTTACGTTCCCTAAAAGAAAATCAATTATTGAAAGACTTGATGGCTATCGATGGCTTATCCCCACTTTAAACGCAATAAAGAAAGGAAAAATCCCCTATCTTGCTATGCAGGGTGCGTGCTTACCTGTAAAGGTTATTAGTGACGCAGGGGGGTTTAACAAGACAATTAATAGTGCGGGAGAAGACATTGATTTATTTTTGAGAATTATTAAGAAAGGCTACAGGATTCGTGCTAATTCAAAGGCATTTGTTTATCATTCAATGGTTTGTTCATTTAAAGGAATTTTTAAAAAAGGCTTCTGGTTCGGCTCTGGCTCTTATAACATATTTTCATTCAGAGAAATTTTTTATAGAATAATAATTGGTTTTCTGCTACATACAAAATCAGTTTATACTATTGTTAATTGTTATCATGATTTAAAGGCTGCAATACTAATGCCTTTTTTCAACGGTACATATTATGTTGGCATGCTAATTGGTTATTTTACTGTTGATTTCAATAGCAAATTTTAGGTTTACCGATGATAAAAAATAGAGAACGTTTCTGGTATCTTTTCTGTTCCAAATCTCCCTTCCTAATTATTTCAATCTTGCGTAGGTTGAATTTCTCCTTAAAGTTGACCCCTCAAATAAATCGTCGGTTGTATCCACTTATTCTTGGCCCCAAAATTGCGAAATACGTTTCAATTCATTATTTGTCAGATCCAACAGAAGCTGTTGAAGCCTTTAGCCCAAAGCCCGGACAAGTAGTAATAGATATAGGGGCTCATGTTGGCGCTTACACGGTTATGTCTGCAAGTATGGTAAAAAGCGGAAAAGTGATTGCTATCGAAGCTCACCCAGCCAACTATAGATTACTTCTTAAAAATATAAAACTCAATGATCTGAAAAATGTTATTCCAGTTAACATTGCGGTCTTGGATAAAGAAGGGTATGTAAAACTTTACTCAGGAAAGACTTCCGGTTGGCACTCAATAAGGCAAGAAAGGAAAAGTAACCTATGCTCAAGTTATTTAACGGTTTGTTGCACTACGATTGATAGGTTGCTCTTAAAATTAAATTCGGGAAAGGCTGACTGGATTAAAATTGATGTTGAAGGTGCAGAGTTGGATGTACTGAAAGGTATGAGAGCAACTTTAAATAATAACCCTAAACTCAACCTACTGATAGAATTACATTCTAACCCTACAGATACGATAGCTTACTTGAAGACTTTTGGGTTTGATATTAGAGTTTTGAGCGCTTTTAGTGATGGTAGGCAACATATTTATGCCGTGTATAAATAAAGAGCGCTGATGAAAGCGGTTTATTTGAGAGCGTAATTTTTTTTACATATGAGGCAAACAATTCCAACTGTGCTTATTTAACACGATAGATTATTTAAGATTAAAAGTTAAGTCTCCGACTGGACGAGGCATCTATATTAGCGATTATTATGTTGTGAAGAAATATCGCGAATATCAAGAAGCCTGTTATGAATACAGGATGCTAAAGGAGATTACATATAAAAATCCATTGACTTTTGTGGTCCCGAAGCCGTACATTGTCGTTAACAAACGGGCAGAAGCATGCTTGCTAATGGAATACGTGAATGGCCATAGATTCGATTCTATCTTTTTGCATTATTTAATTAATGAAAGCCACAAATCGAAAGATATACTCAATTCTTTTGGCGTCGCTCTTGGGGAGTTTCATTCTCTTACCCTCGAGAATTTACCTCAGAGTTCCTTTCCTCTAACTCCTTCCCAACTAAAAAAAGAGGTGATCCTTCTTTCAGAAAACTTGGAACAAAAAGAAATTATAAATAAAAACCTCTTACATCGAATTCTCGATTTTACAGAAACAGCGCAGGTTAGCGACAAAATTTTTGTCACTGTAACTCTACATGGAGAATTATACTTCACGCACGTGTTCGTATTGTCTGATAAGTTTGTATTATTTGATTTGCATAATATTTTAAGGGGACCTTCATATTTTGATTTAGCTATGTTTGCTTTAAGCATACGTGTTTCCCTCGCCTTCTCAGCATTTTCAACAAGAAAATTTGACCCCTTACTGTGCTCTTTTTTAATGGGGTACTATAAGAATCATTGCGAGAAAAAAATATTTGAATCTATAAAGGTTGCAGAAATATACGTTGCTCTTCGAGAAATTATGTCACTCTGTTATTTAAAAAAAATCCCTTTAATCGTGAGACTGCAAAATGCTTTAAAGATTCAGCGACTCAGGCATGTGATAGACCAGAGTGTGAAAGCTGATATCTGATGGCTAAGCATATCAATCTTAATGAACTGCCTATGGCGAAGATATCAAGATAGTTGTTTCAAACATGGCGATTTTCTTTTATCATTACTACATTTCTTTTGTAAAATTTAGTTTTCCTATAATATTTACACGATAAAGAAATTGACGATAATTTGTTTTTTTGGACCAGATGGCTCAGGTAAGACAACTCTCGCCCGAAACTTGGTAAAACAACTCGAGGGGCAATCAAGAAATAAGGTGTCATGGATGAGGGGCACTCATACATTTGTCTCTTTGCTTGCCAGATTCATGTCAAAATTCAGAATGTTCAAAGGGACCAATAATACCTATTATCAAATAAATATCCCCTCAAATATTAGAAGAGCATGGCAAATCATGGAATTTTTTTCTGTGATTCCTGTAATTTTGTTCAAGTTTATCCTGCCTAGCTTTTTGAACTACTGTGTTATTGCTGAAAGGTACGTACCCGACTTTATCGTTTGGATAGCGATTACAACCCGTGATAAAAGTTACCTTGAAAAGATTGAAGCACGGTTCCTTATTATGCTCTCAATGAAAGCGCACATTAAAATATATTTAACAGCTGCCCTGGAGGAACTCTTGAAGAGAAGAAAAGAAAATTCTGTCTCTTTGGGCACTCAAATAGAACTTTATGACCAATTGGCTTTAACTTTACAGGCATGTAAGATTGATACTACTGAAATGGACGTAACAGAATCGATGCAAAAAATTCTAAGCCACAAACTACGGATACTTAGACTATCCCCTTAACATAAAATACATACAAAATGAAAAACCGCTTGAACTCATTATCGCTTGTTAAAGCTATAGGTTTGCCCGGAATCATTGAGAGCAAAGCGCCTTTGCCGAGTGAATACTTGAACCTATTTCATTTGGCAAAGTTAAACAAGATACCCTTGCTTTACTTGGAATCCCACCGATTTGAAGGAAATCCCTTTCTCGAAGCACAGCTTTTACTTTTCAAAAGGCGATATGAACAGACTTTGGAATTAACTGCTCATACCGCCACCTTATTTGACAAATATGGCATACGATATGTCCTTTTTAAGACATTGAAACCCTTCCCTTACGTTCCATCGGACATTGATATTCTTCTACTTTCAAAAAGCGACCTCAGGAAAGCTTTTGTCGTGCTTAAAGAGAGACAATGCAAAGTTTTAGATAAAGACATTTATGGCATGACTATTGAAAGTCCAATGTATCAGATCAATCTTGATTTAACAACCGAAATTGCCGTGTCAGGTCTAGTCTACATTGACAAGACGCAACTTTACAAGAGCATTAGTCAAGTAAAAGTAAAAGATGTTGAAGTTCAAACACTTGCCCCTCATGTGGACATGGTAGTTAGCGCTGCTCATAGCATGTACAAAGAACAAATGTACCTTCTTAGCGACTACTATACTCTAGCCTTATCATTAAAGTATTTCAAAGAGGCCTTAGACTTTGCTAGAAATGTATGTGTTCAGTATGCTTTAGAAACAAGTCTGAAAATGACATACGATATAATCTTAAATGCTTTTGGCTCAAGCGACTTTTCGCCTGAGGAATCAGTAAAGTCCCTTAGCGTATACAAATACAAGTCAGCTGCTTGGAATCAGATTTTTGAATTTCCAGCAAAATATCCGATAAATATTATACAAAGAGCATTATTAGAAAAAATATTAAAAGACAATTCTACAAAAGAATCTTTTTTGAACAGTTTTGAAACTATGCTGAGACCCAGTACTATTAGAAAATTAATTTCCCATATTCATAGGAAAGTATACTAAGAAATCAAAATGTGAGCATAGTGGCTAATCAACTTGAAAAAATAGCGGTGGATTCAGGTTAAGCATAACTATCGGTCGCAGCCAGTTATCCTAAACCCTGAAAGCAGCAAGATAAAATGAAGCCTAAAGAAAGCTACGGGCAAGATTTTTAGAGTCTGTTTCATGGTGTGGTTAGGAAAGTTATTTGTCTCTTGGGTTTCCGAATGGTTCAACTTGGACGGCGAACTGCAGTTTCGCTGTCGGTTGCATTTCCCCCCTTGGCAGAAGATTGGACGCCCAAGACAACGATATTCTAAATAACCACCCATGAAACCTAACCCTGCAGAGAAATGCCGGTTATACTCAATTAAACTAAGCTCAACCTTCTTGTCTTTTGCTTTTTTAAGCATTAAACTGTTCTCTCGCAAAAAAAGCACCGTAGCCGCAGTCCTTGCCTTAACGCTCCTAATAGCGACTTTGGCTTCCATGTACGCCATCGTGAACTTTATCGGTTCCCAAACGTCTGCGTTAGGTGGACTTGCCCGAGTGGGCAGCAGATACCTGATTTTGAGCAAAGACTGTCCTTCTTTAAGCGGCGGCTACATCAGCCCTGAAATCGCAAGCGCTTTGAATGGTTCTATTGGTCTGCAATCTTTTTATGCTCAAAAAATCTTCTGCGGTAACTTGCAAATGGCTCATGGCAACTTTACGGTTAACGTACGGGGCATAGAAAACCTTGCGGGATTCTTGAAAGCTCAATCGGTCGGTGTTGACGGAACCGCTGCGAAGGGTGCGTGTGAAGCAAATGCGGGCTTGCTCTTATCCAACGTAGCCTCACTGGAAAAGAACGTTCATGTTAACGTTACTGTCGGTGATGTTAGCGTTGTGGTGCAAGTCGTTGGTATAGTGAGGACTCAGACGCAATTGGATAGTGAACTTTTGGTCCCAATCGAAACCGCCAACTATCTGACTGGCAATAGCAACTTATCCTTTATCGAATTCACCTTAAAGGATAACATCAACAGGCAGGATGTCGTAGACCACATCGAAAGGTTGCTGCCGCCGGATGTCAAAGTCATTAAGGTGCAGCAGACAGGCTTGTTTTTGAAGCAGACTACCAACGAAACGCTTAGTTTCCTCTCGGTCTGGTCGATTGCAGTTTATGTGCTAGTTGCAGCTGCATCTTACGTTGTCTCAACAAGGTTAGCGGTTGAATCAGAATACGAGTTGGCGATGTTGAAAGCTATAGGTGCCAACCCTTTGAAAGTTTCAAGCGTAATCTTCGCTTACGCCATGCTTGTGGCTTTTGCTGGTTCGGTTCTAGGCATTGCCGTCGGCATCGTTGGAACTCAGGTGGTTTCTTCGGTTTTTAGGGTTTGGCAGAATGTTCAGGTGACGCCTTTTCTTGAAGTGGCTCAAGTTGGGCAAATCTTGGTTTTGTCGCTTGCGTTTTCTGCTTTTGGCTGCGTTTATACAGCTGCGAAGGTTGCGCGAAAGGTTTATGGTGGCTGTTTATGAGGTTGGGTTTTAGGTATTTGCGGTTTAGGCATCTGCTTGTTTTAGCAGCGATTTTGGTTTTGACTTCAACGCTCTTCTCGGTTACAGCGCTTAGTTTCTTAGGATTCTACAAGAGCTTTAACGCTTATTTGGGTGAAGATAGCGACATAGTCGCAGTCTATAACGTTCAGAGTAGAACGCCGTTCACGGGCATCATTCCAGCCTCGTTAACCAGCCAAGTAGGCGCTATGGAAGGGGTTTTAGCTTGTAGCCCAGAAGTGCTCACTCCATGCGTCGTGGGCGAGCAGTCCTTCTTCGTTAGAGGCGTTTTGTTTGATGAATTCGAAAAACTTAGCGTTGTGAGGGTGGTTGAGGGTAGAAGTCTAAAGGAAAGCGGCGTTGACTCGATGCTTTTGGGGAAAAACCTTGCTGCCCGCCTCAAAGTTGGGGTTGGCGATAGGGTTTTTGTTCTGGGTGGGTTGGCTGACCGGTATTTGGAGTTGCAGGTTGTTGGTGTTTTCTTTTCGGGTTCAAGCTTGGATGATGAAGCGCTTATGCCGCTTAATGTTGGCCAATGGCTTAGGGGAACCAGCTACAATCACGTGACGTTGATAAGGGTGAAGGTGAACCCTGCCATCGTCAACTCTGCGGTGATCTATCAGGAACTTGCCAAGAATGCTTCTTCAACTCAGTCTTCGCCTTCTCAGTCCCCGTCGGGTCAAGCGTCAAAGTATCAGGAGATAGTGCCATGGTCAACCGTAAACTACCAGATTGGGCAGATTGGCGTGGGGACTACGCAGAACTTGATGAAGAGTTACCTTGATAGGTATGGGGTTACTGAACAAGCTATTCTGGTGTTGGCTGTGGTGGTTTTCATGTTCTCGGGTGTCACAGTGGTTATTGCTTCCAAAACTTTCGTTTTGCAACATAGGACGGACTTTGCGACTTTGCGCTCTTTGGGAGCATCAAGAAGAACCCTCAAGCTTGATATCCTTTGCAAGCTTTTGCCGTTGTCGCTTGTTGCTTCGGCGCTGGGAATGCTGCTTTCAGGCTTGTTTTTATCCCTGTTTGACACGGGCCGCTACCTACAAGTGCTGTCACACCAGATCAACATGGGTTTTGACCCGTTGATTGTAGCGTTGAACTTCATCCTTATTTTGGTTCTTGTCATTTTAAGTATTTCAGGTTCAGATTTGTATTGAAAATATACATTTATGTCCTGTTTTTAATCTGTACTGTCGCTTTTTTGGTGAGGCTCTACCCGACCTTGATTAGCGGTTTGCCTTTTTCAACGGACGGTTGGAGCTCGATTAGAAACGCTGAGTTGCTATTGCAGCGCTCACCTGTTTCCCTGGGCAACGATGCCGTGTTCGATGGGTATAACAACTATTGGCCTGCAAGCAGCCTCTTTGGAGCAGCGTTTTCTTTGGTTACGGGGCTTTCAGTCGTTGATTCAATGGCGGTCGGTGTTCCCTTGGCAGGAGCCTTGACTGTTCCATTGTTCTTTGTTCTGGCTCGCAAGGTTACAGCGGACACGAGAATAGCTTTGATTGCGACGGCATTAGTGGCCACTGCTTATCCCTACGCCCTGTTCACTGCCGGAGTCACAAAAGAAACCTTCGCCAACCCCCTCTACGTCGGTCTGGTGCTGATTTTTTTGCTCGCGCCCTCTTGGAAGCGGACGCTGCTCTTCTCCGTGTCGTCGGCTGCTCTGGTGCTGTCTCACCATCTGGCAACAATAATAGCAATCGGTGTTTTGGCGACATTAACAATCGCGCTGTTCTACAGTAAAGACTTCAAAACTCGGTACACGGTCAAATCTACTTTGGGCTTGCTGGGTGTAATTTCTGCGGTGGCAGCGGCGTACTTTTGGTTTTACGCTTCGACTGGGTTTACAACTTCAGTCACTTACAGTGACCTAGTCACGGTTGGCGCTTACCAACTCGTTGTTTTAGCTGGAATACTGTTTTTCACTTCAAAAGCAGGTTTTCCCTCGCGCAGGCAGATGGCTGTTGGCAGTCTGGTAACTCTTGGGGTTGCATGCTCTTTTGTTCTTCTGTTAACCCGCAAATCCCTCGTTTCGGGTGCTCCTGTCTTGCCGTTCCACTACATAGTCTACATGGTTCCGTTCCTCGTAGTCTTGCCTGTTATGATGCTCGGTTTTGGCGGGTTGCATCAACGGCGTGGTCGGCTTTTGCTTCCCCTTTTTTGGCTCTCTCCCCTCATCGCGCTCGAGGGATATGCCACTTTTAGCGGTTATCCAATCGGGTTGTTGCTGACATATCGGATCCTGAATTTTCTGCTGCTTCCCCTTCTTATCATCGCTGCAATCGGCTTCTACAAGCTGTACATTTACTGCAAGGGGCATCGTGCAGGACGGTTCTTTGGCGTTGGCGTGGTTTCAGCCTTGCTGGTGGTGATTTTGTTGAACTGCTTTTGTGAGTTTGCGTCGGTTTCAATGCAGGAACGGTATATGGGGTATTTTTGGCTCTATCGGGCGCCCGAATCTGCAGCGTCAAGTTGGGTCTGTGCCAACATGGTTAACCAGACGGTGGCTGGCGACGTCAAAGTCTCCTACTTGCTCGACGGCTACTTCGGGGTGAAAGTGAACGTATTTGGCGGGTTGAACTACTTGGAAGGCAACGGTTCTGCGCCTAGGCTCTTGTTCGTTTATCCTGAAATGGCAACCAACGGGTATGTGGTCTACAGTGGAAACGTGTTGGCGGTGCAGCAAAACTGGACAAGTAAACTGGGATCTCTTAACTGCGCCTACTCTAACGGCATGGTGAACCTGTATGCAAGATGAAGACAGAGTTTTCGAGTTGATTAACGTTTCTAAAAGCTACGGTTCAACCGTGGTCTTAAAGAATGTTAACCTAAAAGTTAACCAGGGCGATTTTATCTCTATTCGCGGAAAATCAGGCGTTGGCAAGACCAGCCTCTTCCGAATCATGGGACTTCTTGAACTGCCCACCGACGGCAGCCTACGGTTGTTCGGGAAAGACGCTGCTGAAATGGAGGAGGATGAGAAGGCAAGTTTGCGACTGCGCCAGCTTGGTTTGGTCTTCCAGTTTTTCAACCTGTTGCCCTCGTTGACTGTTGCGGAGAATGTTGAGTTGCCCATGGCACTGGCGGGTGTTAAGAAGCTTGAGCGGCGCGAGAGAGTTTTTGAGCTTTTGCGGTATTTTGACTTGGAGGGGTTGGCTGAGCGTTTTCCTGAGAGTTTGAGCGGTGGGGAGAGGCAGCGGGTGGCGGTTATGCGTGCGCTTGTTAATCGTCCACGAGTGCTCTTGGCTGATGAGCCTACGTCCAGCTTGGATGATGAGAACTCGGCTTTGCTGTTGGGTTTGCTTGAGAGGGTTTGTCGTGAAGAGAAGGTTGCAGTGGTTATGACGACGACTGATTTGTATGAAAACTTTCCTGTCTGTGACGACTACTTCCTGAAGAATGGTCAACTGCTCAGGCTTAATTATAAATAAAATATCTGTATTTAGGTTAGCATTTCCCTTCAAAAATCTCTTGAATAGGCGAGAGGGGATTAATGGAGAACAGCAAGGCAGAAATTAACCGAATAAAAAAGAAATTCATCGATAGGCTGATTAAGAATTTCCTAGATATCATAATTTTGGCGCATTTTCGGGACAAGGTCTTTAGCGGCTACGATGTTATGGTGTACGTTAACCGGGAGTTCGGTTCTCTTTTGAGCTCAGGAACGGTGTATTCACATATGTATGCGTTGGAGCGGCAGCGGCTGATTGAACTTGTGGGTGGGAATGAGCGGAAACACGTTTACAGGCTTACGGATAGAGGAAAGTTAACGGCTGAGGTTCTTACCGCCGGTAAGGAAATCCAGGAATTCATGAAAAAAATAGCGGACGAATGACACATAAATTGATTTTGTTTTAAGCCGGCTACTATTCGGCTTCCGAATCCGAAAGCTCGATTTGTGTTAAAAGCAAAGAGAGTTGAGAGTAAATGCATAATTATCGGGGGAAGAAAGAATTGCTAAACTCGAAAAAAAGAATTAGTATAGTCGTAGCTCATCCGTACTTGGAAGGCATGGAGCTGCTAATCAAAGACGGACTTTACGAAAACCAAGCAGAAATCCTAAAAGACGCATTAAGGCGCCTCTTCAACCACTATGAGATTACTTCGATAAGCGATGCTTGCACTGCAAAAAATTAACCCTGAACAACTTTTTCCTTTAATTAGCCTGTTAGATGACATCAGCCCCATTGCCCTTATAGGATAGCCTTCTTGGGTTATCAATCATTTTATGTTACGAAGGAATGGTGTTGGTCGCCTGCTTATTTAATCAGTCCGCATAAGTAAATCAAAAATTTTGTGTTATTTGTCGAGTGGCGTGTTAATGGATTTAAGCCCCGGCTTGCGTTGCGCTATTGTACTCAAGGGTCTGTGTAAAAAAAATCAAACTATACATGCCTCCACACCCACACCCAGCCAAACTCAACATGCAATCATGTACGGCATGTGGAGAGAAACACGTATACCACACAAAAACAGAAGGTGAAAAACAAGCCAACAGCAAAATACAACGCAATTCACAACCAATCATGTGGCAACCCCAAAACCGCCACACCCACACAAAGAACAAAATCACTGTGCAATATCCTTAAATTAAGCCCAGATAATGGAGTTACAAGAAAAATGCTTGCGGCCGTCGTCTAGTCTGGTTTAGGACTTTAGCCTTCCAAGCCCGAAATGTTTGGGCGAAGAGAGCTAATGATCCCGGGTTCAAATCCCGGCGACCGCACCACGCTCTTTTCCTTTTCGTTTTTGTAGGTTGCTGGATTTTGGATTAGCAAATGTTATAAAACTTTGGCGCTGTATTTTATTTTGTGGTGGCTTGATTGGTTAGGGCAGCGTTGGTGACTCCTGCATATTTGTCTGTAGCTTGGGTTTTGATGGTTAGCTATCAGGTTTTCACTCAAACAGCCGTAAACACTGTTGTGTATGCCATCAGCCCTTTTCTTCCAGTGGTCGGGTCATGGTTGACTATGCGGATGGATATTGTGGTTTTTGTTTATGCGTTTGCATGGGTTTTTGTCTTGTCATCTATCATCCCCTCTTTAATTTTGGGAAAGGAACGGAGCGTGCTGATTCAATTCATAGTTTGCCTAACATTGACTCTAACGGGAATAATTTTGATTGACACTTTAAAGAATATTTATAGTTTTGACCTTTCAAACCGAGAAGTTCTCTTTTCGAATCCCTTCACGCAACTGTTTAACAACGTTTTCTTTGCGGTTTTTTATCTTTCGCTCCCGTATGTTTTCATGTTAGCTATAGACATAAATGCAAGGAAGAAACGCAAGCAGGATTTTAAGAGAATCAAAGATTTAACCGATGGATACTTTAGCAAACGCCAATAATCCGCTTCGGTTTTGGTGCGGGAGAGCGAAAAGGTGAAAAGGCACAATGTCCATTTAATTTTTAGATTGGTGGCTACGTATGAGCGACGTGAATATGGCATCTATCCAGTTGAACGGTGATAAACAAAATTTCATACTCGACAAGAAGGACTTCAAAACAGGCAGCAGGGGCTATCATGGAACAGGCAAGATGGTGGCTGGAGGCAAAAAATATCAAGTTAACATCCAGCTGGTTGAAATTGGTTCTAAACCCAAAACAAACGAAGAAAACAAAAAGTAGCCTAAATTTCTAACTATTATTTTTTGTGGGCCTTTCTAAGGCAGAATTGATGCTTTTGTAACTACCACTGGGTTGACTGGAACACTTATTTCACCGGGAATGTAGGGGTTTTCTGTTGCCGGAGCGTTAGCGATTGCGTCGACAACGTCTTTGCCTTCGATTACCTTGCCGAACACCGTGTAGGTTGAGTCAAAGCCTGATTGGGAATACTTCTGCCCGTTATCAACTACGTTTATGAAGAACTGGCTGGTTGCAGAATTGGGCTGGCTGGTTTTTGCCATAGCAATCGTGTAGGGTGTGTTGCGGTTGTTGCTGCCTATTTCATCTTTGATTTGGTCGACTTGCCCGTTGACTTGTCCGCCTTGAATCATGAATCCTGCAACTATGCGGTGGAAGGTTGTGCCGTCGTATTTGCCTGCTTTGACGAGGTTTATGAAGTTGCTTGTGGTTATGGGTTTGTCGGTTCGTAGCTCGATGATTATGTTGCCTGCGGTGGTTTCTAACAAGACTTTGGTGGGTTTAGGTTGGTTTGCAATCAATGTGTATGCTCCAAATGCAGCTATCGCCAAAACTACTATCGCTATAGCAACCCACAGTGCAGTGTTGGACTTGCGCTTTCGTGCTTGATAATATGTTTTGGGAGCCATGCAAAGAGATTCATCGGATGTTTATTTAATCCTTTCTTATTTCTGCGAGCTTTTGATACAGCGGCAATGGGCAGGTGTTTTTTGTTGGTTGGCAAAATCTATAGCCCCTTTTATATAGTTTGAATGGGTGTTTTTTGTCTGTGGTTTTTTTGGAAGTTTTTTGGGGTTTGTTTGATTTCTTGTAGGGTGTGCCCGTTATGGTTTTATATGCATGATGCATGTAGAAGTGAAGATAAGAGTAATCCGCTATGTCCGATACTGGAGTTTCCGTTAAGAAAAATGAAGACTTCTCTGAATGGTACGTTGAAGTAGTGCTTAAAGCTGAGCTTGCAGATTACGCGCCTGTGAAAGGCTGCATGATAATTCGCCCCGACGCCTATGCAGTTTGGGAGAGAATCCAAGATATCCTAAACGAGAAAATCCATCGCACAGGTCACCGTAACGTGTATTTTCCGATGTTTATCCCTGAAGCTTTCCTCAAAAAAGAGGCTGAACATTTCGAGGGGTTCACGCCTGAGGTTGCTTGGATTACGCAGGGTGGAGATACTCCGCTGGAAGAGAAACTGGCGGTTCGACCCACAAGCGAAACGATAATGTACGATGCTTTCAGCAAATGGGTGCGCAGTTGGCGCGACTTACCAATCAAAATCAATCAGTGGTGCAACATTGTACGCTGGGAAACTAAAGCTACCAAACTGTTTTTACGCACTAGAGAGTTCCTATGGCAAGAGGGACACACTGCGCACCTTACAGCTGAGGAAGCTGAAGCAGAAGTCATGTATGCGCTGGGCGAGTACCGGGACATCATGGAAAACTACCTTGCCATTCCCGTGCTAGTAGGCGTTAAGAGTGAAAGCGAAAAATTTGCAGGTGCCCTCTACACAACTGCATTGGAAGCAATCATGCCCGACGGTAAAGCCCTGCAGATGGGAACGAGCCACAACCTGGGTCAGCACTTCGCCAAGGTTTTTGATATCAAGTTCATCGGTGAAGATAAGGCTGAGCATTATGTTTGGCAAACCAGTTGGGGCATAACTACTCGGCTCATAGGCGCCATGGTTATGGTTCACGGAGATGACAAGGGCTTGGTTATGCCGCCTAAAGTTGCGCCTGTTCATGTTGTTATTATTCCGATTCCTTTCAAAGGAGCGGAGCCGGAGGCAATTGCGGCGAAAGCTAAAGAAATCGCCGATAACCTCAAAGCTAAAGGCTACAGTGTGGTTTTAGATGACCGCCAAGAGTATACGCCTGGCTGGAAATTTAACCAGTGGGAACTCAAGGGCGTACCAATCCGCATTGAAATCGGTCCAAGAGACCTAAAGCAAGGGCAAGTAGTTATGGTTAGGCGGGATACGGGTCAGAAGACTCCGGTTAAGGACGCTGAAATAGCCGCCTCCGTTGATGCGTTACTGCACGAAATCCACAATAACATGTTCGCTAAAGCTAAAGCTCTTCTGCAAGACAAAACCTCAGTGGTGCAAAGCTACGAAGAATTTAAGCAAGTTGTAGAAGAAAAAGGCGGGTTTATCAAGGCAGCATGGTGCGGCAAACCTTCCTGTGAAGCAAAAATCAAAGAGGAAACAGGCGCTACAATCCGCATCATACCCTTCCAGAAAGAAGAGCCAACGTCTGGTTGCATCATCTGCGGGCAGAAAGCAAAGGACACGGCTTACTTCGCAAGGTCATACTAAACCTTTGCGTAAAGCCGCCCTGCAACGTCAGCTAAGCCTAATTTTTCGAGTGTTTCCTTAGTGGGGACACCGTTAATGTTCCAGCCTCGCATCTGATAGTAAACATCAAGCATAGCATTGTACTTTTCCAGGTTGAGTGTTGAGCCTTCATATGGGCTTCCGACTAGGGGTTCTTTGAACCAGCGCATTGGCGGAACATCAAGTTCACGGCTCCACTCTTTGCCGTACTCGCGAACCCAAAATGCCCGCACCAAATTGAGGATTCTGTCGCTCACCTCGTTGATGCGGTCCATGGAAAACTCCACACCCGTTGCTGCCCGTAGGTACTTGTGGTACCATTCCAAGCCAAACCCAAGCGAGTTGTAGGGAAAACGGCAAACCCCCAGTGCTTCGAAGAGTCCGCCTCGGATAAGCTGCGTCTTGATTAGGTACGCTACTTTTTCTTTGTCGTAGTTTTCTCTACCAGCCTTTATCTCCCAAGTGATTAGCCAAGCGTCCTTGTGGTGGGCTCCGATGCTGCTGGTGCCGTAAGCCAAAGCCATGCCTGGCGCAGCGTGACAGTCGTAAGCGCTGATTTCTAAACCTTTAACATGCATCGCCCAGTCGCCCGAGCCGTTGCCGATTTTTGCGGATGCTGCTCGTACGCCTTCAGCCAGAACGTCGCCGACGCCTCGCCTGTAAGCAATATCCTCAATCAAGCCTTCAATCGCCTCAAAGTCACCCCATTCGAATTTCTCTTTTATGAGTCCTTTCTGGGAGGCTTCTATGGCAAAGCCGACTACGTTGCCAAGGGAGATGCTGTCGAAGCTGAATTCGTCAGCCAAACGGTTAAGGACTGCAACCTGCGAAAGGCTGCCTAAGCCAATGTTAGCGCCCAACATGCCCACGTTCTCATAATCAAGTTCTGAATCTTTGCCTTCGCTGTCTTTGACCACGTTGCCGCAGGTCATGTTGCACTGTGGACAGCCGCGATTGGAAACCTTCATTTTCTCCATGGTAAAACCGCCTATACCCTCCGCCTGCTCGAAGGTTCCTTGCCTAAAGTTGAAGGTGGGCAAGACGCTGTTTTCTTGACTCCACTCCACCGTTGACATGGTTCCCTGCCGCTTCCAAAAGCTGTAGAGCGGTTTAGCCAACACCTCTTTGTAGCCATCGGCTGCCAGTTTTTTCATTTCCTCGGGGTTTGCAAGAGGAATTGGCTTGGTGCCTTCGATGACGAGGGCTTTTAGGTTTTTGCTGCCCATCACCGCGCCCATGCCTGGTCTTCCGCCAGCACGTCCTTCCTGCGAAACCACGGTGGCAAACTTGACAAGGTTCTCTCCTGCCTGTCCAATGGACACTATGCCTGAGTTTCGGGGGTACACCTTCTTTAGGCGTTCCTCTGTTTCAAAGGAGCTTGTCCCCCAATAGTCTTTGGCGTTGACAAACTCAACTGCATCGTCTTTGATGTGCAGGATTACGGGTGCCGCGGCTTTGCCTTTGATAATTATGGCGTCATACCCTGCTTTGCGCATGTAAACCGCTGCCCAGCTACCAGTGTTTCCGTCGCCATACCCGCCTGTTAAGGGGCTTTTTGAGGCAACCACGAGTTTTCCGCTGTTTGGCAGTCCAATGCCGGTTAAGGGTCCAGCGGCGAAAATCAACAAGTTTTCTGGTGAGAACGGGTCAGTTCCTTCTTTTAGGCGGTCCCAGAGGATTTTTGCTGCAAAGCCCCTGCCGCCAAGAAAATTCAACGCTAAACTTTCATCGTATTGTTCTGCGGTGGCTTTTCTTTGGGTTAAATCTATGTTTAAGAATACTCCTGTCCAGCCCAGCATTATATTCACCAAAACAAGTAACTATTTGTATGAAGCAGAAATAAAAACGTACTGAGAAACTCAAAATGGGAATTTCAAAGGGAACTGACCGGCAGAGTTCAGTTTTTTGGGGTTGGCGTTAGGAACCTTTATTTTTTGGAGCTAACAAGTGTTGTGGTTACAGGTAACACGACTTTGGCAAACGTCAGGGTAACCAGCCGCGCAAGCAACATTGAGTACGCTATACGGGATGTTATAGTGCATACTCAAGAGCTCCTCAAAAACGGCAAAAAAATCTATTACCTCAACATCGGCGACCCTGCCGCCTTCGATTTCAAGACGCCCCAGTACGTTAAGGATGCGCTCTGCAAAGCCATCGAATGCGACGACAACTATTATTCGCCAAGCGAAGGCAGACCCGAACTTCGGGAAGCCATCGTACGCAAGGAAAAACGAGTAAACAACGTAGACATAACTGCGGACAACGTGCTAGTAACCGAGGGCATTTCAGAGGGTATCCAGATGATTTTGGCGGCGCTCGTAGAGAGGGGCGACGAAATCCTTTTCCCAGGACCCACGTACCCACCCTATATTTCCTACACCCGATTCTTCGACGGTACACCTGTTGCTTATGAAACCATAGAGAAAGAGGGTTGGGTTCCCAACATCGATGATTTACGAAGCAAAATCTCGCCTAAAACCCGCGCAATCGTCATCACAAACCCCAACAACCCCACTGGCAGCGTCTACAGCGCAAAATGTATAAAGGAAATGATTGACGTCGCAGGCGAATACAACCTGCCCATAGTTTCAGACGAGATCTACGATCAACTCACTTACGAGAAAGAATTCGTCAGCACAGCATGCCTCTCCGGGGATGTGCCGGTGATCGGGCTCAACGGCTTTTCCAAGGTTTACCAGATGACGGGGTGGAGGCTTGGCTACATGTACTTTAAGGGTCAGGGCAAAGCTCTTGACGATTTACGATTGGGAGTCGAGAAGCAGTGCCGTATCCGTCTATGCGCCAACACACCAGTACAAATCGCTGGAGCAGCGGCGTTGGATGGTCCACAGGACTTTGTTAAAGGCATCGTTGATCGACTGCGGGAGCGGCGGGATTTCGCTTGGAAACGCCTCAACGAGATTGAAGGCATCACCACGACTAAGCCTGAAGGCGCGTTCTACATATTCCCCAAAATCGAAGGCATAGGCAAACGATGGAAGGACGACATGGACTTTGTGGTGCAATTGCTAAGAGAAACCGGTGTGCTCATCGTAAACGGCTCAGGCTTCGACCCCATCTACGGTAAAGACCACGCTCGAATAGTCTTTCTGCCACCCATTGAAGAACTAGAGGAAGCTTTCAATGCTTTGGAGCGATTCATGAAGAAAAAAGCCAAGCAAGAAGCCCAAAGACGCGTGGGACATGGCTAAAGAGGAAAAAATTTAGATTCTTGTGCCGTTTGCTGGGTTTTCGATGACTTTTTGGAACTCAGCCATCAACAACTTGGTGATTGGTCCGGGCTTGCCGTCGCCGATTTGGCGTTTGTTAACTTCTCGTATGGGCACAAGTTCCATGGCTGTGCCTGTGAAGAAGGCTTCGTCAGCGTTGAACATCATAAACGGCGTTATGTTTGCCACTGTAAGTTTTATGCCAAGTTTCTCGCAAAGCATAGAAACCACTTCAGCGGTGATGCCTGCAAGCGCTCCAGTCGCAGTTGGCGGCGTCAAAATTTCACCGTTTTTAACTATGAACACGTTTTCCCCTACACCTTCCGCCACGCAACCGCTGGCTTCAAGGCAGATGGCTTCATCGACCCCGCAGGCGTTGGCTTCAATTTTTGCCATGACGCTGTTTAGGTAGTTTAATGATTTTATTTCATGGGTAGTTGCATCGACGGGGTTGCGGCGGACCCAGCTAAACATGGTTGTGATGCCGGTTTCTTTGGCGTTGCCTGCGCGAATGTTGATGGTATCAGTGATTACGATAACTGTAGGTTTTGGGCATTTACGTGGATCTAACCCAAGGTCTCCGACGCCTCTTGAGACGACAAGGCGGATGTAGGAGTCACGCATCTTGTTTTTGCGCAAAGTCTCAACAACAGCTTTGGTCATTTCTTCTTTGGTCAACGGAATTTGAAGTGCTATGGCGTGGGCTGATCGGTAGAGCCGGTCGATGTGTTCTTTTAGTTTGAAGACGATGCCGTTGTATTCTCGGATGCCTTCGAAGACTCCGTCGCCATAGAGGAAGCCGTGGTCGTAGACGGAGATTTTAGCTTGTGATTTAGGGTAGTATTCGCCGTCTATGTAGACTAACAGTTCACTGCTCATTTGTTTTCCACTTCTTGGATGACTGTTTCATATTGTCCAATTATTTGATATAGTTTATCCCAGTGATACATACGATTCATTTATGACTACTATCATTAACCGTGGAATTGGGGACGTTGGGACAGGTAAATCGGCAATGGCAACGGCTTGAAAGGCTTGCCCGCGATTTTGTCGCAGACTTTAGCAATCAACTGCTCTGCTGTCATGCTCTCCTGCTTGCCTTTCTGCGCGCGGTCTCGAACTGACAGGGTGCCTGACTCAATTTCTTTCTCGCCTACGACTATTACGTAGGGTACCCATTCTTGTTCAGCTTCTCGAATCTTCTTCTGTAGTGTTGCGGCAGTATCGTCGATGTCAACTCGGATACATCGTGAACTGATTTGTTTAGCTAACTCTTCCACTTTACCCATAAACCTGTCGGAAATTGGAATCAGACGCACCTGAGTTGGGGACAACCAAAGCGGCAGCATAGGCGCCTTGCCATTCATTTGTTCGCGGTAAGCCTTCTCCAAAAGCGCGTAGATGTCACGTTCGATGGCTCCGCTGGGCGAGCAGTGCAGAATCAGCGGATACTGTTTTTCGCCTTTCTCATCTACATAGGTGATGTCATAGCGTTTGGCGTTTTCCACGTCGATTTGGTCGGTGCTAAGCGCTGCGGCTTTGTCTTGGTTGTCCACAAAGTTAAGGTCCCATTTCAACGCGAAGTAGAAGAAGCGTTCGTTCCACACTTCGGCAAGGATGGGTTTGCCGAATTTCTGCGCCAACTCCGCGATGAAGTCTTTGTGTTCTGCGTAGAAGTCCTTGGTGAAGCGCATGGCGATTTCGTAGTCGTCTTTCTCTAAGCCGATGTTTGCAAGGACATCTAAGCATAGGTCGAACCGGACCATGAATTCTTTCTTAGCTTGCTCTAAGTCAGTACAGAAGGCATGGCAATCGGGCATGGTGAAAGCTCGGAGCCGCTTTAGTCCGACGACTTCGCCGCTTTTCTCTCGGCGGAAACTGTATCGGGTAAGCTCGTAGAGTTTAAGAGGCATCTGTTTGTAGCTGAATTGGACGTCGTGAACCATCAGGAACTGCCCAAAACATGCCGCAAAACGCAAGAAGAGCTCTTTGTCTTCGGATTTGAGCACGTATTGGCGGGCTGGGAAACGGTTGAGGTAGCTTGAGAGGCTGGGGTGATTGAAGTCGTACATGAGTGGGGTTTCGACTTCCATGCCGCCATAAGCTGCCACACGCGCGGTAACGTATTGTTCAAGGAGCGATTTTATCATGCGCCCCTTGGGGTACCATCGGATGTTGCCGGGGTCGCTGCCGGGTTCGTAATCGGCGATTTCCAGCCGCTTCATCAACGGCACATGTGGAGGCATCACCGTGACTGCGCGTGTTTTTTTGATTTCGTATTGTGAGAATTTCTGGAGGTTGGTGTGTCCTTTAAACTTGAATTCTTCGATGGGCACTAGCGAGCCGTCGGGTTGCAGGATGTGCCAGTAGGATTTCATGGTGTCTTCTGCTTTGAGTGCTGCGGAAACGGGTTCTTCTTCTTTTTTGGGTTCGCTGGGAGCTTTCGGTTCTGTCGTTGCGGCTGGTTCTGATGGAGCATACGAGCGAGCTTGTTCCGCAAGAGGGTGCCCTTTGATGGAGATTGTGAATTGTTTGTTCCAGCCAAAGGGTGCACGGTAGGTTTCGATGCCTTTGGTTTTTGCGTAGGCTTCCATGTCTTTGATTATGGCTAGTGCTTGACTGGGTTTAGAGAGGTTGCTGCTGAGGTGTGCGAAGGGATAAATGAGGATGCGGTTGACTTTGAGTTTGCCTAGGAAAGCTCGGACATCGTCTATGGCTTTTTGTGCCATGGCGGCGTTGTCTCCTTCTTCTATGGCGGTGAAGAGAACGATGATTTCTTCGAGTCGGGTCTCTGTTTTCTCTGCTTCCTCAGCTATGTTGATTTCTTTTTCAAGGGGTTTGTAGGTTATGTAGTTAGAGTGCAGTTGGAGTATACGCATGTCAACCAGCTCGTTTAGTGGCCGTAACGCCACTTGTCAAGTGTTTTATCTTTCTTTGTTTTTTTCTTATATTCTTTGTAGTGGTCTTTACAGAGATAAGCGCGTTTTTCTGAGCCAACGCTAAAGCCGGCTGCCTTGACTTTGTCGGCTGATATTGAACGAACGGCTTCTTTGCCGCAGACATTGCATTTCGCGCCTTTTTCGATGCGTCCCAAACGGTTCACGCTCACAATTGGTTTTGGTTAGGTAATGTATTCTATTGCTTAAGTTCCTTTTCATACAAAACGTTGGCTCTGCGATAAATCTCTTCTTTTTTGCCAAAATAAGTGGGACCGATTCCTTCTAGGACGCATGAAGCGGCGGCGGAGCCGACGGCTGCGCACCATAGCATCTCTTTTTGGCGAAGGTATTCGACAAGGTATGCACCGATGAAAACGTCTCCTGCGCCTGTGGGGTCAACCAGCACCTGGGAGGGGCAGCTGCCTATGTTGTATTGTGCTCCTTCGATTGAGAGCACGCTGCCTTTGCTGCCTTGGGTGACGATGACGGTCCCAACGCCATAATCGTGGATTGTCTTTATTGCTTGTTTGAGTTCGTTTTGTCCTGTTTGGGCGAGGATTTCGTTTTGCGAGGCTTTGTATATGTTTATTAGGCTTAGGATGCGGTTGTCTACGGAAGCGTTTTCGGTTACGTTTCCTGCTTCGTCGAAGCTTCGAAGCAATCCTTGCGGATCCAATGAAAGTATATCGGCTTGCTTTTTGAGTTGTTCGACGGTTTCGTAGTTGACTTCGTTGGCTATGGGTGCAACATGGATGGCTTTGGCATGAAGGTTCTTGGGCAAATCAGCTGGGTTTATCGGTGCACCTTTACTTTTTAGTTTGAGTGTCCGTTGGGCGAAGTCTGGGCTGTAGGTTAGTTCAAAGCAGGTTGATGGCTCGCTTTCGATTTTTTTGACGTTGGTGATGCTTATGCCTTCCTGCTCGACCCACCATAAGTATGCGTCAGGGAAGTTGCCTCCGACTCGTGAAATCACTGAGGCGGTTGCATCTAGGTGTTTGGCGGAAAAGGAGGTGTAGGTTGCGGCTCCTCCCAAAACTACGAAGGGTTTGGTTCTATTGGGCAGTAGGAGGGTGTCGATTGCGAAGTGCCCGACTACAGCTAAGTCAAAATTTTGAGCCGCCATTTCTTATCTCACTTGTCAATATAAGATAGGTTGTATATAGGATTGCTTATAGAAGCGTTTTATCTTCGTATGATAATTGGTGTTGTATGCAGAAACTGCAACCGCTAGACGCAGTAGTGGTGGGTGCTGGACCAGTCGGTTCCTATGCAGCCTTAAATTTGGCTAGGCGTGGCTTTGAAGTGGCGATTTTTGAGGAGCACCCCGCTGTGGGGTTGCCATCGCATTGTGCTGGGCACATAAGCATCAAAAGCCTCAAAGGTTTGGGGCTCTATCCGCTGCCGAAAGGAATCGTGGAGAACACGTTTTGTAAGGCCAATTTTCACTCGCCCGTCGGCGCCAAGTTTTCGCTTCAGCTGTCCTGTCCTGTCACTGTTGCTCTAAACCGCGCACGGTTTGATCAGTTTTTAGCTGAAAAGGCTATGTCGGCGGGGGCAAAGTTGGTTTTGGGTTCTCGGGTTCCGTCGCTCCTAATGGAAGAAGGTTTTGTCGTTGGAGTCGTTACTGAGTCTGGTAGTGCCCAAGATATGGTTCATTCAAAGGTTGTGGTTGATTGTGAAGGCATATCGTCGAGGCTTTTAAGGCAAGCAGGTTTGCCCACGCTTAAGCGGAGCGGTTTGGTTTATGCAGTGGAAACCGAAGTGGAAGGCGTGCGTGATGTAGAGGAGACCGCGGTTGAAGTTTATTTTGGCAAATCTTATGCACCGGGGTTTTACGGCTGGCTTATTCCCAAGCGCGATGGAACAGCTAAAGTTGGCTTAGCCACAAACACAGGCAACCCCCGAGATTATCTTAAACACCTCATGGCTAAGCATCCTGTGGCTTCGCGACAACTTGCCAAAGCAAAAATTAAGCAGGTTGGTTACCATGCCATTTCTTTGGGTGGACCCATCGCCAGGGCTTACACAGATGGTTTTTTGGCAGTTGGCGATTGTGCCTCACATGTAAAGCCTACCACGGGTGGAGGAGTAATCTTTGGTTTAAAATGCGCCAAGGAAGCAGCTGAAGTTGCCAGCGAGGCGCTTAGGCAGGGCGATGTTTCTTCCAGTACGATGAGTGTTTACCAGAAACGCTGCGACAGCCTGCTAAACTTCGACATCAAAGTGATGTTGCGACTTAGGCGGTTTTTGGATTCCCTTTCAGATGAGCGCATAGATGAGATGCTTCGAGTCTGCGGAAAATTAGGGGTGGATAGGGCTTTGAGGGATGTTGATGAAATTGACTTTCAGGGGGGACTTTTGCTTAGGGTTTTGGGGAAACCTGCAATTTTAACTGCATTAGCTTATTTTGCTATGCTCTACCTGCAACAGCCTTGACGACTTCGTTTTCTCTATTTGCGTGGGTGTGGCGGTTTATAGTGTGCCACAAGATTGTTTATGTAGACGGTTGCTTTTTGTTTTTGCGTTGTTTTTCTGGGTCTGTTGCGGTGTGGCATGGGCGTCTTTTGCCACATGCCGTGCATGGTTCTATGTTGGCTGCGTCAGGGTGTGGATGTGGAAGCATGTATCGTTTGTTTTTTCCATCACAAGAGCCATGCAAACAACATTGAGAACCGTAATGCTTCTTTGGGTTTCTGCAAACCCTTAAAATCTCGGGTGCCAACATAGAGGCGGGAAACGTCATGTGCGAGTTTGAGTACAAGCAAGTCCTCGTGTTCCGAACCGACCTGCAGATGAGCAAAGGCAAAATTGCCGCCCAAGCAGGACACGCCGCAGTTTCTGCTGCTCAAGATGCCTACCAGCGCCATAAAAAATGGTGGGAAGCTTGGCTCTACGAGGGGCAAAAAAAAGTCGCAGTTAAAGTTCCAGGCGAAAAGGAACTGGGTGAATTGGAGGAAGCAGCAGACAAATTGGGACTCCCTCATGCGCTTATTGTCGATAGGGGGTTAACTGAGGTTCCTGAGGGTACAATAACTTGCTTGGGCATTGGACCCGCACCCACAGAGTTGATTGACCGATTAACAGGCAAACTCAAACTGTTATAGGCGAAAGTATTGGCTGTCCCTGAAATAGATAAGTTGCTGGGCATGGAAGTTTATGCGACCAAGACACAGGGAATCGGCGGCAAAATTCGTCGGGCGGCTGAGGATTTTGTGGTTGAAGAAGTGCTCGTGGACGGTTCCAAAGCCAGCGTAACTGGGAACCTACCAACCAGAGTTTTGGGTTCAACGTTGACTAAGCAGCGGTATCTGCTGTGCGTTTTGGTTAAACGGAACTGGGACACTTTTATAGCCATAAAAAACGTCGCTAAATCGCTGGGGATAGACCAAGCTAAAGTACAGTTCGCAGGTATAAAAGATGCTAAAGCCGTTACAGCCCAACACGTCACCATCGACAACATAACGGCTCAAGAAGCCACAAAAGTCGAAGTCAAAGATGTCCAACTGCAACCTATCGGTTATATCCATGAAATGTTATCGCTCTTTTTTCTGTTGGGCAACAACTTCACCATAAGCATCAAAGACATTCAACTTCCACCTCAGGCGGCGCAGAAACACATCGCCCAAACAATCGAAGAACTAAGCGAGGTCGGCGGCATGCCTAATTTTTTTGGGCACCAACGCTTCGGCACCACACGCCCAATCACACATCTTGTTGGAAAGGCGCTCTTTCAAGGCAAATATGAGGAGGCAGCGATGCTTTTTTTAGCCAAACCCAGCGACCATGAGCATCCAGCCTCAAGAAAGGCAAGACAAGAACTCTTAGAAACAAACAACTTCAAAAATGCCTTAGAAAATTTCCCCAAACAACTTCGATTTGAACGATTAATGCTCACTCACTTAACCGATCACCCCAAGGATTTCGCTGGGGCGTTTCGGCGGTTACCGCTCAAGCTCCAAGCACTCTTTGTTCAAGCATACCAGTCGTACCTGTTTAACCGTTTCCTCAGCGAACGCCTAAAACACGGGCTATCCCTAAATGAGGCGGTGGCTGGCGATTTTGTTGTAGGTGTGGAACGGTCTGGGTTGCCGCTCACGAGCGTCTACAAGATGGTTGTTACAGAAAACTTGGCTGAGATAAATGCCCAGGTGAAAGCGGGAAAGTTGCGGGTTGCGTTGCCCATAGTTGGGTTAAAACAGAAGCTCTCGCAAGGCATGGTGGGCAGAATCGAATCTGAGGTGCTTGAACACGAGAGGCTAAAAACACGTTCAACATACCTCAATGAACTTTCTAGGGGTGTCGGCAAAGGCGGACTGCGTGCAGCTTTGGCTCCGGTAAAGGATTTTTCTGTAAAAAATGTTTCCTCAGCCCCAAATTACTCGGCTGTTTGGGTAACAGTGAGCTTTATGCTGCTTAGGGGCTGTTATGCAACAGTTGTTTTGCGTGAGTTAATGAAGCCCCAAGACCCTGTTTCCGCTGGCTTTTGACGACTTTCGAGAACACTGATAAGCAAGTCTTTTGTTCCTATAGCTTAGGAGTTTGTTTTATGGAAAACCCGCCACCGCCACCCGAACCGCCACAATGTGTTATTCCCTTGCATAAACCCTCTCTTAGGGAGTTGACGTTCTTTTTTGCTTCAGGCATACTTGTCAGTGTTCCGTTTACACTTTTTCTCGGTCAACTCTATCCCTTTGTCCCTAATGCTCTTGCAGTCGTCGTTTTCGCACCCTTCATCGAGGAATTAGCAAAAGTTTTTCCATTATTCTACCGACATGGAGAAACCGAACGGTCGATTGTAACCTTAGGCATCCTGATAGGGCTGGGCTTTGGAATTTCTGAATTCGTACTTTACGTATTCGTCGGCGGGGTTCCCTTTTTTGCCCGTATCCCCGGGATTGTTTTTCATGCCTCAAGCGCAGGGATAGTGGCTTTCGGCATTGCCAAAAAGAACCCGCTTCCCTTCTACTTGACTGCTGTCTTCCTTCACATGGTAAACAACTATTTTGCGGTATCAGGCGAAATCTTCGGAGTCTTTGTTGCATTGCTGGTGCTGTTAATTGCATATTATCTTGCTTGGAAGTACTATCATCAAGCATCCAAAGTAAAGATAGTTACCTAAGAAATCCTGTCAGTCTGCGCCAAATCCCTCAGCCGATTAACCCCATCTATTTCTTTTATGAATTCCGCAACGCTTTTTGGCACAAGCTCCGTCCAGCTGCTGCCCGCCAGCATCTTTTCACGCACAGCTGTGGACATATACACTTTTCGCTCAAAGAGGGGTAGGCTCTTAACCTCGTATCCTGCTTCCATGAAAAGACGCCGGGTCAACGGCTCATTTGAATACAGAACATTGAATTTAGGAGTATAACCCTCAACGGCGCTAACCCAAAGCATATGCAAATGTACGTCAGGCACAGGAACAATCCAAAGCTTAGCTAAATCAAGCCCTGCTTCAAGTAGTGCACGGCGAATCATAACTAGCCGTTCGCCAGCTGTGAAGGGGTTGCTTATGTTGTGGCTGTACTGGGCGCTGCCGATGACTATGACGAGTTCATCGACTTCTTTTAACGCGTTTTTTATGGCATCTAGGTGACCAAGATGGAAAGGCTGGAAGCGTCCAACGTAGAGCCCTCGGTTAACCACAGTTGTTTCCTCGCATCTGAGGTTGCGCTCACCTGCATTTATCATTTGCGTATGCCAAAATCAACAAGCTCTTTTAGCACAAACTCTACAGGGAAAACCTCGAGCTCTCCACCATCCAAGTCAACGATTGTTGGATAATTAAAGCCCCGCTTCTCTCTATACAAAAGCTCCTGCTTCACCTTCAACCCGCCGCCGTAACCGCCCAACGTCAAATTGGACCTTACAACCCTATGGCAAGGAACGATGGGCACAAAGGGGTTTGATGCCATAACGTTTCCAACTGCTCTTGCACTACCACCGACGGTTTTTGCGATTGCACCATAAGAAGTGACGTAGCCAAGAGGTATGGCTGCAGTTGCTTTCAAAACCTTCTGGGTGTATTGCGGTAACGTATCCATTGCCAAAACTATTCCTTGACCTGCATCTGCCCCTTCAATGAGACGTTTTATGCTATCAAAAACCCTTTCCGCTGAAAAGGTGGGTTTTTCAAAAGCTTGAAAGGGCACATTTAGGGGCAAGTTGTTTAGAACGCTATGGATTGTTTTTTGCCGGTCCTCGCCAAAAGATGAGGATGCGATTTTTTGTTGGTTTAAGGCGATTGCAAACCATGTATCGCCGATTTTTTGGGTGTAAATTTCCATCATTTTTTGCCAAACTACTTAATGTTGAAACATGTTAAAAACTTCTATCTCAAAAAGATTTTTTGGCGCATTCCATGCAAATCCGATTAACTTAACTTGGTGACAGGTTGCTGCAGACGCAACAAACCCTTTGCAAGCACAGTCACGTAACCTATGGCTCTGCCGCATTTTTGGCATCTCAACAGTTTAGAATCACCCAATGCTCACCAACCTAATAGCCTAAAATGGTTATAAGTAACCTTAATAGATTGTCTTGTGTATATCAACGCAAAAGGCGAAAAAATTATGGAGCACTACCCTACAATATTCCCCAACTTACCTAAAATTCCACAAACCCCACTCATGCCGCAACCAGAGCAACCACAGCAATCACCCGGCAACCAAGCCCAACAGGGCTATGCTTGGGTTCCAGGCGCCACCACAGTCGGCATAGTCTTCAAGGATGGGGTCATCTTAGCCGCTGAAAAACGGGTAACATACGGTTCCTTTATCATGAGCAGGGGCGGCAAAAAAGTCTTCAAAGTTACCGATTGCATAGGCGTCGCATGTGCGGGGCTCGTAGGCGACATGCAGATTCTTGCCAAGGAGATGGAGGCTCAAGCCAACCTCTACAGTATGGATGTTGGCAGACCAATCAGCGTACGCTCAGCAGCGAAACTTATGGCAAATGTTCTTTTCAATCGCCGTTACACACCGCTGATAACTCAAACCATCGTAGGCGGTTTAGACGAGGAAGGTGCCTCTCTGTACGTGCTTGACGTGTTGGGCTCGCTGATTCCCGACAAGTACGCAGCGGTGGGTTCAGGCACCGAAATCGCCATCGGAGTACTTGAAGAAGGCTACAAAGAAGGCTTAAGCGCCGACGAAGCTAGAGAACTCGTTAAACGCTCTATAAAATCAGCTATAACCCGAGATGCCATGAGCGGCGACGGCGTAGACTTCCTGATCATAACTAAGGAAGGCATCACTGAAGAATCCACAAAGTTTTAAACAACTTTGCTTCTCTAATTTTTCAATCAAGTCAGCGTTTCAGCAGCGAAGGGCAGCATCGTTATGTCGTTTGAATTAACCCAAGAAGAAGGAAAATTCCTCATAAATTTGGCAAGGAACACCGTTAAGCAATACCTGGAAACAGGTAAAACTCCCAAACCACCCCAAGGCACCCCTCAAAAGCTTTTCCAGCACTGCGGCGTCTTCGTAACCATAAATCGCGTATACGGCGGCGAGAAAGAATTGCGAGGGTGCATCGGCTACCCGTACCCAACCGATCCGCTTGTTGAAGCAGTTATCCAAAGTGCGATTAATGCGGCAACGGAGGATCCGAGGTTTGAACCCTTATCTGCTGAGGAATTGGATAAGGTGGTTTTTGAAGTCAGTGTCTTGACGCCGCCTGAACGGGTTGAGGTACAAAATCCAAAAGAATACCTTAGCAAGGTGAAGGTAGGCGAAGACGGCTTAATCGTTGAGCGAGGCTACTACAAAGGCCTACTTTTGCCGCAGGTGCCTATCGAGT
Organism: Candidatus Bathyarchaeota archaeon; assembly: GCA_026014665.1. Taxonomy (GTDB): domain Archaea; phylum Thermoproteota; class Bathyarchaeia; order Bathyarchaeales; family Bathycorpusculaceae; genus Bathycorpusculum. The sequence goes on from JAOZHX010000017.1 coordinate 88,731, forward strand.
GGGGTTGGTGCGAGGAAGAATTCCTTTGTCAATGTTGCATGAAAGCAGGTTTACCACCTGATACTTGGTTGACTAAAGACGTAAAGATTTACAGATTCCACGCCATAATCTTCGAAGAAGAATCCCCAAACGGAGAAGTCAAACGGCTTGAGTTGCCCAAACAGCCCTAATCCAGCAGAGTGTCCACTATTTGCACTGCCCTCTCCAATCCATGGAACTTGCTTGAGACCTCATTGAGCTTTCTGGCGTTTTTGGTGTATTCACCTAGTTGTGTTTCCATTTTCTGCACCGCCTTTTCTAGCTGTTTTTTGTTCTTAGCGGTTATGGAGCAACCTAAATCTGTGAGTTTGGCGGCGTTACCCAGTTGTTCAGGCTGGCTTGGAATGCAGATGCTTGGTTTAGAATACTTGATGGTTTCAAAGCATGTGGCATGTCCACCGCTAAAAATCACATACCGAGCGTTTCGCATCGATTCTTGACGCTCTTTCTCTGAAAGCCAAGTGGAGAGTTCATAGTTGCCAATTTTAACGGTAACTTTCTTTCCAGGCATGCCCAAACTTATGATACATTTGGTTCTTACTTTTTCAAGGACAGGTAGAATGGTTTTGAGGAGTTGTGCTCGGGTGCCTACAGGTCCGCTTATAGGTGCGAAAATGTGGTCTTGTAAACCATTGATTGGCGTTGTGTCAACGAAGGATCCGACGTACTCGACTTTTCCGTTTAATCCCATGTTATCGAGGTTGCCGATGCTGTATTCTGAAACTGTGTAGGGTGGCGGGTTATCAGGGATAATTATTCTTGTGGCGTTTTTCACGTACCGCTCAACGAGGCGTTCGCCTGGGTTGAGGAAGGCTGAGAACCCGTAGCTTGGCCGTATCATGTTGGCGATGTAGATGGAAGGGATTTTCCAGCGTTGCGCAAGCCGTAGAGCGTTGATATCGCCGTCTGATATGAGGATGTCAGGCGCTATGTCGCGGATGTTTTCTCGAAGGTCATAGTAGCGGTGAATGGTTTCCATAGCGTTGGAATTTTTTATCTCCAACCTGTTCTGTTCCACGTTATAAATAGGCAGGGGCAATAGGACGTTGAGTAGAGAAGCAGAAGTGATTATGCCATGACCATTCTCGTACCAGGAGACAGGGGTGCACTTGTAGACGTGGCTGAATTCTTTTTGGAGGATCTGGTATGCTTTACCGCCCGAAAAAAAGAAAAGTTCGTGCCCACGCGTTTGGAGTTTTTTTCCTAAAGGTAGAATTCGCGAAACGTGTCCTAACCCGAGTTCAGCGCAACTCAATAGTAGCCGCATACATTTACAGTTTAGTGCATTAATTATATTTGAACTATAGCTTCTTCCAAGCAGGCTGGGGCAAGCATTTTAAGGTTAACCGTCAAACTAGAAATTATGTTTGTACCCTGCAAGATTGTTGAAGAGAAACTCAAACTGATTCTAGCCGAAGACCTCGGGCTTGGCGACATCACAGCCTCAACAGTGATTCCTCCTAATCTACAGGTTAAAGCTGAAGTCATCGCCAAAGAGAACGGTGTAGCCGCAGGAATCGAAGAAGCCACCATCTTAGCAGAAGCCTTAGGCTTAACCGTCAAAGCCCAAGTTAATGACGGAGAAGGAATAAAAAATAAGCAAGTCCTCATGCAGATTGTTGGTGACGCCCAAACCATACTTGCCGCTGAGCGGACACTGCTAAATTTGCTCTCACGCATGTGCGGAATAGCCACACAAACCCGAATGCTCACCGACCAACTGCAAAAAGCAAATGCCAAAGCCAAAATTGCCTCAACTCGAAAATCAGCGCCTGGTTTACTCTACTTCGACAAAAAAGCGGTAACCATCGGCGGCGGAGACCCCCATAGATTACACTTAGACGATATGGTGCTCATAAAGGACAATCATATAGCGATTGTCGGAAACGTCGAAGAAGCGATCAGGAAAGCTAAATCGAAAGCCTCATTTGCTAAAAAAATTGAGGTTGAAGTGACCACAACGGAAGATGCTTTGAAGGCAGCACAAGCAGGCGCCGACATAGTAATGCTTGATAACTTCTCGCCACAGAAGGCTAAAGCAACAAGCGAAGCTTTGGCTAAGGCAGGTTTTGGCAGGGTCCTCTTAGAAGTAAGCGGCGGAATAACCAGCAAAAACCTCTTGGAATATGCTGCTGCACAAGTCGATGTAATCAGCATGGGCGAGCTCACCCACAGCGTAAAAGCCCTTGATATAAGTCTAGAAATAATAAAGGATAGATGACTAAACATGCGGTTGGCAAAAGTAATCGTTGGCGAAATCATTTTGATTCTGGCATCAGTGCTGATTTTTCGCAGTCTTTGGAACCTGCTGGACCAATATCTGGGTTACTCATACCTGGAGGTTTTGCTTTTGGTGGGTCTGGTTGCCGCAGTTCTAGCGTTAGTTTGGATTAATCATGAAGTGAACTCGAAAGAAACCTAACGCCTTAGCTTTTATTGTTATAGTGGAAAACACAAATAAGCCCACGATGCATGTAATGTTTGATTCCTATGACTAAGTCTACATGCCAAGTTTGCGGCGCCACCTTTCGAGGCATCCCCTTAATCACAGTAAAAGACACCAAACAGGTGGAGGCTTGTCCAGCATGCTACCAAAAACTCGATGCTGAATACCGCAAGAACAGTTGCCTATCCTGTGTATTCTTTAACTCTACCTCTTGCGAACTCTTCGGCACCGAACTTGAGGAACCCTATGTTCAGAGCCAAAGCTGTGAATTCTACACCACTAATCCTGACCCCCAGAGCGTTGCTAAGGCAAGGATTAAAAAGTTTGAAATGTCAGGGCGCTTCGAGCAAGCAGCACAGGAGTACGAGAAACTCGGGTTGCCTGAAAAAGCAGAGCAAACAAGAAGAAAAACAAAGGATGCACCCACCGAAGTCAAGGATGTTGATGCCCTCATCGAGCAGTTGGCTTTGCGAGGGCAAACCTTGGTGTATTATTGCTGTCACTGCGGCGGGTTACTTAGAGTTGGAGCAAAGCATAAACCGCAGGACACTTGTCCTAACTGCAAATATGATTTATCAGCCATAGACTTAGCCAAACTAATCAATCAGCACCTCTAGCAGCCGCAGTTGCTTTAGCTTAATGCATTTATCAACCAGACTTCCACGATGGCGCTTATAATCAGCAATCCAGCACAGACACCGATGGCTATCGCTGTCCATTTTATTTCACGCCAGCGTCCTTGCAGGAGTCTGCGGAATAGCCAAATGCTCTCTGTCATGGCGATTGTGTAGGCAGCGAACTCCAGCCAGAACACGGGGGTCGCCACAATAAACAGTGCCGTGTATGAGGGCAAGCCTTCGGTCACAACTAACGCACCACCAACCAAGCCAGTGTTGAAGAGTATTAGGAAACCCAGCACGGGTCCAATGACGGGAACAAACATCAAGAGGTCTATCGAAAAGTTGTTAGCGAAGATAAAGGGAACGTTTACTCCGTTTTGACGAATAGTTTGATTAAATTGTTCACTTAGCTGTTGGGCATCTTGAGGGCTAAGCGGGATTAAACTGCCGATAACCATAGCTAAAACAGCAAACGCAAAAACAATGCCAGCCGAATAGATTCTTTTTTCCATCGGCGACAATTTACCCCAAAACGACAAATTAAACTTCATACACATTTAACCTTCAATCATCATATGGGCGTAACTTTCAACGCACGGAATCCTCTTGCAACAGGGTTTAAGGTTTCTGACAATTTAACCTTTGTTAAAACCTTTTCGCTGTCCAATGCAAAACTATGAAGGTCATGCTCCCCAGCAATCAAAGAATGAACGTCAACTCCTGTATTTTCGAGGAATAGGGGCTCACACATATGTGGCAAACCCAACAGAACTGGTTCTTTAGTCTCCACAACTCTCCGGCAAGCAAACAGTATGGCTTCCGCCCCAACCGTCAACTCAGCCACCCGTACAGGAACGCTTTCTTTCCCGATTGCCAACATGTCTATGCCGTGGAGCCGTTTGATTTCACAGGCGATTTTGCGCAGCCGAGGCAAAATCTTAAGAATGTTCTGCCTTCCGGTCCTCGATGCCTTTAGGCTCATGAGCTCAACAGGCGAGAGATCTTCGAGCAAAACTCCGCCCAGCGACACATCCAAATGGACAACGTCGGCTTTCATCTGGCTAAGCAAAGATAAGCATAATTCCGCCTCGTGCACGATCACTTCAAAGCCAGAATCTACTTCCCTAAAAATTGGTTCAGCCAACCGAAAGCTAGGCTCACGGTACGGCGGTTCCACAAGAACTGAAACCGATGCCACAAGATGGGTTGGTTTAAACTGCTCGTCAAGTAATGCTGCACCTGAATCTGCACAAACAACTCTCACATTCCAGCACCTATTATGATTGACGTTTCGGCGGCAGAATTAGCTTTCGCCAGTAGCTCGCGTGGCCGATTTTAAGCCGATGGCTAAGATGTACATTTCTGAGCTTTTAGCTCGGCTTGCCTGAGGCTTCACAATCTTCACTGCCTCAAAATGCGCTTTCACATTTTGGATAAAATCGGTAAGCAAGTCTCCTTCGAAGACTTTCACGAAAAAGTTGCCCTGCGGTTTTAGTATGCACTCGGCGATTTCCAAGGCTTTGGTAGCCAACTCAATCTGTCGGGCATGATCTACCTCCCAAACGCCCGTGATGTTTGGCGCAGCATCCGATATAACAGCGTCTGCTTTATGCGGCAAAAACGACAGGATTTGCTCCACGATATCAGGTTCCATCAAGTCGGCAACGATCGTTCGGATGTATTCCTGTGTAAAAGGTTCAATGGGCTTTAGGTCCACGCCTAAAACAAAGCCATGCTTGCCCGTCATCTTGCGTGCAGCTTGGATCCATCCGCCTGGAGCAGCGCCTAAATCTACGACGATGTCGCCTCTTTTTATGAACCCGTATTTTTCGTTGGCTTGGACAAGTTTGTATGTGGCTCGGCTGCGGTAGTTTTCAGCTTTGGCTTTCTTGTAGTAAAACTCGTTTTTTCTCTCACGTATCCAAGCTTTCGGCGTTGGAATCATCCTCTAGCATGCTGGGTTCTGCGGGTGCGCTTGGATTCTGCGGGTTAACTGGCGTATCGTTTCCCAAGTTTAGTATCCAATCGGTCAATTTAGTGCAGTTTTTGGGGCTTATGGTCGTGGTGGGATCACAACGTGCGTTGTCGGGGCAAAGCAAGCAGGGGCAGTCCATTATGGTTTCGATGGACGCAGGCAACCTCTTTGGGTAGAGCCTGTAGGTCCATCTGCCATCCTGAAGTTCCTTCTCCCTGCGAATAAGCCCTTTCTCTTCCAATTTAATCGAGACGCGGCTGCCTTCGCGGCTGCTTGCGCCAAGTTCTCGCCATAAGTCTGATTGAAGCACGCCCTGATAGCCGGTGCCCACGACGTAGTGGAGTGCTTTCTGTTCAAGGTCGTTACGTTTTGGCATATTGTGATCGTTCCGGATAATACAGTAATATATGCGCTAGATTCACATAAAAATATGTATCCCCAGATAAATGTGGAACAGCATGAGTAAAATCAGGAAAAGCGAATCGGGCTCTTACTGCTTGGGAATTGAGTCTTCAGCAGACGATTTCGGCATCGGCATAGCCAGCTTTAACGGGGAAATCCTGGCTAACCAGTCCGACTGCTATATCCCCACGGAAGGCGGCATTCACCCGCGGGAAGCAGCAAGGCACCACGCAGAAACCGCGGACAAGGTTCTGCGTCAAGCCCTCAATAAAGCGGGCATAAAACCTTCTGACTTGACCTGCATTGCTTTCTCTCAAGGACCAGGACTTGGACCGTGCCTGCGCACAGGAGCAACCGTAGCCCGAGCCTTAGCCTCCTACTTACAAATTCCCCTCGTTGGCGTGAATCACTCCGTCGCGCACATTGAAATCGGCAAACTAAAAACAGGCGCCAAAGACCCTGTGACGCTGTACGCTTCAGGTGGCAACACCATGGTCACCGCCTACGAGTCAGGACGCTACCGTGTTTTCGGCGAGACGCTGGATATTGCGTTGGGCAACTGCCTGGATGTTTTCGCCCGTGAAGCAGGACTTAAGCACAAACAGGGCGTTCCCCTGGGCGCTGCCGTGGAGCAGTTGGCGGCGGGGGGTGGCAGGCTGGTTTCTTTGCCGTACGTGGTTAAAGGCATGGATTTATCCCTCAGCGGTTTGTTGACGGCGGCGACGGCTCAGCTGCATGGGGGCAACTGCAGCTTGGAGGATTTGTGTTATAGCCTCCAAGAGCACGCTTTCTCTATGGTCTCGGAAGTTACTGAACGTGCTTTGGCGCACACCGAAAAGAAAGAGGTTTTGTTAACTGGCGGAGTGGCAGCCAACAAACGCTTGCAATCCATGCTTAACGTCATTGCCGAAGAACACGCAGCCAAGTTCAGTGTGGTTCCGCTACAGTACGCCACGGATAACGGAGCTATGATAGCGTGGACAGGCGTCCTCGCATTTCAGCACGGGTTAACAACGCCAATCGACACGAGCTACGTGCGGCTTAGGTGGCGGGTGGACAAGGTGGATGTGCCATGGATACGATAGACAAGGTTGATGGGGCAGTTCTGCTAAAGAAGGGAGCGGAAGCCAGCCTGTTTATTGCCGATTGGCACAGACGCAAAGTCGTAATCAAGATGCGAGTGCCCAAACGTTACCGCCCAAAAGAGCTCGATGAGCAAATTCGCAGCTACCGAACCGTGCATGAGCCTCAGCTGATGCATGAAGCCAAAACCGCTGGGGTGCCGACTCCGCTGATTTACATGGTGAACGTGCCAGAATCTCTGATTGTCATGGAGTACGTGGAAGGACAGCAGGTTAAACAGTTGCTAAACGGCGCTTCAAAATCGGAGCGGCATGAGGTTTGCGTTAAAATCGGCGAATCCATCGCTAAACTGCACCGTCACGGCTTAATCCACGGCGACCTAACAACATCCAACATGATACAAACGCCCCAAGGCAAAATCGTCTTTGTGGATTTTGGGCTGGGCGAGAAAAACATGGAGCTGGAAGCCCAAGGCGTGGATTTGCACTTGCTTAAGCGGGCGCTGCAGAGCACGCATTACCAGTTCTGGGAAGAATGCCTCCAGAGTGTGTTGTGCGGTTACACGTCGGTTCTGGGCGCTTTGGCAGCAGAAAAGGTTTATGGGAAAATCCGTGAGATAGAGAGGCGGGGACGCTATGTCGAAGAACGCAAACAATGAGTTATGCCAGATTCTAAAGGGCAAAGTTGTTTTTTTCGCCACGGGCAACGTCCACAAATTCAACGAGGTCCGCAGCCTCCTCAGCCCGTATGGCATCGCAGTTGGCATGCTACGGCTAAAAGGCATCGAAATCCAAAGCGACAGCCTACAAGAAATAGCCCAGACAAGCGTCCAAAATGCCTACAACCGCTCACATCTACCCATTTTCGTGGAAGACGCAGGATTGTTCATCGAAGCGCTCAACGGGTTCCCAGGACCCTACGCCGCCTACGCCTACAAAACAATCCACAACAGCGGTATCCTAAAACTCATGGAAAACCAAAAAAACAGGCACGCCACCTTCCAATCAGTTATAGCCTACTGCGACCAGCAGAACCCCTCTCAGCCCCAATGCTTCCTTGGAGAAGTCAAGGGCGAAATAACTAGCCAAGAACGCAGACAACAGAGCAAGTCAGGCTTTGGTTTTGACCCCATCTTTCAGCCAGAGGGAAGCAGTAAAACGTTCGCGGAAATGACTATCCAAGAGAAGAATGGTTACTCGCACAGGGCAATGGCGATTAAAAAATTCGCTGAATGGTACAGAAAACAGTAAGCCCAAGGAAGGGCAAGAAATTCCTTTTATTATAATGCTGATTCTTATGCGAAGAGTTGAAGCCCCCTTGCTTTCAAGGAAATCAGCCAAATCTGTCAGTACGTCACTGCAGTATCAAGCGTGATAATAACATACAAGCCCAAAATCATATGAGGCTAAAGAAGTTAATGGAAGTCTTCTCGTTTTCCGTTAGCGTTTGCTTAGGTAACGCTTAATAAAAATTCAGCCAGTTGGGTATTTGACCCTGGCGACCTTGAAAATGTGGTTGCACTTGCTACAGGTATAGTAAGTTATGGAAAAGTACGCGTTTTCTGTTTTGCTCTTGAGTGTTGCGGGTTCATTTCGGCATCTTGGGCATTTAACCATTTGTTCACACGTACTTTCAAGCAAAGATTGACCAATAAAAGGGTTTTTAGGCAATTTACCAAAAAATCCACGTTGTTCACGCATGTTTGATGCCGCAATCCTGACTTGATGTTTCACGACTATGTTCGCTCGTGGTGTTCTTTGGAGCTTAATCTTGTTAATCTTCAAAGAGATTACTTATACCGACTTGGAAGAGAGGATGAACCAGAAAAAGCTGGATGTTATTGTTTTCTCTTTTTCAATAATACCGACACCACAGCGGCAGCAACAACAGTTGCTAACACTGTCAACACTATGGCTAAGGTTGTTGAGAGTAGCAATGCTTGGGAACCTGCATTCTCCGTTGCCGCTGGCGTTGGACCCTGTGCACCTGAATTATCATAGTGAGTTGAAGGGGGTGCCGGATTTGTGGACAGCGGCACTGTGTTTGCATAGCCGTAGTAGAAGTTGTCTATGTACGATGGGGTTGCTCCACTGCCCACCAGTTTAAACTGCCTATTGCCCATTAAGTCATAGCCGATGCCTGCGGCAGCCTGAGATGTGGGCATGTAGGTTGGAATCATTACGCCAGCCATCGGCAGAGGAAGCAAGTTTTGGTACGCCACAGTATTTAGTACATGCTCGTTTGTTATGCTGGACACCCACGTTTCTCCCATGCCATCAGGTCTTGGCATGCCCGTAGCAAAATCCGTAATTATTTCATCGTTTATTTGTATGGTAACGTTTGCAAGAGTGCGTCCTCCGCTTTGAGTTGTGGTTACTGTGAGGCGCCAGGTGGACCATTCTGTCGCATGGTTGAATAAGAAGTAGTAATGGGATGCTTCCCCTGTGGTTGTGTTGCAGAAAGCAAGGCCGCCTACTTGTTGGAGGTCGTTGTTGTGCATTTGTCTTTGGAAAATTCCCATCCTTATGATGACGTGCCCTTCTGTGTCTGTTGCTTCATAGAAGTTCCCTTGGAAAGCCGAGTTGTTCCCGTAGATGATGTTGTGGAACACGTCGAATTGAACGGTGAAATTATCCAAGGCGTAGCCGGCTTGCAGGGGCTTAAAAGTTGCTTGACCATTAACAGCCAAAACATTGGAGCCGCCGACGGTTTGAATCCCTGCGTCATGCAAAAACCAGCAGCCATCCTCTAAGGTGGATGATGCATCAAAATTGTTGATGTAGTAACCTGTTGCAGCGTTAACTTGAGAAACAAACAGTATTCCTGACAGCGCAAGAATGCAAACCAAGACGGCGGAAGTAACCAAGAGTTTAATCAACGTTACCACGCTTATGGAACATTGCTGTTCTCCCTTATGTTATTTTAGGCTAAAACACATGCCAAGCCAAACATTGCATCAGCTCTCTGCTTGCCGAGATTTTTTGTTTTCTTTGGGCACCTGCCTATCTTGCGTTTACGTGCGTATACACTTGATAAGAGTATAAATAAGGGGGATAGAGAAAAAAATCACAGCTAAAACACCTGCTTAAACTTGCTTCTAAACAAAGTGTTATATTGCCATCTTATAATAAATGAGAATTAGAGAAGGAATACGTTTGTTGAGCAGAACTAAGAGTAATCCTTGGGTTGAAGGTTTAATCACAGCAGTCTCCATCGGCGGTTTCCTCATCATTCTTGGCGCAGTTTTCGGCTTAACACCAGGAATCCCCCAGAAAACAAGCAGTTTCTTTAGCGACTTAAAACTGGTTTCTTTCCCCTTGGATTCAGGCACAATCAGCCTGTTTGCACCCGCCAACCCCCAGCAGCACCTTGACTTCTTCACCGCAGTATTCAACTTTCTACTCGGCATCGGCATACTACAAATAGTCATCTTAGCCATACGGTTTTGGGCACATTCACCAGTCGGAAAAACATCTGAAACCGTTGGCAGCGCTGTGTTCTGGCTTGGCGGTGCCGCAGCGGCAAGTGTTTATCTGCTTGCTGGGACACAAAACGGCTGGTTCCAGTTCTGGTCAATGCTACTTGTGCTTATCGGCGTTTCATTGATTGTAAGGTTCATCATCCTGTTCACCGCAAAAAGATTGAAAAAATGATTCAGCCCGAAACTATAGAGGTTGACTGATTTTCTTCTTGAAATCTTCAATTAACCGTTCAATGTTTTTTGCAGCTTGCTCTTGCTCTTTTTGCAAAACCAGCTGGTCTTCGCCTTTTTTGAGCAGTTCTCTTGCATATGGCCACTTGATTGACATTTCCGTTCCACCTTCAACCTGCTGGAACAAAAATTCAACCTCCAAGGCTTTGCCAACCCAGCTTGGACTGTACTGCATCAGCAGGTAGCGTGGCGGAACAAACTTTTTAACAGCCACTTCTTTTAAACCCAATTCGGTCAGAGCTTTCCCAATGATTTCTGAAGCTTTATCCACGTCGATTTGAACGATGTATTTTTCCTCGTAAGCTTTCAAACGCATCTTAATCCACGCGAGCAAGTGAAAAGGGTATTTTCAAATAAACGTTTCCTACAAGAAACATAGAAAAAACGGCGAAATAACTAAAGATAGCCTTTAACCTTAATTTTTTACAGTTATTCTTAAATATCCCCGTACTGTGGGTGTTAGTGCATAATTGTGGTGTAACGATGCCAAAGCAAGAAAAAGGAAAATCACACTCCATGCGTCCAGTCAGCAGACGCCCTCCAAGCTGGTGCAAGTACCAGCCTGAGGAAGTCGAAGCCTTCATCATAAAACTTGCCAAAGAAGGTCACAACACAAGCAGCATAGGCACGATTCTGCGTGACCAATACGCTATTCCGCTGGTGAAGCCAATCACGGGCAAGAGCATAAGCGACACGTTGGAAGCTGCAGGGTTAGCCCCTTCGATGCCTGAGGACCTTGCAAACCTCGTGAAGAAAGCACAGGGCTTGGCTGTACACTTGGATAAGAACAAGAAAGACTTGCATAACAAGCGTAACATGCAAATCATCGAAGCAAGAATCCACAAGCTGTCACGTTACTACAAGCGTGAAGGCGTTTTGCCCAAGAAATGGAAGTACGAAGCAAAAATCGCCTCAGTAACCTAAAGTTTTCCTCTCCTAGATTTTAACTTCTTTATGGTTTATTGCGCCAGCTTTAAATCCAATCACCGCCTTCTTTGCCAGAAGTGAACACTCATGGCAACGCCCCAGCAAACAGCAATCCAGCAGTTCCTATCACAAGCTGACAAGGCAGCAAAAACCATCCTAGAAACCGCACAAAAAGATGGCTACATAACCGTTTTTTCTCATCTGGACGCGGATGGCGTTGCTGCGGCAGGAATAATTGGAAAAGCGCTTTTTCGGCTGGACGCTAGGTTCCGCATCAGGGTAATGCAGTGGGTTGACGAGAAAATCATAAACGAAATCCAAGCTGACAAACCTCAGCTTGTAATTATGACGGATTTTGGCAGCGGCTACCTCGACCTCTTAAACGAGAAAATCCCAAACATCAAAGTCATAATACTTGACCACCACCAAATAAATAGCAAAATCGCCAACCCAAACCACATCCAAGTTAACCCACACCTCTTCGGCATAGACGGCGCAACCGACATCAGCGGTTCTGGCGTAGCCTATTTTGCAGCAAAAGCGATAAACCCCTCGAACGTGGATTTGGCACCCATCGCATTAGTCGGCGCACTGGGAGATATGCAAGACAAATACGAACAGCGAAGCATGCACAACCTAAACCAAATAATCGTAAACGACGCCGTAACCGCAGGTCTGCTCAGAGTGGACAAAGACTTGATGTTCTTTGGCAGGGAAACAAGACCTCTCTACAAGATGATAGTGACAACCACTAACCCGTTTATCCCCGGCTTAAGCGGCCAAGAAACAGAAACAATCAACTTTCTGGAGGACACACTAAAAATTCCCACCAAACAGGGCGAAAAACCCCGAAGCCTCGGCGACTTAACCCCCGAAGAGAAAACGCGTCTCTGCTCAGGCTTAGCAGACTACTTGATGTCCAAGGGTTTGCATCTAGCAGTCGATGACATAATCGGCTACGTTTACGTTCTAACCAAAGAAGAGCCCAACACTGCACTGCGGGATGGACGAGAATTCGCAGTTCTTCTAAATTCAACAGGCCGCATGGACCGCCCCAGCCTTGGTATCGCCATCTGTATGGGCGACCGCAAAGCCGCACTGGAAGAGGCAAACAAAATCTTAGAAGACTATCGCAAAAACATCAACAAATACCTAGGCTGGGTAGCAGAGAAACCTGAACGCATGCGTGAACTCCAAAACATCTATATCATTTATGGCGAGAACTTTATCAACGAAAAGATTATAGGCACAGTCTCCTCCATCATCGTTTCCAGTCTCGCAAACAGTGAGAAACCGCTCCTTGCCTTCGCGAACATTGAGGCGGAGAACGCTGCAAAATTCTCAGGCAGAACCACCGAAGCAGCACTGCGCAAAGGCATCAACCTGGGCGATGTGATGCGGCTGGCTTCTGAAGCAAACGGCGGCAAAGGTGGTGGGCACAACATAGCAGCAGGTGCGCAGGTTCCATTAGATAAGGTTGAGGCGTTTATCGCGTTGGTGGATGAGCTGGTTGGAAGGCAGTTGAAGGGTGAGAAGCTTGGAATCAGCAATAACGCTTGAATATGCAGACGCTAAGACTGCAGAAGCCATAGCTAAAGCAATTGCACCTGACAACTTCAAAACACCTCGAGGATTACAGGTTAAGACTGAACAAAAAAACAACAAAGTAATAACAGAGATTCAATGCGTAGGCAAACTCGCCACCTTCACCGCAACCATAGATGACTTACTTTTCAGCGCAACAACAGCAGAAAAGGCGCTTTGCACCATAACCAAAACGAACGCTTGATCAGCTTTTAATGAATAACATAATCCCATGCCTTGCTGATGGTTTCTGGTCCACGGTTTATGGAAGAGCAAACGTTGAGTAATTACTCTGTCACCCTTCTCTTGGCACCGCCACTGCTCTCAAATAGGCGCATTCAAGGCGCGTAACCACAATAAAACCAAGCCATCCGTAAAGACCATACATTTTAGAATAGGAAAGCATCACTGTGCAGACAACCGCCATCAAAGCCCTAAAATAATTGCCACAGCGACCCTCGGTAAGAATCCAGGGGTTGGTTATCTGCCCTTACCTCGGTTTGTTTTACAATGGACAGGTGGTTCCTTGTTTTTGCTTCGCTTTTCTGGTTAAACTCTTCGTCAAACTCAAATAAGGTAAATTTATTAATAAAACCCCTACAGCATAAGGTAAAGGCGAACATAAGTGTCCATAATAAACAAACTCAAAACCTTCAACCGATTTCAATTAGCATCTTTAGCCTTCTACGCAGTCACAGGCATCCTGTTGCTGGCTTTTCTGCCGTTCTCAGGTTTTCCACCGCACCTTGCCTTGCTTGGAATCGTCAGCCTCATAACTGCCTACAGCCTCTTCTCAAAACGTGCTTGGGCGTTATGGCTTGTCGCCATACTCTTTGTAGTAATCTCCGTTTTCGCCCTATACACCCTTTACTCGGTGGGCTTAAGCAACATCCTCATCGCATTAACGATGATTGTTTACACAGCGCTCACATGGTTAATCTCAATCTACCTGCTGCTAAAACGCAACCCCTAAAACCCTAAGTTCTGAACCCAGAACCACGAAAAAGATAAACCAGCACTTCCTCATCTGCATCCACAAACTGCTCATTCTCTCTTATCTCCACAAACCCATCCGCCCCAGCTAAAGTCGTAATTGCACCCGAAGCACCTGACTCCACCGGTACCGCAAGCAAACGGCAATTTGCATCAAACTCCAATCGGACCATAACAAACGTTCGCCTGCCCTTCGCACTAAACATCCGCGAACCAGCAACAGCCCTAACTGTTCGCATCGGCATAGCAGGTTTGCCGGCTAACCGCAAAAGCAGTGGCCTAGCAAACAAGTAAAAAATCAACAGAGCAGAAGTCGGATGCCCAGGCAAAGCAAAAACAGGTTTCTCGCCTACGAACCCAACTGTTGTGGGTTTTCCAGGTTTTACTGCAACTCCATAAACCACGATCCCGGGCTTACCCAAGGAGTCAACGATTTGAGGAGTGTAGTCCTTTGGACCAACTGAAACGCCACCTGAAGTAATTACCATATCTGCGCATGACACTGCAGTTTGCAATGCTTTAGACAACGCTGCTTTATCGTCGGGAATCACGCCGAAGTAGAGGGGTTTGCATCCTGCTTCGATAACCGCTGTCCCAATGCTGTAAGCGTTTATGTCATAAATCTTTCCCGTCGGCAATTTCTTTCCAAGCTCGGTGACTTCTCCTCCTGTGGATAAAATCGCGACGATTGGAATTTTTAAAACCTTAGCTTTTGTTAAACCTAGAGCTGCTAAAACGCCGATTTCGCTGGGACCCAAAACTTGGCCTTTTTTGAGAATCAAGGCGTCTTTTTTGATGTCTGAGCCTTTCTTCTGCACGTTTTCGTTTATGGTTACGGCGTTAAAAACATGCAATTGGCTGTCTTCACGTTGAGTGTCTTCAACCATAACAACGGCGTCTGCGCCTTCAGGAAGTGGTGCGCCAGTTACAATTTCAACTGCTTCGCCCATGCCAACTTTAACCTGCGGTTGCTCGCCGACGTTAGCAATGCCAACAACCTTCAGGGTAGCCGGTTGATTCTCTTCTGCACCGTAGGTGTCTTGAGCTTTTACGGCGTATCCATCGACGGTTGAACGGTTAAACGGTGGAATGTCCAGTGATGAAGTGATGTCTTCGTTTAACACGCGGTTGTAGGCTTCCAGCAACACGACTTCTTCTTCACCCAAAAAGGTGGGTTTGAAATGTTCTTCGATGGTTTTTTGGGCTTCTTCAAACGTCATGAGTTTTCTAAACATATGTTTTGTCCTCCAGACTTGAGAACATGTGTACGATTACGCTTTCGCCTTCGCTTATTCCTTCACGGTTTTCGGGGACAATGAGGTAGCCGTTGCTCTGTGTCATGGTGGATATGGAACCTGAACCTTTGGTGCTCACGGGTTCGGCTACGAACTCATTGTTTTTGAGGCTGACGTGGACTCGCACGTAAGTTTTCCTCCCCAGAGCGCTAGTGACTCTTCGAGTTAAGGTTGCCTTCACCATGGGTCGTGGCTCTTCTTTGGGCATGCCGAGCATTTTGCAGATTAATGGTCTTCCAAACACCTCGAACCCAACGATTGCTGCAACTGGGTTGCCTGATAGAATAAGCACAGGTTTGCCTTCCAAAGTAGCCAGTGCAGTTGGCATCGCTGGGCGTAGAGCAACACCATGGACTACGATTCCTGGTTTGCCCAGCATGTTGATGGCATCTGGCACCAGATCCAAGCCGCCAACGCTGGTTCCGCCCGTTGTTACTATGATGTCGTTTGTTTTGAGGGCGTTTTGGATTTTTTGGGCGATTTCTTGGGTGTTGTCTTTTGCGATTCCTAAATCGTTTGTTTGTGCTCCGAGTTCGTCGAGCATAGCTTTGATTATGGTTTTGTTTGAGTCGTAGATTTGGTTGGGTGAGCGTTCTGTGCCTAACTCTGCGATTTCGTTGCCTGTGGCTAGTATGGCGATTTTTGGTTTCTCTGTGACCGTTAGTTGTGTGCATCCCTGTGCAGCAGCTAAGCCCAGATGGTAGGGATTCAAGCGGATTCCAGCTCTTAGGGCTATGGTGCCTTTTTGTATGTCTTCGCCCTGCTTGGAAATGTTGTCGCCTGGCGCCAGTTGGGTCCAAACTTCTAGTTCGGTGTTTCGCTTCTTTGTGTTCTCGAGCATGACAACGGCGTCGCCTCCTTTTGGAATGGGGTTGCCTGTCCAGATTTGTCTTGCTTGTTTGGTGTTGACTTGTTGGTCTTGGGTTAGTTGGAGGATTACGGGTTTGAATTGCGAAGCGCCGACTAGATCAGCAGCTCTAACTGCATAACCGTCAACAGCTGACTTGTCAAACCTTGGCAGGTCCTCTTGTGCGATTAGGTCTTTGGCTAAAATTCTGCCCAATGCCTCTTGCAAGGGCACAGAGACAGTTTTGGGTTTGTCGATTTGCAGGGTATTAAACCAGGTTTGGAGTGCTTGGTCTGTTAAGGTTAGTTTTTGGAATCCTTTGAGTTTTACCAAAATGGTTCCCACAATAGCAGATGTGTTTAGTGTAAAAAACATATCGAACCGAAAAATACTAACTTAAGCGTACTGGTGGTTGGATAGTGTTTTGTTGCTTGCAAAATTCTATAGCCCCCTTATATAAACTACCCATATGTTAAATTAAGCTGCATTTGTCGTTTTGTCGTACCTTAATCGGTAAATCGCGGCATTGATCACCCTTTTGGGGTGACTGCAGTTGCCACGACCATGTATGGTCGTAGTGAGTGTTCTGGTGATCGTGGTAGAAGGTATTATGGTGCGTTTGTGGGTTGCAGTTTTTGCTTTGTTGGGTTTGCGTTTAATTGTTGCTTATATTCTTGGCTGTATAGTTTTAAATTGAGAGCGATTATTTGGCTAAAGAACCCGAATTAATGGTCTTCACGATAGGACATTCGACTCGTTCGCTTGAAGAGTTCGTTGAATTGCTGGTTGGTTATGGCATCACGTTGCTTGTGGACGTTCGAGCAGTCCCCAGAAGCCGATTCAACCCTCAGTTTAACAAAGAAACCCTCCAGAGCAGCCTTAAGCACTATGGTATACGTTACCTACATATGCCTGAAATCGGCGGGTTGCGCCACCCCAAACCCACCAGTGTTAACCTAGCCCTAAAGAACGCGGGTTTTCGCGGCTATGCCGATTTCATGCAAACCAAAGAATTCACCGACCAACTCCTTAAGATCATAGCGCTCGCACGGGAAAATCGCCTTACGTTGATGTGTGCAGAAGCGTTACCTTGGCGGTGCCACCGAAACCTAATCAGCGATGCCTTAGTAACTAGGCATGTTAGAGTAGAACATATCATCAGCAAAAACAGCATCATTACTCATGAATTAAGCGAGTTTGCACATGTAGAGGGAACAAAAATAACCTATCCCCTTTTCACTAAAGAAACACCTCAAAGAACGCTCGGGGATTTTGGCACTTGACTATTGAGTGCCAGCTAAGTTTCATAGTCTGGTTCCGAGATTGTTAAAGCCAAAAAAAATAGATTCGCCTTTTTTGACAGCGCCGATTACAACATTATTTTCTTTTAACAAGCGAGTTAATTTAGAGTAATCAGTGTTTTTCACTAAAGTTGCTGATTCGAAAGGTTGAGGCAGAAAAGTTGAACTTTTTGGTAAATTCTTTTCAACAATGATTCTGTGCTCATCTTTGCCGTAATAATAACGTTTGAACTCAAAACCATACCAGCCCATTCCATTAAGGAAAAGTTTCAATGAAAAAAGATTGTAAGGAGACACTGTTGCAAAAATCCGCTTACCCCCTCTCTTCTCCGCCTCTTTCTCGATTCTGCGGAGCATTTTCTTAGCAACTTGCTTGTTGCGGGCGTCTTCTTTGACGCAAACGTAGCCAAGGTACCAATCATCAGTTTTTAATGCACGTAACGCGTAACTTTAACCGATTATTCGGTCCGTTGCATCTTTAGCGGCGACGGTAAAACCGCAGAAGACGTTTGCGGGGAAAAGAACGAGGCGAAGGAAAACCTGTTCTGGGTCGACGAGGTAGTTGTCTCTTATTTGGGCTATTTCAAATGGGTCTTTGGTTCTGGCAACCTTAATTTCGGGTTGATTCATCATCAAACAACCTCTCCATTCTTTTCCTAAACACTTCATCTGTGACATGTATTTTTATTCTCTCTATCTCTCTTATCGAATTATTCAGGGAATTATATTATGATCGTCTGAAGCAGACTGCTACTCAAATCTAGCTTCCTTTGAATCCCATGGCTTTGTTGAGTGAGCGTTAATAGGCGGACTGAGTAAAGATGCAGGGTGCTAAAGATTAACGAAAGTCAAGAAGGACTCTTTCAGTAAAATTGTTTTGTTAAAACAACGATTACAACTACCAGCCCTGCGATGATGATTGCCATAATCGGGACAACAATTACAAGAAGGTTCTCCATTGGATTGCTCGGAGCCGCTGTCGGTGCCTGCTGAGAAGTTGAACCACCTGAAGGTGCAGGCGTTGGGGTAGGTTCATTTGGTGGGGCTGTCGGTTCGGGTGAAGCCGAAGGTTCAGGATAATAATCAAGCGGTGGAGCGTTAGGGTTGGGAGAGGTTAAGAAGGGAACGAACGTTACGGTGCCCAAGTTAAAGTCGTTTTTTCTGTCGTAGATGGAGTTGCCGATTGCTGTCTGGTCAGTCGTTCCCCACCAGTTGTTGGTGGCGTCAACGTTTTCGGCTCCTGAGAGTTTAAGGTTGTATTGTGCACTGTTCAGTATGTTATTTCCGCTCAACGTTGGCGAAGTGCCTCTGTTTACGACGATTGCGATTTTGCAGTTTGCTATCGTGTTGTCTTTGACCTTTGCATTACCTACTTGAATACCTATCTCTGAACCGAAGATGAGGTTGTTGTTTATTGTAACGGAGTTAGCGGAATCCAGATTTATGCCTGCACATTTGTTGTTGGAGATAACAAGGTTTACTGATCCTTCGCCATCCATGATTAAGCCAACCGTATTACCGATAATTTGGGCAGAAACGTCGCCGTAGCCGTTCAGAATAACGCTTCCATTAATGTCGTTGTCTATTACCTTAGCTGAGGTGTCTATTACGAGTGTGTTGTAGTTTCTGTCAAAGCTTCTGCCGATGAAGAAGTAGCTGCTGCCGCCAGAAATCGTGTTTTTTGAAACCAACGGTAATCCGCCATAGAGCCCCATTCCGCCTGTGATAACATTGTTCAAGACTTCGGAGTTGTCGCCGATGTCTAAGCCGCCGTTAAAATGGTTGTTAGCGATTATCGAGGAGCCTGTGCCGCTTGTGATTATAGCAACATTGTTATTCATCATGTCGGCATCGTCGTTGAACGTGTTGTCGGTTATCTTTACCGAGGAATTCGTGATTGAAATGACGGTTTGGTTGATTACTGCGTTTTGGATTATGCAGCCAGTGCCCGTTTGCTCATTCCAACCGTTGCTGAAAGAGGTGAATTTTATCTTTCCAGCGTTCACGGGTGAACTGTTGATGTAGATGGGGTTTGTGTTTGTACCGACCGCTTTGAGTGTTCCCTCAACCTGCAGATAGTACGCGTTAAGGTTGACTACTGCGCCAGGTTGGATGGTTAAGGTTACGCCCGATTGCACTAAAGTGGGTCCCGAAAGGTCGTACGGGCTGTTAGCGGCCGTCCAAACGGTATCTGTAGCGATTATGCTTGGCGGAACAGTTCCAGCGCAAGCAAGATTGCTGTTGCTCAGATAGATAAGCGGAGTGACCAAGATTGCAATGAGAAGGATTGCGAACGGAAGCTTTTTCATGTTAATTGTACCCATTATAGACTCTGGAGAAAAATGGATAAATGGATATAACGTTTACGGTTTCTGTGCGGTTCTTATCGTTTTACTTTTAAAAGGGTGATTTGATTGCTAAGTTTTGCGTAATTTTGCTATGAAAAAGCCGTTGCACTGGTGAATATGCGGGTAAAGGCGTTGGCACTGGGTTAAACCTCGCAGTCCAGGTAGGCCAATTTTTGGTTCAATATCGGTCAGCGTGAAGTCTGGATGGTCAATTAGAAAGTGCTCGACTACACCCTCGTTTTCTTCCTCAGTTATGCTGCATGTCGAGTAGGTCAGCACTCCGCCTTTTGCTATTTTTTCGGCACAGTTGTTTATCATTTGCAGCTGGATTTGCGCCATGTTCTCGACGGACTTGGGGCTGAGTCGCCACTTGGCTGAGGGTTGTTTGGCGAACACACCTGTGCTAGTGCATGGTGGATCTAAAACGACCAAATCAGCTTCACCAGAAAACGGCACAGAAACTCGTACATCAGCAATCACTGGTTGGGCAATCTTGGCGCCCATTCGAGCGATTTCCCTCCTCCAAGTCCGCATTCTTTTAGCGGAAAAATCGACCGAGTAAATTTCTCCTTGATTTTGCATTAATTGGGCAAGATAAGTCGTTTTGGCGCCCGGAGCAGCGCAAACGTCAAAAACTCGCATTCCAGGCTGTGGGTTAGCGGCTTGGGTGGCAAAGCAGCTGGCTTTGTCTTGAATGTAGAATAAGCCTTCTCTATAACTGGGCAATTCATTTAGCGGCTCTTTAAGCCCTAAGACTCTGTATGTGTGCTTAAGCGCTGGTTCTTTTTGGAGTTTTACTTCTGAATCGTCTAGTTTTTGCAGGATTGTTTCCTCGGAGGCGACTAAGGTGTTGATGCGTATATAGGTAGGTGGCGGAAGGATGCTGCCCTCTAAAAAAGCCACTGCCTCATCATGCCCGAAAAGCTTAAAGCAATATTCCACAAACCAAGTCGGATGAAAAGTTTTCAACCCTACCCTTTCTGCGTCTCCTGCCGAGTCCATAATGGATGCCAATTGGCGTGTTAGTAAAAACCCTAAAAACGGCTCGATTTCACGCATGGTCTGCCAGCCCAGAATAGCGCGTCCAAGGCTTGCGATGTTTTGGGCTTCTTTGAGGTTGAACTTAGACCAGTTCCTTGTAACTCGTGTTTGATAAACATATAATCGTAGGAACGCTTGGATGCCTAGATTGTATTCGCTGATTTTTTTTGGCGCAACCACATCGTTGATAAGTTTATCTAACAGGTTTCTGCGTCGGGAGGTTTCAACAACTAAACGGTAAGCATACCGTATGGCGCTAAAGTTGCTTACATCCAGTTGCTTGACCGTCCGCATCAAGGCTGATCGCTCATTCAAGCGACGCATCTCCATCCAACTTAGAGTTTCAATGGCAATTGTCCAAGCTTCCCGCAACAAGCAAAATCACAATTATGAACAACTACAAAGAAACTAATAAGAATTGAAACACGAAGAAAATTTTGATGCTGCACACAGGATGACTAATTTTCTGTTATTGCGCACTTACAGCCACATACCCTTATGAAGTATTCATTGGTGCTAGTGTCTCTGTCCTGAGGCAAGCTCAATAAATGGAGGTGACATGTTTGTCAAGAAGGCGAAGTAGAGAAGAAGAAACGGATATCAGCAAGGGAAAAATGACCGTTCAAGAAGCAGGTAAAAGAGGCGGTGCCAAAGGCGGTCCAAGAGTCAGAGAACTCATTGAGGAAGGAAAAGAACACGAAGAAGAATAAGAATAATCAAGTAGGTAACACTTAACTCGCATACAAGTGTTTAGGCTAAATTTTTTTTCCTTAATAAAACGATGGAATTGAGGTGAACTCTTTGAGCCAAACAGTCAAAAAGCGAAGAATTACTCCTGAAACTAGGGCTGGGCAATACATATGCCCTGAATGCGGGCAAACTTTCGATGCAAAAAAAGAAGTAGACAGCCACATACATATGATGCATGAATCACATCTAAGCGCTGTACATGGCAATCTACATAAACACTAATCAATTTTGTTAAAACTTTAGTTAAGAACATCGCTTTTGAATGCATGTTTGTTTGGTCATTTTTGTGTCACTAAAGATTTTAGTCTCTATTGCACATTAAAGACTAAGGTCAAAGAGGGATGGCGCGCACAATACTAGATTACTGCAGCAGTGAACAAGCTAAACCGCCAACAGAGCAAAAGGTTAAACCAGCGCCAGCGCCCACCACTGAAATACGGTCAGAGAAGGAGAAACCAAAAAAGAGGGAACACCAAGCATACCCACCCCTTGCGCCAATAAATCTCGCGCCCTCTTATTTTGTATCAGCATTCTATGATGGACGCCAAAGAAAAGCAGTCATAAAACTATATGAACCACAGTCAGGGCAAATCTACTTCTGGTATGACAACACCAACCACTTGCCCTATTGCCTCACAAACCTCTCACAGTACGACCTAGGCAAAATCGACGGCGTCATTAATCACCCTGGCTTTGATCACTTCGAAGAACAAGAAAAAGTCGACCCCCTCCAAGACAGAAAAGTTACCGTAACAAAAATCGTAGCCAAAGACCCCCTTGCCATCGGAGGAAAACCCCAAGGTACTATACGAGACATCATCCCTCAAGATTTCCCCAAAGTTGCTGATAGCTACGTCGAACCCCAAGACGTTAAAATCTGGGAATCAAAAATCAAGTATTACCAATCCTACATCTACGACAAACAACTGTTGCCAGGCATGATTTACGAAGTCAAAGACGGAAATCTAGTCGAAACAACCGTGGATTCTGCCTCTGAGAACCTAAACAAAATTCGTGTCCTCTTCCAAGACTGCTCGGAAGAAGAACGCCAATACGCTGAAATGTGGGCTAAACTACTTGAATACCCAGCGCCACAGTTCCGCCGAGCAGCCATAGACATCGAAGTCTACTCACCACTTGCTAATCGCGTGCCAGATGCACGAGAAGGCGCCTGCCCAGTCATCGCTTGCTCCATTTACAGCTCAGACGGCGAGAAGAGGGTGCTTATTCTTAAGCGAGAAGGCATGAGCGAAGCCAACATGCACCTATGCGCTGGCATAGAGTTGGAGTTCTGTGAAACTGAAACCCAACTAATCAAAAAAATCTTCGATACCCTCTGGGAATACCCTTTCATAATAACCTTCAACGGCGACGATTTTGACCTCCGCTACCTGGCGCATCGCGCTGAAAACCTGGGTTTCAGCAAACGCGACATCCCCATCGAAATAGGCAAACGCGTCTGCCTTCTCAAATATGGCGTTCACATCGACCTCTACAAATTCTTCTTTAACCGATCAATCCAAATCTACGCTTACAGTGGACGCTACAAAGACGTCAGCCTCGACGACGTCGGAAATGCATTGATTGGCGCTCAAAAAATCCACCTAGACAAGGATTTCGGAGACCTTGACTACGGCGAATTAGCCGCCTATTGCTTTCGTGACTCTGAAATAACCTATAAACTCACAAGTTTCGACAATGATTCTGCCATGAAGTTGATATTGGTCTTGGCACGAATTGCCAGCATGCCCATGGAAGACGTCAGCCGCCAAGGTGTAAGCCGCTGGATACGCAACTTTATGCACAGAGAACACCGCAAACGCGGCATGCTCATTCCCAACGCCGAAGACATCCTCACTAAAAAAGGCAAAACCTCAACAACCGCTGTCATAAAAGGCAAAAAATACAAAGGCGCCATAGTAGTCGAACCGACACCAGGCGTCCACTTCAACGTCGCTGTAATGGACTTTCCCAGCCTATACCCCTCCATAATCAAAGTCTGGAACCTCGGCTACCAATCCATCTGCTGCAACCACCAAGAATGCCACTGCCGAAAAATCCCCGACACCCCACACTGGGTCTGTACTCAAAAACGTGCGCTCGAGAGCCTCCTCATCGGATCGCTACGGGATTTGCGTGTGCGCTGGTACAAAAGCCGAGCTAAAGACAAAACACTACCTCCTGAACTACGCAGTTGGTACAGCATCGCACAGGGCGCGCTGAAAGTCATCTTAAACGCCAGCTACGGAGTCTTCGGAGCCGACAGCTTTGACCTCTACTGTCCCCCAGTTGCAGAAGCCACAGCCGCCATCGGCCGTTACAGCATCACCCAAATCCTCAAACATGCCGAAGCCGTAGGCATAAAGGTGTTATACGGCGACACCGACAGCGTCTTCCTCAAAAACCCAACAAAAGAGCAGATTGAGGATGTGGTGCACTACACTGAACACGAGTTAGGCATGGGCATAGACGTGGATAAAGTTTACCGTTATGCCGTTTTTAGTTCACGCAAGAAAAACTATCTCGGCGTCTTAGAAGACGGAACGGTAGACGTGAAAGGGTTAACGGGCAAGAAAAAACACATTCCCCTCTTCATCAAAGACGCCTTCAACAGCATGAAGGAACGACTAGCCAAAGTCAAAAACCCAGAGGATTTCGAGAAAGCCAAAAAAGAAATCGCCCAAATCGTCCGCGAACGCTACAACGTACTTAAACGCCGTGAATGGGGCGACATGAGCGAACTAGCATTCCACGTTGTGTTGGGCGACGAACTTGAACGCTACACCAAAACCACGCCGCAACACGTTAAAGCAGCCAGAATCCTGCAGCAAAGCGGCAAAGACCTCCGCGCAGGCGACCTCATCAGTTTCGTCAAAGTGCTCCGCGAACCCCACGTGAAACCGGCGGAGTTGGCATCTCGCAACGAAGTAGACGTTGATAAATACATCGCCTACTTGCATTCCACCTTTGACCAAGTACTGGATGCGTTGGGGCTTAATTTCGAAGAAATCATAGGATTAACTAGGCTAGAAAGTTTTCTTGGCGCTTAACAGCCTGCTACTCTTTTTCCAAACCATGTAAGGGCTTAGCTACGACCAACCCTATGGAACGGCAAAAACAACCTGAATCAAAACAGTTAAGGGGTTAGTAGAAGTTGCGGGCTTCTTTGCGTTTTTCTGCTTCCTCGTAGAAACGCAAAACTTCATCGATGATTTCAACGTTGGAGAGCAACATCCGTCTGCAACAGTACCGCTTCAAGCCCAAGCTGTCGAGTACGTCGCTGGCATTTTCACCGGTCTTTATGCGGCGAGTAAATTCGTCCCATCGGTCACCAACCAACTTGCCGCAGGTGAAACATCTCACTGGGATAATCAACTTGTTTTCTCTCCTACCTGTAACTCTTCTGTTCCTTTGCTCTTGCGCCTGCACCACCGAACTTTTTGGTTTCTTTGGCTCGGCTGTCGCCTGCAATCATGGTGCGATCGTACTCGCTAAAGACAGTGCGTAGGTGGCTGCTTTTGGTCCATTTTAACAATCCGTTAGCGATGGCCATGCGGGCTGCTTCAGCTTGACCCATGTAGCCCCCGCCCTGAGTTTTAATATCCATGTCGAGTTGTTGCCAAACGTCAGGTCCCGCTTGCAGTAACGGTTCCATGATTTTGGCTTTGGCGATGTCGGGTTCATAAATTTCTACTGGAGTCAAGTTTATTCGGACTTTGCCAACGCCTTGCTTAATTATGGCGCGGGCAGTTGCGGTTTTGCGCTTTCCACTAACGACTAAGACTTTTTTTGCTGGCATAATTATTCCATCCTGTTTCTCCAACCGATCTCTTTTGCCAACTCTCCAAGGGTGAAATGGGGACCACGAAGGTTGGCTGCAGAAGCATCATCGAACGTGATGAATTCTTTATCCTTAAGCTCATCCGGCACGCCCATGAAAACTTTGAGGCGTTTGTAGGCGCTTTTGCCTTTGGGCTGTTTGAAAGGAAGCATACCCCGCACTGTCTTACGTAAGAAGCGGTCTGGTCTTCGATAATGGAAGGGACCTCGTTCAGGAGCGCCGACTTCAAGGAAAAGGTGGGCTTCCGCGATTTTGCTCTTACGTTTACCCGAAAACACTGCTTTTTCAGCGTTAACTATGATAACTCCTTGACCGTTTAGCAGAAGTTTGGCAACCTTGCTGCTTAGGCGACCTACGATTAAGCCTTCAGCGTTCACCAAAGTTACTGAAGAGGGTTTGGTTGTAGTTTGCATTTGCATTTTTTTTCACCGGATAATTTTTACGTTTGAGCCTTTGGGGTTCTTCGCCATAAGCTCTTGGATTGTGAGGTATTTTGCTTTAGCACTCTCAAGTTTAGCCTTAGCTGCAGTGGAAGCCTCAAAGGACGCCACCGTAATGGAGTGGTCAAGGTTGCCTGAAGCCAAAATCTTGCCTGGAACAACCACCACATCGGCCCGTTTGGTACTGCGGTTTATAGTGCTTAGGTTCACGGCGGCACGTCTGCTGCGGGATTTTGCTAGATGGTCAGCGACGTCTAGCCAGATGGGCGCTTGTTGTTCTTTGCTTTCTTTACGTAGTTGACTGATAAGTTCGATTAACTGCGGATTCGTGGTTTTTGTTTCTCTCATGATTGTTCAGCCTTGATTTGCTCTTCAAACTCGTTTAGTTGTTTACCTAACAGCTTAGTGGCTTCTTTGAGCACACGCTCAGGTGGAAGCACACCAGTCGATTCGATGTTTAGGATGAAAGCGTTCTTCTCCCACTCAATCTTTAGTGGTGAAGGTTTCTGAGGACATGCTTCGACACAGTCCATGCAGAGGTTACATGCTAACAGATCACGGACATCCACTTTATCATCTTTAACGGTGAGGACTTTTTTGGGGCAGATATCAGCGCATTTGGAGCATCCTTCACATTTCTCTGCGGGAGGGGTGATTTTGGGGTAGTACTTGTATGCGCACATTGAGACTGGTTGCCATTTGGCATGGTTTTTGCCTCTGCCGAGACGTGCGTAAGCTTCCAGTTTGAGTTTCTGGTTTTTTGCCAGTTTGATGATTGGAACCTTATCGGAGACTGGGACAATCTCTGGGTTTTCAGATATTATTTCGCCTGAATAGACGGTTCGAGTGCCTTCTTTGGCTTCTGCATCCAAAGTGAGGGTGACTCTGCATTGGGGGCATCCGAATTCGCTTTGGCATTCGCATTCTTCAGGGAGGTTATAGGCATCTAGATCTGTCTTGAGTGGGGTTAGCCCCAACCTGTGGGCTATGATTTCGTCTTGCAAAATAGAACTGTTTTCTATCATAACGACTTCTTCAATTGCCATACAGGGAACTTCAGCAAGCGCTAAACGCCTCAGAGCGTTCATTAAGGGAACATCCGCATCTCGAACTATTATGCGGAGGTTAGTATCGTTTTTTTCCAAGATCTCTATCTTCACTTGCTGGAACACTCCAATAAGGTTACCATAATGGCTTTTGCGGTCAATACGATATTTCGGTGCATTATTTGTATTTTTCTGTTAATAAAGGAAAGATGAGCTTAGACTCTTCTTCCTCTTCTGCCGCCTGGTCGTCTTGTTCCATCGTGCGGAATCGGTGTGACTTCTTCGATGCGTTCGATGCGGAAGCCGAATCTAGCGAGTGCACGGATGGCTGCTTGAGCACCCGGTCCAGGTGTTCTGGGACCACTGCCGCCTGGTGCGCGGACTTTGATGTGGATGGCGGTTATGCCTTTGTCTCGGGCGATTTCTGCTGCTCCGGTTGCTGCTCTCATGGCTGCGTATGGTGAGGATTCCATGCGGTCGGCTTTTACGAACATGCCGCCGGTGGTGCGTGCGATTGTTTCTGCGCCGCTTATGTCAGTTATGTGGATAAGCGTGTTGTTGTAGGAGCTGAAAATGTGGACGACTGCCCATTTCTCGTTGCGTTTGCTGTTTATGTTGCTCAAAACCTGCCGCCTCCGCCTCTGCGTCCTCTGCCGGGTTGCCTAATTTCTGGTTGTTTTGCCACTACACTTAATCCCTGACGCAGGGGGTGTTCTTGTTTTGCAATGGCACTTTGGGATGAATAAGCGATTTTTGGCTCTTCATCCTTAGAGACTATGTAGCCGGGGATGGTGACTCGGCGGTTGTCGATGGTTATGTGCCCATGTGTGATGAGTTGGCGTGCTTGGAAGCTTGTTCGTGCCAAACCTTTGCGGAAGACTATTGTTTGTAGTCTGCGCTCCAAAATGTCTTCTATGGTTAAGTCAAGAACGTTATCGAGTACTGCGGTTTCCTGCAGGACGCCTTTCTTTTTGAGCTGGGCAAGAAGTTCGTTTTCCATTTTGGCTCGTTCTTCAACGGGTTTGCTGATTAGTGAACGAGCGATGCCTCTGGTTTTGGATAGAGTGGTTTTGTGGCGCCAGAGTTCGTGTTTATTTCGTAAGCCGTATTGGCCAAGAAGTTTAAGTTCTTCTTGAAGGATATCCTTGCGCCATCGGAAACGGGGAGTGTCAAACTTTTTGCGTTGTTTCTTAGGATCTCCCATGCTTATTTGCCTCCTTCAGCAGGTGCGCCTGGCTTTTGTACAAGAGCCTTCTTTTTGACACCCAACGCTTTTCCTGCGCGTCCAGTTGTTTTGGTTCGTTGACCACGAACCTTGAGGCTGTACGCATGGCGGTATCCTCTCCATGACCTGATTTCTTTGGCTCCGTCTATGTCGGTTTTGATTTTGTATGCGAGGTCTGCGCTTAGAAGGTGCATATCTTTTCCAGTCTCGCTGTCTTTTCGACGGTTAAACATCCAGCTTGGGATGTTGTATTTTGCTGGGTCACGGATGACGTCTTCAATTTTGGATACGTCAGAATCTGAAAGTAAGCCTACTCGAAGGTCAGGGTTTACTCCTACCTTTCTGAGAATGGCATTCGATAGGCTAAAGCTGACGCCTTTGATTTGCTTTAAAGCATAAGATGCCTTAAGGGTACCTTGGACGTCTGTACCCATGATACGAACAATGTAGCGATATTCCTGTGACATGCTAAGTTTTCATCCGTTTTTTAACTTGAAGCATATACGAAATGAGCCAGTGTTTATTTAAACCTTCCCTATATGTTCCGTCGCAAATTTATCGAGGTTTAACGATGTTGTATTCTGCTGTGCCCTTGCTTTTCTGCGGAAGTTGTTGCCGCCGCCTCTTCTTCTCATTAACAACTCAGGTTTGCATTAAAGTTTCGATTAAGTTTCTATGTTGCCTCTGTGCTGTGGGCTAGTATGCAATCAATCAAACAGTTACAGTGGCGATGGAATCATTACCAGTTTAAAGATCGAAAACTAAATAGTCAGCCACCGCCAAACAAAGTAGGCATGGACATCATAACCATCGTGGGCTTGGTCGCCTCAGTGTTCACGACAATTTCGCTGTCTCCCCAACTGCTGAAATCTTGGAGAACCAGGTGGAAGCCCTCCAAAGACAACACGGTAGCAATGTTTTCTTTGCTTTTCTGCGTGGGCATTTTTCTTTGGCTTCTCTACGGTATATGGAAGGCTGATTTGCCTATGATTGTGGCAAACACGCTTGGTTTTCTTCAGGGACTGCTAATCCTAATCATTCAAATTCGCAGGTTAAGGATAAAACCAGCTTATGTTTTCTCAAAAACTACTGACTGATAAGCGGCAACAATTAAATTAGAACTAGGTTGCTGTATAGTTCTGCAGCTTAAGGTAGGCAGGTCGCGGGGTCAAGTCAGCCTCGACTAACCCGAACCTATACTCACCGGGATTATCCAGCAGTGAATACCAAAACACATGAGACGCTCTGCCCTGGAAAAAATCCAGCGCATCCGCCAAGCACTGTGCCTGCGCCACTTCACCTGCTTCCTCTAATGGTTTTCCAGTTTCAGTAATCCATAACTCAAGTTTGCCATTGAATAAACCATTGTAAAACGTCAGCGATGCATCATATTGCCGGTACATAACTGTGGGGTAGGTTTCATTCCATGTGTACGCATGGATGGAGACGGCGTCCCCAAATCGCCCCACGTTTTTCGGCGCCAGTCGCGATGCAAAATCTTTATCGAGTTCAGCATTTGGGGCTTGCTGGGAGTAGAGGTTTAAACCACCGAAAAGGAGAATTTTTGCGTTGGGGTCATGCTTGCGTATGATTGGACAGGCAGTTTGCACCATCGAAAAGTAATAATCGACGATTTTGTCGATGTTTTCGTTATAATCGGTCTTTGAACTGTTCAACTCTAAACCAAGCAATGGATAGGCTGGGCTTGTTGGGCTCGTTCCAGATTTCCCAAGCATCCACCATATCTGCGTAGTGTGAAACATAGTAGGTGACGCTTCGGTTCCATTCTTCGAGTGTAAACACGGTTGATTTCCCATACATCCAGCTGTCGAGGATAACAAGGACTGAGAGGTTATACGCTTTCGCGCTGTGCAAGGAAGCGTTGAACTCTGTTAGGTTGCTGTTAGCGTCGATGCGTACCCAGCGGGCGCCGCTCTCGTTGATCAGCCTTGCATCGTCGGTTGAGAGAGAATGAACGCAGATTCCCACCCAAGTGCCGCTGACCGGGGGTTTGCATACCCAGAGCCAACTGGCAACAAGCACAGCAGCCACGAAAAACGTGATGGTTATGGAGGCGAATGTTTTGGGATGCTTTTTGAAGGCAGACATGATTATACAAGGCTAAGTAGCAATTATTGCGGATTTATGTTTTCCTTAAAACACGCTACCTTCTGTGAAGCATTGAAAAAATAAAAGAGGGAGGTTGGTTTTGGTTGTGGCTGCTTGCTTTATGGGCGTTTTCTTGTCAGCAGTATCGTTACCACACTCATTATGGCAACGAATATGAACAAGCCTACGATGGCTGGGATGAAGTATGTTTCAACCATAGAAGTTGGCTGTGGTGTTGTTGGAGCCTGAGTCACTTTGGGGACGTCTGCTACTGTGATGTATGTGGAAGCGGTTGATGGACCATAGGCATTGGATCCTGCGAAGGTTGCGAGGATCTGGTAGGTGCCTGGAATGTCAGGGGTGAACGGAATGCCATAGTTGCCGTTGATGTCCGAGGTGACTGTGCCGATGTCAAAGTAGTTGCCGTTGGGGTCGATTGTGGCTAAGTGAACTGGAACGCCTTTTGCATCTGCTGGATAGCTTTGCTGCATGAAGAGGTACTCCATCCATCTCGCCATGTCTGCATCGGAAATTGCTGGTGTGCCTTTTAGAGTGAATTGGAAGGCGTCGTTGCCGGTGGCGGTGCGTCTGCCTGTTTCAGTCTGGTCGGTGACTGTGCCAACAATGGTTACAGGAGAATTCACAACTGCACCAGATAGGGGTCCTGAGACTGTGGTTGCACTTGGACCTTTGCCGAAAGCATAGATTTCGTTGTCGAAGTAGTTGAGTCCGACGAGGATGCCGTCTGAGAGTGCCATGTTGCTTGGGTCAACTGGTCCCATGTTGTTTCCCCAGAATAGTACTGACCAAACTTCGGTGCCATCAGTTGCGTTGATGCAACGCAGGTTCGGGCCACGCCATAGGGGTTGTGTTGGAGAGTGTTCGGAGGCTCCTGTGTAGATTAACCCGTTTCCGTCAGCTATGGCTGCAATGCCCATTGGGTAGTTGCCGTAGGGAGATTCAAATCCAATGCCTTTTGCAGTGTAATTCCATATTGATTCGCCGGTTGTTAGGTTATATGCCATCAATACTCCGCCGTATCCTTGGTCTAGGAATAACATGCCTTTGTAGCTATCAAGTCGACTGTTGTAGTACTCGAATTGCGGCAAGGGACCGGCTTGCCATTTTAGTTTTCCAGTTGTCAAGTCATAGGCATAGTACATGAGAGTCTTTGAGCCGCCTTGCATGAGGACGTTTCCGCAGATGAATGTGTTTTGATCTGGGAATACTTCGATTAGGGTGTTCGATGCGTTTGCTGAGGTTGGCAGATATACCTGTGAGAAGTAGGTACGCCAAAGTTCTTTGCCCAAAGTTGAGTCTGGCTTTAGACTAACACCAATGAGCATACCTTGGACGTCGCCTCGCTCATCGTTTCTTCCAGCAGTTCCAATTATCATGTATTCGCTTTCACGTATGGCTCGAATTGTGCCTGTTTCGTTGAGAATTGGATTACGAGGATTGTAAGGCGATGGTATTGAAACGTTTACTGAGAAGCCTTTGCTTCCATCGTGAACATAGATTCCTCCGAGGAGGGTGCCTCTACCACCTGTGGCGGGTCTCCATTGCCAATAGTTGGTTCCGGAGTCGCCCAGTAGCAGAGATGGTATCGCTGAGCTATTCCAAATAGTTAAGTGGTAGTCAGGGTTTGTTGTGTTTCCATAGTTGACGAGGTTGTAGTAGCAGATGCTTCCGTCTTTGCCGTAGACTTGGGTGCCTGTTGCAGATACGTTGGCTATCTGGTATACTGTTTGACCAGTCATTGGGTCAATTGCCGTCCAGACTGTGCCGTTTACGCCGCCTGGATTAGCTACGGTTTGACCAGAAGTTCTCCAAAGGTATGCGAAGCCTCCGTGCTGGTTAGGAGATTCATAGTTATAGATTTGTCCAAATGCTGGCTTAGTGTTGTTTGTTTCGTACAATGTTTGACCGGTGTACAGGTCAACGACGACGTAACCCCCTGTGGTGTGAGGCGTTACGCGTGGAGCATAGTAGATTTTTCCCTGCAAGATTATGTTGCCACTCCAGCCAAGACCTTGGTAGTGAGCAGTTTGGTAGCCGATACTTTCGTAATTGGCATCCATGAGTCCACCCATATAGTACGGTTTTGTCCATAGTATGTGAGCGCTTGTTGGACCATAACAACTTACCAATTGCTGAGGGACGCCGCCGTAAGTGCCTTGTGGCCGCAGGAAGGGTGTGTTTATACTTGCACCACCTCCACCGCTAGGACCAGCAAGCCAGTTTCCGGCTAGTACGTACCAGTCTCTGTTTGCACTGTTAATTGGACGAGTCCAATAACTGTTCGGCAGAGGCGTCTCAACCCAAGGTTGTATTGGTTCGTCTTGTACTGTGAAGCTGTCTGTGGCGCTGACTGCAGCAAGATAGTGTGCTTGGTTAGCGGTGGTGTTTTTCCATGTGTCGGGGAATTTAGCCTGAATGGTGTATGTACCGACGGTCTCAGGAGTGTACTGGATATAGTTGGCTCCGACTGGGTCACTGTATGGCATGTCAAGTAGCACTGATTCGCCATTGGGCTTTGTCAGATTAATTTGCATACCATACCAGCCAGCTCTACCAGTTGGACTGGCAACTGTACCTGCTGTTTCACCAATGTCGGGAGGTATGTCAGCTGTCCAAGCGACAAGTAAAATCGTTTGGCCGACACCGACGACTTTCGGGCTAGCGGAAACGTAGATATAGGAGTTATAAGTGCTGACGGCAGCATCGACTGCTGTGAAGGCAAATAGCATAGTGACAAGGCTTAGTAGCATGATTATCGCAAGCAAAGATGCTTTAGTCTTACTTTTTGTTGGTTTCATGTTTTCTCTTCCTTTCTTTTTAAAAAAACAATCTTAGCGATTGCTTTCCGATGCTATGTACCTACCGCTTATTTAAAATTTTGCAAGGAATCCCCGAAAAATAACAGAAAAATTGAATATGTAAAAAATCAACGATTGTTTTACATAAAAGGTGTCAATCGGACTTCCGACCACCAAAATTATACGAATACCGACAAACAAACAACCTAACGAATATTTACGTGATGTATAGTAAATCGAAATTTGCAGTGTAAGTTGGTAAAATTATACCCAAAATGTGCCCGCACTCATACTACCCAGCGGTTTGTGTGAAAAAAACAAACGATACATGCCTCCACATACACATGGTGACAAGTTCAACATAGAATCATATACCGCATGTGGCAAAAGAAGCCTACACCACACTACAGCACAACGCGGAAAACAACCCAAACAAAAAAGGCAACCGCCCTCACAAACAATCTTGTGAGGCCAAAGAATCGGCTCACCCACATAAAGTTTTTGAACCAAAGTATTACAGGACACTATACCTCTCTAAGCGCATCTATGACGTTAATCGTGGAGTTTATCCAGCGCAAATAAGCGTTAAGCGTTGCCCTAAGCGCCACTGTGTCTTCCGCCTCTACCGACAGAAAGAGATAGCAACCTTCCACGTCAAGTTTCACGTTGGCACGGCGAGTTGCTGGCGTCTTCGCTTCAGGTGTTAACGCCGCTATTAGTGTGGTGAGCTGTTTTTCTGAATCGAACTTTAAGCGTACGGCGGCTTTGGCACTGGTGGACATTTAGCGTTCCTAACTCTAAGTAGCTGTTTAGGGTAATAAACAAAAAAGGGCTTAAAATGGAGGAGGAAGGGTTACTCGGTTTCTTCTTCAGTTGCCGATTCAATGGTTGCAGCTTCAGCTTTTGCCGCTTGCTTTTCAACTTCTTCCGCAGGCATACCTTTGGCTGCTCGTTTGGCTACGACCCCGAGTTTAGTTATTGGAGTATAGGCACCACCGGCAAAGGTAAAGTTGCATTTGCTGCAAACCCACACGCCAACGCTTTTGCGATGCACGCGGACAAATCCGCATTGGGGGCATCGGTGGGGTTTTTTGAGTTCGGTTATGACTTTGACGTAGCGTTTTCTAACTGTTGCACCGTAACGGGTTCCTAAGCCTCTTGTTGCACCAACTTTCTTTGTCTTTGGCAACTACATTCACCAGTTGAGTTTCTTGCGCAGATCAGCTGCTTTGTCCAGAGCAATCTTTGTCGCTTCTAAAATCTGTTGTGGTGTAAAATAGCTTGAGCCGCCCTTCTGGATGGCGCAGATGTTACCGTCTTCATTTGTGGCAATGGATATCCGTGAATCCATGACTTGTTCCTCTTCGAACCAGGGGTCAACGAGCAAACGATTATTGATTTTAGCCATTGTAACGGTTATGGGGTGACTCTTCATAGGTAACGGAGTGTAACCTTGCTTAATTTTTATCTCGCCATCTTTGATTTCATAGTTCGGCATTTTGGTGTTCATGAGCGCAGCGATTGAGGCGATTGCTGAAGCATCAATCAGGTTGCCATCGTGGTTTAGAACGTAAACGTCAACGAAGACAACGAAGACTTTTTTGCCTGGTTCAATGCAGAGCTTCTCAGTATCAATAGCGTGCGATTCTCTTATTCCTCTGTCGACAACGCGGGCAAGTTCGATGCTGTTTTCATCCGGTGGACCAGGTTCAAAGCTTGGAGATGCAAGAGGTACCAGCTCTGCATTCACCGTCATGACGCCTTCGTTTGGGGTGTCGGGGAAGGGTTCGCCTGTTTCAACTTTCACGCCGACAAGCACTTCAGTTTTGCCGAGAAGAACACGGGCTGAGCCTTCTGCGCGTTCAATTAGGCCTTGCTCAATCTTTATCGGTCGATAATCGGTTAAACCTCGTTCATCTAGGCGTTTACCTTTCTCGATAAGTTGCTCAATTTGCTTTAGACGGACTTTGGTTACGAGTGACGACATTATTCTTCAACCTCCTTAACGACCATATACTTAGTTTTTAACGCTTCCTTTTGCAGGGCATAGATTTTTTTGCATCCATCCATCGCCATGTTAACTGCTCTCTCAAACTCATCAGGGGTAAGGATGCCATCCATCTGCAGCAAGGTAACAGCGTTTAGGTTTGGCATGTAAGCGACTGGAACATCAGCCGTGCCAAGTTTGTCTTCAGCATCGAAGAGGTCAACGACTACGGTGTCATCGACCTTTCCAGCAGCGCAGGCAACGACTAAGTCCTTCATCGGAACACCAGCATCTGCAATGGCAAGAGCCGCCGCAGTGATACTTGCGCATCTGGTTCCTCCATCGGCTTGCAAAACTTCAACGAACACGTCCACGCCAGTTCGCGGGTAAAGTTCCAAGAAGAGTGCGGGTTCGAGAGATTCCTTTATGACTTTGCTAAGTTCAACTTCTCTTCTGGATGGTGCAGGCGATTTACGTTCCTGTACACTGAAGGGTGCCATGTGGTATCTGCATCGCAGTACCATCCTGTCTGGTTGTGCTAGATGTTTGGGGTGCATTTCTCTTGGACCAAACGCTGCAGCTAAGATTTTGTTTTTTCCATGTTCGATGTAGGCTGAGCCGTCAGCATTCGAGAGTACGCCGACTTGAAGCTTTACAGGGCGAAGTTCATCCGCTTTTCTTCCATCCAGCCGGACGCCTTTTTTATCGATTAATTTTTCTTTTTCATTCAACTTTATTTTCCTCCACTTTAACTTGTTTCTTTTCTTTCAGCAACTGTGTTATGCGATCGGTTAGACCGCTAGTATGCGATTCTGCCTCGATTTTTTTTATTGCCTCTATAGCGATTTCTTCTTCTTCAAGGGTTTTGCCCGTGACCAAAATGACGCCGTTGAGTCCAAGGATGATTTGACAGTTAGTTTCCTGCTTAATCATCGATATCATGGAACCCTTGCGTCCGATAACACGGGGAATCTTTGTAGGCGTAACATGCAAAATTTGGCCGCGAGTTATTTTTCCAAGCCCTGGTTCTCCAACGGTTAGTTGAGGGTCGTGAGCTCGGTCGTACGAGGCTATTTTTGCAACGATTAAATCGCCTGTGTTGAGAACTGCACTCAACTCATCGTTTTGGGGTTTGAACGGTCGACTCAATACGTCCGAGGCACGTAGGATTGCAGTGTAGGGTGCTTTAATGTCGACTGTCCAGCCGTTGAATCCAACTTCGACGACTGTTCCGATTACTATGTCACCCGTTTTCGGCATGTAAAAAGCCCTAAGTGCTACAACGTTAATTTTTTTGTTGTCTGAGTCTACGAGTCCAATCCGCAAGGCGTAAATCTTGCCTGCTTCAGCATACGTGTTTTCGCCAGGAAGATAGTCGCCTTCAGCGAGTAACTCTCCCGGCGTAACTAGCTGTTTTTTTTCAAAGAATATTGGCATAAAATCACCTGTTTTCCAAATTTTTTCCATTACTTTAAGAGATTATTTTTGCTTCTCCACTTCCCTTGGTTACATCGCCAAGTTTGTTTAGCAGCGAAGCGTATGATCCTGCGGGTAATTCAAGTTCACCATACCATGAACCGTCTCCACGCCATTCTTCCCGTTTAATTGTCCCCAACGTTTTAACCGTACCATATGCACGGGCTGCGTACTGCATGGGGATTTTAACTGCAACCGTGACTTGCTCGATTTTTAGGGGCAGAATTGGACGCAACA
The DNA here is from genome assembly GCA_026014665.1 of Candidatus Bathyarchaeota archaeon. Classification (GTDB taxonomy): domain Archaea; phylum Thermoproteota; class Bathyarchaeia; order Bathyarchaeales; family Bathycorpusculaceae; genus Bathycorpusculum. Next base: position 125,274 of record JAOZHX010000017.1, read on the forward strand.
GCTTGACGATGTCCTTGGCTTGCTCTTCAACGGGTTTATAGGGGTCGATTGGATAACGGATTTGTTCCATAGCGTTTTCAATGCGCATCGGGGGATGCGGTAGGTTGGTTTTGGGGTCGACTGCTTGGCGGGCGATGAAGTCTACGATTTGTTTTCTTTTATCTTCGATCATTTTTCTTCTTTGGTCGGTGGTTAATTGTAATGTTCCTTTTTTGAGGATTTCATCTGCGATTTTGAGCGCGTCCACTGTTTTGAATGCTTTTTTCATTGCTTCTTCTGAGACTTTGGTGCCTTTGTTTGCGTCTGAGAAAATGATTTCTGCGGCTAAAACCTCTGTGATAGAGGAGATTTTGCCGTTGCGGTAGTCAAGTGCTTTTTGGGGTTTGACTAGGATTTCAAAATGTTCATTTTCTCTTGTTAGGCGTGCGACGGTGAACTTTTCGCTCATCGAGTTTTCACTTGCTTGAACCCAGCTCTTTGATGTAGCCTTCCACTGTGTCGTCGTTTAGCATTTCCATCTTCTTGGTTGCTGCGGGAATAATCGCAATTTTGATTCTTGGGGGCAGTTGCCGTGCTTCAAGGGCTTTAACGAGACATTTAACGGCGAGTTTGATGCTGGCATCTAGGGTTAAGTCTTCTTTGTATTCTTCTTTGAGCACGTTGATGACAGTTTCTCTTCCTGCGCCCAGTGCAGTTGCTTTGTAGCCACGATATGTTCCGCTTGGGTGAGTTCCGAAGACGCGTGTGCCTGTTTTGTCGACTCCGCCGAAGATGATGGATACGCCGAATGGTCGGACTCCTGCGTGTTGAGTGTACATTTGTTGGATATCGCAGATGCGTTTGGTTACGACTTCTATGTCGATGGGTTCGTCGTAGGTTAGTTTGTTGCTTTGGGCGTAGATGCGAGCTTGGTCGATTAATATGCGGGCGTCAGAGCTTAACCCGACGATGGCTGCTCCTATGTGGTCATCTACCCGGAAAATTTTCCATGAATAGCCTGCTTCTTCGAGGGTTTCTATGTTTTCTTCGGAGCCGAGAACTAATCCTTCTGAGGTTTGGATGCCTAGGATGGTGGCTCCTCGATTGACGAGTTCCATGGCGTATTCGACTTGGAAGAGTCGTCCGTCAGGCGAGAAAACGGTTATTGCACGGTCATATGCTCCTGGTGCTGCAAACACGGACATAATGTATTAACCTCATTTGTACCTGTTGACTTTTTCACAGTCTCATATAATAACTACACTAAAAACCTTTCCTATTAAAGCAAAAGACGAGTTTTCTGCTGGAACGTCGTGGCCAACTTTTTGATAATGATGACCGCAATAAAAATAGTTATTACGGCTAAAATTATGGGTGCAGCGGAAGGTAATTCTGGGATGAACACTGAATGGTTGCCTTCTGAGTTGAGTTTGCCTATCCAAACGTATGAGGTTATGTCTTCTGGGTTTGTGGGCATTGAAGAAACTGTACCCGCGACCGCGTAGCCTCCGTCGCTTGTCTGAACAACTAAGTATGTTGCCCCAGAGGATCCGCTTCCATAGCTTACGTTCCTGCTCCAAACTAATTTGCCATCGACGTCTATTTTATCAAGCATACCACTGCAAAGTACATAATTGCCGTCGCTGGCCTGAATCATCGATGATGGCGAACCTAAACCAGGAAAATTTTTGAGCCATAGCATATTTCCTTCCGAATCTGCTTTAACTAGGCCAACATCATCTCCGCTACGGTTCCACAGTAAGCCTGCCATGACATAGCTGCCGTCGGCGCTTTGGACGAGTGAAGAGCCGCTGTTTTTGTCTTGGCTTCCGTAGGTTTTGCTCCATTCAAACTCTCCGTTTGCATTCCTTTAACTAAGAGAAAATTCATGTTTTCGGTGGTGCCTAACAGAGCGTAGCCGCCATCTTTGGTTTGAATTAAAGAGGCTGGGGCGCCTAATCCTGCTTGCAGATAGACCCTTCTCCATACTGTGCCCCCTGACTTATCGATTTTGAGCAGATAGATAATGTTGCTGCTACTTAAGCCGCTTTGTCCGGTCGAACCTGCCAGTGCGTACCCGCCATCGTTGGTTTGAATTAGGCAGTTCGCATAAGTTGTGTACGGTACGTCTTGGTAGGTTCGATTCCATTGTGTATTACCTGAAGAATCCAGTTTTATCAATTCTGCTTTCCCGCTTACTGTGCCTGCAATTGCGTAGCCACCTTCATTTGTTTGAATTATATGGCTTCGTATTGCTGACCCGACTGAACCGTACGTTTTGTTCCACTCTGCGTTACCTTGGGCATCGATTTTTAATAGCCAAATTTGGGTTCTTGGTGGACTGACCGAAACGTTTGTAGTTCCCGCAATCATATAGCCGCCATCTTTACATTGGATGATGGAGTTGGCCCAATCTTTGTTTGTTCTTTGGTAAGCATGAATCCAAGAGTTCGAAGTGTCGGCAGAAGCAAATGCGGCGCTAAGTAGAATTACAATGGAGAACAGTATCAACGCTAAGATTGTTAGTCTCCGCATTGTAGGTTTTAAGATGATGGTTTGTTATGAAATTTTGCAAACTAAACTTACTTTACTGATTAATCATTTTTCCCAGCCATGTTAAATTTGAAAAAACATTGAATGGGGATTTTTAGCTAGGAATTAAATCATTAAAAATTTATTCCCTTTCCCCCTTTACAAAAAATCATGCTTGAGTTGCTGTTACCACAACATCAAAACTATATGAGAACGTCTCATGGTTCCTTATGACGCCTGAAGTGCCAACAGTGTTGCTTGTCATCAACACACTTACTGAAAGCCAAACATACTGTCCAACTCCGACGGTGCTGCCTGTTGCCAAATTGTTAGCTCCCATCCAGCCGTTTAGCTGATTCCCCCATGTTGAAGGGTTGATCGTGGTGCTAGTCAAGGATAGGCTGATGTCTGAGGGGACGTTTATGTTTGCAAGTGCAGCGTTCAACGTTATGGGCACGCTGCCATCATTGCGAACGACTATTACACCAGCAACGTACCCTGTTGGTGGGGCACCCAGCGAGGTTTGAACGTTAACAGGTATGCCGTTGGTGTCAAGGTTGGTAGCGCCATAAATGGAACCTGCGTTATCTTGATTCATCACGTAAGCCGTTCCATTAGGAAAAAATAAAGAAAACGCAACGGTAGGAGAATTAGCAGTTGGAGTTGCTGTAGGATTGGCAGATGAATTTGGCGTCGGTGTAGGTATCGGCGCAGTGTATGTTTTGCTGACATGGATTGATTGACTTTGCTGCAACGCTGCTATAACTGCTGGGATAGAGATGACAACGATTAAAACCACGGTCGCTAACAAAACTTTCTTATTCACTATTTTCCACCTCCATGGGATTCATCTGCGTGCAAGGGACTCTTCGGTTCAGAAGCAAGTTAACCTTAAATATTGAGTGCTTCTGGTTCAATCGTGGCAGAGCTTACCTTCACGTCCGCTGTATGTTAAAACATTGTTTGTTGAAAAATAAATAAGGTTGTGACTGTTAGAGAGCAATCACAGATATTCCGGAAAAGTTACACAAAGAGTTAACCCTATTGATTACACCAAACATTACCCAGAAAAAATTAAAAGCCTGCATCCAAACGCACAATATTAACAAATGCTGCTTTGCTGCACAATTGGTATTTATAGCCTAACAAACCATATTTTGGCAAGGTTTTATGAGAAAGGCGAAGGCGGAATGTTTACACAAACACATGCGGCGCAAGTCCTGAGCGCACTGAAAGCTGCTCTTACTCTGCCAAACACACTTAAAATCAACCATGACCCCTTCGAAACCCTTATCATAACCATTATTTCACAGAACACCGCCGATACCGACACTGAACGAGCCTTCCAAAATCTCTCGAAGAAATTCAAAATAACGCCTCAAACACTTGCATCTGCTCCCCTCAAAGAGATGGAGGAATGCTTACAAATTGGCGGACTCTACCGAAGCAAAGCCAAAACCATACAAACCGCCTCAAAAATCATCGTTGAAAAATTCGGCGGCTCACTCAAGCCCATTCTGGCTTTGCCTACTGAGGATGCAAGAGCAGCCCTCATGGATACGCATGGAGTTGGGCAGAAAACGGCGGATGTCGTGCTGCTGTTTTGTGCAAACCAGCCGACCGTACCTGTGGACACGCATGTGGATCGTGTGTCCAAGCGGTTGGGGCTAGCACCTGAAGGCAGCGGCTATGAAGAGGTTCGAGGGAGGCTTCAGTCACTCTTTGAACCTGAGGATTACCTGTCGGTTCATCTGCTTTTGATTTTGCTTGGAAAGACTTTTTGTAAAGCGAGAAAGACCCTCTGCCATGGATGCCCCGTCAACGTTTACTGCCCTTCTAATGGTCGTGGTGAGATGGCATGATGAAGCTACCAAGCGAAGTTGCAGAGTACTTCCCCTACGGTACCGTGCGTCCCCACCAAGACGACTTTATAGCCACTATAAACAGCGCTATCAACGAACGCCGCTCCGTTCTCATCGAAGGCAGCAACGGCTTGGGCAAAACCATCTCCTCACTATCAGCATGCCTGCCAGTGGCCATCAAGAAAAACCTCAAAATTCTCTATGTCGCCCGAACCCACCGCCAGCATGACCGCGTAATAGAAGAACTCCGAGCGGTTTACAAGCGGCATCCCATCTCAGGTGTTTCCATCCGAGGGCGCAATGAAATGTGTCTCAACGCTTTTGCCGCACGTGGCGCGTTTGATTCAAAGTCGCTTATGGAAGTCTGTGAGTTACTGAAAGCTAAGGGCAGATGCCCCTACTATGTTAACGTTGATGAACGCACGTATGATTATTTACAATTGCAAAAGCAGGTTGCTGCTCGACCCTACACAGCATCTGAAATCATGAGAGTGTGCAAGAAGAGGGAAGTTTGCCCCTACGAGTTGATCAAGGGCGCAGTCTCTGACGCGAAAGTCCTAGCGTTGAGCTACCTCTACGTGTTTGATCCCCAGATTAGAACGGCTTTCCTCAAAAACCTTGAAACCGAACTTGGCAAAATCATCCTCATCGTGGATGAAGCCCACAATCTCCCAGAAACAGCCATAGACATCTCGAGTAGTTCGTTAACGTTGTTTGTTATGCGCCAAGCGGAACTGGAGGCTAATCGGTTCGGCAACAAAGACATCGAAGAATTTACTCGGTTCTTCAGGGTTGAGGTCGAAAAGATAACTGAAAACATCAGTAAAGAGCAGCTTATCGCTCCAGAAAGCATCTTAGAACGCATAGAGAAACAGGGCAACATCCCTGACCCAAAAAAATTCTTTGAGCACCTCCATGAGGAGGGTGTGGCAATCAAGAAGGCGCTGTTGGCGGAGGGGAAAAATCCTCGTTCCTACGTCCATGCTATGGGTGAGTTTTTGCTCAAATGGGTCGATACTCTGGGAGATGATTCCTACATAAACGTGGCAAGCAAGTACTTCAACAAAGAAAACAACAAAACCGCCAAGCTTGAAATCGTTGCACTTGACCCAGCAAAAATCACAGAACCAGTTTTCTCCTCAACCTACGCTAACGTGATCATGTCGGGTACCCTCCAGCCGCTGGAGGCGTACGCAAGAATCACCAAACTACCCGAGGATACTGTGCGGTTTTTGGCGCCTTCACCGTTTCCCAAAGAACACGTGTTCTCAGCGGTCTGCCTGGGCGTCACCACCTCGATGGAGAAGCGTACGCCACAAATGTACCAGACCATGATTGAGCGCATAAACGAAGTTGTTAACAGCACCCCAACCAACACAGGCATCTTTGCCGCCTCCTTCCAAGTCCTAAATTCACTGCTTGCTGAGGGCTTAGAGAACTCGCTGCTAAAACCGTTGTTCTATGAGAAGAGCGGCATGAAATCCAAAGTCAACGAGAAGTTGGTGCAAGACTTTAAGGCTTGCGGCGACAAAGGTGGCGCGGTTTTCTTGGGCGTGCAGGGAGGTCGGACCTCAGAAGGCGTGGATTTTCCTGGAAATCAGATGAATTCGGTAGTTGTTGTGGGGGTTCCTTATGCCGAGCCAACGCCTAGGGTCAAAGCTCAGATAGAATACTATGACCAATGCTTCCCCGGTCTAGGTCGGGAGTACGGGTATGTTTTGCCAGCTATGAAAAAGGCATCTCAAGCTGCAGGCAGACCGATTAGAACATTGGATGACAAGGGCGCCATTGTATTTTTGGATTACCGCTTCTCCACCAGCTATTGCAAGAGCTTCCTGCCCACCTGGATAACCAACAACATGAAAGTCTTGCCTGACAAAGCAGGTGTGTTGGCTAATGAAGTCAGCAGTTTCTTTAGGGCTTAGCTTCCGCAATTTCTTGGAGCTTGTGGTTCAAGACGACTTTGCCGATAACGATCTTTGAAGGCTTGGCGGAGACTGCAGTCTGCACTTTAAGAACACGCCGAGCTTGATTAACAACCCGCAGAACGCCTATGCCTAAAAACTTGCTGCCACGACCATATAAACCTACAAGCAAGCCTTTCTTAGGCTCCTGACTTTTGGGCACCCCGTTTTTTGGCTCAACGGTAAGCTGGCTGAGGGGGTAGCATTGGAGTTTAGCGTTTTTTAAGTATCTTGTGTAGGTCATTTCGCGGAGTGCTTTTCGTTTTTCTGCTGTCCGTTTGCTAAGCGCAGATGAAGGTTCAACAACGACCATTCGGATGTCGTTCCCTAGTGCGTTGATCAAAGGTGCAAGTTCATCTTGGACCTGAACGCCAACGACTAAGTCAGGCTTAAGTGCGTTGACTAAGGCTTCTTTGTATCGCAGTGCGACATCGCCGACAACCCAGCCATCAGTGTTCACCAACACAAAATCTGGCTCACGCTGCAAAACCTCAGCTTCCATTGCACCCAGCGCTTCGACAGCTTTTGCAAAAGCCATAATCGGAGAGGTTACCCCTACAAAATATGCGTTCTCTAACCGTAAACCAAACAATTCGGTAATTGGCTTACTCGTTGATGCGTAGCCAACGGTTGCCGAGGGACCAATGTCCGATTGGCCTAAATCTCCATCTAAGACAGCCACCCGTTGCCCTTCTGCAACTAAATTGTTGACAAGATAGGTGCAGAGACTGCTTTTTCCCGAATCTGACTCTCCCACGACCATGACAACCACTGGGCGCTTCTGAACCGCCAAAATCGCCTCCAAGGGTTTGCTCCATGAAGTTGGGATGGTGCTGCCGTCGGTTTCTTGAAGGCTGGCGTTTGCGCCCAGAGAAACGTCGAAAACAGCTTTTTCAAGCACGTAAAACGGTAAACGCTTTCCTTGGCGAACCACTATTCGATGAGCAACTTTGATGTGGTAGCCGAAGACTTCCGCTTTGCCCGAGGTGAGCCGAACAGAAGCTGGACCGTCCACTAACAATGTCTTATTGGATTCGACTATTTGCTGCAACCTGTCTCCTCCGCGGTATTACTCGCCCTCTTCTGCCAGCTATACGTATGGCTGAAGAAATATGCCTTACGCCTCTGCTATGTTTGTTTTCTCTCAGCGGCCGGTTCGTTCCTGCTTCACCCACAACTTCAAGCGCCACTTTTATCGGCAAGGCTTCATCTAATGCTTCGAGAAGTTCGCGGTAAATTGGCACGCCATCGCCGATTTTTACAGAAACGGTTGTGTGTGAAAAGTTGACGTTGTGAATTATCTTATTTATGTGGTTAATGACCTCTTGGTTGCTGTAGCAGTTGCCTTCCTCTATGACCTTTCCATCCGCAAGAAAAGCCAAGCCGATGGCTTCCCCAGGATCTATGCCTATAATTATGTGTTCGTAGTCTTCCTTGCCCAGCAGCGTCTTTTTAACTTCGTTAATGAGACTGTCGAGTTCTTCCTCGTTTCCGAAAATCAATACTTTTTCATTCTGAACCAAGCCTTTTTCCTGCCTTGTGGTTATGACTAGTTTGATTTTGGGCGGAACGGGTTCGCCTGGAACAAGGCTAATGAAAGATATGTTTTGTTCTTGCAGGACGTTAACTATTAGGAAGTAGGCTTTTCCCTGTACAGTTGCGATGGCAACTCTTTCTTTCATAAGCCATCCTGAAGGTTACGTTTAAGTGCAAAACAAATTACTATGTTCCAATTAATAATCTTGATGTGTAAAGAATGGCACAAATCGGGACAGGCTGCAAATGCATCGACAAAGGCATCAACGGAGGCATCACACCGCAAACTCTCATGTTGATTTATGGAGAGCCTGAAACAGGGAAAACCACCTTAGCAATGCAGTGCGCGATGAACTGCGCCAAGCAAAACCTTAAAGTGCTCTTCGTAGACTGCGATAACACGTTCTCTGCTAAAAGGCTCTCGCAGCTTGCAGCTGACCGCTTTGATGAGGTTGCTGAACGAATCGTATTAGTTAAGCCCAAGGACTTCAGAGAGCAAACTGCCCTTGTAGATCGCATACAAGATTATCTGAGTGCAAAGGTGGGGTTAATCATCATTGATACATTCACCTCGTTGTATGGGGCTAAGGTCGCTGAAACACAGGGCAAAGCTTTTTCGGTTAACCGTGAATTGAACAGGCAATTGGCTATTTTAGCGCAGACTGTGAAAGTTCGAAAAATCCCCCTCATCATAACCAGTCAGGTCCGGAGTTTTTTCACCGAGGAAACCTCAAGCGTTAGACCCGTGGCCACACGCGTTTTGAAGTTTTGGGCTGATACCATAATCAGCCTCAAACCCATCGAGTACCCCCAAACAATCAAGGCTGTTATCTTGAAGGCTCAGGGAATTGACCAAGAAGTAACCTGCTATGTACAAATAGTTGAAAGCGGAATAGTGGAAGCAGAACTGCATTAATGTATGGTTGAAACTCATGAGTGTCCTCCTGTTGATTGCTGAAGCATTAAAATTTATTTTCCCAGCTTACTGCGCCAACGCCACCCCTGTGCTTGCTGGAGGCGGCACCCGTATGGACTTCGAAAGAAACTTTGTTGATGGTAAACGCATATTCGGCAACAACAAGACCTTTCGAGGCTTTTTTTTCGGTTGGGGAGTGGGTTTCGGCGTCGGTTTAGCCGAGGGTTTAGTATTTGGTTGGGAAAGCTACCCCATTCTATTTAGCGTATTAATACCGCTAGGTGCATTACTAGGTGACTTAACGGGTGCCTTCATAAAGAGGAGATTAAACATCGCTCCAGGAGGGTTATTACCGATTGTCGACCAGGTTGATTTCGTTGTGGGTGCAGTTGTTTTTGCACTCCCTCTTGCATTAATAAGTTGGCAAGGGTTGAGTTGGCAGGTTGCAGTCACAGTTTTGCTGATTACGCCACCCATCCACTTGTTTACAAACTACTTAGCGTACAGGTTAAAGCTGAAAAAGAACCCGTGGTAGCAAAATCTTTTTTGCTTATCCACCGCTGGTCTTGAACTGGATGGCGCCTTCAAGGAAAATGTATGCTAATAGCAAGAAGGTTACGCCTATAACCAGTAACATGTAGGCTTGCCTTGGCTTATACGCACTCTTAGTGCTTTGATAAATCGCTAGTAAGCCAACAAAGCCCAGTGAATAGAGAACGACGGATATTATTGTGTCAGAGACGAATTGCTGGCTGATGCCTGGATACAAAAAGTAAAATCGACCGTTAACGTAGGCTGAAGGGTAGGGCCGAGTGATGAGGGTGAATAGGCCGCCGCCGAACAAGAAAATTGAGTAAGCGATTCCCGTTAGAGTTATAAGAAACGTTGAGGGCGCATTGGTTGAGAGTTTGCGGAACCATCGGCTAAGAGAAAACGACACAGACGACGAAGGAGCTTTCTTGATTTTAGCAGACATTTGTCATTCTTCCCAAATAGTTGCTTTGATACATCTTTAGCTTCATCTCCAGTTAATGAATTTTTCTGAATCACAATCAAATACTGTTAGATGAGGAACACTTGACGTCCTATCAGACTCTCTTGAATTCTTAAAAGCACCATTAGAGAAAAGCAAAAAACAACCACGCTCGCGCCAAGGGCAAAGCCTACTCAGCGTTCTTTCGAGGAACACTGAGGATTGAGGCAGAGTTTCCAAGGCTTCCTGCTTTTGGCATAAACCATCATCATAGGCGCGCCACAGCTTTTACATACGCCTATTGCTTTTATAGTACCTGTCTGCGGCAGCGGATAAGCCAAACCACATTTGCCCCCAAAGTAGTTCGTGCAACCTACAAAGCGTTTCCCAGTCTTCTTAGAACGCAAAACAACCAGTCGTCCATCACAGCATTTGGGGCAGTTACCAACCACACGTTCTTGAAGACGCAGATTTTGAAGGGCGTCTTTTAGTTGAGCGCCGATTGTCGTCTCGTTTGCCTTCAACGTAGATGTTATGGGTTTTAAGGCGTCCTTGACGGTTTGGAGCACAACCTGCTTGTTCTGCTTGCCCTGCTGAATTTCCTCCATTTGCCGCTCCAGCGTTCGCGTAAGCTCTGAAGAAACAACGTCAGGGCAGTATTTTGTGAGGACGTCAACGACTTCAAAGCCAAGTTCACTTACAAATAGTTGGTCAGTACCGCTGACGTATTTGCGGTCGCTTAGCGTTTGTATGGTTGCTGCACGCGTGGCTTTGGTGCCGATTTCCTCTTCTTCCATCTTCTCGAGCAACGTGCGAGGATTATACCTGAGGGGAGGCTGAGTCCAATGTTCTTTTAAATTTACGCTCTTGATACTGACAGGTTGACCCTCGGTTAAACACGGTAAAACAGCATCCTTCAACTGTACATATGGCTGGTAAAACCTCATCCAACCCGCCTTAAGCGTACGCAAAGCAGAGAGAAAGAAAGAGTTGCCGTTGAGGCTTATGGTTACTTTTGTGCTTTGATGGATGGCGTCTTCGCCGAAAACAGCCAAAAAACGCTTCACAATCAAGTCGAAGAGGTTTCGCTCTGGTAGAGCAAGGGTTTTTTGTGGCAGATTTCCTGTTGGGTAGATGGCTGGGTGAGCAGGGTCAGTTTTTTTGCCTTCAGCCGGCTTTAAAGACGACTTTGAGAGGAGTTCAGTTGCTTGTTTGGCGTAAAGTGGTGCTCTAGATAGTTTTTTGAGTATCGCTTCGTAGCCGATGGTTGGCGGCAGTTTTTGGCTACCTGTGCGTGGGTAGGAAATCAGGGCTGCAAGGTAGAGGCGCTGGGCAGAGTTAGAGGTGCGCATGGGGATGTAGCGAAAGAGTTTGTAGGCCTCACCTTGGAGGCTGCCTAAATCGAAGGGCAAGGGTGGAGGCTGCGTATACTCTTCTGCGGTAACTTTCTGTATTATGCCTTCGTTGGTTTTGCAGGCATCCCGCAGCGAAGTGGCTTCTTGGAGGGTTTGCAGTGTTTTGGGGTACTGTATCTCCAAGGTGATGTCGTTTATTGCTATCTTTGCGGTTAGGGTCCAGTAGGGCTTTGGCGTGAAACTCTTGATGGTTTGCTCGCGTTCCACAAGGAATTTTAGGGTTGGTCCCTGCACTCTGCCCGTGCTGATTGTAGAATATTGTCCGCTGCTGGCTTTAGCTGCTTCTGTAAGCGCACGAGACAAGTTTATCCCATATAACCAATCAACCTCATGCCTAGTCAGCCCAGCTTCCACTAACGCAAAATCCATCGTTGGCAATAGATGCGTATAACTTTCTTGCAGTTCCTCCTCAGTGAGCGTGGAGTATTTCATGCGTTTAGCTGACGTCTCCTTGCCGCCGCATGCATACTTGAGAATCGTGTAGCCTATTATGCTGCCCTCAACGTCAAAATCGCAAGCATCAACAAATCGGTCTGCATTTTCGGCCAGTTGCGAGATGACTTTGAGCCAAGTCCGAATCTTCGCTGCGCCGCGTTCAGCTTGGTATCGGGGGACCCATTGATAATCGAAAACTGGATATCCTTTCTGTTTGCTCGTGACAGTGTAAAGGTGCCCAAGCGCTGGGACAACCACGATTTCGCCGTTTCTGTAGGCTTGGTAGTAGGGAACACCGTTGCTGATGTTTCGTTTGGGTTTTCCCTCGGCATCTAGAGCCGTGGCTATTCTGTTGGCAGCATCCGGTTTTTCAGTGATGATAAGCGTATATTTTCCCAAGCCCTCTAAACCACACACTCGACAATTCAAGTAACCGCAAACGAAAATAAGGTTTACAGTTGCCAGGCAAAGTTAGGGTTTGCCGGCGCCTTTAAGCACATATTTTAGCCAGTAATAGGTGACCCAAACCGCGTTGGGAATGCCTACAAAAAGACTGATGATGAAGGCTCGGAGTCCTCGTTTGAAGCCTCTGCGCCTAATCTGCAGGAGCGTATACACCAATGCGTAGATTGGGAACACTAGCGACAGGTAAAGGTTCCAAACCAAAATTCCGATGATTGTTAACATAATCGCAGGGATATAGAATAGATAGAAAAGATATCGTTTGTAGAGCAAAAAGAAGTTTAGCGCAATTTTTGGGCTATCTGAAATGTTATAGGCGTAAACTTGGACCTGGGATTTTTTGCGTATGCCCCGCATTGCGTCTTTAAGGGACATATCGATGCATATATCACTGTATGCAGTGGTGTAGGTGTTCACGTCTAAGACGGTTACGTTGGGGTTGAGCATGATTTTGAAGCCTTGCGCTCTAGCCCTTAAACAGAAATCCGTATCTTCTTGAATAGTCAACTGAGGATCGAAAGATAACGTGGTTGCCAGTTTTTTAGAGAGAAGCGTTTGACCCATCATCACTGCCTTAATCTCAAACGGAGCTTCATGGCGCTTGGGATGGGCTAGTTCTTGGAGTTTGGCTGCTATCTCGCTGGTCGAGGCAACAGTAACGCTTTTTGCGACTGCACTCATAATATCAGCTTGTTCGGTTTGCAGGGCTTCGACAAGTTTGGCAACGGCGTTTGGCAACATTATTACGTCGCTGTCCCAGAAAAGCAGCAGTTCACCCTGCATTTTTTGGAGGCAAATGTTTCTGCCTTCGGGAATGTTGCATTTTTGCACAATAACTTTGTACCCGCTGTAATCGGCGTTTTTGAGTTTATGTTCGGCGATGTTTGGGGTGCCGTCTTTGCTGTTGCCGTCCACCAAGAGTATGAAAAGTTTATCGTGGGGGTAAGTTTGGCTTGCTATAGAGTCGAGTACTTCTGATATGATCCAGGCTCGATTTAAGGTGACAATTCCGATTGTTATCAATGGAGTATTTTGCACTAAACCCACGCTGCATTGAAATCGATTGTTTGGGATAAATGTGTTTCTCAGCAACCGATAAATATGCGATACCATGTCATAATGGAGGGAATTTAACATGCCACAACGGGTACTGTGCCATGGGTGTAATCATGTTTTGTATGAAGGCCCTGAACTTAAACCGCCTGACGAGATTATTCAACAATGCGGTGGAAGATGTCCAAAATGTAGTCGAAAGCTCTCCTTGCTCCCCTTAGACGTCGAAGTTAAACCAGTAAACAAGCGTTGAGCCACCATTGGGAGCAGCAGCCGCAATACCCGCTGAACTCCAAGCTGAGACCCATTGGGAGATGGCAGCCAAAACAAAAATGGGCAAGTACCTCACTAAACTGGAAACTGATTTCATTTCTAGGGCAATTAACCTCTCAAGAGAAAGCCTGATGGTTATGGATGTGGGCGCGGAAGCTGGACGCTTTTCCTTGTTGGCTGCAAACGGCAAAGCAACGGTTGTCAGCGTGGATTTAGATTCCTATTCTTTAAAGAGGCTTAGATTAAAAAATAATCAAGTGCACGTTATCCAAGCTGATGCCAGACATTTACCCATCAGAGAGGAAGTGTTCGATGTTATTTTCATGATTGAGGTTCTTGATTATATCCCTGAAATGAACCTTGCTTTCTCTGAATGCAAACGCACAATGAAACCTAACGCTGACTGCGTTTTATCATTTGGCAACAAATCCAGCATTAAAGCCAAACTGAGAGCGATGCGCGGTAAATCTTATCGCCATTCCTACCGTGAAGCTGTGCAGAGCCTGCGAGAAACAGGGTTCACCATCAAACGAAGGGTTGGGTACAGTTGGTTACCTTTTGGACGTACCTCTCAGAGTAGTCTGGTGCCTGTTTTAGCTGGAATTGAGAGGGGTTTGGGGCTGAGAAGGGTTGTTAGGTTTAGCCCATGGGTTATAATTCATATAACTAAGCCATGAGAGCCCCTGAAAACTGACTGCTTCATTTTGGAAAGCCATAAATAACGCCCCAAAGAGTACAATATAACAAAAATGCGAGAGATACATTGAAGAGGATGGCTAAAGTGGGGGACTCACTTAAAGAACGATTAGGAAAAGGCTTCTCAATTTTCGGTAAGCTACGCATTCAAGTAAGCCACGGCACAATCATAGCTATAGCCGCGTTGCTGCTTATACTCTTTGTCGCCTTTACCGTACGTATTCTACCACTCCGCTGGGAAAACCTAGCCCAAGGCAAAGTACTCCTAAACGAGTTTGACCCGTACTATCAATTCAGCATCACCAAACACATGGTAGATAACGGGTTACTGTCACCATATTGGCCAACTCACTGGATCAATTATATGAAATGGTATCCAGACGGCATAGACATGTCCTCATCCCTGCCAGCTCTGCCCATGACGGCAGCGGTCCTCTACCAAATCGTCTCAGTGTTTGGAGTAAACATCGATCTAATGACATTCTGTTCCGTTTTGCCTGCTGTTATAGCAGTGGTTTCATGTCTCATAATGTATTATTTAGGCAAAGACATGGGCGGAAGAACCGTCGGTCTATTCGCTGCCCTTTTCCTGGCTTTGGCGCCTTCTTTCTTACAAAGAAGCGCGCTGGGATTCTTTGATACAGAAGTTCCCGGTGTTTTAGGTTTAGTGTTATTCATCTTTTTGTTCCTGAGATCATTGGATAGCAATCGCTCATTACGAGCATCTATCTTCTATGCTTTAGGGGCGGGTGCTGCCCTGGCATATTTCATTGCAGGTTGGGGTGCAGCCTACTACGTACTTGGATTAACTGTGCTGTTTGTGTTTGTAATGGTGATTATCAAAAGGTACAGTCAACGTCTACTAATCAGCTACAGTTTGACGTTCGGTTTAGCATTATTCATAGCTACGAAGGTTCCCTATATATCGCTAAGTTACCTATTTTCAGGCGCAGTTATCCCTGTTGCTGGAGTGTTTGTGGTGTTGCTTATAGCTGAACTTCTGCGCAACAACATATCTATGCGTACCAAATTAATCCTCACAGGTAGCGCGTTGGCAGTTCTTATCGGCGGTTTTGTGACTTTGTGGGTGACAGGTATCTTTGGCAGAAGTGGTTTACAAGGAAAATTCAGCACCGTGTTGGATCCCTTCATTCGCGCTTCGTCGCCGCTTATTGATTCGGTGGCCGAGCAGAGAATCTCAGCTTGGGGCAACCTCTACATTGAGTTAGGTATAAGCATTCTATTCTTCTTGGTAGGCATGTACTTCACCTTGAGGAACCCCACAAACCGAAACATATTCCTGTTGCTCTTTGCGGTTACTTCCCTCTACTTCGCCACTTCGATGGTTCGCCTACTGGTGCTTTTCGCCCCAGCATTTGCCATAATCGCAGGAATAGGAATACTTAGCGTAATCAAGCCGTTCTTCACGCTACTCAAGGAGTCGCCAAGAGTCTTAGCGAAATCAAAACGCAGACTAGCAAGAGTCAGCAAAGAGTATAGCGGCGTCGCCGTCTTCATAATTTTCATGATTCTGGTGACAAACTTTGCGTTCTCGCCGCAAACAGGTGGAATGCCACGGGCCATTTCACAAGCCTTTACGCCCACAGCCATTAGCGCTTCAAGCTTACCTGTAGGTGGTCCTGGACTCTCAGCCCCTGTTGGTGCATGGCTTGACGCCGTACACTACCTCAACAATAATGTGCCTTCATCAACCGCTGTTGTAATGTGGTGGGATTACGGCAACTGGTTAAGTGACCTTGGAAACGTCACCAGCCTTTGCGATAACACGACTGTGAATAGTACGCAGATAGAGAACGTGGGATTCATCTTCATGGCTAACGAGAACCAATCCATGCGGATGTTATCTGCCTATGGGCAAGATCGCGTCAAATACATCGCTGTCTTCACGGTGCTCTACGTTAGCCCAACTAGCAGTGGAACATACGTTGCAACGCCTGCTGGATATGGAGATGAAGGCAAATGGAGTTGGATGGCAAAAATCTCTGGACAAGCCAAAGACAGGTTCATCAAAGAAGGCTACATAACCGCTGCAGATGCGTGGACTGACGAAACAGCATTCGGTTCCTCACAATCAGGTCAATGGGTTTGGAATGAGAAAGGCTTAAACTGCACAGTCTTTGAACTCATGAACTACGCAGAAGTCCAGTACGCCCAACGGATGAGCGCTTCCGGTCTCTTTAGTATATCTCCTGACCAAACAACCACTGCACCAAAGTACTTCAAAGAAGCCTACTTTGCAGGCATAAACACATCGCCGACTCAATACGGCTACTTGGTTCCAATCGTTGCAATATACTCGATTGATTGGGCAGCCTACAACGCAGACATGGGCATAACTGGCTAAATCACAGAGCAGGAAGCGACACTGTGTTTCCAAAGGTTCCCGATCAGCATAAAGTCGGTCGACCTTTAGTTCCCAACGGTTTAGGCGTAATCTACGTCTTAACAACCGTTCTCTATCTTTTCTCGATCTATTTCTCGAACAGAGTCTTCAATTTAGGGTTAGATACCCTAGTGAACGGCGTCTCTGCAGCGTTAACCTTGGCCGTGTGCATCCTTTTCGGCGGGTTCATGGGGCTTTTGGATGACTTTATGGACCTCAAATGGCGTTACAAAGCCTTCATGCCTCTCATTGCAGCGTTGCCACTGATGTATTTTGCTTTTGAAAACCCTGCACTTAGAACTTCGATATCAATCCCAATCGTTGGAACAACCATACAGCTAGGCGAAGCATACATCTTTGTAATCATACCCTTAATCGTCATGATAGTGACAAACACGGTCAACCAACTCGGCGGATTAAACGGTCTGGAAACGATCTGCCCAGCCATCGTGATCTTGGGATTAATGGCATTTTCAAAATTGAATATCCTTATGGTTGGACCCTTGTTTTTCTGGTTAATACTAGCTTACTTTAATGTTAGGGGTAAGATTTTCGTCGGTAACGCAGGTTCCTTTGCAATCGGAATCACCATCGCTTCGTTCGCCGTAATATCGGACCTGAAAGCAGACCTCTTCATCTCACTTTTACCCTACATCTTTAACTCCTCAATAATTTTGCTCTCCGTCTTCTTCACCCACAAAAAAGCCAAAGTCACCTTCGACGGTCAAAAACTCACTGCAGACAGCAGAAAAAGCCTGGTCACAGTCATCTGCTACCGTCGTCCCCTCTCTGAACGGCGCATAGTACAAATAATCGCTGCCATAGTTGCCTTATTTACTCTTCTAGGCGCACTCATCCAACTTTTGTGACGCAAAACAGCTTAGTGTTATAGCTTGTTAATTTCGATGTTTTTGATCGGTACCATTTGCGCTCTTTGTGTGGGTGTGGCGGCTCTTGGGGTGCCACAAGATGGCTTGTGGATTTGGTTGCTTTTTGCTGTTGCTTTGTTTTTCTGCGCCTGTGGTGTGTAGCAAATGCTTTTTTCTCCACACGCCCTACATGGCTCCATGTTGGCGGCGTCAAGGTGTGGATGTGGAAGCACGCAGAACTTTGCTTTTTTCCTCACAATCACCCAAACAACATAATACGATTGGCAAGCAACAAGCCATAAAGCAATTAGAGCTCAAACTGCAGGCAACCTCACGGCGACAACAAAGATCCAGCGATTCCATCGGCACCAATTATAGTAACAACTTTAACATTGTTAATTGGTCGCAGTTTTACCTTTAGTTTTGGCTAGCCTACAAGAAATAACGCCGTGGCAGAATCAAGCATTAACTGAGTGAGTAGTCATCTTTGTTAAAACCAGTTTCTTTTATGCCCTTCTTGCCACATTAAAGCCGCTTTATATAAGGGAGGCTATATTTTTTCCAAGCAACAGAAAGATCCATTTTTAGGAAAAAGTGGGTTCTAGTGGCTGTAGAGTTTTTCGTATGGTCGTTTTGACAGCGGCAGTATCTTCTTGAATTTGCCAGAAAGGATTTGCTCTGGGTCACAACCAAAATGGCTACAGTACTCCTTAACCAAGCCCTCGATGATTCGCATATCGCGCTTCCCAACAGGCAAGGTCTTGGTTCCCTCAACTGGCTCGAGAATTTCGCCACGCTCATAGATGACTCCACCATGCATGCCCGTGCCAACGAAGCGTGCTCTGCATTTCTCGCATTCTTTGAGGCTTAAGCCCAAGATGAGGATGATTCCGCCTGCCATGTACTCAGCCAAGAAGTCGCCTGCAGTTTCGCCAATTACGATTGTGGGTACCTTGCGCTGGTATTGCTTCATGTGAATGCCTACTCGGTAGCCAACGTAGTCGCGAACGAAGATTTTTCCGCCCCGCATCGAGTGCCCAGTTAAGTCGCCAGCGTGTCCATGGATGACGATTTCGCCCTCGTTCATGGTGTTGCCGCTTGCATCCTGTGCATTACCGTAAACCCGTACTTTTGGTCCGCTCATGAATGCGGCAAGGTCGTTGCCTGGTGTTCCGTGAATGTCGATTTGGATGTTGGTGCCAAGGTCTGTGCCAAGGTCTGTGCCAAGGTACCGTTGTCCACAGACGTTGTAGAGTTCGATTTTTTCGATGCCGTTACTTTGGATTACCGCCCGCAAGAGACAGTTGAGGTCTTTGTAGTAAATATCGCAAGCGTCAATTTTGACCATTGTACCTTCATGCATTATTCGATTTTGGTATTTCGGGTCTATTACTGTCGAGTTTACTCTTTGTGGTTGCTGCATACCTTTATGCTCCTGCCATTTTAACGCCCAATATTTTCAGCTCAGTCTTAGTCAAGCCCACTCCCCGCAACGCCAACCGGTTGCCCCGCAAGCTTTCAATCGCATTGATACCCATGCCACCCATCATGTCCTTTATTTCCAAGCTCCAGCCTTGCAGCAGATTCACCAGCCGTTTGGAAGCAATGTCTGGGTTGATGCGTTTGCTAATCCACGGGTCACTTGTAGCGATACCCCAAGGGCACTTGCCTGTGTAGCAGCGCTGACAAACCGTGCAGCCAATCGCAACCAAAGCCGCCGTTGCAATGTACACTGCATCCGCGCCCAAAGCTATGGCTTTAAACACGTCTGCTGCACCTCTGAATCCTCCAGCTGCCACCACACCCGCCATGTTTCTTATGCCTTCCTCACGCAAACGCTGATCAACCTGCGCGATGGCTAACTCTATGGGGATGCCCACGTTGTCACGAATAACTTTGGGTGCTGCACCCGTTGCACCGCGAACACCGTCAATGGCGATAATGTCTGCGCCTGCACGAACCATGCCGCTGGCGATTGCCGCCACGTTGTGAACCGCAGCAATTTTCACGGAAACTGGTTTAGTATAGTTTGTGGCTTCTTTTAGAGCATAGATTAGTTGGCGCAAATCCTCGATTGAGTAGATGTCATGTTGCGGCGCTGGTGAAAGCGCGTCTGTGCCCTGGGGAATCATGCGGGTTTTCGCCACGTGCTCAGTGACTTTTTCTCCTGGCAAGTGACCGCCGATACCTGGTTTTGCGCCTTGCCCAATCTTGATTTCCACAGCTGCTCCAGCGTTAAGATACTCCGAATGGACTCCGAACCTGCCTGAAGCCACTTGGACGATGGTGTTTGAGCCGTACTTGTAGAGACTCTTATCCAAACCGCCTTCGCCCGTGTTCCAGTATGTACCACATTCGGTTGCTGCCCGCGCAAGGGATTCGTGCACGTTTAAGCTGATTGCACCATAACTCATGGCTGAGAACATTATCGGCACATCAAGGCAAAGCTGAGGTGTCAACTGAGTTTTTAGAACGTAATCGCCACCTTTGATTTCAAGGTCCAGCTTGTCTGGTTTAGCGCCAAGGTAAGTGCGGATTTCCATGGGTTCCCGAAGCGGGTCGATTGAGGGGTTGGTAACTTGGCTCGCGTTGAGGAGTAAGCGGTCCCAGTATGTGTAGTAGGGTTTATCACAGCCCATGCCTGTTAAGATGACAGCGCCGCTTTCTGACTGCTTCTTTAGGTCGCGGATGGCTTCCAATGTCCAGTTGGCGTTGTCACGGTTTGCGTTGGGGTTCTTTCGGATTGTTATTGCGTGAGTTGGACAGAAAGTTACACATCGCTGGCAGTTAACACAGTTTTCTTCCTTACTGCAAACGGTGTCGGTTTCCTCGTCATAGAAATGTGTATCGTAAGTGCACTGGTTGACGCAAACTTTGCAGCGAATGCAACGTTTCTCGTCTCGTTCCACAAGGAACTCGGGAATAACATAGCTTTTCATAGTCTTTGAACCTCCACTTTCAAGGGTGTTTTTAGTTTAGCAACCACGGGTTCGCCACCTCTGGGACACCAGAACTTATCAAGGTTCGGGGAAACTAGACGCATCGCCGATTCCTCAGACGACAAATATACGATGTCACCGCATTGACCAGCAACGAGCGGTCGCAGTTTGATTCTATCAGTTAACCCAATCATCTCGCCATGGTGAGCAATCACAATACTGAATGGCCCATTCATGAGCAGGCTGCCGTAGGTTTGCCGAAGAGTCCGTAGCAACAGTGCTTTTTGGGGCTCCATCGCGTCGATTTCCTCCCACAGAGGCGAAGCAAAAACCTGAGCCACCAACTCCATTGGCAAGTGTTGCCGTCGCATGAGCAAATCAACCGCGTAAGCCAGCACTTCCGTGTCCGTTTGCATGGTGCACTTGTAACCGTGCATCTCTAGGTATCGACGGTTTATGCCGTAAGATGACAATTCACCGTTATGCACGACTGTCCAATCCAAGATGTTGAATGGGTGAGCACCACCCCACCAGCCTGGCGTGTTGGTTGGGAAACGACTGTGGCATGACCACAAGTAACCCTGGTAATCTTCAAGGCAGAAGAAATCTGCAACGTCCTCTGGGAAACCGACGCCTTTGAAGACACCCATGTCTTTGCCGCTTGAGAACACAAAGGCTTTGCCTGTTTCAGTGTTTATGCGCATTATGGCTTCTATTACGTAATCCTCTTCTGTCTGCTCTTTCGGTCGGCGTTTTTTAGGCTCCACAAAGTACCGCCAAACAACAGGGGGGTCCTGCACGTTGGCTGGTTTTGTCTGCATTTCTTCATCGTAGATGATGTTGAACCGTGAAGCTAGTATACGGTCGGTTCTCTCTTTTGCATCACGGCTCAAGTACATGACGTGAAAAGCGTAGTAGTCCTTGAATTGTGGGTATATGCCGTAGATTGCAAAGCCGCCGCCAAGTCCGTTGCCTCGGTCATGCATGTTAGTTATTGCCCGCACGGGGTCTTTGGAGCCGAAACGGCTGCCGCTGGTGTCCATCATACCGAATATGGCGCAACCTGAAAAATCCTTGTCATCGCCAAAAGGGCTGATTATTTTTCTATCGTATTTGTCCATGTCTTACTGCACCACACACATTTTCCGCTGCAAACTCAACGGCAAACAGGCTAAACCGAAGTCATCTTCAAGCAGCTTTTGCTTAAACTTCTTAACGTTAACCTTGTTCTTCATAAGGTAGAACAAGACGCCTGCACGCTCAATGCTGTTCACCAGCGTCATTCCCACGATTACGTTGCTTCGCAAGACCAGTTTCTTGTACACCTTGCGTTCTGCATCGTGTTTTGTGAGCACTTCCAAGGTTGCGTCTTCCTTGGGGTTGGCTAAACCGATGGAGACGACGGGTATGCCGAAGTACTTGAGGCTACTCATATTGGTGCCGCCTGCATACGTGGTTTTGTATCCTGCCATGTTGTAGCCTGCAACCTGACCCTCAATCATCGCCAACGGCCAAAGCGGCAAGAGCCGGTTCTGGCTGAGGATAAAATCGTAGGCTTCGGCAACGTCGCCGCTGGCGTACACATCGGGAACGTTTGTCTGCATGTTGCTATCGACGACTATTCCTCTGTTGGTCTTGATTTGTGTTCCAGCGACAAGTTCTGTTCTCGGGATGACGCCGATGGCTACGATGACAAGGTCACAGGGCACTTGTCCACCTTTGGTTAAGATGACTCCACCCACTGCACCTTCGTTGCCATCTTTACCTACGATTTTTTGAACAGACTGACCAGTAACAATGTCCACGCCAGCCTTTTTAACAACATCCTCAACAATCTCTGACGCCTTAGCATCCAGCAGGAGGCTGAGGATTTTATCCTGCAACTCGACCACCGTAACTTTTAAGCCACGCTTTACCAGCGCTTCAGTCACGCTTATCCCGATTAAGCCTGCACCTACGACCACCGCAGACTTGGCGCTTATAGCGTCGATTTTTTCAGCTATCTGCACGGCATCCTTTATGGTTGTAAAAGTAAATACACCATCCTTGTCTTGCCCATCCATCTTTGGCACGAAGGGTTTGCCACCTGTCGCAAGCAACAGCTTCTCGTAAGGCACTTTTTCGCCGCTTTCAAGGCTCACGGCTTTCTCGGCAAGGTTGAGTGCGGTGGCTTTTTTGCCAAGTATCGCTTCAGCGTTGGTTTGCTTCCAGAACTCGTCGTCTCTGCACTTCATCTTTGTGAAGTCTGCTTTGCCGCTTACAAAGTCACTGATCATCGGGCGGCTGTATTGTGGACATGGTTCATCGGAGATTATGGTTATGCTTCCGACTGGGTCAACGTCGCGGATGGCTTCGACTGCGCCTATGCCTGCTGCGGAAGCGCCGACAATAACGTATTTTGCCATCTTAGGGTTTCACCTCTTTGAAGACCAGCGCTTGGTTTGGGCAGTTGGCGACACACGCTGGTTCTTCGAGTCCTTGGCAGAGGTCACATTTGGCAACGACTTTGCCCTCCTTGTCCATCTTGATGGCGCCGTAAGGGCAAACCATTATGCAGGTCCAGCAGCCGATGCATTTTTCCTTGTTATGGGTGACTTGGCCTGTTTTTTCGTCCTTTGTCATGGCGCCTGATAGGCAAGCGGTTACGCATGGTGCGTCTTGGCAGTGGCGACATTGTATGGCGAATGAGACAGGTTTGTTGCGTTCTACGGTTACGCGGCTGATGGGTTTGGGGCGTTCGCTGTTGTAGGCTTTGATTATGTCTTTTGATTTTGAATGTGCTACCGTGCAGTAGACTTCGCATAGTCCGCAGCCCATGCAGGCTTCTTGCTTGGCAATTATTCGCTTCATTTAGTTAACCTTTCAATTTTTTTAATTTTTTTCGTTTAGCGTGGGCAAGTGAGCATATGAACGTGTAGTTCTACGTCGCTTGTGCATAAAACGCCTTTACTTGTAGTCGCTTGCTCAGTATTTTTGATTATTACTCTACATGTGTTTAACGGCATTTTATACTCCTCTTTCACGGAGGCTAGCTCATCAAAAGGGCATGTATTCTATATAACTTTGTTGAAAATCATTTATATGTAAGTTCATATCCTATGTTATCTAAATGAAACATATATCAGGTGTACTTGGTTTGGCTGAAAAAGACCTTGGGTACAGACGTGTCCAATGCACGGGCAGAGGCTCATACATCATTTCCCTTCCCAAAGATTGGGTAGAAGACACAGGGCTCAAACGTGGCAGCGAAGTCGCCTTCAACCTTCAACCCGACTCCACCTTAACCCTGGTACCAAGAGCTATCATGGAAAAGGAAGGTCGCCAAGAATCATCCAAACACAAAGAATACTTCATAAACGTAGACCCCAAAGAAGCCCCTGTATCTGCCCTTCGCATGATTCGGGCACTCTACGCCATCGGAGCCGACATAATCCACATTCACTTCAAAAACATCAAAGACATCACAAAATACAAAATCGAAACAAAAAATTTCGTTCGAGACACCTTTTTAGGTGCAGAAATAATCGATGAGACACCAGATGAAATAACGCTTCAAATCCTAATCAAGCACTCAGAATTCGGTCTGGAAAAAGCGGTTCGGCGCATGGCTATTGTGGCTTTGGCGGCAAACCGAGATGCGATTGCATCGTTTAAGGATCGGAGCACGACTCTCTTTGATAGCGTTATCAACTCGCGCAACGATGTTAACCGTCTTGGACTATACATTGTGCGGCAACTAAAGTATGGCATTGAACGCAACCTGTACCGCGAACTCGGCTTTAAGACACCTAAAGAATTCTTACTCTACCGTATAGCAGTAAACGACATTGAAAACATCGGCGAAAATGCTCTAAACATCGTCAATCATATCGGAACTTTCCAAAAAATGATAGATGACGAAACACTCTTTGTACGTGATGCCATTGACGAAGAAATCTATGGTCAACTTGTGAGTTTTTACGGCCAAGCACAACAACTCTATGAGGACGCAGTCAAAGCAGTCTTTAAGCGCGACTACAAGGACGCCGAGAAAATTATATCCAAACGCGAATCGATGATTCCATTAGAAAATGAGTTGATTATGGTGATTTCAAGCAAGAAACTTGACCCCAACGTGGCGTCGATTTTAAGGTTGATTTTCGACAGCACCAGACGCATATTGGATTACAGCCGAAACATGGCGGAACTTACACTTAACCGCACTGTGGAAGAACTCTGCTCAACCCTCACCTACAAATAAACTCTACTCTGTATCTGGTTGTTTAATCCAGACTTTTACCTTGTTTTCTATGCTTATACGTGCCTCAGACTGCATGAGGTTAACTTGGGTTTGTATGAGTCTTTGGTCGGTTGTTTTGAATTCTTTTTTTATGGCGTCTTCCAGCTTGGGCAGGTTAATGTGCTCTACTGAACCGACGATATTCCAGAAGTGCGCCTGAATTTTGTGTCGCTTCTTTTGCGCTTCCACCCTTGAGGATTTAGACATCCACTTTTACCTTGCACAGTATGGCCATTCATTCTTTGTTTTATGGTAGGTTACGCATCCTTGACAGTCGCCATGGCGCGGGCACTCTTTTTTTGGGCAAGGACAGTTCGGAGCTTTAGCAGACATAACCAAACAAATCTTTCATCGATTATATTAGGTATAGCCTTTCTTGCAACCCAAAATATACCACTGCATGGGCAGGTTTAGCCAAATAGAGGTTAAACAGAAAGCGTCAGCAACCTGTATGCCAAGTCACCAAACCCTGAGTATCAGTAACACATGCCTTGTACACTGGCGCTGCGTATTTGGCCGTTGTCTGCCCATATCAATACGCAATATCCAGAAATTTCGCTGTTGTGGAATGGTGAATTATCAGAAGTTGGTGAATTGTTTGTAGGTTTAAAAGATGCTTTAATTGTCCATTGAGGGTAACTTTGTCCATTGATTGGTTCAAGAGGTGTTGGGTTGTCCGTTCTCGAACCGTAAATATCTCTGACGCTAGCGCTAAAGGTTACATTAATAGATGCAATTACTCTATTGTTTTCTGTTGCGTATTGTTCAATTACTGGCATGGCTATTGCTAACGCTTCATCCTCAGTAAGCAAAGCCGTGTGATTGTTTAGGCATAGCGGTGCTTCAGTGGAATTTGTTGGGTTTAAATTGGCATCAGTTTCGTCACGATTAACAGAGTTAAGTGAGTTTTTATCTATCGTTTGATCCGATTGTGTGGATGTTGGTTCTTGATTTAGTGGTTTACTTAAAACGATAGCTGTAACGATAGGTATTATAATGAAAGAAGTAAGCAGTATTACAATCAAACAATAGAGCCATAATTTTTTGGTCTTTTGGTTTTCTATCATCCGTATTGCCTAATTGTTGTTTGTAGTCAACTAGTATATATATATATGAATTGGTCGTCTTTGAATTGATACTCGGTATACGCTTTTTGCTTCTATTTTAAAAGATTTTTTTGCTGACGACTCTCTGATGTTTGCGTGTTAATTGAAAAAGAGTTAGGCGGGTTAGGAACTGAAAAGTGTGAGCACTCTAAAAGTTATGCCACCGATTAAGAGTGCTGTTGCAATGTTTGCTGCTGTGATGACTGCTGTTGCTTTCCAGCCGAATTCTTTGCCCAGAATCGCTACCGTTGATATGCAGGGGATGTAGAGCATGGCGACTAATGCCATAACTACCAGCTGGATTGGGGTGAAAAAGAGGGCTAAGTTTGTTGAGCCAAAGATAGCAACAGCGCCCAAGATGATTAGTTCTTTGCGTACGGTGCCTAGGATGAAGAGAATTCCTGCGGCGACCGGTAATCCCAGCCACCAAACCGTTAACGGCGAGAGCACATTGCTAATCGGCGTTAAGACATCAAAGAAGTATAATGCTTGAACTAGCGCGCTGCCAACGATGTAAATTGGAAAAACCACGTAGATGATTGATTTAGTCCTCGCCCATGTCTGCTTCACAACCACCTTAAGCGAGGGCATTTTGAAGCTGCTCATTTCCATGATTAAGCCTGTGGATTTGCCGGGAACCGCTTTCATCGCGATTCTGCCCAAAGCAAAAATCACCGCAATATCTACCAAGTAGAGAAGCAGCGCCCATTGAACACCCACGAACAAACCAACCATGCCAAAAAGCACGATAGTTCTCGCTGAACAAGGCGCGAAAGTTATGGCAAAAGCAGCCAGCAACCGCTCACGACGGGTTTCCATGATTTTGCAGGCGTGAATCGCTGGCACGTTGCAGCCGTAACCCAAGATTATGGGAATTAAGGCTTTGCCGTGTAAGCCGATTTTATGCATGGCGCTGTCCATCATGAAGGCGACGCGGGTAAGGATACCTGAATCCTCAACTATAGCCAGCAGCAAATAAAACGGAATCACGAAGGGAATAATCAGCGTTAAACCTGCATTGAATCCACCCCATATCCCGTTTAAGATGATGCTTAGAATCGGCTGGGAAACTGACAGCGCAGGGTCCACGGGTCTGATGATGCTTAATCCGTTTGAAATTAAATTGGATAGTCCGTTGCCGACAAAGAAGGTCCAAAGCAACAATCCTGCGATGACTCCTGCCGAAGTAAAATAACCCAAAACCCTGTGGGTTGTTAACCACTCCAGTTTGTCTGAGAAGGTGCTCCATATTTCGCTTTGCTGAAGCGCCGAAGCCGCAATGGAGCTTGCAAGCGCATACCGCTCAGAGGCAATGACTGAGAAGCAGGGTTCTTGACAGCTGGCTTGGAGCTCACGGGCCGCCATCTTGGCGGAGTCAACCAAGGCTTTTGATTTTTCAGTGATGACTTTTGTGATTTCACTGTCGCCTTCAAGAAGCTTAATGGCTAGCCAACGTGCAGGATACTGGAGTTGTAGGTTTTCTTTTTCAATTGAGTGTTTTACTTGTTCAATTTTTTCTTCCAGTTCTTTTCGGTATCTTAGGTTTTTGGGCTTAGGCTTGTGTTCGGCGACTTTAACTGCTTCTTTGATCACTTCGTAGATGCCTTCGCCTCGAGTTGCGGTTGCAAAAACTACTGGTATGCCGAGGGCTTCTTGGAGTTTGTCTTTGTCGATTATCATGCCTTTGTTTTTTGCCACATCAATTTGGTTTAGGCACAAGACCATGGGAGCCTGCATTTCCAGGAGTTGCAACGTGAAGAAGAGGTTGCGTTCCAAAACTGAGGCATCCACGACGTTTATGACAACGTCGGGTTTTTCAAGGGCTATGTAATCGCGTGATACAAGTTCCTCCATGGAAAAAGTGGAGAAAGAGTAAATGCCTGGTAAATCGATAACGGTGATATCGTAATCTTCAAAGTGTAGGGTGCCTTCGGCGCGATCCACGGTTTTGCCTGGCCAGTTGCCGATTATTTGGTTTGAACCGGTGAGTTGGTTGAAGATGACGCTTTTTCCGACGTTGGCGTTTCCAGCTAGAGCGATTGTTATGTGCTTGCTGTTTTTGTGATTTATCTTTTTGTTCGTTTGGTTAAATGGCAAGGCTTGGTCACTCTGGCTTTAGCTCTGAGGTGTGGGTGTCAACGAAAACTTTTGATGCTATGCCTCTACCGATGGCTAACTTGGAGCCTCGGACAAAAACTTCGATGGGACCCTCAAAAGGGGCGGCTCTGATGAGCGTGACTTTTGTGCCTGGTGTGAGTCCCATGTCTAAGAGCCGTTGCAGCACAGTGTGCCCTCCTCGGATGAAGCCGATTTTTCCTGTCTGCCCGGCTTTGAGTTCGCTTAATGCAACAAGGTGTTCTTTTCGTTTTCCCACTTCTTCGAGCCCTTGGCTGTGCAGTCGCATGCATTCTTCGCAGTTAGAGAAGGGTAAGTCGCACGCTGGAATGGTTTTGCCGTCGTCGGAGCAGATGTCAGGGTGTTTTAGGAAGCGACATAACGACTCTTCTGCTTCATCGGAGAGGGCATGTTCCATTCGGCAAGCTTCGGTGTGGACTTTGTCTTTGCCTATGTGCAAAACGTCTGAGAGAAATTTTTCGAGGAGGCGGTGTTTGCGGGCGATTTTTTGTGCTTCTTGGAGTCCTTTATCGGTAAGTGTGCTGCCGTGGTAGGGTGAATAATTTACGTAGCCATCTTCTGAGAGTTTTTTGAGCATTTCGGTGACGCTGGCTGGGGCTACTTCTAGTTTTTGGCTGATTTGGGTGGTGCTGACTTTGTCGCCGTTTTTTGCTAGGCTGTAGACGGCTTTTAGGTAGTCTTGGGTTGATTTTTGTTCCATTTTTTCCTCTCCCTCTAATTTAGGCATGCCTAAACTAATTTAGTTAAGCCTAATAAATATTTAGGGCAGCCTAAAAAATTCTTTCCATGTGAATATCTAAAAGAAGCGGTCAAACCCCATGAACTTGCATCTGCTTCCAGTAATGGCTAAATACGACAAAGCCTAATCCGTTGATACTTAGCGTGGGATCAAACGATGAAGGATTTGCCACAATTAGTCGCAGAATTAGTTGAAGCCACCAAGCAGCATGAGCAGTACCGGGGCAAAGAATGTATCAACATGATTGCCAGCGAAGGCATTAAATCCCCAGCGGTGTGTGAGATGCTCAACCTCTCCCATGACCTTGCTGCACGGTATGCGGAAGGCGAAAACGATACGGTGGGGCATGTTAAGAAGCGGTACTATCAAGGGCAAAAATTCATGTCTCAAATCGAGGATTACGCAACCGATATCGTCAAGAGCCTCTTTGGCGCCACTTGGGCGGATGTGCGGTTGGTTTCAGGCACCCACGCTAACCTTGCCACGTTTAAGGGTTTATCATTAGCTGCAAAAAATAACAAGATGGTTGTTACTCCGCTGAGTTGCGGTGCCCACATAAGCCACGATTACACTGGTTTAGCGGGCAACATTTTGGGTTTAGACAATATCAACCACGTTTACAACATCGATGAGTTCAACATTGATGCGGAAAAATCTGCTTACGTTATCCGTGCTGCTAAACCAGGCATCGTGACTTTTGGCGGCAGCCTCTTTTTGTTTCCTCACCCGATTGCGGAGCTCCGGGAAGTTTGCGATGAGGTGGGGGCTTACGTAGCGTATGATGCTTCGCATGTGTTGGGGTTGATTGCTGGGGGGCAGTTTCAGGATCCGCTGCGTGAAGGTGCCGATTTCATAACTAGTTCTACGCATAAGACTTTTCCTGGTCCGCAGGGCGGGGTTATCATGGGTAACCCGAATTCGCCGGCGTTGGAGAAGGCGGTGAAGAAGATTCAGTTTGCCATTTTTCCGCTTAGTGCTTCGAGTACGCATTTGGGCAGGTTGCCTGCGTTGGGTGTGGCTGCGTTGGAGATGAAGTTGTTTGGTAAAGATTTGGCAGCGCAGATTGTTAGGAATGCGCAGGTTGCAGGTCAGTACCTTTATGAGAACGGTGTTAAGGTGCTTGCGGAAAAGAAGGGTTTTACTCGCAGTCACCAGATTGCTGTTGATGTTCGTGGTTTCGGCGGGGGCAAACGGGTTGCTCAAGACCTTGAAGATGCCAACATAATTGTTAACAAGAACCTGTTGCCTTACGATGATCAGAGTGGTAAAGATGACCCTTCAGGTTTGCGCATCGGCTTCCAGGACGTGACTCGTCATGGTTTTCATGAGGGCGACATCAAACACCTCTGCGACCTCATGCTTGACGTAATTAAGGCAAAGCGTAAACCCGCTGAAGTTAAGGTGGATGTGTTGGCGCTCACCAAAGAGTTCAGCACTGTAAAATATGGTTTCCAAACGGTTGCAGAAGCAGTAAAATACGCCAAAGCAGCCTAAACCTGATTTTTCTTTTTGTGTGGGTGTGGCGGTTCTTGGGCTGCCACAAGATTACAGAACGAAAAAGAACCCTAAACAGTCACTTAACGTGGTTTGCTGCTTGCCAAATCCTATAGGCCCCTTTTATATAGCGCACATACGAAAGCGTATCCGCCACCCAAACGTGGAGCCCGTTGCTTTGCCACCCTCTCCCTAGACCCCCGCCCACGCCCACTCCTACACATACTCCTTCACCGTCAGGTTTTCAAAATCCAGTTTTTCCAGACTAGGCTGGGTGCAATTTGCCATTTTAGCGGTAATGGGCATAATCGCTGCAGCAGTCGTTGTGGCTGCATATCGGTTTCTCAGTAAAAGAAGAGGTGCATAGTTGGTTTTGCAGTGTTCTTTGTTGCCAAGTCATGGTCCTCGCTAAATGTTTCGGCTGTCCTAATGCAAAAAAACTTCAACTTCCACTGGGTTCCAGGTGGCCACGTTGACTTCTCTGCGTTATGGCAACAAACGCCCCCTTAAATGCCCCTTCTGCCACGAAAAATCAACCTTTGAAATCGCCAAAACCCGAATCAGCCAACCTGCAGCAAAACCCACGGCGAAAGCATAGCTGTCTGCGGTTTGTTTTCAGAGAACTTTATAATGCAGTCCACCAATCAACTCTCCAAGAAGCGTTGCACAGTGTGAGTTTGCATGAAAGTCCTCTTAAACGATGGCTTAGAGATGGAAGGCTTAAAACTCTTCAAAGAAGCAGGCATAGAAACAGACACAAAAAAACGTGACCTGCCAGCCCTCATCAAGGAAATCGCAGCATACGACGCCCTAATCGTGCGAAGCGCCACCAAAGTCACCCGCGAAGTCATCCAAGCAGGCGCCAAAGGAAAACTCAAAATCATCGGACGCGCAGGCGTCGGATACGACAACATCGACGTCGCTGCAGCCTCAGAATTTGGCATAGTCGTAAAATCTGCACCTTACGGCAGCACCAACGCCGTCGCCGAACTCACCATAGGCTTAATGCTTGCCATCTCACGCAACACCCCCCAAGCCCACCACGCCCTAAAAAGCGGCGTTTGGATAAAAAAGAAGCTGGAAGGCAAAGAACTCGCCTACAAAACCTTGGGGCTGCTGGGCTGCGGCAGAATCGGACAGAAAGTCGCTCAAATCGCCAAACGCGGCTTTGACATGGAAGTCATCGGCTACGACATTAAACCCTGTTTTGAATCAGGCATAAAATTCCTCACCAAGCAAGAAGTCCTCCAAAAAGCCGACTACATCAGCATCCACACAGGCGGCAAAGACATAATCGTCGGCGAAGAAGACCTTGCCCTCATGAAAAAAACCGCTTATGTCATCAACACCTCCCGTGGCAGCAACGTCGACGAAGCAGCAATCTACAAAGCGCTAAAACAAGGCACAATCGCCGGCTATGCCACTGACGTCTACTCCGACGAACCCAAAGTTGAAGGCGCAGAATTCCAAAGCAAACTCCGAGAACTCGACAACGTCATCTTAAGCAGCCACTTAGGCGCATCCACCCAAGAAGCCCAAAGGGAAACCTCCACTGAAATCGCCCGCGTGGTCAGCAGCTACCTGCTCGGCGGCGACTTCACAAACGCAGTTAACGCAGGCGAAAGCATAGAGGTAGAAGAGAAACCCGTTTACACCCTCTTCATTCACCATCGTGACGTGCCCGGCGTCTTCGCGAACATCGA
Source organism: Candidatus Bathyarchaeota archaeon (assembly GCA_026014665.1). Taxonomy (GTDB): domain Archaea; phylum Thermoproteota; class Bathyarchaeia; order Bathyarchaeales; family Bathycorpusculaceae; genus Bathycorpusculum. The sequence continues at coordinate 157,039 of JAOZHX010000017.1, forward strand.
CAAAGTCTTAGCTGATAACAACATCAACATCCGCGCGAACTACAGCCGCCAAATCAGTAATGGCTATGCCATATCCGTCTACGTACTCCATCAAAAAGTAACATCAGAAATTGTCGATGAACTTAAAGCCGTTCCAAACGTTTGCAACGTCAGATTCTAACAAGCCACCAATCGCCATTCTTTACTTACCTCTTTTCGGCTAGTTGCGGCGCCGTTACGGCATACCACTCTGTGGGTTTCCTGAGCACCTTGGGTATTAGGCGGAAAACAGGGTTTAGGCGCAGCCAAGTTGTATATATAAGCAAGTTTCTCTGTTAAACGGTAATCATGAAGCTTGGCGTGTTGTTTTCAGGCGGCAAAGATTCAACGCTTGCCCTGCACATGGCTGCAGAAAAAGAAGAAGTAGCCTGCCTAATCACGCTGCTTTCAAAGAACCCGGAAAGCTACATGTTCCACACTCCAAACATAAACGTCACCAGCCTGCAGGCAGAGGCGTTAGGGTTGCCCCTGGTTTCCAAGTTTACCGAGGGCAAAAAAGAAGAAGAACTCGCCGACTTAGAAAACGCCATCAAAGAAGCCAAACAAAAATTCAAGCTTGACGGCATCGTCACCGGAGCCGTAGAATCAGTCTACCAAGCCTCAAGGGTTCAACGCATCTGCAACCGCCTTGACCTTTGGTCCTTCAACCCGCTCTGGAAACACGACCAAAAAGCGCTGTTAGACACCTTGGTCGCCAAAGGCTTTAGAGTCATCATCTCAGGTATTTTCGCCTATCCGCTCGACAAAACTTGGCTGGGAAAACAAATCGACACACAACTGATTGCGCGGCTGGTGGAGTTGCAGCGGCAATACGGCATCAGCCCCTCAGGAGAAGGCGGCGAAATCGAAACCACCGTCCTCGACGCACCCATGTTCAAAAAACGTCTCGAAATCCTGCAATCCGACACCTCGGCGAAGGGTAATTCAGGCGTTTACATAATCAAAGAAGCTCGGCTGGTCCCCAAATGATACTTGTTGTTGACATGAATTGGAAGCGAGATTCACTGGCGGCTGCCGAGTTTGTGGCGCCCATAGTCACCGCTGTGGAACCGCATGAACGATGTGAAGTCAAGCATTTCTCTGACTTACAACCAGCCCACCTTAATGATTACAGCAAAATCATCCTCTCAGGTACAGCCCTCAAAGACCACGCCACCCTCCAGCAGCCTCAGCGGTTCGAATGGATAAAAACCTGCAGCCAACCCGTCTTGGGCATCTGCGCAGGCATGCAAACCCTCAGCCTTGTCTACGGCGCGCAACTGTCGCTTTGCCTGCAAGTCGGCATGATAGAAATCATCACGCTGGCGCCAACCCCGCTGTTTGAGGGTATCTTCCATGCTTACGCGCTGCACAATTTTTCCGTTGAGCCCGCTGATAACTTTGAGGTTTTGGCGCAGTCAACCAAATGCATTCAAGCAATCAAGCATAAACAAAAAGACCTCTACGGCGTGTTATTCCACCCTGAAGTGCGAAACCAAAACATACTCGAGCGCTTCGTGAAACTCTAATCTATGAATTTAATCGAAGGGCAACTGAGTAAACGCTATAAGCAGAAAACTGGCATCATACTGTTTGCTCACCCGAAAACAGCGGACCCTCTTAATTTGTATCTCGATTTTTTTGCCGGTGCTGGCTGCACTGTCTTTTCCTGTTGTTACGCAGGCGCAGCCTATTGCTATAATCAATTCGCCTCAAAACAAAATCTACACTTCCAACACCATCGCCGTATCCATAACGACCCAAGACCAGTTTACGACAACGGGTTACTACAGCATCGACGGCGAACCCGAAACCCGAATAAACGAGGGAGGAGGCACCTACAAAACCACACTTAACTTGCCAGACGGCTTGCATACAATCAACGTCCGAGTTGAGGGATTTGGAAGGAACACTGCAACCGTAACCTTCCGCATCAACACAACAATCCCCTTCGTCACCTTACTATCCCCCGAAAACAAGGAATACAACACCTCCGCGGTTCCACTGCATTTCTCAGTATTCGACGACTCAGTGACCTCTGTCATCTACAACTTGGACAACACAGGAAACGTAACGGCGAGGGTGCTCATCCCAGACCCCCCCCGTACTTCCCTGAAGAATTAACATGGTACCAGCTGGCTAACCTAACTGACGGCCAACACCACATCGTGGTCTATGCAAAAGACGATTTAGGAAACGACTTCTCAGCTCAAACCACTTTTACAGTAAAATCCGCCCCGCCAACTCCAGACGCCTCGAGCACACCCACACCCCAAAACCCCACATCCGAACAAATCAAATTACCCACTGATAACCATAATCGCCGCTGTCTCTGCAGCAATAATCATAGCGGTTGCCGCAGTTGCAGTGGTTTACTGGTTTAACGAAAGAAAAAATACATAACAAACAGGCAAAATTACTCATTTTTGTTTTTACCTCTAAACGCCCTGCAATTAGAGAACTTGCCGCTACAATAGACATGCCAATGATTGTAAAACTCGTTGAATTGCAGCAGAGATTTGGTATCAGCCCTTCAGGCGAAGGCGGCGAGATAGAAACAACGGTGCTCGATGCGTCTCTCTTCAAAAAAAAGAATCGAAGTAACTGACTTTTCAGTTCAAGCTAAGGGCAACTCGGGCATCTACATAATAAAGCAAGCTAGGCTGGTGAATAAATGATTCTAAATTTTGTCGGGAACAGCCCTAAAAGACCACGCCACGCTGGAGCGAACTGAAAAATTCCGCTGGATAAAAGACTGCGTTTTCCGAAATTTTAAAATGTATTTGACTCTCTTTTGTAGTGAGGGGAGCGATTGCTATTAGACGGTTGAGTTCTCTGAGGCTCTTAGTAATTTTATTCATGTTAGTTCTGATTTTTTCAAACACCCTGGCAATCGGGTTATCTTCCTCTTTGAATGAAACAAGTGGCTTGAGCGTTGCTCAGAATGAAGTTGGCAAGCAAGGACCAAGTTCATACGCATTCAATTTTAAAGCTACTCCTTGGGAACAGAAATCTTCTGGTTTAGATTGGGCTGTCGGTGAGCAAGTAGCTTCTTCTTTGAGCGATGGCGTCGTTGAACTAGTCATTGGCGTAAACAACAGGAAGGCAAATAGCTTCTTGGGCTTAAGCGGAATCATAGACAAGCATAGCGGCAAAATCACCGACGTTATCTCGATGGGGCAAAACCAAGCAGTTGTCCTAAACGTGCCAGCCAAAGCCGCTTCTGCGCTCGCTCTTGAGGTTGGCGCTTCAGGTTTTTCAAGGTATGTGGAGCCAGACATTAAGTACAAAGTTGATGTTGTGCCAAACGATAGCTACTGGAGTTTGCAGTGGGGACCAAAAAAAATCCAGGCGGACGCTGCATGGGACACAACTACTGGGAACCTGAGCATTTTAGTTGCGGTGGTTGATACAGGAATCGACTACAACCATCCAGACATAGTAGCTAATTATGTTCCCTTGGGGTATGACTGGGTGAACAACGATGCTTATCCCCTCGACGATAACGGCCATGGAACTCATTGTGCTGGCATAATTGCAGCGACATTAAATAACGGATTAGGCATCGCAGGCATAGCACAAGTTCGCATCATGGCAGAAAAGGGGCTCGGCGCAGACGGAACAGGCGGCTCATCTGCCTTAGCGAATGCAATCACACATGCGGTAAATCAAGGGGCAAAAATAATTAGCAACAGTTGGGGAAGCAACCAATCTAGCTCACTCATTCAAGACGCCATTGCATACGCTAACTCCCAAGGCGTGCTAGTGTTGGCTGCAGCTGGAAACACAGGAACGAACGAAGTTCATTATCCAGGGGCATATCCAGAGGTGGTGGCAGTTACCGCAACCGACAGCGCCGACGCTATCGCAAGTTTTTCAACGTATGGAAGTTGGGTGGATGTTGCCGCTCCAGGAGTCTCAATTTACGCAACGATGCCCACGTATGGAGTTACCTTGAACAATCCGCCCTACTCGCTTCCGAGGTCATATAGTTACATGAGCGGCACTTCGATGGCTTGCCCGCATGCTGCAGGAGTCGCCGCTCTGATTTGGAGTCGCTTTCCAGAGATGAGTGCTAAATTTGTGCGTTACCAGCTGGAAACTACATGCGTTGATTTGGGCGCTACTGGCTTTGATATTTACTATGGGAACGGACGAATCAACGCAAAAACAGCTGTCGAACAGGCTCCTCCAAGCCATGATGTAGTCGCCTACAGTTTGCAAGCACCCGCCTACCTTAAACTGGGAAACACCGGCTTATTCAACGCCACGATAATGAACCGAGGGATATCAAACGAAGTTAACGTACAGCTTAATTTACTAGCAAACAACACATTGGTGAATTCCACAACGGTTTCCTCGTTGAATTCATTAGCCGAAGCTAATCGGACTCTATCTTGGACACCCGTCACTGTAGGAAAATATAACGTAACCTTCAGCATAACCCCTGTGCCAGGTGAAACAATAATTGAAAACAACGCGATTGCAACAAATGTTACCGTTGTTTTTCCGCCGGATGAATCTAACTGGACTACCATAGCCACTGACCCAGACGAGGGAACAGGTTCCAACCTAAAAACTGCATACAGCCAGTCACAATCCAACATCGCTTTCCTAAAGGTTGATTTCTACAGATCGTGGACTGACCCAAACGGTATTGATACCGCAATCTTCATCGACGCAGACCAAAATCCCCGAACAGGGTTGCCTGAAGGATTATACACAAATCAGAAGACTTCCATAGGAGCAGATTATCTTATTGTTGTAGGCGCAGAGGGACCGCAAATATGGAAGTGGAACCCAACTTTAGGCTTTTTTGATGCAAACAATCCTTTCGAATTAGCCTATTTAGATTTGCCTTCGAGTGCTTCTTCTTTCACCGTCGGCATCAAGTTGGCAGATGTGGATGCAAACGGTAACTTTGACTGTGTATTTTGTGATGCTTATTCTAATTGGGATTGGATGCCGAATAACGGTTACAGACCATTTATTTCAAACAAGTACACACATGAAGTAGCCGTGACGTTAGAGACGCCCAAGGGATTACAACCAGGGGAAACAACTGTTCTCACCGCAACCATGTTCAATTTTGGAGTGAACAACGAGACCAACCTTAACCTCGAAATTCTAATCAACGGCACCGTCATTGCCAGCGGCACCGTTGCCCAACTTGCAAGCGGGGCATCCCATCAAGTCACATACTCATGGACCCCAACCATAGAAGCCAAATACAACATCACCGCCTATGCAGCTCCCCAGCTCGGAGAGACAGTTTACGCAAACAATGTAAGAACGCGCATTGCCTCAGTTACCTACAAGGTTGCTTTAATATCTGATTATTCAGAGCTGTTGGGCGCCATTGGCATTTTGGATTCTATGTACATCAATTATGACGCCTACTATAACAACTACGTTTACCTCTATACCAGCAACCTCTCGTTGCTGTCTGGATACCGAGGCGTAATCTTTTACAACGATGACCGAAACATATCATCGGCTGAACAAACTGCACTAAACGCATATCTTTCTGCAGGCGGAAACTTGCTAGTGACAGGTTACGACTCGCTGGGTCACCCCGACGATTCACGCCTCGCAAACGTGGTTCGATCCTCAACGTTTGGAGACAACGTAGGAGAAATCGACTTGTATGTTGTCAATTCTTCTCACCCAGTCATGAGTGGACCGTTGGGCTCGTTTCCATCAGGCTACCATATTTCTGGGCTATTCAGCGATGCTGATGCTGCTCAAGCGGATGTAGCCCGTCATGCTCAGACCATAGCTGAGTTAGCTGACGGCTATGATAAAATCATAGCCACCCAAGGGCTCCCGGGGAAGGTGGTTTACTGGAATGGGGATGGATTAAGCGACTGGCTCTCCAACGTTGACTGCATGGTCATGCTGAAGAATACATTAATCTGGTTCATGGATACCACGCCGCCTGTAACAGTGGATGATTATGATGGTTTGTGGCATACCAGCGATTTCATCATTAATCTTGTTGCCAACGACTACTTCGGAGTGTCCCAAATATATTACCGCATAAACGGCGGGTCTACTCTAAGCGTTGGCGTAGATGGGCAACCGCAAATCACAACTGAAGGTGGCAGCAATATGTTGGAGTACTGGAGCGCCGATTTGATGGGCAATCAAGAACTCCCGCATAAGATGCTAACGCAAATTAAGCTGGATAGGACACCTCCGAGCGGTACAATCCAAATAAACAGCGGTTCTGTTTATGCGACTTCACCTGCAGTTACCTTGTCGTTGACAGCGTCGGATGCAGTGTCAGGGATTAGTCAAGTAAGGTTTAGCAACGATGGAGTGTGGGATACTGAATCATGGGAAAGCCTGACCCCGGCTACACCTTGGGTTCTAACGTCGGGGGATGGAACAAAAACGGTTTACTACCAAATTAAAAACAATGCTGGATTAACCGCTACTTACATAGCAACCATAACCCTAGACACAGCGCCTCCAACAGGCACCATATCGATTAACAATGGAGCAACGTACAGTACAACCCCAACAGTTGACATAGCTCTGGCCTTAACAGATGCCACTTCAGGCGTCGCTAGGATGCGTTTCTCAAACGACAACTCGACGTGGTCAACGTGGGAAACGTATGCTACACTAAAAACTTGGACTTTGGATGCTGGCGACGGCGCAAAAACAGTCTTTGCCCAAGTCAGTGATAACGCTGGCTTGATTTCCTCTTTTAGCGATTTAATAATTGTAGACACCACCGTCCCCACCGCTCACGCAGGTCAAACGCAAACGGTAACGCAAGGCAGCAAAGTGACCTTCGATGCAAGCGCCAGCACGGATAGTTCAGGAATCATTAGTTATACATGGGATTTTGGGGATGGATCCCAAGGCTCAGGAGTAATCGCAACTCATACATATTCAACATCTGGAACCTACACTGCAAAACTAACCGTCCAAGATGCAGCTGGCAACACTGCTACCGCCCAAGTAAACGTGATAATTGAGCCCGCACCAACGCCAACACCGAATCCTACTCCTAACCAAACTACGGCGGCAACATCTCAACCCACCGCAACCCCCCGCCCAAATCCAACCCCGACAGCAACTCCCAGTCCAGCAGTAACTCCATCCCAAACAGTCTCACCGACGCCGCCGCAACCATCAAATACCACCCAACCGACGACTGAAGAACCAACCACAACAATTGTTATGTTGGCAGTTATCGCTGTACTCCTAGTAATCGGTGCTGCGGGAGTATTCTTGCGCCTAAAGAGAAAATAATTTAGCTATTTGCTGTTTAGTCTTCGTTTTGCAGCGCGGTCGCTCTGCAGTTTTTTATACACTAACTCCACGTTTTTTCTCTCGACATAGCCCTTATGCGGACGAAAACCCCCGGAAAAGCCGCCTGGAATATGCATCAGCTCGTGGATGAGGGTTTTTTCTTTGTCTTCAGGAGACATTTTATCGTATACTTCAGAGATAACCTCTATGGTATACGAGGGAGGAAGGTTGAGGACGCCTTGCCAGATTTTGCCTAAGCCGTGGATGCGGGCGATGGTGCGTCGTGCTTTGGAGCCCTTGCTGCGAACGCAAAATACGAATTGGGGCACAACATGGTAGAACTCGCATTCCTGCGCTAGTTGGTCAACTTGTTTTTTGATTTCCGGAGCATCGTAGTATTTTATGGGCACTCTTTACTTCCTCTTCCTGCACCAGTTAAATGTTGTTTTGGTTAAAAAGTTAAGTGCTTTTCCGGTGTTATTTACCCGATTAATTTCTTAACGTAAGGTATCTTTTTGAGCGCATAGACCACGATGGCGGATACACTAAAAACCAGAAAGGTGAAAACGGGAACATCAACTAGCGGCATGTAGGTTAGTGAGTTGAGGTAGACTCCAAACACTTGGTTTGTCAACGACACCATGACGATTATGTGGATTAAATAGATTGGAAGGGTGTTTTGTCCAATCCAGTGGATGACACGGCTGACTTTGAAGTTGCCTTCAATGCAGGTTGATGGAAGGGAGACCAAAAGGAAGAACAAGCCAGCAGCACCTACGATAACAGTTGCGCTCATATAACTGTGGAAGTACCCGGTATAGTGTTCCCCTGCGGTGGCGGTTAGTAGCCAGTCACCTACAATTGCTCCTAAAAACCCAAACGCTGCAGCAAGGTAGGCGGTTTGGCGACGAATGCTGATGCTGAGAAGGAAAATGCCTAACAGATAGTATCCAATCCAATCGAAAAAGACAAACATCACTGGGTTGAACTCAAATTCCGTGAACACATGAATGTATGTCGTCGATACCGTGCCTACAAACCACAATGCAATCAAGTAGGCAAACAATCCACGGTTTAGATGTTTCACAAGCACACGCAAAACTGGTGTTACTGAATACAATCCCATGAGCAAATACAGGTACCACAGATGCGCATAAGACCCAGACAGCAGACTCTGCCCTAAATTGAAGAGAGTCAGCGGTTTACCCAAGACACGAAAAGACCACAAAAAATAAACTATAGTCCAAAAAACAAAAGGCAACCCTATGCGATTCAAACGTTTCTTGTAGAAGACGCGCAGGGGCTCGTCTGCTTTATTTGGGTTTAACAGTAGCGCACCCGTTAACATGACAAACAGTGGCACTCCAAACATACCGACGGCAGCATAAACGTCTGTAGCGAACCAATTCACAACATCCAGCGTGGTTATTTGGGCATTCAAGATGCGGTAGGGAAAACCAGAAGTGTGAACGGCAATAATCATAACAATGGCTATGGTGCGGATTAAGTCAACAGGAAATTTAGCTTCAGCTGGTTTAAACTGCAAGCTATCTAGACCTCACCTGCTTAATCTTTTTTTGAGGGAAAATGCTTATAAAATTAACAGCTCAAAGAGGGCTTAGATGACTAATCAGTTAAGGTTGTTTTCTTAAGCCCAAATGCTATGAGCAACTAAGATTCGCCTTTCTTTATGAGTTTGACAACTTCCATCCAGAAAGTAGCCGCAAAAGCCACACCAATCACCAAAGCCCAATCAACAGCACTCAAACTTGTAATCTGCAAAGCCGCCTGCAATGGACTTAGCGTTGTGCCTGCGATTAAAACTGCAAATACCAACAGTGCCCACAGCAACATAACTTTGTTTGATAGCAAGCCCTCCTTAAGCAGGGGCTCATGCTCTGAGCGAAAGTTAAGCGCCAAGAAAATGTGCCCAAACATCCATGTGGCAAAAGCGACTGTGCGAGCATAAGTTTCAGCTGCAGCCATCCCCAACGTAGGCAACGATACGTACCAAGTGAACAGATAGGTTACCGTCACCGCTAAGAAGAGGCTAAAAGCACCCAAGAAAAGCGTCTTTAGCATCTGCCAGTTCATGAATCTCTCCGCACGGCTGATGGGTGGCTTCTTCATGGCTCCAACTTCTTGGGGTTCAGCGACAAAGGTTGCGGAGGCAGCCAAGTCCATGAACAGTTCCAGCACGATTATTTGTATGGGTGCGAAGGGCAAGGGGATGCCTAACATAATTGGCACAAGGAATATGGAAACAAGGGCGACTTTGCAGGCTAAATAATAGCGGACGCCTTTACGCAGATTACTGTACAATCGTCTGCCTTCCTTAACCGCAGTTTGTATGGTGGCAAAGTTATCGTCAGTCAATATCATGCTAGCGGATTCTTTGGCGACATCTGTCCCTCTGATTCCCATGGCTATGCCGATGTGAGCTTCCTTTAGCGCTGGTGCATCGTTTATGCCGTCACCTGTAACCGCAACGACTTCACCGTTCTCCTTGAGCAACCGCACCAAACGGAGCTTATCTTCAGGTGTAACCCGAGCGAAAACCCCCGTATACTTCAACGCTTCTTTTAGGTCTTGATCTGACATCTTTGCGATTTCACGGCCAGTCAACACTCTACCGTTGGCTAAGCCGACTTGGCTTGCGATGGCTTTTGCAGTTTCAGGGTGATCACCCGTAATCATGAGGACTTTTATGCCTGCGTCTTGGCAAGTACGAATCGCTTCTTTGACTTCTGGACGCGGAGGATCTAAAAAGCCTATTACGCCAACAAACACTATATCCTGCTCGAGTTTCTCTTCGTCTGCTGCCATACCCGTGGGTAACCGGCGGTAGCCAAAGGCTAGGAGGCGCTCGCCGCTGTGAGCCATCTGTACTATGATTTTGTTGGCTTCATCTTTCTTTTCGGGTGTGAGCGGTTCTTCTTCACCGTTGAGGAGGATTCTGCTGGAGTTTTCCAGTAGGTTTTCAGGCGCTCCGCTGGACAGCAGCACTTCTGAGTTGCCGTACTTGTAGATGTAGGAGGCAAGCTTGCGTTTGATGTCAAAGCTTAACTCGTCTTTAAGTGTCCACTCTTTGGATAACGCTTGCACGTCTATGCCGTCCTGCCTCAAGCGTGATTGAATCGCCACTGCCATGGGGTTGCTCAAACCAACGGTTGCTGTACTATCCCGTATGGCGTCGCTTGCTAACAAGGCGGTTCGAAGGGCTGCTTTCTCGTTTTCTTTAAACTCAGGGCTTGAAAGGATTTTTCCATCGAAATATAGATGTTCGATTCGCATTGCGTTCTCTGTTATGGTGCCTGTTTTGTCGGTGGCAATGACCGTTACGTTGCCGAGGGTTTCAGCTGCACGCAGCCGCTTGACGATGGCGCCTTTACGTGACAAGGCATAGCTACCGACGCCTAACACCATGGTAATGATTATGGGCAGCTCTTCAGGGATAACAACAAACGCTAAAGAAAGCCCATAGAGGACTGCTTGGGCAGGATTAGGCATTACGCCTCGAACATAACTCAGCAGTGGAATTAGAATGCTAAAGAACAGTGCAACAAAAACAAGCGTTCGGGAAAGCTGCTTCATCGCAACCTGCAGGGTCGTTTTGGGTTCTTTGGATGCTTTGGTGATGCCTGCAACTCTGCCAAGTTCGGTGCTAACGCCAGTTGCGGTCACGACGGCTTTGCCTCTGCCTCGAGCGATAACTGTTCCCGTGAAGACGGAATTAATTTGGTCGCTAATGGGGACTTCGTTGGTTAAGACGACGGTGGCGTCTTTGGAAACAGGAAACGACTCTCCCGTCAACGACGACTCATCAACTTCTAGCCCAAAACTCTCTATCAAACGAGCGTCTGCTGGCACGCGTTGCCCAACCCGCAAGAGCAAAACATCGCCTGGAACAAGAAACTCAGTCTGCATTTTTACTGCCACGCCATTTCTCAAAACCAACGCAGTGGGCGGCGCAAGTTGCTTGAGCGCTGCAATGGAACGTTTAGCTCTGTATTCGTTCCAAACTTCAGCGAATACAAGGATGATTATTATGATGATTATGGTCAGGGCGTCGGTTAAGCTACCAAGGATACTGTAGAGAACGCCGACGGCGATGAGTAACAGAATCATGGGTTCAGTGACTTCTTCTCTAAAAATGTCTAAGAAACGGATTTCCCTCTCTTGGATAAGAACGTTTTTTCCATACACACCTAAACGGTTAGCCGCCTCTGCCTCAGTTAAGCCTCTATCAGCGTCCACGCCTAATTCACGCGCAACCTCAGAGGGCGATTTGGAAAACGCTTGGCTCATGGCAGCACCAAACAAACAATTTCAGGTAAGTGCGGAGACGCCATGCCCTAAAAAGTTTGCGCAGCAAATTTACCAAACACAATTTAAAAGAAGAAAAGAGAGCAACTAAATTCGCAAAGGTGTTCCAAGGCCGTTGAAAGAATTTAACAACCATTCTAGAGTGCAATCCCGACTAGCGAGGTAGACCAAAGAGACCTGAAGAATTTGTTGGTGAAGCTGAAAAGGGCGCTGGCTATAGAGCCGCAGGTAACATGTTTTGCTAGACAAAGTTTTTATGCCCCTTTGAAGCTCTTACACTTCCCCGTTAAGAAAAGGATGAACCAAAATGGCCCTACAAAAAGGAGACTTCATACTAATCGATTATGTAGCTAAAGTTAAAGAAACAAACGAAGTTTTCGACACCACAAAAGAAGATGTGGCAAAAAAAGAGCACATGCATAAAGAAGGAGAGGTTTACGAGCCGAAACTTGTTGTTGTCGGCGAAGGCTGGGTTCTCAAAGCCCTCGATGAATCCCTAATTAACATGGAAATAGGCAAACCTGAAACGGTCGAGATTCCCTCTGACAAAGCCTTTGGACCACGCGACCCACAAAAAATCCGTCGCGTCCCGATCAAGCAACTCTACGCTAAAGAAATCAACCCAGTTGTCGGTGCACGCATTGAGTTTCAAGGCAAATCAGCCACCGTTCGCTCCATCGGAGCCGGCCGAGTCCTGCTTGATTTCAACCCAGCACTGGCTGGAAGAACCCTCATCTATGATTTAGCGGTAACCAAGAAACTTGAAAGCCCCGAAGAAAAAATCGCAGCTTTAATCCACCGTAGAATTCCAGTTGTAGAAGAAAACAAATTCAAACTGACCATTCAAGACAAAACCCTCAGCATAAACATGCCTGAAGAAACCTTCTACGTTGAAGGCGTACAGATAGCTAAACGAGGAATTGCCATGGACATCCAAAAGTTCCTGCCCGACCTCGCTGAGACCCGATTCATCGAAACCTTCAAAGCCGAACCCAAACCAGCACCCACTAGTCCAGCATCAGCCGAAGAAAAAGTACCCGCACCATAAAAGCCTTTTTTCCCTTTCAGCGTCCATTAACATCCGATTTTTACTTTGTTTTTATGAAAAAAAAGTTAAATCCTTGCCACTGTATTGTTTATTTACAGCACTCGTTTCACGCTTACTAAGGAGGTGAAACAGTCCTATGGATCACACTATAATCCATTTTGAAATACCTGCCAACGATGTTGAAAGAATGAAGTCTTTTTATGAACAAGTGTTTGGTTGGAAAATCATCCAAGCAGAAGGACCGATCGAATACTGGTTAATCCAAACCGTTCCCGTGGATTCTAACGGCATGTTGCTTAGGCCTGGGGTCAACGGAGGCATGTACAAAAAGCAAGTGCCCGAGAGCAAACCTATCAATTATTTCTCAGTTGAATCCATCAGCGATTTTTTGGCGAAAATTGAAAAGCTAGGTGGAAAAGTTACGCAGCCAAAGCAGGAAGTTCCAAACGTCGGTTGGATTGCTGCCGCTGAAGACCCGGAAGGCAACCAGTTTGCGCTAATTCAGACCTTGCGAGTTTAGCCGATTACGCCTGTTGCCTTCGCCGTCTTTTCACAGCTTTCCGCATTCAACTTTAGCTTGTGAAGGATAGTGTAGCGTTCAGGTCTTATTTTTGCCGCCAACTCCAGCGCGTTTAGCACGTCTGTATCCGCTACACCTAACTCCAGAGCTGTTGTAGGAGCACCGATTTGCTTGAGTGTACGTTTAATGAGTTGCCAGTTTGCCCTGTGCAGGTAAGCAGTAAGGATGGAACCCACACCGCACTGTTCACCATGAAGAGCATGGTTATGATTTATCATGTCTAACGCATGGCTGAAAAGGTGTTCTGCTCCGCTGCATGGGCGACTGCTGCCCGCGATGCTCATGGCAACGCCGCAGCTGATTAATGCTTCAAGCAGTATGCGTAAGCCTTCGTCTTGGCGGTAAACGATTAATTCAGCGTTTTCCGTTACTAGTTTAGCACTCATCAATGCTAGGCTGGCGGCATATTCACCATAGTATTCTCCGGTTTCTCGGTGTGCCAACTTCCAATCTTTGACAGCAGTATATTTGGCGATGACGTCTCCGCAACCGCTTATTACAAAACGCCAAGGAGCCTTAGCAATAATTTCTGTGTCAGCGATAATGGCAAGTGGAGCTTGGGATAGGATAGAGTAGGGTTTATCTGAGCCTTTGATGGAAGCAAGTGGGCTAGCGATGCCATCATGACTAACAGTCGTGGGCACGCTGACAAAGGGCTTGTTTAGGCTGCCTGAGCTGACTTTCGCAGCATCAATTATGGTTCCGCCCCCCACGCCAAACAGCACAGTCGGTTTTAGCTGTTTTATTTGCTCCTCGATAGCTAAGACATCTTTCATGGCCATAGTTTTCACCAAAAGAAAATCCACAGCTAAACCTGAATCTTCAAGGTAGTCAGCAACTGCTTTCCCAGCAATCTCAAAGCACTGTGCATCCGACATAATAAGGGCTCTGCCTTTGAGGTCTAATCGTTTGGCGACTTCAGGGATGCGGTTAAGTGTTCCCTTTCCAACGATGACTTCCCGTGGAAGCTGCATGTAATGGTAGTTTAAACTCAAATCTTACCACTCGGAAACTCGCAGAACATAGTTTGATATGGATGTTTTAATACTTTGGGGAACTAGCGCCCAAACGCTCAGGTTTGCTGCTGATATGTAATAGTCAAAATTCATGATTTAGGTCTGCCACTCTTGGTTGCGTTAAGTTTTTCTTCAACGGTTGCCTTGTTTGTGCCTTTTAAAAGAAGCAACTTCTGTTTTGAAGTTAAACCTGACACTATCTCAACATTTGTTCCAAAAAGTTTGGAGGTTTCCTTTATGATTTCTTTGTTTACTTTGCCCTTAACGGGCTCTTGGGTTGAGTAAACAGCGATTTCTTCGCCGTCAAGCTGTATCTTGAATTCTGACGAGTTAGGTTTAACAAAAACTTTTAGGGTTATGCCGTCTTTGGTCTCAGTGATGCTCATGCGGTAATGCACTCAGAGGGCGATTGCGCTTTGTTTTGCTGTAATGCCCAGCTAAATTTGTTGCGCAGCGTTTTGGGGTAGAATTTCTCGATGTCGAATTTTACTTTTTTTGCCCATTTAACATACGCTGTGGGGTCAATGTAGCTTTTTAGGGAGGTGCCGAGGTTGTATTCGCGGGTCAACTTTGTTAGTTCGAGGTCGAGTTTAGCTTTTTCGATTCTTGCTTCGAGGGATTCGGTTTTTTTCCCTTCTTTCTTCTTTGCTTCCAAAAGCTGCTCAAGATTCTTGAGGTTGGCTTCTTTCTTAGCTAAACGCTCATCGAAGGTGGGAGGGATTTTACGTTTATGATTTGCAACCTCGGCCACTTTAAAGTTAGCCAACTTAGCAGCATAGCTTTTCTTGTAATCGGGATCAGCCTTTGTCACTCCGCTTTTCTCAAGCTCCTCTTTAACGGTTTTTGTACAACGCCAAGTACGGAAGACCTTGGCGGTTAATTTCGGCATCTTCTCTGAAAGGAAACGGCTGACCTTTTTTGAGTCAATCCCCTGGAAGAGGTATTCTTTTGTCGGGTCATTCATGAACTCTTGGATGTTTCTTATGACCGACGGCGGCGCCTTGTACTCCTTGACCCAGCGGACGCTGTCTTTTCCCAAGAAATCAAAGTGTATGACGTCACCCTCGATTTTTATATGCTCTTTTCGTAGTGTGATTGCACCCACCGTATCAGCTTCATCAGGATCTTTTTCATCGCCCACCCTCATGTTGGGCACCAAGATAAGCCAAGCCACGGTGGCAACTTTACGTCTGGCTTCATCCTTATCGTCTAGGTTTTTTAGGATATGTTTTTCAACGGCGCTGATTTGTTTGCCTAACATTTCGGCTTTCTTAAATTTCTCTTTTTCACGATTCTGCTTTAGGAACGCTGTATCACTGAACCAGACATACTTAATCTTGCCGGTGAGTTTATCCTGCCACTTGGCTAAATACATCTTGTTGGGTTCCCAAACAGCGTCTTTCCAGCCTTCTTCTTTTGCCTTTTTACGTGCGGATTCATCCGAAAGGTTAAGAATTATGTCGCTCTTACTAGGCCCTTCTTTCCATTTTCCACGTTGCGGATGATCTCCTCGCCCAGCAAACAGGCAAGATGGCTCCGACGTCCAGTTGGCTACCTCCAATCTATGCCCATCCACATCGGCATAACCATATTTTTCTTTGTTTTCCAAACGTTTTGCTTTGCGTTCTTCAGCCTGTTTCTTCTTCTCCTCCTTGGTTAAAGCTTCCTTCCTGGCTTTATCCTCCTCAATAAAGCGCTTGACTTGGTCAAAGTCTATTCCGCTGGTCTGACCGCCGTTGTTTTGGGTTTCAGGTGGATGCTCTATGCGGTTGAGGTACTTTGGGATAAAGTCGTCCAGGAAAGTGGCGGAAGGATTTTCTTTTTTCAACTGGTTGAGGAATGCTTGCATGAAATTTTTCGTAAAAATTTTGTCTGGAGGTGAGAGAGTGGCTGATAGGTTTCGTCTCATCCACGCAACCGCCATCTGCTCACTTTTCTCTTGAAGCTTTAACGTATGACCATCAACCGTAATCTCGAAACCTTTGTACTCGTAAGGCGGAACGAATATGCCGTTATGCCTCAAGCTTTTCATAACATGTTTCAACACAGCTAACCTCGTTTCTGAAGCAAAGATTCCTGTTTGCACCTATTAGCTTAGGCAAGGTTTTTTTATGTTTCGTTGCAATATGTGCAACTTTAAATTACCGCTGCTGCCTTACTTAAAAAGCTTCACTTCGCCGCTTTTTTAAATCAAGGGTGACCATGTAAAAAGCTAATTACTCATTGCCTATCTCATTCATCTATCTTTTCTTTGCTGCTCCCATCTTATGCAAAACAGGAAACGCTCCTTTACAAAAAAGTTTTTATAACGCCCATCGTTTCACGTTCGATAACAAAAAGTTGCTGGATTTAGATGAGCAAGTTTTGGAAAAACAGCAGAAAAAACAGCGTTATTCTTGTTTTAATAATCATCATAGTAGCCTGCATACCAACCGCCAAATCTAACCCCACGCAAGTTATCGACATCCAAAAAAAGCAATATGACCTTTTCAACCAAAAACTCTACGTCACTATTCCATCTTCATTACAAGCTTACTACAGCAACTTAAGCCACAGAATCCCAGATGACTCTGCCTACGCAAAATTCATAACCCCGCAGGCGGTTCAACCCATTGCAGATAGCATACAAAAAATTACTGGTAAAATGCATTACAGCGACGAAATGTTCGCGAACGCTGTGTTAACTTTCGTTCATCAAATCCCCTACAACATCACAGGAGCCAAATTTCCCATTGAAACCCTGCTTGATAATCAGGGTGATTGCGCTGCCCTCTCACTACTAGCTGCTTCCATAATGATGGCTGGAGGATTAGACGTTGTTTTGATTAAGTACGTTGGTATAAACCCCGGACACATGAACGTCGGCGTTTACTTGCCTTACACTCCCATCTACCATAATCCCCTCATGGGTGCAACCAGTTTTGAATACAACAACAAAACTTATTGGACGGCAGAAGCCACCCCTCAAGGAGACTGGAAAGTAGGAGACCAATCCTACTCCATGGTGGTTGCTAGTGCCATAATTATTCCGCTCGATAAATATGAGCCAACTTCACCAGGACAGGTGTCCGCCAGCTTCACCTCACTACAACCTTCATCGATAACTGTGAATATCTTACCACAATCCACAGATGCCCAGTCAAAACAAAGAGCACTCGTAATTGCAGGAGCAATAGAACCAGCAAACCCTGACAGCATAGTCACCCTCTACATCAATAAGAATGGCTCCTACTCCGATTACTTCCAAACAACCACCGACAGCACAGGCGCATACACGTTCACCTGGAACTTCACCCAAAGCGGCACATACTCCATAACTGCCAATTGGAGCGGCTCCGAATCCACCGCTGGCGCAGACAGCGAGACCCTCACTGCCTTCATAGGACCTGAATCGCTCTTACAATTTCAGACAGACAGCTACAACTACATATATGGTGTAACCAGTTTTGGCGACATAGCCGTTCGTCCATATCGAGGAGTCAGCGATTTTGCCAACATTCCATTAAGCACAAACGTTTCAGTTAGTTATAACTTCATTTTAGTGCAAACGGGCCACACCGCCATGGACATCGAAACTCAAACAGTTACGTTACCCGCCAGCCAGCACATTATCGGCACAGGAAACCGTCGAACACAAATCATCACGACTCCCAGCCGGACCGTAATTGCTCCCGTGAATGTGCCCCCTGGGTATGAGGCTCTCAGGTTGCCTGATGATTTTAACCAAACTGTAAACAATAAATTCTCATTCATCTTCAAAACCAATATCAACGGCAACTGTAGCCTAAACGTTCAGGGACTAAACGACTATGACTTGGCTAAAGAAAAACAGGAAACCGACGGTTACACTTACTTGCTCAACGCCACACGAAACATACAAGAGAACACATGGTATAAAGTTACGTCCACCTTGACCGACTATGGGATAACGACTACCTTACAAACAGCTGATGGCATTCCACTCACAAGCACATCCACCCCATACCGTTCAGAAGGAGCTAAACAACTCATACTGCTAATAGCTAACAACATAGACAACGCAGTCATCATGAAAAACTTAAAAATCCAGCCAGCCACCCCAGCCACTTACCAGCCAGAACCACAAAGCATTAAAAAAACTCCCGGCAACTTAGAGTTGCCACTTTCCAGCATCTGTATTATGGCGCTCTTAGCGATAACATTCATAGCGACCATACTTTTCGTCAAGAAAAAGAAAAAGCAACACAACCAAGCAAACTAAACTCTGCTAAATCCTTTTGTTAACCTAAAAGGCGCTCGCAAAGCAACTTCATTTAAAAAACATCTCAATCTTGAAACGTAATTGCTTTTGATTCCAATAAAGCTTTAAATTCTTCGCGAATCAGAAAAAATGTGCAAACCGAGAATGACAGACGCAGTTGCCGGGGTCTCCTAGCCAGGCAGGGAGCAAGCCTGGAGATCTCCATCGTGGGACCAATTAGCTTGTGGCCTCTCGGGGCCGCGGGGGTTCAAATCCCCCTCCCGGCGCCATTTTGCAATGCGGCAGGTTTGGTTTATGACTTTGTTAATTGCGGCTTTATCTTTTAATCAAAGCTAAATATGCAGATTCCTCTTTCATGAACGCTCCAATTATCCTGTTGTTTGCTTTTAGTAGGCTGGTTAGCTGAGAGTAGTCGTTGTTTTGTATGAAAGTTGCTGATTCGAAGACTTCATTTTGCGGTGGGGAATCATCAAATAGATTCTTACTGACAAAAATTCGGTGCTCGCCTTTGCCGTAGTAGTTGCGTTTAAAGTCATACCCATGCCAGCCCAACCCATTGAGCAGAAGCATTAGAGAAAAGAGGTTGTTGGGAGACACCGTTGCGAAAAATTTTTTGCCCCCTCTTTTTTGTACTTCTTCCTCAAGCCTTATCTGCATTTTTTTTGCGACTTGGCTATTGCGGCTGGTTTCTTCAACGTAAACGTAACCAAGATACCAATGGTCAGGCTCAAGTGCACGCAGAGCATAACTGTAACCAATTATTTGATTCTTAGAATCTTTAGCAACAACGACTAAACCGCAAAAAAAGCTTGCAGGAAAAAGCACAAGCCGAAGAAAACGCTGTTCTTGGTTGGCAAGGTAGCTATCTTGTAATTCAGCTATTTCAAACAAATCTTTCGTTGCTGCAATTCCAATTTTGGGCTCATGCGTCAAATGCAAAGGTGGCACCTTCTCACGTATTTTATTCAATGCCTTCTTAATTTAACTATGTAGCCAGAAACTATTCGCACAAACACAAAACTTCTCCAACCGCCATAATGCAAAAGAAAAACTTAAAGTGTACAATGTCGACTGTATCGGTGCTGGTGGCGGGGTATCCGAGCCAGGTCTAAATAGGCGGCCAGATTTTGATTGCCTAAGATATGGAGGAGGACTTAAGATCCTCTGGCGCAGGCCTTCGTGGGTTCAAGTCCCACCCCCGCCACCAATTGGTGGTTGCTTAAGTTATGCAAAACATGTTATCGGTTGGCAAAAAGAGTTAAAAGATAAAAGCCTGTTCTATTTTAGAGGTTATAGGAGGTTTTGTTTTGTCTAACAAGTTACCTGTGGAGAAATTGCGAAGAGTATGTGACACTAACTTTATGCGGTGCGAATCAACTAAGGGGTTAATTCCACTGAGCGAAATCATCGGGCAGGAACGCGCTGTTCGAGCTTTAAAATTTGGGTTAGGCATACGGGATCACGGCTTCAACATGTACGTTGCGGGATACCCGGGCACTGGCCGAAAAACTGCCGTGAAAAACTTCGTCGAAGCCCAAGCCAAGACGCAGCCTGTTCCAGACGACTGGTGTTACGTCAATAATTTTGGCAACCAGTACGAGCCCCGTGCCATCAGGTTGCCGCCTGGAAAGGGCAAAGAATTTCGCGATGACATGAAAAACTTCATAGATAACGTTAAAACTGCTTTGCCCAAAGCGTTTGAAAGCGAAGATTACGTGGCAAGAAGAGAGGCAACAATCCGTGGAATGGAAGCTCAAAGAAAACGCCTAATCGATGAGTTAAGCGCCAAAGCTTCGCGCGAAGGATTTGTCATTCAAAGCACACCAGTGGGTTTACTGTTGATTCCTGTGTTGGATGGCAAACCATTAAGCGAAGAAGAAATGCTTGCGCTACCCCAGAAACTGAAGGATAAATTTAACGAGAAGCGCGAGAAACTAGAAAGTGAATTTCGCAACACGATGCGCCAACTCATCGATATGGAACGGCAAATTCACGAAGCCCTCAAGAAACTCAACAAAGAAGTGGCTCTCTACGCTATAGGAACTCAAGTGGAGAGTCTCCAAGAGAAATACCGAGCTACTCCTGAAGTTACCACGTACCTCAAAGAAGTAGAAAACGACATCCTCGACAATCTTTCACAATTCATACGCCGAGGTCAATCGGAACAGCAGTTGCCCTTTGCCATGCCTTGGATGAAAGAGGAGCCCTACAAAAAATATGAAGTTAACGTCGTCATAGACAATTCTGACACTAGCGGAGCTCCAGTTGTTGTGGAAACCAATCCTACTTATCATAACTTGTTGGGCAGGACTGAAAAAGAAGCCCAATTCGGCGCGTTGACTACGGATTTTAGCATGATTCGTGGCGGTTCAATTCACAAAGCCAACGGCGGATATCTTATCGTACCTGTCGAAGACCTTTTACGTAATCCTTTCTCGTATGATGGCTTGAAACGCGATCTTAAAGACCAAAAGATGTCCATCGAAGAACCTGAAGAACGCTATGGTTTTCTCAGCGTCAAAACACTCAAGCCTCAACCTATTCCTTTGACAGCTAAAGTCATCCTCATCGGTGACCCCTACATCTACCAGTTGCTGTTTAGTTTAGACCCTGACTTTAGGGAACTTTTCAAAATCAAAGCTGAATTTGATACAACAATGCCTCGAACAGAAGAGCGAGTACGGCAGTATGCGTCGTTCGTTTGTGCCCTCTGCGAAAGAGAAAACCTCAAGCATCTCGACGGCGGAGGGTTGGCTAAACTGGTAGAGTACAGTTCAAGGCTTGTAGAAGATCAATACAAGCTTTCCACTCAGTTCTCGCTGGTCGCTGACATCATCCGCGAATCCAATTACTACGCCACGCAAGATCAATCCCAGTACATAACGGCTGAGCACGTTAAGAAGGCTATTGAAGAAAAAATTTACCGCTCCAAACTCATCCAAGAAAAAATCCAGGAAATGATAACTCGGGGCTTCTACCTCATCGACACGGTAAAAGAGAAAGTGGGGCAAGTCAACGGTTTATCCGTCATGGGATTGGGCGACTTCGCATTCGGCAGTCCCTCGCGTGTAACCGCAAGCATCGGCTTAGGCCGAGAAGGCGTCATAGACATTGAACGTGAAGCAAAAATGGGCGGACCCATACATACTAAAGGCGTTTTGATTCTGAGCGGCTACTTAAACGATAAATACGCAAGAGATAAACCCTTGAGCCTATCGGCACGCTTGGTTTTTGAGCAGAATTATTCTGGCGTTGAAGGCGACAGTGCATCTAGCACTGAGCTCTATGCTATCCTATCTGCGCTCAGCGGCTTGCCCATTAAACAAAACTTGGCGGTGACGGGTTCTGTGAACCAAAAAGGCGAAGTGCAAGCCATCGGCGGCGTCAACGAAAAAATAGAAGGGTTCTTTGAAGTCTGCAAAGCCAAGGGCTTAACAGGTGAGCAGGGTGTGATGATTCCAGAGAGCAACGTGCAGAATTTGATGCTTAAAGAAGAAGTTTTAGAAGCAGTTAAGGCGGGGCAATTTAGCATCTACTCAGTAAAAACTATTGATGAAGGCATCGAAATCCTCACAGGCACAAAAGCGGGGCAGCGGCAGCCAGACGGCTCCTACGAAGAAGGCACAGTTAACTACCTCGTCGATAAACAACTGCGGGAAATGGCTGAAAAAATCAAAGAGTACCCAACCATGCAGATGCAACTAAAGAAAATTGAAGAGTAATTTGCTAAGCGACTAAAAGAAACAAGAGGGTGGCAAGTCCGTTAAGACTTGTTTGCCTCCTTTAGTTTTGCTTTGAGCAGGTAGTTTTTTGTGTGTGTGGACAGAGTCAACATTGGTTTGGTAAATAGTTGTTGGCGCCCTTACCGCAGCTTCATGAGCACCATTTCAGCTGCAAGCACTAGGGGTTCCCAAGTTTCGCATAGGGGAGGCGCATAGGCTGTGTCGGCTTTGGCTAATTCGCGAACGGTCATGCCTTTCTGGATGGCGAAGCTGAGGCAATTTATGCGTTGAGTGACTTCTTCTCCGCCGATGACTTGTCCGCCAACAATGCGTTGAGATTCTTTCTCCACGACAAGTTTGACTTTTATGGGTTTAGCGCCTGGGAAATAATCCGCTCGAGTCTTACTGCTGATGGCTCCGGTGACGACTTCAAGGCGATTGCGTGCTGCAGCGTTCTCGGTTAAGCCTGTGTTTCCTGCTTGTATCTCAAACAGCATCGTAACCGCCGAGGCTAAGACGCCGCTGAACAGAGAATAGTCGCCTGCAGCGTTTGCGCCTGCAACCTTGCCCTGTCGAACTGCGATGGTGCCCAACTGAGCGCATATGGGTTGGTGAGTTACTATGTGTGGGGCTTCAGCACAGTCGCCCACGGCATAGACATCTTTGATATCGGTTTCCATGCGAGCGTTGGTTTTGATGGCTCGGCTTGGACCCAACGGGATTCCCGCGTCCACGGCAAGCTTGGTGTTTGCTCGAACGCCAAAAGCGCTGATGAACAGGTCGGCTTCGATGACCTCTCCGCCTGCCTTGATAGCTGTGACTTTGTCGTCGCCGAGGAACTCTTCGACACCTTTGCCGGTGAGGATGTGCATGCCCTTGAATTCGAGGTGTTCCTGAACGAGCTTAGCCATATCCGCATCAAGCAGTTGAGGCAAAATCTGGGGCAACATTTCAACGACAGTTACTTTCAAGCCTCGCTCAATCAAGCCGACGCCGACTTCTAATCCAATCAAGCCTGCGCCCATGATGACGGCGGATTTTGCGCCTGCTTTTACAGCTTCATCGATTTTTTCTCCGTCTTCGATGCCGCGAAGGCTTAGGATACCTTGTTTTTCTTTACCTTTGATAGGCGGCATGAACGAGTCAGCGCCCGTGGCGATTATTAGGCTGTCATAGGGGAGAACTTCAGTTTGGCCTTCCTTGGTGCTTATGGTTACGTTTTTCTCTTTAGTGTTTATGGCGGTTGCTTTAGTTTCTGTGCGCAAGTTCAGCTTGAGCATCTGGAAATACGCGGGTGGATAAACAATCAAATCCCTAAAAGAAGCAATTTGTCCACCTATGACAAACGGCAAACCGCAACGTGAATAGCCAGCATTCTTTTCTTGGGTAATCAGAGTGATTTCTGCTGTTCGGTCTTTTTTGCGAGCTGCTGAAGCGGCTTCAACGCCTGAAGCGTTAGCTCCGATGACGATTATGCGTATAGGCATCCAAATTCGCCTACAGCCTAGCATTTGCCCGCGGCTTGAGCTTTATGCCACTCAACAGCCGCGTTGAAATCCATAACGGTGGCAAGTTCCGCCTGCAAGTTCGAGGGTTTAACGATGAGCAACCAGCCCTTACCATAAGGATCATCGTTTAGAGTTTCAGGTTTAGATTGCACTTCATCGTTTACTTCTTCAATGATGCCGCTGATGGGAGCAACAAGGTCCGAGACCGCTTTGACGGATTCAAGGGTACCGTAGGGTTCATTTTGCTTTACTTCGCTTCCAGCACTTGGCAGTTCAGCGTAGACGATTTCGCGAAGAGATTTTTGTGCGTAGTCGGTTATACCGATGCGAACTTTGTCTCCTTCAACTTTTACCCATTCAAAATCTTTAGAGTAGTAGAGACCTTCGGGGACTTCATAGGATTCAACTTTCACCATGCATACGAACCTTCTATATATTAGACAATTACCTGTTTGACTTTCGGGCTTAAAAGTCTTCACGAGCAAAAAAAGGGTTTAGCGTTCACGTTTACCTGCTATCCAATCCTCAGTCCATTGGCGAGCTTTGTCATCGGGAACTTGGATTGGCGGATGCTTAAACGCATATGATGGCATGCTTATCAATGCACCCGCGATTTTGCGGTCTAAAGCGATTTTTGCCGCTCGGATAAGGTCAATGACGACTCCTCCGCTGTTGGGGCTGTCTTCAACTTCGAGTTTTGCGCTGATGGTTATAGGTCGGTCGCCGAACGCGCGGGTTTTAATGGATAGATAACATATTTTCTTGTTTTTGAGGAAAGGAACGAAATCAGAAGGTCCGATTCTTGTTGGCAAGTCATATGGAACGAGGCTTGTGACCGCTTCAGTTTTGCTGATTCGTTTAGATTTGAGGCGGCCTTCCACAGTCATGTTTTGGAAGTCGGTGTCGCCGCCGAGGTTTAACTGGTAAGTTTCATCTACTATGGCGCCCCGGTCTAGGCAAAGCCTAACGAGGGTGCGGTGCAGTATGGTTGCGCCTACTTGGCTTTTGATGTCGTCGCCAAGGACAGGTAAGCCTGCAGCTTCGAATTTCTTTGGCCACTCGCCGCTTTTGTCTGAACCGATAAATTCAGGCATACAGTTCACGTAAGCACAACCGGCGTCTATGGCACATTGTGCGTAGAAGCGTACGGCATCGTGACTGCCGACTGGAAGATAGTTGACTAGAACATCCGTTTTTGCGTCTTTGAGAGTTTTGACGATGCTTTCTTTAGTGGTTTTGCTATCGTCATAAACATTGAAAACTTCCCGCATGTGGGGTGCCGCTCCGTCAAGGATTATGCCAGGCGAAACTTTGACGCCAAGGTTTGGGACTTCGGCGAATTTTTCGCAACAGTTGGGTTTAACCCAGATTGCTTCGGACAGGTCCTTGCCTATTTTATCTTTGTTGACTTCAAAGGCAGCGACGAAACGTATGTCGCGGATATGGTAACCGCCGAAATTGACATGCATCAAACCTGGAACCGTTTCAGTCTCTTTTGCGTTTTTGTAATATTGGGTTCCCTGTATGAGGGCTGATGCGCTGTTGCCAACACCTACGAGTGCTACGCGAATTTCAGGCATGACTAGTTTAACCATCCAATGCGTTGATTAGTTGTAGGCTTAATGGTCACCTACGCTATAACTTTTTCCTAAAAATAACTGCACTTTCTTGCAGTGGCTGTTACCCTTATAGCCTATGTTTGCAATGTGATACAACAATCAACCGTTAATCCTTGATGTTATTTTGGTGTTCCACTTCGATAGCGTAAACGTTTACGGCAAGATTAAAAGGGAACTGCAAACATCTAACAAGTCAATCGGTGAATTGAGATGAGCAAAAATGAAATAGCCGTCACCTATGAACCTTTCAAAGAAATTGTCATTATGGAGAAAACTCGTTTCAACACGCCTGAAGAAATCGCAAGGTTCACCTCCGTAATCGCAGGCGGCAAACTCGCAGGATTGTACTGGGTAGACGGCATAGTCTTTCTGTATTTTCCCTTAACTGCTTCCACAGCAGCCGTTGCCAAGGAATTGCTTGAGAAACGCCGTGTTTATTGGACATTTCTAGGTTATGCCCCCATGCCAAAGTACATGCAAACCATCGAAACGAAAGAAAAAATGATCGTTCCAGTCGTCGACATATCATCCGACGTTATCCTTCAAACCGTTGTGCGTTGGCTAAAGAATCAAAATAGCACTTGAAGGCTATGGGTTGCCGAAGATAATCTTTGAAGGCACAGTGTTTGGAGGCAAAGGTGAAGGAAAACAATTCATAACTCTGCCTTGGGTTACTGAGCAGATAAAGCAAAAAGTTGAATTCATACCTTACCCCGGCACCTTAAACGTACGCTTAAAGCAAAAAAGCATAGAAAACAAAAGCCTTCTAGAAACTAAAAAGGGCATACGGATTGAGCCGCAGAAGGGATACTGTTTGGGCATAATGTTTAGGGCATCCATAGAGGACGTTGAATGCGCAGTTATCCTGCCACAGGTTCCCAGCTATCCAAGCGACGTTTTAGAGGTCATTGCACCCGTTTACCTGCGTGGGCAACTCAAACTATTAGATGGAAGCGAGGTTTCGGTTTTAGTTATCATTTAGGAGTACAGACTTTCTTGAAAGCACTTATGTACTCGTCAGAGCACCCGTTTTTCTGGAGGTACTCACCGTATGCAACCAAGGCTTTCATGGCTCTTGCTGCATCTTCAGGCGACTCGAAGGAAGGCACGCATAGCCTGTCGAAGCGAGAGCGCGTGTAGAGCGCCATCTCAGTAGCTCCAATATCACACATGACGATGGGTTTGCTGTATTTTGCAGCAGTTTCTACGATTCCATCGATGTACTTTTCTCTAAGTCCAGGCATATGATGCAGTCCCAACAGAATTATGCCCTTTATCTTTGGGTCTTGAAACATCAAATCAGCGCTAATTACAAACATATCATCCGTTACCGAACCAGTCAAATCCACAGGGTTTGAAGTGGCAGCGATTTTCAGTATTATATCCTTGTCTTTGAGGTCTTGGAATTTTTTTTCTGTTTCCTCGGAGAAACGTTCAACGGTTAACCCTAGAGATTCGCATTCATCCACAGTCATCACGCCTGGCCCACCTGCATCTGTGAGGATGCCGATGTTTTTGCCCAATGCAGGCGGTTGCATAGCTAAGGCTTTGCCAATGTCAAAGAACTCTTCCATGTCCCTTGCACGTATTATTCCGCCTTGCTCGAACGCTGCATCATAGATTTTATCTGAACCGGCAATGGCGCCTGTATGTGAAGCTGCCGCCCTTGCGCCCGCAGCGCTTCGTCCAGACTTAATGATAACAATTGGTTTTTTGACCGTGACTTTTTTGGCGACCCGAAGGAATTCGCGACCGTCTTTTACGTCCTCAAGGTAAACTAGTATAACTTTTGTTTCCTTGTCATGTAGAAGGTAATGTAAAATGTCAGATTCGGTTACGTCGCATTTGTTGCCAAAACTCACGAATTTACTAACGCCCATCTGCCTGCCGGTTAAGTAATCGAGCGCAGCAACACCGAAAGCGCCACTTTGCGTAATCATGGCGATGTTGCCTGGCATGGGTCTAGGCGTTGCCACAACGTCGTCTCCTGTGGTGAGAACCTTTGTTTCGGGCAAAAAGAGGGTGTCGATGCCGGTTTTGGAGTAGTAAACGCCCAGACAGTTTGGACCCAGCACGCGGATACCGCCTTTTGTTGCTGCTGCAACGACTTGGTCTTCGAGTTCTTTGTTGCCGACTTCTTTGAAGCCTGAGCTGATGATTATGGCTGTTTTGACTTTCTTTTGGGCTGCTTCTTCCATGATTGCTGGCACTGCTTTGGCAGGAATGATGACAACGATTAATTCTACATCGCCGGGGATCTTGGAGATTGATTTATAGCATTTGAAACCTAAAATGGAGTCTTCATTGGGGTTAACTGGGTAAAGATCACCTTTGAAAACGCCTCGTTCTTTGTTGGTGGCAAAGTTTTTGAAAATTACATGCCCTGCTTTGTCGATTTTTTTTGTGGCACCTACCACTGCAACGGAGCGAGGATTAAAAAATCCATCTATTTTCTGTATTGCGTCTTCCATAACTTATCCCAATGTTCGGTTAGTGCTTGGTTGAGAGGTTTTTATTGTTTGCTATCCTAAAAATCCTTTTTTATTTTTGTAGAAGAATTAGTGGGTTTGGATGGTATTAATCTTATCTCTGTGCCCTTCGGACGATTACTATGGGTTTATGTCTTACATTTTCAAGCATTTCCCAAGTTACACTCGTCTCGTTGACTCTGAAACGTGCGGCCATGTCCCACACCGTCGCACCTGAACCTGGACCTCGCGTCCTATCGGCGATGTTGGTGATTCTAAGTGCTTCAGCCGCTAAAAGAGTGCATCCAGCAACTGCAAGCGGGGTTGAACTCTTTTTGAGCTTAAACACTCGTCCAATAAGGTAGGCCATAAATCCACCGAAGGATTGAATTCCCTTGAGCGGAGATGGACGCGGAGTAAAAAAGAAGTTCCTAAACTCGTAGGTCTTGTCTGTGTCTGAGATTAAAACACAAACTTTTCTTTTTAGCCTCAGCAGGATTTGTTTTTGGATCTCGACAGCCAGAGCAGCAGACGCCTTCAAGGGCAAACTAACGTATGAGTAAGCTAGGTTTGAACCATCGATTCCGCCTTCGGAGCCAAACATAAGTGCTTGTAAAAGGCCCGCTTGCTCTAAAGCCACCTGCTTATGGCGGCTACCTGATTCCAAAGGATATGCCCTTAAACGCCTAAGCAGCCGTGGCCCAAAATGGCACAATACGCCAAGGCAATACCCCCAGATAACACGCATCCAAAAAGCAGCTATAAATTTAGCGTTCAAGCTCGGCTTAATGACGCTCTCATCCAGAATGTTTCCGGCAGCGATGGCGAGGGCTTTTTCTGAGACCACCACAAAATCGCCATCTTCAACCTTGCCCTCTAATGCGGTGACAATTTTTTCGATGTAGCATTCGTTTGGTTTCCAATAGTCGGTGGAAACTGCTAGAGCATAATACTTGGTCATCGATGGGACATCACAAACTCTCATCCACAGCTTGCTTAATAAGACTTAATTAACTTACCAAATTTACCAGCCCAGCCTGCTCTGCCAACCGCAGTGCCTTGTCCATCTCCGCTTGCGTGAGCCTTCGCCGCAACTCTGGGACTTCGCTGGCTCTCCACGCTGGACGGTACTGGAACATGACGTTAACCCTTGTCTCCACGCCTAAGTTCTCAGCTATCCAGTTGACGATGGGTTTAACGCAGCAGTCTAAGTGGCCGGGCAAAACTAGCACCCGAACCAGCAATTCGCCGTACCGTTTAGCCTCAAGATGGTTTCTTGTGCAAATCTGCCAGTAGTTTGGCGCATCAGAAATCCTCAAGGCGCAATCGCCCGGTCCATACTTGAAATCCAACAGGTAAACATCAGCAAAACCCGCCAGCAACCGCGCTGTTTCTGGACTGTAGTACGAGTTTGAGTTCCAAACCACAGGCACGTTTACCCCCACATGCTGGAACGTTTGCAGCCAATGAGCCAGCCAAGGTGTCGGCTCGCCCCCCACCAAGTTCACGTTTCTGCAGCCTTCCAACCGCAGGTTCTCAACCTCCCTTGCCAACTCCGCTGGTTTGTACTCCATTGGGGCTTCTTTCCACTGTGATATGGTCCAGTTCTGGCAGTGCTTGCAGCGGATTGTGCAGCCCATCGTGAACACGGTTCCAGATGGCACAAGCTCCGGCTCCTCGCCCAAGTGCATGAAGATGCTTGAAACGCTCATCATGTTTCCGCAGCCGCAAAAACCCAGCCTATGGGCAAGTCTGTTTACGCCGCATCTGCGACTGCAAAAGTTGCAGCACTCAAGCGTCTTTGTGGCGATTTTCACTTTCAAATCCAAATACGACTCTTTGGGCAGAACAACGGCATCAAAATCCACCCCAGCGTCAACTTGGTGCTCAAAATCCAAGAAGGCATCGGTTGCTTTTTCATGTTTTTTCCAAAGAGCATCCAAAGAAGAGTCGTCGCTGCCAGACTCAGTTGGGACTTTTTTGGCTAATAAGAACTTGGCTCTTTTCTTGTTGCTCACGATGGCAAAGTACCTGGCT
Source organism: Candidatus Bathyarchaeota archaeon (assembly GCA_026014665.1). Classification (GTDB taxonomy): domain Archaea; phylum Thermoproteota; class Bathyarchaeia; order Bathyarchaeales; family Bathycorpusculaceae; genus Bathycorpusculum. Next base: position 186,887 of record JAOZHX010000017.1, read on the forward strand.
AAGCTCTTCTTTGCTAACCTGTCGTCTGGAAAAAAGCCGGGTTGCTTTGGTTTCTCCACATTTTCATTTCGCTTTTTTGTCTAAAACAGGGCGTAGGGGAAACGCTGGTTGCTGTGGTGTAGCTTGCCTTTTATGGGGATTGGGTGTCCACACACGGGGCAATGCATGTCGCTGGTTAGGTTCCACTGGGTAATCTCGAAACTAGTGCGTTTTATGACGGCGGTGTCGCAGTTGGGGCAGTAGGTGTTCTCCGCTGGGTGACCAGGCACGTTGCCCATGTAAACGTAGTTTAAGCCCTCGTTCTTAGCCGTCATGTAAGCTCGCTCCATGTCCTCAATTCTTGTGGCTGGGATGGTGGTTAGTTTGTAGTCGGGGTGGAAACGCAAAAGGTGGAAAACCGTGTCCGCGCCCAAGTAATCCTTAATCCACTTAGCCATCGCACGTATGCGATCCATGGAATCGCCGATTTTCGGAACCACAAGATTAGTGATTTCAATGTGGACGTCTTGCAGTTTTAGCTCCTTTAAGGTCTCGTAGATGTGCTCGACTTTGGGCACTGCCATCACGGACTTGTAGAAGTCTGGGTCGGCTCCGCCCTTAAAGTCAACCGTGGCAGCATCCAAGTAAGGCGCAATGGTGCGGACAGCTTCAGGCGTCATGTAACCGTTGGTCACAAACGTATTAAACAGCCCTGCTTCTTTCGCCAGTTTGGCGGTGTCGTAAGCGTACTCCATGAAAATCGTGGGTTCAGTGTAGGTGTAACTGATTCCCTGGCACATGCTGTCCTTAGCTGATTTCACAACTTCCTCAGGGGGGAATGGTCTGCCCGCGACTTCCTTATCTTGGCTTATCATCCAGTTGTCGCAGAATTGGCAGCGGAAATTACAGCCAGCCGCCGCAATCGATAAGACCAGCGCGCCAGGGTTGAAGTGGGAAAGCGGTTTTTTGCCAATTGGGTCAACGCCAGCTGACACGGCTTTGCCATAGTTGAGCGTGTAAAGGGTGCCGCCTTTGTTTTGGCGGACCAAACAGAAGCCTTGCGCGCCGTCACTAATCAAACAGCGCCTAGAGCATAGACAACATTGCACTTTGCCTTCTTTTTCGCGTTCGTAGAGCATGGCTTCATGAAGAGACATAACAATTCACAACCATGAGTAATAAAAACGCTTTCTCTTTAAAAGGATTAACACAAGAGTTCGTTAGATGAGTTACTGAAACTATTTAGCAGTTCCTTGGCTTTTTTCTTTAGTTTAGGCAGGTCTTTTTTGATGGTTTGCCAGACCAAAGGCAGATTAACGCCAAAATATGCGTGAATCAGCTTATCTCTCATCCCCGCGATTCGTTTCCAATCAGTATCGGGGTTTTTTATTTTCAGTTCGCTGCTCAAGTTTTTGGTTGCTTCACCGATAATTTCAAACGCACGCAAGACAGCGTACTGTTTCTCTCGGTTTCTCAAAAAATTCTTCCTGAGAAACTCTTTTCATGAAACTTTCTGTATCAGAGATTGCGTCTAAAATATGCGTTAAGTAGACCTTATCCTTTTTCATAAATGACCCGCATCTCTTTCTTAACGTCGTCCGCCACATGTGGGTTTAAACTGCTATATACGCCAAGGTCTACTTTGCGATTAAAAACACTGCTTAATTCGTCTTCCAAGCGAATTAAATCCAGAGATTTAGGCTTAGTCTTGTCGAACTCGACTGCGACATCCACGTCGCTATCGATCCTTTCCTGTCCTCGAACAAACGAGCCGAAAACTGCCAAAAAACAAATCGTTTCTCCTGCAAACCTCCGCAAGTTTCTTTTCTATGCCTCTCGCCCTGAGTGTTTTGGGCAGCTTCTCAACTTGGATTTCCATAAGTAAGAATTAGAGCTTTGAAGAAATAAGCTTTTACAAAAATGGGATAAGAAAGAGGGGGCGGGTTAGAGTAGTTTGTTGTGGAAGCAGCTGTATTCTCCAGTGTGGCATGCTGGACCTGTCTGCTCAACCAAGTAGAGCAGTGAGTCGTAGTCGCAGTCTGTGGCTACTGAGATGACTTTTTGTGTGTGCCCGCTGGTTTCGCCTTTAATCCATAGTTCATTTCGGCTGCGGCTCCAGTACGTCGCTTTCTTGGTTTTTAGTGTGTGCTCTACTGCTTCCTTGTTGGCGTATGCCTGCATGAGGATTTCTTTTGTTTTGGCGTCTTGAACGATGACGGGGATAAGCCCGTTGCCTTTCTTGAAATCAAGCTTCTCAAGCAAATCCGTATTTATGTTCGTATCGTCACCCCCATCTTGCGCAGGTAATCCTTAACCACAGGCACTGGATACTGGTTGTAGTGGAAAATTGAAGCCGCCAACGCCGCGTCTGCCTTGCCTTCGGTGAAGACATCAAAGAGGTGTTTTGGAATGCCTGCGCCGCCGCTTGCGATGACTGGTACGTTGACGCGTTCGGAAATGGTTCGGGTTAACTCTATGTCGTAGCCGTCTTTTGTTCCGTCTCTATCCATTGACGTGACCAAGAACTCTCCAGCACCAAGACGCTCCGCCTCCAGCGCCCATGCTATGGCATCTTTGCCTGTGGGTTTTCTGCCTCCGTAAGTGACCACTTCAAACCACACCTTGCCCTCTGCCGTGCCAACCATAATCTTGTCCTCGCTTGGCGTGCGGTTGCGCTTAGCATCGATTGCAGTGACTACACATTGGCGCCCAAAAACGTCAGCTAACTCAGTGATTAACTTTGGATTCTCTACTGCCGCAGTGTTAACCGACACTTTGTCAGCGCCACTGCACAAAACCAGCCGGGCATCCGACACGTTGCGTATTCCTCCGCCGACAGTGAAGGGAATGTTTATGGCTCTGGCCACTCCTTCAACATACTTGCGCATGATGTCGCGTTTCTCATGCGAAGCAGTGATGTCGAGGAAAACCAACTCGTCAGCGCCGTCATCAGAATAACGTTGCGCCATCTCAACTGGGTCACCTGCCTGCTTAGGATTGAGAAAGTTTATGCACTTGACTACTTTCCCGTGGTCAACGTCAAGGCAAGGTATGATTCGTTTAGCCAGCGGCATAACTTAGACTCCTATCTTCTCTATGGCTTCTTTTAGAGTGAACCTTCCCTCATATAGGGCTTTGCCGATGACCGCACCCTCCACGCCGATGTCTTTGAGAGCAGCCAAATCCCCGATGCTGCCGATGCCGCCCGCCGCGATGATTTTAGCGTTTGGGTAGAGCACGGCTGAACTGAGGGTTTGCAGGTCAGGACCAGAGAGCATGCCGTCTTGGGCAATCGATGTGATGAGGAAGCGGTTTACGCCAAGAGCAGTGAACTTGTCTAGGGCATCGTCCACGGTCATGGCGGTTTTGGTTCGCCAGCCCTCAACCATGACCTGCCCATCCTTGTTGTCCAAGGCAACGATGACTGATTCTTTGCCGAATTTCTGCTGAATTTTCTTGATGGCTGAGGGGTCGCTGAAAGCTAAAGCGCCCAGTATGACCTGGGTTATGCCTGTTTCGAAGAGTTTTTGTGCGATTTCGTAGTTACGGATTCCGCCTCCGACCTGGATTGGCAAGGCAACGTTTCGTGCAACCTCAGCGATAACTGCGTGGTTGTTTCCGATGCCGAACGCTGCGTCCAAATCGATGATGTGTAGTTTGCCAGCGCCCTCGTCATGCCAGCGTTTTGCGGCTTCAACTGGGGTGCCGAACTGTTTTTCGTAGGTTTTAGCGGTTTCCACTTGGCCTTTTGTTAAGCGGACGATTTTTCCACCCATCAAATCTATCGCTGGAATCAACTGCAACGCAAAATCACCTTTTGACTGTCCTGGCGAAGTTTTTTAGGATTCTTATCCCCATATCGCCTGATTTTTCCGGGTGGAACTGGGTGCCGTAGATGTTTCTGCTAGCGACTGCTGAGGTGAAGGTTGTGCCGTATTCGGTTGTTGTGATGATTATGCTTTTGTCTTTTGGCACTGGGTAGAGCGAGTGGACAAAGTAAACGTAGGTGCCTTCGGCTACGCCGTCGAAGAGCTCGTTTGCTTGGACGATGTTTAGCGTGTTCCAACCCATATGAGGAACCTTAACTGTACTGGGTAACTGCACGTTTCTGCCCTCAAAGAAGGCCAAGCCCTCGCCCGGTCCCTCCTCGCTTGACTCAAAGAACAACTGCAGCCCAAGGCAGATGCCGAGAAGCGGCGTGCCACCGTTGACTTTAGCTTGAAGAGTTTCTTTGACAGCGCCGAGTTTGCTTGCGGCGGCGGTGAAGCTTCCGACACCTGGCAATGCGATGGCGTCGGCTTTGGCTAAGTCCTTTGCTGCGGTGCCGATGATGGTGGTTAAGCCTGCTTTCTCCAGGGCGGTTTTTAGGCTAAGAAGGTTGCCTACTCCATAATCAAAGATTACTGCGTTTGGCATCAGATAACTCCTTTGGAACTGGGCACGCCTTTGCGTCTTGGGTCCATGGCTACTGCTTGTCTTAGCGAGAGTGCGAGGGCTTTGGTTGCGGCTTCTGCTTTGTGGTGGTCGTTGCTGCCGTATTCCACGAAGATGTGTACGTTTGCTTGCAGTGACTGGGCTAAGGATTCAAAGAAGTGCACGATGTCCTCGGTCGGCATGTCTTCTACTTTTTTGCCTTTGAGTTTTAGGTCGATTTTGAAGTAAGGTCGCTTGACCAAGTCCACGGCGGCAAATGCTAAGGAGCAGTCCATGGGTGCGGCGGCGCTGCCAAAGCGGGTGATGCCTTCACGTGTGCCTAGGGCTTTGTTGAGTGCTTCGCCAAGTCCAAGCGCCAAGTCTTCGACGCTGTGGTGTGCCAAGTCGCCAGTGACGCTGGCGGATATGTCGATTAGGCTGTGGGTTGCAAGTGAGGTGACCATGTGGTTTAGGAAGGGGACGGGTGTGCAGACGGAGACTTTGCCTTCGCCGTCTAGGTTCACGGCTACTTTGACTTCGGTTTCTTTGGTTTTACGGTACACTTCTTCTTTACGCATTCTAATCACCTTGAATTTGTTTTAGCGCCTCTATTAGCTTAGCGTTCATCTCAGGCAAGCCAACGGTGACGCGGAAGCAGTTTGGGTATTGGAGCAGATTGCCCCATTTCTTGAGCATGATGCCCCTAGCCAAGAGTTTCTGGTAGACCTCGTCTGCGGGTTTTTGCGTGTTCACCAAGATGAAATCGGCTTGCGAGGAGAAAGCTTGCACGCCATCTATTTGGTTTAGTGTCTCTATGAGTTTTCCGCGTTCTGTCTTTAGCGCTGCCACAGCCGTGCGCATGATGTCCATGTTCTTTAGCATTTTGATGCCCATGCGGATTGAAAAACCACTCACAGGGTAGGGCAGCGGCGCCCTCTCCGTTAGCACCTTGGCCAACTCTGGGTTCGAAACGGAGTAGCCCAGCCGCAGCATCGCCAGTCCGAACGCTTTGGAGAACGTGCGCAGGATTATCATATTTGGGAACTCTCGGATGCGGGGCACAAAGGAGTAGTCGGCGAACTCGCCGTACGCCTCATCCAAGATGACGATTCCTGGGAATGCTTTAGCAAGGGTTTCAACATCTTCGGTTTTCATCTGGTTGGCGGTTGGGTTGTTGGGGGAGCACAGGTAGAGCAAACGTGTTTTATCGGAGAACTGTGAGAGCATGGCGGGTACATCAAGTTGGAAGTCATCTTTAAGCGGCACCGCCTTGTATTCGCCTCCGAGCCGTTTCATACAAAGACGCGGGATAGCAAAGGAAGGCGCAAACGAGACAGCGGCATCGCCTTTTTCGATGAAGAGACGAATTATGCGGTCAATCAGCTCGTCGCCTGCGTTACCGATTGTCAGGTAATCCTTTGGGACACCCATGTAGGCGGTGAGTGCCTCGCGGAGCTTGCCCTCTTCGTCTTCTGGGTACATGCGCAGGTCTATTTCGTCTGCTAACTCCTTAATCAGCTCTGATTGTTTTGCGCGGTCTACGAAGAAGTTCTCGTTGAAGTTGAGCTTGACGATTTCTTTGGGGTTAACGCCGATTTGCCGAGCTAAGGCTTCAGGCGTGATTCCTGCTGAGTAGCAGTCTATGGCATTGAGTTTTTCGAGTTTTTGCGATATCCATTTGCGGTAAGTCATGCTCATTTGGTTAACCTCACAGCTATCGCCTTGTAATGGTTTGGCAAATTCTCCGCGTCCGTTAGCACCCTGATGCTTTCTGCCGCTTTCTCTAAGCCAGCCTTTGAGCATTCAACGATGCTGACCCGCCGCATAAAATCGAAGACTGACAACCCAGAGAAGGATTTAGCAAAGGCACCTGTCGGAAGCACATGATTTGTGCCACTAACGTAGTCGCTCAGGGGCACGGGACTGTAAGAACCAACAAGTATGAGTCCAGCGGTGAGTTTGGCTACTAGCTCTTTTGCGTCAGCTGTCATGACTTCCAAGTGTTCGGCAGCAAACTGGTTCGTCAACGCAACTGCCTCCTCCATGGTCTTGCAGGTTACTATGAAACCATAGTTAGCTAATGACCCCTGAATTTTATCGCCTCTATTCGCCTCTAAAGCTATTTTTCCGACGGTTTCCTGCACTTGCTTGGCAAGTTTGTCGGAAGTTGTTATCAGCCCCGCTACACTATCGGTTCCGTGCTCAGCCTGTGAAGCCATGTCGTAGGCGATTAGCCGTGCATCCGCCGACTCGTCAGCCAGTATGAGGACTTCACTGGGTCCAGCAGGCATGTCGATTGCGACATCCATGGAGACTTGGACTTTGGCTTCCGTCACATACTTGCTGCCTGGACCGACAATTTTGCGTACGGGCGCTATAGTGTCGGTTCCGTAAGCCAACGCGGCGATGGCTTGGGCTCCGCCGACCTTGTAAACTTCATCTACGCCACAGATGTCGGCGGCAACAAGCACAAGCGAGTTAACCTTTCCCTCAGAATCCGACGGTGAACACACGACCACCCGTGGGACGCCTGCTACTTTGGCTGGAACAACCGTCATAGCAACAGTGCTGGGGTAAGCCGCCTGCCCTCCTGGAATGTAGCATCCGACACTTTCAAGCGGGCGCAGAATCGTTTGAACGGTGATTCCGTCAATTTGGGTTGTAATGTCGGTTTGTGTTAGCAGTCGCCTTTGGAAAGTTTCAACCCTTGCTTTCATGAATTGTAGGGCGGCGATTTGTTTTGGGCTGACTTTCTGGTATGCTTCCTTGATTTCCTTTGCCGACACCCTGAGAGTTTGCGGCGTCAGCGTGGCTTTGTCGAATTTTAACGCAAGCTCTAACAGTGCCCCATCTCCGTCTTTTCGAACTTGGGCAATTATTGCTCTAACGCTGTCCTGCAGAGCTTGGGCTGCTTTTTCGTCTGCTTTCTGCCGTTTAAACCAATCAGCCGGCAGCTCTTTTGAACTCCAAACTTTCATGACGAATCTTTTGCGCATCTACCCTCTTCTCTCCGTGCAATCTCATCAAGCGCCAGCACCTGACGGGGTTCGTAAACGACTAAGCCTTGAGCAATTTGGCGGATTTTCGGCAACAGCGTGATTAGGCAGTCTTTCTCGATGACAGTGTTAACGCTCACCCAATCTTCATCCGCCAGCGGGGATATTGTCGGGTTTTTTAGCGCAGGCAGCTCAGTTAGCAGTTTTTGCAAGTTAGCCTTCTTGACGTTGACGAATATGTGGATTCTCTTCGAACCGTCCACTACGCCCTTTAGTAAGGCGACTATGTCGTAGATTTTTTCTCGTTTCTCAGGGTCCTCGAGAGCTTTTTTGTTGGCGATTAGGATTGCGTTTGATTTTAAGACCGTCTCTATGATACGCAAGTTGTTAGCTTCGATGGTTGTGCCTGTTTCAGTAACATCCATGATGCAGTCGCTGTTTTCCGGCGGTTTCGCTTCAGTGGCGCCAAAAGAAAGGAAGATTTTAGCTCTGGGGTTGTCTCCTTTTCTCCACCACGGGGTCACAATCAACGGGTCCATGTCGCCGAAACGTTTCTTGTATTCTGGGATGCTTTTTAGGTATTCCGATGCAATGTTGAGGTATTCAGTGCTTACTCTAAAATTCTTGCCCTGCGTCCAAATGGACTCCATGAACTCACCGAGCGTTGTGCCTTCTGGAACGCTTTTCGGCACAGCGATGACTAAGCGGATTTTCCCGTACTCAAGGTTCTGGAGCACTTCCACATCAGCTTTGTTTTCCCGTACCCAATCTTCGCCTGTGATGCCTATGTCTTGTAAGCCTTCACTGACGAACACGGGGATTTCTTGGGGTCGCAGGACTTTCATTTCTATTTGGGGGTCGTTTATGCTTGGGCGGTATGTGCGTTCTGTTCCACCTATCTTAAACCCAGATTTAGAAAAGAACTCTGCGGTTGCTTTTTCTAGGGAGCCTTTTGGGATGGCAAATTTTATCTTATCCATAATTCTTTCCACCTAAATTTTTAGAGAATTGTCTAAGGGTTGTTTTATTTGAGAGAACGATTTGCTGCGGGGTTGCGCCTAATTTCACATAACGAAGTGCTAAGCTTTCAATGAAGGCAATCGCCTTGTATGAACGCAATCCCTCATCATACGTCACTGGAAGACACCACAACGCCTGTCTTCCATATAAACTTGTTTCCCTATATTTAACTCTCTAAATGCACCAGTCGATCAGATGGGAAGGATCAATTATGTTTTTTAACCTCAAAAACCAGCGGAGGAATCGCGTTTCGGGTCTCCAACTCAACGCTTAGCAAACCCTCCATGATTCCTTTCCAAATGTCGCATTCGTGAATGAAGGGAGTTTTAAGAAGTAGAAATTTATCCTTTAGGTAGAAATCACCAAAACCCTGCACTTTAAGCCGTTCAAATACTGCTGGCCAATGCTCTTGTTTGCTAGCATCCACGCCAAGCGTTGATTGTATAGATACTTTCAATACATCCCCCATTCTTTCCCCGATTTTACACCACTGCTCCTTGGGGATTTGCTGGGTGAGGATGTTTAAGAATTCAACGTTAATGAATACGACACGGCTGATTCCACAGTAGTATTCTCCAGGAAATTTCCAATCATAAATCATCATGTTCTTGTAAATGTCTATCATTTTAGAAATTAGTTGTTTAATGCCTGGTTCTTTGCCTTCCGTGATGAGGGTTTGTATGAATTCGCGTTCTTTGGGTTCGAGAATGATGGTTGTTCGTTTGACCCCCCGCACTTTACCGTTGATTATGGTGGGGTGGCTTGGAGGCTTGCTCTGCATAGCAGGTAGTCTTCCAGCACATCTAATATGCCTTATGTATTGCTACAGCATATTCTAACTAAACGTTACTTTCCCAAAGATTGCAGCATACTTTAATAGGCTAGATTCTGCCCTATTGGTTTGCCGATGACGAATCTAAAAAGCTGATTGGATGATGCACTCTAGGGTATCTGAGGCAAAATTTTAAGTTACGACTTTTTTGCGGATGAGGTAGATGAGCATTATTATGCCGATTATGAAGAGGATTGCGCCAACTCCGATGGAGACGAAGTACTCGATGCCCAAGATGTTTGCCATTAGGTAGGGAATGTAGGTGGGTCCAACAAATATGAGGAGTACAGTAACGATGATAAGTGTAATTCTGGTTAACTTGGATTCTATTCCGCTCACTTGGATGTTTTCATTTTCTTCGCTCATGTGACGCCCAGCCTACAGCTACTCTTCGGGTTGATTGTTCTCTACAAAACCTTCTTTTATCTCTTTTCCTAAAGCCTTCATCAAAAACTTGAAAACCGAAAACCCAGCTTCCCTATCAGCCTTAAAACCCATCGTTGTTCCCAGCAAGCTAACGCCGTCGATTTTACGTTCCTTAGCCAGAGCCAAAGTTAAGCCTGTACCGCCGACGATTCTGCCTTTGCTGTAAATGACTCCGCCTTTCTCCATGAACTCTGTTGCTAACCGCGCTGAGGTTGCTGCTATATAGACTTGGGTTTTGTCTTCTGCTATGGGGACGCCGCCCATGGTTACGATGAAGCGGCAACCGATGGACTCCGCAAAGTCAAGGACATATTCGCATATGTCATAGTGCGCAACCACATCATCAAAAGAGGGCTGAATTTCCCCTGTCATTATTACCAAGTTGTTCTTTTCCATGGGAGCGTAATAGAATTCATAGCGCGGCAGATGGCAGATGCCCTTGGAGCTTATAGCTATATAATCAGGAAAGGAAGGTGAATACAACTCGGCAAACGGCTTAGCATCGAAGAACCTTATCAGCAAATGAGCCGCAATCCGCCCCACGTTACCAAACCCCGGCAAGCCCTGCACAAAAATCGGGTTGTCCAACTGCGGACTTGAAAGCTTACGTAAATACGGCTTATCCAAAGCAAACCACTCGTGCATAGCAAAATAGGGTCGCCTCTAAAATTCTTTGCCACAACCACAAAAAGAAACTATTAATATTTGGCAAGTCAAGTAATAGGTTGCACCGAAAAATGTGCCTCATCAAAACGAAGCGGGGTGGGGTAGCCAGGATTAACCCGCTGGGCTCATAACCGCCAATTCGGCTGTGAGACACCCAGAGATCACTAGTTCAAATCTAGTCCCCGCTACCATCAGAATTTCCAGCAAATGCCCAAGGAACAAACAGATTTTTCTGGCAATTGCCGAGGAAACAGTTCACGCAAAAAATGAACTCACGATGCTTAAGCATTCTCTTCTATGCAGTTGCTCAGACTATAAAAAAGGGGGCTATAGTTTTTTTCACAAACGTAAGCGAAACTGCAAAAACAGCTAACCACTCACATTTTGCTCTAAAAGTTAAAGCCCTAAATACGACACCTCCTACGGTAAAGGTAAATAAATAACTTGACATAACAATAAAAAACAACCTCGGTGAATCCGATGAAACAAAACACCGCACTACTCATAACAATGGCATTCTCACTAATCGTCATGTTGCCGATTGCCATATCTCCCACCCCAGTTTACGCCCAAACAACCAACTACACCATCGACAGAGTAGACCACAACATCCAAGTACTCTATTCAGGCCACATAATAATTTCCGACACCATCTACGTTTCAGGACAAGTTACCAACGACTTTATGATAGCCCTTCCATACCAATACAGCGCCAACATCCTAAAAACCATAGCATACGACTCCAACCACACTTACCAAATCAACCCAGGCATGCAACTAGGCGATCGAAGCGGATTTTACGCGGTCCAAATAAACTTCAACGGAAACACACCTAAAGTATTTACAGTTGCATTCGTTCTCTCCAATAGATTAATCACTGAACAATCAAGCACCGCTTTCACACTTGACTTTCCAGCCTACCCCAGTTTCACCCAACCAGTCGGAACATGCAATGCCAACCTAACCTTCCCCACCACCCCAACGACCATAACCATAAACAAAGACGACGGAAACATCAACAGCCAAACCTACACCAAACCAAACCTGCCAGCCTACACCTACTCTATAGCAACCGCCAACTTCCAAGAACCCATCGGAGAACTCCAACTCTCAACAATAAGCAACCTAAACCGACAAGTAACCATCGACCCAGCAGGAGAAGTCACCGTCTCTGATAGCTACCGAATAACCAACAATGCCACCAGCACCATGCAATCTTTCATATTCAGCGTACCCAACAACGCAGCCAATTTAGTAGTCAAAGACGATGTCGGCAGAGCCCTATCCACCACAAAAGCAACCTCCCCATACGGCAACTTAATGGTAACCGCAACGCTATCAACATTCATATTAGCCAACCAATCAACCACCCTAACAGTACAATATAACCTACCCAGCGCAAAACTGCAAAACGGCCACTACCTTCTAGACGATTTCCCACTGTTCCCCGAACTCCACTACTTCGTCAACCACGCAAGCATCGTCTTCACCCCACCCGAAGGCGCTACGATCCTAACGCCCAAAATATCATCACTAGATCCTTCATCGATCCTCACCAGAGAACCCTACCAAGACACACTCACCATCACACGCGACGGAATAAGCTTTCTAGACCTGCTTACTCCACAACCCAACACTATCCAAATCTCCTACGACTACAACCCCGTTTGGTCATCTTTTAGACCCACAATCTGGGCTGCGCTTCTGGCGGTAATAGGATGTGTTGCGGTCGTGTTTGTGCGGAAACGCAGGCCGCAAGAAGAATCTATTATCCCTCGGACGGAACGATTGCCTACATATAAGTCTTCAACGTCAACGGCAACTGCAGAGCAGCCATCTCATGCTGAACCGAAGGTTGCTCATCATATAACGCCAGACGAAATAAGGGAATTTCTCGATGCTTATGAGGATCGAAAACGGTTGAGTGCCGAGTTGAAATCGTTGGATTCACGTGCACAGAAGGGTAAAATTCCTAGGCGACAGTACAAGGTGCAAAGGAAAGCTGTAGAAACAAGAATCGAAGGTTTAACACGAAACATACAGCAAACCAAAGAACAATTCGCCAGCTCAGGTGGCACTTACCCAGACATAGTTGAGCAGCTTGATGCAGCAGAAGCAGATTTGGCTGAAGCAGAGGAGGGTATCGCAAATTTGGAAGTCCGCCAAAGTAGGGGCGAAATTCCGTTGGAAACCTATAAACGAAACATAGCTGACTACCAGAAAAGACGTGATAAGGCTGAATCAACCATCAGTGGAATTATGGTACGTTTACGTGAAAAAATACGGTAAAACACCTAAACCCTTTTATTTTACAAAAGAGGGTTTTCAATAAAATATTACAGAGGTAGACAAATATGGTAAAAATTGTTGTCGATCCTAAATGCACCGGATGTGAAACTTGTGTCAATACTTGCCCTGTTGGCGTTTATGAAATAAAAGATGGCAAGTCAGTGCCCAGCAAATCAAGTGAATGCTTGGTCTGCAGAGCGTGCGAAGCACAATGCCCTGAGGGTGCAATTCAGGTAATCGAGTAAAGAAACCAAGTTTTCGCTAGAATGTTCTCTCACCGATTGAGAGAGTCTTCCCTTTTATTAGCTATGGTTCTCTAAAATAATCAAACGTTAAGAAAACCTATAGCCCCCTTTTATAAAGGCGGAAGAGAAGAAACTGTTGCTTGTTGTAACCTCGTCTGCTTTTGAATAGCTTATTTGCTCTTGGAACCGGCCTCCAAAGCGTCGCCCTTCGCCTGCCTCCGATGTGAGTTTATTCGATTTTTGATGTCCCAGGCTGTGTAAAGGGTTCTGTCATGCCCACTAAGAGTTTGCCAAAAGTGTTGATGTGTTCCTCTTCCTCGGCAAGAATCTCCTCCAGCATGCGCCGAGTAGTGTAGTCACCTTCTTCTGCCGCGGTTTGAATAGCTTGTTTGTAGAGGCGAATTGCTTCTTCCTCATCCTGTTCGTTCTGCTTTAGCATCTCGATTAGGCTGCCACCAACGAAGATTGGGTTGGGCTGGGTTGTCGGCACACCGTTAAGGTAATCTAAACGTTCCGCGAGGCGTTCCGCATGCTTCATCTCTGCGATGGCGATTTTGCGGAAAATGCCTTCTACGAGGGCACCATCGGTGCCTGTGACTTGCACGTGCTGCCACATGTATTGGATGCTGACTTGGAGTTCTCGGGCTATACCTTTGTTTAAAAAATCTAGAATTTTTTGGGAAACCAAATTGTTCACCGCAAGAACTAGGGTTAACTGCCTATTTAAACCTGAATTTTAGACACCGTCCTTAAGGCAACCCTATTCATCTTACGTCTTAATGAGTGACGTCGGATAACGATGCGGATAGCACATGCGGAGCTTTACGTACAACAATTTAAGATGAAGAGTTGGGAGCGCATTGTCCGGTTTGCTTTCTTCTTTGGCTTTGGGCTCAGTTTTTCTACCTCTAATTATGGGGATAACAAACTCCAGCACTATAAGCAACAGTATAAGCGCAATGACCAAGGGCAACCCCCAAGAGTTGCTTCGCATAAACAGCGTAATCCAGCCAAACCACGGAATGCGCATCACTACTCTGCCGACCACAAGGCTCTGCGGCACACCTTCACCGTTTCCTGGCCAAAGAGTGTTAGAATCATATTCTGAGGGAGAAGGCACAGCGGGGTATTTGCGCCCGTTACCGTCGCCTTTGGTTTGGAAGTAATAGGTGCCGTTGACTTCGTATTTTGCCACTATCCGGTGGACTATGGGCACGGCTGAGAGGTCCGTGGGGTTCTGATAGACGATGATGTCGCTGTTGGGGTAGTTGGCGTTTAAGTCTTTGGGGTCTACCCCTTGAATTATAATGATGTCTCCAACGTGTAAGGTTTTGCTAAATGGGTGGTCCCAACCGTCGCAGAATCCGTCGTATGGGACGCACATGCTGCCGCTTTCAACCACCCTTATTGGCACGGGAGTATGGAGAATGAATTGTAAGCCAAAGAAGAACCCCAGCACCAACGCTACTATGATGATTATAACCGTTGCAGATTTCACATTATCGTTTTTCCAAAGCCGACTAATGGTGTTGCTCAAGGTTTTTCCTCAGTTATCCACTAACCATGTCGTACCTAACCCTTAAGAATTTAGGTAAAAAATTACAAATGACAGGTCTAAACCTTCAACTTGATAAGACCATGCGTAACCAACCCGCTGGTTTTTTAAGCGCCCGCCAAATGTAGGGCGACAAGATCGAAATCACGATAATGGCGAGGGCGGCATAGTGGAAGCTTAGGAAGAAATCGCTGTTCATCGGCGAATAAACGTTGAAGGGAAAATAGTGCCCCTCAGAATCCACTTCGAAGGCTACAAAGCCATCCCACTCATTGAGGAACAGAATGCTCTCAAACAGAGCGGCAAAAAGCAGAATCACACCAGCCCCTGCAAGCACCCACCTAGCGATGCGTTTTAATTTTTTTGTTTCTGATGAATTAACAAGAACTCCAGCCTTTTTTACAATCGATGCTGCTAACAGGCAGTAAAACGGCAGAGTTACATAGTTGTATTTGAAAGCACTAACATAGGGCACCGTGAGACGTAAAACAAACACCAACAGCATATCCAACCCTGCAATCGTCGCTATCGCACCTAAACAAACCAAATCCATGCTTTTCTTGTCTGCGAACAACCGCCAGTAAACCAGCATTAGTGCCAAAGAGAATAGCCCTGATGCAATCAAAAACCAACCCGTGCTGTTGATGACAACTTGAGGCAAAAACAATGGATTAGGGTTCGCTATGTGTTCAGGATGCGTTAAATCACTGCTAAAGTAGACACCGAAGAAGTTTTGCTGAGCGAATACGCCGAACCAAGCTGCCTGAAGCACGCATGCTGGCGCTAAAAAAACAAGAGCTTTTCGAAGAGTAAGCTGGAAGTCGCTCCTTGTTCTTTCAAAAAACACTATCAGTAAAAGCGGCACAAGCATGAACATGGCAAACAGCTTTGTCAGCAACGCCAGCCCAAAAAACAATCCGGAAAGCAGCACCAGCTTCTCAGAGTTGCGCTTGATAGCCAATATGCCGACATTTAAGAAGAGCAAGCTAAAAAACAGGCATTGAACATCTATGAGGAAGATTCTTGAGATGTAGACATGCCAAGGCACGAGGGCAAACAACGCCGATGCAGCCAAACCGGTTTTCCTGCCATAAAGCTGGGCACCCAAGACATAAACCAGAACAACGCAACCCAACCCAAAAGCGCTGGTTATGCCTATGCCGTTTAGGTATGATAAACCCATTAGGTGAAAGACTGGCGCATCAACGTAGAAACCAAGCGGCGGTTGATTAATCATCAGACCCGTTGTGACGTAAGGGAAACCTTGGTGAACCACACTTGATGCCGCCTCAAATTCCAGTTGCGCATCCCAGTTGGTGTAGGTTCCCATGGACACCAAAATCAAAAATGCTGCGGTTAACACTCCGAATAGCTGGTAATGACAGCGTAGGAGGGCGCTAAGGTTTTTGGTATCCACTCGTTCATCCCAGCAATGATTACTTGACGTTGGGCATTTTAAAATTTCCCTCAAAACAACCGATGCTCCTCAGAGAGCCTCCCGTCGTCTAAATACCAAATTTTTAACATTGGCAAGGGCTTAAAAATAGCCAATAACACCTACCCTCTTAGAAGCACCCATGCTGAAAAATTTGAGCAGACATGAGCTTGATGCATAGAAAACAAAATTCTAATATTAACCAATGTCACTTTCACTATCAACCTTAGAAAAAAGGATTGCAGAACAGGGGCCGGTCGTCTAGCTTGGTTAGGACATTGGCTTTACGAGCCAAAGGTCGCCGGTTCAAGTCCGGCTCGGCCCACTTCAGTTCTTTGATAGTGTAGGATTTATTGGTTTGTTTTTTCCTGTTTTCATTGGCGCTCTCATTGTTTTCGGGTAGGCGACTACGTTGGATCCGACTGTTACGCAAGGTATCCTTGCTGACCTATCTGATGAAATCATAGTCTTAAAGCTTGATGACTTTATCGTAGCTCATGCCAACAGGTCTCTGCTTGAGGCGTTAAAAGCCAAACGCGGAGATGTCATTGGAAGAACTTGTTTTGAGGTAACTTATCACCGCTGAGGGGACGCTCGAGACTGGGAAGCCAGCGCTGGCGGCTAAAACGCATGTAGATAAAGGATGCTAAACCCTTCATTCATTCGTTTGATCTGTTCTAATTTCTTTAACGTTTAGTTCCAAAAACTGGACGGCTTGTTCGCATGCTTGGTGCTAAATAAATGAGCTGACTCTACACTGAACAGCGAAAAAACCTAAAAGGGAATAAGAAATGAAAAAAGCCAACCTAATCATCATATCCGTATTAGCCACAGTTCTTCTAAGTGGAATGTTTATGTCTTTGGCAGTAGCCCAAGAATCAACTCCCTCCGAGCCCCCACTTGCCCCAGATCAACCTCTCACAACCGACGGAACCTTACCTGACTCACCCGACAATTCAACCCTCACAAGCGGTGGCGACCCGATCCTTTATGCCCTAGACGACAACAGTACAGATGCTAACTCGACTCGAACTCCAAATGAAGTCCCAGCTAGCGAGGATGGCATACTCATCGCAACCAACACCGCCTCAGATAATACCTTGCCAATCGTAGTCATAGCCGTTCTCATCGCCGTGATAGTTGGCGGTGCCATAGGCGTTATTTACTATCGCAGAAAGGCGAGCCATATAGAAGACTAAGTACAAGCAAATTTTTTCATCCTTTCTTTCTTTTTTAAGCTCTTGCCCGAAGGTTTGTTTATGGTTTAAATCGTTGGTTGTTGAATGCGTACAGTCACAAGTCTATATAATTCTCGGTACCCAAATAATGGGTTGTTTTAGCAAGTTAGGTTTTTGGAGGTGAATTTATGTTTGGAGAAGGTGAAGAGAGTGGGTGTCGAAGTACCGAGCCGAGGGTAACTGTTCCCGAGCCAGAAATAACCCGTGATAAAAAATTCCGATGCCCCCTTGACCAAGCGGTCTATGACAGCAAAGAGGACTATGAAAAGCATTGTCACGAAGAACACGATGTATTGTAGACGACCGATTATCTTTTTAATCGCCTGTAGCTGGCGGGGCAAAAAGGTGGAAGCCTGCGGCTTATCTGACTGTTTTTATCTTATTGCTTCGTCGAGTTTTGAGTCACGTCTTGTTCGTGTGACTTCCTTGAACAGTTCTAAGCATTCCTCTTTTGTTGGCGCTTCAATGCCTATGCTTCCGTAGGCCCCAATATCAATTCTGTATTTTCTTCTATTGTCTCTATCATCTATTTGGCTCATGAGCCCCTCTCCCCTCTCAATCACTTTTATTTTGGATTATAGATTGTTTAATTATTTATGAACACTATTATAAGGTTAATGCTTATTCACCGCAAAAACCGATGTTTTTGGCGGCGCTAAACACCACGAACGCTGAATTTCTCATGTACCTGCCAATCCGAGGAATCAAGCCGGCGGCATCAGTTCCCAACTTGCAAGTCAAAGCGTGCTCAAACAAACCAAGCGTCTCCACGTCGATGACGTCACGGGTAAGCCTTGTCCGCTCCAGCACCGTCTTTACAAAATCTTCTGATGCGCCCAGAACAATCAACCTATCAAGAAGTGAATCTCGCCACCTAAACATTTTCTCAACATGCACAGCGGATAGTTCTGCTAGCACCCCTTCTTTGATTTCGCCTTTATCGGCGATCAGTTTAACGTTCAAAGGTACGCCTTCACAGAGCGCGTAGCTGCTAGCGATTTTTTGTAAAGTAACTTCTCGACCATTGGTAAGTTGCATCTGCAAAGTATGGACTGGGATGGTAGCTTGCGTTACCTTTGGCTCGAAAACGCCAACATCTACCATTAACTCTTGTTTGGCACCGTCAACTTTTGATATGTACCCTCTTAAATCGGCAGTAGCCAAAGCATCTTCTATACTAATTGGGCAAGTTCCGATTTCTTTCTTGATGTAGCTGGTGGCTACGCCCTCATCTTCGCCTAAGAGGGAAACCTGCACCCACCTGCCTGGTAAGCTGCCTAAAACTCTGACTTCAACTTCTAAGTCTTCAAACTGGTTTTTTAGCATCTCCTCGACTTGCCTGAGTTGCCCCGTATGTGAGGCTTTCACCAATAAGGTTAGGGTAATCAAATTTCCTCGCCAAGCAATTCAATCATTTCTTCATGCAGTTTTCTAACTCGCTCTGCAGCCTCCAGTTTTCCCTCGTTTCTCAGCCGCATAATTTCTACTTCAATAGGAATTATTTTTTGTTGTTCAATGCGTTTGTCAGCGTAAGAAACGATTTTCTCTTCAAGCGAAGCAGGCACATAGCTATCTTGTGGCCACCCTAGCTCTGCAGCTTCTTTTTGGGTGATTCCAGCGCCGACATGGCTCTTGATAATCTGAACCACGGGCTGAGGCAAACCTAAAGACTGCGCTAATTCTCCCCCAGCTATCGCATGGTCTACAGTGTTGGTTTTTGCCCGGCCTATATCATGGAGCAGGGCGCCTGTTTCCACGAGCCGAAGGTTTACTTTATGCCCACGCCTTTGAAGTTTAATGGCGATTTGTAGAGCGAGGTCTGTTACAGCTAGACAATGGTGAACGACTTGCACTGGACAGTTGGCTTTTCTTAGAAGTTGAATCGCTTGCTCCCTATTCGGAAGCCGATCACTCACCGAGTTCCTTCCTTAGAATTTCTACTTTTTCTGAGAGTTTGTTTATCATTTTTTCGTTTGCAAAATGCACCAGTGGTTTACCGCAATTTGAACAGTGAAAAACCACTTCGACGGCTTCCTCGAAGGGGACGCGTTTGCATTCTTGGCTGCCGCAGTAGTAGAAATCATGGTTCTTTTCGTATTCTAGCCGCACGTTGAGTTTTTCGAGTACCCGACGTTTCTGGCTTAAGATGAAGCCTTCCAACTGGTCGGGTTGAAGT
Source organism: Candidatus Bathyarchaeota archaeon (assembly GCA_026014665.1). Taxonomy (GTDB): domain Archaea; phylum Thermoproteota; class Bathyarchaeia; order Bathyarchaeales; family Bathycorpusculaceae; genus Bathycorpusculum. The sequence goes on from JAOZHX010000017.1 coordinate 206,157, forward strand.
TTCCAGTGAAAAATGAACCAGCCAGTTTTGGGGTCGCGTGTGCGGCGGAGGCTAACCAGCGAGTGGTCATAGAGTTTGTAGAGAATCTTGCGCACTGAGTTTAGGCGGATGCCAGTTTTGTTTGCGATTTCGTCGTCTGTTATTTCGTCTACACCTTTAAGGTGCTCAATGAGCTTAACCGCGTCTTCTTCACCTAACGCCAATGCTACTTTCATTAAAGTTGCATCATCAATAGTTGACAACATAGCCAAATTTCCTTTTGACACCTATAATACTGCGTCAAGGTGCAATAAAACTCTTCTTGCAAACTTCACTTGGAAAATACGTGAGTTTTAATTTCTTTACCCCTTTCCTTGGGCACAATTTCTATTTTGGCTTTCTCAAACGATTTAGCCAACTCTTTGCCTTCAAAATAGCGGTCTAAAAAAATGGCTAAAGCGGAACACTCGGAATGCGGTTGATTCCCCACCGCCACGTTGAAATCGGAGACTTCCTCAGAGTAGAATTCGCCTGGTACTTTTTGGCTGCCGACCAGCAACATTACATCTCGGTTTAGCGCCTTAATCTTTGCCAGCACATCGCTTGCTTGAAGGTTCTCACCGTAAACCGTCAAATGCACCACGATGCCGCCGCTTGACCTCCAATCATAAATTGCTTTCTTCCATGGCGTGCCCATTTCAAACCTGAAATCCCCGCCCCATCTTTTGGAAATCTTGTTTACTGTTTCCTCAATGTGTTGATCTTGGATATCCGAGAGTATGAAACCAGAGGCGCCCAGCGCCCTAGCGGTCAACGCTACATGGGTCGTTAGTCTAACATCTCTTTGCGGTCGGTGACCCCAACGCAAGACAACGATTTTGGGTTGGTTAACGAGCGGGGTTGGTTTGGAATTTTCCATTGAGTTCTTCCACTTTCTTTTTTACTTGCTCTGTTACTTGTGGGTTAGCTTCGAAGACGACTTCCAGCTTGTTATCTGTGTAGTTTTCTGTGTGTATGTCTGTTTTCTGGTGTACCCAAGAGATGAAAGGCATAAAGTTCCCTGCTAGCGGTATAGTGAATTGGGCTTGAACGTAATTTTCAAGAATGCGCAGAATGTGTTTTTTTAGTTCGTCGAGGTTTGTTTGGCATTTAGCTGAAAGCAAGATAGGGTTTTTGATATCGTTCTTGAGTGCTTGGAGTTTTTGGTCTCGCTCGGTTGGTGTAATTAAGTCAATTTTGTTTAGCGCCGTAATCATGGGGATGCCTGCTGCGCCAAGACGTTCTATTGTTTCCATGCAGACTCTATGTTTCTTCTCTATGATTCTGAGGTTTTCGCTTAAGTCTAAGACTAGAATTATGAGGTCTGAGAATATGGTTTCTTCTAGGGTGGAGTGGAAGGCTTCGATGAGGGAAATTGGAAGGCGGTCGATGAAGCCAACGGTGTCGGTTAAGAGAAATTTGCGGTTAGAGAACTCTATCATGCGTGTTTGAGTGGACAGCGTTGTGAATAGCGTTTTGTCGACTCGGGCAGTTTCTTCTGTTAAAGCGTTAAAGAGGGTGCTTTTTCCAGCACTGGTATACCCTGCAAGAGAAATGGTCAAAAAACCCAGTTCCATGCGCCTTTCCCGTTGCAGCTCCCGTTTTCTTCGTATCACGGCTAGCTTCTTTCGTATGGTTTGAACCTGAAGTTTAATTGCGTCTCTGTAAACGTCTGCTTCGTAGGCACCTAACCCCATGAAACCGGGTTGTTCGCTGCCTTTGGCAAGGCGGACTTTTTCTTTTGCATGTTTTAGCTCGTTTTGTAGGGTTGCAAGTTGGATTTGGAGTTGGGCTTCGGTTGTGGTGGCTCTTTTGTTGAAGAGTTCAAGGATTAGTTGGAAGCGGTCGATGACTTCGACATGGGTGGCTTTGGCTAAATTGTAGGTTTGTAAGGTACGTAAGGGGTTATCGAAAATGACTTTGTCGGCGCCTGTCTCTTGCACCATCCTTGCGAGTTCTTCCACTTTACCCGCACCAATTTGGTAGCGAGCATCGGGTCTGCGGGTTTGCTCAAGGATGCCAACCACTGTGTAGCCAGCGGACAGTGCTAAACGCTTGAGTTCGTCTAAGCTTGATTCTTCCCGGTTAAGGCGTCGTTGGGCTATGATGGCTTTCGTTTTTTGGGCTCCTCCTCTTCGCCGGTTTTGTCCATCTCGATGAGGTCTCCCAAAGTTAAGCCTTGACTTGCAGCTTTAGGAATGGTTGTTGTGACTTTTTCATCAGATATGGGTACCAGTAACTTAATTTTTAAGGCATGTTCTAATTTGGCGGCAAGTTGGTTGTTGGGTGCCATTCTGCCGGTTTCAATATGCTTGAGAAGCGAGGCTTTCTCGTTGATTTTCTTGCCCAAGTCTTCATGGCTAAGCAGCAGTTTTTCTCGTGCAGTTCGGATTTTGTTGGCGTAGTCATGTATAAGTTCTTGGCTTATCTGGACTTGGGCTACTGGCGGTTTTTTAATGATGACTGGAAGATGCATGGTGGATTTAGTTGCCGTGGGCTTTTGCGAAACGTCTGCTTCTTCATGGAGGATTACTTTGCCGTGTTTTGAGCATTCAACGCAAACTATAAGTTTAGCTCCCTCAATTATGGCTCGTATCGGTTCAGTGTGGATTTTGCGTCCGCAGACTTCACATCGCATGTACTGTTTTCACCTTTCAGTGTCTTTATTATCTTGTTATGTTTATACTTGTCGAATCAAACACAAACTATGCCACGGTGAACGCATGGAGAACGCAAAAACCAAAGTACGGTGCATTGCCGACTACCAATTCGGCAAAAACGTCGGAATACAACTGTTTCCCGAAAACATAGAGATAATACTTTCCCCCAGAACTGGCAGAATACGCTACATCAACCTAAACGGCGAACGACTAGCAACCTTGCGCCCCACAGATGGATTGCTTTCCTTAAGTATAAAAGCCGCCCAACTCATGGCACAGTTCAAACCTACCCCTAAATGCTTAGTCACCATACAAAATGGCGTTTCCAAATTCGTAGCTGATGGAGGAGACGTGTTTGCAGCCCATGTGGTCAAAGTGGACGACGAGATCCACGCTAAAGACGAAGTCATAGTGGTCGATCAAAATAAGCTGGTTTTGGCGGTTGGACGAGCGGTGCTTTCAAGCGTTGAAATGCAGGCTTTTAAAACTGGTGTTGCGGTGAAGGTTCGGCATGGCGTTGGGGAAAGTTAAATTTATCAGTTTGTAACGTGATTATCTTCCGTTAAGGTGTGTCTCTTATGCATAGGCGCATGAATCCTCGAGAGCAAAAACGTATGATGCAACGGATGGGCATGAACATGGATACTGTGCCCGATGTCCAGCAAGTCATCATTCACACAACAGGCAAAGACATAGTCATCGATGAGCCCGAAGTTGCGATTCTTCAGGTTCAAGGACAAAAAATGTACCAAGTTATAGGCGGACAAGTCAGCGAACAATCACCCTCAACTCGAGCTACAGCAGGCGCACCAGCCAAGCCAGCATTCAGCCAAGAAGACGTACAATTAGTCGCAGACCAAACGGGAAAAAGTCTTGAAAAAGCAAAAGAAGCGCTCGAAGAATGCGGAGGCGACCTTGCCAAAGCAATTTTGCTGCTTCAGTCATGACTCTTAGGCTCGTTTTTTCTATCGGCTTTGAATAAATAACTGCTCAGTCAAGAAATGTAGACTAAACATTGTCAAGGAACCAAAATGGCTCTGTCTTCATTTTGACTTTTTATGAAAATTTTTTTGGATCACGTCGATGGATGCTTGCATCGTAAGCTTTGTGTGGTTGTGGCTGTTTTTGGGTTGCCACAAAATGTTTTGTGGTGGCAGCTGCTTTTTGTGGTTGCGTTGATTTTTGAGTTCTGTTGTGGTGTGACGAAGGAGTTTTTGCCACATGCAGTACATCGTTCTATGTTGGCGGCGTCAGGATGTGGATGCGTGGGCATGTTGAATGAACCCAAAATTAATACGTCGAAAACGGGAAGGAACCGCCATTAAGAAAAATAACCAAATGAACAATAAAGAGACAATGCTGCAGATGTTAGCATCGTTTGCTTTTTTTTTTAAAAAACAGTTTGTCGAGGTTTTAACCTTAGTTTTATCCTTTACTTGATCGCCAGGTTTGCCTGAATTGGAGGTTTTGTTAATTGTTATTTTTTTACGGAAACTTTATTACGTTATCGAGCGGTTTTTAAACCGTACAATCAAAGAGGAACAATTAAAAATGACAAAGGCAATCGCCCAGGAGAAAGGCGTGTCAGAAGCTTATGGTGAAAGAAAGAATTGGCCGCCTTATACTTACAGAGATTACCCTGACATTAAAGCGGAAACTTATGAGGCTTTCATGAAATTCTTAGACACTGAGAATACGTCTGGAAGACTTATGGAGTTGCAGCCTTGGATATCGGTTTGTGATTCAAGGTGTGCTTTCTGCTATTTCCCAACTGCGCCCACACGCAAGGTGCAGATTGAGGAATATTTGTTACTGCTTAAGAAAGAGCTTGATATGTATGCGAAAACGCGGTATGTGAAGACAAGCGTTTTTGATGAGATAGTGCTTGGTGGGGGAACCCCCAGTGTCTTAACAGCAGAGCAGATGATTGATTTAATCGACTTCTGCAAACAACGATTCACCACTAATAAAGAATACTTCATCAAAGTAACTGGGTCATCTAAAACTTTGGCGCTGCCAAAAATCGATAAACTCGCCGCCTACGGCGTTTACCAGATGGATATGGGTGCACAAACCTTTGATGATAAAATTCGAAAGCTCCTCTGTCTTCCAGATAGTGCTGCCGACGTCGAGCGAGCCATTCGCCATGCAAGAAAACTCGGGCTGTGCGTTTGCGTCGATTTAATGTATAATCTTCCAGGTCAAACCATGGAAAGCTGGGAGCAAACACTAAAGAAAGCCATCGAATTAGACGTGGAAATCGATGCCTACTCGCTGCATGTGGATCCAGGCACCTTGCTGGAAAAAATGATAAAGACTGGTAAGTCACCGCCGATTGGCGATGCAGAGTTTGAAAAGCAGCTCTACCTAAAGGCTTACGATATGTTAACTAAAGCAGGTTACAAGGCTGTAGGTCACGACCGCTTTAGCCGCGTTGAATGGCACATGCGAGAGAACTGTCTCAACGGCTGGCCTTGGGGTGGAATCCTCACAACTGGCGCAGGCTGCTTTATGGGTTATCTGCAACGGTTCAGCTATAGTAACATCGAAGACATAAACGAGTACATGAAGGTGGTAAGCGCTGGGAAACTGCCTATCCAGAGGCTTTCTGAGTCAGATGACGATGAGATGATGCGGAGGGAAATGAGCAGGCTATACTTGCGGTTGCCGGTAAGCAAAAAGGAGTTTATGGAGAAATTCGGTAAGCTGCCAGAGGACGTCTTCCCGAAGCAGCTTAAGAACCTGTTGGAGAAAGGGCTGATCGAGATTGATGACAAGGAAGTGCGGATTACTAAGCAGGGCGAAGTTTGGAAGGGCAATATAGCTTGGGAATTCGCCGCTAAGCAAACTGCTTAAACAACTTTTTTCCCTTTCAAATCTGTTTCAAGAACTTGCTGTTTCTTTTGGTGAGCTAAAGAAAAAGAGAAAAGGGAGAAATTGACGTTTAGTGCCTTAATGGCTGGATTCCATACCAAGTCATTACTTTAGCGAGAATTGGTACTATTATGCCTAAAGCGATGCTTGGAACAAAGGACAGTATGAAGCCGTATGCGCCTGCGATTCCAAGAATTGATGTGTCAGCCCATTGTGCTTGTGCCATGTTACGTGATGGTTCGAGTGCGAAGTTGAGATTTAGGAATGTTTGGATTACTGCAGTGATTATCGCTGCCGTTAAGCCTGCGCCTAACATACGCTTAAAGTTGGTTGACCTGTTGTTGAGTGATCCAGCTATGTAACCGATGACGATGGCGTTCACGAGGTAGCCGAGCATGCTCATGTCACCGTAGAAGTTAGCGGTTCCCTGGTAATATGCTGTGTAGAGCCCAGCGCTGGCTACATAGTACATGCCTCCCATAATGAAGCCTGCTGCTCCGCCTGCCCATTTGTTCCAGAGTAAGCCAAGAATCATTGGAACACCAAGCACGATCATCTGAGCAAAGCCACTGGTTAGGATAACAGCGATTACGTTACCTTCTCCGAGTATGTGATAGCTTCCGGTTACGTTAACATAGATTGCTAGGAAGAAGATTAGTAGCACCAGAATAATTGGTATGACTATGCCGTCGATTAGGTCTTTGAGTTTAAATTTTTCAGTTTCCAATTTTTATCCCTTGACTCTATTACGTGATGGCACGTTAATAAATTTAATGCTTACCAGCTTGATGCACCCGAACCCTTGAATAGAAAAGTCAAAATCAACCCGTAGGATGATTCAGGCCCCGTCAGTTAAGCAGTAAGATAGATGCCTGAACGAATTTTTGAGAAGGTGATGAAATAAAAACAAAACAAAAAGGAAAGAAAGGGGTTTTAAGGTTTTGACTTAAGCGTTTTGTTCTGCGCGTTTCTTCTTGTTGACCGCTAGTTTGATAACTTCTTCCTTCTTTACTTCGGTCTTTTCTAAGTCAAGACCCTCTAGCAGTTTTGCACCAACATCTGACCGCACTATCACTGTTGAGCGTCCATCTTCGCTGCCGACTGAACCAACGGATATGTCTGCGTACTTTGATGCAAAGTCTGGGCAACTTAGGCATCCGTTTTCTACTGCGGCACTGAGGTCTTTGACTGGAACCGAGCTTTCTTTGCCGTCAACGGTGACGATGAATTTGCCTTTCTTGATTTGCGTCTTTTCTGCTTTGTCCAAGTCAACGTTTAGCAGTCTTTGAATTTCGGATTTGAGTATGGGGTAGTTGAAGTCTTCGTAGCAGAACAAACCAATCAGGGTTAGTTCTAGGTCTGGGCAGTCGCTTAGCATCGCTAGCTGGATTCTTCTTGCTGCACGGATTTCGCATGGGGTGCCGACGATTGCGATTTTACGTTTGCCTTTTGCGATGAGTTCGCCGAGTTTAGACATTATTCGGACACGCACATATTTGGTTCCGGCTGCTTTCACGATGTCGTCGACGCTTTCTGCAACGTATGATTCTGCTAGGTAGCCTTTGCTGCGTTTAACCACGATGGCTGCGTCAAACATGCCTTTTTCCATGCCTGAAGCAAGTAGTGCTGTGACCACTCCGCCGTCTTGGCCGCTGTATTTGCCTTTTGCTGAGAACATTTCTTTGTAGACGCCGAGGTTTTCTTCCATACTGCCTGAGAGGAATGTTTGCTCTATGGTCTGTTCATCTGCTTCGCTGAGTGGGAAGTTAAGGATGTTGCTTTTGAGGTCAATTCTTGCTGGGCAAACGTAGTTGCAGCTTCCGCATCCCGCGCAGAAGTCCGCATCAAGTGACATCAATTCTTTCATGTTGTTTTTATCGCGTGCCTGTTTGATTAGGATTGGGCTGAGTTTGTTGCAGCAAATACGCATGCAAGCTCCGCATCTGATGCAAGCCGTGGTTTTGATCGACTCGAAAACTTTGCCTTTAGGTAGTTTTGGTTCTTCTCCGCCTTCTACTGGTTTGAGTTTGCCAATTTTGTCTAGTTTTGGTACTGTAAGGTTCATGATGATTAAGGCGAGGATTGAGCCTCCGAAGAAGTGAGCGTAAGTTTGCAACAGAATAGTTAGTACGGCTACGCCGGCGCCGAATATTGCTTGTCCCATGTAGGTTAGCGGGGTTGTTGCTGGGTCGGTTGCCATGAAGAACGCAAGGAATATCGAGCTTCCGACGAATAGGTGGAAAGCTATTCTAAGCACGGGGTCTCCACCGTAAACTGCTGATAGGATTCCTGCGAAAACCACGGTTGTCACTATGTAGGATAAGGTGATTCGCCATTTGATGTATCGGCGTGCGACAGCGAACAAAGCGATACCAGCGATGATTACTGCGAGGCTTGAAGCGCCTCCTACCCAACCGTGATACTTTTCTAAGAACAGCGTTTGGAGAACAGCGTTTTGGTTAATTGCTGGGAAATTGCCGGCTGCTATAGGCATGGGGTTAGTGAAGCAGTATTGCATGAAAGCGCCAAACGAGGTTTCGCCTGAGTATCCAAGTGATGTGGCAAGGGTGGGGATGTCGGTTACGTGGTCAGCTGGGATAAGAACGACGAAAAGCAAAGGAAGCAAGACAAGGAGTTTTGCGGCTGCCGCGGGGTTAACGAATTTCCTGCCAGCTAGGCCTTGAAGCTTCTTGAATAGCACCATACCGATGAGGGTAATAAGTGCAACCCAACTAAAGCAAGCAGGGGCTTCCAGCGGTGCTACTTCAGTCACCATCATTGAGGGAACCCCCAACGAGTATGAAAGAGTAACGATTAAGCCAAAGACGGCTGCAGAGGCGGTGTTGAGGGGGCTGTCTGACGCCACCTTGAAGAGTAAGGCATCAACGCCTACCGCTATTCCGACAGCTATGAGTGCGCATACTCCTACCGTTACGCCGAGGTTCCAGCCAGATGGAGTTGTAACTTGCGACCAGAGAGCTCCTGTGACAATTGTTATGGCGAGAAGTGCAATGAATGTGTAGAGCATAAGTCTGTCTTTAGTCATCGTGGAATATTCTTTAGGTTTAGACATTCTTTTTCCAATCTCCTTGATTCTGCTTTCAAATTAGGGCTGGTTAGTTTAATAAGACTTTCCCAAAGCCTAATGCATGCTCCATAATAATGCAGCAGATTAGCCGAGAACAGCAGAATTCTGCTTTTACTCATCAAGAGCTGAAATAACAGTGAAAGCAGAGCAAACTTAATACACGCAAACCATAACCAGATATTTTAACAGCGAGATGCAGTGACTATGACAAGGGCTGACAATGAGGAACTGCAAGGAACCACCCTAGACGTGTATTTGTATGCAATAAAAAAAGGCAAGCCTATCGGTCCCCGCGACGTGATGAAGGTCATCAACCTCAGCAGCCCCAGCGTGGCTTATCGGCACCTGCAAAAACTTGAGGATTTAGGGCTCTTACAAAAAAATGAGTACGGAGAGTATTTACTGAAAAACAGGGCGCATGTTCGAGGGTTCTCCTGGCTGGGCAAACGTTTGGTACCAAAGATGTGGCTCTACTCTATACTCTTCCTAGCCATTCTAATCCTGGAGGCCGTTATTTTGCTGATTCACTTTTCTGTTGAAACTTACGAGTTTAAAGTTTTCTTTTTGCTTCTCATGCTTGTCACCAGTTTGGCGCTGGTGGTTTTCACCGTTGAGGGAATTCTTATGGGTAGGCGTAAACACGGCAACAGGACAGAAGGATAAAAGTTTGCTGAAAGAACCGAGTATTTTGGGCAAGGATACAAAGAATGCGGTGGCTTCCTGCACTTATCCCGCTCGGCATAAATCTCGATAGCTTTCAGTAAGTTTTATATCACCTTTGCGAATCTTTAATTGAACTGTGATTTAAATGACTCCAAATAAGCCACCATTGTACATGGTTGTTTGGCGGTGTACAAGGAACTGTGTTGGCAATTGCATGTACTGCAGCTATACTAAAGAATACGCCAAAGATCAAGAGCTAAGTACCACAGAAGCCAAACACATGGTTGATGAAATTCACGATTTTGGCGCACAATGGTTTGGCATCAGCGGTGGAGAACCACTTGTTCGAAAGGATGTTTTTGATGTTATCGCCTATGCTGAGAAAGAGTATGGCATGAAAGTCAGCCTCATAACCAGCGGCTTTATGTGGAATGAAGAATTATTCAACAAACTCCACAAGTACGAAGTTCATACAGCAATCAGCATCGATGGTAACGAAGAATCAAACGAAATCATCAGGCGCAAAGGCAGCTACGCCAAAGCAGTTAACGCCATGAAGAAACTTGGCAGCGTAGGCTTACTCGACTGCTTAGTCACAACCATGACTAAGTATAACATTAAACACATGGCGCACCCAGCCGCGTTGGCGGAGGAGCATAAAGCCCGCATGATTGTCTACCACAACCTCGTCCCCGTGGGTAGAGCAAGCAGCAACATGCCTGACCTAGCCCCTACACCCGAACAATATGAGGAAGCTTTCAACGAGATATACGATATCCAGCGCAAACTCTACGGCAAAGTGAAAGTCAACGTTTACTCACCCTTCTACGCTCGCATCGTCCGCCAGAAAAACCCCGTGGACTTCTGGGACTGGTACCACGAAGGCTACCTTGGCAGATGCACCATCGGCGGCAACTACATCGGCATAACCGAAAACGGCGACTACCGCAGCTGCGGCTTCCATGAAGGCTACCGCGTTGGCAACGTAAAGGATAAAAAACTTAGCCAAGCATGGGATGAACTGCAACACAGCGAACTGCACCTGAAACTACGCGACAAAAGCAACATCAAGGGAAGATGCGGAATCTGCGAATACCGAGAAATATGCGGCGGATGCCGAACGCGAGCAGAATACTACACTGGCGATTTGTTTGAATCTGATCCAGCGTGCAACTATATACCCAAAGCCTTGCGTGAAGACCCAAAACTTCTTGAAAAAATGCGTAAAGACCCCCTTGCCATAAAACAGTAACCAACCTATCGCCATCCAGCCACCTGTCCAATCAACCTCGCTCTCTGCAAGCATGAGTGTATATAATAGGGGCTATAACTCCGCAGGAAGCACAATAAACTAAAAGTGAGCCCTAAACCAAAAAATCGCAAAAATCCCTACGAAGGGTCCAAAAATCTCTGCTAACGATATTCTTTTTCCCTTTTTTGGCCCCCTTGAGAAAACTATATAATGCGTTTTAACGTCTAACCACTCACTACAAAAGGCGAACCTTGCATTGAAAATTACTCTTATCAACCCCCCATACCCACCGAACGTACATTCACACCCACCCTTCATCCCACTCGGCCTAGCATACTTGGGCGCAGTTGCCGAAAAAGAAGGCCATGAAGTCACCGTTATAGACTGCCAAGCTGAAAAACTCACCAGCGACCTTTTTCGCAAACGCATAAGCAAACAAAACCCAGAAGTCATCGGCGTAACTGCAACCACACTGCTCTATAAATCAGCCATGAACCTCATCAACATCGCCAGAGAAGTCCATCCAAACGCCACGACCATGCTTGGAGGAAGCCACGGTACCTTCTGGGACGAAAACGCCCTCAAAGAATACCCAAGTCTAGACATCGTTGTCCGCCGAGAAGGCGAAACAACCTTCATCGAACTCCTCCGAAAACTCCAAAATAACGAAACCCTAAACAACGTACTGGGTATAACTTTTCGTCAAAAAAACGGTGCCATCAACCGCACACCCGACAGGCCACTTATCCAAGACCTCGACAGTTTGCCTTTTCCAGCCCACCACCTCCTGCCACTGGAAAACCTCAAACGCATGGGCAAAATCCTCTTCCCCCTCATAACCAGCCGTGGATGCGTGTACTGGTGTGATTTCTGCAGTACTGTACGCATGTTCGGTAGAGGATATCGATGGCGCAGCGCCAAAAACGTAGTCGATGAAATGCAACTCATCCATGATAAGTATGGTGTAAACCAAGTCACGTTCTACGATGACGCCTTCACAGTCAACCGTGACAGAGTCCTCCAGATTTGCCAAGAACTCCACAACCGAAAACTAGACATGATATGGGACTGTGGTACACGTGTAGACATGGTTGACCGGGAACTCCTCCAAATTATGCGTGATGCTGGATGCATAGCTGTTTGGCTTGGCGTGGAATCAGGCTCCGAAGTCATCTTAGGAAAGATGAACAAAAGCATAAAGCTGGAGCAAACCCGTTTAGCCTACAAGACAGCCCATCAAGTTGGATTGATGACTATTGCAAATGTCGTGTTAGGCTTCCCCGGAGAAACCGAAGAAACCGCTAAAGCAACCATCCGCTTCGTTAAAGAACTCAACCCCGACGATGTGGGCTTCTACGTTGCCACACCTTACCCTGGAACACCTATGTACGATCAAGTCATAAAAAACGGTTGGCTACGCATCACCGACTTCGATAAATACGACACGGCAGGACCAACCTTTGAAACGCCTCAACTCAGCATGGAAAAACTCGCCGAGATTCGGTATAAAGCCTACCAACAATTCTATCTGCGACCAGGCTACATTTTCAAAATGATGCGTAAAGGCGGAACATACGGAATTTCAGCGGTCAAAACCTCAGCCGCTTACGCCCTGAGAGCTCTGCACATTAAACTCTCTTAACTTTCTTACGAACGCAATTGCCCCAAAAACCAACACTAAAACAGAAAGCGAAACAGTGATCGATGCAAACGTAATTTTAATTGGCGACAAACTTAAGAATAAACCAACCAGCCCTTCCAAACCAAAGCTTAAGGCAACCGACAACACTAACTCCTCAATGATGTCAAGCTTGTTTTTACCCCTAAACAGTATGTTAACCAAGCAATAACCGGGCAAGAAAGCCACAAAGATGAATGCCAAAACAACCCGTATTCCCGCAAACCAAGAATCAGATGGGATAAAAATAGTTGCAACTAAAGTTATAGCGGTAAAAGCAAGAATAATTCCAAACCAAAAGAGCGGTTTCAGGTTTTTTACACTCAAAAAATAAAAAATAAGGAAGGGGGTTTACATGAACATCTTGTAGATTGGATGAGTCTCTTCTATGGGTCTTGTGCCTAAGTCGCCTGCGGCAGATGCAACATATGCGTCAGTGACTGCAACGGCGGGGAACACCCATTCTGCTTGCTCGGCGGGGCCGATCATGAGCCAGTTTGCTCCTGCGGTTTGCATGATTGCGTTGGTGGCAGTTACGCATCCTTTGCGGAATTCTTTGGCGATGTTTGCTTTGACCCAACCCATGGTTGTTACAACGTTTCCGCTGCCTAAACCGACGGGGTGACCATACTTTTCTTTCATGATTGGTATGGTTCTGACGGCTGTTCCCATGTCAGGGGCGAATGCTGGGATTGCAGTGTCGATGAGCGGTTTGGTGATTCCACCTTTTTCTGCTAATGCAAGGGCTTCAACGATAACCTTCATTTTCCCTTCCAAGGTGGTATCCTTAGGATCATCAGCTAGAACAATGGACATTTTGATGCCGCTTTCTTTGAGGTTTGCTAACTCGGCATCAGTCACTCCTTTGTATACCGAGTTATAGAAGCATCGATCCTGCAGACCCATCTTCTTTGCCATCGTTGCTGCTGCCATGCGTGTCTTTGGGCTCATCGCGTCGAGCATAAGCGGTGCTTCACTGTGCTTTGCAACGAAGTCTATGTACTTTTCGAACGCCAACTCGGTTGTGCCAACGATGTCAAAAGCGAAGGGTACGCCAGTTATGTCGCTTTGAGTTTGCATCGTGTTAATGATTTGTTCTGCAACGTTTGCATCGAAAATGCCTTTGTTTGCATCCGAAACCATCTTTTGACCTAGCCAAAAGATAGAGCCGATTAAGAATGTGGGTAATTCTCCTGGCTGACCGCCGACTTTCACTCTTCCAATTTCATAGATTTTTTGTTCTGTATTGAATTTAAAGGACATTTTTCCTCATCTGATGGACTTATTTTAATCCTATTGCTCTCTTTGCGAGTTCGGGTGCTTCTTCTTTGTTTTTGCCAAAGAGCGCGCCCATCGTGTCAGCGTCTTCTTTCTTTACTGCCGCGCCGCCCATGATGATTGCAATTTTACCTTTTAGACCTGCGGCTTTTAGGGCTTCGTCAAGTTTTGGTAGGTTGTTCTTTGCTGGAACTGTGTTTACAGAGATGGCGATGAGGTTTGCGTTGGTTTCTTTTGCTTTGTCCACGAAAACTTGAGGGGCGACGCTTTTGCCGACGTCAATGGTTTTCCAGCCTGCGCGTTTCAGGGAGCGGCGGACTGCTTCTTTTGCTGTGTCATGCATGTCTGGTTCGATATTGCCGATGACGACAACGCCGATTGGATTCTCTGGTTCTGGAGGCTCTTTTTCCATCATAGATTTAAGCCACGACATTTAAACACCTTTTTTCCTTTTTTATTACTCTGGGCTTTTATACTCGAAATTCATATTTAAGCTTTGACTAATAATTTGTCAAGCTAAAGCATAAAACATCAAGCGGGAAAACGAATGCATAAGATAACCAACAAGCAAATGCTACTCCTGTTAATCTTCGCCTTCTCATTCATTTTCCGTTTGCTCCTAATGCTTTGGAATACGTACCCTTCAGGTGCAGACATCGGATTACACAACAGCATCATTTACTCAATCGTTGGCTCGAGGAACACGAATTTTCTTTACAACTTCTACCAGATAGGCGGCGGCACATCGCTGACTTTTCCAGGATACCACATTTTTACGGCTGCCATAATAATGCTTACTGGGTTGCCCGATTATGTGGCGCACGCCGTTGTGGTGTCTTTGTTTTCTTCCCTTATCGTTCTTGCTGCTTTCTTGTTAACAAAAAAGGTATGGACTGAATCTGCCGCTTTCATCGTTGCGTTCTTGGTTGCGGTTTCAAGGTTTGATATTGAGATGCTGATGTGGGGCGGGTACCCAAATGTGGTAACACTCATGCTGATACCCTTGACCTTCTATCTTTTTCTTGAAAGAGAGCGTTTTTCGGTGACTCCTTTTTTGGTTTCAACCTCCATCTTGATTGGCTCAATATTTTTAACCCACTCGTTGAGCGCTGGTATTTTTGCGGTAATAACCATCCTAACAACGCTCTTAGTGTTGATTTCACCCAAGCTTTTTGGCACTTCACGCAAGCATGTATTATATTGGGTTTTACCTCTAATAGTCGGCGTTATTCTTGTTTCACCTTTCTTAGCAAGCGCCATACCCACATACTTGCATGAAAATTCTTCGGCTCCAGGAGTTTCAGGGGTTGAGGACATCAATTCGGCGACGCTTTCAACGCGGATTCTTCCGATGGTCATTGTAGTTCCGCTTATCGGTCTTATACCCGCTTTTCTCGTTTTCTCAAAAAAATATTACGGCCGCTTCTTAACGCTGCCTACTCTGCTGTTAGTAACCTCAGTTTTTGTTCCTTGGATACTCACCCAAGGATACTTGTTTGGCTTCATCATCGACTATAATCGATTCCTCTACTTTTTGCTCCTTCCACTCATGATTTTTGCAGGTGTATTCATCGATTTAGGGGCAGATTTTTTGGCAAGAGTCACCGATAATTACCAAACCTTTTCCCAGCAGTTACATCGGCAGACCGTGAAAGCTTCCAATAAGGTCCTTTCTAAGCTTTCGCCTCATCTTACACGTAGAAACATTTACGCTGGCTCTGCCTTGACGTTTTTGCTCGTTTCAGTCGCTTTTGTGCCCATCTTTGTGACTCCGATGGAAGCTCAAGCGGTTCAGAGCTATTATCAAGTCATGAATAACGAAGGCTATGAAGCAATAAACTGGGCAAAGCAAAACACGCCGACTGACGCCGTGTTTGTATCGGATGCGCTCTATGGCTGGTGGTTTTCAGGGTTCGCTCTTCGGCCAACGTTGAGCGCCGTTGACCCCCAATACTTGACGCTTGCGCGAGAGTTCAACCGCACCCAATTTGCCAGAGCCCTCCTTGACACCGATTATTTGGTAGACAATGGATTAGTTCAGGTAAGAGAAGATGGTGGTTACCTTGCAAGGCACAATCCTGAAATTCTTGCCACCCTTAATTGGACGTATTTCCCTTACTCTTTCTTTACTTTTAACAGCAAGGATACTCAAGTATTTTATGAAGTCAATGGCACTTTGCAGACGAAATATTTAGACGAGCTTTCTGTAAGAAGTATGCAGATGCAGCGTACTCCTCAAGCTGTAAGCGTTACAGTTGCTAGAGGTAATGACTTCATAAATTATACCCAAATAACCACTGTCTACGGCGGCTCAGCTTTCGTCAACCTTACCTCCACGGTTGACAGCAGTGTATTGGGCGTCTCGTTGAAGTGGCTAAGAATCGACGTGGAGAGCAAGGGCAAAGAAATTCAATACGATGATAACCGAACAATCGCGTTGATTGATGAGGGTGTGAAGGCTTTTGGGCAGTTAATTTTCAGGGTGAACCAGCCAGCGCAGACCATGCATCTAAATCGCATAGAGTTGCAGTATAATTTAGGGGGAAAGAGTCAAGCCCATGTTGAGGTTTCCGCTAGTGCATACTCAGTCACCGATGATCTTGGGTTTTATGTGGATGCTGCCACCATAAGTAGTTACTTCAAGGATATTATTGCGGCAAACCTAAACGCGGTTCAGAATCCAACCCCTGCACCCTTCAAGCAGGTCTTTGATTATCAAGCAGATATGAGGACATACGGTGTTTCATACATAGCATGCCGCGATGTTGAAATGCAGCCAAAGTTTCTGGGTGATCCCTCGTTTAACCTTGTGTTTATTAACAGCGAAGTCGCCATTTTTAAAGTAAAAGAAAGCTTAAATCAAACTGGGTGAACACGTGCGCCTTGATGGATAAATTCGCAAGCGCGAAAAAACTCGAGATCGCTTTTGTGATGGTTTTTTCAGTAGTGATTTTAGCTGTTTTTTACTTTGTTATTTCAATGAACGGGGTAGTATTAGGCAATGACCCAGCTGTTCATTTAGAAAAAGCCAAGATTTTCCTGGAGACAGGACAGATTCCACTATCCACCGTTAGTTGGACTCCACCGCTCTTCGAATTGGTGCTTGCTATGTTCATTTCGATGGGCGGTGCCTCAGATATTGGGCAGTTAATTTTCATGGTTAAGGCGTTGACGGTGATTGTGAATTGGCTTATGTTTTTGTCTGTTTATTTGATTGGGGCAAAATTTTTCTCCAAAAAAGTGGGGGCTGTAGCGGCTGTTTTATTGTTGTTGTGTTTTCCAGTCTTTGAGCTCAATGAGTGGGGTGGGCACACAACCGTTTTAGGAATCGCTTTTTTGATGTTGCTTTTGACTTATTTGCCTTTGTCAATCGAGCGGTTTGGTTACTTGGTCACTACTTTTTTCGCTGCGTTCTCGGTTGTTTTAACGCATCAGTTAGCCACTTTTCTTGCAGCCTTCATTCTTCCGCCTGTTTTATTGTACATGCTAATAAAGACTAAAGGGTCTTCTCTAAAAGTCTTGGTTGCATTAATTTTCGGCGGCGGCATTGCTTTTTTCCTCTATTACTTTCAAGCGATGATAGGCTATCTCGACATACTCATTGAGGTTTTGTTTTTTAGCATAAAAACTTACGCTTACCAGATTCCTGCTGTAAGCTTCGACTCGTTTGTAGTGAATTTTGGGTTTATTTTGATTCTCGCAGCAGCTGGATTCTTCCTATCGTTTAAGATTCTACGGGCCAGGAGGCAGATGCTTTTCTTTGTAGTTCTCTTCTTTAGTTTTATTGTTCCGTTTATTTTCGCAGAGTCATACCTGTTTGGGTTTTATTTACCATTTCAATGGTTTATTTATTATTTGACACCACCAATGGCGGTTTTGGCAGCGGTCACCGTAGCCTTTTTGGTACAGAAGATTCCTGGCTTTTACTATAAGCATAGGGCGAGTTTCCGTAGAAACTGGGTCAGGGTAGCCACAATTGCGCTGTTTATCTTGGTGGTCAGCGTGGTCGTTGTTCGTTCCAACACTGTTTATGGAAAAATCTTGGAGGCAGGTACTTACTATTCTACCACTGATTTGAAAGCTTACGAGGCTGGTCTTTGGCTTCGAGATCACTATCCGCAGAATTCTACTATTGTAGTAACGGAGATTCCTGGGTTCTGGTTTAAAGAATTCACCGATAAGAACGTTATTGCCCAAACGAACCCTATAGTGGAACGTAATGAAATCGCCGAATCGGTTTTAAGCTTATCCTATGAAGTTAAGCATCCGCAGACGTTGGTGAGGGCTTATGAAGCGAAGGGTGATATTTCTGATGAAAATTATGTTTCACTGGACCATGTTTGGTACAGGGTTTCTTATTCTTCTGCGAACGGCAACTTTCTGTTGTATACGCTTGATGGAGTTGATTACAGATTGCCGTTATCAAGCCTTGGCAAACAAGTAAGTTTTTATGGCCAAAGCAGCCCCAAGAAAATCGAGTT
Organism: Candidatus Bathyarchaeota archaeon; assembly: GCA_026014665.1. Lineage (GTDB taxonomy): Archaea > Thermoproteota > Bathyarchaeia > Bathyarchaeales > Bathycorpusculaceae > Bathycorpusculum. The sequence continues at coordinate 224,149 of JAOZHX010000017.1, forward strand.
GACCTATGCTAACGATAATGTTACTCTCACAGAAACGATTTTGGTCTCCAACAGCAGTTACCCGATTGATGTTTCTTGGAAGTTAACTCCACTGAAGAATCAAATATTCAACGCTACGTTGTACTTGAGTACCTTCTTTGATTTACGGTTCACCTTTGAAGAAGCCTTGATTCCAGGTTTGACGGGTTGGGTGAATCCTTGGGATGCTCCTGAAACGGTTCGAAGCACTCATGGCACGGGCGCGGATCCTTCAGATTGGGCTGTGGCAACCTTCACTGGTGCTGATTTAACGGATAATTATTTAGGTTTGTATGATGATAAAAACGAGATAGGGTTTGGTTTTAGGTTCAGTGAACCGCCAGATTGGGGTAACGTCGGAGCGTTGGCGAATCGGCAGATTGATGCGGTTAGGTTCCAATTTGAGTTCGCTGAGTTGGGTGTTAATGAGACGGCTTCCAGGTCTTATTCAGTGTTGGCTTTAGCGAAGAATAGTTATCCTGCGCTAACGCGAGATGGGTTAGAAGGCTTGTTTAGCCTCAAAGTGCCCGAGTTTGCGGTGTCAACGAATGACTTTCGCAATTACATACAAGAATACGGCATTGGCTTTATTGTGTATGACCGAAACCAACTGGATACCCAAATGATCCACAGCAAACTCTTGCAGCTTATCTATTCAAACGATCGATATGCCATATTTAAAATCGTCAACTCGAATGTTTGAGACTGGAAAAAGTGTAGAGCCGCTTATATTATGCAGCGGCTGAATGATTAATGGGGAAGGATGTAGGGGAACTTATTTGTAGAGTTGTTCCCAGCGGTTGAAGAGCTCTAAAACTTCGTCGCCGTTGTGGTCTTTGAGGAATTCACGCGTTTTCTTGTCGGCGACGGCGTTCTTCTGGAACTCTCGAATATAGTCAGCTTTCTCGGCTAGGAAGATTATGCCGTCTACACCTTGCCTTGCAACGCGGGTGGCAACCGTCATGATCTGGTTGGTTGGTGCCACGGTGTCCCATGTTTCGTTTGGTCCACGTACGTAGAAGTTCACGAACATTGGTTTCTTTAGTTGGCTCTTGAATCCGCGTGCGATGGTTTCCCAGTACCATGGCGTCGGGTAGGCCTTGCTGAACATGGGCACAACGAAGTAGTCGGCGTATTGAGCTAGGGCTTCAAAGTCGTAGCCGAAACGCACCTTGCCGAGCAAGGGGTCAGGTAGCAGGTTGACAAAGAGTGGTTTGCCGCTGACGATTTCCTTGACCTCGGCTAAGAAGTCTGTAACGGTTTTTGCCCGCCATTCAACCCAGTTAAGCCCGCTTTTGGCTTGTTGTTTGATGCATCTTGGGCAGGTGCAGAAGTGCTGGTCTGCGAAGTGTTGGCTGCTGATGCTGATGCCTGGGGTGACTTTGGCGGATTCAGCGATGATTTTGAGGTTGTATTCTCTGGCTTCTGGGTTAGTCATGCAGACGACGTCCCAGCGTAGGTTGTAGCGTTTGTTGGTTCGGAGCGCTGGACCCCAAGAGCTCACGGAGACCCAATCTGGGCGTTTAGCTGCCATGAAGTTATCGCCAAAGCATGCGATGTTTGTGTACATTTCTGGGTTTGGTTTGCCAACGATTCCTGATTCAGATTTTAAACGGTAAAAGTTATAGTCGACGCCTTCGACAGGCTCTGGTTGATACAGAAATACGCCAAATTTCAAGTTTAATTCACCATCGTTTATCCTGATTTGGTTAGGATTAAAAGTGCAGGATATTTAAGTCTTTTTTGATAAACTTTGTTAAAGCCTTCTCATATTATTTTTAGTAATTCTTTTGATTTTGCCAGAAGTCTTTCAGCTCCATTGCATCTAGTGCGCCCATCTCTGAGAACTTTAGTCCATAATCAGCCATTTGAATTTGTTACTTTAAAGGGAATCCGGAGCAGCCTGAAAATCAGCTTGAGCAGCCTCTATTTCCTTTAATACCAAATCCCTGCTTATTTGCGCTCTCAAAAGCTTTCCGTTAAGAGCTGCAAAGCCACGGGATCGAATCAGGGTTCACGTACCGAGTTTTTGATTGCAGAAATAAGTGTATGTTTTATGAATGGCGGTAAGTCGATAGCCTCGTAATTTTGCAAATCCGAGTAATTCTCCTCAGTTGCACCTATACTGCTGGTAATTTGGTTCCAGTTCTGGAAATCGGTCGGTAGCAGGTTTTTCGTGTAGTCGTCATCCATCTTGGCAGCCGCCAAAAGGGAAACCAAGGCTGAGGGGCTACTCTTAAGAATTTTTGTCAATTCTTCGGCGGTTACAGCTAAGCCTTCAAGCTTAGATACTTCAGCCGCTAGCTTCTCAATCGGCAAATGCCTCTCCTTAAGCCGATCAAGGATGGTTCGGTTGCCCCAGAAAGGCTCCTGCTTGAGCAGCGCCTGCGTAACAGCCGCTCTTGTGCAAGACCCAACTAACTTGCCCAGTTTTGAGGCTGGACCTGCCAAACTAATCGTTTTGCCGACCCCTGTTGAGGCTATCGTGACACTGTCTGTTATAGATCCTGTGGCTGAGTCACCTGTATATCGGCTACGTACATCCAAATCTCGTAGGGCAGCGGATTTAGCTTCTGTAGCAGTTATTACGGCAGCAACCATACAGCTTTCCGTGGGGTTGCCATCGATTAGGACAATAAGGTTTATGGTGCCCGTGATTTCTTGCACGTTCATTTCCTCGCCTGAAGATTCCCCATGCTGGCAACCTGCTGTGGCAGCCACGTAAACAGAGAAGGCGTCGCTTTTCTTTGAGACCAAACTGTAGTTTTGCACGTTTGCGGCTGTCACCATGGCAAGGTAATCCTCGGTTATGCCCAGTTTAGCTGCTGAAGTAGTTATGAGTTCCATGGGGTCAAGGTGCAGGCTGCGGTCGCTGTAGCCCTGAGGTACCCCCACGTTTAAGATAGATTTTACCCGTTTTGCACCGCCGTTAAAAATCGCCGAGCTAACGGTTGCCAATCCTTTCTGTGAGGTTATGGCTAACACGTTTTCTTTTACGATAAACTTTGCGTCTTCTGCCAATTGCTGCTCCAAGACTTCTTCGCCTGTTGGCTACTTTTGGGGTTTACTAGGATTTATAGTGATGGCTTTTGTTGGGCATAGGTTAACGCAGACGCCGCACTTTGTGCATTGGATTACTTCGATGATTTGGGGCTTGCGGTTCTTGCCTTCCTCAAGCGCGCCTTGTGGACAAACACCGATGCAGATTTGCCCCGTGCAGGGTGGGCATTTTGAGAGGTCGATGGTTATTGGGGCTTTTTTGTCCATGCGAATCAACAATTAAATAAGCGCCAAGAATATATCTGTTGCGAGCAAGGGTATTGGGCATGAAGATAGGCTTAGTCACCTACAAACCAGAGTTTGTCGAGGGCTTTGAACCCCACGTTTACTACTCGAAATGGGCAGACGGACAAGTTTTTCCAGCGGCAGTCGGCATGCAAAACGACATAACCGTTTTCTGCGACGCCAAAGCCATCCGAGAAGACCCAAGCATTGTGGCAGTTTCAGATTCGGGTCCAGCACTGCGCAGAAACCGAAGGTCCAACTTGCCCTTTGACTTTGTCTGCCCAACTCACCCAGGATACCGAGCCAAAGTCCTTCAGTACATCGAAAGCGTCGCAGAAAAGGATGTTGCCGGCGTTACCCTAAACCTCTACCATTTCCCTGACCAAGAATACTGCACGTGCCCCAGGTGCACAGAACTACGGCAGAAAAGCGGGTTAGACTGGACTGAGTGGCGAGCAAAAACCGTCACAAACTTCCTAAAAGAAGCTAAAGCCAAAGTAAAGGGAACTTTCGCCGTTGAACTTTTCCCTGATCCTGTGCTTTCCAAGGAGCGGTTTGGCATCGACTTGGATGCGATTTGCGGTTTAGTGGATTACTTGCATGTGCCGCTTTCGTCTCGGGATTACTTGACTAATTACTGGGTGGATTTGATAACAAGAGACTTCATAGCGATCTTTAAAAAGCCAGTGATGGTAGAGTTGAGCGCTGAGATGCCGACTGATGAAAAATTAGATGCTCTGCTAAAAACTGTTGCTTACCTCTCCCGCCACAAGCTAGACGCTGTGTTGCTGCTGGTGCATGACTCGGAGAATGCGAAAAACATCGCCAAGTTTGCTGTCCAAAACAGTGACTTCCAAGGTTGGCTGGAGAAGTACGATTTTAAAGAGATGAGCCGAATCGTGGACAATTGGGCTAAGCTATACTGATTTTTGCTCTGTACTCCCTTAGCCTTTGCATGTCCAAATCCGCTGAGAGCACCGAATCTTCAGGAGCATCTGAGACTTCTCCCAGTATCCCCCATGGCGCAATAATGGCGCTTCTGCCGCCCCGCATGCTGGAGCAGACGTTGCCGACTTTGAGGATGAACATACCAAAGTCTCGTGCGATGCCCTCGGTTAAGGGGTGTCCTTTAACAGTGGGGTGAGTGCCCATCGCAGCCACGGGTAAAGTGATGATTTCAGCGCCCATATCTGCCACGCGTTTAACCAGGTCCGGGTCGAAAGTGTCAGCGCACACAATCATCCCGAGTTTGCCCAAATCCGTGTCTAAGACCATCGGCACAGAACCCTTTGAAACGCCGGCTTTGACTTCAGCTTGAATCGGGTTAATCTTCTTATACTTGGCAAGAAGTTTGCCTTTTCTCCAGAGTGTGCTTGTGTTGTAGTATTTGCCACCGTCTTCCTCTAGCACTGTTCCCCCGAGCAGGTAGATGTCGCCGATGGCTCTGGAGATTTCCTGCAGGAAGCTTATGGTTTTGGCTGCGGTTTCTTGGCTGATTTTTGCGGCATCTTTGAAGTCTGCCATACAATTGGGAACGGTGAAGTATTCGGGTAGGGCAATTAGGACCGGGTCTTGTTTTGCAGCTTTCTGGACTGCGGCTCTTGCGGCAATTAGGTTTTCTTCGAGCGTGGTTCTGATTTCCATGTGGAGTAGGCTGACTTTCATGGTGCTTTGGCTCCTGCTTGTGGATTATGTGTTTTGTTCTTTGGGATTTAAAGGTAGTTGATTGATTTGTAATGAATGGAGAGGCAGATTGTATTGCCGATTGTTCAGTATTTCTACATGGTTTCAGCACAGTTGTTTATTATTTATTGGCTTTTATATGCATACAGTTAACTTTATATGGGTCGCGCACGACAAACACTGTAACGCGAGGGATAAAATGACCCTTAATGAGTCTGAAGTTAACAAACTCTTGCCCCAAGTAAGAACCTTAGTCAACAAAGTTGTCAAGAAAAACATGGCAGACGGCTTCCTCTTCTCCGCTGGAACCGACACCCAAATAATCGCTTACGAAGCAGTCAAATACAAACCCGACATACCTTGCCTCACCTTAGCCTTCAAACACGGGCAACCCAAAGACACTGAATACGTCAAAAAAATGGTTGAGCTCCTGCATCTTAAACATGAAACCTACCAGTTCGGCAAAGAAGACGTCATGAAATATTACCCCAAAGTTGTCGAAGCACTCAAAAAATACGACCCCATGGAAATCCGCAACAGCCTCCCAGTCTACATCGGCCTAACACTGCTCAAACCAAAAGGAATCAAAACCGTCTTCACCGGCGATGCGCTCGATGAGCTTTTCGGTTACCCATGGCAATTCCACCTCACCGAAGAACAGTTCGCAGTCAAGCAACAGGAAATGTGGGCAGAAATGGGTTTCTCCTCCTTCCCGATGGCTGAATCGCTCGGCATGCAAATCAAAGCGCCCTATCGAGACCCTGAATTCATGGATTGGGCTATGAAGCTGCCCATAAAATACAAGATTAACATGTACAACGGCATAAAGTACAGCAAATGGATTCTACGCAAAGCCTACGAAGACGTCATCCCCAAAGAAATAATCTGGAGACCTAAAGCACCACTCGAAGCGGGCACAGGAACCGAAACGTTACGCACCTACTTCAACGACATGGTTACCGACGAAGAATTCAACGAGAAAAAAGCCGCCATCAAAGCAGCCGACGACGTCGAAATCCAAGATAAAGAACAACTCCTCTACTATGAAGTATTCCGAAGCAAATTCGGCAAACCCAAAGATGTCTTCCCCAAAATCGAAGGCGCCATCCAATGCCCCAAATGCAAGAGCTACATCAAAACTAAGATACAGTTCTGCAAGACCTGCGGAGCTTACCCCATCTAAACCCTCCTTCCTCTTTTTTAAGTCAATTTTTTTGGGAAAAACTTAATTCTTTAATGATAACTTATTCAGTGGAAACTAAATGAGAGAGGGAGACTGAATGGCTAATCTATCCCAACTAAAATTTGCGATGGCAACATCCATTTTCCTATCAGCCTTCATATTCGCGCTTCTGGTGCTCATAATAGTTTCCTTCTTAGATTTAGATCCATTCATCAGTTTAGCCGTTGTTTTAGGCGGCTCAGCCCTCTTCATCCTGTTCCAATACGCTATTGGCCCAGCAGTAGTTGCAGCTACAGCTCGATTACATTATCTGAAGCCGGGTGAAAACCCCTGGCTTGAATCAACGGTCAAAGAGTTAGCTGACAAAACAGGCATACCCATGCCTAAACTAGCCACCGTACCCAACAATACACCAAACGCATTCACGTTTGGCAGAACAACCAGCAGCGCCACTTTAGCAGTGCATGATGGGCTCCTCAGACAGCTCAACCAAGATGAGATTAGAGGCGTCATAGCCCACGAGTTGGGGCACATTAAACACAAAGATTACATCGTGATGACTGTGCTCTCAGCTCTGCCGTTAATAGCCTACATGATTGCACAAGTTACCTTAAGAGCAGGCATGATCAGCGGTGGAGGCGGACGAAGAAATAAAGACAACAGCGGTGCTGCTTTGCTGGTTATTGGCGGCATCTCGTTTGCAATATACATAATAACATTCCTTATCGTGATGCGTCTAAGTCGGTTAAGAGAGCATTTTGCCGACGCATTCTCAGCCTACCTAACGGGCTCTCCTCGGTCACTGGAAAGTGCCCTGGCCAAAATTACTTATGGCTTATCCATCTCACCCAAGCCGCCAGAGGGAGCAAGAGCCTTCTACATAGAAGACCCAGGAATGGCTAAGCAGGAAATCCAACAAATCATGCAGAAAAAAAACCAGTATGACCTAGACCAAGACGGCGTACTTGACGAACGCGAATTGGAGATAGCGATGGAGAGAGAAGCCAAAAGCACTTGGGCACAAATGAACAGCCTCTTTACGACGCATCCTCCCACGTTTAAGCGTATCCTGTTGCTACGGGAGATCGAGCAAGAAATGGATACAGGACGATACACTTCCGAAAAAGTTTACGCTCATGTCTAAAAAATTGCGTCGATTAGACATGTAGCTATATGGGTTCGCCCAGGGCTACCAGAAAAACAAGAACATAAATCAAAAGCATGATGAAGCCAATTACAATGCCTAAAATGCCCCAGTTATCCTTGTTTTTTGTAGCTTGGTAGCCTACCGCTACAGCGACAACACAACATATGAAACTGATAAAGTAAAGAGACAATTCATCAAAGAAGAAGAAAAGAACGGCACTTGCCATCCCAGCTATGAAAGAGATTATTGCACTATTGTGAGATACAGGTTGCTGCATCGGAGGATAAGGATAATAATAAGTTGGGGCAGGTGGAGGGTTTGGATTTTGATAAATCGGCATAGCTGTTTCCTGAGGCATGAAAGCTCCACATCGACCGCAGTATCGTGTGGAGTTCAAATTTCCACAGTAAGGGCAACTTCTGAGTGGTCCTTGTGGAGCGCTGTCATAGGGGTTGTTTGATGGCTGCATTTTATCACTTGTAAGTATATCAACTTAATAATTTAAGGTTATTCTATGCTTAATTGTATAAAATCAATTTGATTATACGATTCAAATCATATCACTCTCAGAAAAACTCATTTTAAGAAAATCAGGCAAAAATCAGTTTTATCTGGGCGAAGACTAATATTTATGCTGGAACGATTAACTTACAAACCTAAAAAGAGAACCGAAAAATGGTAAATTACTGTCCCGAATGTGGGGGAGAAATGCACTACATCTCCCTGACCAAGCACTATGTTTGCAAAAGCTGCGGCTTATCATGCACAGGGCAAGAACTCAACGACATGCACGACCGAAACAGACCCGAAGAAGAAACCGAGGAAGAAGCTCGACAGAACCGAAGGAAAGAATACCTCAAATGGTATCTTAGCAAGAAATAAGCCCGCTTGGGAAAGTCAACGAAACCTTCCGTTAGCTTAGACTCTGCTCTTTAGTTGTAACCCAAAAATTCTAAAAGTAAGCACAAAGGGTATTATTTTCTCGAAATTTTAAGGGAAAATCAAGATGGGCTGACAAACGTTTTAAAATGTAATGGGCATCCGATTCCATCATGAAGGGAGAACCAAAGTGACAGTAGGCATAGAAGTGGTTTGCATAGGCAACGAACTACTCATAGGAAAAATCGTAAACACAAACGCATATTGGCTAGCTAGACAAGCAACACTTTTAGGCGCAGACGTTAGGCGCATAACCGTTATCCCAGACGCAGTTGAGGAAATAGCCAGTTGTATCCGCGAGGCGATGGCGCGGAAACCCCAGTTCATAGTTACCACTGGCGGGTTAGGTCCTACTTTTGACGATAAAACACTCCAAGGCCTAGCAGTGGCATTTAACCGCAAACTCGAAGTCAACCAAAAAGCCTTAGCAATGGTGAAGCAGCGCTGTTTTGAATACGTCAAAAGTAGACAGATGCCAACAGAAATCCAGTTAACGCCACCGAGGGTGAAAATGGCGACCCTGCCCCAGGATGCAGAACCCATAAACAATCCTATCGGCACTGCCCCAGGAGTTCGTATCGATATGGCGGGAACGGTTCTGTTTGCTTTGCCAGGTGTGCCCTCTGAGATGGAGGCGATTTTTAATGAAGCTATAGAGCCGTTGCTTAAGAAAGCCGTTGGCGACTACGTTTTTTGTGAGAGAAGCATTTTTGTGGATAATATGGTGGAGTCACGTTTGGCTCCCCTCATCGACCAGGTGATGCATGATAATCCAGGCGTCTATGCGAAGTCTCATCCGATGCACAGCGAAGGCAAGCCTCATATTGAACTTCACCTGACCATCAGGGCTAACTCAGAGCAAGAACCAGCAAATAAACTTAAAAAAGCACTAGAAGAATTTACCCGTTTAATCGAGGAACATGATGGAAAAGTTTATCCAGCGTTTTAGGGTACATTTGGGAATAACAATTTAAGTTATCATACCGTTTTTTGCAATAAATTTGAGAGAACTGCGAATGGGAAAAGCAGCCATAAGAACCATAGTATTGGTAGCAATTGCTCTAATCGCCCTATCCTTGGTGCCGTTTCAAACTTCGCAGGGTCAAACTCAGGACTATGTCGTTTCTTTTTTGTTGCTTAACAAGCAGGATGGCGACACAACCTATCAATTAAACGTCACCATACCACGAATACTCTATGAATATTACCTAATGCAAAGCCACCGCCTAGTCTCAAGTCAAGACTTCGCCAAATTCGTCACCCCCTATGCCCTAAAACCCATAGCGGATAGGCTCTGGCAAATCTACGATAATCCTGAAGACTTCACGAATGGCGTCCTGATGCTTGTGCATCAAATAACCTACAAAGAAACTGACCCAGGCAAGTATCCTGTTGAAACGTTGGTTTTAGGCAGCGGCGACTGTGACCTCTTCTCCTTTATCGCGGCTTCGATTTTGGAGGCGGGAGGAATCAACACTGTGCTCCTCTATTACAAGGATCAGATGCACATGGAAGTCGGCGTCCAATTACCCAGCCCGCCCGTAAATGCTCGAACTGGCGTTTACAGCGTAAACTTCCAAAACAGCTCCTACTATATTGCAGAGTGCACTGGAGGCAAATGGAGGGAGGGTTGGAGAGTCGGGGAGTGCCCGCCTCAGTTTGCCAACGCCTCAACGCAAGTTGTAACGCTTGAGGGTATGGAGCAAACATCTATCAGCCAAGTTTCCGCTTCGCTAAGAGAACTGGACCACAGCACCGTAACGCTTGAAGTTTCACCGTCACTCATGCTTGGAATAGCCAACATTACCATCAGCGGCCAAATTCTTCCGCAGGTAGCTAATGAAAACGTCACCTTGCAAGCCAAGATAAACAGTGATTTTTGGACAACCATCGGGACAGTTTTGACGCAAGAAGATGGGCGTTTCCAATACGTGTGGACTCCGCTGGCTGATGGTTCGATTGTCATTCAAGCCAGTTGGGTGGGCAACCAACAGTACAACGGTGCGAAAAGCGGGGAAGCAAAACTGTTGGTTGTACCCTTGTTGTTGGTTATCCTGTTTGCAGGGGCCATCCTTGCGGCCTCTCTATCCTTAATCACGCTTGCAAAAGTAGTGTCTAGCAGACGTCGACAAGAGCCGCCGCTTATTCCACCCAAGGAGACTGAGCCACAGCCAAGCACAATGCCTCCAACGTTGGATTCCACTGAAAGCAATTAGACCGCTAATTTGCTAGGTTTGATTTATAGGTCATGAGGCAGAAAAGTTCTTTACCTAAAAAGCAGTCACACGAATAACGGAGATAAATAAACGTGCCCCTAGCATTCATCATCGGAACCGCCGGATCAGGTAAATCTCTCTTTACTGCAGCGTTTAGTGAATGGCTAAGAATGTCAAAACAAGACGTCGCCGTCGTCAACCTAGACCCTGGTGCCCTCAAACTGCCCTATCAACCAGACATTGATGTTCGCAACTACGTGGACGTTGGTGACTTAATGGAGAAATACAATCTGGGTCCCAACGGTGCACTGATTATGGCTGCCGATTTGATTGCTGATGAAATCGAAAATTTAACCCGAGACATAGATGAAGCTCATGCTGACATAGTCTTAGTTGATACGCCCGGTCAAATGGAGCTCTTTGCTTTTCGTGCTAGTGGTCCCTACATCGTTAATGAACTGACTAAAGAGCAGAAAGCGTTAATTTACCTCTTCGATGCCGTCTTCTCCATCAACCCTCTAAACTACGTCTCCAACATGTTCCTCTCAGCGGCAGTTTACAACCGTTTCTTCCAACCCCAGCTCCATGTGCTCTCAAAAGTCGATTTAATCCCAAAGAAGGACGCGCAAGCAATAGCATCTTGGTCAGCGAACCCTAGGGAACTCGAAAACGCAATAGAGCAAAGGCTCGAGGGAACCAAACGTCTCTTCAGCCGCAACATGATGCAAGCCATCAATAAACTCGGCTTAAAATTCCTTCTCATGCCTGTCTCATCCAAAACCAATGAGGGTATGATTAACATCAACACAACGTTAGAGCGCATCCTCAGTGAAGGCGAAAAATACACGACCTAACCGCTGATGAGTGACCAGCTTGCTGCAAACGCTCCACGTTTAGCCTTCAACGCTGTTTCAGCCCCAGCTATGATAACGACATCGTTTTCTTGGGGCGCTAGCTCAGATAAAATCTGGTTGGCAGCCCTTGGATACGCCTCCTCGAGGTTGTCGCTTACTGATTTAATGCATAGGTGACCATGGCTAAAGACGATGACCAGAGCAGTACGCGCACCAGCAATGATGGCGGCATCCCGCTGATCAATCGCAGACTTGACTTTTTCACCCCTATTTTTCACCAAAAAAGCGTAGTTGAACGGTGCAGCGCTCAACTCTGACTGAGCAAATTGAATGCGTTTAGGGAATATTGCTTCAAACTGCCGCCAAACATCGAGACCTTTCTTTGTTAAGTAGCATCCTTCTTTAGAAGCTTCAATAAGCCCAGCATCCCGCAGCCTATTTATTATAGTGCGTACTGCTCCATCGCCGACGTTTAATTTTTCGGCAAGCTTATTTCTGCCTAACGGTTTCTGCGCCAACAATTCCAGTGCATGAAAGACATGGAATATGGTAAAGCTTATTTGAGGTCCAGGAGCTTTCTTGCCGCTTATGTCTTGCATGAATTTCTTTAAGGACATCGCCATGTCTTGCCCTGCTTAACTTAGCAAGCCTTGCACTTTTATGCTTTATTAAACCAGCGACCATTAATCTTTGTAGGCAACAACGGAAATCTCAACGAGCGCACCAGACTTAAGTTCTGTCCCGACTGTAGTGCGAACGGGGAACTCATCATTGAAATATTTAGCGTACTCTGCATTGAAGGCGTCAAACAAAGACATAGACGATAGATAAACGTTTGATTGCACAACATCGCTGAGGCTATAACCTGCCGCTTCCAAGATGACTTTTATGTTCTTCATAACCTGTGCAGTCTGCAAAGCAATGTCTGGAGCTACAAGGTGACCATTTTTTGGGTCGATGGCGAGTTGTCCAGACACAAACAAGAAGTTCCCCACTTGCATGGCTTGGCTGTAGGGACCGATTGGTTTGGGAGCATTTTGGCTCAGAACTATTTTCTTCATTGTTACTCAAGTTTGTTTGTGTACTTTGTTTAAAATTGTTTTTGCATAGAATCGTACGTGATCAATCGTTGGTTCGCCACTCGATTTGTCGAAAGCCTTTTAAGAAAAGCATAAAGTTACTTTATGCCTATTGTACCCTTGAATGGAAACGATTCCCATGAAACGAAATGGAAAATACTTATTCACATCTGAATCAGTTGGCGAAGGCCACCCTGACAAAGTTTCGGACCAAATTTCTGACAGCGTCCTAGACGCAATATTCACAAATGACCCTAAAGCACGGGTAGACTGCGAAACACTTGTTATGCAGGGCACCGTAGTTGTTACCGGTCAAATAACTACTTGCACTTATGTTGATATCCCAAAGGTTGTTCGCCAAACCCTAAAAGAAATAGGCTTCGACAACGCCAAAGACGGTTTGGACTGGGAAACATGCGGCATCCTCGTCTCATTAACTGCACAGTCTCCAGACATAGCCATGGGCGTAAACGAAACTGAAGGGCACGAGCAAGGTGCAGGAGACCAAGGCATGGTTTTCGGCTACGCTTCAAATGAAACCAAAGAACTCATGCCAATGCCGATCATGCTTGCACATAAGTTGGTTAAGCGTTTGGCTGATTGCCGAAAAACAAAGATCATGCCTTATTTGCGTCCTGACTGCAAGTCGCAAGTTACCATTGAATACGAAGGCGGGAAACCTAAATGTGTAAAAACCGTCGTTATCGCCGCCCAAAACAACGGAACAGTCGACGACGCCACATTGAAGCGTGACATCATCGAAAAGGTAATCAAATACGTCATCCCTGCAGAGTTGATGGCTGACGACATAAGATACATCATCAACGGCACTGGACGCTTCGTGATAGGTGGAACCCTCGCAGATTCAGGGCTCACTGGAAGAAAAATCATCGTTGACACTTACGGCGGAGTCGGAAGCCACGGCGGCGGATGCTTCAGCGGCAAAGACCCCAGCAAAGTCGACCGCAGCGGCTGCTACATGGCACGATACATTGCCAAGAACGTGGTTGCCTCAGGCTTAGCTGACCAATGCGAAGTCCAAATTAGCTACGCTATAGGTGTTGCACAGCCAATTTCAGTACTGGTTAACACTTATGAAACCGGCAAGCTCCCAGACGAGCAAATCCTTGAATTGGTAAAGAAACACTTCGATATGCGCCCCAAAGCAATCATAGAACACCTTAACCTGTTGCGGCCAATCTACAAGAAAACGGCTTGCTTTGGCCATTTCGGAAGAGACGACCCAGACTTCACCTGGGAGAGAACCGATAAAGCAGATATTCTCAGAGAAGAACTCGAAAAAGCCAAAAAAGCTTAGACAAACGGCTTTGCCGTCTTCTTTTGTTCATTATACTTAGGGCTGGGTAGGATGCAATACGAGGTGCCTTGTTGCCACAAATCGATAAACAACATATTTTTAAAGAAAACGACGGCGTGTGACAAGAAACGGTTTATCGGGAATTATCGATGAAATTGTTTCCAGCTGCGACTCTGGACTCTGTTGATAAGACATTTAAGGGTAAAAGCGCCAAATGAAGGATGAGGGTCAAGAGTTGAAGTTAACTAAAGCCTCCATTCTAGTAATCATGTCCGTTTTTGTTTTGGCTTTAAGCGTTAAGCCAGCGTTTTGCTGGAGCAACGGCGGCTACTCAACCAACCCTGCCCAGCCAATCTATGGCACTCATGACTGGATTGCACAGCATGCACTGGATTATTTGCCCGCGGAAGAAAAACAATACATAACCAGCAACCTCCAAACTTACCTTTATGGAACAGAGCTGCCTGACAATTCGGCGCCTGCAGACGGTATAGGCGACACCGCAAAACACCACGTGTACTATTCAGCACAAGGAGTTTTAGTGGACGACGCCTCAGCGGAGAGAGCCAACGCAATGTACACCATCGCTTTAAACTACCTCAAAACCCACGATTACACCGATGCCGCAAAAGCTGCAGGCAGCATGACCCACTACATTGCAGATTTAGCAGTGTTTGGTCATGTGATGGGTGCTTCAACGGCCTGGGGCAGTGAAAAGCATCATAGCGACTATGAGAGCTACGTTAACACTCGCACTTCAAGTTACGCCAGCAACTTTAACACCTACTTGACTTACGACGGCAGCCTAACAACAACCACAGCATACAAAGCATCCATAGATTTGGCTTACGACACTGTTTTTGGCGGAACCAACCAGTTAACATGCGTTTGGATGGACACCAACTACAACTGGAGCAACCCAACATTCAGCAACCGATGCGGCCAATCACTCAACTTAGCAGTAAACACAGTAGCAGACGTTTTACATACACTCTACGTCGAAGCCAACCCGCAGCCTACTCCAACCCCAACCCAAACACCTACTCCAGCGCCATCAAACCCGATTCCCGAAGAGACCCTGCCTATCCTGACAGTGGCCATAGCAACCGCCGTAGGAGCAGCTTTAGCATACAAACTGAAACCTAAAAAGAAAAGTGAAACCTAAAGCCTCAGGTCTTCTGACTTTCCTTGAACACAATAATACATTTGATCTAACGAAAACTTCTTGAAGACCAGACATCCAGGACATAGGCATCCAGCAGCCTGCGCCTTCTCAGGAGCCTTGCCTCTTGCACAAAAAACGTTACCTGATAGACTAAACTTCTTAAAGGTAGGACAACTTGGACACAAGCACAATCTAGCGTTTTCCTCGTTATCTGGAACCGGATTCCCCAAAAAAATCACCAACAAAACACTCGGGCGTTGACTAATAATGTTATGTGACTGCTACTTGCCAGCCACACAAACTACGGCTACCACGACTGTTTTAACCCACATTCAGGGCAGAACTTCGCCGATTCGGCAATTCTTGCGCTGCATTTGGGGCAAATTTTAAGCACGAGTGGTTGACGCAAACGTGCGCCGCAGAAGTTGCAAAAATTAGAGGCGACCATGACCTGTGAACCGCAGTTTGGGCAACAAATATATTGCGTGCAAGTTGGAACAGGCGGCAGGATGAAAGCTGAAAGAATAATGTCCACCTACAATAATTTACGCTAAGGTTCTTTTTTCTTTTTGCGTTACCAATCAAAGCAAACAAGGTTCAGGCTAAACGTACGGTTACTTAATCAGGAACATAAGGAGACTGAAACCATTAAGTTATGGTGCGGTTGCCGGGATTTGAACCCGGGTACTCAGCTTGGGAAGCTGATGTCCTGCCGAGCTAGACTACAACCGCCTACGCTTGGTTGCCATGTGCGCTTTAGCGCGCTTTGCGGCGCGTAGCACATCAATATGAACACATTACTTTAAAAATCGCTCTGTCATTATCCTTTCTCTTCTTGCATTAACTTGTAAACAGCGTAGTTTACGCCGTGGCTGATTGAACTGAATCGTTTTTCTTTGATTTGTTTTTTTAGAAAGCTAACACATCGTCATCTAAGGTGACCGTTGTTTGTCTTTTTTTTCCCAACATGCTTCCTTAATCATTGGCATTCATCATATTTAGATTTTCAATAGATTTAGCTATTTTATAGTTATAATAAATATTTTATATTTGAAAACACTATATAGCAACCGAGCAGGAGCAATGGATTGACAGGAATACTGATAATCGAAAACTACCCCAGACTATCGCAGGTATTCACGCGTATTCTGCAAAGAAAAGGCTACTCAACAGACATCGCTGAAACCACAGTTGAAGCGCTAGAAAAGTTAAAGGGCAACAGTTACAGAGCGGTGGTGATAGATGACGAGTCGCCTTCCCATGATGGCAGGCTTATTTTGCGGCATCTTGGAGAATACAAGACACGGAAAATTGTCATTACCGATTCTCCTCAAGAGGCGTTCCTTTTGGGTGCAGATGCGTGTTTAAAGAAAATTGTCAGTCCCGATGAATTGTTGCGGTTGGTTGAGGGGGTTGAAGACGAGTCCAAGGATGTTTTGCCAACTTGAGGATGGTTTGGTTTGGGCTTGGATATGTTGGTGTTTATGAAATATGCTTAGAGGACAATAATACTTTAAATCTCTGATGGGTCCTAACAACTGAGGATGAGAAAAAGCTAACGGACGGGAAAGGAGTTTGAGAAAACTTGGGCGTTGCCACAAAAGCCGTTTTAATAGTTGAGGACGACCAAAACATCGCCCGAACCTTTGCCCGTATTCTTCAAAAGAACGGTTACCAGACTGATGTTGCGCAAACTGGAAGGGAAGCTATTCAGAAGGTAAGCGCTAGGTGCTTTAGCGCGGCTCTCATCGATGTTTGTCTGCCAGACATGGATGGGATGCAGCTTCTCAACGAGCTTGTGGATAAGGATTGTAGGATAGTTAAGGTTATAATCACGGGTTTTCCAGCCATCGCACTGCAGACTGATAAAAAAGCTGATGCATACCTCTTAAAACCCGTCAAGCCCCAAGAGCTGCTTGCGTTGCTGGAGCAGAAAACCCAGGGAAAGTAGCAACCGCTCGCTGTTTAGCAGTTTTGTTTTTTTGGGTAAGCATAATTGTTATCTTTTAGCAGAGCAGCAGATATTACAAGGAGCAAAGGAACGTCGTGCCTCAAAACTATACTTACACTGACGCAGGGGTAAACCGAAAGCAACGCGCCCAAGCTAAAAAGGCGCTCGTAAACCTCCGGGAAACCTATGGGTACATTGGCTTTGGCGGCATCATGCACCTGCCGTATGGCAACCTTTTCCCAATCGGAGAAGACACTTTTTTGGACTTGCAAATCGAGGGCGTAGGCACCAAAGTGCTCCTTGCAGAGCTCGCAGGCAAACACGACACCATCGGCATAGACGCTGTCGCCATGGTCGTCAACGACGTTATCCGCAGCGGTGCCAAACCTCTTGCGCTCGCAGACAACATTCACGCCGTAGCCAGCGAACCCAAACTCGTAGATGCATGGCTAAAAGGCATAATCGCAGGAGCAGAACAATCAGAGTGCCCTATCGTGAATGGAGAAACTGGGGATGTGGCGGAAATCATTCGCGGTATCAAACCAAACAGCGGCTTTGACATGGTGGTTTCCTGCGTGGGCAAAGTGGAACGTCAAGAAATCATCACGGGAGAAGGCATCAAGCCAGACGACCCCATTATCGGCTTGCCCAGCAGCGGTTTGCACAGCAACGGCATCACCTTGGCACGCAAAATCCTGTTTAGACAGTGGGGCGGAAAATACGAGCCGTATGATGTGCCAGAAGGTTTGGAGCGGGAACTGGTGCTGGAAGCGCTTGAGCCCACAAAAATCTACGTCAAACCCCTATTGCGTCTCGCACGGGAAGTCAAAATCAAAGCCGCCGTCCACATAACAGGCGATTCCTACTTAAAATTTAACAACTTAGCCAACCACTCGCAGGGCATCGGCTTTTGCTTTGACAATTTCCAGCCCCAACCCATCTTCGGCTTAATCCAAAAAACCGCCCAAGAGCTGGGCTACACCATAACGGATGAGGAAATGTTCCGCACTTTCAACATGGGCTGGGGCTTTGGATTAATCGTGGACAAAACAGAAATCGACAAAGCCATGAACACGCTAGAGCAGGACAGCGTGAATCCTCAGCGCATAGGCAAAGTCACAGGCAAAGAACGCCTTGTGGAGATTGAGCATAAAGAGAAACACATCGTTCTAACGTAAGCGGGGCTAAAGTGTGCATTAGTAATGCACAAACTTATATTTTAGTAATGCACACTTTTACTTTGTGCTACTCAAAGAAACCCTAAAAGAAATAGTCAAATCACAACAAAAAGACCTCGAAACTCTACAGCTCGGCATCCCCCGCGACGCCGCCCCCCAGATAAACCTCAACATACCCTTCGCTACAATTCTATCTGGAATACGTCGCTGCGGAAAAAGCACATTACTCCGCCAAATAATGAAAAAGACCGACGGCAAATACTACTTTAATTTCGAAGACCCCAGAGCAACTGGGTTTGAAACCAGCGATTTCCAAAAAATAGAGGAAATATTTAGGGAAAATTACGGCGAGAGCGACTGCTATTTTTTTGACGAAATTCAAAACGTGCAGAAATGGGAGCTTTTCGTTCGCTCTCAGCTAGATAAGGGTAAGCATTTTTTAATAACAGGTTCAAACGCTTCGCTTTTAAGCAAAGAGTTGGGAACAAAACTAACAGGACGACATCTAAAACAGGAGCTTTTTCCTTTTTCATATCCTGAATTTCTTAATTTCACCTCACAAAGCAGAGGCGCCCAATCCTTTGAAGAGTACCTGCTAAAAGGCGGTTTTCCAGAATACCTCAAATACGGAAGAATCGAGATTCTTCAGGAACTCTTAAACGACATAATCATGCGTGACATCGTAGTCCGCCATAAACTTCGCAGCTCAAAAGCAATCAAAGAGCTTGCCATCTTTTTAGTCTCCAACGTCGGCGCAGAATTCTCTTTCAACAATTTGGCGAAAACGTTTGGTTTAGGTTCCACTAACACCGCTGTCGCTTTTGTTTCATACCTGGAGGACAGTTACCTGTTGTTTACCGTTCCCAAGTTCAGTTACTCACTTAGGAAACAGGCAGTGAACCCAAAGAAAATATATGTAGTGGACAACGGCTTAGCGGATGTTAATTCCGTGTCTTTTTCAGCAAACAAGGGAAGAATGCTAGAGAACGCTGTATATTTACAGTTGAGAAGAAGCGGAAAAGAAGTTTTCTATTTCAAAGAAAAAGGGGAATGCGACTTTATAGTCAAAGAGAAAAATAAGATAACGCAGGCTATCCAAGTTTGCTATGACTTAAATGAAGATTGCAAAAGCAGAGAAATCGATGGGTTAATGGAAACCCTGGAAACGTTTGATTTATCGGAAGGACTAATCCTGACGTCTAACCAAGGAGACGCCCTCAAAATTGACGGAAAAACCATAACCATTACACCTGCCTGGCGCTGGATGACTCCATCGAACACGACACCGTAACCCCCGACGCAAAGGCAAAATCACCAACAAACTCATAGGAATACACTACCAAAACAAACACCTAACCCTACAATAAAACAATTGGGCAGAATCGCCTGGTTGTTTTTAAGGCAGTTTTAAATAACCGCTACGCGAAAGAAATAAATGTTAAAAGCGTTGATGCTTTGAGGACGATTTCACAGTTAAAGTCGAGAATCGCACTCTTGATGCCTGTCCTCAAGGCTAAATACCATGTGCAAAGCCTTGAAATTTTCGGCTCCTACGCCCGAGGAGAACAAGCCCAAAAAAGCGACCTGGACTTGCTGATTACCTTTTCTCAGCCCTACAGCCTATGGGACTTTTTAGACGTGAAAGAATTCATATCCAAAAAATTACGCTTAAAAGTTCATACATTTAGAAGTGGCAGCAAATTTATTCGCAAACAAGTTTGGTGAGAATTCAATCGATAGAGACAGCATGCGCGAATTAATTAGCTTTGCAGATGGCTGTTTGCTCGGTCAATTCAGAAAATCCCCTAACAAGCATACATCTGCTTGAAAAGTAGACAACAGATTAGAAGCAAATGTTGCATGCTTGTTTGCTTTGTAGTTCACAGAAACATCGTGTGTTTGCGGCATAGCCTTGGGAAAGGTGGGTTGGTGTTGGCTGGGAATCAACTCTTAACTTGCTGTTTGGATTTGTGGTTGTTTCTATTTATAGGGGAGGGGGAGGCTGGACAGAGCAACAGCCGTCTTGATGGTTTGCGCATACGTTTTCATATACGGCTTTATAATAGGGGTAGAAAAAAATTGCAACATAGCTATAGCCATGCTATTTGTTTTTTTAGCATTTTTTGGTCAGTTTGTCGATTATGCTTTGGAATATGAGTTTTCCGTCGCCGTATTGGAGCAGTTGGGTTTGTCGTGTCCAGTCTGGTTGCTGCCACCAGTACATTGCTCGCTCTGGATGTGGCATTAACCCGAAAATGTTGCCTTCAGGGTTGCAGATTCCAGCGATGTCAAAAAAGCTGCCGTTAGGGTTTTGCGGGTACTTGCCATCCGCTGCCTTGCCTTCCTTGTCGCAGTAACGGAAAACCAGCATGTCCAAATCAACCAACCTCTCAAGCAGTGCCTGCTCTTTCTCCTTGGGAAACAGCCATCGTCCTTCGCCATGCGCAATCGGCATTCGCAAAACTTTCCCATGTGGGATTTTGCTGGTGAAAGCGCATTTACCCCTGTTCTCCTGCCGCAGATAAATCCATTCACACCTAAAACCTGCTGGCTCATTGGTAGTCAACGTGGCTTCTGGGTAAGTACTCATACCTTCAAAGCCTGGAAGCAAACCAAATTCAACAAGGATTTGAAAGCCATTACAGATACCCAAAATCGGCCTTCCCTCATCCACGAAAATTTCAATCTCCCTACCCATCTTCGCGCTAAGATGCCTAGCAAACATTACGCCTGAACGCACATAATCCCCAAAGCTAAAACCACCAGGAAAAACCAACACACTATAATCCAGCAAACTTTTACGCTCAACAAACTCGTTAACATGCACGACTTCAGCTTTGACACCCAGCTCTTGGAAAGCACGAGCTGTCTCTGCGTCACAGTTGGTTCCTCCAACCCGCATCACGCAGACTTTAATGTCTTCCAACTTCATTTTGGCGTCTCCTCTGGACTTAAGGTGCTCTTCCAGCTGCGCCGAAGCATCTCCAGCGTTGCATCAACCACGACTTTCCCATCCAAACCGTAAACCAGCATCCGCTGCTCGCCAGTTACCCTGCCGATTAAAGCGCAGCCTTTCCCACGCATAAGCTCCTCAAACTCCTCCCTGTCAGATTTGGCAACTTCGATTAGGAAACGACTGTTGGATTCAGAAAACAGCACAAAATCGTTCCGCACCAAATCCCTGCCAGGAACCTTCCTTAGGTCAATTTCCAAGCCTAAGCCACCTGCAAACGCCATCTCTGCCGCCGCAACCGCCAACCCACCCTCAGAAAGGTCATGGCACGATTTGACAAAGCCTAGGTCGATGGCTTTTGTGACTGCTCTAAAAGCGCGTTTGGCTTTTCCTGCTCTTACTTTGGGCACGCTTACGCCAAGGTAGCCTTTAAGCTTGTAGTATTCGCTGCCGCCAAGCTCGTTGAAAGTATCACCGACGAGGTAGAAGAAGTTGCCTTCGGCTTTAAGGTCCATGGAAGTTGTGGATTGGATGTTTGGAACCACTCCGACAGCCGTAACCAGAAGCGTTGGCGTAACAGGACCCAACGGTGACTCATTGTAGAGGCTATCCTTACCCGAAATAAACGGCGCCTTAAACGCCACTGAAAAGTCATAACACGCTTCACAAGCACGCACCAACGAACCCAACCGCTCAGGCTTCTCAGGGTTTCCCCATGTAAAATTATCCAGTAGAGCGATTCTTCTGCCGCCAACCGCAACGTTGTTGCGGACTGCTTCGTCAATGGCTGAAGCTGCCATCCAGTACGTGTCAATCTTTCCGTAGTTGGGGTTCATGCCACATGAGATTGCTAAGCCCTTGATTGAATCATCCAGCGGCTTTAGCACTGCAGCATCGTTTGGTCCAGCATAATCTCCCTGTAGAGGCTTTAGGGCTGTGTTGCCCTTGACTTCATGGTCATATGTGCGAACAATGCTTTCTTTGCTTGCAATGTTTGGCGCACAAAGCAGTTGCAACAAGGTGTCTGTTAGGTTTTCGGGCTCGGAGAATTCTGGTTCGGCAAGCTTTGGGGTTTCGATGGTTGCCACTTTCATGCTCTCACACGGGTTAAAAAGGAAGTCCATGTCAATGTCCGAAACGACTTCACCCTCAAAGGTGAGTTGCAAACGTCTTTCCCTGGTCAGCCTGCCAATCGCGGTTGCCAGCACATCTTCCTTCTCAAAAACCGCCATAACCCTCTCCAAGTTTTCAGGCGGAACCGTGAGCAACATGCGTTCTTGGGATTCAGAAAGATAAATCTCCCATGGCGCTAAACCCTGATACTTCAACGGAACCTTGCCTAAATCTACGCAAACACCACAACCAAAACGCTCTGCTGTTTCCCCAACTGCCGAAGACAAACCTCCACCGCCAATGTCGGTGACCGCTGAACCCAACTGCAAATCGCGGATTTCCACGATTGCTCTCTTGACTTTTTCCTCCTCGATGGGGTCAGCAATCTGCACTGCTGGACGAGAGATTTCCTCGGATTTTTCAGTGAGTTCGGCTGAAGCGAAGGTTACGCCGTGAATGCCATCGCGTCCAGTTTTTCCTCCTGCTAAAACCACAAGATCGCCGATTTTGGCGTTTTTAACGTATTTGCTAAGCGGTAGAAGCCCGATGCATCCGCAGTAAACGATGACGTTGCCGGTGTAGCTGTCGTCAAAGTAGATTGCGCCGTTAACGGTTGGGATGCCCATGTTGTTGCCGTAAGCGCTAATCCCAGCGGTGACTCCCATGTACAGGTACTTGGGATGCTTAACGCCAACGGGAAGCTTGCTGTAATCGTAATCTAAGGGTCCGAAACCCAAAACGTCAGTACATGCAATCGGGTCAGCCCAAACCCCCAAAATGTCGCGGATTACGCCACCAACGCCTGTTGCTGCACCTCCGAACGGTTCCACGGCGGATGGGTGATTATGGGTTTCGACTTTTGCGGCGATGCCGTAGTCCTTGTCGAATTTGACGATGCCAGCATTGTCCTCAAAGACGCTTACGCACCATGGCGCATTGATTTGTTTTGTGGCTTTGGCGATGTAGGTTTTGAAGAGGCTGCTGATTTGTTTGCCGTTTAGTTGGATTTTGCCTTTGAAAGTTTTGTGGCAGCAGTGTTCGCTCCAGCTTTGGCTGATTGTTTGGAGTTCCACGTCGGTGGGTTCACGCTTCTCCCTGCGAAAGTAAGATTGAATGTGCCTGAGTTCGTCAACGCTAAAACCCAACGCAAGTTCGCTGTTGATTTCCAGTAGCTGCTCAAGGTTGGCTTCTGCTAAGTTGACTTGGAGGACCTGGCTGTTTGGGCGTTTGGTGTAGAGGGCAGGGTTCATTTTTGTTCAACAACGCTTATGGTGTAGTTGTCTTTTGTGGGGTTTGCGAGGAGGCGTTTGCTCATTTCATCGGCTTTTGCTTCTGCTTCGCTTCTGCTTTTTGCTTGTAAATGCACCGTGTAAACCTTGCTCACGTCAACGGCTTGCACTTGGTAGCCGAGTTCCTGTAGCAAGCGTGCTGTGGTTTCGCCTTCTGGGTTGCTGTGCCCAGGTTTTAAGCTGACTTCTATTTTGGCAGCGTATTTCATGGCTTCTTTAAATTATCCACTGAAGATTTAAACGCTTTCGTCACAAAAAAGGCAATAGCCCACGTAAAAAACCAAGGGTGCCTCAACTGCAATTTTTTTCTATAGCCTCCTATTATAAAGCGGTATATGGAAAACGTATGCAAAAAAAAGCTTAACTCCCCATTATTCTCTTTGTTTTATCAAGTTTTTTATAGCCAAAACCGCCTTCGTCAAGAGCAACGTTTTTCTGCTTTAAGCCTGCAAAGTAGCCTTGATAGCCGTGCAAGCACCGAAATACCACATATACATCGAATACGCTGAACCCGACAAAACGGGCTTCCGCTTCAACCTCAGCCGAGCAGAATTAACGGGCGCCTTCCAAGAAGCCTTTACCAGCGGCGAACCCTTCTGGTTTATTGGACGCCTCCTTAACCCCGCCAAAGTCGTCAAAATCGTGATTTTCTGGTCCCACCAAACAGCCGACCAACTACGCCTACCGAACCAAGAAAGCCTCGTGGTGGCTAAAGACAAAAAAGCCGTCATCGACAGCATCCAGAAAGGCAAAGTCAAAGGCGCCTATGTGTGCACCGAAGAGTTCATCGCCTTAACCCAAACTGTCCCAACTGCCACGCCATCTCCTGCAGCTTCAGTTCCAAGCGGCATGCCCCGCCGAGTAATCGTTGTTGCCGGAGCAGATGAGCAAATTAAGCAAACCATCACGAGCGCGTTAAAAAAACTGGGTCTTGCCGCCGTGGTTATGAGTGAAGAGCCAAGTCAGGGCAAAAAAATCGTCGAGCGCTTTATGGATTACGCTGATGTGGGGTTTGCCGTGGTGCTGCTCTCGCCAGACGTCTACGTTTACCCGAAAGGCGAAGAAGCCACTAAACGCCAACGTACCCCAAACCAAGACGTCACCCTAATGTTCGGATTCCTTTTGGGCAAACTTGGCAAAGACAGAGTGCTTGCATTCTATCGGGAAAACCCAAACTTTAAGGTTCCAATAGAGTTTGAAGGCGTAAAATTCACAGCGCTTGACGACCGCGACAGTTGGAAACACACGCTAATACGAGAACTCACCAGCAGCGGCTACAGCGTTGACTCGGAAAGACTGCTAAGATAAAACCCTTAACACCAAACAGGCGTTTTTGTTTTTTCTAGTTTAAGAAGAAGGCAACAGACTCCCTACTGGTCATCTTCCTGTGGGCTTTGCGGTTGTCTACTTTTTTTGCTGCGGCGTCTTTAGTGGGTTGCTGGCTGGTTGTAGAGCAAACCTCAAGCAGAATTTCCTGAAGGTGTACATATTATTTAAGTAGTACTTGCAAATATGGTATACTTAGGTGGAAGTATGACAACAGAAGAGCTTGTAGTTACAAGAAAAGGGCAAGTAACCATACCAGTCAAACTGCGCAGAAAATACGGAATACAAGAAAACACAAAAGTAGAAATCGTCGAGGAAGACGGAAAAATAGTCATTAAAAAACAGCCAAGCATCCTTGACTTGGCGGGAAGCGGTGTGGGAGAAGCAACCGTTGAGGAAGTAAAGAAAATGCTGGACGAAATGAGGGCGCAAGATGCCTGAAAGTCGCGTATACGACACGCGCTTCTTCGTAGAATACTTCTATTCACCTGACAAGGAACTTGTAAGAAGACTAAAAGAGGAAATAAAATCAGTAAACCAAAAAATGGTCTCCTCCCTAACAATACATGAGTTCCACCGAATAGTCCTAAAAACCAAAGGCAAAGACGTAGCGACACTCAGAAGCAACACAATCCGCAGAGACTTCCACATAATCGACGTCGACTACTCGATTGCTGTGAAGAGTGCCGAAATAAGAGCCAAGCATCCAATACCCATGGCAGACAGCGTTATTGCCGCAACCGCCCAAATCAAAGAATGCCCGCTCTTTTCGGATGACGCTCACTTTAAGAAGATTGAAAACCTAAAACTAGTCTGGTGCAAATAGGCCGCAACATATATCTCGCACGCATCAAAAACGCCAACCAACCCCTCAGCCAAACCCTAACCCCTTAAGGCGCTTAATGAATAAACTGCATATACGATAGTTAGAGGTTGTAAAGATTACGTTGCATAACCTGTAAAATTGGAACAGGGGAATTTCTTTAAAAAACCTAAACGGCATTGACTAAAATGGCTATTGTATCTGTTGGCGATTTCCATTTCGAAAGGATTTGGAAAGACCCCCCAGTCCACTTCTATTACTTAAGGAAATTAGTGTCTCAGAAGGTTGTTAACAGGGCAATCGTTCGCTCCACTTTACGCTTGGAACTGAAGACCCATCTGTATCATGTAGCGGGGAGCTACGAAATTTCCCGGTCGCCCGCATTCAGCAAACGGTTTGTCTTGAAGTATTCCGTACAGGAATCCTGCGTTTGTACGCATCTCCTGCGCTGCGTTGTTTGAATTCTTGCAAAAAAAATGTTTTTTAGGCAAAAAATCTATATTTGCCAAAAACGTATTTTCTTTTGGTGATAATTTGTCTGTAGAGGTAGGCAAGTACGGTCGAATAGTTCTGCCAAAAAAAATACGTAAAAAGTACGGCATTGATGAAGGCTTCCGGTTAATCGTCACCGAGTATAATGGTCGCATTTGCCTCATACCAGTTAAAAAATACGAGCACCCCACTAAAGCCCTTCATGGTTCAGTAAAAGTTGACAAGCAAATCGACGACCCCAAGAGTTTGGCTAGAGAGTACATTCGGAAAAGGTTACTTG
The DNA here is from genome assembly GCA_026014665.1 of Candidatus Bathyarchaeota archaeon. Taxonomy (GTDB): domain Archaea; phylum Thermoproteota; class Bathyarchaeia; order Bathyarchaeales; family Bathycorpusculaceae; genus Bathycorpusculum. The sequence goes on from JAOZHX010000017.1 coordinate 250,441, forward strand.
AGGAAATTTAATGGCGATGCGACGCTTCGTAGATACCAATATTTTCATATATTCTATAATTGACCATCCGATTTTTGTGACAACAGCGGAAAATATTCTTAGGCGCATCGAAGATGGTGAACAAGCCTTAACATCAACGTTGGTTCAATGCGAGTTGGCTTGGGTTCTTGAAGCCATGGGCAGACAGGGAGACATTAAGCCTGCGCTTGAAAAAATAATGTCCTATGGCAGCCTAGAAGTGGTAGAGGTTTCCTCTGATGATTTATTGGTTGGAGCATTCAACATGGCGGTTGAAAAAGTAGATTTCAACGATGGAGTAAACCTAGCAGTAATGCGACGTTTAGGAATCAACGAAGTCTATTCTAATGATCGAAAACACTTGGGAAAAATAGAAGACCTAAAACTCATTTTTCGCTAATACCTAACGAAACACGGCCAAATCCTTCTGATAAGGCAAACCTGCACGGGCACCCATCGCCGCCACACATTTAGAAGCCGTAAAATTCCCCAAGCGACCACACTCCGCCAACGTTTTTCCGAATAGTTGCCCGTAGAGGAAGCCTGCGTTGAACGCGTCGCCTGCCCCTGTCGTGTCGACTGCTTGGACTTTGTAGGCGGGTATGGTTTGTTTTTCTTGCCCGTTGGTGACGTAGCAGCCTTTGGCGCCCAGCTTGACGGCGACAATTTTAACGCCCATGTCAATTAGCATTTTGGCGCCTTTGGGAACTTCCGTCTCGCCTGTTATTTGCTCAAGCTCGATGGCGTTTGGGAGCATGATGGTGGTGTTCTGGATTATGGGCTCTATGGCGGCAAAGCCCCGCTTGACGTAGAGGGCGCCTGGATCGAAGCTGATTTTTATGGCGTCTGGAAGGTGGCTGAGGAGTTTTATTTGCGTTCGGAAAGATTTTTCACCCACAAAGCTGGATAGGTGCAGAAACTTGGTTTGAGTGACGTAGGTTGGGTCTAATTCGCGGAATTCTATTGCATCGTTGACGCCAGAGTTAATGTAGAGCGCCCGTTGCCCTTTCTTGTCCACAAAGCCAAGACATACGCCGCTTTTGCCCGTCTTAGTATGGATGATGCCGTCCGTGTCCACACCTTCGGCTCTAAAGCAGTCTATTTGCATTTTGCCCTCGCGGTCGTCAGCGACTTTGCCGATAAAGCCGACCTTGCAGCCGAGCCTTGCCAAGCCGACCATGGTGTTTGCCGCTGAGCCGCCGCATGCCTCCACGACGTCGTGTATGAAGCTTTCTTCTTCTGGACCTGCTATTTTGTCAACCCTAAGAAGCGTATCAACGTTGAGGGCTCCAAAGCCGATTACGTCAAAGCGTGTCATGGTGCCAGCTCCCGCAGGAAAATCTTGTAGTCGCCTAGCTTGCCTTCGTAGTTGCCAGCGGAAATCCGCACGACACCTTCAACGTCTAAGACCGCCTCGATGCCTGCTTTGGTGGCTTTTTTAATCGCGTCCAAATTGACGCCGTTCAAAACGATTTCGGCGATGTAGCCTACGCCGTCGGGAACTTTGGATTCCTCTCCCAGTCGTGCTTTGAGTGTGGGGCAGTAGAGGTGGTTTGTGGTTGGTCCAATATGGGGGTAGTGGGTTTGGGGTTTTGAGCCTGCTGAGCACACGTCAAAGGGTGTGACTACCCCAGCGACTTGGTGGATGGCGTCCAAGGCTTTCTTGCCTGCTTCATGGAGCGCCTGTTTGTTTTGGCACATGACCCAGAAGTTGCCGCCCATCACGCCCCGAGCGTAGCCGAGGCAGCGTTCGATGACAAAGTCAGGAACCATCAATGGAACAACGATGACTTCCCTGCCATGGCGCTGCTCGACCCATTCATAGCCGTCGCCGCAGTGCCCCACACGCTCCATCATGTCCAGCTTACCCTCCGCGTCTGGCAGGGCGTCAAAGACGGCGGTGAAGGGTTTGACGAGGATGTCTTGGCGGATGCGGTAGGAGAGTTCCTTCTCGAATTTGCCGAGGCACTCTTGGAAGGTTTTTTTGGGGTTGATTTCGCCCCAAAACTGCAAGACAGCGCCTACGCGAGCGTCGGGTGTTTCATTTGGCTGAAGAAATTTTTCGATGCCGCCCTCAGTCCTGCCAATCACAACAGAGGGCGTCGCAGTCGAATCCTCCGCGGCTCTTTTCAGGGTTTCTTGGTCGTCAGCAGTAACAATCACTCGGCAGTACAGCCCGCTGAACGCTTCAGCATAAGTGTCCTCAACCTGTGCTTTACCCATTTTTACCCGAGCCCTCCGATTGCCACTCCACGCACCTTCCGCCTGAACTCACAGCTCTCTTTGGTGAGTGATTCCATATTTTCCGCTGTGACTATTTGAGCTTTAGGCAACCCCTTGCCTTGGGCTGACAGCTGCTTTAGCAGTGCCGCATCCACTTTGCCTTCCAACGCTTCCAAGCTCCAAGAGGCGAGCATCTCGAGGGTTTGGGTTTTGCCATGCTTGCAGAACAAATCCGCGATTACTGCCGTTACAAGGTTGCTTTCTGACAGCACCGCTACTTCGGCGTTTTTGACTGCGTAGCCGTTGCCGTTAAAGGACACACTCAAGCCCCCGCCGGCATGCACAAGCTTAAAAGCCTCCACGTCAGTGATGCTGTCGCCCACGTACATGACATCAGACAACTCCACGCCCAAACGACCTGCCACATCGCGGATTGCCAGCGCCTTTTGTTCACCGCCCATCGTAATGACGTCGGTTAAGAATTTGCCTACGAACATTTTTGCGAGTTCACTCCAGAAAAAATCGTCTAAGCGTTGGATTAGGGCTTGGTCTCTGAGGGAGAAATCCTCGATGTGCCGTGCGGTTGGAGGGATGTCGATTAGGCGCATCTGCGCGATTTCCTGCGCGATTTCTCTTAGGCGTTCTTTTTCTTTTGGGGTGATGGCGGTTTTGTCTAGGCTGACTTTGGTGCAGTACGTGTTCTTGAATGGGAAGCCAACGGCGTTGCAGAGGGCACGTATGTAGTGTTCGTAGCTTGTGCTGACGATGAATGCGTCAGCTACGGCTTGGATGTGGCGGAGTGCGGCTTGGGTGCCTGGGATTAGGAGGATGTTTTGGGCTGAGAACTCTTCGATTTGGCGGTCAGTTACGCCGTAGGCTTTGAAGAAGGGCAAAATCAGCCGAAGAGTGCTTCCCGCTGAATAGCCGGGTTTTCGAAGAACGTCCGCCAGCACGTCGTCGTACTTGCTTATGTTGGCAAAGAGGCAGTCCCCGTTTGGAATAAAGTTTGCCGCTAACTCGTAGGCGTTATCATTCTTGCTTATGGGTCCTTCGCAGTCGGAGACAAAAACCCGCCTCAAGCCCTACGCCTCAAATGCTCCATGTGACTGATGCTTTTTGCGATGTGCTCTTTTGAGGCAACGTCGGTTCGGTTCCAGAGCGCTCCGCCCGTGATGGCACTGGCGCCTTCCAAGCTAATTTGCCGTGCCTCCTCGATGCTGCCGCCGACGCCGAGGATACCGACTGCACGGGATTTAAGGGCGTAGTTTTTGCCGTCGCGGACTTCCATGGAGCCTGGGTAGATGCGGATGTTGTCGCCGTACTTTTTGGTTAGTTCCTCAGCTTTTGTCAGGTCGACTGGAGTGTTAACTTGCGAAGCGTTAATCCTGTCTGGGAAGGCAGTTTGGTAGCCGCCGTAGTCAGGCGGAACCTTGTAGGTCAAAACAGTCGCAGCCTTTTCCAGCTCCACACCTGTCAAGTTGCCTTCCACCATCCTGAGGCAGACCTCGACAAAATCATCCTTGATTATCGGCGTAAGGTTCATGATTTCTGGGTCGCCTGGGCGGCTGTTTATTTCAAGAATCTTTATGCCCTTGCCCGTATGCATGAACGCAAGGTACAATGGAACACCTCTTAATGCGGTGTCGTCTGGGATTTTTTTCCGCCAACCATTGAAGATTTTATTTGCTAAAGTGAGTTCTTGCTCCCGATCCGTCTCGGTTAGAAACGGCAGCCAATCTGCCACGTCCTTGTAGGAGCCCATGCCGCCCGTGTTGGGTCCAGCATCGCCGTCAAAAGCCCGTTTGTAATCGCGGGTGTCCGGTAGTGGGATGAAGTGTTTGCCGTCGCAAAAGCCCATGCAGCTGGATTCTTCGCCTGGAACTTTTTCTTCGATGATGACTGTGCCGTATTGGAAGTTGGATAGGAAATGCTCAAAGAGCTGTTCGCGGTTGGTGAAGTGGTCTCCCCAAACGCCCACGCCCTTGCCCAACGCTGGTTTGTCAGGCTTTACAACGGCCTGGTTATCGAGCTCATCTAGCCATTTATAGACTGCAGCCTTAACGTCTTTGTCCTTGTAGTCGAACGGGTCAAAAACTTTGAAACGTGGGTTAGCTTGGGGTGCAATTTCTTCAAACAAGATGCGCTGTGCGACTTTGCTTTCTTCAATAGCGTACTCTTTTTTTGGGCAAATAACAGGTAAGCCGACTTTCTGCTCGATTAAATCTCGGATGCCTTTTATGATGGGGTTTTCAGAACCGACCAATACGAAATCCAACGTTGCCTTGTTGGCTTCTGCGAATTTGGCGATTTCTTGGATGTCCAAACTTGGAATAACCGCGTGCTTAGTTGCATGTTTTGCGTTGAAAGGGTTTTTCTGCTTATCGGCAACGTAAAGCTCAACTTGGTAGTTATTGCTTCTTAAAAGCGCGTCTGCCATGGAGACTTCTCTTGCGCCGTAAGAAACCAACAGGACACCTATCTTTTCCATCAAAGATACACCGTTAACTAGCTAAGAGTGGGGGCAACGCTTAATTTGCTTTTTGTGAGCTTTAGAGCTGGGCTTCCTCGGTCTCGTAGATTCTGTTCTTTTCTTCGTAGCCATCGAGGAACCGTTTTTTCATGGCGTCAGCCATCTTTTGAGCGCAAGGCGTTGGGTACTTGCCTGTGACGCAGGCTAAACAGAGCGCTTCTTCTTTTTGCCCTGTTGCTCGTATGAGTCCTTCGAGGGATTGGTAGCAAACGCCGTCTGCGCCAATGATTTTGGCGATTTCTTCAGGATTGTGTTTGGAGCCGACAAGTTGCCCATAAGTTGACATGTCGATGCCGTAGAAGCATGGTCCGATGATGCGTGGGAAAGTTACGAAGACGTAGACTTTTTTGGCTCCTGCCTTGCGCATTTTTTCTATGATGACTTTGGTTGTATCTCCTCGGACGATGCTGTCTTCGGTTATTATGACGTTTTTTCCTGCGACTTTTGAGCCTAAAATGTTGATTTTCTTGTCGATGGTGGAGTAGCGTTCCATGTTCAGCAGGATGAATGCGCGTTCGGTCACGTAGCGGTGTCTTCGTGATGCACGTTCCCACCGTAAGCCTGACTCTTCATGAACCCCCATTGCAGGGTCATCGCCTGTTTCAGGCACAGAAACGATAACGTCGCATTCTTTGACAATGTCTGGGTTTTCCTTGACAAGGTTTCGTCCGAAATCTTCCCTAATTTCATAGACGTACTTGCCGTTGAACCTTGAGTCTGGCCTTGCAAAGTAAGCATATTCAAAAGCGCAGAAAGCTTCACGAGGGTTCTTTATGACTTGTGTGCGTTTGAAACCGTCCTGTGAAACTGTTACCAACTCGCCTGGTTCAAGTTCAAAGTCTCTTTCAAAACTGTTCATGTCCAAGCTGACGGTTTCCGATGAGAAAGCGAAGGTTGCACTGTTGGGATCATGCCCAGCGCACAACGGTTTGATTCCATGAGGGTCTTTGAAAGCAAAAAACTCGCCATCGCCTGTTATGCCTGTCACGGAGAAGGCTCCATCCAAACTTTCCATGACTGTTCGAGCTGCAGAAACTAGGTCTTTGCCCTGCGTCAGTGCTAGGAGCATTTTGTGGCAAACTATGTCTGAGTCACAGTTGTAATAAAAATCAGAAAAGTTTTCAGTCATTTCTTTTTTTAGTGGCAGGGTGTTGACGATGTTGCCGTTGAAGGAGAGCGCGAGTTTTACGCCGTCTTTTTGGGCGGTGACTGGCTGGGTTCCCTGAATTATGGAAGCATCGTCGCATTTGCCCGAGGTGGTATAGCGTACGTTGCCTATGCCGATTGAGCCGGGCAGGCGCCCGAACCATTCGTGTATGGCGTTGCTTTTTACTTTAGGAACAAGGTCTAGGTTCTTGTAAGTATAGAATTGCTTGTTGTTGTAGGTGAGGAAGCCGTGGGATTGGTGTCCACGATGGTTTTGGGAGCGGAGTCCCCAATAAACGTACGGGAAGACAGGTTGTTTTTCAAAGTTTATCGCGCCAAATATGCCGCAGCCTATATTGGTCCCTTCTCACGTTGAATGGGGATGTAGTGAAAAGACTTGTTTATCAGCTTTTAGTACATATTTAGCTAAAAACCATGGGTTTTTTGACATAACCATTGTTTGAGGGAACGTTAAGAAGGGGGAGCAGGAACGATGAGAAAATGCATTTGCGACTATGGAGACGTCGGAGTATTCTCGAAGATGCCGAATTGTTGCCGTCTGGGTCAAGCGCCAGCGCGAACCAGCCCATGCCTGGAATCTCTGTTTTTGGCATGATGATTTGTCCGCCTAAAGCCGTTATTTTTTTGCTGTATTCTTCAACAGATTCAACGCCGATGTAGTTGATTGGTTTGTGCTCAGGGTTTTGCTTTTTCATCATGCCACCGTTAACTCCAGGACGCAAAGGGTTGCCCATCTCATCGACCGGAACTGTAGACACACTGTAGTACTCGTTGAATTGGGTTTTCTCAATTTTCCAGCCGAAAAGGTCAGAGTAGAATTTTTTTAGTTTCTCAACATCGTTTACTGGAATTTCAAAATGAACAATCGTATGATCCATAAAAAATCGCCAAAAACTAGAAAGCAACGCCCGTATAAATCAGTTGCTTAAACGTTAATTACTAACGTTAAAAATTAAAAAAACAAAAAAAGATGGCGATTTATGGTTGCCATTTCTCTATGAGATATTTGGGTATCTCGCTGCTGTCTCGTGGTCCAACTTGGACTTTCCAGCCGCTGAGTTCTTCGATTTCGCCGCTGATGCGTGAGGCTTTGCCGGGGATGATGATGTTGCGGTGCTTGACTTTGCTTTCGATGCCTGACTGCTTGATTGCTTCTGCAACCTTTTCTGCTGTGAGTTTGCGTCCTGCAACTCCGCTGTCTATGGCTGAACCTTCCGTTTCGACCACGATTAGGTAGGCGTTTATCTTGTTGCTTTCGATATCTGAGGCGACGGTGTAGTATGTTAAAGCGAAGTTTGAGGTGAACAGCACAGGTGATTTCTCGTCAGGGGTACCGAATACTTTCAGGCCCGGTGCGACTGCGACGGGTTTACGCGGGTCAGTGTAGATGTTCTGGCGTAGCACGGTTGTTGGTAGCAGGGACCATCCGCTGTCGCTGTGCATGACAATCACGTCTGCGAAGCGTACAACTAGCATTGAAGCGATGTATGCTTCTCGCCACTTGATGAGGTCGTCGGCTGTTTCGCCCTTGTCTGCCCATGCAACCATCGGGACACCCATGAGTGGGAAACCTGCGAGTTCTTCGCCGCCCTTGGTTGCTGCTCGCCTTAGCATGGTGAAGTTGTTTATCGTATCTGCGAGTCCTTCGTTGGGGAAGGTTCCAGGGTCTAAGACTATGTCGGTTACGCCGTAAGCCATCAAGGTTTTTACTAGGGAGACAAGAGTTGTCATGTCGTTTGGTGCGGAAGCGACCAGCGGGCAATTGTACATTAGAGCTAACTCTGCCATGTCTTTCCAGTTGCTTGCGGTTGCTGCGTAGAGGAGCGGTCGTGCTTTGGGCGCTGCCATTAAGCCTGCTTCAGCAATTGATGGGTTTAAGGTGCACAGAATCATCGGCAGCTTTGTGGTTTCGGAGACTTTCTTAACGGCTGCCTTGAACTTGTCAGCGTCTTCGGAGGTGCATCGTACGGCTATCATGTCAAGCTTTAGGGTGTTGCCGATGTATTCGAAGCTAAAGTTGTCTGTGCGTTTCACTCGTGACTCGATTTCTTGAGATGACATGTCGTCTGTTACGTCGATTGCGATGGCTGTCGGGTTGGTGTATGTGAATTCGTGGCGGTACATGACGAGTTTGCCGCCGAGTTTCTTGGCACTGTCGCCGACGCCTACGACGACTTCTTTAACGGCTGGTTTTAAGAGTTCTTTGAGTTTAGCGTACGCTTTCTCGTTTTCCTTCTTTAGCAGCGGTGGGCACTGGTCAACGGTCATTTCTCGGTTGACAATTTTGGTGGCAAAAGCCATGCAGTTGTCGACGCCGCATTCTTTACAGTTAATCTTTGGAAGAAGCTTGTAGATGTCTATGGGGCTTAGTTCTTTTAATCCAGCTTTCTTTTTCTCGCTCATCCGTCATGTCTCCTTAAGCTTTAACCTTGACCCAGTCAACGTATTTTGCTGGGTCTGCTTTTTTGCCGCTTGTCAGGTAGTTTGTGACGTCTTTTAGGGTTTTTACGGCTGCCGGATGCATCATCATGAACAAGTCAACGCCTGCAAGCAACAGTGTTAGCGCGGTTGTTACTTCCCAGAGTGGTCCTCGAAGCTCGCGTGGTTCCCATTCAGCAGACATTTTGAGCCATGCTTCACGGGCTGCCCAAGCGTTCGTGGTTCCTGAAGACATTGGGTGTGCAAGTTCAGAGTCGCCCATCAATCCGCCGATTCTTGCGCGTTCCATGTTAGTGAAGGCGTAGTCTAAGCCGTAGCCGAGTGCTGCCGTAGTCAAGTCCATGACGATGTCTTCTCTTGCAAGGTAATCATATAGGCGCCTGTTTAGTTCACGTGCCAGGTTTAGATCCATCGGCGTGAAGGATAAGACTGCGTGACCGTTCTTCTTGATGTACTTTGCACAGCGTTCCACGTCCATATCGCGGGTTACTGAACTGATGAGGAAGCGTTCGTTGGGGAAGGCATTGCAGATTGCCTCGAAAACGTCTGCGTCTTTGACGGGGTCGCCGCATCCGCCGATGACGAGTGGAACATCGACGGCTTGAAGGATCTTCTCAACGGTTTTTACTGCGTCTTGGGGCTTGGCGTCTTTTAGCAGGGGGTCGATGCTGATTAAGTGGACTGTAACCATATCTGCACCGAACTTTTCGACTGCGAGTTTTGCCCATGCTGCGGGGTCGCCGACGACGTCTTTAACATGCATCTTAACCGCCTTTGACAGGGGAACTTCCATGTCGAAGACATCAAGGGTGACGACGGGCTTATGGGTTAATGGTTTTTCAAAAGTGTAGAAGGCAGGAGAGACTTCTCCGCCGATTGTGAGTGAGCGTCCGCGTGTTCCGCCTTCGCTTCTTGTTCCGCCCAGTTTGACTTCGGTGATCTTGTTTGGGTAGGTTTCGATGGGTGGCACGAAAGCCGCTTGCAGCATGTTGACAGGTTTTCCGCCCGGCACTGCGGCTGGAAGCTTTAGTTTGGGCATTACTTGCCCAGCTGCGCCTGCCTCGAAGATGATTTCAAGCTCTTTAGCGTCAAGTTCGAAGTCTTCCAGCTCGATTTGCTGGAATTTTGCGAGGGCTTCCAGTAGTTCTTCGCTTAGTTTCAGTCCTTCAGCGTTTTTTTTGTCTGTGTCGTGGTGAGTCAAAAGAGTCACCGTTTGTCTTTGCTGTCTTTGACGGTTGTGATGATGACTTTGTTAGCGTAGATCTTTGCATCTTTGAGTATTATCTTGAATCCGCCTGCCATGATTGGGAGCGTGCCTGCGGTTGCAACCGGCATCATGGTGCCTGCTGCTTCCTCGGTGACTTGGAGTGCGGTTGCTTCTGCTGCTGGTGCTTCTTCAGCTGCCCATCTTGCGACGACTGGGTGATTCTTGGCTTTGAGGAATTCTTTGAGTTCATCGATGTTCTTTGCGTCTTCTTCAGTTGCGACTTTGTCGACGAGTTCTGCAGGAATGAAGTCTTTGACTTTCTCTTTGACTTCTTTGGGTACCCAAACGATTCGGTTCCATCCGCCGTCTGCTGCAAAGAACTTCTTGCTTCTCATGTACTCGATGCTCATGCCGTGGAACCCGTCGATTTGTCTTCCGCCTGCCGCTGAGTCTGCGAGAGTGCTGAAGGGTAAGCCGTTTACTGCTGCGCCCTTGAAGCTTCTTTGAACCACGCCTAAGCCGTCGACTTCTGGGATGTAGAAGGCTACTGCTTCGAAGCATCCACATGAAGTGTGCGGGTGGTCAAAGGCTGTGTACAACCAGATTTGGTTGACTTCTCCCATGGTGCGTTTCTTCGCCATTTCGTTGACGCCGCTGAATTCGCCTTTTTCTGCGTTGAGTAATTCTCCACGGTCGATTGCGAAGACTGGCCCTTTGGGGTCGATGCTTGCTGATGCTTTGCCATCAAACCAGCTGATGGCTCCGCAGTTGCTGTATCTTTGCGGTGTAATTACGCAGACGTGGCTTGGAGCGAACGATTGGCACAGTGCACAACCGTAGAATTTATCGACTTCTTCGTCTTTTAATCCTCTGGCTTTTGCGTCGCGAGCTTCGTATTCAGCCAATGCGCCGCTGTACATTTCTCGGATTTTAGCTGGGTCGGTTATGAAGGTGATTTGGACTTTCTCTATGATTGGCAGTTCGCTCTTGAAGAGGCGGTAGAGTACTTTGCCGATTGGTTCAAAACTGTTTAAGCCTTTCTGGAATGCTTTCTTGCCAAGGCGTATCCAGATGTCATAGCGCTGGTTTAGGTGCATGAAGCCTTCGATGTAGTTGAGGTAGCCGTGGATGCGTCGTTCGATGACGCCTTCGAGTCCTTGATCGAGGGTGGCGCCTGCGGCTTCGACGAGGATGCCGAGGGGGTAGACGCCGCCTTCCTTCATGTCTTTGATGTCTGGACCGATTATGGTGATTTTTCCATCATCGATCTGGTCGAGGGGTTTTACTTTTGCGAGTTCAAACTTTTCTTTAACTGTGGGTCCGCCGAGTTCAACTTGCATGTCGTTTCTTCGGATACGTTCGCCTTCGTAGATTACGCCAACATCTACAGGTATATCTTTAAACATTGACATTTTCTTATTGTCCTCCTTCATTAAATTTTGAAGTCATGACTTTGAGATTGTTTGCCCACTCTTCCAGGGTTGCGTTTGGGAAAGACCAGCTTGCATGTGGGTGATAGAGGTTGTCTAAGGTCATGGTTTTTTGGTCGGGTGCAAAGTGTTTAAGTCCAGAGAGTATGAGTGCTTCCATGTAATAGGGTAAGCCCACGAACATTACGAGGTCGGGGTGGCCTTTGCCGTCGATTCCCTGCCATGTTGGGTCTACAACTCTCTGACCTATATCCATTGCAGTCATGAAGGCTGCTGGTTGGTATCCGCGTTTTAGGAATTCTCCAACCATGTGGGCTGTTGCCACAACTGGGACTTTGCTTGCGTTTGCGAAGTCGATGATGTAGTCTATTAGTTGTTTGCCTTCCATCCAGCGTTGAGTTGCGTTGCTCCCCACAATTAGTAGGGGACGGGAGGCTTTTTTGATCATTGCTACTGCTATCTCGGGTTTTTGGATTGGGTTTGCTTTTTTAGTGGCAGCTATTTCTGCACATTGCCATGGTTCACACGACATATTTTATCACTCCTTTTGTTTCCTGATCATTCTAGGAAGCAGTGTTGGATCAGGGATTACGGATTCTTTCCAGTTCTTCTCCTTGAGGATGGGTACGATTTCGTCTTTCATGGTTATGGGTATGTCAGCTGTTGTTCGCACGAACATGTGTATGTCTGGAGGCATGCATCCGTAGTGGCGTTTGTGCAAGTCGATGTAGTGGCTTAGTTTGCCTGCGCGACCTTTCCAAGTGTCGTTTGGTCTTATGCATAGTTTCGCAATCTGAACCATTGCTTCCTGAGGTGTTTCAACCGTCTGGAAGAGGTGTTCTGGAGCAGGACCAGTATTGACTATTTCGCCTGTGCGTGCGTCGTATACTTCCCAGTTTTCAGGTTTGTCGGACCTGCCTAGTAACATTCTGCGGTATTTACTTCCGTGTGGACCGACGAGTACCGGGACACCTAAACTCCAGAAACCAGCGGCAATTGAGGCGGCTTTCTGTGAGTATGCGCCCCAAGCTAAGCCGACGGCGCCGAGACGGTTATGAATGTAATCGGCTATTTCCTCATAGTTACCCCTGAGGTTGCGTTTTGCAAAGATGTTTGCTACTTTGATTGCTGCACCTGCAATATGAGAGTTTGCAACACATGAGCCAACGTTAAGGACTCCTCCAGCTTCAAAGCCGCCTGGGAACTCCTCGTAGAGTGTTTTGCCTTCTTCGTTTCTGTAGCTGCCTGCGGACATGGCTGAGCATCCTGAGGTTACGACGATGTATCGTCTACTTGCGAATTCTCTACATATATCATAAACATCTTTGCCTCCATGCGGATAGTTTGCACAACCTACGACTGCGAGGATACCTGGGATTTCACCGAGAACGATTGGTCCACCGACACTTCGTATTTCAACGTCTGAGACTGCGCCTCTGCCTGAGCGACACAAGTTGTCTTCTGACATCAATTCTTTTTCGCCTGCTTTAACGATGAGGCTGTGAATCATGATTTTCTGTGGGCATGCTTCTTCGCATCTTCCGCAGCCAATGCATTCTTCATAGAGGGCTGTTAATGGTGCTATGTTTCCTTCTGCTGCAGCTTTTAGTGCAGCTGGGATTTTCAGGTCCTGTGGGCAACTTCTTTGGCACAAGTTGCAGTGTCTGCAGGTCTTAGCGATTTCTTTAACTTGTTCGAGGCTTGGTAGAACGTTTAATTTTCTGCGGATTGGCGCAATTTTAACAGCTGTTTTTACTGCAACTTCGCCGACCTTGTCTGGGTCAAGAATAAGCACACCAGGTACTCTGCCACTTACTAGGTCATCGACTATTTGGTCTGCTGGGTCGTTTGTGCGGTTCTTGAAGCCCATGCAATTCTTTTCTGATGCTGCAATTACTGGTGCTTTGACTTTTTCGGCTTCGTTGAATATGTCGGTGCGAACACATTGTTCATCAATTACGACAACATCTGCGAATCCCGCACGGACGAATTTAAGTTGCCAACTGATTGGGCCAACGATTTTTGCGCGGTCATAATAGCGCGTGTTATCGAATGCAGTACAACATAAGCCTACAACTTCCATTTTATCGTCAAGTCTGCTGTCTTTCATGTAATCGATAATTCCCACTGATGGGACAACGTTGTGACCAATGCACATTATAGTGGGTTTAGTTCTATCGACAGATCCAATGCCCATTCTGATGAGTGGGGCTTCTGGATCAGCTTTGGGGAAGTTCAGTGTTGAAATCTGAGCAATGTCAGCAACTTCCATACCAACTTGGTCCATTCTTCCAGCGTGGAAGGCTTTTGATTCAAAGTCTAGATTGTTACCTTCTTGACCAGTATGCGCTGCTGAAAGACAGTGAGTAATTTGAGCTTCGCAGTAGGTTAAAACTTCATCGAGGTCACCAAGGGTTTCTGGTTTTATTCCAGTGACAAGCCTTGTAACTGGAGCCTCAACTTTAACGTTTAAACCGCCTACATCAAGGGGGAACCTTCGGCCATATTTTTCAATCAAGTGGTCAACAACATGGCGGGCGTGAGCTGTGTGGGTTGCAGCGCCAATACTGCAAGCAATCAGTACAATACGTGAAGATTGGGCGCCTATGTCTAATCCGCATGCGCCTCGCTTTCCAGCCGTCAAGTCACATTTTCCATATGTGCAGAGACAGCAGAGGTCGCAGTCGGGCATGTAGAAGGGTTTGTATTTGTTGAGGAGTTTCATGTCCCAGTCTCGTAGGGTACTAATATGGGGCATTGGAGTTGGGCCCATCGGTTCAGTCCAGTTATCGCTGATAACTTTGCCAATGGATAATTCCAAATTTTTTATGAGACCAGCATTGGTCTTCATTTCGTCTATTTTAACATGGACGTTTTTAGTAGTCAAATCGGAAACCTCTGTAAAGGTTTACCTCTAAGCTACATTACAATCTTTTTAAACCTTTCCAGATTTCTAAGCTAAAAGTCATGGCAGACCCATGAATATGCAAGGATTTCAAGGAGTTATGTAAAAAAGCAATGGGTTTACAGATAACCTAAGTTTTGGAGGATTTTCTGAACAGAAAGATAAGCTGGATTATCTTTGGGCAGGTCTAAGAGCGATTTTCCTGATAGAACATAGTCATCCAACTGCTCATCCTCAGCAATTTTACCCAGGTACTTGAATTTCAATTCAGCCTCAGCTACGTTACCCAATTTCTCTGGAAAACGGTAGCCTCCGATTAAGTAAAAGTTTTCAAATTTCATGTCAACTTCCTTGGCTATTTTGTAAGCTCTCTTGACATGATCCATTGACTTTTTGGAATGATCGAGTATATCGAATATGTCGTTCACGTGTGATGTTATGCGCCTGTTGAGGTTTTCAAGTCCAGCAGGAGAGTCTACAAGCACAAACCTGTAGTTTTTAGTCAACGATTCGAGGGCGCCCTTCAACGCTGAGTTAGGCATGCAGTAGCAACCTTCAACCCATTTAGTGCCGACGGCAAGAAAGTCAAAGTTTTGGCTTTCATAAAGACCACTCTCCCAGATTCGGCTCTCGATGCGCTGGGTCGGAGGAACGCCTACTGTTGTGCCCCCTTGTTCAATGAAAGTGCTGACTAAAAGGTCGGCGATGGTGGCTTTGCCTGCTTCTTTGAGGTCTACTCCCAGCATTTCGGCAAGGTTTTGGTCTGGGTCAGCATCCACCAGCAAAAGCGGCGATTGCCCGGCTTCGATGAAGCATTTTGCCATTAATGCGGTGAAACTAGATTTTCCGGTTCCGCCACGACCAATGGTTACGAGAATTTTCATATGAACAACCTCGGGTTATAGGGGTTTGTTTAGCAAAAGCTCGCATATATTGTCTATGGTTCTAACTGCGGGGATTTCCTTGTTCTTGAGCGGTGTTTCACCCAGCATGTCGGCTTCTATAATCTTTGGATCAAAAGGAACAAAAGAAAGCAACGCTATGCCGTTTCTGTCAGCAAAACTTTGTATGGCGTCTTTTTGAGCGTCGTTCATGACTCTGTTGCCGACGAGGAAAAGCTGGTTCATGCCTGCAGCAGAAGCTAAATCATGGATATGCTTGGCTATTTCAAGCGATTTCAAATTTGAATCGGCCACAATCAGCAATGCATCCACCTGCCGTGCAGTGCCTCTACCGATGTGTTCCACGCCTGCCTCCAAATCCATAACCACCGCCTCATTTTGCTCAACAACCAGATACCGCAACAGAGCTCGTATAACAGCGTTTGGCGCGCACATGCAACCTGCCCCCATGGAGTACACGGTTCCCATCACAATGAGGTTTACGCCCAACGGCGTCGGAACAGAATACTGCCTAACTATGTCATCGACCGAGAAGTTGAGGTTATAGACTCCTGAGTAACCTGTGCTAGTTTTGGATTCAACCAGCTGTTTGTTTTCAGAAATCGGCACAATCTTCCTTGTTTGCTCAGGAGTTAACCCCAGCGTCAACCCTAAATTGGGCGAGGAATCAGCGTCAATCGCAATCGTTTTTATTCCACGTGTGACAAACCCTCGTGCTAAGCCTCCTGCGATGAGAGTTTTGCCCACGCCCCCTTTTCCAGAAACGGCAATCTTCATACAATCACAAACTAACAGGAAAAGATTTCCACCCAAATTTATTTACGTTTCTTCGAAAGAACAAAAAACCGCCAGCGACTAAAAGCCGACAAGCCAGTTGCTCGCTAAGACCATTACAGGTCTCTTTGACTACGACCATTGGCATGGTCGTGGCGGCTACGACCATAGGGATGGTCATGGCAAACAAGCATAAGAAGTAAACATCATAGTGGAAACTTTTTTTCCAATAAAGAGTCTTAAAGGAGCAAACGTTCGTTAGTGAGACCTCGTGATTTTGAAGAAACAGCGTGGCAACGCCAGCCTGCCAATACAAAGCTTGCGTATGCAAAAGATTTTTTAACCCTAAAGCCTCACCCATTAACCGAGATGAAACCTCCATGAAAATACTAAACGAATTTGTGCCAACACGAAAATTTCTAAAGCTAGCCGAAGAACTCAAAGACCTTGTTGACGGATGGAACGTTACAGACAGTGCAGCCGGCTTCCCAGCGCCCAGCGGTGTCGTCGTCAGTTGCCTGCTCAAAAGCAAGTATCCAGAAAAATACGTCTGTCCCATATTCATATTGCACTACAAAGGCCCAGTTGAAGTAGGAGGCTTGGCCCTAGCAGCCGACATCGTCGGACTCGACGGCTTAGCCGTCACCATGGGCGACAAACCACGCTACGGTGAACCCATCAAAATGCTACCTTCATCCGAGGCAGCCCGCGACTTCATACGAAACACGGTGAAAACCAAAAACCTCAAACTCGGCTGCCTCCTGACCGCCAGACGCTCCATTGAAGAAACCCTCGCCCGCGTCCGTGAGCCATGGGACTTCGTTTACTTCATGCGCCTTGAAGACTCATCCTTTGAAGCCCTAAAAGCAGTCTCAGCAGAATGCAAGAAACTCAACAAACCGCTCTTCGCCTACTTCCTCGTCGGTACAGCCAAAAACGTTGAGACCGTCAAGATGATTGGCTGGCCAACCGCTGCAACCATGGAAACCGTTGAAGAAAAAGCCGCTCAACTGGTTGGACTCGTCGACGGCATCATCGCAACTTGTGCAGGCGATGCCGAAGGCGACAAAGAAATGCTTCGAAAACTCCAAAAGTTCAGAAGTTAAACCAACACTGAGACGTCTATTCGTCTCTCTTCTTTTTCAACAAGGAGTTTTTTCCCAGATAAACTTTAAGTTAATGAAAGTTTAAGCCATAACCCTGAGGATACGCATGAACAGTGTTTCAGTGATTCCTGTGGAGGGGTTGCCGCTAATCCAGGCTGGCGACAACGTAGGCAGGCTAATCGTTGAGGCAGCAAAAAAACAGCAGACACCTCTCCAAGAAAAAGATATAATCGTGGTCACACATGTCGTTGTTTCCAAAGCCGAAGGCAACATCGTAAACCTTGATTCCATCGTTCCTTCTCAACGTGCCAAAGAAATCGCTGCTCAAACCAACAAAGACCCTGCGCTAGTCCAAGTTATCCTCGATGAAACCAAAGACATCGTGCGACTAGGACAAAACAGCATAATAACCGAAACCAAAAGCGGCATAGTCTGCGCCAACGCAGGAGTCGACCGCTCCAACGTTGCCGGCGAACGCAACGTGGTACCTCTGCCGAAAAACCCCAATGCCTCAGCCCAAAATATACGCCAAGAAATAAAGCACTTGGCTGGCGTGGACGTCGCAGTTATCGTGTCTGACACTCATGGTCGACCGTTTCGAACGGGAGAAATCAACGTGGCAGTGGGCGTGGCAGGAATTAAGCCCATAAGGGACCGCCGTGGAGAAAAAGACCTCTTTGGCTACACTCTGCGTATAAAACAAACCGCCATAGCTGATGAACTCGCATCAGCGGCTGAACTTGTCATCGGTCAAGCTGACGAGGGCATACCTGCAGCCATCATAAGAGGCTACGCATACCAAACTACAGAAGATTCAGCAGCAACACCCCTCATAAGGCCTAAAGAGATAGACCTTTTTAGATAAAACCACATGTTCAACATTCCTCAAAAGGTTCAAAAGACTGAACGACGTTTATAGCTGAAAACGCGAGCTGAAAAGCATGGAAAGCAAGACACCCCGAGAATTCTTCGAGAAAAACCTTCCACTGCAATTTAAGCCAGAAAAAGCAGTCGGTATAGACGTTATAGCGCAAGTCAACATTACGGGTCCAGAAGGCGGTGAATGGACAGTCACCATAAAAGACCAAAAGCTCGAAGTCAAAGAAGGCAACGACCCCTCCGCGCCGCTAGTGCTTAAAATGAACCAAAAGGACTTCATAGACTTAGTTAACGAGAAATTGAGTGCTGAAAAGGCTTTTTTCACGGGTAAAATCCAGTTTAAAGGCAGCATAAGCATGGCACTAAAGCTGAAAGACGCAGGCTTTCTATAATAACAACGCATCCATCTTCCTTCAATACCTCACTGAAAGGTTCGTTTGATTTCTTTGCAGAATACTACAATACTTGAGATGTGAGCATAACTAATAGTTAATCTTAAATATAACTGTAGAATAACGGCTCTCAATTACCTTGGTGTCATATGGGTGTTGGTCGTTTCAAAATTCGACCGTGAAAATGATTCGCGCATAAGGAAGCCCTTTATTTTAGAGACCTCATTCAAAGAATTTCAATCGCTTAAACCCAGCAATAATTGTATGTTATATTTACGGAAGAAAAACTATGGAAGATCCTGAAGAAATCCCGCAAAACAATCCAAACGACGAGGGCCTGAGGAGCCGCAGTCCATTCTCGCTTCTGGATGGAGCAACTGCTCAGGTGCCTTCGATAAACCCTGAACTCTATTTTGAAAGTAAAATTGCCAGAGACCACAGCAAATCCCTCGAAGAACGGCTAGAATGCTTCGAAATAATCCTCGATTCCGAGGTGGGTGACACCAGCCTAACTAGAGCAAGGAATATAGAACGAGAAGTCGGACTCCGCCAAATCTATTTAAAATTTGAAGGCGGCAACCCCACTGGAACGCAAAAAGATCGTATAGCCTTTGCTCAAGCGCTCGATGCCCTTCGGAGGGGATACGACGAAATCACTGTTGCGTCCTGCGGTAATTATGGTGCTGCAATCGCTTTGGCTGCTTCTTTAGCTGGATTACGCTGTTTAATCTACATCCCGGAGGATTACCATGCCAATCGCATCAAAGAAATCAAGAGCTTGGGCGCTGAGATAATTAAGACTCCGGGCGACTACGAGCAATCGGTTATGATTTCTAGGCAAGAAGCAGAAAAGAATGGATACTACGATGCTAACCCTGGAGGAAGCAACACAAACATACAACTGAAAGCCTACGGCGAAATTGCCTATGAAATCTATGATGAACTTCGAGACGCTCCAGCGGCTGTTGCGGTTCCTGCCTCAAACGGCTCCACCATCGCAGGCATTTACAGAGGCTTTCTGAGCCTTTACAACCGGGGAAAGACGTCCCGTATTCCACGCTTCATCGCGGGCTCATCCTACGGTATGAACCCAATAATCAACGCGTTTGTCAAGAACATGGCACACTGCTATGACCTTAAACCGGAAAAAATTAGGAACACCCAGATCAACGAGCCCCTGATTAACTGGCGTTCCATTGACGGCGACTACGCGTTGGCAGCCATCAGGCAAACTCATGGATGGGCAGCGTACGCTACTGACAAGAGCATGATGGATTATGCACGTTTGATCAGGGAAAAGGAAGGTCTCAGCGTCTTGCCTGCTTCCACAGCAGGACTGATAGCGCTTCTTGACAGACATAAGAAGGAACCCTATCCTGGCGACCGTTACGTTGTAATTCTAACGGGACGCAAAGCGTGAGCATGATGCCTAAGGAAAAAGCGCTAATATACTGTGATAGAGAGTTCCAAAACGCAAACGGCAAAACAGCCCACGGATTAATTCGTTACACGACACGTTACGATATAGTAGGCGTCGTCGACTCCACTGCACCCATGGGTGATGCAGGAGAAATCTTGGACGGCAAAAAGAGAAACATTCCCTTATTCCAGAACCTATCAGAAGCCATCCAAAAAAGCCAGCCGCAGACACTAGTCATCGGAGCAGTTTCAGAAGGGGGGATTCTTCCGAAGGGCTATGACAGAGCAATCATCTATGCTTTGCAACAAAGCCTAAACATCGTCTCAGGGCTTCATCAGTTCATCTCAGACGACCAAACCTTCACCGCCATAGCTAACAAGAACGGCTGCAAAATCACCGACGTACGCAAAATCTACAGGGATTACAAGCGCTTCTACACAGGAGAAATCAGCAAAGTCGGCTCAACCAGAATCGCAACCTTAGGCACCGACTCAGCGATTGGCAAACGCACCACCGCCGTCATGATAGTCAACGAACTGCGAAATCGCAAGCGCACAGCAGACATGATTTTCACAGGGCAAACGGGTTGGATGCAAGGCTGGTCACACGGCGCAGTCATAGACGCCATGATAAACGACTTTGTTGCAGGCGGAATCGAAGGCGGCATACTCGACGCATGGAACGACGACAAACCAGAGTTCCTAATAATCGAAGGACAGGGCAGCTTGGTGCATCCGTTCTTTCCAGGCGGCTTTGAGATCCTAGCTGCAGGGCAAATCCACGGCTTCACCCTGCAAGATGCACCTGGACGCCCAAATTTAGATGGCTTTCCAGGGTACTCGATGCCTGATCCCATGCGAGTCGTCAAGATAGCCAAACTCCTCTGTGAACGTCCCCTCTTAGGCATAAGCATTAATCACGAGCGCCTATCCCCTATGGAAGCTGAAAAAGTAAAAGGAAAATACCGCCAACGATTCAAGGTGCCGGTTGAAGACCCCATAGTAGACGGGGTAGAGCAGATAGTTGATGCTATAGAAAAGCTTCGGGACGGTTAACTCCACGAACCTCGCATGCCTCAACTTCATAGAAATCAGCGACCCAGAAATCAAAGGAAACGGCGCAAGCACACGAATAATTTGTGAGGACTTGGATGGAGAGCAATCCAGCTTTAAAATTCTTGCAAGATATGAAGCCCCAATAGCAACAGGACATCAACCGTTTTTACGGCTTGCCTCAGTTATGCCGGTCCTTAACTACGGCTTGTTCACCAAGGAAATCCGGCTTAAATACCCAATCAGCCAATCCGACGCGTCATTGCTTCAAGACCTCTTAGACATCTTCAGCAAGGACATTTTCATAAACAAACTAATCCGCCGAAAAAACCCCTACATACTGCCCGAGTTCCGCTTAACAGAGCAGGATGCAACACAAGAAAACGCCAAGCCGCTTGCAACGCTCAAACCAACCGCCATGACAGAGGACAGAGCAATTTGTTCTGAGTTTGAGGAAGGCTCCTGCGGGGTGCTTTCCAGCGGCGGCAAAGAAAGCCTGCTCACATATGCCATGCTCAAAGAAGCAGGCGCCAAAGTTTATCCGCTATACGTTAACGAAAGCGGAGGACACTGGCGAACAGCACTTCCAGCTTACCGACACCATAAAACTAACGAACCGAACACACGCCGCGTCTGGCTTAACGTAGACAGGTTCTACACTTTCATGCTAGACCATCTCCGAATCATCCGCCCCGACCACCGAAAAGTCTGGTTGGACACTTACCCCATCCGCTTATGCATCTTCCCTGTCTACGTGTTCTATCTGCTACCGCTGTTTGTCGCCGAAAAAATCGGCAACCTCCTCATCGGAAGTGAATTTGACGACCCCCGCCTTTCACCCTACTACAAGGACATAAAACACTATTATGGTGTTTATGACCAAACCCAAGACTTCGACCTGCGAATGGAACAATGGTACCAAAAACGCATGCCAAACATGCGTCAATGGAGCGCAGTCCGCCCCATCTCTGGCTTAATCGTTGAACGCATCCTAACCAGCCGTTACCCCCAACTCGCTAAGAACCAGCGTTCCTGCCACAGCTGCCACTTCCAAAACAGCGAAATCATACCATGCGGTTCCTGCAGCAAGTGCTTAGGCATCCAGCTTTTCCTGCGAGCAAACAACATTGACCCAGCAATGATGGGTTACAGTAAAAGAGACATCAGCCTATTCGCTGAACGGTTCGCTAAGGGGGGTTTGAGGCTGGATGAGGACGAGCGGGAGCACGCAGCGTTTTTGGCGGGAAAACTTGACCCATCCGTGCAGGGTATAGAGCATGCTCATGTGGAAACCATTCATCTCCACAAAGGCACGGGTGACTTGCAGCTTATCCCTAAACGCTACAGAAAAGCCCTGCTCAACATAATCGAGCAGTACACAAAAGGCTTCACAAAATTAGAAAATGATGTTTGGGTTCCAGCAGCTGAGCCTAACTTAGAGTTTTAACCATGCGTACAGCGTCGCGGGTGCCGCAATGCTCAAACCTGTAGTAGCCGACCAGCCGCTCATTAACCATGTAACCTGCTTTCTTGTACAATTCAATCGCTGCCTTATTCCCCTCAGACACTTCTAGCTGCGAAAATTTCATTCCTCGAGTTTTCATGTCCTCTTCAGCCGCAGCCAGAAGTCTAAGTCCAACGCCTCGACGCTGAAAGGCGGGTGCAACATCGATGGTCTCGATTCCTCCAACGATTGTTCCTTTTCGGTAGAGCACAATAATGAATCCTCGTAAAGCCTTAGAGTCAGTTTCAACAAAACAGGCGCTGTTTGCTCTAAGAATCAGGTAGGCAAGTTGAGGTTTAGAGTAAGCAGTAGGGTCGGGAAAGCATTCTCTCTCAATTTCTGCAATTGCATCTATGTCATCGGCGGTTGCTTTTCGGATGATTGCGCTTACCAAATTGGTCAACTAAAGTGACTATCAAACATTCAAGGAAAAAACGTTTCGTTTACACACCAAGTGGCAGCTTTCAAAATGAAGAACATATTTATTTACGGCTAAACGGTTGGAATAACTGATAGCGAAGGCGAAGACGTATGAAAGTACCAGTAAAAGACTACGAGTTCACCGAATCAATGAGCGTAAACGAGCTTGTTGAGCAGATGCAGGCGGCATGGGGCTTCACCGCGGGCAAGTTGGCGACAGGCGTCAACATTATGGAATCGATGATAAAAACAAAGGGCTGCGTCAAATTCCTCTCGTTCACCGCCGACATAATTGCCACAGGCACCCGCGGGGTCATCCGCGAGCTGGTTAAACGCAAACTCGTCGACGTCTTAATCACCACCTGCGGCACTCTCGACCATGATGTTGCCCGCTGCTGGAAAGACTACTACAAAGGCAGCTTCATCATGAACGACAGCAAACTGCATCAGGAAGGTTTAAACCGATTGGGCAACGTGCTCGTGCCAAACGAAAGCTACGGCATAATCATAGAGCAAAAAATCATTCCGATGCTCGAAGCCCTCTACCAAGAAGGCAAACGCGAACTCTCCACCACAGAGCTTTGCCGCGAAATCGGGTTGCGATGCTGCAACGAATCCTCGATTCTGTATTGGGCAGCCAAAAACAACATCCCCGTCTTCGTTCCCGGCATAACCGATGGCTCCGTGGGGTATCAGCTGTGGTTTTTTAGCCAAGACCACAAAGACTTCCGAGTAAACCTGCTCAAAGACGAAGACGACCTGAACAACATCGTGTTTGACGCCAAAAAAAGCGGCGCTCTCATCGTCGGCGGAGGCATAAGCAAGCACCACACGATTTGGTGGAACCAATTCAAAGACGGCTTAGACTACGTTGTCTACATAACCACGGCAGATGAGTGGGATGGAAGCCTCAGCGGAGCACGCCCAAGAGAAGCAGTTAGCTGGGGCAAGATCAACGAGAAAGCAAAGATGATAATGATTGAGGGCGACGCCACAATGATACTGCCAGTAATGACAAGCGCCCTAATTGATCGCTTAAGCAAAAATAAAACTAAAGCTTAACAGAGTAACTGTCAAGTTTTGTTTGTCGATAATGGATTTAAGCGCCAAGACTCCTAATGCAGTCAGGGGTCAAAAATGGCTAAATCAAAAGACGGAATCGAATCTATCATCTTCCAAGCGCTTTCTCATCCAATGAGGCGCACAATAATCACCCTTCTAGAGGGCAATGGTAAGGGGTTACTATATACCGAGTTAATTACTGAACTAGGTCTGCCAACGGGAAAAATGAACTATCACATCGAACAGCTTCAGGGCTTAATTGTGAAGAACGAAGAAAACCGTTATATCTTGACCTCTCTAGGAATGAAAGCGCTAGATCAACTCAAGCATCTCAAAGCAGACGTTACCGCGGAGGATCTTAAGCTTCTTAGTTTAGCAGAGCATACGCGCAGGGGCAGTCTTGAACCTACCTTAAAGGCGTTTCTGCAGATAGGGGTTGTCGCTTCTTTTGCAGTTATAATAATTATGGCAATTATTGCCTACGTTGCTTATTCACAGGGCACAGCACCACTGTTCCTCTGGGTAATTTTACCGCTTCTGTACGCAATCGAGATTGGTGCAACTGTAATTCTAATTCGTGCACTAAGAAACACGCCAGAATGGCTAAGACGCCTAGAAAGGAAATTCTTGGAACCCTAATTTAAGAAAAAGAAGAAAAAATATTATGCTTTTGGTATGCCTTTGAAGATCCAGCTCATATCTGGACCTTTCCGTTTCTCTGGAACTCGCTCGGCGAGCGCGTGGCAAATCAGCGGCAGCGCGATAGTTGCATCGCAGTAGCAGACGGCTCGGGTTCCGGTTTGGCTGTTGATTTTTCCCCAGCTTATCGCCTCTTCGAGGGTGCATCCGCTGAGCCCACCCCATTGTGGACTGTCAGTGGTGATTTGTATGGCGTATTTGTGAGGGTAGTAGTATTCTTGGAGGCTCTTGCGTAAGCCGCCTTTTCTGCCTTTAACACCTTTGTCTTCAGTCATGGGTGAAACGCTGATGGCGATGAGTTGCGTTAGGTCTTTGGGGACGCCTCCGCCGATGTAGACGACGCCGACGTCTTTGGTTTTTGTGCCGATGCTGACGAATTCCTCAAACTCCCTGACGCTGTCAATGTGGACGTTGTGTCCTTTGTTTTTGGCTAGCAAGAAGGTTTCGCCATAGGCGCTGTCCACCATAGCTGGGCTGAAGATGGGCACGCCGTTGGCTGCTGCGACAGCGGAGATGGCGGGGATGTTTCGTTTGCCGAGGAACTTGCCAAGAAGATAGAGGAATTCGGCTGAGGTATAGTGGTAGTCTTCTCTGCAGGTCATCACAAACTCAGTGACCAGTTCTTCCATTTTGCGGTAGTCGGTTTCTTTGCCGAAGACGTCGTAGTACCTGTTGATGTCTGCTTCTAGGAGCGCTTGGTCGTCGACCATGTGGCTTCCCTGCCAGTACCCAAGCCCCATGGCATCCACGATGTCTTCGCTGACGTTGGCGCCCGTGGAGACCAAGACATCGATGAAGCGGTTTTCCATAAGCCAGTTGATGATGGTCCACTGTCCTGCGGTGCTCATCGAGCCAGCGAAGCCCATGGCTATGACGAGGTCTTTTTCTTTAAGCATGTTTTCCCAAACGTCTACGGCTTCGCCGAGTTTTCTGCCTTGGTAGGCGGTTCTGCTCATTTCTTTGAGGAGTTGTGAGATTGGTTTTTGCTTTGTGACTTTGATTGGTTCAAGTTTCTTTCGGAAGTATGAATCGTTACTCATATAGTGCACCTCGTTTTAGATTATTGGGCTTGTATTTGAAATTTGTTATTGCAAAACTACCAGCACTCGATATGCCTTCTTGCAGTCGGTATAATTGTAAAACTTTATAACTCTTTCAGTAAGAAGTAAGATAGCGGAGCTTACAACATGCACAGGTTTTATGTGCCTAATGTATTACTGTGTAAATTTATAATTTTAAGCCTGATTGCCGCTCCGTTTGTACGTGCGAATGACTCCAGTCAAAACATGGATTTATATGAAGCCTCCAGTTTGGAGGCAGAAAACTCTGAAGGTTTACCCGCGTGCTTTGGAGTTATACCGTAGTTAACAGCAGTTGGCGCAACCCTGTGGTCGCTGATGGCATGGTATACTTGACTAATAGGAAGACCTATACTGTATTATCAATTTCCAGTGACCTCGTCTTCTATAAAACAACCCATACAATCTATGCCCAAAGTATTCCCATAGTTGAGCATCCAACGATAACTCCAACGAAGGGTTCCCTCTGAAGGGTCAAATCAAGAACAACAAAATCAAGCAGATCATATGTTAATAATACTAGTAGCCTTTGTTATGGTTGCAGCCTTGTTGGCAGCAGTTTTAGTAAAACATCGAATGCGGAGGCACAATGTTTGCTAAAAGGAACAATACCGAGCGGTATCTGCGTTATCATTCTGCTAAGCCTGTTGGTTGCACCTTGTGCTAATGGGCAGTTAACGTTGGAGGATTCTCAAAGCGAAAACAAAACCACTGAACTCTGGAATTTCTCTGCTGCCAACACGACTGCCCACACAGTCAGGATGGATTGGAACGTTCCTATGGTTGAAGCCAGCCCCACTGTAGCTAACAGAATACTCTACGTCGTTAATTCTGAAACTTATCTCATACCAAATGAACCTTACCACAACCATTTCGGGTTCGGCCCACCACAACACAGGATAGGAACCCTCTATGCAATAGATGTATATAGAGGCGCCAAACTATGGAATTTTACAGCCAAAAGCACAATTCGTTCTTTCAAAGTCACTGACAAGGATATTTACATATGTGGAGAAGGCGACCTCTACGTTTTGGACGCCCAAAGCGGTAATCAGAAATGGCTCTATCGAAGCGGTGGAGAAATAAAATGGGCTGCGTTTAGTGAAGACAAAGTTTTTGTTGGTGTTCACGGCACAGATTTTAACTGTTACGTCTACTCCTTAAAGGAAGCCGATGGCAAAGTCCTCTGGGAATTCAGTGCCGGCTGGGGTGCAAGCATCTCGTATCCTGTTATCCGCAATAGCATTCTTTGTTTTGGCACGTTTAGTTCAACCAACCACTATTTTAGCGTGGATGCCGCCACTGGCGAAAAGCGCTGGACTTATAATGTCTCCGGCAAAGTTGAAGGTTCTTGCATCATAGAGGGGGTTGTTTATTTTGCCACAAACGACAATATTTATGCACTCGATATCGACAGTGGAGAGAAGGTTTGGGGTTCAAGTGTGGGCTCTTCAGTTGTTTCAGCTCCAGTTGCAGACAGAAACATTGTTTATGCATTGGGAACAGCGGGCATCTATGCATTTGATGCTAAGAGCGGTAATGAAGTCTGGAATTACAGCGCCAAATATCCAACATATTTTAGCGTTGCACAAGGCGTTGTCTACTTTATGTCTAATGGCGTTTTCTATGCACTTAGTGGTTCAACTGGAAACCAAATCTCTAGCCTACAGACGAGCGGGCACCCAGTTTTTAGCGATGGCATAGTATATTATGATTTCGACGACACAATCTATGCTTTTAACGCCATGAACGGCAAAACCCTTTGGAACCTCCCACATAACGACAACCAATCGCTTCTTGCAGTCCTTGAAGATAGAGCCTATTTTTATGGAGACCACACAATCTACGCCTACAGCACACCGGCAAACCCCCACTCTACAGACCCAACTACGAATCCCTCCAGAGAAGGACAAAACGACTCATTGGAAACGCAATCGGAACGTCTAACCCAATTGCTAACCATAACAGCAGTCACCACCCTAATAGTAATCGCATCTACGGCTCTGGCAGTATGGAAAAACCACAGTAAAAAACGAAAACCGACCAACATCTAAACGCTTAGCCACCTTTAAGAAGGGGGAGGGGAGGTCGCTAAAAGCAAAAAGTGGCTTAGCCCTCAAACAGATGGCTGCAAAGTGACTTCAGGTGTTTAGCCAAACATGGCAATCTGGTTGCAAGCATCCAAAGCACCAATTTGTTTTTTCAACAAGGGTTAACTTCCGACTGCTCAACCTCTACATCTGCTGAGAGTATAAAAAAGGGGGCTATAGAAAAAGCCAAGCAACAGCACACACGAACTAACCCCACAGCAACAGAAAAGATAGACAAACATTACATTTTTTCGGGAGCAACCACACCAATCAAGTTTAACGCATTAGCCATAACAATCTTAATAGCCTCTGTTAGAGCTATTCGTGCATCGCTAAGTTCTTGCGAATCAGCTTTAATCACGGGCAAAGCATTATAGAACGTGTTGAATTTATCCGCCAACGCATTAGCATAATCCGCAATCATGTTAGGCTTGAGGTATTCCGTAGCTTCAACGAAAGTATCAGGAAACCCAGCTAAACTCAACACCAACTCACGCTCCAACTTCTCAGTCAACAACCCAAACCCAGGCGCTTGGGGTTCACGCGCAGCCTTACGCAAAATACTACAAGCCCTAGCATGCGTATACTGCACGTAAGGCGCACTGTTAGTTTCAAAGTTAAGCACACGCTCCCAAGTAAACACCACAGGCTTCCCTGAATCAACATCCACCAACGCATACCGAACAGCACCCAACCCAACAAAATCCGCGATCTTACGCTTCTCTTCTTCGCTCAGCATGGGTGAACGCTTCGAAACCTCTTCGTAAGCCCGAGCAACAGCTTCGTCCAAAACCTGATCGAAAGTGATGTAATGTCCACGTCTGCTGCTCATCTTGTACCCTGGCAAAGTCACCAAATTATAAGCGAAATGAACCAAGTTGTCTGCCCACTCAGGATAACCCAAAGCATACAGAGAAATTTTTAGCTGCAACTGAGCCAAAGACTGCTCCATACCGATGACATTGATAACTTTCTGTGCAAACCGAAACTTCCACAACGTATAAGCAATATCTCTAGTAGTGTACAGCGTTGTGCCATCCGCTCGCACCAAAGTCAACGGTGGAACCTCGTTATCCTCGCTTAACCCCAACTTACCTTTGAGGCCAAGGAGATTAGCAACCTTTTCCGCATCAAACTCCAAAACACCCTTCTCGCTGAAAACAAACGGCGAAGCCTTCAGCCTCGAGAGCACTTCGCTGACTTGTGTGCTCCACACGAAATCGCTTTCCCAATCCCACGAATCATAACTCACGCCAACCCGCTGCATCGTTTCCCGAAAACCAGCTAAACACAGCTCGCTGACTTCACGAATCAACCCTTTCGCTTCGGGTTCACCATCCTCGTAAGCACGGTTTAAGCGATTAATTTCTTCTTCAGGGTTCTCGTCCTCGCTGATTTTTGCCATCAAAGCCTCAAAGAGCACAGGATACTTTTCTTTAAGTTCAGCAGCAATCGACATCCACTCGTCAATTTCCTTGTTGGTCTTGACTAAATCATCAGCGGAATTCACGGCAATCGCCAGTTCACGCGCTTTCTTGAGCCTATTAATCTCAACCAAGCAACATGTAACCGTGTAAATCTTGCCCACAAACAAATCTGCCTTCTCAGTCGGCTTAGGCTTGCCCAACTTTGCATATCCATAAGCAACAACTGACGACTGCCTACCAACATCATCAATGTAGTAATGCCGAGAAACCTTATGTCCCCTAGCCTCCAAAATCCGAGCCAACGCATCACCAAGCATGGGATTTCTAGCTTGCCCAATATGGATGGGATGCAGTGGGTTGACGCTGGTGTGCTCAACGATGATTTTGGTTGGGGTGCTGGTTTTTACAAACCCATAGTTACCCTTTAACTTCCTAATCGACTCCAACGTAAGTGCAGAGAACTTGGCGAAGTTAACGTGGAAGTTTATGTATCCAGCTCCAGCCGCAACCACACTTTCAATGAGGTTAAAGTTAGATCTATCGATGGCATCGACTAGGTGTTCAGCTAACGTTCTTGGTTTTTGGTTGAGTTTTTTTGCCAATTCAAAGCAAAGCGACGAAGCCAATTGTCCATACTCGATGTTTGGCGTCTTGTTGAGTGTTATGGTTGGCTGTTTAATTTCTGGCAGCGTTTTTTTTAGGGCGTTTGATAGTGCAGTTTGGCATTCTTGGCGGAATTGGTCAAAGGGGTTTTCTGAAACCATGGGTTTGCTCACTCGTTTTGGTGAATTTGGTTAGGGTATGTTTTTAATGTTAACCCGTATTTATCTGTGTACTGGATGCCTAAGAACATGAAGACGAAAATAGTCTATTCAGTAAAATGTTTAGGGTATGGCACATGGCACATTGAGGGACCACAACGAGTAAAAACAGCCCAAGAAATCCTCAAAACCAAAGGATACGACTTTTTTGCACCAGAGCCAGCAACCGAAGAAGACCTGCTCACAGTGCATGAAACAGATTACATTTGGAACCTAAAAAAAGGCATGGTTGAAGACCCAGACACACCAGCATACGACAACATCTACGAATTCGCCAGGCTTTCGGCTGGAGGAGCACTTTTAGCCGCTAAGATTGGGGGTTTTTCGCTCATGCGTCCACCTGGACACCATGCTGGCAAGGCTGGTTCAGCGTTGGGTGTCTATTCCCGTGGTTTCTGTTACTTAAACAACATAGCCATAGCAGTTAAAAGCCTAGGTAAACCAACGTTGATTTTAGACATCGATGGGCACCATGGAAACGGAACGCAGGAGATTTTTCAAGGCGAAGAGAAGGTGGCTTATGTTTCGCTGCATCAATCGCCCAATTACCCTGGAACAGGTTCATTCACTGAGGGCAACTGCATCAACTTTGCGTTGCCTCGTGACTGCGGTGGAATACGGTACTTGGAAACGTTGGATAAGGCTTTGAGTATGGTGGATTTGGGCAAATTTGAGGTGGTGGCGGTTTCCGCTGGGTTTGATACGCACCTAGGTGATTTGGCATCTTTGGGGTTGGTTGAAAGGGACTACTTTGAGATTGGCAAGAAAGTGGCGTTGCTCGGTAAGCCAGCGTTCTTTGTTCTAGAAGGTGGCTACGTTGGCGAAAACCTAGGAGTGGACATTGACAGTTTTCTTGGGGGTTATGAGGAAAATAGATAAAGGAAATATTAGGCTTTTTGTTTTTTAGCCATAGCCTTCTTGTTTAGGGCTTCGAGTTTTTCAGTTACTTTTTCTGAGCGTTTTTCTGCGGCTGCAAGGAAAGGCTTCCAATCTTTGTTCTTGACGGTGGTTGTTAACTGCTCGGTTGCTGCAGGTAGTTTATCAAGAGCATCGCTGAAGCGTTTGTCTGCTTCTTCATCGGAAGTAACTAATTCTAAGGCTTCTTCTGGACAGGCTTCTTTGCATTTTGGTTCGCCTTGGCACAGGTCGCAAGCGATGGCTTTTCCCGTGTCAGTATGGATTGTTATTCCTCCATGTTCGCATGCTTGGACACACCAATCGCAGCCTTTACATTTTTTATCGTCGATGATTAAGAGTCCTGTGCTTTCTGATTGGCTGAGGGCTTTTTCTGGGCAGGCTTTAACGCATTTGGCGTCTTTGCATGCTCGGCATGTTAGGGCGAAGTTGAAGAGAGGTGTCATGCGGACAACACGGATTCTGGAGCGAATGGGGTTCCAGACGGCTTCGCCTTTTTCTAGGGTGCATGCATACTCGCAGATTCCGCAGCCAGTGCATTTGCTGGGGTCAACCGAGATGAATTTTCGTTGGGTTTGAGCAGGCATCTTTGATACCTAACCTTTTTGGGTGTTAAAGTATGAGTGTGCATCATTGGCATTTAACCGTTACCCAAGAAAAACACTTTTTTCATGAGAAAAACCTGACCAGAATGCATTGATTTGTTGCTTGGCTTTTTCTATAGCCCCCTTATATAAAGCGGTATATTGAAGCGTATGCGTAAACTGTCAGAAAACTGTTGCTCTGCCTATAGACCATTTCCCTATTTATGCTATGAGCGTTTGCTCGGTTCAAGGGGTTTTTAGCGTTTGCATGGGTGCCTTGTGCTGTTTGATCGCGTGTTAGATATTTGCGTCTTGTTTTGGCAGCCGTTGGCAAGCTTATTCAGATAGATGGATAGTTATTTTACAGTGAGAAGATAACCCTCTTCGATTGTTTTAAGCTTCAACAACCTGCCTCTTGTCTCGTGACGTTTATCGATTAGAACCTGATTTAATCCTATCTTTAATTGCTAATCCCATCCTACACCTCAACGTTAACAGTAGTGAAGTTCTTGCGTCTTATGCCCTGGCAAGTAGCAGTCGCTATAACTCAAAGCAGAGGTTTTTCTATTTCTTACTCGTATGTGTCTAGTATTCTGGTGTTAGCTGGCAGTTTAAACGTTCAAGTGAAATCAAAACCTGCACTGGAATTGTAGTCGATTTTCTACGGTTCTCCGTATTGGGTAATTATGGAACTCGAGTTTCGCGTGTGTCTTAAAGAGAGGAACGTTGGGTGCCCTCGTTTGGTTTCTTTGCTTGTTTATGGCTCTTATAGTACAACACTTCAATGATTAGTGCAGCTGCAAGTATTAACACGGCTAGTAGAATAAGAAGGGGGGAGTTGAGCTCGTTTGAAGAACTATTACCTTGGTTTTTGGTGGAGGCGCCTGTTTCGGCAAACCGTTGTTGTAAGGTGGCGGTGAAGCGGATTGAGGGATGTATCCTACCGTCGTCAAGTAAATGTCCCAGTTGCCATTCCTATTGTCCTGATAAACTATACGTCCATCTGAAACTGCAGGGTTCTCCTGACTGGCAGTATTATTAGCCACCGTAAAGAGAGCCGGGGTACCGCCTGTACCCGAGTACGCAGTAATGTATAGATAGATATCCCAATTTCCGTCCCTGTTATCCTGATAAACGATATAGTGGATGTCTGGCTGATTTTCGCAAATAGCTGGGCTTGCTCCTGAAGAACTTAATTGCGTTTTTCCTATGATTGTAAGGTTCGTCATGTAGACCCCTCTAAGACCTACATAGCTGCGTTGGTAAGCTATGATGTTGCCAGAAATTGCTGGATTGCTATATGCCGTTCCATCAGCGGGTCCGCCGCCAGGACCAAAGAATACCCAACCATAATATGTATTGACATAACTATACTGCTGAAAGAAACCGCCGAATTGGGTAACGTCAATTGTTTGCCCGGTTGAGAGGTCAACACAATAGATGTGCGTGGTTGTCGGAACATAATTGGGAGCGTAGAAAAACCTTATCGTCTGTTCATAGACTATGCGGTTGCCAGAGATCGCTGGATGCTCGCTAGGCGCTGTGGTTAGGCAAGTTTCATTGTGCGTTGATAAATCATACATGTAAATATCCCAGTGTCACTCTCTATTGTCTTGCCAAACGATGCGGTTGCCGTAAACATCTGGATTTGTTTGATCTGCTGGATTATTGGTGATTTGGGTTTCACTTTGCGCTGTGATATTGTAGAGGTAGATGTCCCAGTTCCCGCTTCTATCATCTTGGTAGACTATTGTGTCCCCGTAAATCTTTGGGTTAACTTGGTTAGCTGAATTTGTGGTTATGCGAGTTTCCGGCGTCCAAGTGCTCTCAAGCGTGTAGAGGTAGATGTCCCAGTTCCCGCTTCTGTTATCCTGATAAACTATGTTATTCCCATAAATGTCAGGATTTTCCTGAGATGCACTGTTTGAGGTCATTTGAAACTCAGTGAACTGAACGACAGCGGCGTTAACTCGGTTGGTTGATAAGCCAGCGAACAGAGCTAATATGATAATAGCTAAAGCCACGACCAATTTAACGCTTGATAGCTTTTTCTTCAGGGTTTTAGCCTCCTCAGACCATTAAAGAATTCAGGGGTTTCCTTTTTGAGGATAACTTTCAATAATCCTAGTCGTACAAGCAATGCACTTAATAGGTTTGCGATAATTCAATTCGGAAGAAACCATTTTCAAATGCTTCCTCGTTGTTCCAAGTGTCTTGTTGGCGCTTGAGAGGGATTTGAACCATACTCGCAATGGCTCGCATCGACCTTGCCGAGACTTTTGGCAATCGTGGAGAATTGAGTTCTTTGTATTAAAGGGCAAAGTGCGGAGGGTGGGATTTGAACCCACGAACCCCTGCGGGATAGGAGCCTCAGTCCTACGCCTTTGGCCATGCTGGGCGACCTCCGCGTTGCGTGTGCGGAAATATAGGATGCAGGGCACATTTAAAGGCTTTACTTTACGCTGGACATTATTGTTTTAGGCTTGGTTGATGTGTTTTTGTTTGTTGTGGGAAGGTTTAAATCAAGCTTTTCTATAACAGTGTTATATCCCACAGGCGATAAAAATGAAGGTTTATCATAACGTTTTAGAAACAATCGGCAAGACACCTCTGGTAAAACTCAACAGGTTAACTGAGGGCATAGACGCCACCGTGATCGGTAAATTGGAAGCAAGAAATCCCGGCGGCAGCGTCAAAGACCGCATATGCCAAAGCATGATTGTTAAAGCTGAAAAGCAAGGCATCCTAAAACCCGGCGCAACACTCATCGAGCCCACCAGCGGCAACACAGGCATCGGACTCGCCATGGTTGCAGCAGTCAAAGGCTACAAACTGATTTTAACCATGCCCGAAACCATGAGCATTGAACGCCGTAACCTGCTTAAAGCCTATGGAGCCCAGCTTGTCCTCACCCCTGGATCAGAAGGCATGAGCGGCGCCATCAAAAAAGCCGAAGAACTCCTCGCAAACACACCTGACAGCTTTATGCCCCAGCAATTCAAGAATCCCGCTAACCCCATGGTTCACCGTGAAACTACAGGTCCTGAAATCTGGGAAGACACAGACGGTCAAGTCGACATTCTCGTTTCTGGTGTGGGCACGGGCGGAACCATAACAGGTATAGCCCAATACATTAAACCCCTCAAACCCCAATTCAGGGCTATAGCCGTGGAACCCACCGCCTCACCAGTCTTAAGCGGTGGACAGAAGGGACCCCACAAGATCCAGGGCATCGGCGCAGGCTTCAAACCCGACGTGTTGGATATGAAGTTGGTGGATGAAATCTTTAAAGTGACCGACGAGCAGGCGTTGCAGACTGCGCGGTTGTTGGCTCAAAAAGAAGGGTTGTTAGTGGGCATTTCTTCCGGCGCAGCTACGTATGCGGCATTGGAGGTTGCAAAACGAGCGGAGAATAAGGGTAAATTGATTGTGGCGATCTTGCCTGATACTGGGGAACGTTATTTGAGCACGGCGCTCTTTCAAGAACCAGCATCGACTCAACCGCCCACCATTTAATTTTTTTCTTAAAAGACGCTTCTCTTATATTCACCCTCCTAACAATATGAAGACAAGGGATTAGAAATGAGTGCGAAGGCAAACCAGCCTCGACCCAAAGACTGCATCGAATGCAGAGAAAAAAAACTGGACGCGGACTGCTGGAATCCAGACCGCATGCTAGACACCTTGCTGCGCAATCATGACCAAGTTGAGCAGGATTGGGTGGAGAAAGGCTTACCCCAACTCGTAGATGACATCATGTTAAGCTACCAAAGGTTCGGCGGCATGGATCACCTCGAAGGGCGCGATTTGCCCTCAAAGAAAGTGGTCATCGAAGTGTTACAGGACATATTCACCATTCTCTTTCCCGGCTACTTGGGCGATTCAGAAATCACCAAAGCCAACATCAAATACCACCTAGGCAAGACACTTACATCCGTCTACACGCGACTTACCAGTGAGGTTGAGAAAAGCCTCAAGTACATCTGCAGGAAAATCAGCGAGTGCCCACAAGACATCTGCCAGAAAAGGGCTCATGTCGTCGTCAAGGAACTGCTTGAAAAACTCCCTGAAATCCGCTCTATGCTTAGCGGTGATGTCCAAGCAGCTTATAGCGGCGACCCTGCAGCGGTAAGCACCGAAGAAGTCATATTAAGCTACCCATGTGTGCTGGCGATAACCACCTACAGAGTGGCGCATGAACTCTATTTGCAGGGTATTCCACTTATTCCAAGGATCATGAGTGAATACATGCATTCTCAGACTGGCATAGACATCCATCCTGGCGCCAAAATCGGCAAGAACTTCTTCATCGACCATGGCACAGGCGTCGTCATAGGCGAAACCGCAGAAATCGGGGACAACGTCAAACTGTATCAGGGCGTCACGTTGGGTGCGCTAAGTTTCCCAAAGGACGAGAAAGGCAACATCATCAAAGGCAGAAAACGCCACCCCACCGTGGGCAACAACGTCGTCATCTACTCGGGCGCAACGCTGTTGGGTGCAGAAACAGTCATCGGCGACAACGTAGTCATCGGGGGAAACGTATGGCTGACTGGACCCGTCGCCTCGGGAACAAAAATCACCATAGCAGCACCTGAACAGAAGTACAAAAAAGAAAACCATACCTCTTAAAAAATGCCTCACCTGCTAACTTTGCCTGTGTGCCTACTGTACTCATGTTGGGAAGCGTATGCGCCTACCTAAGCGGAAGCTCCATTTTGACTAAAAAACTTCGAACTTCAAAGAAACCGCCCTTCCCGCATTTGAACGCGGATTTCAACAGAGCATTAGCAATAACGTCTACCTACTCTTTAGAGGAAAAAAGCAATCGGAGCTGGACATTTTAGTTTTGTACCTGCCGATTAATC
The DNA here is from genome assembly GCA_026014665.1 of Candidatus Bathyarchaeota archaeon. Classification (GTDB taxonomy): domain Archaea; phylum Thermoproteota; class Bathyarchaeia; order Bathyarchaeales; family Bathycorpusculaceae; genus Bathycorpusculum. The sequence goes on from JAOZHX010000017.1 coordinate 286,354, forward strand.
TTTTATGGCTTCTATGAAGCTCATGACGTTCCAAAGCTTGACCCGTGTGTAGGGCGGCATGTTGGGGTCTTGCAGAATCTCGTCAAGGAGCGCAACTGCGTTTGAAGCTCTTACTGCCGGGGTGTATTCGGGGCTTTGTAGGGCGTTCATGGCGTCTTTTGCAGACCGCCTGATGTTTCGTGGTGTTGTGCTGTCTTCGGAAACTTCACTTAACACTACTAAGGCTTGCTTGATTTTAGCTTCGTATTCTTCGGTTTTCTTTTTGCGCACCATAAATACTCCCCTTTACTGCATGTTGGCAGTAATCAAGTTATATATGTATTTATACGTATTTACTTTTGGGGTTCTATTTGCAACAGAAAACCGAGGATACACCAATCAAGCGAATGGCAGAATTGCTGCGGCAAGGCGCCACCTTAACAGACTTATCATGCCCTGCTTGTTCTTCACCGCTGTTTCGGCTTGGGGATGGCACCCTATGGTGTGCCAAAGACGAGAAGAAAGTCATAGTCGTGAGGGAGGGTGAAGAAGCGCCTAAGCAGTCTGCTGCACCGAGCGTAGCCAGTTCTGCATTCGATAAACTCGAAGCAACGCTTTTGGCGAAAGTTGCCGATATTCAAGACAGAATTGAGAAAACGCAAGACGTAGATGAGCTTCAAAAGCTCACGCTTGCCCTAAGCGAGCTATTAAATAGCCTAGATAAAGTCAAGAAGATGAAGGCTTGATTTAGGGAACTTGAAGCTTGGTTTTTTTGAGAATTTTCCTGCAAGCGTTCACTATGCCGAGAGTTTTAACTCCACTTTATCCAGCAGGAGTCTGCAGCAGAGGCTAATCCAAGCCTTATATGACGTGAACAGGCAGGAGTTTAGTTTTGAACAAATCGCTATCCCGACTGTTCCTGAGGGCAGAGTAATCTTTGAATTTGGCTTAGCGGAATCAGAGAACTTTAACTTCATTGATAAGGGAGAACTGAAAAAAGCACTCGATTTTTTGGCTCAAGAACGAGTGAATTCTTTGGATTTATTCTGTGCCGTACGGTACTATCGAGGCAACGGCCAAAAAAAGACGCCTTTGAAGTTCGATTACTTTATTTTGCGCACCGTTTTTAGCAAGGACTTGTTTGAGATTCAGGTTTTTCATGAGCGAGGTCCCCGTTACCTTTCGCCCGAGGACGTGGTGGCGTTTATTTTTTTGCGATTAAACTGTACATCAAATCGTGGAGTTCTCAGAAGACTCGGCCAGGGCTGATTTGTTAGAAAAATTATTCAGGGGCAGCCGAAAGTTATATTTTTCACTTGTCCTCAAATAGGGCAAAGGCACGGGATAGGTGCAAGACATATGCTCCCGATCGAGGTTGTATCACTTAAAAAATGCTATGGAGACATAAGAGCCGTTGACGATATCTCCTTCACGGTTAAGCAGGGTGAAGTCTTCGGTCTTTTAGGTCCCAACGGTGCAGGTAAAACCACGACCATCGAAATTCTAGAAGGGTTGCGGGCGAAAGATGAGGGACAGGTAAAGGTTTTAGGCTTAGACCCTTGGAAGGACGGTTATGAACTTCACAAAAAAATCGGGGTCATTCCGCAGGAGTTTACTTTCTTTGAAAAAATAACTCCTAAAGAAGCGATACAATACTATGCTGACCTTTTTAAGGTAAAAGTTGACCCTGACGCAATCCTAAAGGAAGTTCTGCTTGAGGACTCCGCAAAAGTTTACTTTGACAGCCTTTCGGGAGGGCAGAAACAAAAAACAGGGCTTGCGCTCTCATTGGTGAATTCGCCTGAGCTGCTCTTCCTTGATGAACCCACCACAGGGTTAGATCCGAACGCGAGGCGAGCCATCTGGGAAGTCATTCGTGGACTCAAAGCTAAGGGTAAAACAATCATTCTAACCACACATTATCTGGATGAGGCTCAGCAGCTTTCTGATAGGGTAGCCATAATGAACCATGGAAAAATAGTGGCTATGGGAACCTCGGAGGAAATCATCAAACAGCACGGTTCAGGAGAGAGGCTTGAAATCCACGGAACCGAAAAGCTCGCCAACTACATAAAAGAGAACACTGAGCTGCAAGTTGATTATAATAGGTCAAGAGGAGAAATCGTCATACCCTTAAAACAAAAAATTGATGCCCTTGCAGCGTTGGCGGCAGCTGAGCAGTCAGGAATGGACTGGGGAGAAATCCAAACCCGCCAAGACAGCTTAGACGACGTGTTCGTCAAGCTTGTAAGCTATGGAGTCAATGAGCAAGGGGAAATAATCGGCGATAACGAAGTTAAACCTGCGGTTAGTAAGCGGAGGCGGTAAAGAATGGTAAGCGGAAAAAGAATCTTTTCGGATTTCAAAGTTTTCAGTCGTGGATACCTAAGGAACAAATTCGGACTTTTCTTCGGTTTGATTTTTCCAGTGATCTTAATCTTGATTTTCGGAGCCATATTCTCGGGAAACAACACTGGAACAATCGATGTTTATGCGCAGAATCAAGATACTGGGGCATTCGGGCAGAACCTGGGAGATAGGTTCCTCTCAGCGCTAAACGAATCTACGACTCTTAGAGTTATCACGGTAAATGCATCAGAAAACTTCCCTGATTACCTTGCTGCGCATTCAGCGTCTGATGGAATTTTGATTCCTCAAAACTTTTCTGCTAACTATATTTTAGGGCAACCAGTAAACTTAACTGTTTATGGTAATCCTACATCGAGCACTAGCGGCATCGTAAGTGGAACCGTGAATGGGTATGCAAACTACTTTAACTTGCAGCGCTTCAACGGAACAATGATAATTGGCTTAACTTCAGCAACCGTCAACACCCAACAAACGAAGTATATTGATTTCCTGATTCCGGGCTTGATTGGATTTTCAATTCTTACCAGCCCGATGTTCTCGCTGGTAAATATTTCTTCAGAATACAAAAAGACAAAGCTCTTCAAGCAACTGTCGCTGACCCCGCTTACAAAAATGGAGTGGCTCACTTCAAAGGTTCTCTGGTACATCGTCTTGACAATCGCGGGATTCCTGCTTATGGTTGGAGTTGGAATCTTCGCTTTTGGCGCGCATGTGACGCTGACTCCTTGGCTGATACCCTTCCTTGTCTTAGGTCCCATGCTGTTTGCAGCGCTTGGCATGCTCGTTGGAACAGTGACGAAGAACCCCGAAACAGCCGGTGTCATAGGCAACATTGTGACTTTCCCTATGATGTTCCTTGCAGGCACCTTCTTCCCCATCAGCATCATGCCCACCTACCTGCAAACGGTCGCACATGGTCTACCCCTATTCTACATCATCGAGGGCTTGAACAACGTGATGGTTTACAACAACATAACGGGTGCAATCATTGATTTGGTAGTCGTCGCAGTAATTACGGTAGTCATCTTTGCGTTAGCTGTGAAACTGTTTAAGTGGAGAGAAGACTAAACCCACCCACAACCCCCCTCTACTTTCATCTATTAAACGTTCAACAACCCATAATGGGTAGGCGCTACTCCCTTTTTTTAGCAGCCAACAAGACGCTGAAAAGCCGAGGAAACGACAATCAAGAAACAGAGCCTGGGATAGTTTTAAGCAATTCCAAAACCTTAGCATACAACTCATCAGCAACGCGTTCCTTAGGATTATTCCCATTAACTCTGAGTAGTTCCCCATTCTCGACGAACCGAAGGTAAATCTCCCTGACCTTTCTTTGGGTTTCAAGCGTTTCCATGACCGATTTCTTGCGTTGCAAACGCTCAAGCACTTGCTCAGGTGCAACATCGATAAACAGGGCAAAATCCGGTTGCAGGGCACGGGAGTTGATGACTTTTATCCAATCCAAGCTTAAGCCTGCACTACCCTGATAAGCTAAAGACGAGTAGAGGTATCGGTCACAAATAACTAATCTACCAGCTTCGAGCGCAGGTTTTATTTCTTTTTGCAGGTGTTCAATGCGGTCGGCGGCGAATAGGAGCGCTTCGGCTTCCGTTGGGAGACGTTTGTCCTCATAGAGACAGCATTCACGTATGAAGGTGCCGATTTTGCCGCGGCTAGGTTCTGCTGTAAGCAGGGGATTGTAAGTTTTGAAGAGGCGTTTTGCAAGAATCGCGGCTTGAGTTGTTTTTCCGCTGCCGTCTAAGCCCTCGATTACTATGAAGATGCCTTTTCTACGCATATTCGCCATCTCTGTCTGGTTAGCGTTACACATTATAGGGAGATGCCTAAATATAGCTTATAACGTGAGGCTTCGCTATTGCCCAAAGCTTACTGGGGAGAAATCAAAGATCCTGTACACGGCTATGTCTACATTACGGAGCAAGAAAAAAACATAATCGACTCCTACCCAATGCAGAGGCTTAGACGACTGCGCCAGCTTGCAGGTTCAGAATACGTCTATCCAGGCGCCAATCACACCCGCTTCGAGCATTGCCTGGGCGTTATGTATCTTGCTGGCCAAGTTCTTGTGAACCCCAACATTTCACGCGTGGTAAGCGATGAAGAAGTGGATGTCTGCAGAATTTCTGCTTTGCTTCATGACGTGGGGCACGGGCCGTTCTCGCATGTCTTTGAGCACTTGCTAATCTCAGAGCTAGAAAAAACCCATGAAGACATCACGTCCTGGATAATTGAAAAGAGCGAACTCGGCGATAACCTCTCCAAGATGGGCTTTGATGCCAAAGAAGTCGCGGGATTGGCAGTGGGCAAACTGCACCAAAAGGGCAGGGCTTTTTTGGATCAGATTATCAGTAGCGCGGTGGATGTTGATAAACAAGATTTCATTGTACGTGATACCTACCACACGGGTGCAGAGTATGGATTCATAGACGTCTACCGCCTAATCCACGCATTGGATGTGTTAGGCGAAAACTTGGCAGTGGAACTTGGCGCCCTCTCCGCGCTAGAAGCGTTTATGATTGCTCGAATTGAATCGTTTAAGAGCATCTATTTCCACCGCGTTGGACGGGCAGCGCAAATCATGTTGGCGACTGCCATGGAGAAAGCCAACGACGAATTAGGCTTAACTGCGTTCAAGTCGCCAGAAGAATATTTAGCACTAGATGACTACACCGTTTGGTCATCGCTCAAGAAATGCAAAGGTTCCAAAGGAATCATCGACGACCTCGAGCACCGCAGAATGCTCAAATGCGCCTATGAAAGGACATTCTATGAAAAAGACACGATGATCTCTAACCTTTTTGGGCGGGAATCGTATCGGCACCAAATCCAGAGTGAAATTGCCAAGGAAGCACACGTTAACGTAGATGCTGTCATAATCGACGTGCCCACGGTGCCCTCTGTACCATATCACCATGCGGTGCTCATGGAATCTATGGAAATCCCAGTTTTCACCAAGAGCCAAGCGGGTGAGAAGATGCTCCAACGCCTAAGCGAAAGCTCCAAGATTTTTGAAACCCTCAAAGGCTTCATGAACATACTGCGGGTTTATACTGATGGGGCTAACCGTGCGCAGGTAGAGAAAGCGACGGCTAAAATTTTGGGCAAGATTCCGTCGGCGGCAAAAATTTCTTTTTAGCCTGTTTATGCTGTTTCTTAAATACTAGTGCTTGCTTTAAGGGAATATTAGTGAGTTTAGGCTGGAAGGGAGTAGTGTGTCCAAGGAAGCCAATAACATTAAGGATGATAAGAAGGTAATTAGCGTTAGGATTAAACGAGGTAAGCCTCAACCGAAAGCTGAACCGCCTGTGCTCTTCTCGCAAAAGGATGTGCGTCGTTTCGTCACTGAGTTTGTTGCTTCATGGATTAGAGGCGACATCATCATCCGGTTTCCCACAGCCGCTGAATTAGCAAAAAAGACCCCTCTTAGCATCGCCTTTCCAACTGACCCTTCGGTTAGCGCCGAGTTAAAAATCAAAGAACACTACGTTGATTTACTCTCAATTATTGCAGGCATTAAACCTGCCTCCATTCAAGAGCAGGAACAGGCTATTTCTGAGGTTTTTAAGATGCTGCTTATGTTTCGCTCTGCCAACCGCATCGAAGGCAAAATAATCTCAAACGACCTTGAAAAACGAGTTCAGCAACTGGAGAAAACATCCGAATCGACTGGGAAGCTGGTTGAGCAGATAACCGAGTTCCTCTTTACTAAAAAAGAGCCCAAACCACCGAGCTAAAACAGCTTTTAATGAAGAAATACACTTAAACCGCCTCTTTCTTTCAATTGATAAGTACACCTCACAGTTTATTCCTTGTGTTAACGGTTGCACGTATTAACAGCTTAGAGGGGAAAAAGAAAAGAGTGCCGCATGCATTGGCTTGGGCAAGCGATAGAACTAAACGAGTGAGCCGTCTGCGTTTTATCTCTCAACTGCTGTTTTTGTTCGTGATGTATTATGTTTCTATAGTTGCTGTTTGGAAAGGCTTGCTTTTGGCGCTAATAATCGGCGTCACAGCTGTGGCAGGCAGGTTTTTTTGCGGTTGGATTTGCCCGTTTGGCTTCTACATGGATATAACCACTTCCATTCGGAAACTACTCAAGCTACCCCATTATGCCCTGCCAGTGAAACTGAACTCAGCTTTGCATAAACTCCGCTATGTAATTCTACTAGTTGTTTTGCTGCTCGCGGTGCCGCCGTTTCTTTTGGGAACTGCGTCGCTTGAGAGCCTATATCGGCTGGTTTTTCTTCGTTCGCCGTTCAACCCCTACACGATTTTAATTGAGCCTCTCCAAACTCCTCTGACGCCTTGGGTGCCGCCTTTTGGTGCCCTCTTCGCTTTTGATGGACAAAGCATAAGTTATCCCTATGCAGGAGAATTCTTAGCTTACATAACCTCGAAAGATGTAGCGTGGGTTTTAGCGTTTTCTTTTGTCGTGTTGACGTTAGCTGCCTCGTTTGCAGTACGGAGGGTTTGGTGCCGTTTCTGCCCAACAGGAGTCTCCATCGCCGCACTCAACCGATTCAAACACCTCCAAACTTTACCGCCTCTTCACATCGACAAGGAAGAAGAGAAATGCACCAAATGCGGGATTTGCAAGCGGGTCTGCCCCGTAGAAGTCACCGAAGTCTACGAGCAAAACGGCGGAAAAATTAAAACATCCATGTGCACGCTTTGTTTGCGTTGCATTGAGATGTGCCCCTACAAAGGTTGCCTAAAACTAAAAATGGGAAAAACCACAATTATGCAATCGCGGAACTGGCTGGAAACCCAAACCCGTTCCGGCACCTAAAAGAAAGCGAAAAGATGCATTGACAAGCCACGCTAGAGGGGGAAGGTTTATTCGAGACAATTTATATTCTGCTTGTGCTTTTAGCAGCAGCGCTCCGGTAGTATAGTCCGGCCAAGTATACCGGCCTTTCGAGTCGGTGACCCGGGTCCAAATCCCGGCCGGAGCACCAAAAACTAAGCTATTCTGTGTTTGGCTCTAAACATTTTTCTACACCCTTGCATAGAACATTTGGCAGAAGGCAAAAGCAATGTCAGAGGAAATTATCGGTCACGGCACTTGGTACGATATGATGGCTAAAAAAGTCATCGAGCGGGAACAAACCCTAAAACGAGACATAAGCAGGGTTCGCACGGAGATGGGGCTTGGAGCCTCTGGGTTCCCCCACATAGGCAGCCTAGGCGACGCTGCACGCTCTTACGCTGTGACTCTTGCCCTCAAAGCGCAAGGCATCAACTCTGAATTGATTGCTTACTGCGACGACAAAGACGGATTACGCAAAGTTCCCGCAGGACTCACAAACGAAGGCCTAGAAAAATATCTCGGCTACCCTGTCTCAAGCATACCGGACCCGTTTGGCTGCCATGAAAGCTACGGCAAACACATGAGCAGCCTGCTGCTTGAAGCCCTCGACAAATGCGGCATACAATACAGCTATTACTCAGCAAAAGAAGTCTACGAAAAAGGCATAATCCTAAACGAAACCCGAACCATCCTCACCCACGCCAAACAAGTCGGCGAAATCGTCAAGCAAGAAGTGGGGCAAGAAACCTACACCGAAGTTTTACCTTATTTTGCAGTTTGCGCGAAATGCGGGCGTATCTATACCACTCGCGCCTACAGTTTCGACCCTAAAACCGACAAAGTCCACTACAAATGCGAAGGCCTAGAAATTCGCGGAAAGCTAATCGAAGGCTGCGGCTACGAAGGCGAAGCGGACATAGCTAAAGGCGAAGGAAAACTCACCTGGAAAGGCGAATTCGCCGCCCGTTGGAAAGCTCTTGACATCCGATTTGAAGCTTATGGCAAAGACATCGCTGACTCCGTGAAGATCAACGACCGAATATGTCGAGAAGTGCTCTGTTTCGAACCGCCCTCTCATGCAAAATACGAGATGTTTCTTGACAAGGGTGGAAAAAAAATTAGTAAATCCGCTGGAAACGTTTTCACGCCTCAGGTGTGGTTCCGTTATGGTTCGCCACAGTCGCTTCTGCTGCTGATGCTTAAGCGGTTCGTGGGCACCCGCACCTTGGATGTTTCTGATATTCCCGCTTACATGAATGAACTTGACCAGCTTGAAGACGTTTACTTTGATAAGAAACAGGCAGGGGAAAAGGAAGCCATCCGCCTCAAAGGGCTCTTTCAATACTGTTATGTTATGAAGCCGCCTGCTAAACCCAGCATCCACGTGCCCTACAACCTTATGGCGTTTCTAGTCAAGATGGCGCCTAAAGAATGCCTCAACGCCTACGTTACGGAGAAACTGCAAAGTTACGGTTACCTACAGAAAAACCAAGCCTTAGACAAAAACCTGATGCAACGGATACAATTCGCACTAAACTGGATACGTGACTTTGAGGAAATCAAAGAAACCGAAGTACAACTCACAACTGAAGAAAAAAAGGCCCTCACAGAACTTGTATCAAAACTGCAGACCGAAGATGATGCTGACAAAATTCAAAACGCCATCTTCAACGCAGCCAAAGACAACGGCATCAAACCAGCTGCCTTATTCAAAGTGCTCTACCAAATTCTGCTGGGGGCAACGCAGGGTCCACGTTTAGGACCCTATGTGTTGGCGATGGGCAAGCAAAACGTCATTGCAGCTTTACAGAGAGCACTAAATAAAGAGCACCTTTAAAAGAGCTTTGAAACGAGAACAACATTTAGATAAACTTAAGAAAGAGGACAAAAGATTTGCCTTGTTAAGAGCTAACAGGACATAAGCCGGAGAAAAAATAAAAAATTGGTTTTGATTGATCGATTGTTTAATTAAGTTGTTTACCGCAGTTTGGACAGAATCTTGTGCCCTCAGGAACTGGGCGACCGCAATTCATGCATATTCTGGTGTTTGGCGGTGGATATTGTTGTTGTGGCGGTGGATAATAGGGTTGAGGTCCATATGCATAGTTGTTTTGACGAATAACTTTAGGTCGGGTAAAGTAGTATATCAGCGCCGCTGGCCAGCAAAGGATCAACAGTATAATCAAAATTGCTAGGCTGTACTGTCTCTCTTCAACTTGTCCTATATCATTTCCCCCTTGCAGGTATAGTGAGCGCTAACTGCATTTAAGCTTTTAGATGTGGCAAACTCGCAGCTATGTGGCATATCACATGATGTTTTGGTTGCTTACTTGAAACTGTTCCATTCATCTACGTAGGCATCTAAACATTTTGTTTTGTAGGCAATAAGATAAACGGACAACGCATAGATGCCTGCGAAGGCAAAAGCAACCAGAAACTCGAAATACAACCCCATCAAGAGCAACTGGATGCTTAACGCTTCCGCAATGCCCAACAATAGTCCTGTTGTAACACGTATGGTTGTGTTACTTTTCCTCAACTTAGCACTTTGAGTAAACCAATCTGAAACAGCAAACAAGGGCAAAAACGCGATAAGCGGCAGATAAAAAGCATTGGGAACTTGCAATCCAAAAGCACTGCTCACAAAAACTATCAGCATCGCTAGCATTATTCCTGTGCATCTTGAACAAAGATAGATGTATCTGCCTCCAAAACCCACACGTATTGTGTGGTCTAACTTTTCATTAGGGTGATGAGCAGTAAGCAGGAACAGGAGATAGCGCCAATTTTGCTTAGCCATTCTTCTCACATTTCGCAGGCTCTAATACACTTGAAATAGCCATATTAGACTTTGCATAACATAACATCAGAACTGCTTTCTATCAAAAAGCACCAACGCCACCGCAAGCAACGCACCTGCCAGAGCAACGGCAACGGCTAACGTGAAATAAACTGCGCCTTCAATATATAGTAGAGTGGGCAAAAGCGGAATTACAGAAATCTGGTTTCCTCCGTAGATAACCAAAATAGCCCCCACCATAACTGAAGGAGCTGCAGTACCGATTAACACGCCTGCAGCGCATGAAACCGCTACCATGGAGAGACTTAAAGATAGTGATTGCCAAACCTCATCGAAAACTATTGTTGACAGAGTGCCGGTCGTTACGAAATCCATTGCGGTACCTGCGATTACAGATATAAAGCTTGCTACGGCTATGCAGGTATAGACCGAAAAAAACTTTGCCAATAAGAGGTCACGGCGTTTTAAGGGTCGTATTAGGAACAGATCGTACACATGCCTGTTTTTCTCATTGATAATGGAGACTGCAAGCATAACCGACGCCAGCGTCCCTGCTAAACTTGAGACCACTAGAGCAGAAATAACAGTGAATGGTATGGCTTCTCCTGCGGTGCTGGATTGTACAAACCGAAAGAGAATGGCGATAACTGGCAAGCCGACCCATAAGAAAAGCATGACTTTAGACTTGTAAAAACCCCTCAACTCATCAATAAACAACAATGATGCTTTCATGGTTGTTCCTCCTGTACATAATTAAGGTAAATTTGATCAAGCGACGGCGACAAAAGCTGTATGCCATGGACTCGAATTTTCAACTTCGCAATCAATTGTATAAGTTCATCGAAAACCTCGTTTTCGTCAGCATCAGATTCCAAATGAACCAAGAGGCTGCCCGGCGAAGGCTCAGTGACACCCTTAATGTTATGGATTGATCCTATTTCATTCCACTTATCGGAGCCACCAGATAATAAAACCTCAATCGTTTTCTCAGCTTGCAAGCGAGCTTTCAATTCCTTCAAAGTGCCAATCTGCTTAATACGCCCATGGCTAATTATACCGATTCTATCCGCAACGTCTTGCACGTCACTAAGGATATGCGAAGAAAACAAAATTGTAGTCCCTTGGTTTTTGAGTTTCAAGACAATTTCTTTAAATTGGTAACGGCTCAAGGGATCCAAGCCACCAAGCGGCTCATCAAGCACCAGAAATTTTGGTTCATGCAAAAGTGCTTGAGCCAAACCAACCTTCTGAATCATTCCCCCAGACAACTGAGAAATCTTTTTTTGCCTCAATTCAGCAAGACCAAGCAAATTCAGGATCTTTGGAATCCTATCTTCTACTTCTTGTTCGTTTAATCCCGAAAGTTTTCCAAACGTGATTAAAGCATGATTTATGGTACGCCATTCTTGGAAAGCTACATTTTGAGGAAGATAACCCAGCAACCTATGAATCGCAGTTTTCTCTCTTCCAACCTGATAACCCCCTATGAAGGCTTCTCCCTCAAAATCACCGATCAAATCCACAAGAATTTTCATAGTTGTTGTTTTTCCAGCGCCGTTTGGACCGATGTAACCGAAAATTTCGCCTTGTTTTATGGTAAAAGAAATATTGTCGAGGGCGCGAAATCTTCCGTAGTTTTTTGAGAGGTTCTTTACAACAACGAAATCAGCGCCTTTAGCACTTTGTATCATGCCCTTGCTTGCCACCTACAATCCATTTAGCCACACGCCTGCCATTTATTTGCTTCTATGCAGGTTAGATGACTTTTGACCACTATTCTTAAGTTTAGGCAAAGTATTTACTTTCTCTGCCCTCACTTTTTCGAGGGATACTGAAGGGCCTGTCGTCTAGTACGGATTATGACACCGGCCTGCGGAGCCGGAGGTCCTGGGTTCAAATCCCAGCGGGCCCGCCAACATTATTAAGCGAATCCCCTTAAAATGACTCGTTTTGCTTACTTTAACTTATGGTAATGCTTGTTTTGTAAGCATGATTAGTGGTTAATGGCGAGAATAGCCCAAAAACAGCAAGCAATCATAGCGATTGATGGTACTGGCATCGTTTCGTCTTGCTCTCTCATTTGTTGGTTACATGTTGAGACAACAAGGATTCATATATTATCGAGTCGAAGTACCAGCAAACTCTTGCATGTGTGCTATATGGTTCGCTGCCCTAACTGTGGAAGAAGCCTAAGTCGACCGACTAAAAGAATATCCAACGCCCTCTTTACTATAGAGGTCTATGTATGTGAGGGGTGTGGCACCAAGTTTAACGTGACTTATTGATAAGATGCATTTTTGGGTTGATAGATGACTATTTTTCCCTGCTCCTCTTTCAAAGCTAAACTATGTTTTGAAGCGATTTTCTCAACCTGACGCTTTGTCTCGCTGTCCAGTATCGTTTTGATATGCACTTGATAACCCTTCGAGAGATCGTCTGGTTTTGAACCGACCAAGGCAACAGCATCGGCTAATAGGTCCCTGCAGGTGTCTTTAATTTCTTTTAAACAAGTGATTGCTTCATCTCGTCTCATTCTGCAAATCACCAAAAAAGGTTTATCTTCCATGTCAATATAAGCTATGGCTTGCGTGTACTGCTGACGTCTTACAGATTGGCATTTCCAACTATCTAAGGAGGCTCTTTAGGTACTTCATTATGAGTTGCGGTTGGTCGATTGCCGTTTTGAGCGCCTTTCTTGGATGTTTGATGTGTCCAATGAGCGATAGCTTCTTGTATTCAGCTAAGGCTTTGGCGGCGATTTCCTTGACTTCGGCTGGTGTAAACTCGTTGGTGGTTATAAGCGGCATGCCTTTGGCTTGTCTTGCCTGAGCGAAACTGTTCCAGGTGAGGTCTGCTGGTAAGTATCCCTTGGTTTTGCATTCTTCATAGAGGCGTGTGCCATAGGATGGTGTGGCAGCAAACAGGTGCATACCCACATCATACTTACGCTTTAATTCAAGCGCGAAATCCACGGTGTGCTGCATGTTCTCTTTGGTTTCCCCTGGAAAACCGATGATGTAGAAGGCGCCAGTTTTCAACCCGATTTCTTTGGCGTTCTTGGCAAATTCAACCACGCGGTTGAGGTCAAGGCTTTTGCATATGACGTTATCGAGGATTTGCTGGTCGCCTGATTCAACTCCTACAAAAACGCTCTTGCAACCAGATCGTTGCATTTTCTTTAGCAAGTCAAGGTTTAGGCAGTCTGCTCTCACTCCGTTTGGTGTTTCCCAACCTATCTTTATTTTGCGTTGGATTATCCCGTCACAAATCGCTTCGAACCTTGGAATATCCAGCGTTAGGTTATCATCCTCAAAGAAGATGTTTTTTACGTTGTATTTTTTGACGACGTATTCTATGTGTTTTATTACGTAGCTAGCTGAATGTGCCCGGAAACGCTTGCCCATATGCAGATGAACTGCACAGAAGCAACAGTTGAAGGGGCAGCCTCGGCTAGTAATCATGGAGATGGCTCTGTCTCGGAAGCTACGGTAACCTATCTTAGGATGAAGGTATTGGTTCATGTCTACAAGGTCGTAAGCTGGGTAAGGAAGCTCGTCTAAATCTTCAATAAAGGGTCTAGTTGCGTTAACTATTATTTTTTTGCTGTCCCTGTATGCTATGCCTTCTATGTCATGTAGCTGTTTTTTGCCTTCAAAGGCTTGGGCTACATCCCGCATGGTGTATTCGCCTTCGCCGCATACCACGATGTCGACGTTTTGCGCTTCTTCTAAGAACTCCTTTGGCACCAAGGAGACATGTGGTCCGCCGACAACTGTTAAGATTTTGCTATCGACTTGCTTGGTTAAGTTGCTGACTTTTAACGTGTTTTCTATTTGACAAGTGAATGGTCCTGCTATACCAACAATGTCGGGTTTGCGAGATCTTATTTCTTGCTTTATTCGATCAGGAGGCATTCCGACGGTGATGATTTCCCCGTCCTTTTTGTACGTGGAATTGGTCATGAAGGCGTCCAGTATTTCCGTTTGGTAGCCTGAGTGTTGAAGGACTGCTGCTATGTACATTAAGCCTATGGGCAGGTTTCCTGCGGGCGGTTCAGAACCGGGGTAGAATGTTTGCGGCGGGTTGATAAGCAGGACTTTCATTCAACATTCCAGTGACTATTTAGGTGGCAGGTCAGAGATATTTAATTTACCTCATAATTCAGATTACCGTCATCATCACGGCGTAAGCTGTTTTGTGTAAGTATTCATCAGTTTAATATTCTTTTGTGGCTTAGTTAGCATGTTACTGCTATAATACAACAACATAGGTTTATGAGCGGTTATTCGGCTCTATTATTGTTAACTTTTCCATAGTTTAGTAGGAGGTGAATTTTTTGAGTACACGCACTGAAGAAACAAGAAAGGGTAAGATGACCGTTGCCGAGGCAGGAAGGAAAGGCGGACAAAAAACCGCTGCAACACACGGACGGGAGTTTTATGAAGAAATTGGACGCAAAGGCGGCGAGAAAGTCTCCTCTGAACGAGGCCCAGAGTTTTACAGTGAAATAGGAAGCAAAGGCGGTTCGGAACGGGCTAAGCAGCATGAAGGAAGTGCTGAGGCTGCGGGTAAGACAAGCCTTGAGGAAGCAGGTCACCGTGGAGGACAAAGAGTACGAAAGCTAATTCAAGCAGGAAAAGAACACGAAATAGAATGACACTTCTAATTGAATTTGTATTTTTTTGTTTTTTTAATTCTTCATATTCTCCTAGAACTTTAATTAACGGAGGTGATTTTTTGGAAAGAGAAGAAAAGAAAGGCAAGATGACTGTTGAGGAAGCGGGACGAAGGGGCGGCCTGAGGACATCTGAAACGCACGGTGAAGAATTTTATAGTGAGATAGGCCGCAAGGGCGGAAGAATAGGCGGACCTAAGGGTGGGCAGAGAGTCCGCAAATTAATCCAGGAAGGAAAGGAACATGAGGAAGAGTAGCCTCTTTTCCTTTAATAACGCTCATTTTTTAATCCTTTTTTTGTTTCATAGACTTTTTTCTTCAAGTTGATTTCTTGATGTTGCTGTGCTCAGCCAGCCACATATGTTTAAGAAGTTTGTTTTAAGCTAGGAGATTGAATAAAAAGCTACCGTTTAACTTTTTTTGGAGGTGAAATGTTTGGGCGAAGAAAAAAAGAAAGGTAAGATGACCGTTGAAGAAGCAGGGCGTATGGGCGGAGAGAAAACATCAGAAACACATGGTCCAGAGTTTTACAGTGAAATAGGAAGCAAAGGTGGCACAACGCGGGCTAAGCAGCATGAGGGAAGTGCTGAGGCTGCGGGTAAGACAAGCCTTGAGGAAGCAGGTCACCGTGGAGGACAAAGGGTAAGGAAACTTATCGAAGAAGGCAAAGAGCACGAAGAGGAATAAGAAAACTATCAGGATTCAAACTCCCATCTTTAGAGAACTTCGTTTATGATAGGAGGTGAATTATTTGTCTGACGAAAGAAAAAAAGGGCAAATGAGTGTTGAAGAAGCAGGACGTATGGGCGGCCAAAAAGGTGGGCGCAGAACCGCTGAGACGCATGGTAGAGAATTTTACGAGGAGATCGGACATAAAGGTGGGCAAAAAGTCCGCAAACTTATCGAAGAAGGAAAACAACACGAAGAGGAATGAATGAGGTTCTATATTGAGAAGGCAGGTATTTTTGGGAGGTGATTTGATGACAGAAAAAAAGAAAGGTAAGATGACCGTTGAAGAAGCAGGACGTATGGGCGGAGAAAAAACGTCGGAAACTCATGGCGAGGAATTCTACAGTGAAATAGGGCGTAAGGGAGGACAAAAAGTTAAGAAGCTCATTGAAGAAGGAAAAGAGCACGAAACTGAGTAACCAACATTCATATCCTATCGTTGAAGCTTCTTAGTTTTTTATTTTTATCTGTGAGTTGGAGGTGAATAGACAACGAGTAAACAAGAAGTAGCGCCCACTAGGCGAAGGGGAATCGGTCAAGGTCGAGGAAC
This sequence comes from Candidatus Bathyarchaeota archaeon, assembly GCA_026014665.1. GTDB lineage: Archaea > Thermoproteota > Bathyarchaeia > Bathyarchaeales > Bathycorpusculaceae > Bathycorpusculum. The sequence goes on from JAOZHX010000017.1 coordinate 302,288, forward strand.
CAGAAGACAGTATACTGATAAGAGTGGACGGTTAGGACGGGTTAGCCCAGCGATTGTAGAAAAATACCTCAAAGGAGTGCATTACCCCGCGGACAAAAGAAACCTTGTTACCAACGCAGAAGGCAAAGCTGCGCCAGACGATGTCATGAATCTAATTAACAAACTTCCAGAGAAAACATACAATTCGCCCATTGATATAACAAAAGAAATAGGTAAGATAGAATAACATAATACCAACCCTTCGCTATCCCCATAAGTTTATTTTCTATGTTTAAAATCCTCAAGACTTGATGCTTGGCTAAACCGTTAGGTCGCTTTTTGCACGGATGCTTTTTAGTTTTGGAGGTGAACATTTTGGCTATTGAAAGTGAAGAAAGGAAGATGACTAGGCAAGAAGCAGGAAGAAAAGGGGGCGAAAAGGTTGCTAGAGAAAGAGGCCCCGAATTCTACAGGCAAATAGGTAAGAAAGGCGGCGAAAAGGTAGCTAAACAGCGTGGCTCAAAATTCTACAGGGAGATCGGTCGAAAAGGTGGCGAGAGTAGAGGGAATCGATTAAGTAGAATGCGCGGCGTCGCTAGAAGACAGAATAAGTCTACGGAATGACGCAGCGAAAAGGCGTAAGCGTATAGATTTTTCTTGCTAAGGATTATCGCTCGGTAAGGTAATATTCAAATAACTTAGCAGTTATAATATTTCGGTTTTCATGAAGAAGCTCTTAATTTTATATTATAGTCGCAGCGGGAATACTGAGCGGATGGCTCAAGCCATAGCTGCAGGCGTCCAAAGCTACCCTGAGGTTGAAGTGGATCTTAACTACCATATAGATGCCTCAGAGTTGAAAAATTATGATGCTATTTTGATCGGTGCACCTACATATCACCACGACATACCCTTGGATTTCAAGGTGCTCTTTGAAGAAGCCGCTTCTTTGAGGATCAATTTGAAGGGTAAAATTGGCTCAGCATTCGGTTCCTTTGGATGGAGCGGTGAAGCGCCAAAGCTTATCTTGGAAATAATGAAGAATAAGTTTGAAATGGAGGTTCCAGAAGCGCCCCTGCTTGCAAAATATACGCCTGACCAAAACGTGCTCAATAGCTGTAAAGAATTCGGCAAGAGAATTTCCGAAAACTTGAAGAATCAGGGTTAACATAAGCCACGAGGAGAAAGCTAAATGGAGAAGAATAAAGAACGACTTCTTGATTTTCTAAAAAATCAAGTGGTTGTTGAACAAGAAATCGTCAATTCGCTGGAAAAAGCGCTTGTTGACATGAAGAATCCTGCTGTTAAAGGTGTCTTGAAAGGTGTTTCGCTAGACTCTGTGAAACATGCCGAATTATACACATCCGCCATCACGCTTCTAACCAACCCTTCAGTGGCACTGTCACAACAAAACCTCGATGAACAGAGGGCTCTGGTGGAGAAACACATAGCCATTGAAGCAGAACTAATAAAGAAACTGCAAGACATGATGCCACAAATTGAAAACAAAAAAGTCGAGTTTCTCCTAAAATCCATTCTACAAGACGAATGCAGGCATCATGCCATGCTAAAGATGGTTCTAGACATAATCGTCCATGGAGAAACAATAACGGAAGAAGACTGGTGGAAAATGCTCTGGGAAGGTGCGCCGTTCCACGGAACACCTGGCGGCGGATAAAAAAAGAGACAGAAACTAAGCTATGTCGCTGCCGCTGAAAACCTGCTTGGAAGAACTCCATGTATCTTCGATTATTTCATGTAATCCTTCCAACACGGAGGCTAACATTTCGCCTTTACACGTTAAACCGTAAGCCTTAGGCGTTCTTCTCACAAACACTAGTTTCTTGCCCTTCAAGCCTCGAAGGTACTTGTAGGTTCTTCGCAAGGAAAGCCCTGCTTCTTTCGCCAACTTACCTGCCGAGATGCCTTCAAGTGGGATGGAATAGTATATTTTACGCTCGGTCTCAGTGAAAGTTTCTTTGTTTGGATCACGTTTCGATTTAAAGAAGAATATGTAGTCTCGCTCTTCAGGAGTTTCTATTAGGCCAGCGCTTCGCAGCCGCTTTAGGATGCGTGATGCAATTTTGGAGGAAACTAAAATTTCTATTTCTTCAAATGTTTTTGGGCCGGCTAACAACGCGCGCAAAACCGTTTCTTCATAGCATTCCGAATGCGCTGGTAACATCTCGGCAAATTCAGGAAAATACTCGAGAACTTCAGTTAGGCGTCCGCCAAAGGTTGTTGCGTAGTATTTGTCTAGCGATTCATTTGCTAATCCAACCGCCATCAGGGGGCGCAGGTATTTTTCGCTGATTGTGTCTTGACTGTGAAAGCGTCCGTTTCTTTTTAGTTCTTGCTGGAGCTGGCTTACTGAGTACTTGCCGTTTACGATGGCTTTTAGGATGTGGAGACGCGTTTCATTCTTTAGTACGTTGAACAGTTCTTTTATGTAGTTGGGGTTGTCCATGGCTTCGCGTAGACTTCGCAATTCGTTCTTTAATTTGTATACTTGGCAACGACTGATGCATTGTAGAGGCGAACTCGGTGCGCAGTTTCTGCATTCTGAGTCAAGGGATTTCAGCATTGAGGATAGGTCACGCTTGTTCTCACCGTTCTTGGTGGGGGTTAGTACGTTGCCCATGTTTTTTCTCCCTACTGCGTGTGTCAGGACGGGGAAGGAGTGAGAGATTGGGTGTAAAACTGCTTTGTTGCGATTGGTAGCCCGTCTTGACACGCGTCATAAAATATGACAAGCGTCATATTTAAATACATTTTCCCCAAAAATACCCTTATTTGGTGTAAAACTTGATATTGCCGTGCGAAGTAGGAGTGAAGACCGTCTTGCCAGCTGTAAAAGCCCTCATGGCAAGAGCCTTGGTTCAAAAGCATGAACTCAACGAAAAACAAACAGCCACCCTCTTAGGATTATCGCAGTCAGCAGTCAGCCGTTACATCGGGCGCGAACGAGGCAACCTCTTGGAAATCGAGGGAACAAGCGAAGTCAAAACTCTCATAGATGAAATGGTTGTTTCCCTCCTAAACGAACCTCAAAACAAAGATCGGATTCTCGAACTCTTCTGCAAAACCTGCACAACTATCCGCGAAAAAGGCTTAATGTGCCCAAAATGCCTAGAGCAAATGAACGCTGAATGGGCAGAGAAATGCTTTTTCTGCCGCTAAGTCAGAGGCACGTTAAAATACGGAAACTTGCGTTATTGCGCTCCGAAAATATAGCTGATAACATTTCATTATCGTCGGGTTGCTTTGTTACTTGTTAGGCACCCAAGCGTTGACCTTTCAGCAAATATTGAATTAGTGGATGCTTACCAGCTTTACATTGCCCTTTGCTGCTCCACGGGTTCTGTGGAAAGAACACAAAAATCACATGCTTCCACATCCACACCCTGCCCCCTCCAACATAGAACCATGCACCGTGTGTGGAGAAAAACGCCTATCCGACACAGAAACAGGCGCAGAAGAATGTTGCAAAGCCAAAACAAAACCGCACTCACAAACAATCTTGTGGCACCCTAAAAACCACCATACCCACATAATGAAACGCAAACTTCATGGAAAAATTTCTGATTTCTCCGATATGGAAAAGCAAGCTATCAATTGAAGGGATCGCCATTAGCGTTTGCAGCTAAGAGCAGCAATTAAGATTTATTAAAACCGTTTTTTTACCTATTTTTGAGGAATTACCTTTGTCATACGATGAGAAAGCTATCTTGGACATAATAGAGAAGGTGAGCAAGAGCGTAGTCAACATAAGCACCATCAAGTTGGTCCACAACATATTCTACCAAGCTGTCCCCGTTGGCGGCATGGGTTCCGGTACAATCATTGACGGTGCAGGTTTAATCCTGACAAACAACCATGTTGTTGGTGGAGCAGAAAGAATCAATGTAACGCTCTGGAATAATCAGGTTTTAGAAGGAACAATCGAAGGAGCATGCGCCATCCATGACATCGCCGTTGTAAGAGTCAAGGGCAAGAACCTGCAGGCAGCGGAGCTTGGTGATTCAGATAAGCTGAGAATGGGGCAAAGAGTTTTTGCAATCGGTAATCCTTTCGGTTTGGCAGGTGGGCCAAGCGTTACTTCAGGGGTAATCAGCGCAATAAACCGAACGATCGAATCTGAGCGGGGTTTAATTGAAAACCTCGTTCAGACCGATGCTTCCATTAACCCTGGCAACAGCGGCGGACCACTCGTTGATTTAACTGGGAAGGTTATCGCCATAAACACTGCCATCATACCTTACGCCCAAGGCATAGGGTTTGCCATACCAATTAACTCCGCTAAAACCTGCACTAACGGCATAGTAAATGAAGGTATAGCGGCAAGACCATGGCTTGGCATTGTAGGCTTGAGCATCACCGAGGAAATCGCACGTTACTATGGATTACCAGTGGACCGCGGCGTTTTGGTGAGTAAAGTGGCTGAAGATAGCCCTGCAGAAGCCGCTGGCATGGAAGAAGCAGACATAATCCTTCAAATCGACGATGTCGAGACGCTCAGGATCGAAGATTTAGTCCGTGAGATCCACAGGCATAAAATCGGTGAGTCGGTTCGCGTTTTTGCGTTGCGTGATGGAAGGGAGCACTTTTTCGAGTTAAAACTTAGCCGAGCTCCCTAAATTCATTATCTAGATAATATGGAAGCGCCTGGTTTTGAGTGCAACCCAAATTAAACAAATCTTAAGTTCATACAAGACAATCGCGATTGTTGGTTTATCTAAAGACCCACAGAAAGACAGCTACCGTGTCGGCGCTTACCTCCAAAACCATGGCTACCGTATCATCCCAGTTAACCCCACTGCAGACGAGGTTTTAGGTGAGAAATCCTACAAGAGCCTTCTTGAGATGCCAGCGGAAATCCAAAAAACCATAGACATAGTGGATATTTTCCGCAAATCTTCAGATGTTTTGCCGATTGTACAGCAAGCTATCGAGTTGAAGGCTAGGTTTGGGCGTCCCTTCGTTGTTTGGATGCAGTTGGGCATCGTTAACGAGAAAGCAGCAGAGGCTGCGCTGAAAGCTGGGCTGGTGGTTATCATGGATAAGTGTTTGATGGTTGAGCATGGCAGCTTATGCGGCGCCCAGAAGTAGCGAAGCTATTGTTGCGATTACAACTATAGCTAAGGTTTCAAAGAGGGTGACTTTCCAATTTACGCGGGTTTTCTTTGAGCGGTATCGAACCAAGAAGATGCCTACTATGGCGCTGACCAACAATAGGGAAACGATGATGTTATAGTACGGTGGAAGCAGGATGTAGGCGGCTATGGGAACAATGCCTGCAAGAAAAGTGGTTGTTCCACAGATTATGGCGGCATAGAGGTTGGAGCGATGGATTTGTTTACTCAGCACCGTAAAGAGTTTTCGGACCAAAAGGAGAGATTTGTCCCTTTCTTTTTTGTCAGGTATATCACTTAGACTGTAGTTCATCAAATTCTGTAGCGTCATGATGTCTGCCAAATCTTCGGTAATTCCACCCAGGAGAAAGCTCGAGAAATTTGTGATGGCGACTGCGCTTAGGGTTAGAAACGCAGCGAATATAACTGCACTTTGGGTTCCAAGAAAGGTTGGGGCTGAAGTCAACGTTGCTATGAATGCTGATAGGGTAACTACTAGACTAGTTACTGAGCCATCTACTAGTCCAGCTACAACTTCCATTATCGGCTCTTTTTTTAGCAGGAGACTTTCCCATTCTCTGCCTAGCCTTTGTCCTTGCGGTGTAAGCAGGAGATATTCACCTTTCTCTTGTATGAGTCCTTCAGCCATCATTTCTTTGAGTGATTTATCAAGCTCGCTCATCTCGATGCAAGCATAGCTGACACAGACTCGGTCGATGCGATTTTTAAGGGTTGATTTTTTTAGTTTGGTGCCTTTGGTAAGGTTTAGGAGTACGATGACTCGGATAACATCGGGTAACTCTTGGATTTCAAAGGCCACTCAAATAGTCACCATTTGATAATACCACTCAACTATCTTTGGAGAGAAACTAATAACTTTTTGTGCTACAGAAAAGTAGCGGCTATAAGTCAACCAAGCATCTTTGGTCCAAGATAAGTTATATGTTCGCTTGATTTAAATTTAAACGAGCTTTTTATGTCTAATTACCGCCAATGGGACGAATACTATCGTGAATACCCGCTTGAAGACTTAGGCTGGGAACTTGGCAAGCCTCGTCCCATACTGGTTGAATACGTCGAGAAAGGGCTCATCCCCAAGGGCAAAGCCCTAGACATCTGCTGTGGCGCAGGAACAAATACTGTTTACCTTGCAAAAAACGGCTTTGAAGTGACAGGTATCGACATCTCCAGAACCGCCGTAGAAATCGCTAAACAAAAAGCTCGGCAAGCCAACGTTAGTGTCAACTTTTTAGTAGAAAGCTTCATCAATCTCTCCTTTAGCAGCGAGCAATTTGTTTTCATTTTTTGACATGGGTTGCTTTCACCATGTCGAGATAAGCGAGCGCATGAAGTTTATAGTGGGCATTCATAACGTGTTAAGAGATGAGGGGGTTTACATGCTTACTTGTTTTAGCGATAGTAACGGACCTGGGTGGAATCATTTCACAAAACAGCAGATTAGCGATTACTTTGGCGGTCATTTTACTTTGGGGGAGATGTTGAATTATCCTTCTTTAGAAGGTGATGGCGTCGTACGTTTCTTCTACACTGTTCTAATGCAGAAGCGTTAAGCTACTTGATTTGTTCTAAGGCTCTTTCCACTTCATCGTATTTTGGCTCAACCGTTGGATCATCAGAAACCCAAACATACCTAACAACGCCGTCTTTGTCAAGGATAAAGATTGACCGTTTAGCCACAGTGTAACCCTTCAACCCAGCGAAATCATGGAATAGCAAGCCATATTCTTTGATGACTTCACGGGTGTAATCGCTCAAAATGGGGTAGGGCAGCCTATTTTTTTCTGCAAAGCCTCTGTTTGAAAAGGGATCGTTCACGCTAATGCCGATAACTTGCGCCTTCAAATTTGTTAACCTTGCCATAGAATCTCGAAATTCACACATTTCTTTAGTGCAAGTTGATGTGAAGGCTCCGACGAAAAAAGCTAAAACAACTTTTTTTCCCCTAAACTCGCTTAGACTTCGAGGTTTCAGGTCTACATCAGGCAAAGTAAAGTCCGGTGCTTGATCTCCAACTTTGATTTCTTCAACCATAAACAGTCCCAGATAAGAAAAGAAAACTTCATTATATAAAGGCGTATTTCTAGTTGAAGGTGAAAGCAGAGGGGCAAATCTTGTTGAGAACGCATATCTCGCATTTTGGTTTCTTCGCTATGCATATCTGTCTCCCATGAAAAATCAACAAATCGGTTAGCCGCATCCACTTCTCCTTAGGAGTGATACGCATGAGGTCCCTTTCGATTCTGTCTTGGTCTTTCTCCTGTGTTAGCCCTAACCGCTGTGCGAGTCTCATAACATGGGTGTCCACAGCGATGCCGGCGGTTATGCCATAGGCGTTGTAGAGCACAATGTTAGCGGTTTTCCGGGCGACGCCGGGCAATTCTAGCAGTTCCTCCATGGTTTGAGGAACCTTCGATTGGAACTTCTCGACTAACATTTGGCAACATTCTTTGAGGTTTTTGGCTTTGTTATGGTAGAAACCCGTGGAGTGGATGTCTTGTTCGAGTTCTTTTAACTCTGCCTTGGCATAATCTTGGGCTGTGCGGTATTTCTTGAAGAGCGATTGTGTAACTATGTTTACACGTACATCGGTAGTTTGGGCTGAGAGCATGGTGGCAACGAGCAGTTCCAATGGATTAGTATAGTTTAGAGCGGTTTTTGCATCTGGATACTGCTGTTCTAAAAGTGCGATAATTTTTAGCGTTCTTTCTTTAGGCTCCAAATAAATTTGGGGTTCTTTCAACAGGATTCTTCCTAAAGGGTATGACTGATGAAGTGTCAAATAACTAAGTACATTCTAATAAACGGTTTTCCTGTACATGACACAAAACTTTATAGCCCATCTCTGAGCCTTTTGCATAAGGAAGAGAAACGCAAATGAAAGTGGTTGTCCACTGGAGCGGGGGCAAAGAATGCTGCCTAGCATACCACAAAGTCATCAAACAAGGCCACCAAGTCGCCTATTTGCTGAGTTTTGAATACATGCGACCCTACGTTTTCCACAGTTTCCCCCTCATGGAGCTTCAATCAAAAACTTTAGGCGTTCCGCTTAAAGTGGTCAGAGTGAAAAAACCATACGAAGACATCTTAGGTGCCCTTACCAAGCTTAAAGCTGAAGTAGGCATAGAAGGCATCGTCACTGGAGATATAGCTGGAGCCGGCTGCGCGGTTATTCACTCAAGCTACTATGAAAGCATGGCTAAACAATTAGGATTAGCCTTCATTATGCCAAACGAAGGTGACACCTACGAAATCCTAAAACAAGTGGTGGAAACAGGTTTGAGGCCCATGCTCAACTGTATAAACACCGACTTCATCGGTGAAGAATGGTTGGGACGGAAACTCGACCCCAAATCCATCATCGAACTAAAAGCCCTCGCGGACGAAAAAGGCATAGACGTTGCCAGCGAGGATGGGCAAGGCTACCATACCACCGTGCTTGAGGCACCTCTTTTCAAAGAAAACATCGTCGTCAACAAATTCAAAATCAAGAAGAAGAAGGAGAAGTCTAAGAACTGGAAACGAAACTGGCTCTACATGGATATCAAAGAATGCTCGCTTGTTCCAAAAACAAGAACTCAAATAGAAACAACATAATTTCATTCGTTTTTCTCAGCAATATGGCAATATTCCTGATAAGTGGTCTTACTTTAAAAAATCGAGTTTTTTTGAGTAAACTAAATAATCCCCAAAGCATAGTCTCTACATGTTTCAGGGAAGAACATGAAAACTCGCATAACTCTTGTAAACCCACCTTACCCCATCGGCTCTCATCAGCATCCGCCTTTTATGCCGCTGGGACTCGGATACTTAGGTGCGGTCCTGTACAAGAATCACTTTGAAGTCAACGTTATTGACTGTCAAGCTCAAAGAATCAGTCACCAACAATTCAAAGAAGAAATCGCCAAGTTCAAACCCGATATAGTCGGCGTAACCTCAACCACCTTAACGTACAAATCTGCCCTCCAAATTATAAAAACCGTAAAAGAAATCCATCCCAACGCCATAACAGCCATTGGAGGATCTCACGTTACCTTCTGGGACGATAAGGCTCTCCAAGAATCACCAGGCCTCGACATCGTTGTAAGAGGCGAAGGCGAAGCTACCATGCTGGAGCTCGCCCAACGGGTCGAAAATCACCAGCCCTTCACTGATCTCGCGGGAACGACCTGCAGAAAAGGCAATGAAATCGTAAAAAACGCCGACCGCCCCTTCCTCGAAGACCTCGATAGCTTGCCGTTTCCTGCCCTGCACCTCTGGCAAAAGGTAGGCGACCTGCGAAAATACGGAACAATCCCCTACCCCGTCATGACCAGCCGCGGCTGCGTGTACTGGTGCAATTTCTGCACTGCTGTCCGCATGTTCGGCAGAAGATATCGCATGCGTACCCCAAAGAACGTTGTGGACGAACTAGAGTTTCTGCACAAGAATTACCATGCTACACAATTCACATTCTACGATGACGCATTCACTGTTGACCAATCCCGCACAGCCGAAATCTGCGACGAAATACAACGTCGAGGACTCAAAATTAAATGGGACTGCGAAACCCGCGTGGACATGGTCAGCAAAGAACTCCTCGTCAAGATGCGGCAGGCAGGATGCATCGCTGTCTGGTTTGGCGTGGAGTCAGGTTCAAAGAAACAATTAACCAGCATGGGGAAAGGCTTCTCCTTAACGCAAACAAGACGGGCGTTTAAATGGGCAAAGGAAGCAGGGTTAATGACTGTTGCAGGTGTTATCTTGGGTTTTCCAGGCGAAACCAAAGAGAGCGCATGGGAAACCATACGCTTTGTCAAAGAACTCAACCCCAATGACGTGGGCTTCTACATAGCCACACCTTATCCAGGAACTCCCATGTACGAACAAGTCAAAGCCAACGGCTCCCTAAAAATAACGGACTTCGACAGATACGACACTGCAACACCAACCTTCGAAATTCCAGGTATGACCATGCAAGAACTAACGCAAATCCGCGAACAAGCCTTCCAAAGTTTCTACCTTAGCCCAGCATACTTCATAAGCGCATTGGGCATGTTTAAAAAGGGCAAAATGTGGGGATTAGGCGCCACACGGCTCATACTGGCGCATTTTCGACGAGCCCTCCAAGCTAAAGCAAGCAGCATCCTCAAATAACAACGCCAACCTGGAGAAAGCCATTTTGATACTGCTTATGACCACAGCTCCACCAGAAAAATCACCCTGGGGCATGGCAGGAAAGCTTCCTCCACTTGGCTTAGCTTACGTTGCGGCGGCGCTCCGAAAAAACGGGTATGCCGTTGAAATCTATGATAATTACCTAATGGAACGTTCAATCGAAGAAGTCAAAGCAGAGATTAGAAGACGGCAACCAGAAATCGTCGGCATCACCTGCAGCAGCCTAACATATACCCGCTGTGTTGAAACCGCTAAAGCAGCCAAAGAAGCATATTCCGCATGCAAAATCGTAGTCGGCGGACCACACCCGTCATACATGCCTCAAACCATGCTTGAGCACAAAGAAATAGATTATGTGGTTCTTGGCGAAGGCGAACAGGCGATGACGCAACTCGCAGAAAGCATCCTTCGAGGGAGACAGAACAATGAAATCGGCAAAATTCCTGGTGTTGCATGCAAGGTCGACGATGAAATTTCAAAGGTACCACCCGAATTCATCAACGATTTAGACGTGGTTCCTTTTCCTGCTCGCGATTTATTGCCTATGAAAATGTATGACCGAACATTCATGTATCTAGACGTGAAACCCGTCGATACCATGAGTATTCTACGCGGTTGCCCCTACCAATGTGCTTACTGCGAAACCCGAGAACTCTGGGGAACCTCCTGCCGAGCTTTCTCCCCGCAAAGGGTCATCGCAGAAATCAAGCATATGGTTGAGAATTACGGTTCAAGAGGCATCTATTTCGTCGGTGACAACTTTACTATAAACAAAAAACGCACCCAAGAACTTTGCCGACTAATCAAAACAAACAAGATAGACATAAAGTGGACCTGCGAAACCCGTGTTGATTTAGTAGACAAAGAACTCCTCTTTGACATGAAATTGGCAGGTTGCCAGACCATCTTCTTCGGTGTTGAATCAGGCTCGCCGCGTATCCAGCAGAAACTCAATAAAAACATCGACCTCCAAGAAGTCAAACGAGTCTTTGAGCTCTGCCGACAGGTCGTAGTCCGCACAGCAACATCGTTTATGCTTGGAATTCCCGGGGAAACAGTTGAAGACATGAAAGCAACCTTCAAATTCGCTAAAAGCCTAAACGCTGATTGGTGTCAATTCAACATCTACATCGCCTGTCCAGGCAGCAAACTCTACGATGAAGTCGTAAGCCAAGGCTTGTATGACCAAATGGACAACTACTTGGCAAGGGTGAAGACCGAAGATTTCGATTACGACTTGCTTGTGAAGATTCAAAAGGACTTCCAGCGTAACTGCCAAAAATCCGCGTCTAGACTGATTCGAGTCATCCGCCAAGAAGGCATAGGTAGCGCCGTCCGAAAGGGCGCCAAACTGATTTTCCACTAAACGCCGCTAAACAGGCACGTTCATGATTTTTAGGATTTCCGCATAGGCTTTTGTAGGCAGTTTGCTGTCGGTTACGTTTTTGATAAGCATGCGTCCCCCTTCAAAGAGGCTAATCTCCATTTTCATGTAGTCAAAAATCAAAAGCATGGGGGCTTTCACGCGAATTTTGATGTGTTGTTTTTTTATTTTTTCGCATGCTTGCTCCATGTTAAATTTAAGTTGCGGAGTTGGAGCTATGTCAGCTGTGGTTCCTCCGCAGAGCCAAACGATGTTTAGGGTTAGGTTGCCGAGGGTTTGTTTTTCTGACATTTCGCTTTAACTCCATATTGTTTTGTTTAGGCGCGTAGTTGCCTAATCAATATTGCGATGAAAAGGGGTAATGAGTTTTTTCGGTGGTTTTCCCAAGGGTTCCCATCGGTTGCTGGATTCTGGGTCGGTGGAGTTTTCTACTGGCTGCTTTGACTTTTGGGTTTAAGCGCTGCTTCCTCAATATCCATGTAGAGGAAGTTGCCTTCACGGTAGGGTGAGCCGCCAAAATCAACCACTCGGCTCCTCTTTGTGAACTTGGTGATTTCGACGCGTTCCTTAAAGAGGGGTGCGTCAAGCGTGGTGGAGTGGTATTCGCCTGGTTCGCCTGAAACATCTATGCCTTTACCAGCTGGACCCACAAGGGGCTTCATGTCTTCGATGCATTTTCTATCAATCGCTCGTCCCAGCCATTCTTCTCCAAAATATCTCTGGTCGATGCAGCTGAGGATAGCCTTTACGCCAGTTGCCTGTTCCATCTCCATGATGCGTTTGCGGTAGCGACTGCCGGGAATTAGGTTAAGTGGGCGGTCCCAGAGTGGCATCATAAGTTGGACGCCGAGTTTTCTGCATGCGTCTTTCCATACTCGGCGGTGGTGGACGTTGTCTATGTCGCCTGTGACTATGGCTTGGACACCTTCTTCTTTATGCAGGCGCTCAAGGGTGCCCATGATGTCACCATAGCGGTTGTCTGTGATCTTTACGAATTTGTGCGGCAACCCCAATGTTTTGGCTTGTAACTCGATGACTTTGAAGCTGTGGAAAACGTAGGGTTCCATGTAAATATAGGTGACTAGGCAGGCGACTTCGTGTCCTTGTTCGATGATTTTGTGCAGGGCAGTGCAGCAGTCTTTTCCTCCGCTCCAGTGAACAACCACTTTCATTCTAATTCAGCATCCAAATTGGGTTTTGTTGTTAGACTAAAGGCGTGAACGTATTAAGCGTTTACGGAAGCCTTTGAGGAAGTTTTAGGCTTGCGGGTTTGTGCAGCTGGAGCTTTCGGAGCTTTCTTAACGGGCTTTTTGAGTGTGTTTTCTTGCGGTTTTTGCTCTTCTTCCAAAGGCTCATCTTTGGTCTTTCTGCGTTTAAGAATTATAACTGCGATAATGATGATTACGATTGCAGTGACGGCGGCGGCAACGTAAGGAGTGGTTGTTGAACCAAGGGCAGAGCCGTGTGTTTCGATTTGTTGATTGCCAACTTCCCATAGGTTTGAAGCTACGAGTTTGGATTCGGTTACGCTAATCAGCTGACTATTGGCGACCTCTGTTCTGTAATCGACAAGAACTCCTGTGGCTTTATCAAAGTAGTATTCGTAGGTTAGCGTTACGTCGCCTAGGTCTTGGATGTTTTCTGTGGATTGGATTTTCAGATAGTTGGTTTCGCGGGTTCCGCTCTTGTAGGTTCGGCTTACTGTGTCATTTATATGCCATGGGTCTGTCAGCAACGGATTTACGGCATCTCCCTTCTTTAGGTTTGCACCGATAAATGGCAGAGAGTTACACTCGCCAGTGTCAATATCGCAAAAACCTGTTCCATGTGTTTCTGTTCCATTCTTATAAGTTGTCCTTACATCAGTAAATATGGTTGTTCCAGTCACGTTTACCACCGTGACACTAATCAACTTCGTTTGGTTTACCTCTAGTAGGCTTGGTGGGGTAGGGTCTGAGGTTGGCACGAGCAAAGTCAGATGCGCCAGCCTGTCATACTGAAAAACGTCGCCTTGCGAAACGCCTACTACGTCAGCGCCAACCTGCAAAATCATCGTACTAGAGAGCATAAAACCTAGAATTAGCAAGATAGATATTATTGAAGCAAATTTTGCCATGTTACATTACTCGCTTTCCAAGGGTACACCTTAGAGGATGCTGCTGTTTCTATAAAACATTCTCTTTTTTCTAATGCCACTTATTAAACAGTAGAAACAGCAGATAAATAGGCTATTGGGCCCCTGTCAAAGTTTAGGCTTTGTCATTTGCCTTTCTTGCGAAATCGCAAGGCTTCAAACAGAAAAATCATAGCGGAAACAACCGTCACCAAAGTCAAGAGCCAAAAAGATTCCTGGACAGGAGCGCCAACAAGCAAGTGCGGCACCAATACAGCTATTTCCCCAATCAAGACACCGATGAAAATAAAGCCGAATACAGCAAAGCTTGGAATCAGGGTTTTTCCAAGCCAGATAAAGCCTTTCATGTTTTTCTTTTCTTTCACAACGTAGTTACCATAGTCATCCTTGACGACTAAGCCTAAATCTATGAGTTTCTGTAGGTTGCGGTAGGCAACGCTGGGGCTGCTAAGGTTGGCTCCACGCATCAAGTCGCGTGGTCCAACAGGCTTCCCAACTTTGACGAGGTAGAGGTAGCTTTGAAAGGTTGATGCGTTTAACTCTTTTTCTTCTTGCTCCAAGCATGCCACCCAATACGCCAATTAGTCTATCTTGCGCTTAAAAAACCAAACGCAAATCCCATGGACCACAGCAGCTTCAAAAAGAGAGCAGCCTTCGCTAAGGAAATTGAGATTTTATTGCCTACCTAAAAGTGAAAAACAGTAAAGAAACAACAACTCCTTCTTCTTGAGGGAAGCGGGAACGGGTTATGCTATTTGTAGTTGGTTAACTTTCCTGTTGGATTAGTAAACAAAGACAGATTTTAGTTAGGTAGCCTAAACTAATCGGTTTTTTCCTGACTTACTTTAGGGGTGTATTATACTGATCGTTTGAATGCTAAGGTGCAGCACCCGCTTTTTGCGTGTTTACCGTAATTGATATTAAGCGAGTTTCCAAAGTATCGAAAGCGATGCAGTTCCAACTTGATCCTTGGTTAACACAAAATGCAATCAACATACTGGTTGCCTTAGCCATGCTGATTTTAGCTGTCCTGCTGGATTTATTACTCGGCGACCCATCTCCCAATTACCCTGACAGACTGGTATTCAAACTCCATCCAACGGTTCTGATGGGCAAGTTCACCAAAAAAATCGAGCCTTACTTCAAGAATCCGAACGCAGGCATGGAAAAGTTCCTCGGCGTCCTGCTTGGGTTAACAGTGATTGCCGTCTTTACGCTTCCTGTCTTCTTTGGCTTATGGTTCATAGTCACTTACATAACCTGGGCTTCTTTAGGCATCTTCATCTACGCTTTCGTAGGCATCATACTGCTCAAAATGACCATATGCATCAAACTTGAAACTGACTGGGCAAAAGCAGCAGCTAAAGCCATAGAAGCCAACGACTTAGATGAAGCAAAAAAATACAGCCACTTCAGCCGTCGTGACAGCAAAACCCTCAACGGCAGCCAAATCAGCAGTGCAGTCATCGAATCCATGGCTGAGAACCTCATCGACTTCAAACTTTCACCCATGATGTCGTTTGCCCTCTTCGGAGTCACAGGCGCCATCGCTTTCCGAGCCATAAACACCCTCGACGGCATGGTAGGATTCAAAGACAAAGAACACATAAACACCGGCTGGTTTAGTGCAAACCTTGACACAGTCGTCAACTACATACCCACAAGACTCACCGCCCTGCTCATGGTGGTTGCCGCAGCCATCCTGCGCATGGACGCCAAAAACGCCTGGCGAATCGCCCGCCGAGACCACAGAAAAACACCCAGTCGAAACCACGGTTGGCCCATGGCAGCTGTTGCGGGCGCCCTGCGCATACAGCTTGAAAAACCTGGACAATACATCCTTGGCGACCCACAAGAAACTTTGACTGGTAACAAGATTTTAGGTGCCCTCCGCATCCGGGATGTCACCATTGTATTGTGGATGCTTCTTTGTGTGCTCGCTGTAATAATTATCCGTTTATTCTTTGTTCCTATTTGAGTTTCTTTTGTCTTTTGGTCTTTATGTGGGTGTGGTGGTATGTTGAAGATGCCTACATTGCCACGTAGAAAAGCGATAGCGCTTCATTTAGCAAAGATTCTAAAGGCTACATGGGAATCCCAAATTTTAGAAAGCCTTAATTTCAGCTTCTTTCATAGCCGTATAAGGTCGAGCATGAAGTTTACCCGCAGGTTTCCTCTTGTTTTGCTGCTGGTCATCATCGTGGTTTTACCCAATGCTTCTTTCTACCCAGCAATCAGCGGCGCGTCTGCTGTTGAGGATAAACCCTTTTTCGGAGTTACGTTCGGCGGCAACACCACTAGTGAAGCTAAAGTGCTCATCGATGAAGTGAAAGGCTACATAAACCTCTTTGTGGTCGATAATTGGGATGTCGCCCTAAACGAGACTGCTCTGACTGAGATTTGCCAATATGCTTACGACGCAAACTTGTACTTCATGGTTTACTTTAGCTTCATATTCTCTGCGCCGTCCCAACTGAACAGTAGCAGACTCAACCTATTCCAAGAAGCAGGCCTCGTTCCCTTCCATACCGCTTGGTTGAGTTCAGCAAACGACAGGTGGGGAGACAAATTCTTAGGCGCTTACGTTCTCGATGAACCCGGCGGCAAACAAATAGACAAGCAACATTACAGTGGCTTTGCCACAAACTATGCTGGAAGAAACCAAACAACCTTCATTAATGTTACAAGCTACAGCGATGCTGCAAACCGTTTTGTCCGCGGAGTGAACGGCTACATGCGACTCCTCAACAATGCAACCTACCTCAACTCCATCCCCAATGCCACTGGCCGCGTTATTCCGGTGTTCACTGCTGATAACGCTCTTTACTGGTTTGATTATCTAGCAGGTTACGACACGGTGTTTGCTGAATTGGGCTGGAACCACAACGAAGCGCAACATATAGCGCTCTGCAGAGGCGCCGCAAACGTTCAAAACAAAGAGTGGGGCGCTATCATAACTTGGGCAACCAACGACCCGCCCTACATGGCGACAGGAACCCAGATGCTAAAAGAACTCAACATAGCATACGAAGCAGGCGCCAAATACCTCATTGTATTCAATTACCCGCAAATCAACCCTTACGGTGCCTTAACTGACGAACACTTTAACGCTATGAAAAATTTCTGGAACAGAATCCACACATCGCCACGCAAAAATGTGGTTAAAAGCGGGCAAGTGGCGTTTGTTCTTCCGAAAGATTATGGATGGGGTATGCGGTTGGCAGATGACAGAATCTGGGGTCTGTGGGATGCAGATGAGTTGGCGCCAGAGATCGGCACGAAAATAGTTTCTTTAATCAATCAGTACGGCACCAACTTAGACATAATCTACGATGACCCGAGATTCAACTATACAGAGAAATACTCAACTCTCTACTATTGGAACGGCACAACCTACCAAACATCCGGAGTCTTCAACCTTTCAGCACCTACCGTCCTATACCCCTCGATCGTACTGGTAACCGCCATAGTGACATGCGTCCCTTCTTACCTTATGATTAAAAATAAAAAGCGCAGACCATCCAAAGTGCAGACAATTCATCTTCCACGATCCAAAGCAACGCTTAAAGGTTTAGGCAAGGGCGAGTTGGAGTTTGTTGATGACAAATTAAGGTTCTACAAGCAAGAAGGCTACTTCAAGAACCGCCAAGAGTTGATACGGGAAATTCCCCTCGGCATGGTTGAAGGATTTGAGCGGCTTGATAACACTTTGGTCATCACATGGAACGGAACCACCGACACGCTGTTCATCCAAAACCCAAAGCTACTGGCGTCTATAGCCCAGAGTATATTCGATAAATTGGAGCAACAAAGGTAGCTGCTTGAGAAAAAGGAAAAGCTGCAAGAAGAGGTTACAAAATTACAGGACGATGGCATGGAAATCATTGACTTACTGTTTAACGTTTTAAGGAATCTAAACAAGAAAAACATAGATTGGATGCAAATAGAAAGCTGCCTAAACCAGCGCCGAGAATTTAACCCCTTCAACCTGGACTTTTCTAAGCTTTCAGTGGCCATACAGGGGCATCTTGCGTTAGAGACCTCAAAGGAAACCTACAACTTACTAAAAACTCTCTATGAGCATTTTTCATCGCTAGCCAAGAAAAACGTTATGCAGCAAGGGATTTGTCCCGACTACCGAGAACTAAAAACAATAATTTTAACGTATTACACACTCAACGACGTCATACTCAGCATGGTGATCGGCGACAGGAGCAGCCAAAAAGAAATAGATGAACTCCTACTGATGCTGGAAGCAATGCCAAAGAGAAACAACTCAAAACTTAACGTCGCTGCCTTTAGAGACGCAATTGCCGCAATAGGCAAAGACACAGGTGTAGAAGATGCCGTTGCAAAGTTGAGGATTCTATTTAGAGCACTACTTTGAGATGAATACGTCCCGTGTTTGCCTTGGTCGGTGTGCTGCGAAACCTACATATGCTCCAACGGAAAGAGTACTCTCAAGCGGAGTAACTGAGGACTTAAACCAAATTGCCACCAACAGAAAACTTCAAAGACAGCATCCACCAAGCCAACGTGGTTGTCCACCGTTCAGAAGCAAAATACTACGAAGCGCTCCACCCAGAAGTATACAGTAAAAAAGAACAAAAAAGAATCACCAGCATCCTAACAGCCGCCGACAAAATGGTTCTAAACAATGGCAAGAAAGCTCTTGATTTCGGCGCTGGAACCGGAAACTTGACTGGTAAACTTCTAACCTTGGGATACTCCGTTACCGCCATAGATATTTCTGCTGAGATGTGTGCCATACTAAAGGTCAAATTCAAAACCGCCATAGAAGCTGGCAAACTTCAAGTTATCAATTCACCCATTGAAGCAATCAGTTTTGCCCGAGGCGAATTCGATTTAATCGCATGCTATTCTGTTTTACACCATCTGCCAGACTACATCGGCACACTTGAAAAGTTATCAGGCTATCTCAAAGAAGGCGGCGTTCTATACATTGACCATGAAGCCTCCCCCTTCTATTGGAAGGATGAACCTAACCCTTTCGCAAACTTAGTTAAACTCCTGTATTTCCATTCGATTCCAACATTCAACATCCTTTATTTTTGGGTTGCAGGCATAAGGGTGCCTTCCATAGATTACACTCTCTCCGATTACTGGCACAAAAAAGAGCACCCCCTCGACCACGCTGCAATACAAAAAGCCCTCAAAGCTTATGCGTTCAGCAAACGGGTTGATTACTACCAGACAGGAACCTGGATTGCAAACCCCATATTTTACGTCTACAAACTCGTCTGTAAGCCAGAAATGAGTTATTGGCTGGCTAAAAAGTAAATTTTAACTCAGAACAGTCTGCTTAACAAAAAAAGGAGGGGGAAAGGTGCCATTTTTCTAATGTCGACGCCAAAGGGCTATGCCGACGATTGCGATTGCGATGATTATAGCGACTGCAGCTAACAATATGTAGAGAGCCAATGTCCCCGTTACATCTCCGGGGACCGTTCCCTTTTCACCTGGCTGCTGAGTTGGTTCCCCTATAGCCACAGCGGTTTCGGCTAAAGAGGGGAAGTAAGATCCGGATCCTGGGAAGCTAGCGATTATTGTGTGGATGCCTGGGATTTCTGGGTTGAACATTAGGCTGAACATGCCGTTTTCGTCAGTTGTGGCGTTGCCTATGTGGAAGTAATTGCCGTTTGGATCGATGGTGTCGACGGTTACTTCAACGCCTTTAATGTTTGTAGGCTTGGTTCTTTGGTGGTACACGTACTCCATCCATTCAGACATGTATGCATCAGCGATGGCTGGTTTGCCTTTTGCGCCTGGAGATTGGTCTGTGACTGTGCCTTCGATTAATATCGGGGTTCCTAAGGTTCCAGCTTTTGAGGTTTCGACTGTAGTTGCAGTTTGGCCCTTGCCGTAGCAGTAGATTCTGTTGTCCATGTTGTCGAAAGCTATTGCATAGCCGTCGGAGATGATTATTGTTGAACATAAGCCTGTCATGTTCCACAGGTTTGCCCCTGTGTCGGCATCAAAGCAGTATATGCTCCATCCAGTGTACAGGGGCTGTGTATGGGAGTGCTCCCCAGTGGTGACAAAGATTTTTCTATCCGCGATGGAGACACCAGCGCCGCTGCCTACAGGCCAGTATTGGTATGGTCCTTCAAGCCCGCCCTTGTTTAGGGTGGTGTTCCAAAGTAGCTCTCCAGTCTTGATATCGTAGCAGTGGAGTACTCCTGCATATCCAACGGAGTAGAGTCTTCCGTAGGCAATGTTGCCGCCTAAGCCGTATAAATCGAATTGTTCAGATGGCTGAGTGGGACCCCAAACGAGATCGCCAGTGTCTAGGCTGTAGCCATACCATTGTAGAGTTTCTTTTTGCCGCACCGTAAAGATTCTGTCTGCAAGGCTGACTGGACCCATGGTAACTGTTGCGTTACGCACTGGTGGTTGCTGATAATCTTTTTTCCAAATCAGTTGCCCTCTCTGGGTTTGATTGAGGTTGAGAGTCCATATGCTGTATTGGCTGACGCCATATTGGAAGGCAGTGATTCCGTTTACTCCTAGAATGCGGTCAGGGTTATAATTATCGTCTTGAACGACAGTGCTGATGGTTCCTAAGTTTGCCGGTGCCGTAACATTCCATGAATAGCCTTTAGTTCCGTCGACTGTGCGTCCTATGGGTTCTCTCCACATCCAATAGTAAGCTTCACCTGGACCTGCACCAGGTTGACCGTATGGAATTCCAAGGTTGTTGTTGGGGAATCCTAAGGCAACGCTGGAGTTCCATAGTGCAAGCCAACCATTCGAGTTGTAGATGTATATGAGAATTTCGCCGTTTGGTCCTGTTACGCGGGTGCCTGAAGGCACGTTAGCTATGTTGCATATCCAGTTTCCAGTCCAACCATCGTACATCTGCCATACTGCAGAGTTTGCAGGAGTATTAAATGAATAAACAGTTCCGTTTATCATAGTGTAATTGTAGGTTGTGGCTGCTGATTGTGTGTACGTTGACCAAAGGTAGGCACGAGCTCCGAATTGGTTGGGTGACTGATAATTGTAGATTTGCCCAAAAGATAGTTGCGGATACTGCCAAGGTATGTTTGTGTTGCCAATGTGGGCAGGTGTTTGAGAACCGATTTGGATGGGACCAGTGCTGTTTTGATAGAAAATCTGTTCTCCAGTTCGAAGATCAACACAGTACCATCCGTATCGCGGAGCCTTTGGTTCATTGTAGTACAATCTGCCGCCGATGATTATCCCCGCACTCCAAAAAGTTTCATACGCACTTCCCGTATGGTAGCTGATTTCGTCGTATGGTTCTCCCACGATTCCTCCGAAGGTGGTTGGTTTCGCCCAAACAATGTGAGCAGTGCCTGGTGCTTTGCTGTAGGGGTTAAAGTTACCGATGGGATTGCCTCCGCCCAACCAGTTTCCTGCAATAACCGACCATGCCCTGTTGGTGGCGTAGATTGGTCGTGTCCAATAGTCCTCTGGAAGAGGTACGCCTGGTGGTCCTGGTATTGGCTCCTGTTGAACCGTAAGAGTGACAGGCGGACTTACGCTGGGAAGCAAAGTATCATTGACATAAAGTGGATTATATATGCCACTTGGTGCTGCAGGAAGACCAGTATATGTATGGCCCGGAAATCTAGCAACAAAAGTATAATCTCCAACCTCATCAGGTGTGTAGATAGTGTAGCTGCCTCCAACCGGATCTGATGTAAATGGTCCAAGAGTTTCGTTGGTTCCACCAGGTTTTGTAACATCCACGTAGAAGGTAAATCTGTCTCCATATTCACCGCTTGCCGTTTGAGGAAGCTTGTCGAGCCAGAAAACGACTAGCGCTTGTTGCCCCACTCCAATGGGGTTTGGTGAGACAGCGATATAGGTCCAAGTTGGAAATACCCATGGCGGGTCATGCGCGGTAGCAGGCAAAGCAATCAGCGAAGATGCAACGGTCAACATCAGAAAAATAGCAACTGTTGCCAATAGTTTTTTTCCAAAATCAATCATTCTTTTGGTCTCCTAAGAATGATCTGATTAAAAATAAGGATGATAATTTCTAATAAACGTTTTCAAGAAACAGCGTTTGCCTGAAAGCTATGCTTTCAACCGCCTCATTGAAGGAAAATTAAGTGTTGATTCGTTTCTAGCAAGTTAATCTAAAGTTAAACTGCGCCATTGCTTGAGGCACCCATTGAAACATTAATGGATTGTTAGCGCCCTCTTTATTGATTCCACGAGTTGTTGGTTGTCTTTGCTTGAGCGAACTGTAACTCGGAAATAGCTATCATCCATACCCATAAAAGTGCAGCAATCCCGAATCAGAATGTGTTCTTTAGCCAAAAGCTCTTTGAGCATGGTAGAGGTAAGCTTACGATTCTGGATTTTTACTAGTAAAAAGTTTGTTACTGACGGGTAAACATGTAACCCTTCAATTTCACCAAGCGCCTTGGCGAGGGCTTCACGGTTTTTAGCGATGGTTCGCTTTGTGTTCTCTATGAATTCCTTGTCGTTGATAGCTGACGTCGTGACTTGACATGCCAACCCATTGATGCTCCATGGCAACCGCATCGTTTCAAGTTTATCAATCAGGTTCACAGCGGCTAAGGCGTAACCAAAACGTATGCCTGCCATGCCATAGAACTTGGTGACTGAACGGATGACAAAAAGGTTCTCGTAATCCTTCACCGAGCCCGCAAGCGTGTTCTTTAGGCTCTGGTCAGAAAATTCGATGTAGTTTTCGTCAACGCTAAATATGATGTCTTTTCTGCTGCAGAAATCAACGAGTTCTAGAAGTTGATCTTTACTGTAGAGGGTTCCTGATGGACTATGCGGATTGCAGATGGAAAGAATCCTTACGCCATCAGTTATTGCTGCCTTGATTTTATCAATTTCAAGCGAGAAATCTGCGGGCAACTGCACAAAGACGGGCTCGCCACCAACTCGAAGCGCCGCTTTCTCATATTCAGAGAAAGACGGCACGGGAATGAGCGCTTTTAAGCCCCTCGGCAAAATCTCGGTAATTAAGTAGATTAGCTCGATTGAGCCGTTGCCCAACAGTACATTTTCTGCTTTGACGCCGTTGCCAACATACCTGGCGATTTCCTCTTTGAACTCCACAGGGTTCGGGTCGGGGTAATAGCGTATTAGTTTAGCATTTTGTCTCACGGCTTCCAAGGCTTTGGGTGAAGGCCCAAGAAAGTTTATGGGTCCGCTGAACTCGAGCACTTCTTCTAACGGAATGTTGTATTTTCTGCTAAAGCCCCAGATGTCTCCGCCATGGCTTACGAAGCGGCGTTTCTTACATGTGCTCGACACTCTTCTCTTCCTCCATCAACCGTGCGATTTCTTTTTCTACCGTCAGGTGTGCTTTGAAGTGAGCGTTGTAGAGGTTAACAACCTTGTATAGCCAATAGATTACCCCAAAGCCTAACGTGACTATGGTTATCAATGCATATGTTTTTATCGGTATTGTCTGAGGCATAAACATCCGCTCGGGAAAAGCAGCCGCAAGAAATGCATCTTGGTTGCGCTCATGTGTGATTAAATCTTTGGATAACAAGTAAACGATCAGAAAGACAGGTACGATTAGGATGATGCTGGCAGCCCACACCTTCGCGTTCATCCTCTTAGGTAGTTGGCTCATTGGAGGCGGCTGTTTCCCCTTGTTCCGCAAATACTCTGCAACCTGCTCTTCCAACGCCGCTTCTTTCTGGAAATGGCGGTTTCTGCCCTCCACCAAGCGCCAAAACATCGGAAAGAAAGCTATGCCGAAAGTCACCACTGCTCCCAAGAACCACATGGAGAACCATATTTTTCGGTCACTGATCTCATGCGGGTTGGATGTGGTTTGCATAGGCATCAAACTTTTTCATTCAATTGCTGAGAAGGTTGGGGTAGCCAAACTTTATAAGGCTTTCAATTGGCACATACAGCTAAATGAGCCACGCCAAAATGCTGCTTTCCATAATTATCCCCATGTACAATGAGGAATTAACGGTAGGCAACATCATCGACCGAACCCACGCAGTGCTCAAACAAATCGGGTTACCCTACGAAATCCTCGTAGTCGACGACCACTCCCACGACCGCTCCCTGGAAGCTGCCAAAAAACACGGCGTGCGACTGTTTATGTTAAACCATCACCTCGGCAAAGGCTATGTGCTTCGAGCTGGGTTCGCCAAAGCCAAAGGCGACATCGTGGTTACAATCGACTCCGACGGCTCACACCGCCCCGAAGAACTCCCAGAAGTCCTCACACCTATCCTCCAAGATAAGGCAGATTTGGTGATAGGTTCCCGTTACATGAATCATAAACCGGTGGCTGCTCGGAAACTCAACCGCTTCGGAGTGCGAATCTTCAATTACCTAATCGAAATCTTCACCGGAGTCGCCATCACTGATTCTCAGTCAGGCTACCGCGCCATGAAACGCAGCGTTTTAGATAAACAGAAACTTTACGCTCGCGAATACGAAATAGAATCTGAAATGCTCGTCAAAACTGCCAAGGCAGGTTTTCGAGTGGCTGAAGTGCCCATCAGCTTCGAGCAACGCACGTACGGGCGCAGCGGCGTTGACCCCTTGTGGGATGGGGCCAAGATTTTGTTCTCGATTGTCGTGGCTCGTTTTAGGGGGTAGTGATGTGGCGCAAAACATACCCGTAAAAGTTTCAATCATCGTTGCCGCCTACAACAATCAAGCCACCATCGGCGAATGCCTAAAATCCCTGTTTGCACAAAACTACCCAAAGGATGCTTTTGAAGTCATCGTTATGGACGGCGGCAGCAAAGACGAAACCGTGAAAATCGCCCAGCAGTTCCCAGCCAAGGTGCTTTCAATCCGCATCAACTGCCCGGCAGCCTACAACTACGCCCACAAAATCGCCGCATACCCGATTTTGGGCTTTGTGGATGCAGATGCCAAAGTCGAAGCAGACTGGCTGCTTAAGCTTGTGCCCCATCTTTCAGAGCCCCAAGTTGCCGGCGTCAGCGGTAGCATCGAAACTTGGAACATGGATAATCCGTGGGCGAGAAGCATCGGCTATGAACTCAAAATGCGCTATAGCCGCATCGGCAAATACACGGGACGCATAGCCACCATGAATTTGCTGCTCAAGAAATCGGTGATTGAGGAGGCTGGCGGCTGGGACGAGAAGCTTCCCAGTCAATACGATACGGATTTGGGCTACCGCATCAGCGCTAAAGGCTACAAAATCGCCTACGAACCCAGCGCTGTATGCTACCACTTCAACCGTCCCACCCTCAAAGCGTACTATCGGCAGCAGCTCCAGTACGGCAAGAACACCCTAAAACTCTACTTCAAGCATGGACGCTTGGCAAGAGGCGACGAAATCACCGATGTAAGCATGAACATTCAGCCTGCCGTTTTGTTAGCCGTTTTAGCTTGCCTTGTGCTGGGCGTTGTGCCGTTGCTTAGGCTGCTTTGGCTGGTTGCAGGCTTAATGCTTTTGGCAGTAACAGTTTACTTTGCTTATTCAGCCATGAAAATGGCAGTTAAATTCCATGATTGGACGGCAATGCGCTTGTTTGTGCTTTACTGGGTTCGGTCGGCAGCATGGTTTGACGGCGCCACAATAACCTCGGCGAAGTTCTTGGCGGGGAGGAGCAACTGATGGCTCCTAAGGTCTGTTTCATATCGCCTGAGTACTGGCCGCTTACAGGTGGCACAGGCAGCTACGTCTACTACCTCAGCAACGAACTGCTCAAAAACGGCTACAAAATTTACGTTGTCACGGGCTCAAACCAAACCCGAGACGTGAAAGTCAACCCTCAGCTCGATGTGTCCTTCCTGAAAATCCCAAAAATGCCCATCGTCAAATCCTTCATGCTCGCAGGCAGCAGCTACCGCAAGCTCCAAAGCGTCCGCCAAACCGCCAACGTCGACATAATGCACCCACAGTTGCCATTGACGCCTAACTTTGCGGTGCCACCGAACTTTGGCAAATCGCTTGTCTGCACCGTGCATTCCACTTGGAAGGGGGAAGCGCAAGCCATCCGCGGCGAACCCTACCTGAGGCTGAACGCTAATGAGAAGTTTATGGTGAGTTTTAACTGGTTTTTGCGGTTTTTCGAGGATGGTATGCTGGCGAGAGCGAGAAAAATCATCGCTGTCAGCCACTTCACTAAGTGGGAACTCACAAACTACTACAAGATCCCAGCAAATAAAATCAGGGTTATCCACAACGGCGTGGACACTCGCAAGTTCAAACCAGCCGTGGATAAGCGTAAGGTCAAGGCGGCGTTCGGCTTTAACCCCGATGACTTGACTATTGTTTCTGTAGGCAGATTGTATGCACGTAAGGGCTTGTTCACGCTCATCGAAAGCATGCCCGCCGTCACCCGCCGCTTCCCAAACGCCAAATTCATCATCTCGGGAAAGGGGCAAAGCGACGAAATGAAAAAACTAGTCGCCCACGCAGAGCGCCTCGGCGTGAGAAGCAACATCGTCTTCACAGGTTACACCCCAGACAAAGTCCTGCCCAAACTCTACCAAGCCGCCGACGTCTTCGCCTTCAGCACCTTCTACGAGCACCACCCCTTCGCCGTGCTGGAAGCCCTCGCCACAGGCTTGCCCGTCGTCACAACCACCGTGGGCGGCATTCCCGAAACCATAAAAAGCGGCAAAAACGGCTTGCTGGTCCAACCCTTCAACTCAACGCAGTTCTCTGACGCAATCCTCTACCTGCTTGAGCACCCTCCTGAGGCGGCGGAGATGGGCCTCAAAGCACGCCGAACGGTGGAAGAGGAACTGGATTGGCACATAGTTGTCAAGGATGCGATGAAAGTCTACGATGAAGCCCTAAGTTAACCAACTTGCGTGCTTTCACCGCGATAAGCCATCGTCACTTTCTGAAACAGTTTGACAACATCCAATGAGCAAAAAAAGAATTTCGTGAGGTATTCGTGCCGGTAAATCATCATCTGCGCTTTAACGGGCAAGTCGATTCTGGGCGGCTCAAACCTGCGCGCTACCTCATCCACCCGCAACCCGTCCACAGCGATGTTCTCCTCTCGCAAGCCCGTTTTGCTTGCAATGTAGCCGAGATAAGTTTGCTTCCAGTTTAGCTTCATGATTTTGGCGGCGGTTATGTCGAGGGCTAAGGCGTCGTTGCCAGTTAGCATCAAATCCATCTTGATTGGTTTGCCCTTTGTGGGTCCGTTGCCCTCAATGCCAACCCTTGCATCCATTACCGTGAGCTGAGGCTTAAAAATTGTGTAAAGGCGGTAGAAGACTTCGGGCAGGTATGGGTGCAGGTAGATGCGTCTATTGCTGGGCACGCAGCCGAACAGGTTCTTGATGGCGCCGCTGTACGCTGTGAACTCATGCGTCTTCATCAACGGCAAATCGGCAACGGCGTCGGCGTCCAAAACGGTCTTGGGTAGAAACAGCCGCTTTAGTGGTGTGTTGCCTTGGAACTTGACCTCGACCACCTTGTCTTCGGAGAGGTTAATCACTGTGCCGCCTGCCTTTTCCACCGCGGCTTGAACGCCTGTCTTATCAAACGCTGTCCAGCACGGATAGTTGAACCCGTTGGATTCGCCCACGATCACTTTGCTGTTGCCGTCACGGAGCAAACCCACCAGCTCCGCCATCAACTCGGGGCAAGTCACCACACCAGGCAGGTACTCGGGATGGCTAAGGTTGGGCTTGATGAAAACTGTGCCCTTGCCACGCAGTCCTGAACCAGCGACGGCTTCCCTTAAAATGCCGCTTATGTCATCTTTGACGCGGTAGATTTTCACGCTTTTCATGTTTGGCTCAGGCATTGTTCGCCGCCTTCACTCCTTGGAGGCAACCGGGGTCGCCGTTTAGCATGTCGCCGTTATGGTACGCTGCCGACCGCGCCCTGCAGCCACCGCAGATAAACTTGTATGTGCATTTACCGCATGAGCCCTTTAGGTTGGCGCGGTTCCGTAATGCCTTAAACAGGGGGGCGTTTAGCCAGATGTCCTGGAACTTTTCAGTTTTAAGGTTGCCAACATTAACGGGCAAGAACACGCAGGGGTGCACGTCTCCCTGTGGCGAAATCGAACAGTACAGTCTTCCTGCGCCGCATCCGCCTATGAATTCGCCCAGCGGCACCGCCTTCTTTGTGACTTTGACTGTTTGCATGTGCGCTAGTGCCATGGTGACTTCGCCTGTGCCTGATGGACCTTGGCATTGAAGCGCAACCCTTGCAAGTTGCGGCGCAGTAGCAAGGATGGTTGTTTTGCACCCTGCCGACATCCGATTCAGCAAGTACCGCATGACGTCTTCGCGTTCTTGCGGGCTGAGGTCTTGGTCAAAGTGCGCTTTGCCTCTGCCTGTGGGAATGAAATTAAAATATGTGAAACGTTCCGCTTGCAGTTGCTCAGCCAAATCGATTATTGCGGGTAGTTCCGCCATGTTGTTTTTGCCCACTGTTGTGGCGATGCAAACGCAAAGGTCAGCGTCAACACAGTTCTTGAGCCCTTCAACCGCTCTAACGAAGGTGCCGGGGACGCCGCGGAATTCATCATGGGTTTTTGCTGAAGCGCCATCTATGCTTACGTCAATGTAGTTTACTTTGGCTTCTTTTAGTTTTTTCACGTTTTCTTTTGTGAGCAAGGTGCCGTTTGAGGCTACGGAAACGTAGAGTCCGCGGTCGGCGGCGTGTCTTGCCACTTGGAAGAAGTCTTTTCGGGTGAGGGGTTCTCCTCCGCTGAAAGCCAAGGCTGTCACGTGTGCGTCAGCTAACTGGTCAACAACCGACAACGCTTGCTCGGTGGTTAACTCCTCTTCTTGGACTGCGCCGCTGTTTGAGTAGCAGTGCTTGCATTGGAGGTTGCATTTGTGGGTGAAATCCCAAACCACCAGAAAAGGTGCACAAAGCGATAGGGGTTTTTGGATTCCAAAATAAGCAAACGATTCGATCAAGTTAAGAACCGCATTCCGAGCATACCTATCGGTCAGCAACTTTTCAACCTTAGCCCGCTTAAACCCCAGAGTCCTGCGCAGGAACTCGACCCAGAAACCGATGATTTGTGAGTACAAACCGCTGCACTTGCCGCATCTAATGTCGGTTTTGCCAGCGTAATCATCCAGCGCCGCCTCAAGAACCGTTCTGCCGCATCCGCTGCACTTTTTGAGCGACATCTGGAGCATCTTTTTAGTCATGGGCAGGGTTATCACTGCGTTCCAGAACGTGTCATGGCTAAGGATGCTCAATGAGGACAGTCTCCAAGCGGCTTTGATAGTTAATTGATATTGTGGGCGATGTAAAGATTTCTATAAAAACCTCAAAATCGTCGGCTTACCAACCGTGCATCAATTTGCCTGCAAAACACAACTAGTAATACAATCTACTCAACCGCATGGCTTAACCTAGCAGGTATCCTAATAACGATAATGCCTTCTTTAGTGCTCTTTAAATCCAACTGGCGCTTTCTAGATTGGCTTAACACTGCTTGCTTTAGGCGTTATTGCGCTTGCTCTCTCTTCTTGGTTTCAGCCAAGGATTACCTGTTTCCCCACTGGCCAAAATGCTTGACGCTTTGTCTTTTTCCGTATTGGCTAACAGGCATTGTTTGTATAGTCTTCATGGGCGTTTGCTCTGGCATGATGTGGTGACGAACAAAAGAGATAGAGACAATCAATCCACGAAATCAGTAGGCGACCTGCAGCAAACCGCGCACGCATGAATAGCAAACCCTTTTTAAAGGAGGAGGGGAGGCGTGGCAGAGCAACAGGCTTATAATTTTTCCGCATACGTTTCCATACACGGCTTAATAAAAGGGGGCTATCAGAAAAAATTCGCCGCAGACAGCCCATGATAATTTTTAGCGTTTCTTTTGTTTTTCAGCGTAAGCCTTCTCTATGGCTACCCTGTGGACATTATTGTACGCACAGAACGGAATGATTTTCTTGTCTGGAGTAATGTAATGAACAACACACCGTCGAACCCTGTTCACATCAAAATTATAGCTATCCATGAAAGCCATGCAACCCAGCAGGAAAATTCTCCTACGGATTTTCCCAAGCGACTGATAAGATGGCGAAAGATGCATACGCATGATCGAATTCATCAACGTTAGCATTCCAACTTCCTTGGTGACCAAGAACATATCCATCGACATCATCGATGCCATAAACAATGAAGACAAAAGAGACATCTTTCCTTTCGACTCAGCAGATTCAGCCGTTTTCCGTATCATGTTAAAAAATCGGTCAAAATTCACAAAACGGTTGATAGGAAACATTTTGCCGTCTTTGGCAACGTAAATCCAGTTAACAATACCACATTGAGGACTGCAACTAAACAGCGGCCAAGGCTTCTGCATGAACTTACGCATAATCTTTATCGGAGAAGTCATAACCGACATAGGAAACAAATCAGTAGTTTTAATTTCGCCGTTGGTTTGCGCCTCCACATCCTCAGCAAAACTCCATTCTCGAAAGTTCTCGCGAAAAGGGTTCTCAGTCGCTCTTCCCGTAAAAGCAATAGGCTGAAAAATTAAGCCACGAACGATGTCAGTGTTTTTGGCGGCAAAACGAATCATGTCGCCAACTTCTTTGTCGTTGAGGCTCTTCATCAAAGTATTAACCAAAATAACCTCCATGTCGTACTTTCGGCAAACCTCAATTGCTTTAAGTTTCATCTCCACAAGAGGCAACCCACGAACTTTTTTGTTGAATTCTTCATGAAAACTATCAAACGACAAATACACGATGTTTAAACCATTATCCTTAAGCCGCTTAGCTAAGCCTTCATCAGTAACCAAATGAGTGCCATTGGTGGCTAAAATGGTCATAAACTTCAACCTATGAGCAACAGCTATGATTTCATGCATGTCTTCCCGTTCAAGAGGTTCGCCACCACTGAACAGAATCGCAGGTGGTTTAGGGTTAGCCTTAGCGGCAAACTCAAGCATACCGATTAATGCTTCTTTAGTCGGTTCATAATCAGTGCTTTCCTGATTAGGAAAAGTGGAAAAACAAACCGCACAATGAAAATTGCAACGCTTAGTCACATCAATAACGCCAATAACCGTACCTGAAGCATGATTAACACAAGTCTCACAAACATACGGACAACCCTCAGGGTTCCGTGGAGCGTTGAGATCTCCCAAATATTGAAACTGATCATACTTTTGCATATGCTCAAAAATCGACGTGCTTTGCCAATGAGTAGCTCTAAAACTACCATGTTCAGGACATTGTTTAGTAATTTGAATCTTGCCACTAACACTACGTAATTGGGCATCAATCTTTTTCTGGCATTCAGGACAAATGCTCTTAGTCTCACTCAAAACAGCAACCATCCAGCAAGTGCTTCAACGATAAGCGCCAAAGGCAACAGCATCATAGACATAGTAACCATGCGTTCATACTTGCGTATTTCCTCCAAGGTCGAAGCTGACGTGAATAACCGCACAGAAGCATAAATCAAAAGAGCACTCCAAACCAGAATCAACGGCAAATAATAAACCGTAAAATGACCCTCAAAAAAAGGCAAAGCTGGCAAAGGCGCAAGAATCCCAGTCAAAAGGAAAAAAAATCCGCCAACTCTAGCAGCCCCTAAACTGCCGATTTTTTGAGGCAAGGTTGGATAGCCAACCTTCGCGTCGCCTTCAGCACTAAAAATATCACGCAAAACGTTTCCCCCAATCGTGCCAAACGCAATGGGATAAAGCGTTAACGAAATTAAAGTGATTGTGCCAGTGACAGTTGCTTGCCCAAATAAGAAGGCTGTTCCAGTCAAAACTCCCATGAGCAAGTTTGCAGCGAACCCAGACTTGCGTTTTACTAAGTACGAGTAAATCAAAAGCAGTACCGAATCAGCAGCTATAATGACAAAACTGAGCCAATTAATAAAAAAAGAAAAAATTAAACCCAAAGCAAAAAGCACAGCTGACACCGCAACTGCATGCTTGTAAGTGAGCGCACCTGAGGGGATTGGACGTTTTGGCTTAATGATTGCGTCGCTCATACGGTCAAAGTAATCGTTTATGGCAAACCCAGCTGAAGCGATGAACGCCATGGAAAAAAAAGTCAACAACGCAACTAAAACAAAACTCAAGTTCCCAAACATAGTGGGAACTTCGGCGAAGTTACCTTTGAGGATAGCCAACGCCGTTAAAACTGCCAAGCCACCAGTCATGAGCCAATAAGGAAGCCGCAGAAGAGCGATGAGTCCTTTGGCTGGTGAGGTAGTGCTCATAGCTGGAGGTTCCTGTCAGCTATGACTTCTTTTATTGCTTCTTCTAGGGTGACTTTGGGGTTCCAGCCGAGTTCTTGTTTGGCTTTGCTGTTGTCAAACCAGATGGTGTGGATGTCACCTTGCCAAGATACACCCGTAGTGGTTATCACTGTTTTATTTTGGATTCCAAGGATTGTTAGCATCATCTTGGCAAGGTCGATGATTTTTATGGTTTTGCCAAAGCCTACGTTATAGGTTTTGCCGTTGGCAGTTTTTGATTGGCCAACCGTAACCAATAAATCTACTACGTCAGATACGTGGACAAAGTCTCTTGATTGTTTTCCGGTGCCGATGATTTCCAATTTGTTGGGGTTTTGGGCTATTTTATCTAGGAAATCATGGATAACTCCGTGACAACGTAAGCCGTAGACATTGGCGAACCGTGTGATCACTATGTCTAAGCCGTATTGTTCATGGTACATTTGGCAGTATTCCTCACCGACAACCTTGGATAAGCCGTAACATGAAAACGGGTGAAAACCATACTCTTCGGTGGTCGGCAGCTGGGTAGGATTGCCATAAACGGCTGCGCTGGAAGCGAAAACGAGTTTAGCATCGTCTTTGCGTGCCTTCTCCAGAACGCACAGGGTGCCTTTGGCGTTTGTGTCAAAATCCTCCATGGGATTCTCCATCGAGTAAGGAACCACAACCTGCGCTGCCAAATGGTAAATCAAGTCGGTTTTGGGTTGGCTGCAGAGGGTTTTTAGGTCCAAAATGTCAGCTTTGACGAACTTGGCTTGCGGAACATCCTTGACGTTTTCAATTTTGCCGCTTGATAAGTTATCGTAAATAGTCAAGTCATTAGTTAATTGTTGGAGTTTGTTGCACAGGTGGAAGCCTATGAATCCTGCTCCACCAGTAACCATTACCCTTTTCCCCTCAAGTTCACCCATGGAGTTCACGACAAAGCCTATATTCTAATTAGGCAAGTTTTAGGTATATGTCGCCTGTGAAAACTATAAAAACTTTTAGGGATTTGCTGTCTTTCCTAACCATCATCCCAGTAGGCGGAAAAGAAGACTTCGTCTTCACCACAGCAGAGAACGTTTGGCTTTTCCCGGTGATTGGCGGCTTTATCGGGCTGCTTGCAGGTGCATATTTTGTTGCTTCAAGTGCAATCGTTGAGTTTTTGCTTGGCTTAATCAACAAGCTCATTGCTTTGCCAACGGGTTTTTTAGCAGCACTTATTCCTGCAGCCATGACAATCGCTTTTTTGCTGGTTATAACTGGGCTTCAGCACTTTGATGGTTTAATCGACCTTGGCAACGCGTTGGGCTTACGTAATGTGCACGATAGAAAAATGAAGGCTCACGCTTGGACAGTAACCTATGCAGGCGCATTTTTGGCGTTGGCAGTGGAGTTTTTGGCGTTTGCCGGATTGTTCTTTATCAAGCCTATGTTTGGGTTTGCAGCTGTTCTTTTGGCTGAGGTTTCAGCGAAATTGGCGATGGTTACGATTGTCTGGGTTGGTAAGCCTTCTCATAAAGGGTTAGGCTCGATTTTCCTTGCCAAAGCCAAAAAGAAACTTAACGCTGTGGCTTACGTGGTTTCGGTTTTGATCGGGTTTGCTGTTTTCTGGTTGTTTGGCAATGCGTATTTGGGTTTGGTTGGTGTTGGACTGCTTTTAATCAGCGTTCCTGTGGCATTTGCCATGAACAGGGTTTCAGACAGCGTTTTCGGTGGGGTTTCAGGCGACATGATTGGAGCAACCAACGAAGTAGCAAGGGCAGTTACGTTGGTTTTGCTTGCAGCTGCACTATGGGTGGTGGCTGCATGAAGATTCCTGCTTTGGTTATGGCTGGAGGAAAAGGCAGCCGAATGGGACTGCCGATGGAGAAGCCGTTGTTGCCGTTTCTGGGAAAGCCGTTGATTGATTGGGTTGCAGAAGCGATTTTGTCTGCGCAAAAAATCAGCGAGTTTTGCGTAATCACAAGTGCGAACACGCCACAAACCGAGGAGCACTGCCAAAGCAAGGGCTGGCGAATCCTGCGTACGGAAGCCAAAGGCTACCACAGTGACCTTAAAGAAGCGGTTTCTAGGCTTGGTTGGATGGGTCCAGTGCTTACGATGCCTTCGGATGTGCCAGCGATAACTGGACGTTTTTTGGATAGGGTTGTGGGTGAGTTTGAGGTTTGTGGTATGGAGTTCTTAGCTGTGTTTGTCCCTATTAAAGCAAGGCAGGATTTGGGGCTTTCGATTTCCTCCACTGACGAGTACAAGGGTGTTTGGCACGCTGTTTCAGGCATAAACATTATAAATGGAAGCAAAATTCAAGGGGAAGGAAAAATCGAGACAGCAGCTATGATAACGGAAGAAACAGAAGTTCTGTTAAACATAAACACCAAAAAAGACGTGGAAATCGCCGAGAACATCATGCGAAGAAGAGAACGGTGCTGAAGCGATTTTTTCAATACCCCCTTATTTAAAGTGTAAAACGGTCTTTGCATGGGTGTGGGAGCTTTGGGGTTGCCACATAGTGGTTTGTTGTTGTGGTTGTTTTTTTGGGTTTGGGTTGTTTTTCTGTTTGTGTTCGTGTTTGGTGATTTTGGTTTTTTCATCACATGTAGTCATGTTTCAATGTTGAAAGCTAGGCGTTGTGGTTGTGGAAGCATGTTGAGGTCGGCTAAAATTTTACAAGCCACGGCAGATCTTAGCTCATGATGCGGTCTTAACGCAGAGACCAAATGCCCACAAACCCTAAAGAGCGGAGTTTAGTGGCTGGTTACTTGGATGTTTAGGACGCAGAAGTTGTGGGTAAACTCTAAGATTCCGTTGTTTTCTTGCCAAAGCTCGAAGACCACCCAGTAGTTTCCGATTTCAATAGGTGAGATGGTTACTTCCGTTTGGTTGGTGGCGCCATTTGGCAGGTTGTTTATGGTATAGGTTTGACTTGGCTGGGTGTCAATGGGGTAGGTAGATAGGTTTTTTGTAATTTTGATTTCAACGGTGTAGTTTTCTGTGCTTCCCCAGTGGTTAGCGACGCCGACGTATACTTTGAATTGCTGATTAACTGTAAGTGTTTGAGGGTAGTCAACGGCTTTGTTTTGAGTATCGAGCAGATAAATGGAGTTATACGCTTCAGGCTTTAGAAAATATGCTGCGTATGTAAAATAGCCTGCGATTGAAACAGAAACGATAATTAGGGCAAGGAGGACAGCGACTACATAGCCCTTGTCATCGTCTATATGGGCTATTTTTCCAAGTTTTTCTAATTGTAGACGCATCCAAGAACCCTCTGACCATAGTGCTAAATATTTCAATCCCTGACTTAAACCTTCGCAGTTTCGGTTTCCCATACTTGCGTGCCTTGTATGTTGTTGGAATCTCCACCATGCTGAAGCCTTCCTTAGCAAATTGTATAAGCATCTCTGTGGCGTATGCCATGTCGCCTTCGTTGAGTTTTACTTTGTCGATTGCTTCATGGGAGATTGCTCGAAAACCTGACTGAGTGTCGCTGAGTAGTTGGCTATAGAAAAAGTCGTAGAAGGTTGTTATGACTTTGTTGCCGATGAAATTCATCAAGCCCATGGCTTTGTTTGGGTCATACATGCGTGTGGCAAGAACCATGTCTGCGTCGGTTTCTAGCATCTTTTCAATCATGCGGTTAATGTGGCGAACCTCGTATGTTCCATCGCCATCGACCATTACGATTATGTTGCCTTTGGCGTTTCTCATACCTGTTTTAAGTGCCAAACCATAGCCGCGCCTTGGTTCGATGATTAGCCTGCAGAAATCTAGGTCTTTTACGATTTCTTTGGTACCGTCAGTAGAGTCGCCGTCCACCACAATTATCTCCTTTGGATACGATAAATCGTTGTGGATAGTCGTTACTGTTTCCAGAATGTTGCCTGCTTCGTTGAGCGTCGGAATAACGACGGAGACCAAATCAACCTTCGATGTCATGGGCTAACTTCCATTTCAAAGGGCTATATTGCTTCCGCAACAATGCTAAATAAGCTCTTCGTATATTTCGGCAAGCCTTCCAACGTTTACATCCCAACTAAACTTCTCTTCCACCAAAGCACGCAACTCTTTGCTGCGTGAAGTAAAATCTACTCCTGCAAAGTCTAAAACCGCCTCCGCCAGCAACTTAGGCTGATTAGGCGGCACAAGCTTACCATAATCATCCATCAATATTTCGTTTACTCCCCCAACATTGGTGGCGACAACCGGCAAGCCGCACGCCATGGCTTCAAGCGCAACCAATGGCAATCCCTCACCAGACTTTGAAGGCAACACAAACAAGTCAGCCACGTTATAATAAGAGGGCAAATCTTCATCGCTGACAAAACCCGCTAGCTTGAAATTATCTGCAATCCCCAACTGCTCAATTCGCATCTGAACATTGCTCATGTCTGGTCCTTTGCCCACAGAAACAAACACGATTTTTCGGTTCTTCTTCACTGCAATGTTTGCGCAGTCAATTAAGGTGTCAACGCCGTTCTTGTAAACAAGCCGCCGCACCGTAACAACCACAAAAGCATCCACGGGTATCCCGAGTTTTCTCCGCATCTCCAACCTCTTCGAAGCCATGGGCTTAAACTTTGCCAAATCAACGCCGTTGTGCAGCACAACCACTTTTTTGGGTTGAGCTCCGAGGCTGAGAACATAATTCTTGGTGGCGTTGCTGACAGCTATGATTTTGTCTGCGTCTTTGAGGGTCTGTTTTCCTACGGCAAGGTCATTTAAGCGTTCGACTGAATCGAAAAAGTTGTCGTATTCGATGAAGGTGTTGTGCTGAGTAAGCACAAACGGCTTGCCATACCACTTAGCAAGTTTAGCAGCGACCAACGATGTGAGATATGGGTGACCGTGCGCATGGATGATATCGCTGCATTTCGCTGCCTTCATGAATGTTTGGAGGCTGGTAGGCATGGGAATCGAATACGGAATTCCCAAACGAAAACCAGTGTTGAGCGATTCGTAACATTGAACAGGGATGCCGTCGACTACATAACTTTTAGGCGTATCTATCCTATTCGTAACAACGAGGGGTGCATAACTTCTGCAGCTTAGCCGTTTACTTTGTTCATAAACAACCTTCTCTATACCGCCAACATGAGGCAGAAACGTGTGCGTAACGATGCAGATCCTTCTTTGAGCCATGAGAGCCAACTGGTAAATCCTCAATCAACACTCTATTATAGTTTTACAATAAACAACGCTCAAAGCTTGCAAATTTCCCAATCATTATAGCTTAACGAAAATCGATTTGCTAAACTCACTCTTGCTAAGTCAAATTGCCGTTATCTGCATTTTTGAGTGCTTGTGTATAAACGTTCGAAGACACACCTGCAACCAAAGCAGCAATCGCATCGTTCGTCAACGGTGGCAACTGCTTTAAAAGTCCGGGCTTCGCCTGGTCGAAGCGTACAAACTCAAACATTCCCCGCGACCCGCCGATGTAGGTGGCTATTGCCATACCTATGAGTTCATCTGCTACCAAGCCGGGTCTGCCCAAGAACCTCTCTTTACTCAGCCCTGGGATGCGACCGTTCTCTGCCTCCTCCTGTGCATGGAAGGCGGCAACGATTAGCGTGGAGACGTTTACGTCTTGGAGGGCGTCGAGAAATTCTGCTTTAAGTAGTTGGGCTGCTTTTTGTGGTGTTTCTATGCCTGGGTGAGGTACGTACATTTCGAGTGCGCTGTCGATTAGACTTTGAAGGGTTATGCCTCTGTCTTCTAGGTAACTCAACAAGGGTGGGGGTTGTTGTGTCATGTTGCTTCAACGCTGAATTTTACGTGTGACGACTGTTTTAAGGGTTGTGAAGAGGATTTACCGTAAGCCTTATATGAAAAGTTTAGGATAAACCACCAAAACGGTTGCAACGAAATTTGCTAAACATAAAGAAAAATTGGTTTGCTCTGCTCAAAAATTTAGTAGATAACCAGTTATCTAAATGGTTGATAAGTAAAACCTTATTTTGTTGTTTAACTGTTTCTATACCAATCGGAGGAAAAAATTTAAGATGAAAGTTGTTGCTTCATGGAGCGGCGGCAAAGACAGCGCCTACGCATATTACTTGGCAGTCCAAGAGGGACACCAAGTCCTCAGCCTCTTAACTATGATGATGAGTGAATCCAAATCAAATTTCCACATGATACCTGCAGGCATCCTTGATGCGCAGGCGGAAGCGCTTGGAATCCACTTGATCAAGAAAACCACCTCAGCGGCGACCTACGAAGCTGACTTTAAGGCAGCCCTAAAAGAATGCAAAGCACAGGGTACTGAAGGGTTGGTCACAGGCGATATCTACGAGGTGGCGGGGCATGAAGAAGGTTGGCTGGCGCGGATTTGCAGAGAAGTCGGCTTAACCCCCATCAAACCGTTATGGATGGGCGATACTAAGCTGATTTATCTTGCATACCTCAAAACAGGCTTTAAAGCCACCGTTGTGCGAACCAACCTCTCGAAGCTCGGCGAAGAATGGCTGGGCAGGACCTTGGATAGAAAATTCTATGAGGACATCGTCAAGCTGGAAGGCATCGATCCCTGTGGCGAAGGCGGCGAATACCACACCGTAGTTACTGATGGTCCAGGTTTCAAGAACAGGATTGAGTT
Organism: Candidatus Bathyarchaeota archaeon; assembly: GCA_026014665.1. Classification (GTDB taxonomy): domain Archaea; phylum Thermoproteota; class Bathyarchaeia; order Bathyarchaeales; family Bathycorpusculaceae; genus Bathycorpusculum. The sequence continues at coordinate 340,862 of JAOZHX010000017.1, forward strand.
GCAGGAAACCGAAAAGCATAAACTCGAAGGCGGCTTTGGCTATTTAGAAATCAAAAAATTCAGATCAGTGCCAAATAGGTAGATTGCATGGATAAAAAATTCGATGTCTTGTTCGCCAACAATGAGCTGAAAGCTCGAGGTTTCCTTGACGAAATCGAGGCAAAGAACCCCCTCTTCATATGTACGATTGCGACTACGGAAACAGGCAAGATACCCGGGTTGTCAGCGGCTGGTGCAAACCCAGATTTTACCGATTTCACTCCGCCTGCAGACGCAGAACTCCTGCTTTTAGGCAAGTGCAAATCTATCCAGGGCGTCCCGATTACTCCTGATGGTATCCCAACTCCAGCGCTCATAACTACTTCAGCCTTGCATTTAGCTGACATACCCGTGCTTGTGGTTAACGGCGGTGTGAAGGTTAAGCCTCAGATTCCTTTCGTGGACATAGGCGGCAACAGTGGCAGAGACATCCGTACTGGCGACGCAGTGGATAACGTAGATGAAGTGATTGAACGCGCAGAGACTCTTGGCGAACAGTTAGCTAAAGCGTCTGATTACCTTGTTATCGGTGAAAGCATCCCCGGCGGAACCACAACCGCGCTTGGTGTACTCTCAGCGTTAGGTATCCAAGCAGAAGGTAAAGTAAGCAGCACCCTTCCTGAAAACCCCCACAGCTTGAAAGCGGAAGTTGTGGCAACGGGCTTGAAGGTGGCGGGTGAAAAATTTGGCAGTCTAAGGGGCAATCCCATAAAAGCGGTTTCCTGTGTTGGCGACCCTATGATGCCTGCTTTGGCGGGTTTAGTCATTGGTGGAGCGCGGCAGGGGCCTGTTTTGATGGCTGGTGGGACTCAGATGACTGCGGTTTTGGCTGTGATTCACGCTTTGGAGCCTGACGCTCTTTGTAATGTGGCGGTTGGCACGACTAGATGGGTTGCTAAAGATAAGATGTCTGACATCTGCGGCATCGTTAAACAGTTCTGTGAGGTGCCCATCTTGGCGGCTGACTTGGATTTTGCTCCTTCACAGTATCCGGGTTTGCGGATTTATGAAACTGGCTTGGTTAAAGAGGGCGTTGGGGCTGGCGGGGCGTCGATTGCTGCGATGGCGAAGACCAGCGGCGCCGTGGACAGGGAAATTCTTCTTAAGGAAATAGAGCGTAACTATGCTTTACTGATGAGCATAAAGTGAACTAGGCGTGGTCGTTAAACAGCTAAAGAATCTCCTATCTTTCTTGACCGTTTTTCCAGTTGCCATGGACGAGAACTTGCTGACGGATTGCGCCAAGAACATGTGGGCCTTCCCCCTCATCGGCGCCTTCCTTGGTTTGCTCGCTGGACTGTTCGGTTGGGCAGCGTACCAGTTTTTGCCCGCCATCGTCGTAGGCGCACTGACGTTGGCGTTGCTGCTGTGGATGACTGGGCTGCATCACACTGATGGGTTGCTGGATTTCGGCGATGGCGTTATGGTGCATGGGTCAGCAGAGCGCAAGATTGAGGTTATGCATGACCAGCTTACGGGTGCGGGTGCGATTGGGTTGTCTTTGATGACGTATTTAATTACGGCTTTTGCGTTCACTGCATTGGGGAGCCGAGTGTCCATCGCAGGTTTGGTGGTTCCCCTCATTTTGCCCGCTGTCATAGTGGTTGAAGCCTGTGCCAAGTTGTCTATGGTCGTGGCTGCGTGGGCTGGCAAATCGGTGCATGAAGGTATGAACTCTGCTTTTCTGGCGGCTATGCATGGTCGTGGCGGCAACTGGCGTTTGGCGTTGGCTGTGGTGCTTTCTTTGGCTTTGGCTTTTCCGTTGTTGAGTTGGGCAGGTGTCTTTGTGGTTTTGACTGGTGCACTTGTCGGGTTAGTTATGGTTGCGGTGGCGCATAGACATTTTGGCGGGGTCACCGGGGATGTGTTTGGAGCAACCAACGAGTTGGCACGTATGGTTTGTGTGATTGCGCTTTTGGCGGTGGCTGCATGGGTGTAGCGGCGTTGGTTATGGCGGGCGGAAAAGGCACGCGGATGAGGTTGGCAGAGGAGAAGCCGCTTATAGAAGTCTGCGGTAAACCCGTAATTGAATATGTGCTTGCAGCGCTGCGTGAAGCTAAAAAAATCGATTGCATAATCGTTGCAACCTCCAAATCTACGCCGAAAACGACCGAGTTTATGAAGCGGCTTGGCGTTCAAGTGGTTGAGACGCCGGGCAAGGATTATGTTTCTGATATGGGCTATGCTGTTCAAGCCCTCAAACTTGGTGTTTTTTTAGCGGTTGCCGCTGATTTGCCGTTGGTGAAGGGCGAAATGATTGATGCTGTTGTGGAGCGTTATGAACGCTGTGGGAAACCAGCCTTAACCGTTGCGGTGCCTATCGAAATCAAACAGAAGCTTGGCATGAGCGTCGAGTACTCTTTTAAAGCTGATGACCGCGATGTGGTTCCTGTGGGCATAAACGTCATAGACGGCAGTAAACGCTATGGCGACGAATGGCTCGACCAAGACATCTGCCTGATGGATCGCGAGGAGTTAGCGGTAAACATAAACACAGTCCAAGAACTCCAACTGGCAGAATGCTTAATGGTTGAACAAACTAAAAAATAGTTCTGTGTTGCTCTGCCACGACCTCCCCTCCCCCCTATAAATACATCAAAGTTTTTGGTTTTTATTTTTAGGATGAAGAGAACACTCAAACTATACGAGTAAGCGGCCAAATCTATATTAGCAACATTATCAAGCAACTGTAAAGATTTCTCCTGAACTGTTGGCTGTCTTGCCTGCACGAAAGAAAAGCACGAACTCAAAAACAGAAAAGATAAAATAATGATTACTAAATATCGCTTATATCTTAAAATTTTAATCATGCTCATGCGCCACTCCTTTTTTTCGAGTAAACGCTTGCTATATTTGATTTGATTTATATATTTTATCGTCAGTTTTAATATTTGAAATAAAACGAATGTGAATTCATTGGGTAAATTATATAAGCGGGGAAAAGCTAAATGCCGTTAGTGAAGCAGTGTGAATAGGGCTGTTTAGCGCTTGCTTGTTTAATGGTGTCCTCAACGTTTTTTGTTAATTGCACAACTATTCAAGCAACCCAAGCAACTGCAAAGAATACTTGGCAAACCATGCAGTCCTTACTAGAACCATTAGCTGGCATTGCTGTAACGGTAAGTGAATATATATATTTGGCGGCAACACCCAAGAATACCGCCTTTTTGTGTACGACCCCCAAAACCAAACATTAACCCAAACAGCATCCATGCCAACATACAGAACAAGATTCGGCGTAGCAGTAGTAGACCGCAAAATCTACACAATAGGTGGACAAGGAGCACCCTGTCATGGACCAACCAACATTAACGAGGTCTATGATACGCAAACAGACACCTGGGAAACAAAACAACCCACAATCGACACAGGTTCTGTGATGATCGCTAATGCTGTCAGGGGCAAAATATATGTCATGACATATTCAAACGTGGATGTTTATGATCCAGAAGCAGACACTTGGACAAGAATATCAGCATTGCCACAGGAAGTATTAGGGCCCCGCTACTCATGTGTAATGATGACAAAATATACATAATAAAAGACAGTATAGGCGATGACGTTTACGCATCAATCGTAGGAGAAGGCAAACTGCACATTTACGACACAACGACGAATACTTGGAGCACAGGAGCAACCCTGCCCACATTCTACAAGCTTTGTCGCGTGGTGGCAATCACAGGGGAGCATGCTCCAAAACAAATCTACGTGGTGGGCGGAATGATAATTCGTGGTTTTACTAATTATCAGGGTGTTAATGCATCTTTCAGATATGACCCAACAACGGATTCTTGGAGTAAAGCATATGATATGCCCACTGCACGCTATGAGGCTGCGGTTGCTGTAGTAGAGGATAAAATTTATGCTATTGGCGGTGCAACAAAGCTACCGGGGGGTTGGGTAGCCACTCTAACGGATGCTGTTGAAGTGTATACGCCTTTTGATTACGGTGCCGTTCAGTCCTCGATGGCCCCATCAAAAAGTTCAGACTCGCAGCCAATCTTCCCAGAGGCGACAGCGGCAGTTATTGGAACAGTCGTAGCAGGCACAATCATAGCGGCAACAATCATGCTAGTGTACCACCGCAAACGCCTAAAACTAAAAACTGCCAATCAAGCAAACATAGAAACTTGAAATGTTTATTGGTTTAAAAAACTACTCTGGCAGAGGAACTTAACTTGTTGCATGAATGTTTGCTGTTGTGAATGACTTTGTTATACTTTATTGGCTGCGAGCTTGAGCTTTTTCAAGGGAGGAAGTTAGAGCAGGAAAGAGCGCATGTTTTTGGGGTTATTTGTTGGCACTTGCTGGCGGCAGCCTTCACACCCAGCCTGCACCTATACAAGACGCAGAACAGAAAAGCAACCCCAAGCATGTCTCAACTTGACTGAAATCTTGCTTTTGAAACATTAACCATTCATCCAAAAAAAGAAAGTTTTATGGAAAACACGGTTAGTATCCTGTGTAGTAGAAGTCTATGGTCGTAGCTGAGGAAAGCGTTAGGTTTACGCTGTTGCCCCACTCCATCCATTGCCCGCCATCCGTAACCACCACGTAGTAAGCTGAATTGCTAAACACCAAATATTAGAAACAAGCAATTTGGCAAAGTGGAGTTAGCCGATTTTGCTGCCTTCAGCAATGTCTTTCTCTGGCTGCAACACCACGACGTTGCCCGCCGGGTCCTCAGCCGCCAATATCATGCATTGTGACTCGAGCCCCGCTAGCATGCGCCGTTGCAGGTTGAGGAGGAAGACGCATTTTTTGCCCACCAACTCTTCAGGCTTATAGTATTTTAGTAGTCCTGCGATGGCTTGGCGTTTTTCTGTGCCGAAGTCAACGATTAGTTTTATGAGTTTTTTTGATTCCGCAACTTGGGTGGCTTCAAGAATTTTTCCTACGCGGAAGTCGAATTTTTGGAAATCAGCAAACGATACTTCTTGCGACATACAATCACGCTCAGGCTTGTTTTATAGGGTGTGTTTAGATATTTACTTTGTTTTCCCCTGCAGGCTGATTCTGCATTTCGAAGCTAACTTGTGCGCCCAAAGCAGCGGCTCGGGAATTCTGCCCTTGGCGCAATGCAAAACAATGTTTACAGCGGTCTGAAGCGACACCATGTTGCCGACGCTGACGTAGACAGGTTTAGCACCCGCCTTTGTTGTGACAACTTCGCCGATGACCTCACCCGAATCAAACAGAAATGTTCTGCCATCCCGCTGCGCTTCTTGCCCTATTAAACGGCTCTTTGCAGCACCAACCGTCGCCTTCTTTAACACTAAACCTAAATGACTAGCAAACCCACACCGATACGGATGTGCAAAGCCCTGAGCATCTACCAGAAAAACATCTGGCTGATGCTTAAGCTTTTGGATTGCTGCGATGGCGGGCGGGATCTCCCGAAAGGACAGCAACGTCGGAACATAAGGCATCTTCACCCGACAAACGGCAACCTGACTCTCCAAAAGCTCAAGAGTGTCATAATCATGAATGGTTACCGAACCGATGCCTAACTCGCCAACGTAGGAAACATCCACACCTCCGACAGTTCGAAGCTGAGGAGGCAACCGGTCTTCTAAAATCAGCTTCTTAGAGAGGCAAACCTGCGTTTCATGTGCCCGCTTAACCGAAAAATTCTTCGACAGCTTGGGCAATCACGCATTAACCTTCTTTCGTTTGCGCTTGATTGTCGGTTTTGGCAGCTCAAGCTTTTTCAGTTGATCTTCAAGTGACTTTCTGCGAACTTCCAGTGTTATGTCGCCACGCGTAGTCTCAATTATCCGACGTGCAGTGTCGGATTTATGCCTTAGCCCGGGCACGAGCATGTAAGCTTCATCTAGGGATAAGAGTTGGATAAAGATTTCATCCATCACCTTTAGGCATTCTTCGCCCCTCTCTACGGCGCCTTCCCGCAGATTATCTAGCGCTAAACGTCGGTATTCGCCGATGACATCTGCTAAACCCAACACGTATTCGACTGAGGGCACGCTGATTTCTTGCGGGGTAACAAAGCGGTTTTCGCGAACCAGCGTTAGGAAGATGTTGGCTTCAGAGTACTCTTGCAATGCAGCGCTAAACATACCGCCGTAGACTATTTCGGGGCATTCTTCGGCTTGGGCTTGGAGGCTAGTGATTTTTTCTTTGGCGCTGGCAACCATGGCTTGAGCCTCATCTAGACGTTTTTGATGGATAAGCAAGATGGCCTGTTTGGAGAGGCTGGTGGCTTTGCGTATGCTCTCATGCGTTTCTTCTCGGATCTTATTCTTGTCTAGGAGTTCAGCTTTTACTTCTTGTATGACTTTTTCTAAGGAAGACAAAACGGGGAGCACCTGATAAGAAGAATATTTTCTGTTGCTTATTTCAATTTCTAAAAACGCTGAGTTCATGTTTGTTGGCTATCTATCCATCTTTCAACCAGCAACTTGCTATCACCTAACGCGAAGCTGACTTTAACAAAGATCGTGTCTGAGCCCTTAAACGGAAACATGCTATCTTCCGCTAAGTCTTTTGGCAGGTAAACCAGATACTTGCCGTCTTTTCTTCGAAACAGCCTTCCTTTCCCTTCGCTTACCATTTGAACAACCGCTTGATTAAATTTAAACGATAGGCAACCAAATAAGTATATAAATTTATCCAGCTTCCATCTGAAAACAAAATTTTAGCGGCTTGAAACCTGAATAGGCCTCTGCAAACGGCTCAAAAGCACCACGCGGCTCTCAGGCGCCTCATCAATGACACGATAACCCGTTTTCTGCGCCAGTTCTGCTGCGAATGCCTTAACTTCGCCGTGCATGGGCATGCTGTCAAACCCGAGGCGCAATCCAGAGAAACCGATGTGCATGTAAGCTTTGGCTTCGATGTAGGTTGGATTTGCCTTCTCCACTAGCTTAGCGTACTCCTCAATCAAACCCATGTTGCGCTCCCTCACCAGCGTCATCCGCAAAACCGTGGGGCAGCGGAAACTCGGCAGCAAGCCAAGTGTCTCGTTGAGTTTTTCCCATGCACTGGGGAATTGGGGGCGGCAAACCTGCTTGTAAACCTGTTGATTTGGCGCACAAACCGAAATGTAGAGCTGCGTGGGTTCTTTGCTGAGCCTAGCCAGTTTCGAAGGTAAAGTACCGTTCGAAACCAAAAACGTAGTTAAACCTCTCCCATGGAAGACAGCTAAGAGTTCACCTAGCGGCTCGTAGAGTGTAGGTTCCCCAGTGAGGCTGATGGCAACCTGGTTGGGACGAAGTGCCTCTTGGAATTTTCGCCAATTCGTCTTCTCATTGCCTTTGTAGCCGCTAACGATTCGCTCCTGCGCACGAAAACATCCTTCCACGATTTCTTCAGGCGTATCCCGATTAGGATTATGCATCTCGTCCCAAGTGACCTGCAAATCGCCGCTTTGCGCACGCCAACAGAACAAGCACTGCTGCGTACAATAATAAAGCGAAGGCGTCATCTGGATGCAACGGTGGCTTTGGATGCCGTAAAACTTCTGTTTATAACAGGGTCTATCGTGCACTATGGATTCATAGAGCCACTTGCACCGCTTAACCGCAGAGTGAGATCCCACTAAATGGTACTTCTGCTTCTTGAGGGCGCTCAAAAGCGGAGATATCTGCTGCTTTTCCAACTTTATCCACCGAAACTTAGCTAAATTAGGAAAACTCTGCAATTTAAAAATCCCTATCCTACATAAACAGATTTCAAGGGGCAAACCGCACATAGCTGTCTTATCTGATTTCAGCAGTGCATTAAACGTTTTAATGGTAAAGTTTAAAATTAACACTTAATTAAATCATCAGCATCAGTCACTATTGATAGCTATCTATCGGGGAGAGCAGAGGATTTGAAAAAACAAATTGTCACTTTAACCATTCTAGTCTTAATTTCACTTGCCGCCGTTTGCGCGCCATTGGAGGTTTTGGCGCAAACAAACATTGGCGTGCAAATCTACCAGACAACCCCCAGTACCTCCTCTGGACCCGTTGGCACTCGGGTAAACATACTGGGAAGCATACATACCCCCAACAGCACTTACCAAGTTATATTAGGCAAGACCGTGGTGACCACGGGGACCTCAGAAGGTTACTACGTCAACGCAAACTTCACTGTTCCCGAACTGCTAAATGGTCCCTACGCGTTAATTCTTAGAGACGTAAGCATAAACATAAACTATAGCCAACGTTTCACCGTTGAAACAGGCTACGGCATAAACGCCATTCCCTCATCTGTACAGGAAGGCAACACCCTCAAAGTCAACGTGAGCGTAACAGGTGGAATACCAGGCTCCTCATACACAGCCACCGTCACAGTTGAACCCCCAAGCCCTGCCTCAAAATACACAAAAACCGTCACCCTTGGAGCAGTCAACGCCCAAGGAACCGCCATCGCCCAAGTCAATTTTCCCGATGCCACTTTCCAACCTGACGGTTCAACCACCGACTACGTAGGAACCTACAAACTATACTTCAACCAAACCGATTCCCTGGCAGAAAGCCAGTTCTCCGTAAACATCCTTGATTCAACAAGCTATCATCAAGGACAAACAGTCAACATAAAAGCAACAGGCTACCAAGCAAACCAAGCCGCCACCATAACCATAAGCAACTCCAAAACCAGCACCACGCTGGCTACTTTGCCTGTTACTGCGGGAACAGATGGCGTCATCACCGCCTCATGGGTGGTTTCCTCCGACGCAACAATTGGCGATTACATAGTGAAAATATCACCTGACGGTACCTCCAAACTAATCCAAGATACCCAAACCTTCAACGTTCCAGGCTATTCGGTTAAAATAAAAACAACCAACATAGCCGGCGACCCCGTGCCTGACCTTTCGGTTCAAGCTCGAGACCCAGCAAACAATGTTTATGACGCGACAAGTGACTCATCGGGGAACGCAAACTTCAAGCTTGAGAAAGGCACGCATGTTCTCACCGCTTACTTGAACGGAGTTAAAGTGGGTGAAACAAACATAACTGTTACTGGAGAAGGCACATTTACTTTACGGTGTGAACTAACCAACCTAAAGATCACAGTGAAAAACACAAACGGTACCCCCATGCCATTTGTTAATCTAGACATATCCTACAAATACGGCAGCTCAAAAACAGGCACCGCTTCAGGTAAAACAGACCCCTTTGGAAGCTTCACTTTAGCCTCAGCTCTAACCGAAGCCACATACACCATTGAAGCTTCAATGTATGGCCAAATCTTCAATCTGCATAATAACACCTTCACCAACCTGCCCTCACAAGCTACATCAGAAATCGTTATCGTTTGCCCCAGCCAAAACATAACAATAAACGTTGTAGGCTACAGTCAAGAACCCATACCATACGCCCGCATAGAACTCGTTGAAATCTCAAACGGCCTATTCTACTCGGCCATAACGGACAGCCACGGCTCAGCCATAACCGAAGTTACTTTCGGCATGTACCGTGCCAGAGTGTACAAAGACAATATCCTGATAAGCGAAACCAACCTACCTGCCTTCAACGAAAGCCAAAAACAAATACGCTCAACAATTTACGGCATAGACCTCTCAGTCTCGGTCGTCGACTTCTTCGGCAGCCCCATAGCCAACGCCAACGTCATAATTAACCGTCCTGAAACAGAAAAACTCACCAGCAAAACCCAAAGCAACGGCATAGCCACCTTTAACAACATCATCGGTGGTGACATGCAAATCATAGCCTCTCCCGGGGATACTCAAAGTGACTACCAAGCAGTAAAACTCACAGTTGACCAACCGACCACGGTACAGATTAAACTCGCAAAGTACATAGCGCTTGGACCCCTTCTCCTGCCTGCAACTGCCCTAGGCACCATATCGATAATCATTCTTGCTATAGTGGTTTTTCTATTCGTCGAAATTTACCGCTGTAAAAGGAAAAAACCCGCATCTGCTACAGGCTAAAGTCGATAAAATTCCACCTTTATTGGAAAAAAGTTTATATGGCATCCAAGAGACATAAAGAAAATCAAGAGAGAAACCACAAACAAATTTTGATTTGACAATTGAGGTGTACCCGGTGGCTCAACCAAAAGCGTGTTCACCAACGTGCCCATCTTTTAAATGCGCCAAAAACTCAGCGTACTTCCGCGGAAGAGACAACGTCTGGTGCAGATTAGCCGAAGAACCCTGCAACGTCGCAAACTGCACCTACTCCATGTGCTTTAAGCGACGATTGCTTCCGAAAGGAATCTGCGGTGAAACCGTTAAACGAAAGACCGTTGAACATGACCTAGACGACGACTTCCCCCAAGTTGCATCGATTAAACTTAAAGGAAAGGCACTTCGTAAACTCGGCGACCAAGACTTCTACTAGTATTAAGACAGGAAATAATCTTCCTGTTCCCTTCCCTTTTTGATTTTCACACACCGCGTTCCCATTCCGTGGTTGTTGTCTTTAAAGCACCGCTGCCTCAAAATTGAAAGGGGCTGATGTGTTTTGTGGCGAATTAGAAGAACAGCTATTGAAATAATTTAATATACAACTAGAGCAGAAAACCATTCTGTTGGCTGGGTAAATCAAAGGTTTGCCTAAGCCACAAATGATTGCAGGAGAAAAAAGAATGAAAAAAAATAAGGCACAGCTGATTTCACATTTCGTTACGGTTCAAACTGAAAAAACAAAAAATCTTAAAAATAGACGACTCTTGAGCATCATTACGATTGTATCTCTTCTATTGACTATGTCGATTTGCATACCAACGACGGATTCTCAGGTTACTATGAGAGAATTTACACTTTTCGTAGCCGTTGGACCTCAAACTATTGGCGTTGGCCAATCAACTCAAATTGTTGTTTGGGCTAACGTTGTTCCGATGACATACATTTCGCAAAATCTCAGTGCAGGCGCAGGATTGCTTCGTTTTCCGCGTTACCATAACTATGTCGTAACTATAACTGATCCAGACGGTCAAAATGATACCAGAACGTTCAAGGAGACTGACTCGCTTGGTACAGTTGCCTTTAACTACGTTCCCACAAAAGTTGGCACTTATAAGGTCTCTGCATACTATCCTGGTGAATCCTTTGAGAATGTGGAGTTTTTCAAGGCTAACGTGGCTTTCAAACCAGCGCAATCTAGAGTTGCAACATTTGTAGCTCAACAAGAACCTATTCCCTACTGGACCGAAACTCCATTGCCGACTGAATATTGGACACGTCCCATCGATGCATCAAACCAGCAATGGGCAAGTATAGCCAGCAACTGGCTAAGAATGGGCATGGGCGGCTCACAAAATAGGTATTGGACTAACTTCCAACCTTACGGTACTGCTCCCAATACGGCTCATATATTGTGGTCTACAGTATTTGACAATGGAGGCTTAGTCGGAGGTGAGGTAGGAGAAAGTGGGTACTACACAGGCGAATCCTATCAGAGTAAATTCGCACCAATCATCCTTAATGGAAAACTTTATTCGAACACACGAGTCGGACCCGCCACAACCTTGGGCTATGTCTGCTATGACCTCGCTACCGGAAAAGAACTCTTTAGACGAAGCGATTATACGCTAACATGTGCTTTCTCATTTTCCAACCACTGGGAAAACGCCCATGGTACTATCGACTTTCTCATACAACGTAGCGGCACAAACATGTATTTCTTTGACCCGCGTAACGGCGAAAACGTATTCAACATAACCAATGTTCCCTCTGGAGGCGCTCTCATAACCGTGGTTACTCCCGAAGGAGTCACTAACGACCTGAATATATATACTCTTTCAGGAGGCAACCTGACAAAATGGAGCTTCTACGAAACCGTCAAACCCACTGGAACCCAAACTTCTTGGTCCCCTTCGAGAACCACAGCTTACAACGGCACAGCGGGCATAATCTATAACGTTGCTATTCCTCGTCCTCAAAACTCAGCAGGACAATTTCTCTCGGGAGATTATGCTTTCGGTACTAACGGTGGTGAATGTGACGGCACATGGATAATTGGAAGGTCGGTAAACACCACGACTGCTCCCCCCACGGTTTACCTAACAGGCATTCGATGCAGTGACGGCAAGAAAATGTGGGAAACAAGCCATCAGTTACTTGAAGACCCAAGCATCTGGCGAGGTGGTGGCGGAACACATTTGGACACCGAAGGCGGAGTCTACTTGAACTATAAAAAAGAGACTATGCAAGCTCTCGCCATAGACATAAACAACGGACAGGTTAAATACTACACGCCTCCCCGAAATGCCAGCGACTGGGGAAGCTACACTTCAGGTTGGTGCATGGACAGTGCTTACGGCAAATTATTCATTGGAACCTATGATGGGTACATGAATGCATATGACATTAAGACGGGAAAACTACTTTGGCAATACTACTCTGGCGACGCTGGACTTATGACCCCATATGGAACATACCCATTCTTCCTGGGCATTTACATGGGTATGGGCATAGCCGATGGAAAAGTTTTCGCTGCTACTGGCGAGCATTCTGCTAACGACCCACTCTATAGAGGCGAACGGTTACATGTCATTAACGCGACAACTGGAGAAGGCGTATGGTCTATTCAGGGCTGGTGGACGGACTTTGCCATTGCAGACGGGCAATACACAGCATACAACGGCTATGATGGAAGGGTATATTCATTCGGTAAAGGACCAAGCGCCATGACAGCAACAGTTTCACCGAAAGTTTCCGTAAGCGGCAGCAGCGTACTAATCGAGGGAACAGTGACTGATATATCAGCTGGCACTTCTCAATACCTTCAGACAAAACGCTTCCCGAATGGTGTTCCCGTCGTTTCTGACGAAAGCATGAGTTCTTGGATGGAATACGTTTACATGCAGCAACCAAAACCGACGAATGCAAAAGGCGTCAAAGTGATGATCGACGTCATCGACTCTAACAATAATTACCGCAACATTGGTGAAACAACCAGCGACATGAACGGTTGCTTTAGCTTTGAATGGAAACCAGACATACCGGGCAAATACACTGTAATCGCTAGCTTTGCAGGTTCAGAATCATACTGGCCATCACAAGCACAAACAGCTTTCGCTGTCGACGAAGTTCAACCAACACCAACACAGCAAGCACAAACTGCCTCAGAACCGCCGATGGAACTCTATTTTGCCATATCAACGATTTCCATAGTCATCGCAATCGCAATCGTGGGCTTACTGCTGCTTCGAAAACGACCATAAAAAGGGCAACAATTATACCCAACTTTTTTTTATTTTTTTATACAGCGCAAAAGAGAAGTTATTTTTATTTTGATTGGACTCGTTTAACGACGGGCGGCTTGACCTTCTTCAAAATCCTATAGCCGCATATGATGCATTTGGTTTCTCCGCCGCGTAGGTCCAACTCGTCTGATGGCACGCGGGAGCCGCATCTCATGCATTCATAAACAATTCCTGTTCTCTCCATTAGAAACGCCTCTGCCATAAAGAAAGGTATTTTGCTTTTAAACATTTCCAATACGTAAAGGCTAAAGAGGATACTATCTTGAGGATTAGGCTTAAAGAAAAAGTTGCTAACGTGCTTCCTGCAGAAGCGTTAAGCAAAGTTTACAGCTCCTTTGACATAATCGGCAACATAGCCATCCTCAAAACTGCCGGGGGCGACACAGCTGGTGCGGAGGCATTTGCCAAACATATAATGGCAACTCACAAGAAGCTCAAAGCCGTCTACGCACAAACCAGCCCCGTCAAAGGCGACTTTCGTGTCAGGTCGCTGGGGCTACTGGCAGGCGAAAAAATCACAGAAACATCATATCGAGAGTCAGACTGCATCTTTAAGGTTGATGTAGAAAAATGCTATTTCTCACCTAGGCTTTCGCACGAGCGAGCCCGCATTGCAGCGCAAGTGCAACCTGGAGAAACAGTGGTTAACATGTTTGCAGGCGTCGGCTGCTTTAGCATAATCATCGCCAAATCGGTGTCTCAAACCAAAGTTTACTCCATCGACATCAACCCAACTGCATTTTGCTACATGCAGCAAAATGTCCGGTTGAACCGTGTCTTCGGCAAGGTGCAGCCCCTGCTTGGAGACGCAAAAAACATCATTGAAACACAACTGCAAGGAGTCGCCGACCGCGTGCTGATGCCTCTGCCAGAATTAGCCCTCCAGTACCTGCCAACGGCAGTGTCTGCGCTTAAAGCGTCGGGCGGAAAAATACACTACTACGACTTTGAACATGCAGTTGGCGGAGAAGACCCTCTTGAGAAAACCAGGCAAAAAGTAGCTCAAATACTCGATGGTTTAAGTGTAGACTATGGGTTTGTGTCTTCTCGAGTGGTACGCAGCACCGGTCCAAATTGGTTTCAGACGGTTTTAGACATAGAGGTAAACCATTTTTAGCGGGTTAAGGCTATAGCCGCTTTTTTATAACCAGTTGGCGATAACTATTTATGTAATTCAATGATTCTTTTATTATCGGTGTTTTGATGGAAACCGAAAAGAAAATGGAGCATGCGTTAGCAAAAACAACGCAAAATATGGCTGAAACCTTCCTGGCAATCATGGATAAATTGGCAGGGAAAGAATCAGACATTAAACTGAGCTTTGAGGACTTGACTCTTGAGGTCGGTATGTTAAAAGCTAAGCTCAACGGCGCAATCGTACTCGACATCGTTTACGCTAAAGAAGCCGAAACATAATCTATGCGAGGCAGGGCAGTAGATGGCTCTTGCCATCATAGCAGGGATGATAAAATCAGGAAAAATCAAAGTATCCTCTAAAAACGTTGATGCCCTCGAAATTACAGCAGCAAATCAGAAAATAGACGTTAACGCCATCGATAAGGCAATTTTTAAGGAGACTCTCGCAGCCACACGCCGAGGGAAAGGCAAAGGAACGCTTTCGCAACTTAAAACCATCCAAAGCAGCCTCGGCATGGCTAGAGATGCTGCGGAGGAACTTGCAGCTGCCGGTATCACCATCACTCTCTCATACAAGGGCGATGCCGTTGTCACCATGGGGTCGCAGGCTAACCCTAAATTATCAAGCCTCGCCACAGGAACAAAAGCCATAGAAATCAATCGTCCCCTAAAACTCATAGAACTAGCTGTTTAGCCTCTAAGCCACAGCTTAGGTGGCAATAAAATTTTAATAACTACCGCTTATTCTATGCTGTTGTGATTGGTATGAAGAGAAAACTTATGGATATCCTTGCTTGCCCCATCGACAAGTACCACCCGCTGGAACTGCATGTTTTTGAAGAAAAAGACGAAATAGTTGAAGGCTTAATCGTGTGCCCAAAATGCCTCCGATGGTACCCCATTAGAGAAGAAATCCCTGAAATGCTGCCCGATGAGTTGCGCAAAGAAGCTGAGGACTTGCCTTTCTTGAAGAAGTGGAAAGAGAAGGTACCTCAAAAAATTGTTTCTGAAGGCAAACCCTTCAACCTAACATAACATTCTATCTTTCTATTTGTATTGCCCTGTTTTTGGCTGAAGACCGAATTGCAGCAGTTGCGACTTTTAGGGCTTGAACGCCGTCTTCGCCTGTGACGAGGGGTTTCTTTTTGTCAACGATGCAGTCTACGAAGTGTTGAAGCTCCAACTTGAGCGGTTCTTGGAACACGGTGCGGGGCTGCACGGTTTCGTTTTTTTGTTCAATGGCAAGGTCTTGGGTGATGTAGTCAAGTCGCATTATGGCTTCGCTTCCAGTAACCGTTAAGGTGCGTGTCTTGTAGGGGGTGAGCCAGTTGGTTTCTATAAATGCGCTCTTGCCGTCCTTGTAGGTGAGCATGATATGAGCATAGTCTTCGAACTTTTTAATACGCATATTGCCCATCTTTGCATAAACAGAAGTCGGCTGTTCCCCTGAAATAAAACGCATAACATCTATGTCATGGATAGCGGTGTCTTTGACGACGCCAACGTCGCCTATGCGTTCAGGCCACTGAGAAACGCGTTTAGCAGTCGCACAGACCAACTCACCGATTTTTTTATCCTCCACAGACTGACGTATCTGCCGCAAGCCTGGGATAAACCGCATCAGGAAACCCACGGTTAGGTGCAAGCCACTCTCTTGGGCTGTGTCAACGAGTTTTTGGGCTTGCTGGGGGGTGGTCGCCATCGGTTTCTCGACAAGCACGTGTTTGCCTGCCCTGAGTGCTTTGAGGGCTTCTTTGGCTAAAATGGTGGACCATGTACAGACGTTAACGGCTTCGATGCTTTTGTCTTTGAGCATCTCCGTGCTATCGCTGTAGGCTTTTACACCATATTGGTTAGCCATGGCTTGCGCCCGCTCAGGGTTCACATCACAAACCGCAACAAGCTCGGTTGAGGAGAGTTCTTTGTAGACACGGGCGTGGTTCTTGCCCCATTGTCCAGTGCCGATGACGGCTACGCCAAGTTTATTCATCTTCTATCAGTTCCTCTTCCCAGTCCACAGTATATGAAGCCTTCTGCTCTTACTTTTTGCGGTTCCAACTTACCCGTAAAATCCACAACCACAGCTGGAAGCTTCATCAACGCTTTGAGTTTCCTAAAATTTAAGCGGTCACTTTCCATCTGCGCCGATAAAAAGATAAGGCAATCCGCTGCGTCAACCGCTTCCGTGAGAGTATTTTTCACCACCATAGAATCTGCCGCTTCCCGTTTAGCCTGCTTATAAACAGAGACTTTTGCGCCCTTCTGCTCCAGCAACCTGACAAACACATCAAACGTTCCGTGGTTAGGTTCACCTATGAGGGCAATCCTTGCCCGACGAAGGGTCTTTCCGCAATCACGAAGGGCGTCCTGAGTCAAATTGACTGCATACTTAACCATACCCTCGTTTATCTGCCTAGCTAAAACCTGCAGTTTTAGCTTGACGTTGAGGTTCTCAGCGCTGTCAAGCAGCAAACACGCATCACTGCTCCTGTTGGCGTCCTCCAACACAGCGGGGTAAAAGATTGATGATTCAACGTCAAGCATGTTTAACACCTCAAAGTAATCCATTTTTACGTTTTCGCAAAAAACTGCAAGTTCGTTAGCTAATGCGCGATCCACGTCCTGTTTAGCAATAGAAAACAAAGTAGCTAATTCCGCCGTCTTAACATCAACAACTTGTTTTACTGTTTTTGCTACTGTGGATAGTATGGTTACGGCGGCTGCCAAGCTGGTTGGGTCAGAGGCTGCAACCTTTAACTCTAAATCATCTGTTAAGTGTGGCACCGTCACAACTGGTATGTAAGCTAAACCAAAATCTTGCCCCAACTTCAGCCCTGAAGTATTTTCCAAAGTCTCCTTCAAGGTGCCATCGATAAAGCCAAAACCTGCAACACCGCCGTAAACAACGAGCGCTCCTCGCTGAAGTGTTTCTCCAACCTGCTTGGCGGCATTTGAGACAGTGGAGTAGTCAGGTTTTTTTTGTTCGTCCACCCTTGCCTCGACGGCTATCACCGTAATGTCGCTTTGTGCAAAAGCCTTCTTTGCGTCGCCGCTGACACTCACCTGCCCCTTGGTTATGTACCTTTTTAGTGCCATCTCGGCTTCCACGGTTGAGTTAGGTGTTTTGCCTCTTGACACCTTTTTAGTTACGCTTGGATCAGCGTCGATGCATGTAACTTTGAAGCCAGCTTCTGCAAACATGTTCGTAAAAAAAATTCCCCTTTGACCGCACCCTACAACTGTCACATTGTAGTTTAACCGCTTTTCAGGAGTATCTACGTCTTGGGGGGTGAGGTTTAAAGGGGCAAGCATCGACAGAGAATCTCCCATCTGTTGGTTTGCTAGAGGGCTTGTAGTATCTGTTTGATTTTTGAACTGTATTCTTCGATTAGCTTTTGTGCTTTTTCTTGTGTTTTCGCTTCGGCATAGAGCCTAAAAATGGGTTCGGTACCGCTTGGGCGAATAAGAATAGCGCTGCTGTCTGGGAACCAAATTTTTACGCCGTCAATTGTGCTGATGTTTTGATCCTTGACTTGCTCGTAGATTTTTTGTTGCAAGCTTTCTTTTTTATCATCTTGACAGGGAATTTTGCCCTTCTCAATATAGTATTGGGGTTGCTCTGCGACGAGTTGAGCCAGCGATTGACCCGTCTGGGCCATAATGTTTAGCAGCAACGCTGTTGTCATGGCGCCGTCTCGGACGGCTTGGTGGGGTCCGTAGAAGATTCCGCCGTTTTCTTCACCGCCGAGTTGTGCGTTAATCTCCTTCATTTTATGGGAAACTGTTACGCTGCCGACTTTAGTCAAAATAAGCTCGCCATTGTAGGCGTCAACTGTGTCTTTAATCAGCGTCGAGGAGCTTACTGGCGTGACGATCTTTGCGCCTGGATTTTGTAGTAGAAACTGCTTGATGACTATAGCGAAGGTTTTGTCCCCCCAATAGATCGCACCGTTGGCTCCGACAAAGATAGATCGGTCTGCATCGCCGTCGAAAGCAACGCCTATGTCGGCGCCGATTGCTCTCACGGTGGCAGCTAAATCGCCGAGGTTTTCAGGTCTAGGTTCGGGTAATCGCCCGGGAAAGGTACCATCGATGTTGGCGTTTATGCTTGTTACTTTGCAGCCGAGTTCCCTGAGCAGTCGTGGGGCGGCAATTCCTCCGACGCTGTTGGCTGCGTCGATGACAACGTGGAAATGTTTACTGGCTATTTTTGCGGGGTCAACGTGTTTTTTTATTGCTTGAGCGTATTCCTCGTTGATTCCAACGAGCTCACTTTGCTCACCCAGTTTATTCCATGGGGCGAAGACGGTTTTTTCTTCAAAGTATACGTCTTCTATTTCTGTTTCCTGTTCATGCGAGGTTTCTATACCGTCGCTCCAAATCACCTTGATGCCGTTGTATTCAGGTGGGTTGTGAGAAGCAGAAATGATGACGCCGCCATCCATCCTGTGGTTTTTTACGGCGAATTGAATGGCTGGAGTCGAAGCCATACCTACAAAGTGAACGTTGCAGCCCGTGGCCGTTAAACCCGAGATGACTGCCTTTGCAAACATGGGACCGCTGGTCCGAGCATCATGACCTAAAAGTATGTTTTTGTTTGCTCCAAAAAATGTACCAATTGATGCTCCAACTTTTATCGCCATTTGCGGGGTCAATTCCACATTGACAAGACCTCGAATACCGTTTGTTCCGAAAAGTTTTCGTGCACTCATATAAAGATCAACTCTGTGGGTATTAACAGTTGAGTTTAGCTTTTAAAACGTTTTCCGAGACTTCTTTCGCCGGACATATGGCTGAGCCTTCAGGCAAGCAAACGTTATCTTTTATTCTTGCTTGATCGCCTACTATGCAACCTGGGTCAAGTTTTACGTTTTTCCCTATTTTTGCGCCCTCACCGATGATTACCCCGTTTAACACCGCACCATCGGCGATTTCAGCCTCGGCAAAAAGCACGGAGTTGCTTATCCTGACGTTTGACCCGATTTTGGCGTTTTTGCCAACGACAGCATAGGGTCCGATGACCGACTTTTCGCCTACCGTTACGCCTTGGTCTAAAGCGATAGGTTGTTTAACCGCAAACCCTTCTGGGCTGATTTGGTTTTTCATTGCCAGCGAATCAAGTATCACTTTATTTGCCTCCAAATACTCCTGCGGTTTCCCAATATCCATCCACAACCCATTCATGCAAAAACCCATAAGTTTGCCTTCGTCAGCAAGTTTTGGGAAAACCTCCCGCTCAATTGAAACCGCCCGTCCCGCTGGGATGTATTCGAAAATCTTTGGGCTCAAAACGTAAGCTCCAGCGTTGATTAAGTTGCTGGGCGCTTGCCCTTTGGCTGGTTTTTCTATGAAGCGTTTAATGCTATTGCCGTTGACCAATTCAGCGACACCGAAGCTGCAGGGGTCATCGACGCTGCACAAGGTTATAGTTGCTAAAGCCTTTGTTTTTCTATGTGTTTCTAGAAGTGCTTGGTAGTTTATGTCTGCAAATATGTCGCCGTTTAGAACTATGAAAGGCTCATTGTACCCAAGGAGTTTTTCCGCCTTTTTTATAGGCCCCGCTGTGCCCAGCGGCTTTTTTGGTGGATCGATGGAGAATTTGACTTTTAAACCATATCTTGGTGGCTTTTGCTGCCTGATGTAGAACTGGGTTAATGCGTTAACTGCAAGTATGGCTTCGTCGACGCCGTTTTTGGCTAATCGCTCAAAAATCCACTGTAACAACGGCTTGTTGACTATGGGGAAGAGGGTTTTGGGTCTGGCACAACTTAGCGGTCGCAGCCTAGTTGCATAGCCGCCTGCTAAAATCAACGCTTTCACTGTGTCACCTTAATTATGCTTTACAGTATTAGCGTTTTTTTATATAAACCGTTATGAATTTCTTACTCCCACTCTATCGTTGCAGGGGGCTTATGGGTAACGTCGTAAACCACACGGGTTACCTGCGGAATCTCGTTTGTGATGCGCGTTGAGATCTTTTCAAGCACGGAGTAAGGAATCTTAGCGAAACTCGCCGTCATGGCTTCACGGCTTTCCATGCACCTTATCGCAACAACATAACCATACGCGCGTGCGTCGCCTTTGACACCGGTTGCTTTGGTGTCTGTCACCACCGAGAAGTATTGCCAGAGGTTCTCTGAACAGCCACTTTTCTCAATCTCTTCACGAACAATTCTATCAGATTTCTTTGCGATGGCGACTTTTTCCTCGCTCAACTCACCGATTATCCGAACCGCCAAACCTGGACCAGGGAACGGTTGACGATTAACGATTTCTTTAGGTAAATCCAGCATGCGGGCGACTTTGCGGACTTCGTCTTTATAGAGGTCTCGGAGAGGCTCGAGGATTTTTTTGAACTTGATTTTTTCGGGTAAACCTGCTACGTTGTGATGGCTTTTTATTTTGTCGCTGTTTTTTCGAAAGCCTGATTCGATGCGGTCAGGGTATATGGTGCCTTGAATGAGGTATTGGGCACCTGATTCATTTGCGATTTCTTCGAAAACACGGATGAATTCTTCACCCATGATTTTACGTTTTGTTTCAGGCTCTGTGATGCCTCGTAATCTAGCCATAAAACGCTCCTGCGCATTCGCTACGACGAAATTTATAGGAAATTTTTGGAACGCTTCGCGAATTGATTCCGGTTCGCCCTCCCGCATGAATCCATGATCAACAAACACCGCAGTGAGTTTATCGCCTATTGCTTTGGCAGCCAAAGCGGTTGCGACGCTGGAATCTATGCCTCCGCTTAAGCCGATGATGGCTCGACTTCCACCTGTTTCGACTTGGAGTTCTTTGACCATTTTGCCGATGAGGTCTTCCATTTGCCAGTTGGCTTGGCACTTGCAGACTTGAAATATGAAGTTCTGCAGCATCCGTGTGCCCTTCTCCGTATGAATGACTTCGGGGTGCCATTGTAAGCCATAAATGGGCTTTGACTTGTGGCGAAACGCTGCAACAGGACAGTTATCTGTGTGCGCTAAGGGCTCAAATTCTGGAGGGGCAACGGGCACGGTGTCTCCGTGGCTCATCCAAACCTGCTCATGCTCGCTTAGCCCTTCCAGGACGCCGACGGGTTTGTCGATGGTGACTTGGGCGATGCCGTATTCTTTGCACGTTGCAGGCTCAACTCTGCCATTAGTTATTTGCGCAAGCAGTTGATGCCCATAGCATAAGCCAAGAATCGGCAGGTTCACTTCCAAGATGCGAGGGTGCAGTTTGGGTGCGTTGGGTTCGTAGACGCTTGAAGGTCCGCCTGAAAGAATTAAGCCTTTAACATTAAATTTCTCGTTTAAAGCCACCACTTCCTCGGGCGAGATGTCATGGGGAACGATTTCCGAGTAGACGCCGTGCTCCCTGATTCTTCGTCCGATTAAATGGCAGTATTGTCCGCCGAAATCCAACACCAATATAGTGTCATATTTGGTTTGCATATGGTGGCTCACGACTATTGGGGGTTAGGCTCTAATTTAACATTGCTGTATAGTTTCTGCCAAAGCTAAATGATTTTCCAAGGTTTACTGCTGGTTTGCATTCATTATTTGAGTAAAAAAACTAAACTTTTATTAACTTAAATGTCTGATTATCAAAAGTATGTCCCAAAAAATGGGACTAAACTGAAAGAACGTGCAGGAAGTATAATCATGGAATTGAATGAAACTGACGTTAAGATCCTAAAGGGTCTTCTCGAAGATGCAAGGTTCTCTAGCCGACAAATCGCCAAAAACGTGGGCGTATCCGTGGGCACCGTCTTATCTAGAATAAAAAAGATGGAAGACGAAGGACTCATCAAAGGCTACTCCGCCATTTTAGACCACGAAAAACTCGGCTACCAACTCACAGTTCTAACCGAAATCACTGTTTCCAAAGGAAGGCTTGTTGAAACCGAGAATGAGATAGCTAAAATCCCAAACGTATGCGGCGTCTACGATGTCACAGGCTTAACAGATGCCATCATCGTAGCGAAATTCAAAAGCCGTGAAGATTTAGGCGCTTTCACCAAAAAACTCCTCGCCCTTCCTTACATAGAACGCACAAACACACACGTCGTGCTGACTACCGTAAAAGAAAATTTCCGTCTACTCTAACCTTTTTCTTGCTAGACTACAAAATTATTTGAGCTCTAAGATTCAGGTTCAATCTGATTATGTAGCAAGAGCTTGAAATTGTTAATTTAACCTGTTGTTGGCGCTGTACAGTCACTTAGGTTTAAGAAGCGCTTAGAATGGATGTATGTAAGCGGTTGGGTTGTATACGAGCGATAGGTTGGAAACTTAGGGTGCGTTTGCCTAAGGCGGTCAGCAAGCACAAGTCTACCATATTGATGCTTCTTGGTTTAGTAGCCTTCATTATGTATTTGGCGTTCTTTGTGGGCTTAGATTCGTTATTTCAGCTCATTAGCCAACTAAACTTTGAGCAGTACTCTCTGTATTATTCTATAGCGATAGCCGCGTTGCTCTTGAGTATCGTGTTTGACTCTTTAATATGGCACAGCTTGCTTCAAGGATTGAAAGTAAAGTTGAGTCTCAAAAAAGTGGTTGTGTACAATTGGATCGGCAACTTCGTTGAGATGGTTGTTCCCTGCGAGACTGTCTGTGGAGAAGTCACTCGAATCTACCTCGCCAAAAAGGAAACCAAACAGAATGTAGGAGCAACTGCGGCGCCCATTATCACCTCAAGAATTCTAAGTACGTTTGTTTATACTGGGGGGTTGCTCATTGGTTCTCTTGTACTCTTATCAAGTCGGCAGATGCCCCCTTATTTGGTTGGAACATTGTTGCTTGTTGCTGCTGGCTCACTGGGATTGATTGGCATCGTGTTATTTTTGGCGCTTAAAGAAAGCGCGGCTGAAAAATTAGTCAAAGTTGCTATGATTATAATTCGGGTTATTTCGAAGGACAAGGTCAAACAGGAAAAGCAGCAGGAAAGCCTGCGGTTATCCCTTTATTCTTTCGGTGAAGCTTTCAGAACTTACAAGAGGACTCCTCGGTTGCTGATTAAACCGTTCATTTATGCAATCGTGGCCTGGCTTTTCACTTTGCTGGTTTACCTTATGGTTTTCTACTCTCTTAACTTCACAGCGATCTCACTGGTTGATCTAGCATTGGTGTACTGTGTCTCTTCAACCGTTGAAACAATCACTGCAGGTTTCCCAGTCGGAGCGGTCGAAATTACGATGATAACCTTCTATACGGTGCTGGGGGTACCCATACTCATAGCTAGTGCAGCCACAACCTTGACGAGGTTGTTGACGTTCTGGTTCCAAATAATCGCAGGCTACCCGATATTCCATTTAACGGGGCTAAAGCAACTGCTCAAAGGTGGTTTCTCTCAGACGCTTCTAGAAACAACGGCTACTAAATCAAATTAGCAAATCTCTACTTTACTTCGAACGTTTGCATTCCTTGTATGAGGCGGCGCAGTGCATGCAACAAAAAGCCATCTCTTTGCCGTCGATGACTTCGCGGTAGGCACCTTCGTAGACTTTGCAGCCGCAGTGAGCGCAGACGTAGAGGCTAGGTTCGATGGCGATTGATACCAGCTCAGCAAAGCGCTTGAACAGTCCCGTGCAGAGTTCTCGGCCTGCCGCTGTTAGTTCAAAGACTTTCTTCACTTTATCTCCCAAAGGCTGCAAGGTATGTTTGACTAAGCCTTTGTCTTCTAGTTCTTCTAAAAATGGATAAACTAGGCTTGGGCTGATTTCTTTTTTTACCCGTTTTTTGAATTGGCTTATTATGCTGTAGCCGTGGGCTGGCCCTTCATAGAGTATGGTTAGTATGTAGAAGCGTGAGAAATCGCTAATTATATCGTCTATGTTACTTTTTGCTTCTTTTGCCATGTCGCTCGCCAATTTATGCAAGGTTTAAGGTATTAAATGTTTTTTAGATATATCTTAAAAATACACATTTAATCTACCTGCTTCTTGCAAGCTTAACTGCACTAACAAATATATGGCACCTGTGACATGTAATTCTGGGTTCCGAGAGGGCAGACAACCTTGAAATACGACGTAATAATCGTGGGTGCAGGTCCAGCCGGCATATTCTCAGCATTAGAACTAACGGAAAAAACAAACCTCAACGTCCTAATATTGGATCGAGGACCAGACATCGACAAACGCAAATGCCCCTCCAGCCGCGGGTTTGAATGCGTCCATTGCGAGCCATGTTCAGTGCTCTCAGGCTGGGGTGGTGCAGGTGCTTACAGTGATGGCAAACTCACCCTATCCACTGAAGTCGGCGGCTGGCTAAACCAGTACGTATCGACCAAGGAACTTCAAGAGCTTGTAAAACACGTTGATAACGTTTATTTGAAATTCGGTGCCAGCGAACAGGTATATGGCACTGAGAATGCCGAAGTCGATGAAATTGAACGAAAAGCTTCCCTTGCAGGGCTCAAACTTATCAAGCAAGAAGTTCGCCACATGGGCACAGACAAATGCCTCGAAACGCTATACCGCATGCGCAGGGAACTCAATGGCAAAATAACCTTCCAACCTAAAACCGAAGTCAAAGGGCTCATCGCTGAAAACCAAACCATACAAGGCGTTGAAACAGTAAACGGCGAAAAATTCCTAGGCAAATATGTCATAATTGCTCCCGGCAGGAGCGGCGCGGAGTGGTTGCAAACGGAAGCCCAGGTCCGAGGACTAAAAACGGTTAACAACCCAGTCGACATCGGTGTCCGTGTTGAGCTTTTGGCTTCAGTTATGGAAAACCTCACAAAAACGCTCTATGAACCCAAACTTGTTTATTACTCACGATTATTCGACGATATGGTTCGTACTTTCTGCGTTTCGCCTTATGGTGAAGTTACTACAGAATCCTACGATGGCGTTTTGACTGTTAACGGTGGAAGCCACGCAGAAACCAAGACAGCGAACACCAACTTTGCGATCCTCGTCAGCACCTCCTTTACTGAACCCTTCAAAGAGCCGATTGCCTATGGCAAATACATAGCCCGCCTATCTAACCTGTTGAGCGGTGGCGTTATGGTTCAGCGGTTAGGTGACCTCAACCATGGGCGACGCTCCACGCCTGAACGTATATCACACAGCGTAGTTACGCCTACCCTCAAAAACGCCACGCCAGGTGACTTAAGCTTCGTCTTGCCTTACCGCTATTTAGCCGACATACGTGAGATGCTCCAAGCGCTAGATAAAATCTCTCCAGGAGTAGCCTCGCCAGAAACCTTGCTCTATGGTGTAGAAGTCAAATTCTATTCTTCTCACCTGCAACTCAACCATGCTTTGGAAACTAAAATCCAAAACATGTTCACCATAGGAGACGGCGCAGGCGTCACTCGCGGCTTAATCCAAGCATCCGCTTCAGGCGTCATCGTCGCAAGGGAAATCCTTAAACGTGAAAAGCTGAATGCATAACTAACATGGCTGTAGCACAAAGTATCAGATGTTCGCATTGCGGCGCCCCAGTGGAGTTTAAGCCGGGGGAAATCATAGCTACCTGCAAATATTGCGGTTTCACAACTGTTATCCAAACAGGTGAAGCCTTCACCTTTGAGCATTCATTGCTTTTAAACAGTTACAGTCCAGAGCAAATGGAGAACCTTGTGAAAGATTGGATGCGTTCAGGCTTCATGAAACCGCCCGATTTAGCCAAAAAATCGAAAATCACTGAAAAAAACCTTGTTTACTTGCCGTTCTGGGTGGTCAACGTTGAGGCTTCAACCACGTACAAAGGAATTTTTGAGCGAATTGCGCCTCCTATCGTTAAGGAAGGGGAGATTAAGAAAGAGTACAACTGGTTGGTTTTGGCTCGGCAAGCCGCAGGCTTTCCAACCAGGGCATATGATGTGCCGTTAGCAGGCAAGATACCGTATGATTTTAGAAGAATCGAAGGGTTTGCAAAGCTGCTTAACAGCGAGATGGAACGCACCCAAGCAATCGAGATAGCTAAACAGCAGATTGATGCCCATCACCGTTTTCTGCTCCAGCAAGATATCGATAAAGTTGTTGAAGCAACAACGACTGTGAACATCAAGCAGATGGTGTATTTGCATGCACCAGTTTGGTTCATAAAATATGAGTATAAAGGCAACAGCTACCAAATCATTGTGGACGGCGCCGTAGGCATGGTTTTAAAGGGCGACATACCTGCCTTCAAGTTCTAATTCGATTTAACAAACTTTAAAAGCAACCGTTTTTTTATAACGGAATGCTAAATTTAGGGGAAATGAGAAATGAGCGAAAATAAAGATGTTTATGCCCAAGCGAAAAGTCAAATGAGGCTTTCCGAGCGTATTGCAGCAGCGCTCCCAGGTTTCCGTGGATACAAGGAAAAGGAGCTTAGACGTGAATCAGACAAATTAATTAGGAATCATCTCTACCTCAAGCTATCTAAAGATAAAGACAACGTTAGAACGATTGCACAGAAAATAGCAGACAAACGCTACTTAGATATTCTGCCAGATGTTGACCGATTGAATGCGAAAATGGATCGCATAGCCCAAAAAGTTAACCATGCATCCTATGGATACTCCGGTTTCTATGATGTGGTTAAGATTAAAGAGGAAAGTCTAGACCGCATGATAGCTTACGATAATCAATTGCTTGACACTGTCAGCGCTCTAACCTCTGAAATCGATGCGCTCAAAGCGCAACTGTTAGGCGGGGATTATTCGAACTTGAAGAGTAAGATTCAAGGTGTTGCAGACAAGATTGAAATGTTTGAGGACGCCTTTGATAAGCGAGCAGAAGTAATCATGGGAGTGACTGCATAATGCCACAAGTTATTGAATGGACAAACGTGGGAGCAGAAGACATAGTCTGGCGATACCCCAACGAAGACATAACATGGGGAGCCCAACTAATCGTACACGAATACGAGATGGCAGTGTTCTTCCGAGACGGCAAAGCCTATGACGTGTTCGGTGCAGGGCGACACACGTTAACCACGCTTAATCTACCCCTAATCACTGGCTTGCTGACGAGGCTCGTGGGGTTTGGCGGCAACAAACCATTCAAGGCAACAGTGCTTTTCATCAGCACCAAAGTCTTCGCTGGCAAATGGGGTACAAGAGCGCAGACCACTGAGCTTGCTCCTCTGCAAGTATATGGGCAATTCTGGTTCAAAGTCGGCGATGCTTCGCTTTTCGTTAA
Source organism: Candidatus Bathyarchaeota archaeon (assembly GCA_026014665.1). GTDB lineage: Archaea > Thermoproteota > Bathyarchaeia > Bathyarchaeales > Bathycorpusculaceae > Bathycorpusculum. Next base: position 368,343 of record JAOZHX010000017.1, read on the forward strand.
CGAAGTTGTGGGCGGACAAAAAGCCTACACTACCCAAAGCGTCAACGATTTCCTCCGCGGCTTCCTTAACGAAAAAATAATCGACGAGCTCAGCCACTACGACCTTGTCACCGTGTTCACACGCCTAGACGAAACCAGCGTCATCGTTAAAAACTCACTCATAGACTACTTCAAACGCGTCGGCATCGAACTAACCGACTTGCGCTTCGAAGGCATAGACACCACACCTGAATACCGTGAACGCCTCTTCTGGCTCAAGACAGGACAAACCGCACCAGGAGACGTGCTTCGCATGGAAACCGTAAAAAGCGCAGCAGCGTCGCTTGGCCAAGGTGGCGGAGCAGGAGCGCTGGGAGCAGGCATGGTGCTTATCCCACAGATCATGACTCCCACTGGACAACAGCAAGCAGCACCCGTTGCGGCATTGGTCATCTGTCCCAAATGCGGTGAGAAAGTTCCGGCAACAAGCAAGTTTTGCCCCAACTGCGGAACACAACTGACCCCTCCGTCAGCTGAAACGATGAAGTGCCCTAACTGCGGGAAATCCATCCCAGCTAGCAGCAAATTCTGCCCTGAATGCGGATATAAATTCGGCTAAGAGGCACCGTGATGAGTGAAAGCAACCGCACTCTGTTGACAATCGGCGTCTTCTTCCTAACCATAGTAGTCGCCATACTGCTCTACGCTGCCCAACTCATCGATTGGCCGCTGATTGTTCCAGTTGTTTTGCTGCTCTCAGGTTTATGGATGCTGGCGCTGGGCGCAATAAGGGAAAGCAAACCCGTCAAATATGAACGCAGTGGATTTAGCACCATGGCGCTGGGGCTGGTTGCAATCGCTGTCGGCGGAGCCTGGTTTTTAGCAGTGCTCAATTTGTGGATTTACGCGATAGTGGTAATCCTAATAGTAGTCGCAGCCCTAGCAATCGCAGCAGCCCTAAAACGCAAATAACCTTCCAAATTTTTTTTTCTTATTTCTTAGCGTTAACAAATCTATTTACACAGGTTAGTGGTCCCTTAGGCAAAGGCTGCAAAAGCTACACGGAACAATTTTTCGATTATATTGGAAACTTTATACTGTTGAGGTCCCTATAGGACATACGCAGGTCACCAAATGCTTACTCTGTTATTGAGTGGTACCAGCTTAGGATGTATTCAGGCAGGTCTAAGCCTCTTTGCGTGAGCCTTTCCGCCAGTTTGACGGGCAATGGGCTGAGAACGTATGCTGCTCGAGTGTAGAACCTTCTCGGAATGCCTACTCTGGGTTCTTCGGGCAACACAATTTTGAGGTCGGATTTCTTGGCTAATGGTGAGTTGTCGCAGGCAGTTATTGCTAAAACTGACCCGTTGAATTTCTTGAGGGCGTCACACCATAACAGGACAGGTTTGGTTTCGCCTGTGTAAGAAATTAGAATTTCGACGTCGCCAGCTCTTGGTCTTGGTGTGTTGACGCCTCGCGCCATGAACACATTATCGCCTAAGAAGCTTTTGATGTGGAAGAGCCGTATGCCAGTCATTTGAGCAACTTGATTTGCCGTTCCTTTTCCGCCCAAGAAAACGTTGGTTCCCCTCTCAAGCATGTCTACAAGGCGAGTGTAGGTTTCTGACTCAACATTGGCGTCGATTAAGTTGCCGATAATTTCGAATTCTTCCTCGCATAGCTTAAAAATCCCATCTACGTCGAATCCTCGGAAGAACGCTTCAATCATCATGTTGAGCAATTCAAGCGTTCCCAACTCAAAGATATCACCCATTATCCCTGTTTCACTGTAAACAGCAGAGGGCTTAGATTTTCCGCGCCCTTCAATTTGGACAACGTTGCCGTACCTCTTTGTGACCTGAGCCAGAGGCGATTCTAGGTTCGACGTTAACAACCCCATGGAAAAACGGTCTGTTCCTTTCTCGTCAATGTACATTGAAAGGTCTTGAGCCATAACAAGCGGATCGTTGGATGAGCCACTGCCTGAATTCATCAAGAGAAGCGTTTTCTTGAAGCGTTTCTCCAAATCCATGGCTGCATCGTACATGTTTTTGCCTGGAAAACCTGGATCGTCGGGTGTCAAAACAACTTTTTGTCTAGTGTCAGTTTTGCCTCGGGTAAGTAGGCTCATGGCTGCGTTTAACGAGTAGAGTGAGCGTCCTGAGCCGCTGCAGATTATGCATTCAGCCGCCTTCAATTCTTCATAGAATAACTCTAAGCTGCTTTTATTTATCGCAAGTATGTTGTCGCGTATTTTGTTAGCAAAGCCTATGGTGCTTATGGTTGCTTTCATGTGAACGGCATCTCGGCTCACTGTTGTTTCAAATCACTATATTATGTTTGCGATTGGTGTATAACAGACTAAGCGGTTAAATTAAAAATCGAGATAACTAATAACTAAAAATTTTAGAAGCTCTTGCACGCTGGGTTCCCTGTGTTATTCTCTGCCTTCGGGAGATTTATGTTCAGTCAACATGTGCCTGTCCATTTGGGCGTGCGTTTTGAAGGCTTTGCCGCATATTTGGCAAATTACTTTGCCGACTTCTATGCCACGAATTGGTTCTTCATGCAGTGGAGGAGCTTGGGGCAGTTTAGAGCGGTTTTTGACTTTTTGGCCGTAAGGCGGTTTTCTCTCCATAACAGTGCACTTCACTATAAGAGGCTTCGCTGTTCTCTTAAAGGTATGTGATTTCAGCCAGAAATAACAACGCTCCTTAAGCTCCTTAAACGGGAAATAAAAAGATGGGACTTGTCGGTGGCTAAGTTCTGTTGGTGAAGTGGGTTTTGTGAGTGCTGATAGCGTTGATGGTCGTTTTCTCTCTTTATGTGGGTGTTGCAGTTTTTGGGGCGCCACAAGATGGCTTGTGGTTGGGGTTGCTTTTTGGGTTTGGTTTATTTTTCTGTTTTTGTTTTGTGTGTGGAACCATGTTTTCTCCACATGCCCTGCATGGCTTCATGTTGAAAGCGCTGTGGTGTGGTGACCAGCGCCCATAAGACTCTGGGTTAACGAGAAAGTTTTGGTTTACTGTTATGGTGGGGGAAGTTGCCTTCCGCAGCGTGGACAGAAGACTGCAGTTGCATCGACGGGTGCGCCGCAGTTAGGGCAGAACCGTGTTCCCTGAGCGGGGGGTGGCATGGCTGTGGGTGTGGGCGGTCCGTAGGCATATGGCAGTTTCATGGTGAAGAATGCTATTGCCGCAATCAGCCAAGCGATGAATATGAACAGTAAGCCGATGAAGACTATCGTGAGGATGGCGCCAACAAAGAGCAGGGTTCCTGCCGTCCTGAAGAGTTGTTCACCTGTATGGTTTGCAAGCGCGTAAAAGCATCGCCTGAAATTTAGAGCCATCAGCAAGAAGAAGACGAAGATAACCGCTATAACTGCGAGTAAAGCCAACGTACCTAATCCTGCTCTGATTAACGAACCTGAGGATATGCCGCTTAAAACTCCGGTTAGGGCTGTTCCAATTAATCTTGCAGAGAGAGCTATTATGGCGATGACGCCGAAGATGACGCCTCGAACAGCATTCTGGTATATGGTGTCATCCCTGTAGTATTCTGAGAGACCTTTTAAGCCAATCAAGAGAAGTATTATGCCGATTATGCCTACCACAGGGGCAGCGCTGAAAATAAGCAGTACGGTACCTATGCCGGCTAAAATTTTACTTGATTCAACTGAACTCAAAACATAACGCCTCAACACAGGGCAGTAAACGCTTGAATAAAAAAGTTTTGCAGAAATTTTGGTGTGCATATCAAGATGGCGTTGAAATGAATGAGTGACCACCAATCAATCCTTGCCTGTTAAGGGTAACACTAAATAAACTACGTACATCATACCGAAATAGGAGAAATCATTATTGACTAGCAACGTAGAATCTGCCTACAAGGAGCTTCTTTCTAAATTCAAAGACATAATGGTGTTATCGACCGCTCAAGGCATCATCCACTGGGACATGGAAACCATGATGCCGCCCAAAGCCGTCGAACAACGTAGCCAACAGCTGGCGTTGTTGAGCCGTCTGCACCATAAACTCGCCACTGACCCAGACATAGGCAAACTTCTCAAAACCATCCAAACAAGCCTTGACTATGAGAGCATGGGACAAGTTGAAAAACGCAACCTCTACCTCATAAACAAAAGCTACCAAGAACAAACGGCGCTGCCTGAAAGGCTTGTCTCTGAGCTTTCCATGCAAGAAGCCATCACGGTGAATTTGTGGAAAAAGGCGAAAGCAAAAAAGGACTTCAACCTATACAAAGCTGACCTCAAAAAACTCCTCGACCTTAGCAAACAAGCCGCCGAAATCCTGATGAAAGTAAAAGAAACTAAAACCCCCTATGAAGCTCTCATCGATAACTTTGAACCAAAGATGCCCGCGCAAACCATAACCGAAACGTTCAATCAGCTATTAGCAGGGCTAAAACCTCTTATAGCCAAAATTGAGAGCTGTCAAACCAAACCCTCGACCGACATTCTTAATTGTCCTGTGCCGGTTGAGGAGCAACGAAAGATTGCCCAACTCATAACCCAAATGCTTGGCTACGACACCGTCTCAGCGGCGGCTTGCGGAAGGATCGATGAAACAGAGCATCCCTTTACCTCAGGTTGCTATGATGATGTCCGTATAACTACTCACTACCATCCCGACAATTTTTCAAGCTCCATCTTCTCGGTGCTGCATGAGACTGGACATGCAATCTATGAGAAAAACCTCAACCAAGAATGGAAATACCAGCCTGTCGGCTCCACATGTTCCTTTGGCATCCATGAATCCCAATCTAGATTCTACGAGAACATAATCGGGCGCTCCCAAGAGTTTTGGGCGAGCTTTTTGCCGAAAATCAGGCAAACCTCATCAGCCCTATCCAACGTTGAGTTAGAGCCCTTCGTTCAAGCCATAAACAGGGTTGAGCGCTCAAAAATACGCATCGAAGCTGACGAAGTGACCTACAGCATCCATATAATCATCCGCTTTGAACTGGAACGGGATCTCTTTGCAGACAAACTCAATATAGACGAGTTGCCTCAGGCGTGGAACCAAAAATACGCCGATTACTTAGACGTCAAAATACAAAACGATTCTGAAGGCGTCATGCAAGATACACATTGGGCAAGCGGACTGTACGGTTATTTCCCAAGCTATGCATTGGGTAACATCTACAGCGGACAAATCAGAACAGCCCTCACCAAAACCGCACCAAACTGGCTCAATCAACTATCAGAGGGAAACCTCCAAACCGTCAACGAATGGCTAAAGGACAACATCCATTCCAAAGGCGACCTCTATGATCCCCAAGAGCTCATCAAATTAGCGACGGGGCAAGAATTGGATTCTCAGCCTTTCCTACAATACCTAAACGAAAAGTACGCCAGACTCTATGGGTTCTGAGCGACCGGTTTTTTAGTGATTTCCCTGTAGATGTAAACCGCGACATAGACGATGATTGAGCCGATGAAGAGGAAGACGCCGGTGTAACCGACCACAGCGTTATAATAGTTAGCGCCGTAGAGGAAGAGTAGAAAACCAAGAGCAAATACGCCAAGTAAGGTCCAATCAAGCCAAGACATCAGAGTTCCCCCGTCGAATTAGGCATTCAATACCAGCCTTCAAAATATAAAGATTTACCGCAGAAAGGTTAACCCTTAGCAGATTCATCGCAGACAAAACTCCATTAACCGACAACTTAACGCTAAAATCCACCATAGCACCCTTAATCCTTCAAAGCTCATCCGACACTCTTATATACAAGATAACATACAAGAGCGACTTGAGGCAAATTAAATGTCGGGAGCAGATGTTAAAAAGCCAGAAACAAGAGAAGAACTCGTAAAAATGCTAACGGAAGCGGCAAAAAAAGAAGTCGGAGCTAAAGGCAAACCGACAAAACCGACAATAGTCGGGACAGCAAAAGAAATGGACATTCATAGAGACACCCTTTACTCTTGGCTGAAAGAGTTTAATGTCGATTTTAAAGAAATTGTTGATCGTATGCCGACAGCGACTGGCGACAATGATGAAGCACCAAGAAACGTTTACTTAATCGGTGAATCCCTTGTGGGAGAAGGAAATGAAGTTGCGCACGTTGACCTCATGATAGGCAACAAAGACGGCCCAGTTGGGTTGGCGTTTGCTAATGGCATGACAAACCTATCCGCTGGACATACACCATTGCTGGCAGTTATTCGACCTAACCTACCGCCAAAACCCCACACACTCATCGTTCCCAAGGTCACAGTCAAAAACATGGAGGACACGGGGAAAATCTTCGGTCCGGCCCAAGCAGCCGTCGCCAAAGCCATCGCTGACTCAGCAGAAGAAGGAATAATACCGGCAGATAAACTCGACGATTGGGTAATCATATGCAGCGTCTTCATCCACCCTCAAGCAACCGATTACCGCAAGATATACCAATACAACTATGGTGCAACAAAAATGGCGCTACAACGTGCACTCAAGAAGTACCCAACGTTAGATAAGATCATTTATGACAAAGATCGCGCAAAACACCCAATCATGGGCTTCAAAGTTCCACGTCTCTGGAGACCACCCTACCTTCAAATCGCACTTGACGCACCCTCACTTGAAGGCGCAAAGAAAGTGCTGGAACAAATACCTGGAAGCGACAGAATCATCATTGAAGTCGGAACTCCACTCATAAAACGTTACGGTACACGCGTGATCAGTGAGCTTAGGCAAATAGCAAAGGACAAATTCATCATAGCGGACCTCAAAACCCTCGACGTAGGCAAAGTCGAAGTAGACATCGCATATGAAGACACAGCGGACGCCGTAGTCGCAGCAGGCTTAGCACCACCAGAAACCCTTGATGCAACCGTAGCTGAAGCAAGACGAATGGGAATCTATTCAGTCATAGACATGCTGAACGTAGAAGATGTCTTGAGCAAATTGAAATCGCTTAAAGACATACCAGACATCGTTATCTTACACCGAGGCATAGACCAAGAAAGCGGAAGAACCTGCGGACTTGAACGCATACAACTAATCCGCAAAGCATTCCCCAACAAAAAGTTCTTAATAGCAGTCGCAGGCGGCATAGTCCCAGAAACAGCCAAAGAAGCCCTCGAACAAGGAGCAGACATACTCATCGTTGGCAGATACGTCACACAATCCAAAGACATCGAACGGTCAGTGCGCGAATTCCTAGAATTAACGCCCAGTATGCGCGAAGACATAGACCTCTACAGAGTACACACCGAATAAATATTCAGCGAGAAATTCGCTAAACCCTTTCTCTTTTTTGCTTTTACGTAAATATCTTCAAAACTATGAAGGCTAAGAGGAAGCCGACAGCAGCGATTAAAAATGTCGGAATAAACTTGAGGTTTTCTGCTAAAAAGGGACCCAGAAAGGAACCGAATCCAGCGCCTAACCCAACTAATCCATCGAAAAGCCCCGATTTTCCTTCAGGAATAAGCTCCATAGACAGCGCAATCATCATGATGTAGTACATTCCGAAAGCAAACCCCATAAAAACAAGAAACACACCCATCAACCAGGTCGGCGATAAGACTAATTGAATAGCCCCAATCAGGCTAAAGATAAGCAAACTCCGCAAAAGAACAAAGCGAGGCATCTGTTTCTTCAAATCCATGGACCTTGCGTTTCTACTAATTAAGAAGTAACCTACAGTGGCACCCAATGAATTTAATATGTAGGCGAAGTAAACCATGCTTTCTTGTCCACCAAAAATTGAGCGAAGATAGATGGGGAGAGGCGTAAAGAATATGCTCGTTGCCAGCGAGAAAAGAACTATAGCGAAGGCAAACCCTAGAAAACTGGGTTGTCTAAGTGAGCCATCCAGCCGTAACCCGTACGATTGTACACCGCGATAGGTGAAATCTATCTTTCTCTCGATGCACACTAAACGCCGTTCAAAAATCATCAAGGGATCAGCAACCAACAAAACGGAAGAAATGAATGCAGCTAAACTTAAGCCACTGCATAAGTAGAGAGTGTAGGTCGCTAAAACAGCGGGGCTAAAGGACGCGGTGAACGTAAACAACCCTACGGATAACACTAAGCCAAGGACCAATCCAACAATAAAACCAATCTCAGTAAACCCTTCATAGAAACCATAGGATTTCTCCCACTCATCTCTACTGTAGTGTTCGGCTATGAGAACGTTTTTGGGGGCTTCATGCGCCACATGCAACATCTGCATAACAACATACAAGACAACGAAAGGAACGACGCTTTTAGCAAAGGGCAAAGTCATCAAGAAAAGAATTATCGCCGACGAAAGAAAAGAAAGAAGGATGAAAGCCTTGTAGTGACGCGTGGCATCGCACAGGTAACCCCACAGAAAAGAGGCTGGAATAGAGCAAAAAATCGCTGCGGAAGCCATGATGCCGAGGGCGACAAGCGGTCCACCAAGAACGCTGGTGTCTTTTAGGGCGACTAGGTAGAGTGGTATGAAGACGCTCAGCAATCCGAAAGCTATCTCGTGAAAGAAGAACCCTAGCCGCCACATAGCGAACAATCGATTCTAAGGCAACATTAAAACCTTACCCCACAGAATTAGCCCTAATTTAATCGGTTTCTCAAAAGTCTCGCCAAAATTTCTGCAGAGAATATAGGCACTGAAAAATCAATGAGTCGTCGGGCTAAATACTTAATAATTAGATACCCAACTTCATATCTCCGCTGGAGCGTTAATCAGTAAATGGCAAAATTCAAAGTAATAGTTTCCGACCCCCAGGCTGGCACATCAAAAGTCGTCGAACTGGAAGAAGCCCGAGCAGCCGCCCTCATAGGCAGAAGGGTAGGCGAGACAATAGATGGCTCAGTCGTGGACCTGCCTGCACACAAAGTCCAAGTTATGGGCGGATCAGACAAAGACGGCGTCCCCATGAGAGCAAACGTTCACGGGGGCGTACGCCGAAGCGTAGTTTTAAGCGGCGGAGCTGGCTTCAACCCTAAAAACAAAGGTGAACGTAAACGCAAAACCGTCCGAGGAAACGTAATCACAGACGAAATTGTACAACTTAACATGAAAATTGTTGAAAAACCCGCTTCCGCCAAAGTGCCTGAAGCAAAGCCTGAGCAGGCACCCAAACAACAGTAATCGTGCTTTAGTGCATGCTTAAACCTTATAAACGTCTATAATTAATTCATCCTTTATTCCTCAGTATTTATTGGAAAGAAGAAGAAAGTTATGAGTACCCCCAAACCCTTGCCTAAGCAGCCAGAAGTCAACATCGGAACTATCGGGCACGTTGACCACGGCAAAACCACCCTTGTCCAAGCCTTAACTGGCACTTGGGCTTCACGTCACAGCGAAGAACTAAAACGTGGCATCACCATAAAACTCGGCTACGCTGACATGCCAATTTACAAATGCAAATGCCCACCTCCAAAGAACTACACGACCAAACCTTACTGCGAAGCATGCAATTCAGAAGCCGAATTTGTCCGCGCAATTAGCTTCGTAGATGCACCTGGACACGAAGCGTTAATGGCTACGATGCTTTCAGGCGCAGCCATCATGGATGGAGCTATCCTAGTTATCGCTGCAGATGAACCCTGTCCTCAACCGCAAACCCGCGAGCACCTTGCAGCTGCTGAAGTTAGCGGCATCAAAAACATAATAATCGTCCAAAATAAAATTGACATCGTTGATAGCGCTAGGGCGTTGGAGAGCTACAGAGAAATCAAAGCCTTCGTTAAAGGCACGGTCGCAGAGGATGCTCCGATCATCCCGATTTCTGCTCAACGCGGCATAAACATCGATGTACTCTTAGACGCCATCCAAACCCTCATCCCAACGCCTAAACGAGACCCAACCCTGCCGCCGCTGATGTTTATCATCCGCTCTTTTGACACAAACAAGCCTGGAACAACCATAGACGATTTGGAAGGCGGCGTAATCGGCGGAACGATTGCTCAAGGCACCTTCAAGGTCGGTGATGAAATTGAAATTCGACCTGGCATTATGGCTGAAAGAGAGGGCAAAACCGTGTACGACCCCTTAATCAGTGAAATCACAAGCCTCCAAGCAGGACAACAGAACGTTCAACAGGCAACAAGCGGCGGGTTAGTCGGCGTCGGCACCCTTCTTGATCCATCCTACTCCAAAGCTGATGGCTTAACAGGCAGCATTGCAGGCAAAACAGGCATGCTTCCTCCAACGGTTATGGAACTAACTCTGGAGACGCATGTGCTGGAGCGGGTGTTGGGCACTAAGGAGCTTCAGAAGGTGGAAAAGATTAACCCTGATGAAGCGTTACTACTGCATGTGGGATCGGCGGTTAATGTTGGTAAAGTTGTTTCCATAAAGCAGAATACAGTTAAGGTGAAGTTGACGCGTCCAGTCTGTGCCTTGCCAGGTTCTCGGGTGGCTATCAGTAGAAAAATCACTGCTCGGTGGAGACTCATCGGGTATGGAATTATTAAGTAAAGTCTAGTTTTTTATTATTCCTTGTTTTATAAGGTAGTCATGGGCTTTTTTGAGGATGTCTTTGGCGTTTTTATAAGTCAGTTTTTCTTGGGCATCTGCATAGCTGAGCCAAACATAGCCTATGTGTTCAAAAGATAACTGGATTTTAGGCGTCTGAGTTTCCATTAAGAAAAAAACCACTTCTTTATGCACTGTCAGGTTTTGCCTGCGGTAGAAGTAAGATATGGTTTCTCGAAAACCATCGATGAATTTAGCGTCGGTTATGCCTGTTTCTTCCTGGAGTTCTCGGATAACAGTTTGTTTTTCGGATTCGTTTGGTTCAACGTTTCCCTTGACGAAGTCCCAGTGGCTTGCGGCATAGTTTAGAAGAAGATATTTTGTCGGTTCGTTTCTTAGGAAGATTACGGCACCACAAGATTTTTCGCGGAGCATTCAGTCACCAGTTTGACCAAACCATTCTTCTGTATTTAAAGTAATGGTAAGTTAAGTTGAGTCTTCCTGTTTTTGTCTGCTTTAGCGCTTTTCTCTCCGTTGGCGGTCGACATGCAGCAACCTGTGGATGCTGTGGTCGGTTGCGTATGCCAAAGCGAATAGCGAGGTGGAAAGAAATAACAATGCGAAATGTTTTAAATACGCAGATTCCAACGTTAGAGCCAGGAGCCATGTCAAGTGTCGGCTTCACCGCCCAAACATCCACCGGTAAAAGTAATTTTAGATTCAAACGCCCTCTTTGTTCCACTTAAGTTCAAGATTGATATTTTTGAGGAAACAAAACTTTTGGTAAATAGGAGTGTGGAGTTTATTTTACTGTCGCCGGTAAAGAGTGAACTTGAGTTCCTTGCGGCAAAAGAGCCCTCTAAGCTGCAGCGTGAAGCGGTTTATGCGTTGCGTTTAGCGGAGAAATGCAAGTTGGTGGCAGTTGAGGGCGGCGGCGAGACGGTGGATGATGTTATCGTTAGGGTGGCGAAAAGCTGGGGTTCTCCTGTTTTTACGAACGATAGAGCCTTAAGGGCGAGGCTAAGAGATATAAGTGTGCCAGTGATTTATGTGAGGCAAAAAACGCGTCTAGACGTTGACGGGTTGATATCGTAGATGTTTAAACTCATTACTTTGCAAGATACAATTCGCATTCCGCCTGAAACCTTCGGAAATCCACTCTCGAAGGTTGGTCGAGACCAAGTGAAACACAAGTATGAGGGCATAGTAGATGAAGAATTAGGCTATGTTATAGCTGTGACAGGGATAGAAGTTAGCCCTATTGGGAAGATAATTCCAGGGGACGGCGCAACTTACCACAAAGTTTCCTTCTCACTGCTGACCTTCTACCCAATCATTCAGGAAGTGGTTGAAGGCGACGTCGTGGAAATCGCTGATTTCGGGGCTTTTGTGCGCATCGGACCCGTTGATGCCCTGCTGCATGTGTCGCAACTAATGGATGACTACATATCATACGACGAAAAACAAGGCGTACTGCTAGGAAAAGAATCGAAACGCAAACTTACCGCAGGCGACCAAGTCCGTGTCCGCATAACTGCAGTTTCGTTAGGCAGGGCTGGCAGCAGTGGCAAAATCGGTGTTACCGCAAGGCAACCATTCTTAGGCAAACTGGACTGGCTTAAGATGGATCAAGCTAAAGAAGGCGCTGAGAAGAAGCCTGCTGAGCAGGCTGAAAAAGCAGCGTAGAATTGGAGGGTCAATCGTGAGTGAAAAAGCATGCACTAACTGCCATTTTATAACGAAAGAGAACGTTTGTCCAAAGTGTAAGTCGACGAGTTTTAGCGAAGACTACAGTGGTTTGGTGGTTATGTTCGACCCCGAACACAGCGCGATTGCTAAAGCCATGAACATTAAAGAAAAAGGCAGATACGCACTCAAGGTGCGTTAGTCGCGGTAACTTCATAAACATACAACACTTTCTTTTTTATTTAGGTTCAATTGGATGACTGTGGTTTACAGGGTTACTCCAGCTCTACGCACCAAATTCAAAGAACCCTTCGGAGACCTCATCCAGGGTACGGCTATGGAGACGATGGCCAAGTTGAAAGAAATTGTTGCTGTTGAAAAGCCGTCTCGAATTATTTCCGTCGGAGATGTGGTTTCCCGCAACCTCCACGAGCACAAGCTTCATCCACAGTTAACCATCATAGATAACAAGTTTCTAAGGAACCAGTCTGCACCTCAAGAGGGTTACGTTGACAAAACCGTTACCGTTAGTAATCCACAGGGAACCATAACAGAAGAAGCAATCGCTACCATCAAAGAAGCCTTAGAAAACAATCAGCACACGCATATCGTCGTTGAGGGTGAGGAAGATTTGCTCACGCTCATAGCAGTCTTGTTTGCACCTCAGAACTCGTTTGTGATTTATGGCCAGCCATATTCAGGAGTCGTTGTGGTTAAAGTCTCTGCTGAGAAAAAAGCTCTGGCACAGCAGTTCCTAAACGAGATGAAAGCCACGAAAAGCTAAATAAGAAGATTATTGTATGAACTTACGCCTTAAGTGAAGATTAATGCAAGTCAAAATAAAATCAATCAAGGATAACCCGCTTCTCAAACGGAAAGAAGTAAGCTTCACAATTGTTCAGGGTCCTAAAGAGAAAACCCCCCAACGGTTGGAAGTTAAGAAAGCCGTTGCAACAGAAATGCAAAGTGGCGACGATGTGGTTTTCATCAAAAAAATGCGGACTAAAACGGGAACCACCATAACTGAGGGGGTTGCGAACGTTTACGAGTCCGTTGCTCACGCTAAAAAAGTTGAGCCTGCCTACATCCAAAAAAGGAACATCCCGCAAGAAAAACCCAAAGAAGAGGCTAATGCATAATGCCACCGAAAGCTCCCACACAGAAAGACGATGCACCAGTAGCTGCAGCAGAAACCGCTGCACCAGTTGCAAAGAAAGCTGAAAAAGGCAAACATGAAAAAAAACACAGAGAAGAGAAAGGTGTACATGCAATGTATAAGATTGAAGGCAACAAGATCACCAGGGCACGGCCAACCTGCGAGCGATGTGGACCCGGTTACTTCATGGCAGACCACCATGATCGTTACACTTGTGGTCACTGCGGCTTTACACGTTACAAGCAAAAATAAGCAGTTTTAAATCTCTCACTGCAGTTATTCCTTTTTTGACCTTTCATGCTTAGAGTAAACGTAGTCGTTTCCAGTATTTCCGCGGAACGTTTCTGGGATGTCCGCAAGCCCATCCCCCCGATTCAAATAAATACTAACATTAACGTTGTGGGAATGGAAAAAAAAGCCGATGACTCCTTGGAAGTGCCGTTTGTTTTATCCATTGTTTATAATCCTTCCATAGCTCAAATGAGCCTCAAGGGCAACGCTTTTGTGGTTGGAGAAAAAGCTGAAGTTGACAAAGTCATGAAGGATTATGAACAAAAGAAACCGCCTGCCCAAATAATCATACAATCCATATCAAACGTTGTTTTCATAGAATCAGTACTCATATCACGAACGCTAAACATTCCACCGCCTATCCCGCTGCCGCAGATTCCAGAGGCTGGAGCAAAACCGCCGGTTTCCAAGCCAGAAGGCAGAGATTACAGCGCTTAAAGAAACCCTTTTGCTTTGCGAGCTACCCAATCAGCAATTTTCAATTCGATGGGGAAGTTGAAGTTTCGATGTTGCCACCTATATTTCGCAATCTTATTCAGGAAATTGTAGGCTAACCTAAACGCTACACCACGCTCTTTAATTCTTGATTCCGGGTAGAATGCGCACCGGGTAACCGCGGAAATGGCATGTAGCTTCTCAACTTGTTTTTTGGTATGCCATGGTGGATTGAAATGGAACACTTCCACTTTGCCCCATTCTTCGAGGGTTTGCGGCGGCATAAATTCTGGTGGGAGGTAATTCATGACTGGGCTTGGAAACGGAGTGTACAAGAATATTCCGTAGTGTTGGGTTTTAGGGTTGACTTCACGCATCTGATCCATTAAATCAAACGTTTGCTCCAAATCCTCATCGGTTTCTCCTGGCAGTCCGCTCATCCAAGACACATAGGGCTCGATTGATGGTGCCCAGCGATGCAGCTTATCCACTGATTCTAACATCTCTTGAGCAGTCACATCCTTGCATATCATTTGTTGCAGCCGTTCAGAGCCTGATTCGCCGCCGAAATCCAGTTCCACGCAACCAGCATGTTCCAAAAGTTCAAGAAAATCCTTATCATACGAGGCAAGGTAGTCGAAGCGGCAGTTGGCACGCCATTTAAAATCAAGTTTTCTATCTATGATGCCTTGGCAGATTTGCTTAACCCTGTATTCGTCGACAAACACGTTGTCATCTATTGGGTCGATTATGTGTATGTTGGGGTACCTGTCTAGGATATATGCGATTTCATCTAGCACACGCTTGGCACTTTTGCCTCTCCACCTGCACCTGTTAAATAATGAATTATAGCAGAAACCACATCGATGCGGACAACCGCGGCTTGTTTGGATGTGGAAACGTCCTGATTTGAAAGAAGGATACTTCTCCAACTCCAACAAGTCATAGGGAAGCGCTATTGGGATTGCATCTAAATCGATAGCTTTTCCATCTTGGTTGGTTTTGATAGTTCCGTTAACGTCATAGCTTATGCCTGCAACTTGGTCAAGAGGCTGATTCTCAGTCAAAGCCTTAGCTAAATCCTTGATTATTAATTCACCTTCGCCGCGAACCACAATATCTACAAAATCGTTGCTTGCAGTTTGCTCTGGCAACAACGTTGGGTGAACGCCGCCCCAAACAAGTGGAGCTGTAGTGTTTTGCGTACGGAAGAAACGAGCAAACTCCAACGCGTACTTGATTTGCAAACCAGTCATGCAGCTTATGCCGACAAAAACAGGGTTTCCTACACGGAACCGGCGGTAATCTTGCAGGCGCATATCTAAAATTCTAACCAAGAAGCCTTCCTCTCTGAGGGAAGCAGCGATGTAGAGAAGAGCCAGCGGAACCTGAGGGTCAGGCGCTTTAAACTTGCCTGGAAAAACAAGCAACACCTCTCCTTGATTTTTGGCAAAAGTTTCCACAACAAAGTTCGATGAACACGATTGAGAACTAAACAAAGCCTAAAAAAGCCTCAATAGACACTAAGTAAACGGCACTATTAACACTTTGCTACTATGCTTAAACCTGGACTAAAATGTAATTTGGGCATCCAAGGTTAAGCTTCGGAATCATCTTTTTCTCAACCCACCGAGCCATTGCTAATTGTAGAGCAACAGGTGCTTTCTTTTACTGCTCCTCCATTTTTTCAGATTAGCGGTTGCATCCCATATGCAAGTTCAGATAAAACCCAGCCTCTTCTCAATGAACAAGCAGCCCAAAACATCCAAGCCCCTGCAACCTTAGAGAGTATAAATAAGGGGGCTATAGTCTCCAAGAGCAACTAAAGCAGAGAAGCCTAGTCTTAAAGATACTAAAGAAACCTAACGCCAATTCCAAAGGTCAGCAGACAAGAAAATAAAGGAAAGATAGTTTATTTCAGCGGCACATACATCGAAGAACGCGATGCACCGATACCTGGAGTGCCATGGCGCACTGGCTTGTTGGTTATGGCAAATTCGCCAAGGTAGTGACCAATCATTTCAGGCTTTATGTCTATGGCGACGAATTCTTTGCCGTTGTGCACACTGATCTTTGCACCAACCATCTCGGGCAAGATAATCAGGTCACGAACATGAGTCTTTATGATTGCTTCCTTACCCTGCTTTTGAGCTTCTTTGGCTTCACGCAACTTCTCAAGCAAGATACGTTGCTCAGGAGTCAAACCCCTCTGCAGACTTCTGCGTTGACGAGACGGAAGCAAATTTATGAATTCATCCATAGACATCGCTGCTAAACTGGCTAGGCTGTGTCCACGATAGCTAAATTCTTTCGGCATCTTTCATTTCTCCATGTTTGATTAGTTTTATCCTCGAATTGCACGTTTCTTCTTCTGACCAGGACCCCGAGCAGCAATCAAACCAACTTTCTGCCCTGGAGGAGCACCATGCGAAGTTGTCGTGGTTCGACGTGCACTGCGTTTGCTACTACCATACGGGTGAACCGCAGGAACCATCTTGCGACCACTGGTACGTGGGTATTTGTGACCTTTAGCCTTCATAAGGTGGAATTTCTCGCCTGCTTTCAAAAACGGCTTCTCTATGCGTCCAGCAGCAGAGATTACACCGACTGTAGCTAAACAGTAATCATCAACGTACCGTGTCCGCCCAGAAGGCAAACGAATCATGGTGCCCTGTGGAGTGTGACCGACCACAGTTGCGTATGCACCCGAAGAACGAGCCATCTTTCCCCCGTCGCCTGGACGAAGCTCAAGGTTACAAACCAGCGTTCCCTCAGGCATCTTTCCCAACGGCAGAATGTTGCCGATTTCTGCCGGAGCTTTTCCACCGTAGCAGATTTGCTGGCCAGCGAAAACTCCTTCAGGAGTAATGCTATAAATCGACAAGCCGTTATCGAATTCTATGAGCGAAAGCGGAGAACCTCGACCTGGATCATGCACCAAATCCGCAATAGTACCCCTAAGCTCTGCTTCAAAAGCTTCCTTTGGCGCTATAGCTGGATACTTGGCAGGAGCAACCCGTTTATGGGTTGAAGCACGGAAGTTTTGTCCACCGCGACCCCTTCTTTGAACACGAATACGTTTTCCCATAGATCATACCTTCTAAATCAGAGTATTCCAAGTTTAATAGCAACGTCTGAAGCCCTAAATTCCGGCGTGAGCTTCACGAACGCTTTCTTGACACCTTGAGGTGTGATGAGCAAGTTTACCTTGTTTACTTTCACTGCATAGAGTTGCTCAACCGCACGTTTAACATCGGCTTTGCCAGCCCTAAGGTTCACGACAAAGATTAATTTGTTGTCCTTCTCAACCATTAAGCTGGCTGATTCCGTCATGAGTGGATAAGAGATTACATCGTTAACGTCCATTACGCATTCTCTCCATACAGGTTGCTTAATTTTTCAATGGCGCCATTAGTCCAAACCGTTAACCTGCCTGGGTGAGCTCCAGGTGCCAGCATCTCCGTGTTAAGGTTAGCCACTGTGGTTACGTCTACTCCTGGAAGGTTACCCGCAGCATTAGCCAAGCTTTTCCCGTCCACAACCACGATAAGGGGACCAACTGCCTGCTTCATCTTTCTACCGCGGTGTTTGCCCTTGCCTGCGCGCACATTGCGGCTGTCTCTAACTCTGACGATATCAGCGATGAGACCGAGGTTTGCAAAGGCATCCTCTACTTCTCTTGCTTTGGTTAAACCTTCAAATGAATCTTCGACCACCAAAGGCAAACCGACCACATCGTCAATTCTATGTCCGCGGGAAGCCACGATTTCTTTTTGTGCAGTTGCAGCGATAGCGGAAGTTAAAGCGAGTTTAGCTTCCTTCTTCGGTATGTTTTTTACTATGATTTTTTCTGCTTTTGGCGGATGGGGTTGCCTGCCTTTTACAGTGCTAGGGGCAAATGCTGCTCTGCCGCTTCCACCTTTGATGCGTGGAACCCTAGCGGTTGCACTGCCTGTTCCGCGTGATTCCGCAGTGGTTTTCTTTCCAGCCATGGGATCTCTGCCCTGCGGCTGAAGCCTGTTAGATTGGATGGCTAAGACTGCCCTTTTTATTACGTCTGGTCTTAGCGGTGTCGAGAAAACAGCAGGTAACTTAATTTTGCCCGTCGCTTTGCCCTCTAAATCAAAGATTTCGATGGTTTTCTGTGCCATAACTATTCAACCTATTTTCCTTGGGGGGACTCCACTGAAACGTATGTGACTTGAGGCGGAGATTCAGGAACTTCTGTCGGTGGACGCGCTGGGACTCGAAGACGTATATGTCGTTTTTCTGTGCCTGGGATGCTGCCCTCGATTATCATGTAGGGTCCGTTGACTTCGCCATATCGGAGGAAGCCGCCTTTGACAGTGACTTCTTTGCCGTCTTTTCCAATTTTGAGAATGCGTTTGTTGTATTCTATGCGTTGGTGGTACCCCATTTGTCCTGCACGTGGGATGCTGTACATGAGGTGATGGGGGTTCCATGGACCGAGCGTAGCGATGCCGCGCTTGGTTTTTCTGCCTTTATGCTGCAGTTTGGTGACACCCCATCGTTTAACTGGGCCTTGGAAGCCTTTGCCGACTGTGATGCCGGCGACGTCTATGTATTGTCCTTCTTTGAAGACCTCTTCGGGTGCGACTGTTTTACCTAAGAGCTGTTTGGCATAGTCGAGTTGTTGTTGGATTGTTCCTCCGCCGATTTGGATTTCCATTGTTTCAGGTTTTTTCTTTGAGAGGCTGGTTTGGCTGGGTTGGGTGGCGGCGATGACTCGGATGGTGGTTGTTTGGTCGAGGTTTTGCTGGATTTTTTCGAGCATGGCTTCGGTGTCAAAGTTTTCTGGCAATACCAACAGTCGGTCCAATACGGCGGGTGGGTCTTTCATCCAAGCTTCGGTGATGTTTTTGAGTCCGTAGGGTGTTTTGGTGTAAGTTCGAATGCCGCATACGAGTATTGGGGGTGTTTCTAGGACTGTTGCTGCCCGCATTACTTCTTTTCCGAAGTGGGGGGAGCGTTTTTTGTCTTCGATGGCGAAGACGTATGTCATGCCTGCTTTGTAGGCGCTAAAGCCTAAGAGGCGTGGAGAATCCGCTTGTACTTTTGGCCAGTGGCGTATGCGTGCTACTGGTTTTTTAGCGCGGTGCCTAGGTAAGTAGGCTAGTGAACCATGTTTTGGAGCGTGAGTTTTACGATGTCCCATAGTGCTTCCGCTTCGCGCCTTTAGCAAATAGTGAAAGAAGTTATAAATGTTGCCGTCAAAAACGCAAAAGCACGATTCGACCTTTCGGGAAGACAACTTTAGCAGTGTTAAGCTGAAGGCTTTGACTGCTATGTATTTTGAAATTTGATTCTCAAATAGCAATTTTGTTTGGTAGCTTTAAGGAATTAAAATTTTGTTTGTAAGCTGTGTTTGTTTGGCTGGTGCTGGTTGAGGTTGTTTCCTCTCTTTATGTGAGTGTGGATGTTCTTAGTGTGCCACAAGATTGTTTGTGCGGGCGGTTGCTTTTTGGGTTTGGGTTGTTTTTCTGTTTGTTTTTGCGTGTGGATTATGTGTTTTTCTTCACATGCGGTACATGGTTCCATGTTGAAGATGCTGCGGTGTGGGTGTGGAAGCATGTGAAGACTGCTTTTTTTCTCACAAGCTACAGCAACGTCACAATGGCATACCATCAGCCTGCAAACTCGGCGAAAGAAAAGGATTGGTTGATTGATTAAGCTTGAAGGTTGGCGTTTAGATAACTGTTGATGCCGTTGATGAACTAAGGAACGTTAACAGGTCTACTTTAATGTTTTTTTAGGTGAAGGCTTGATTTTTTGCAAATTGTTTTTTAAACTCAAGGCACCCATACATTGGTATCGTCCGCAGGTATGGGTGTAATGCCGAAGTTTTTGCTTAAAATCAAGGATTACGCGGTTAAGCTGTTGCCGCTTGCAGCGTTTGTAGTTCCTTTGGCGCTGCTCTACCTACTCAACCCAGGTGATACTTACCTTAACTTGTCTGGGCGTGAATCTTTCGATTTCATGTGGAAAGGCAGAACCTTTGAGCTCTTCTTCATTTGGCTCATCGCCTTGGAATTTATTCTGAGCTGGGAAACCATCAAGCCTCAAATTACTAGACAGGACAAGGCAAGGTTGATTGCGGCGGGCGTGGCACTGTTGTTGCCGACGGTTTATGTGGTTTTAGAAAGCTATTTTGGACTTAACTCAGCAGTCGCTGGTTGGGCACTGCAGGTTGGAGTGGCTTTTGCGGGTTCGATGCCGCTTGCCGTGGAGTATTTGATGTTTGCTGTTTTCTTCGGCGTTTTAGTGTGGCTTTTTTTTGGCAAGAAGGGCTTGGCAAGTTTTGCTTTGCCCACTTTATTTGTAGCCCTAGTTGGAGCCCTCTACACGGTTGACAATGTTTTTCCGTATGGAACCTTTACGCCGTTTCAACTGCTTGTTCCCACTACCGCATCGCTTGCTGCTGGGGTCCTCGGTGCCATGGGGTACGTTGTGGTGCCTGGAACTGACCTTGCCACTTCAATGCCAACCTTGCAGGTCACTGGTGCGTTGGGAACTGCCAAATTCGCTATAGCTTGGCCCTGTGCAGGCATAGAGAGCTTGCTGATTTTTACGGCGGTGGCGTTGCTGTTTTTGAAGCGGATGCGTATAGATTGGAAAGCCAAGGTGGGTTTCTTTGCCTTTGGCGCCGCAGTAACCTACCTCATAAATGTGCTACGCATCGTAACCATATTCACCGTTGGGATGCAGTTTGGCGAGAACTCACATGAAGTGCAGATGTTTCACTTCTACTATGGACCCCTCTACGCCATGACATGGATTGTCGCATATCCGCTTCTCCTATTAGGCGTCCAGGCGTTATGGTTAAAAAGGAATAATAGAATACGAATAAGGCAATCATGAAACCTTAATGAAAGATAGTTATAACTTCTTGGAAAAATAATAAGCCTTATTCAAACCCTGACTCGGTTATAGGATGCTATTTTATCTCTATCCCAGTATTGTATATTCGATAAAAAACAACGCAAGCAATGGCAAAACTCTATATCCACTCAACCGTACATAAGTGTTAACCATAGAGGTTGAAATAATGAGAGACGACTATGGCAGCCTAGATAGCGGCAATTTCTGTTACATAGAATTCGAGAACCTGTCAAGAGACTTGACGTACAACTTAGAATTCGGCATGTACGGCCATAACAACGGCGATGCTCCCAACTTAGGATAACTTCGATGAACAAACAACCAAAAAAATTGGTCACGACTCTTATTTTATTAGCCCTAACTATCACATTAATAACCAGATTCCAAAAACGGTTTCTGCGGAATCGACTGTTAGAGAAAAAGCGCTCATTGCCATAAAAGAAATAATTGGCATAGATTCAAACAATTATGATACGAAACTAACCAGCTATTTGCTAGTCAATCCCGAAATGATGCCTGACCAAGGAAAGTCTTTGGGTAATGCACAAAAAGAAATTGTTAGTTACGCTTTCAAATCAACTGAAGAAGACATAACAGTAGACTGCAATTTCATAAATGGAACGCTAATGCAACTTGGAATTAACTCGAATAAAGGGATATCACTCTCAAGCATTCAGTTGCCCTCAAACCTCATAGATGCAACAAAATACTGTTATGCGGTAGGTTCCATGGGCAGTGGTTCCCAGCAACCAACAAACCCGCAGGCTACACTGCTTGGACCATCCGAAAGCACGTTACCTGTTTCTGAACCAGAAAAACCCCCCCGACCACCTTACAATCATAGTTATCGCCGCTATCACGGCAGTAATAGCAATCGCTGCAGGTTTAGCGGTGAGACGAGCAAGAAAACGCTAATCAACACTTACCTTTCCTTTTTTGATTTGCCCTAGTAATCGCCTTTTTAAAGGGTGGTCACCTGAAGTAAGATTAACGTTAAGAAACTTCAACCAACACCGCCAAGCCCTGCTTAACCAGGATTTTGGCGTTGAGTTCAGGCAGCGACGCCACGTCTTCGGCTTGGAAGGGTCCGTAGGATTTCATGTCAGAGCCCATGATGGCAGGGATAGCCTTTGAGAAGCGCACAGTCAACCGTTTAGGCGCAGGCGGCGAACTCGGGATGCTCGCATCGAGTTTGGCTTCAGCTTTGACCGGCTGGGTTAAGATGACTCGGATAGGTTGCTGAGTGGTGGATGATTGTCCCTGAAGCAGGCTTTTCGAGAATTTCTGGTAGGCGTCCGTGAAAGCCGCGAAGGTCTCTGTCATTTTGGTTTCTTCAACCGTTAAAAGTTCCACTGGAACCTTTTGGGTTTTGGTAGTCATTTTAATTATTTTTCTGTATCGTGTTGCAAGCAGTTCTTCAAGCATGCGCTCTACGTTTTGCGCTTCATGCTCCAACAAACTAATTTTTACGGATTTCTGGTCCTGTCGGTTTTCCTCTTTTATGTGTTTGATGTATTGAGCGATTCTTGCGTAGAAGTCGGACGGGAGTGCTCCAAGCGAGGTTTGGGTGATTTCCCTTTTCCAAGCCTCGTACAACTCATTGTACACTAAGGTGCCACCTCAGCTCGTCTCTTGCAGATTAGCATAACTGCCGCCGCAGTAGGCAACACGACCGTTTGGTTTTTGTATGGACCCAACGCTTCATCTCCCAACCTAAACTCTGGCGCATCCGAAACAAACACTTTCACTTCGCCCTTTTTAAAAGCTACCGCTCCAGAAAACGGGTCAAAATCCGCCAAGGATTTGGCTGGAAACTCCACTTTCATCAGGCCCGTTTTGCCATGCAACGTACCGTTCATACGGATAAGGCGGTGGACGTCGGTGGTGACCACGGTGTCAATTTTTGATGCTTGCTGTTCTCTTACGTATTCAGCGAGTTTGAGCCATGTTTGGACGCTGACTCCGTTTATGCTTTCCCATCTGCCCTCGTTTATCGCACGTTTAATAATGGCATCCTTGTTCTCTATTAGAGCCCGATTTCGGATGCCTACAGCTTTTAGGTCTTCCTTACTGGCGTTTAGCAGAAACTTTTCCATCGCAACCTTGAGCCGCCTATTCCAACCGAAATCATGTAAAATAAAGTGCTTTGCACCCTTTCGTTTGCGTCGTTTCTCATCTGCCTCTTTATCCAAAACAGCTAAACCCAACCCCGTCACGTAGTCAACAATCTCCTTTCTCGCCATCGCATCCAGCGACCGCACCGATTCAGCTTCCAAATGAACGTGGTAACCCCGATGACCCGAGAAAAAAACATGCAAATCATCAGTTGAAAAACCAAAATCATTCTCTAACATGTCAAGCAGTTTGCCGGTTTCTTCACGGGCGGATTGGATGCAAAGGTCACATGCCCAGATTTTAGTTTCAAATTTTGTTCCTTCACAGCAGGGGCAGGCTTCAGGGGTGATTCCGCGGCCGCTAAACCCGCATTTGACGCATTTGAATTCATCGTGAATTTTGTTGCATGACGTGGGGATGTGGTCGGCGTCTATGTCGAAAACTAAGTCGCTGCCGACCCAGCCTTTTTTGTCCATGTCAAAATCAGGGTTCTCATAGTAGGCGCAACTGTGGTAAACGTCGGAGGGCACAGTCTCCGCCAAAACCGCCCGCAGGTTGCTGATGGAGCTGAAACTGCGGTGCCGAACCATAAAACGTTCTTTAAACATGAGGTAGCCGAATTCCCGCTGTTCAGTATGCAAGGGAGCAGGAATCTCCGTGGAGGGGTCACGGTAGTATTCGGCGAATTTTTTGTACACAAATTCCCTAGAAGCTTCCATAATCCCCCCAACCTCTTACGCAGCTAACTATCGGTTTTCCAGAATTTAACTATAACCCAAGTATAAAACGGTTGAACTTGGCTTTAGAATTTGAGCAGTGTCCTAAAGTTGTCGAGCAGTCGCAGGGGGTTGAAGGACACACCGCCAAACGAAAGCACGCCAATCATAAAAATAAGCCAGAGCATTGTGGCTTCTACCTCTCGTTTCCGTTGAGGAATCAACACGTACACAAAGACAAAGGATAGGTACCAGTTCTGAACATAGGGTAAAACAAAAGTGGGCAACAAGAGGAAAAGAGCCGAAAGCGAAAGCAAACTGTTCTTGTTTAACATGTACAGCGAATACACAACAGTGATGGCAAGCGTCAGCAAGACGGAAAAAGCCTGCAGGGACCAAGGAATCTGGGAATGAGGCTCAAAAGCGTTAACGCCATTCATGATGAACTCGGGTCTTACATTCATCAAGTAAGGTAAGCTCAGATAAGCTGTGAAACCGCTGAGAACCACTAAAACAACAGTTAAAAAAAGCGATTTGTTGGCTACCAAATCACCCAACCTTTGTTTCTTAAAAAGCACAATCGCACCCACAACGACTAGGGGAAGCAGAAAAATGCCTGCTTGATACTTTAAGAACACAGAAATTGCGGTGAGCAAGAGGAAGGAATCATAGCTTTCAAGGGCAAACGCTGTTAACGCAAGCAACGAAAACAGGAAAGCCACAGAATCAAACATGCCATTCGCAGCGTAAATCACCAACGTAACGTAGATTATGTAGATGCCCAACAGTTTGAGGAACGTATGCATGTCCTTTTTCCAGTAACGATTCAAAAACAAGAAGAGGCAAGCATGAGCAAAAACCAAGAAAACAACAATCATCAGCTTATAGGTTAAAACAGAACCAAAGCCATTTTGCAGCAAGATGCCAAAAGGCAAAAACAGCACTAAACTGCCCAGAGGGTAGAGATGGGGCATCTCAGGCCAAGTTACAAACATAAAACCTGACTGATCCCGACTTGCAAGCGCGTCCAGTGGATCACTAAAAACGTTCAGCCCATCCTTTAGGAACAAACTAGAAACGTAAGCATGCCGCGCATGGTCAGTATACCAATTTTCAAACGTTGCCAGCGGATGAGAGTTTACCGCTAAGAGGGAAACCCAGAAAACCAGCGATAACAGCAGGAGCGCTATGAGGCGGCGACGGCCAGTACGCCCTAAAGGCGGCAAAGTCAGCCTAAATGGTTCGTTAGCCTGCTTAGAAAAAATAAACTTCAAAATAAAAATGCAAACGGCGCCTAAACTGACAAAAAATAAGATTTTAGCGGGTAAATTAAGCCATGAGTACGGCAAAAAAACTTCTGGTTGCTCAACGGAGACTGTGAAATGCACGGTGCCGGTGTTGGTTGCGTTCGAGAAGAAAACGGATTCGTAGTAGTCGGCGCCTGCAGTAAAATTGAAGGCAATGTCCTTATCGGTATAGTTGGCATAGCGCAAGCCATTGTAGGTTAGGATGGAAAAATTCTTCACAAACGTGTCGGATGAGTGCACATTCAGAAAAATGTTTTCGCCCCCATGGAAGGAGCCTAAGCCTTGCCTTCGGGTCTCGTTTGGATGGAGAGTGAATGAGGCATCTATTATCACTCTTGATTGCTGTTCGCCCGTAGCCACTGGGTAGAGGCTGATAACCGCTAAGGTTAAACTCAACACTAGGCAAAACAAAAGCGTTGACAGAATGGTTTTTTGTGAGCTCAGCCTTCCCATCATCGTGCCTTCATGTATCCGAAAATACCTCAAGCGCATATTTATCGCTGACACAAGAATCGAGCTATGCTATGTGTGTAGAGTAGCCTTAAGAGTGTATGACAAATAACTCTTAATTTCTGTCCAAGTCAGCTTTGATTTGCCTTGCTTCCGGTTAACAAACACTATGGGCACCTCTTTAACCTTAAAGTTCCGCTGAAACGCCTGCCGAACCGTTTCAATCTGAATCTCATACGTGTGACTGTGTAAGGCGCCGATGGCTTCTTTAAGGAACTTGGTTGAGTAACAACGGTATCCACTGGTGCAGTCTTTGAGTTTCAAACCCAGTAGAAACTTTGCTAGTGCGTTGGCTGTCTTGCTTATGATTTTTCTTGTGAGCGGCCAGCCCGCAATTCTTCCTCCTTTGCAGTACCTGCTACCTATGACTATCCCAGCACCAGTTTCATCCATGGTTGATAAGAGCTGCGGCAGGTCTTGGGGATTATGGGAGTAGTCCGCATCCATGGTCACGATGTATTTTGGGGTATGGGGTGATGTGAGAAATATTTTGAATCCGTCGGTTATGGCGGTGCCCAAACCGCTTTTTCTTGGTCGAACATGGAGTTGAATATTTGGGTATTGCGATTGCTTCTCATGCACTATTTCCGCGGTTCTGTCTGGGCTGGAGTCATCTATGATGAGAATGGAAGTGTCTAAATGCAGGTTTTCGATGTCATCGATTAATTTTGAGATGTTTTCGGCTTCCCGGTAAGTGGGAAGGACAATGCCAACCGCCGTATCGACTGCCATAGAGCCAAATAATTGGTAACTCATAAAAAACCTTTCTCAAATAAACTAGCAACTACATACACTAATAAACGTTAAAATACAAATTCAGGCAGATTTCAACGACTTCTGCTTCAAGACATAGTATTTTAGGGGATGGTAAATGCGGCGGCACAACTCATCCCTATTTTTGCAAACACTATGAGTCTGCAGCACGGAGCATTGGGGACAAGTGTAGCGGGTTCCTGAACCACGTTCACCTGCGATGTGTTCGATTTGATAGCGCGTTAAGCGTTCGTTGTAGTCAGAGAAGGTCTTGAACAATTCGTTGAGTGCTTCAGGTGTCATGCCGATGTTAACCAGAAAAGCCGTCAGGGTGAAGCGTCCGATATGTGAGAGGTGGTGACTTGCGGCGGCGTCGGCGTAGAGTGCGTTTATGCAGGGTGGGAAAGCTGCTTGAACCACAACCTTGGGCAGGTTATCTGTTTCTTCGCCTATCTGTTCTTGAGCTAACCTCACCAAGTCATTAGCGATAAGATTGATTTCTTCCGGCAAGTTTTTGATTTCTGGAATGTCAAGCCTTTTTTCTACGCGGGCTTTAACTTCTTCTTGGAGAAGCCTGATTACCTTGTCTTTGTTTAAGTAAACCATGCCCCTATCCATAATTTGGTTTACAAGTTTCCATTCAATGCCGTGCATGTGAGCCGCGTTTCGTAAATAAAACGTGAAGCCGATGCGAAAGTCCTTGTAAGGGCTGCCTGCACAGATGTCCCAGTCAAAATCTTTAGCAATAGCCGTGAGTGTGTCTATTTTTTCGTTTAGCATTTGTGCATGAGCTGTTTTTGCTACCGCGAGAGCGTATCTTTTTTTTATCCAAGAATTCTTGGTTGCTATGACTAAAATCAGAGCTGCGGCAAAAGAGGAAATCTCTGTCTTCTTATCGTTTGCCATTTTGCCAGTGTGCATTTCATTGATGGCACAGGTCACTCGGTTTAATGCGCGGTCAAACACAGTTTTTTCTGAAGACAGATTTGAGATGGTAAAGTCTAGGTTTGCTATTTGCTTTGAAGCGTGTTTTAAAAAAGGGTATTTGGCAAAATCTTCAGAGGATAATGCCTTTTCCATCTGTGAGGCTGCCATGATTACTCGGTTTCGATTCTTGGCGCTAGGAAGAACGTTAATTTGCCCTCTTTTTGCTGCTGAAAGTCAATTCGCACTGGCATGTCAGTTGAGAATTCGAGGGTGGCGATGTCGGAAGTTGCTGAGGCGGCCTTTATGATTTCTGAGAGGTAGCTTAAGCTGAAGGTGGCTTTAGAGTTCTCCTTAACTTCAAGGTCGAGGAGTGCATCGCTGCCCTTCTGAAGCGTTATGGTTGCACCCATCAGGTCGCCAGAAGCGCTAAGCGTCATTTTGTCTGGTTCTGCTTCGATGCGGACATGGTCGCTGACCAACTGAGCGTCCTCGATGGCTTGGCTTAAGCCTTGAGTGGTCGCTTTTGCTTTAACGTTGAAGGTGATTTTTGGAGTAGGCACTTCCTCTTCGGAAGCTTCTAAAGTGGGCATGGTAAATTTGCGGCTGTACTTGCCCGTTATCGTGACGAGCAGTCGCCCAGTTTTTTCATCAATGGACAATTCGACGGCTTCGTCTTTGCCGGCGCGTTTGAGAAGCTTGAGGAGTTCGCTTATGTTTAAGCAGACTTTGCTGGGTTCGGTGGAGACGTATTCTTGAAATATGGTTTTGGGCCATTCAAAATCTATCATGGCAACACGTGAGGGATCCATAGCTCGGAGTTTTAATCCTTCAGGGTCAATTTTAAACGTCGCTTCATCAACAAGGATGGATATGGCGGTTGCCATGTCACGCAGGAGTTTAGCATCTGAGACTTTAAGCTTGAACATGTTAATACTCTCTTCCTCGCTCTATTGCATACAGTCTAGAGTTATATTAGTTTACTCATTAACCCCTAAGTAAATAAATAAGTTGCTATACCCCAACAGCTGGAGAAAAGGTTATAGAATTTAGCGTGAATCCCATCAGTCCCCATAATTTGGACAACTAAAATCGAAACCCAGGGCCTAGAATTGCAGTCATTTATTTTTTTTTCGTAAACATCATAATCGTTCATGGACTTAATTCGACCAGTGAAATCTACTGACACCATCGCCCCTTTAGTTGTTAAGTAGATTCAAATCATAATCAGTAATTTGACTTATCAGTACAATTTGAAAAGTAAGGAACAGTACAATTTTTCTGAATAAAGAATGAAGGGTTAGCTGTATTCTCTGTAGGTATAGTTGCATTTAGTACAGCGCAAAAACTGCGTCGAAGACTCGTCTGCCCCGCGTGTTTGCACCTGCCAGACATAGGCGGTGTTGTTTCCGCATCTTGGACATTCAACCCGAACAGTGGGCAAGGTGCTGAGTTTCTGCTCCTCTTTGCCTATGACCGCCACTAACTGCTGCGGATTATGTTGGATGATTTTTGGAGCCACCTTTGCCTCAACTTTTTCGCCTGCTTCAGGCTTTTTGTAGCCACACTTAGGGCAAGCAAGAACCAAAGTTGCTTCTTTGCCGCTCTTGGATTTCTTGGGCTCAAGACGAGAACCGCATCTGGGACAGAATTCCATAGTCCGCTAATCACTATCCGTTTTTGATTCCCTTAGCATTGTACCTTTTAAACCTTTTCCAAAAAAGCCGAGTTCACGCAGTGATCCCCGAAGCGATAAGATGAGCAACACGTAACGGTTCAGGCAGACAACTCCTAGTCGAAGTCAACAAAACAATCCTCTCGGCATCTGCCACTGAGATGCCCGCAACCTCCATGTAGAGTTTTGACCCCCTGCACGCCAACTCGTAGATTTCGCCCGCACCTAACACGATCCGCCACCGCTCCTCTTCATCAGGCAAGTGTTTGAGAGCATCATGAATTGAATTTAAATCGGGTTTTTCACGGGTCAACGCAATAACCGGCAAAGCCGTTAACTCATTTAATTTTTTGATATCCACCAAATTAAACCCTGCTAAGGTGATTCCGTTTAGCATCGCAAGACGCAGTTGCCTTCGATGTGGCGAATTATTAATCATGTCAGCCAATTTCTGCGTGGCGTCCAGCCCATCGATGGCAATTTCAGTATGCATAACACCATCAATCGAGCTGCCTCCACGTAAAACAACACCGACCACAATCACTTTTCCTTGCGTGTGAGGAACAAATTGACCATCATCGATGCCGAGCACTCGAATTTCAGGTTTTATAACACCGAAACGCTTCTTGCTGCTCAACAACAACCACGCAAATACTATTAAGTGATGTTATAATTTAAAATCAACCGCAAAAAAGAAAGCGATCAATCAAAAAAGAGTTGGAGATGGATCAGAGCACGTTTTCTAGTTCTTTGCCAAAAGCCTCGTTTGCCTTGCGGATTTTTGCCACTGCGGCGACCAACGCGTCCTCAGGCTTCGCGTCTCCTTTCATTCGAAGATAAATTATTGGGCTAGACGCCAAGGGGTGGGGTACGTCGTAGCCTGCAAAATCCACAGTCTCATCTTCCAAGAGCTTTTTTTGGATGAGGTTACAAAATCCATGGCTGGAGCCTTGGATTTCAATTTTTAGTTCGTTTGCTGATTTCTTTAGGATTTTAACTTTCATGCGTTTTCCCTCTTATATCGGTTCTTTCCCGTAATCCGGAGCTAACTTTCGCCGCTCAACGTTGCCGCATTTGGGGCATTTGAGATCATAACGTTGCTGTTCAAGCAAGGCACCATCACGAGAACAGAAAGCATAGAGGATGCCTAGGTTTTTGTCGTTTATGGAGAGATGGTAAATTTGGTTTTTCTCGCTGATAACCTTAGCGCGAATTATATCCCCAGGTTTGCAGACATCATTCATGGCGTTAACATAGCGGTCCGAGACATCGGAGACATGCAGAATACCGCCGAAGCTCCCTGTTAAACTTTTCTTGCCGATTCGAAAGATGCGTACCAAAACATTATCTGACTGCGCGTTGCCTATTTGCCCTATAACGATGCTTGAGACCTTGGGAACAACTACACCCTCGACCACTGGGTAAACAGAGACTTTCTTGTTTAGTAAATCAATCAGGGCGCGCCCAACTATCTTGGAGTAGATAATTCCATCTTTTACATACGTACCGGCGTCAGGGATGAATTCTTCGATTACGCCTAAACGTTCACCAGGCAGCACCAAATGGCCGCTTTTTTGTTCAGGAGGTTTTAGAGCTGACATCACATTTCCCTTAATTTGTAAATAAGCTTAATTTTGACAAATGCATATGCTTAGTTTCCAATCTAATCAATAAACCTTTTGTTAAAATAACTACAATAGCCCTCTGCCTGCAGGATGGCTCAGTGCTTTTTAATCACGTACAAGTCGACGACAAATTCATGTCTTTGTTGAGAGTGGAAAGCAAACATACGGGGAATAACCATAAGCATAGCATAAACCGCTTTAATGGTACCGCCGTGTTTTTCGACAAAGGATTCCAAGAATGGTTCAGGCTGAACCTGAAGAAAACCGTTGCTTGCTTTAAGTTGTTTAATCAAGCGTGGGTCAAATTTTGGGTGATTATGAAGAGAATAGACAGCTTCACCTACTTCAATAGCTTTCATAACGAATGCTCTGTCAGCCCCACGCCTCTGCACTCCAAACGGCGGATTCTGCAAAACAGTATCAAAGCAGCCATTCATTGCGCCTATGTCGCCAAGCACCCATTGCACGACTGCTGAAAAGCCTGTTTGCTTACCGTTCGCATAGGCTGTTTTGACTGCTAACTTATCAACGTCAACGCCAACGACTTCTTTGGCGCCAAGGTAGGCTGCTCCCAAAGCAAGCCTGCCTGTTCCACAACCCAAATCCAAAACTGACCTGCCTATTATGTCGCCGTTTGTGTAAGCTGCCAAGTGAAGTATGTTTGCAGCTGTCTGCTCTGAGAGCGTGTACTGTTCCAGTTGGGCTTTAGGCGACGGTTGCGGGTTAACCTTGGAGAGGAACAGTTCAAGGTCTAGTTTTCGAACAATCCTTCTTTGAGCAAACTTTCCCATGAAACCTCGCCGCAAACCACCCTAAACTCATTAACCATCAACACGGGCCTTTGAAACTTGCCCGGGGCATCGAGGGAAATGCGTGGACAAGCCGTGTTGACGTAAGCATCAACTGTTGGAAACTCCAGTAGCGCTTCGGGCGTGATCTCTCTGCCAACTAAAAGATAAGCAGTTTTTCCCGATTTCTCTGCCAACGCCTTAACCTGCAAGGCTTGGTCTAAGTGTTTCTGTCCTGGCTTCAAACCGATTAGCACTCCAAACGTTTTGGCTTCTTTGGCTTCTTGGATGCTGGCGAAGCGTTGCCTGAGAATTTTTTGCGCATCCTCATTTATGGAGTATGCTCTGTTATCGTATGGGTCAGCGACGACTGTTGGTTTAGCAGTGCTTAGCGCGATGCCCAGTGCATGAAAGAGTCCGCCGCCAACAAACAGGAAAGCATCAACTTCTTCTGCGATGGATTTGGCGTTGCTGTAGTTGCATCCGCTCACCTGCCCAGCATAAGCCATCTGTCCTGCATCGCCGATTATGACTGTTTTTCCAGCTAGTGTAAGGATTTCTTTTGCTCTATCGAGCGTTTGCAAATGTTGCACAGACATTGCCAAACCAACCTTGGTGTATTCTGCAAGGAGGAGCAGGGATTTTTCGATTGCAGCATCCACCGCTGCCGTTGCTCTGACTTCCACGTAGATTGTTGGCACCTGCTCATGCTTAAGCATCCTTACATGCCCAAAATGCACAATCAAGCCTACGCCTAGGCTCTGCGCTTCATTTATGGCGACGTCGCAGGCGCCATAACATGGATCAACGGAGATAAGGGGCAAGGCACCGCTGTCTTCAACTATCTTTGCTAGCTCGGTAGCTTGAGGCTTAAGCCCCTCTGGCATCTGCAGCAAAACCCGCTTGGCACCCAGTTTGGCGATTTCCCGTTTAATTCTTTCCTCTTCAAAATCGAAGGCTGGCATAACAAAGTACCATCCAAGTTTTCCTTTGAGGCTAAATATAGGCTACGTGTTATTTGAGCTGTTCTTTTCTGTCGGTCATTGCTTCTTTTAGGATTTTGAATCTGTAAAAGGGAATTTTATTGGCTTTAGCTTTCCGTTAAATAAAAAAAAGAGGGATTTTTTAATGAGGCTATGGTCGCCTTCTGAGCATCAACACTACTAGTACGATTGCTATGATGATGTTTAGGGCAAACAGGCCGGCAATTGCGGGAATGAAATACGTGTCAGCGACAGATGTTGGAGCAGGTGTCGGAGCCTGCGTTGGTGCTGCTTCGTCTACAACGATTGCTGTTTCTGACTGTGAGGGCCAGTACGATTCAGACCCTTCGAATGTTGCGATCACTATGTATTTGCCTGGGATATCAGGTGTCCATTTAAAGCTAAAGGAGCCGCTGCTATCGCTCGTTGCAGTACCGATATCTCGGTAGTTACCGTTGTTGTCGATGACGGATAGTTTAACGGTTACACCTGTGACGTCGGTGGGCTTTGGCTTTTGCATGTAAACGTATGCCATCCAATCACTCATGCTTTCATCTGAAACCGCTGGAACGCCGCTGGGGAATCGTGCTTTCTGCTCGGGTTGCGTGGTGCCGCTGGCTATATCGAGGACATTGCCTTCTACGAGGACACTGCTACCCTGAACTGAAACTTTTGGTGATGCAGTTACTGAAAGAGCGCTTGGGCCTTTACCAATTGTGTAAATTTGGTGGTCGTAGAGATTTAGGTATGTGTAGTAGCCGTCTGCAATTGCAAAGCCATTTGTTACTTGCCCAATACCGCCCGCTGAGGAAGGTGTAGCTGCATCCAAAGACCATATTAAGTCTCCAGTGGTGGCGTTTAAACAGTATACTTTTGAACCCTTCCAGTAGGGTGCGTTGCGAGAGTGTTCGTTGGTGCCTAAGAAGACTTTTCCATCAGCTACAACTTGTATACCAAGAGGATAGTTGGTATAGGGTGTCGAAAGACCGCTGGGTACGCTGAACTTCCATAGAGTGCGTCCGTCCTTCGTGTCATAACAGTATACGGTGCCATAACCGCTATGGATGAGTTTGCCGTATGCAACAGCCCATCCACTGCTGTAGAAGCCCCAGTCATCTTCGCGTTCTGACGTCCATAATTGTTTTCCATCGTCAAGGCTGTAGCCTGTGAAGGTTAAGCCGTCTCTTAACCAGATAGTGAAGACGCGATTTGTCTCATCAACCGGTCCCAGCAGGACAGTTTGGTTGCCTGATGGAGCTGGGTAATTTTGGCTCCACAGTAGTTGGCCTCTACTTTCTGGCTTTAGACTAATAGCCCACATGGTCCATGGATCGGGTGTTCCGTAGGTAGTTATGCCAGCGAAAGATGTGCTTGTGCCTAGCATTATATCGTCAGGGAATACCCTAACAATTGTATTGGTTGTTCCAGGCAGTTTAGGTATTGTCACATTCCATGAGTACGATTTGCTCATGTCCACTGTTTTTCCGATAGGTCTCCACTGGAAATAGCTGGAACTAGTATAATCGTTTGGATTAATTGAGCCTGTTAATGCCTGAGCTGCAGTATTATTCCATAAAGCTAGCCAATTTGCCGTTGAGTTGAGTTGGTAGAAGAGGATTTCGCCGTTGGGGCCGTAAATGGTAGATACACCCCAAGATGCGGCTGAACCAGCGCCGCTTGGACAGTTATAGAGGTCAAACAGCCAGTTTCCAGTTAAGGAATCATATGCTGACCAGTTTGTTCCAGACACACGCCATAGGTAGCCGTTTGGGATGACTCCGTGTTGATTGAACGACTCATAATCGTAGAGTTGACCAAAGGTTGGCATCGTGATGTTTTGCCAGAAAATGTCTTTACCAGTCCTTAAGTCTACGCAAGCGAATCCGCCTGCAGTGGCGCTATTGCTCTTAGGTACAGCGTAATACAAACGTCCATTGACGACTAAAGGAGCGCCGAATCTGCCTTCATAGGCAGTTCCGTCGTAGAAAGTCATGCCATCGGTGCCAGTGTTTGTTCCACCTACAACGCCTCCATCCTCAATGGGCTTTGTCCACATAACGTGGGCACTGCTTGGGGCGGTGCCGTCGGGCTGAAACCTCAAGGCTTGCTGGGGACCGAGCCACTGGGAAGCTATTATGTACCAATTGTCGTTTTGTCCCTCTATGGGGCGTGTCCAGTATTCTGTTGGCAAAGGATAGAGAGGTGGGCTAGGGAGTGGTTCTTCCTGCACAGTAAACGTCGTTGTTCCACTTGATGCTTTAAAAGTATCATTTATGTAAAGAGAGGTACTTGTACCCATTATGCCTGTTCCATTGCTACCGGTCAATACCTGTGGTCCAAACCGGGCTGTGACAGAGTAGTTGCCCGTAGCTTCAGGGGTATAAATGTAGTAGCTGCCACCGACTGGGTCAGAAATAAGGGGACCTACTGTTTGTTTGGTATTATCGGGTTTTGTGATATCTAAGAAGTAATACCATCTGTCGCCAGCACTGCCTGCTGCCGTAGGCGGTAGCCAGTTAATCCAGAATACTATAGTTATTTGTTGACCAACGCCCACGGGATTTGGTGCTGCAGTGATGTATAGGTATGTTGGTATTTCCCACGGGGGAGTGTGTG
Organism: Candidatus Bathyarchaeota archaeon; assembly: GCA_026014665.1. Taxonomy (GTDB): domain Archaea; phylum Thermoproteota; class Bathyarchaeia; order Bathyarchaeales; family Bathycorpusculaceae; genus Bathycorpusculum. The sequence continues at coordinate 403,221 of JAOZHX010000017.1, forward strand.
CTGTGACAAGTGAACTTGTTGCAGCAAAGATTGAAGATGCAATCAGCAGAATTAAGATAGCGGAGCTCAGAAGTTTTTTTAGGGAATTGTTTGTATGCACTAAAATTTCTCCTTTTTTTCGGTAAGTAATAAACTTATCGATTGCCATATAAGTTTTGTGTAAATCTTTGATTCGATTAACTACTAAGCAAAAATAAACGAATAAGCTAAGGATTAACAACTACATCAAACCGATTTTACAAATTGACCCCTCAAAATTAGGGTATCGAGGGTTTATCATTGTCCATATCGAGATGTCGGTAAAGGGTTACATCAAAGAAATGGTTGATGCGCTTTCTAAGGTACCCGGTGTACATGACATCATAAGGCTAAGTGGAAGCTATGACTTGGCAATTGTCGCCCACGTAAAAGAGTGTAAGGACATAATGAATATCCACAAAAGAATTGCGAGTTTTCCTCATATTAAAAGAATGGAATCTTCGCTTGCGCAAGCATTCCCAAGTTGGCCTCCACGTCGCACAACTATAACCACGTTCTAGCAACCGAGTGCTCAGAGCAGTTCTGCTCGCTCTTCAGATAGGCGAATTTGATCAAACAAAAAAATAAGAAGGAAGCTTTGAGGTTACCATTCCCAGTCTTGGGTGGGCTTCTTGAGCGGTTGCCCCCGTGCGAGTGCTGCTTGTTCGGCGAGGCGTTCAAGGATGATTTTCTGCTCAACACTAGCTACATGTCTTCTTGTTGTGGCTACTGCGTCGTTGTTGACTGAGATGCTGTCTATTCCCGCTCGGACGAGGAATTCGGCAAAGTCGGGGAGGTTGCTGGGTCCTTCGCCACATATGCTGACTGTGCATCCGTTTTCATGTGCGACTTTGATTAGGTGTGCAATTATGCGTTTTACTGCTGGGTCACGTTCGTCGAAGTAGCCCATTTGTCCTAAGCGTTCACTATCGCGGTCTATCATTAGTACGCCTTGGGTCATGTCGTTTGAGCCGATGCTGAAGCCGTCAACAAGTTTGCTGAATTCGTCTGCCATGATTGCGATTGACGGAGTTTCAGCCATGAACCAGACTTTGAAGTCTTTGTTGCGTTCTAAGCCTTCTTCCTTCATGATTTGCAAAACAGCTTTGGCTTCCCAGACTGTGCGAACCATGGGCAACATGACATAGACGTTTTTGAGTCCCCATTCGCTTCGGCATTTCTTGATTGCTTGGCACTCGAGCCGGAAGGCTTTGTCATACCATTTGCTTATGTAGCGGCTGCAGCCTCTCCAGCCAAGCATGGGGTTTTCCTCGACGATCTCATACTTTTCGCCGCCTTTTAAGCCGCGATACTCGTTGGTCTTAAAGTCGCTTAACCGAACCACGACGGGTTTAGGCTGGATTGCACGTGCAACGGTGGCGACTCCTTCGGCTAGTTTATCGACGAACTCTTGGCTTTTGCCTGCATCAACAAACGCCATGGGGTGTGTTCCGATTGCGCTGGCAAGGATGAATTCAGTGCGCATAAGTCCGATGCCTTCAAATGGCAAGTTCTTGTAATCCTCAATTTTCTCGGGAACACCCAAGTTCATGTAGATCTTTGTCGCTGTTACTGGGGCCGATTCGGCTGCTTGCATAACCACTGCTGGGCCGTTGGCTGTTGCTGCAGGTTGAACTGCTTGTGCCATTATGCCTTCGTAGATTACGCCGTTTCTTGAGTCCACGGTGTATTCCTGAGCATTCTTCATGACTTGAGTTGCGATTTCTGTGCCTACGACACAGGGTATGTTGAGTTCGCGGCTGACGATAGCTGCATGCGAGGTGATTCCGCCTTTGTCGGTGACGATGGCGCTTGCCATTTTCATGAAAGGTACAAAATCAGGGTCAGTCATGCCTGTGACGAGGATGTCGCCTTTGCGCATTTCATGGCTAGCGTCCTCAGCGTTTATAACAATCTTAGCTTTGCCAGTGCCGTAGCCTCTTCTGCCAGCGGAGATTCCGCGTACAACGATCTTTAAGGCTTCCTGTTGAACTTTAGCTTCCTCCACCTTGGGAGCTTCCATGGTTTTTGAACCGAAAATTGTTTCTGGGCGAGCTTGAACTAGCATCATGTTCTGTGGGAAAGGCAGATCTTGGTCGATTGCCCATTCAATATCCATGGGTTTACCATAATGACTCTCGATTCGCTTGGCAATTTCAGCTAGAAAATTGATTTCTTGGTCACTTATGCAGGCAACTTTCTGTTCTGCTTCTGGAACGTCCAAACTGACAGTTTTGCCAGTTTTAGGGTCGCGAACATACTTGATTGCTTTTCGGGCGATTCGGCGTTCTTTGATTTGCATTGTGTTCTTGTCCACGACAAAGTCGTCAGGGTTAACTGCACCTGAAACAACAGTTTCCCCAAGACCATAGTTGCCTTCGATGACTATTTCATCGTGGTTTCCGCTGACCGGGTTGATGCTGAACATGACTCCTGCGGCACGGGAGTTAACCATTTTCTGCACGCCGACGCTGATGAAGACTTTTTCGTGTGCAAAGCCTTTCTCGTTTCGGTAAAAGATTGCTCGTGGGGTAAAGAGGCTTGACCAGCATTTCCTGACTTTCTCGATGAGGTCGTCTGCGCCCTTAACATTGAGATAAGTTTCCTGTTGACCCGCAAAGGATGCGTCAGGCAAGTCTTCTGCTGTGGCGCTTGAACGCACCGCAACAAAGGTGTCCTCAAGCTCCAAACGCTTGTTTAAGTCAACGTAGGCTTGCCGTATGGCGTTCTCGATTTCCTTTGGCATCGTTGTTTTCTCAATGAGTTCCCGAATCGTTTTTGAGGCAGCATCGTACTGTTTTGGGTCGTTTGGGTCTGTGATTGTTTCTTTGAGGATTCGATAGATTTGCTCTGCAATTTTTTTCTCAACGATAAATTTCTCGTAAGAACGAGCTGTGACTGCAAAACCAGGGGGAACAGGCAACCCCGCGTTAATCATTTCGCCAAGGCTGGCGTTCTTGCCGCCAACAATTGCAACGTCAGTGTTTCTTAAATCATCAAACCATAAAACCAATTCTTTCTCTTTAGTTACGTTCAAGTTGTCTCCATCTCCGGTTGAGCCTTCTCCGCTTGACTATTAGGAGTGCTAATCTTGGAGATAACTATTTTGCATGGTATGGGAAGTTTTGCACTGCCCCGTTTGAGGGACTCTTTGGCAGTTTGTTCTTGCCCTGCTTTCACCCGCACAGTGATGATGGGTTGGCCCACTTCGACCTTGGCTGCCGTGCCAATGGCTGCACCGAAGGAGCGTCTCATTCCTTGTTGGAGTCGGTCAGCGTGAGCGCCAAAAATCATCTTGTTTTCTCTAAGGATGATGTGTGGGTAGGGGTGGACGTTCATGTAGTAGTCGTTTATTAGTTTGTCCATTAGGACACGGTTTGTTGCCACACGGGCTGCTTCGAGTGCGCTGTGTCGGATTTGAGCTCGTTCAGTGGCAATTAGTTGGCCTTCAATTTCGAATTGGGTCTTGGTGTCGCCCATGGTGAACTTTACAATTTTGGGCGGTGGAAAACCTCGTGCATATTCTTTTCGGGTGTAGGCACGGTTCTTCACGTGTCGGTAATTTCGTGCATGCATGCAACGTCACTTTCTTTGCATAATCACTTCTTTAGCGGTATTTAAACGATTTGTAAATACACGGCAATGCTTACGTGCGATTTTTAGCAATGAATCCTTGACTAAACTATTTCCTAAAGAACAGTCGGCGGGTACTTTGCTTATATAGTTAGTTCACTTCTGGTTTTGCGATGTTGACTTATGTGTTTGTCTGCGGAAAGAACTGGGTGCTTTCCCTAGCGGAGCTAGCTGCTTACTTTAGGGCTCGAAACATCAAGTTTGTCATAGAGTATTTTTCAAGGGAGTTCTTCGTCATCCAGATAGAGCCCATCGCTGTTGCTTCGCTGATGGCTGATTTGGGCGGAACCTTAAAAATCGGTAAACCCAAAACAGTTCTACCTACAGTAACCGTTAAGGAAGCGTTCCTTAAGAAAAACAGGCAAGCTCAAAAACACATCATCCAAGCCATGGGTGCAAGCGGCATCTCAACTGGAATGACGTCGGCGACGGCGGAGAAAATTTTTTTCGGAGTAAGCGTTTACTTTACGGATAACACGTTTTCCTCTGTTTCTGGGAGAATTCAGCGTTTTGTCGGCAGCACCGTAAAGGATGAACTGAGGGCTCTGGGAAAAAACGCGGGTTTTATGGGCACTTCCTCGGCAAGGCAAGCGAAGTTGACTAACGTTGAAGTGATAAAGAAGCGTTTGGTGGAAAACCAAGCTGAAGTGTTGTTTTGCATCGGCAAAGAGCAAACATGGGTTGCGATAACGGTAGCTGTACACAACCCGTTTGAGTTCCAAAAAAGGGACATATATAAACCCAACCAACGCAAGATTTTTGCTATGCCTCCGCGACTGGCACGTATGATGGTTAATTTATCGTTGTGCAGAGAAGGAAAGGTTTTGCTTGACCCCTTCTGTGGTGTTGGCACGATCTTGCAGGAAGCATTGCTGGAGCGTTCTGAGGTGGTGGGGTTGGATGTCAATGCGTGGTGTGTGAAGGCTGCTGAGGAAAACCTTGAGTGGCTCATCAGAGAGTATGGGCTAAAAGAAGCGGATTTTAGGGTTCTGCAAGGAGAAGTGGGTAGGATGGTTGAGAAGGTTGGGTTAGAATCCGTCGATTGCATAGCCTCAGAGCCTGATTTAGGTCCTGCGCTTAGGGAATTTCCCACAGTCCCCTATGCCAAAAGGATTATCGCTAAGCTTGAACCTCTCTTCTTTGAGTTCATCGACCAAGCGTATAGAGTTCTAAAGTCTGAAGGACGTTTGGTAGTGGTGACGCCGTACATCAAAACGCGCTCCAAGGAAGCAGTGACTATGCCAATTGGCGAAAGGCTTGAGGCTATTGGATTCAAACGCGTATACATTTTTTCAAGGGATATGTTCTCTGAAAAATTAGAGATTGGGCGCCTTTTACATACGTCGTCGCTTGTGGAGTTGGATGAGCGGCATAAAATCGGCAGGGAAATCCACATACTCCAAAAATAAAAACCGAGCCAGATAACAATTTATTAGTTCGTTCATTTAACTATGTTTCTAAACCTCGGGGAACAAAACGCTTGGAAACTAAAAGTGCAAGACCCAATTGGGACCGATACTTCTTGGATTTATGCGAAGCCGTGGCTAAACGGGCAACATGTGACAGGGGAAGAAGCGGATGCGTCATCGTCAAAGACAAACGCATCATGACCACTGGCTACGTGGGTGCTCCAGCCGGGTTGCCTCATTGCGACGAAGTTGGACACGATATGCGCAAAGTCTTCAATTCCAACGGAGAAGTAACCCAACACTGCGTCCGAACGCTGCATGCTGAACAGAACGCGATCATTCAAGCGGCAAGGTTTGGGATTCCCTTGGAAGGCGCCACGCTTTTTTGCAAGATGACGCCGTGCCGAACGTGCGCTATGATGATAATTAACGCGGGAATAAAGCGAGTTGTATGCGAGAGACGTTATCATGCTGACGCTGACACGATTGAGATGTTTAAGCAAGCTGGGATAGAATTAAACATCATGAACCATGAAGTCGAAAAGTACGATAAACAGTAACGTGTAAGCTCGTTTTTGGGCTCAAAAAAATTTACGATCATACAGGCGCCTTTGGCATGGTCGTGGTAACTACGACCATACGTATGGTCGTGGCAAATCAACGAGCGTACAGAAGGAGGGTTGATACAAAAAGCGTAATGCTTAACTGGGTTTGGGAACCACGATCCATTTGACATTGTCGAAACCATATTTTGTTATCAGTGGATCTAAGAAGTTTGGGGCTAAGGCATCGTCGATTTCTGAAAGAACCACGGCATCGCCGATCCTGTAAACAATTCCAATGACTGTAAGGTCTTTTAGTGGGGCATACTTCCCCCTGATTTCCCAGTATCCGGGTTCGCTGCGTCCGGCTTCCATTACCCAAGAATACTTATCCTCAGGATGCTTTCCTTGGGTGAAGTTGAAGGCGCAGACCACATCGCCGACGTCTTTGGGGTCATCTTTAGTTTTAACATAAACCCACATGGTCATGCAGAACACCTAGACATAATGAAGCAGTTTATGCCTTTAATTGTTTCTTTTGGCAAACTACCGCTTAGCCTCTATCAACGTTAAGGTTTCAAAAAAAGGTAGTTTCCGCTGGGCCTTCACATGAGCCTTCAGATTATAGTCAGCAAATTTACGGATGGTTTCCTCCACGCCAGCAAGAGTTGACTGCATTAAAAGCACCCTGCCGCCAACCTTGAGGTGCAACGGAACTTGAGCTATAAAGCGATCAAGGACCTCTCGCCCACTGGGGCCTCCTGCCCATGAGCGCTCAATCCACGCCAGCTCTTCATCTTCATCAGAAGGCAAATAAGGCGCGTTAAAAAGCACCAGATCGAAAAGTGCCGAGGGGTTTAGAGCCGAAAGCAAATCTGCCTGCAAAAAATCCACCTTGCCGTAAACGTGATTGAGCATAGCGTTCTGTCGAGCACACCGTACGGCATGCGGATTTATCTCCACTCCAACAACATGCCCAGCCTGCCTTGCTGCAACTATGGCAAGGACACCGCATCCGGTGCCGACATCCAAAACCCATTCGCCCTCTCTTATGCCAAGGTTCTCAGCTAAAAGGTATGTATCCTCGGCAGGTTCATACACTTCTTCGTAGATGTCAAAACTATAGTTATTGAAATACGTGCGTTTAGCTGGGTAAGGCATCAAGGATTGCTCCGAAATCTTTGGGTGCCAACTCTCGCACTCGCTTATGCTGCAAGGGCAAACTGCAAGCAAGTTTTTCTGCGTCTAGCTTGCTTAACTTATAATTGCTTCTCAGGAAAGGCACAAGGGCTTTGGATAGTTTTTTGTTACGCTCAGTAAACAGCCACTTTACCAACCGCAAAAACAGCGCTTCATCGAGGACTTCAAAAGCTTTTTTCTTCCAGGGTTTTAGGCTTATGATCACGGAATCAACTTCTGGCCGGGGGTAAAACATTTCTTTGGGTACAATATCCAAAAGCGCTACTTCTGCATGTTGGTAACCCACGACCATCAACCACCCGTATTCCTCGCTGCCTACTTCAGCAACGAGTCGCTGAGCGAACTCTTTCTGTACAATCAGTACAGCGCAATCGATTCTTCGCTCAAAAAGCCAGGTTACGAACTGAGAGGATAAGTAGTATGGGGGAATGGCTATGACTTTGTTGAAGGGCGGCAAGGGTGCTTTCAAAACGTCACCTACAATCACGCTGACGTTACCCAATCCGCCAACCTGTTCACACAACACCTTGGCAACTTGCGGGTCTTTCTCAACAGCCACGACAGCCCTACACTTATCAGCCAAGAAACGCGTTAGAAAACCGAAGCCTGCCCCAGCATCCAACACTACATCCGAACTTTCAAGCTCAGCGTAACTGCAAAGTCTAGCGTACAGAGATGGCTCAACCATGAAGTTCTGTCCCAAAAGCTTGTTCGGGGTAATTCGGTAAGCTCGAAGTAGCTGCTTCGTTTCCTCAAGACTCATGTATATGCCTTACTGTGCCCGCGTAAACAAACGATACTTACTATCACCCTCGAGTTCTTCTAGCACACGTTTCGTGATCAATTTGGCAGGGCTCGGGAGTTCGGTACGTTTTTGAAGGTCGTCAAAACTTTCAAAAGGCTTTCGGTCACGTTCATTGATGACCTGCCACATGTATTTTTTGCCGATACCTGGAACCAGTTCCAAGGCATGCATACGAGGTGTGATTGCTCGCGCGGTGTTGAAGAAGTTAACAAACCACCTTTCTCTATTGAGCACAATACGGTTGACTACGCTGGGAAGCTCAGCTTTCGCAGCAGCGGTCAACTCATCATATCCAACGCGACCTATGATGTAGGTGACTTCCTCACGTGAGTCTTTCCCCACGTGCACGCGGTCGCCAGGCTTTAGAACTAACCCTTCTTTAACTAAGGCCTCCAAAAGTGTAAAGAACTCTTCGCCTACACACTGGATTAGGGCGCCTGCTCGGTAACCTGCACGTCCGGTGGGTCGAAACCCTGGCTTTCCGTGCGGGAGGAAATCTAGCACGTAAGCGTTCTCTTCATACCGCTTCTCCATAATAGTCACTGTGTCCGCTAATTATTCAGTGGTCACTGCTTAAAAATACTTAGTCGCTTTCGTTTATTTTAACGTACGATTCTCGCTTAAAAGATCAACAATAGCCTTCAATTTCGCCGTTTCAATTATTTTGCGACCACCCGCTAAGAACACCCGCAACTCATCCACTGTCTCAGGCATGCAATTGACGATCTGAACCGCCTCGGCCTCATCTATATCGTATTCCTTTACCAAAGTCTGCAGCAATTCTTCGGCTTTCTCCGGTTCAGCTTTTGAGAACTTGTTGACATAATCGAGAGTTCTGCGCTGGAATTGATCTAGATTCTCTTCCCCGATGCTTTCCAGAACCTTCTTAACTTGCGGCAGAGTCAAGCGGCTTTCGCTTACTTCTCTTTTGCTCATACTGCTCAACTACCTGTATAAGGCTCAAGATGCTCAGACCGCACGATGATTTGTTTGACAGCTTCACCTTGCGGAACACTTACAACATAGGCCCTGCCTCGTTTCTCAACTATTTTGCCTATTTTGCCGTGGAATCGTTTATGAGGCATACTCTTCTGCACGCTAGAATCCATTTTTATGATAACTTCTGAACCTGGAGCGTACTCTTGAAGAATCTTGCCTATGTTTGGCTTACCTTTCGCACGAGTGGGTTTACGCAGTAGACTGCGAGTACCCGAATAATAGCCTTTTGAACCTCTCATCTTGTCTTTCACCTATCTTTCTTTTATTCCATGATTACGTTGAGAACGTCAAGCTTAAGCGTCTTCGCTGGGTTTCCAAGCAAATCCGCCACGTTCGGTTGTGTGCGTCCATCGTCTCCAGACACCAATTCTTTAACGTAGAGCCCGCCTTGGCAACGAATTTCCAGCAGAGCTCTCTTAAGCGACACCTTCTTAACTTTAACCTTATATATGTACCTTTCCCGTACAATATCTGCCCTTCGATGCATAACCCGCCGTGGAGTCTGCTGCTTCACTGTTACGTTTGAAAACGTTTCCTCAATAAGGCGCAAATCAGAGTCTGATAAGTCTTTTTCAAACTCTGCCAGCAAAGCATACTCCTTCACGGCTCCTTCCCCCTTCTTAAGATGCCTGACAACATCCTTGTTTGTAAACTGCAAATCAAACACTTCAACCTTCCCAGATGCACTGGCATTAACCGCATCCTCAACATGCTTCAAATCAACAGAACGTTTCTTGGGCTTAGAAACCTCAATTACAAAGGGCCGCCCGCTTCCCAGCATGCGGGCATCGATGTCCTCGCGTCCCGAAGCATGGAAGAATGAATCTTCGCCTTCTGTGGCTTCCAGCAGAGGTTTAGAAGCGTACTCTTCTACTGATTCAGGATACATCTTGCCCGTGCCACCACATTGCTCACAGCCTCTTCCGCGGCATCTGGAACAGAACCATTTTGACTGTGGAATGTCACGCGCCAATTTGCGGTACCTGCCCGTGACAAACAAGGGGTTGGGCTGGATTCGCACTTGCTCAGTGAAGGGGTTGATTACTACGACCATGTCAGGCTTTAAGTATTCAGTTTCTTTTCCAGTGCGTTTGCCTATTGCTTTACCGAACACTCTGCCGAATTCATGCCGAAGGCTCTCGCCGTAAGCAATGTTGAATTGAGCTTTAAACTCATCTTCCCTCTCCTCAACCTCGGTTGGCAACTCGATGCCGACAAGAAAAGTGGTAAACTCGTAGCCGTCGACTGCTTGCAATGACTTATCAGTTAAACCGTCAATGAGTTCAAACTTGCCATCGCACAAGAAGCATCTTTGGCTAGAACTTTGTTTTGAGACACGCTTCTTTAGGTGCTTTAGGGTTTCTTGGGCTTCTCTGGAAAAGCCGTTAGTCGCTAAAACCTTAAGCCGCTTCACGCCTTCGAGGCATTTTTCCGCGGTGGCTAGGTCGTTGGCTTGCATCGTCAAGCACACCTTGAGCGCTTGGCCACGAACGTTGTTTTCCATGCTGTAACCGAGAAGGGCAAATTGCCTGCCTAAGCAGTGGTCGCAAAGGGGGTACTTGTTGAGCAACTCGAAGGCTTTTTCTAAAAGATCCATACTGCTTAGCCTACTTAATGCCTGCAGGCATTCCCATGCCTTTGCCGCCTAACCCAAACGGCAGCTTCTTTTTGCGCTTAAACATCTTTAACATCTTTCGCATCATAACGTACTGCTTGAGGAGTTCTTTAACGTCCTTCTCTGTAGTCCCTGAGCCACGGGCGATGCGTCTAGCGCGGGAAGAATTGAGGATTTTGGGGTTTTCTTTCTCATCAGGCGTCATAGACTGTATGATAACACGCCACTTATCAAGGCGGCCTTCTGCTGTGTTGAGCATTTCGTCTGGGATATCATAAGACATGCCAGGCAGCATCTTGAGCACCTTGCTAAACGGCCCCATGTTTTTAACAGCACTAAACTGTTCATACATATCAGTCAGGGTGAATTTGCCGCTGAGGATTTCCTTTGCCTTTTTCTGGGGCACCTTGATTTCTGCATCATGCACTTTTTCGAGCAACGTTTCTAGGTCGCCCATACCTAAGAGGCGCCCAACGAATCGTGAGGGTATGAAAGCTTCAAGGTCTTCGATTTTTTCGCCTGTCCCTATAAACTTGATAGGCGCTCCTGTCGCCGCTACTGCGGAGAGGGCGCCACCTCCACGTGAGGAACCGTCGAGTTTGGTTACGATGATTGCGCCGATGGGTGTAGCTTCATGGAAGGTTTTGGCTTGGATGAGCGCTTGCTGCCCGATTGTGCCGTCGATGACCATTATGACTTCGTCGGGCTTGATGTGTTTCTCAAGGTCCTTCATTTCTTTGATGAGGTCTTTTTCTTCTTTGTGTCGCCCCGCAGTGTCAACGATGATGAGGTCCTTGTCAGCATACTGTTTAAGTCCTTCCCGCACGACTTTGACAGGGTCTTTGGCTTTTGGGTCGCCGTAAACAGGCAGGTTAATTCTTGCGGCTAACTGTTGCAGTTGTGCAAAGGCACCTGGGCGATAAGTGTCCGCGCAGATTAACCCAACCTTTAGGGCTCTTTTCTGGAAGTACTTCGCTAACTTTGCAGCGTGAGTGGTCTTGCCAGAGCCTTGAATTCCAACGAGCATGATGATTTTTTTCTTACCCGGTTCCACCTTGAGGGGTACAGGTTTGTCACCCACGAAACGGGTTAACTCTTCATAGACTACTTTTATGACGTGTTCTCGCCTTGAAATGCCCGGTGGCACCTTTTCGTTTAGCGCTCGTTCTTCGATGCGTTTGGAGATCTCTAGTACGAGTTTGACGTTGACGTCTGCTTGGAGCAGGGCGCGTTGGATGTCACGAACCAGTTCCTTCACTGCCGCTTCGTCCACTACGCCAGCTCTAAACAGTTTCTTTATGGCAGAAGTTAAAGATGAACCTAGTTTGTCAAGTGCCATCAGAGTCTCCAGCCCTAAATATTCATCGTTTCTTTTAGATAAAGATTACAGTTAAAAGCCCATGAAAACAGGCGCGTTTTGGCGACTTGGTATTTTTGCTAATTCTGAAGCCTCAGTTTCCCCATTTTTAGCATTCTTCACAATTCAGACGGCTCTTCATGCATCATCGGCTTCACAGCAAGGATGCTTCAAGCTAGAACATAAAGTTTAATGGGAAAATCTTAAAACAGAACCGGCACAATCCAAGATGTAAACGGTGAGGTAGTTGACTGCCGAGAGAGCAATCCATGCTACGATTTTTATCCTCTTACTTGTAGGCTTGACGGTTTTAAGCGCATGGATTAGCTACAGTTACTTACAAAACGACCTTGTCTTGTTAATCGCATGCATTCCATTAAGTTGGGGAATAATCCTGCTGGCGATGTACGTGGGTTTTAACAAGCTTGGCTGGAAATGGTGGAAATAAATAAACCCATTAAAGAGCCTGTAAAGCAAAGGAAAGAAAAAATCGAATTACTGTTAACTATTTTGCTCGGACGATTTTGACTTTACCGAGAATTTTCCAATACTCAATCTCGGTGCCCGGAGTGAGCTTTGCTTTAAGGTCTTCTTCATCTGGAAATGGCGCATCAATATATTCGTAAGTTTCTAAGTCCATAATCTGGACCCCGTTTGGATTTACGGCAAAAACTTGCCCCGGACGCTTGTCGATTATGGGGATTTCTGCGCTCGCATCGACTGGTTTGACGAACTGCCTTTTTTGGTTATCAAAAATGCCAATTGCTACTATTCGGGCTTTTGCGGAACCGTGTTTTCCAGGCTTGGATTTTGCTATGTCCACGATGCGGCAGGGTTCGCCGTCAATCATCATGTAACCGCCAACTCGAAGTTCTCCGACATCTACGGGTCTGCTCATACACTCACCACAGTATAGATTCTACTCAATGCATTCTAAACAACACCCATATATAGATTAAGGTTTATCGCTATTACGGAGCGGTGGAACAATGTTCAAAAGCGTTGGATTAATCGCCCGCTATGACCAAAAACAAGCGCTAAAACTCACAGAGAAGTTAGCTGAGTACATAGCAAGCAAAGGTTTGAAGGTTTACGTAGAAGACACCCTTGCAGACAAGGTTAGAACCAAGGAAGAATTTGTTCCACTCTCAAAACTTAACGTTGATTTTTTAGTTACAATAGGCGGCGACGGAACTATTCTTCGCGCGTGCATCAACGTGCCCAAGCCTGAACCGCCAATCTTGGCAATAAACATGGGCGTTAGAGGTTTCCTAACAGAAGTGGAACCAAATTGTGCTTATGAAGCTGTGGAGCGAGCGCTCGAAGGCGACTTTAAGATAGAGAAATGTGCAAAACTTGCTGTTTCAGCAGGCGACAAGGCAATTCCGGACGCGTTAAACGATGTGGTTCTTTCCGCAGGTGAACCCTCAAAGATTCTTTATGCACAGATCTGTAAAGATGGAAAGCCCATCTTGAAGTGTCAAGCTGACGGCTTAATCGTGGCAACCCAAACTGGCTCCACGGGGTATTCTCTATCAGCTGGTGGCCCAGTTTTAGACCGAGAGGTAGATGCGTTTGTTTTGACGCCGATTTGTTCGTTGACTGTGTTTCATTCGCTTGTGTTTCCAGCTGATTCTGAAATCACTTTTAACATCGTTCGACCCAGAGAAATGCTCGTTCTCATCGATGGAAACTACCGCAAACTCGTAAACTGTGATGAGCCGCCGCTGAAGGTTACAAGGTCCAAGAATGTGTCGTCGTTTATTCGTTTTGAAACAGAGTTCTATGATAGGTTGCGCAATAGGTTGCTGTTTAAGGGAACGGAATGAACCGCCAAGCCGACGGCCAAATTAAGCGCATAGTTGTCTTAGATACTTCTGCTTTTGTGGCAGGGTATGATCCTTTCTCGCTCGGTGTTGAACAGGTGACTGTGCCCAAAGTTGAGGAGGAGATAAGACGCAATTCTATGGTTAAGATGCGTCTGCAAACAGCCGTTGAAAACGGCAAATTACAAGTTATAGCGCCCTCAGAAGTCTATTCACGTCAAATTAAGTCGTACGCGGGTAAGATTGGCGATGTGTGGAAGCTATCTGAAACGGATATGCAGCTTTTGGCACTTGCCCTTCAGCTAAAGTCAGAGGGGTTTAAGCCTCAGGTTATTTCCGATGACTACTCAATACAGAACGTCGCAAAACAAATGGGGGTAGAGTTCTTGTCACTGGCAACTTTTGGTATCAAGCGCCCGTTAGAGTGGATGCGGTACTGCCCTGCTTGCCATCGCGAGTACCCTGCCGACAGCAAATCCAATGAATGCCAAGTTTGCGGCACAGAACTAAAACGAAAGCCTCGCAAGCAAAGAACAAAATAGCGTTTATTAGAAAATCAACAGGAGCAAAATCAACGCTAAGCCTTCGAGCCCAAATATTGGAGCCACGATGTGTTTTGCTTTCACCAGAGCCTTATCCACCAGAGTTGTGACTGATCGCAACCGTTCCTCCCCTATGACTCGAACATGGGGAACAACGAATTGCTTATACCCTACCTTACAGTCTTCCAAGTTTGCTCTTGCTTTATTTGCTGCTTCACCAACCCATCTAACGAGCGCGTCCTGATCCATGGCTTCGCCGACTGGATGATATCCACGCCTGCCAGTAACCAACGCACTCACAGCATGAGTGTCGGTCGTGAAAATTTCTGTTTGGTCAAAGCCGCCAGATTGGAGAACAGCAATCAGTTTCTCCCGCAAGCCAGGAATCATGTTGTTTCCATCGATTACGATGTAAGCGGTTTTCTGCCCTTGAACTTCGACAACAATTGCAGTTATGCCGCCTGTCCCCATGCCCTGTTTTGCAGTGAATTCCTGCGGGAACACAGAGGCAGCACCAACTTTAAAGCGTACTTTAGGCAACTCAGAAGCTTGTTTTATACACTTAGAAGCCGCTTTCTCTAAAGCACCTAAATGCTCTTCGGTATCAACTACATCAGTTAGGCAATTATGGGCGTTAACTACTATAGCGGTTTCCAACCCATATTTTTTTGCTTCTTCACGAACCATGCGACCAAGTTCTTGGGGTAAATCTTCGGTGGTTTTGGGTGCTAAAGAAAAAGAGAGGAAAGCGACATTGCCAAAGATTTGACAGGAAGCCGTCGCGTATCCCTCGGTCGCTCTGACGAAAGGCGAAGCCAAGGCGTCTGGAGTCTCAAACTTGGCTTCGCTAATGGTTCGAGATACGATTTTACGGTTTTGGGCTTGTGAAGCAAGGTCTAATTCATGCCCTAGGATACCTAAGGGAACGCAGGCGGTACAGTCGAATTCTATTTCAAACTCCTCTTTAAGAAGGGAAGGCAGTAGGCTGCTTCCAACGTTTTTAAAGGGACCTGGATGCACCAATGGAAGGATGAATGCTGCTTTAGTCTTTTTTGCACTAAATTTTAGCAAAGATACTTCGATGTCGGAGTCTTCACCCATTTCTTCAAGGTGTTCTTCTAATGGTCCGTTAAGGTCGGTAACCCAGTTGAGTATGAAGGCGCGAAACATACGCAGGGTTGGCAAAGCATACGTATTCTTCCCCAGACGGTCAATTGTATGCAGGAATACGTAAACAGCTAAGTAAGTGATTATTGGAGCGAATACGATAAAGGGCAAGACCTGCAGCAGAGCCACCGTTGCAGTACTTATCCAGAGAACTACAAAGGAGATTATGCAAAGCATTGGCTGAAGAAACGCCGTCAGCAGTTGCTGCCATTTAGCTGCAAAAGATGTTGCTGTGAGCACGATAGTGCGTAGCGTGATAACGGCGGCAAACCCTAGAAGCGATAGCTTTACCCATAGCAGTGGACCGAACATGGTGCCCACCCCAGCACCGATTGCAATGAAAGCTATCCACAGTAGCCAACCGTAAAATGACATGGCGAGAGTGCGCCTGATTGTGAAAATGGGGTCTTTTTTGAGAGTTAGTTTGCTAGCTAAAACATCGGTTGTGACTGTGATGGCAAATACAGTTATGCCTATAACCAGGCTTCCTATACTTGGAAAAATAACCGCTGTGGCGAGGCTAACGCACAGGATGCAGAGGAAGGCAAGGGCTACGAGAGATTTTTTGTAGGATGGCAAAAAGAACATCGAAGAGTAGTGCTTCTTGGCGTTGTCCAGAGAATGGTTAAGAGAAGACTCAGGTTTCATGAGTTGTCTGAACTATGGAATTGGATAGCCCTATTAAAATTTAGCTAACTAAAAGCATACGAGTGCTTGACATTAAATACATAATCCTTTATAACTCCAAGCGAAGGCATGGTTATTTTAGCATCAATAACGCAAAGACAAGGACATAAAATCATGATTTTGCCAGTTAAACTGCAGAAATCAACATACTACAGCAAGGAAACTGTTTTAACCATAGAAGCACAATCATATTAGTTTACCGACGTCTATGCCAGAGCCAGATTTACCTCCTACAATATTTCACATGCTGGAACGAAACGTGGGCAAAAAGATCCGAGTTATTATAGATCCAGCATATGGTTTCGAAGGAACTTTAGCAGCGGTAACGCATGAACCCTCAGGAATCTGGCTGTCAGACGCAGAAGCGATTGTTTTGCGTTCAACCATTGCCCAGCCAATCCCCCAAGTGGCGAGTCGTGAAGAAAGAAGCGAATTGTTTCTCCACTTAAACTCAGTCCAAAGAATAGAAGTCTTGCATGCCACTGTGCCAAGACGTTAGAGTAAAAAACGTTAAACTGGGAAGAAAATTTTCGCTAGAACTGAAACAACAATAAGCGCAACCGCAAAGACTACAAGCAGTTCAGGTCGAATTTTTATGCCTTCGGTTTCTTCCTCAAAAAACCTGAGCAAACCCGCACTCGCAGCAGGCATCGGACCTGTATCCTTCTTTCTACGTCTACTCATCCAAGAGTCACTTCCATTTTTAACGCATGTTTAGTCTTTTCTTGAACTAATTAATCTTGCGCCAAAAAATACGTACTTAAAGCAAATACCCCACTCACCAAACATTCTTTTAAAATGCAAGCACTTTGCACCATGGGCGACATGTCAAACCCCTTTTTAAAGGGGGAGAGGAAGCTGAGCCAGAGCAACAAAAGAACACACTCTTGAAGGCGCCACAAACCGATGCTGAAAAACAAATATTGACAAATCCAGCACTTTTCCTTGCATACACACGCAAAAGCAACCATTAACCATGCAAAAATGCAGCCATACAGCTCAAATACGCATTTTTGTTGAGCCTTTAAATAAGGGGGCTATAGATTTTTCCAAGCAAAACAGAGTACCGTATACAAAAGCATCAACCAAACATACAAAACACGCCTAAATCAAGTCGAAACCTTATAACACTCCACGCCCTTTTTGAAAACCATGC
This sequence comes from Candidatus Bathyarchaeota archaeon, assembly GCA_026014665.1. Taxonomy (GTDB): domain Archaea; phylum Thermoproteota; class Bathyarchaeia; order Bathyarchaeales; family Bathycorpusculaceae; genus Bathycorpusculum. Next base: position 420,177 of record JAOZHX010000017.1, read on the forward strand.
AAATCCAAGAATTCCAAGAAATGATGAAACGCCATTACTTCAAACGTGACTCCCAAAGAGGCATCGAAGGCACCTACAACTGGCTTGTTGACGAAGTAGCGGAACTCGGAGAGGAATTGAAAGGATCTGATAGAGAAGCAACCGAAAAAGAATTCGCTGACGTAATCGCTTGGCTTGCATCCCTCGCCAACATCATGGGCATAGATCTAGAAAAAGCAGCAGTCAACAAATACAACAACCTGTGCCCAAAATGCCAGCATTCGCCCTGCCAATGCACCTCTTAACCCAAACGTTTCTGACCCAAACCCGTAGAGAGCCAAACAAAACGTCGCTTCCCTTTCCGCTCCACGATGCCCTCATTCTTCAACAACCTAAGATGGTACATCACAACACCATACGAAAGAGAACATTCCCTAGCAATCTTTGAAGCGCTGTAAACCTGATGATCCAGCAAACCCAAAATTCTGCTTCTCGCCAAAAGACCACTGCGAACGTTCCTTATGCAACTTAAGTAAGCGTTAGGATGCAAACTTCCCTTTATACCGGCCACCACCACATTGTATGCTGTTATCGTTGAAAAACTTTCTACTTAAAATCAAACAGCGAAGCCTGCTTTGGTTTTTTATTATCAAACATGGCAGCTATCTCTTCCTTAACTAACTCCATACGCTGAGTGTAATACCTAGGCAAACCATACTTATCCACAAGTTGCTGAGCCGCAACCAAGTACTTCTCGATACCTCCACGATAAACCGTCAACGTCAACTTCCCCCCACAAAACGTACATTTCCCCCTAAGGGGCAAACGACGATACTTTTTATTGCAAGACTTACAACGAAAACCCTGAGTGGAAAAAGCACGCATGTTCCCAGCGATGTCACGCATAAAATGCGTATTTAAAACCTTCAACGCCACACGCCTAGCATCGACAGCCTCAATCTTCTCCCCCAAAGCCAACTGCATATCCAACTTATCAATCATGGACTTAAATTCCTTGTAAGAGCTGTTGGCGTTGCCAAGATTAATGTTAGTCACAGGAGTAGTGTACTGGAAACCCTCAAACTGCGCCTCAGTATCAAGCCTATGACTAATAACATCCATAACAGCACTCACTGACCTAGCATCCGACTTCTCAAGCGTCTTCTTGTAAAACTCAAGCGGATAAGACGCATCAACATCAAAATCATGAGCCTGCCGCTGAACTTCCTTAGTATTAACAAAAGGAATCAACAGAATCGGCGCATCCATAATACCGCCAATCTGCGCAGGCAAATACACACGAGAAAAATTAATCAGCGTATCAAGCGCCAGCATTATAGCATCTTCATCACCGTCACAATCCCGACGCTTAGCAGAATGCCAAACAGGATGTGCATAAATCACATTGCGATCCGTAAAACCGACCACCCTTCCCAAGATGCAAGCACAGGTGTGAGGCGCTAAGCCGAAAATAAGTTGCCCCACGATGTCTTCAGCCTTTTTAACATTGTAGAACGCAGGCAGCTTGTAAACTCGCACCAGCAAGTCATCGATAAAATTGGCAATTTGAACAAAGTATTCTCCAGCACGCCATGGAATCACAACATCTTGAATCTTTAACTCTAAAACCTGATCTGGATCCTTAAGCGGCAAACCATGCATGTCAGAGACATAGCCCATTTGCCTAAGCTTCTCCAAAGACACCCCAATTTCACATGGCTTAATATGCGTCAACGGCGCATTGGTAGCGTCAAAGCGTATGGTGCCATCCTTGTAAACCGACAACTCATACCTTGCTCTCAAAATGCCTTTTTCAACCAGTTCAGGCGTTTTATCCAGATTAGTTAAACCCTTTACACCCCGTAGAACTTTTGGCACCTGACATCCAAGCGCGCTAGAGGCATTTTCAAGCAATTCTTTGAAATTAACCGGTTGACGCTGGTACTGAACACCCTCAGTCTTGCAGGTAGGACAACCTGAATCTTTAACCACTCTGCCGCAACGCGGACAACTCTTCTCAGGCACTGTTTCAAGCCCGCATTCAGCGCACTTTACCCTCACAGTATACGTTTTACAGTTAGGACATTTACGCCTAGCTAACTCCACAAACACCGAATCCTTTTTTGCCGCCTCCAAAAGATCCCTATGAGCACCACCAGCCAAACTAACTGGAAAAAGCACATGAACCAGAGGCTTCATTTCACGGCGCTTAGCCTTCTCAGGACGCCCCATGCGTGCCCCAACGTAAGTAGGAGCTTTATCCTTAATTTGCACACCACTAAGCAGGCTTAGCAATTCCAGCACAGAATCAGCATGCGCAGTTACTGTTTGACCATAGCCAACTGTGAAAGCAAAAGCAGCCGCATCCTCACCAATTATTCGGACTTTACCGCCGACTATCTGATGAGGCACAAGGACCTTTCTCAATAAGCCCAAAACTGCCAAGTCAGCTTCACCCAAAACCCTTTGGGCAAGCCCATCTTTGAGGTTAACTTCACAGAAACTCAACCATTTATTGAGCAACTGAACCTCCTGAACGTTCAATAAGCTGCTCCAAAAGAAAAGACAATTAGGCGCCAACGGTACACCCAAACTCTGACTTAGAGCAATTGCTTCTTTAACAGTAGGCTTGTTCACGAAAGGATCAGCAATGAAAGCAGACAACCTTTCTGCAGGTACCTTTGTAGCCTCAGACGCACTGGCATAATCAAAACCAAACTTAACTTGAAGAGCATTCTGGAGATCCTTCACCCACCATTCTTCAACATACCCAGAAGGCGGAAGAGCTTTGCTACAGTACAGAAAATCACCAAACCCGATGAGTATGTCACCTAAGAAAAGAATTTTCTCAACCTTTCCCTTAACTTGAAGAAAATTCTCAAGCGTAACTCTGACTACCGACTTATCCTTAAGCAAGACAACAGGTGGCTCAAGACTGTCCACGGGAACAGCAACCCCGCCCTTGCCAGGCAACTCTAAACGCATCTGAGTGCCAGCAGCAAGAAAACTCTCGACTACAAACATAGTCGCTGGATGGATACCTACAGCTGTAAGCCCAGTGTTGCGTGAGCGGCCATACCTTAGCCTAAAGCCCCCCCGAGTCGATGGAAAAGAGAAAATGGGACGACCAGCGATCACGTCATCCATGAAACCGCCCGATTTTTTCTCGGATTTCTTTTTGAATTCTTTTAACCAGTCCCAGCCTTGGAAGCCAATTTTATCAACGATCACAAAAACTTTTTGGGCACGACCAACAATGCCATCATTTACAACCCGAAGCGCACCACCTCGCACACGATTGGTTTCCACTCGAGGCAAATTTCTATAAGAAGAAACTTCAACAGGATCCGACTCTGTACCTGTTACCTCGACTGGAATCAGATTCAGCGCTTTGCGAAGTTCTTCGTCGGGAATATGGTATTGAAAGCGCCCCACTTGACGCTCGTAAAGTCTAAGTTCTTCAACAAAGCGAGAGATCTCTTCCTCTGTGGGCTTATACTTATCCAACCCAAGCTGTCGCCGCACAAAATCACCCACCACTAAGGTCAAGGCTTGATCGGTTCCACCCGCAGAACGAATGGGCCCAGCAAAGTAGATTGCAAGGTAGCGTGTTCGGTCAGCGTTTGTCTTAATCTTAACTTGGGCTATACCTTGGATGGGTGCAGCGGTTAAGCCTTCAGTGAAAATCGCTAGCGCAGTACGAATTGCTTGTTCAGCTGCTTGCTCAGGCTCCATATGAGTGAATTTGCCCAAAGCAATTTCTTCTGCAACTTTGAAAGCGATTTCCTCTCTTTGCATTTTAGTGCTTAAATCCCTTATGCTGTGAGCAACTCCTTTTGGTCCAACCAACCCTTCGACTAGATCAGCGATATCTTGGGCTATCATGCACTCAGTTTTCAAGGCTGGATCCAACCCTTTGGATCGAGCGCTGTCGCTGATTGCATAGAGTTCTTTAAGTTGGTTCTCTAGGGTCCGAATGTAGGTTTGATAGCCGTTGCTAATTTTCAAGTCGACAGCTCACCCGCAAGATATGCAATGAAGGCTTATTTTGGCTTTCTAAAAAAGAAGCAAAAAGAAGAAATGAAGCATTACGCCTTGGTAACTTTAATTGCGCAGATAATGTCTGAAATCCTCTGTTTGGCATCACTTGACTCGGTAACGTTCCCCGTTACGATTATGTCCGCACCTGCAGAAGCCGCAGCCAACGCTTGCTCTTTAGTTCGGATTCCGCCACCAACGATTAAGGGTACATCAAGCACGTGTTTAACCGCACGAATCATCTCGGGAGGCACGGGATTTGCCGCTCCAGAACCCCCCTCAAGATAAATAAAGCGCATTCCAAGGTATTGCCCTGCAAGAGCATGAGCCGCTGCCAACTCTGGTTTATTGTACGGCACAGAAATCGCTTTGCCAACTACTCCAGCAGTACCCCCCTCCCCTACGATTACGTAGCCCATGGAGATTGGCTCTAAACCAAATTTCTTTACAAGTGGAGCACCAAGTATTTGAGCGCCTATGAGAAAGTAGGGGTCAACGGAGTTTAATAGGGACATGAACCATATGGCGTCCGCATAACTTGTTATGCCTGTTACGTTGTTTGGGAAAAGAATCGTTGGAATGTCAACGACGGCTTTTATGGCTTTCACTACATCGTCAAGATGATTTTGAGAAACAAAAGTTGAACCCCCAATCATTATGGCGGCAGTTCCGCTGTTTTTCGAGTTTTCAGCAATCCGTGAAGCATCCTGCGCAGTAACTTTTTCAGGGTCAATGAGGGTTATGTGGATTGCCCCGTCATTTTTTATTTTTTCAAGCAAGTACCTCTCAACGCGCCCAAGCATACACTGAGCCTTCAACTATTCTTTTTTAATATTTGACACTGAAACCCTTTTTTGATTACCATAAACGCGGTCAGTTAACATGCAGTATACATCAACTTCTCCTTGTGCAGGGCGAATTGTGAATTCTTCTTTCAAGCCACAACTACTGCATTGTGCAATGGCGCGGCCGCCGTCTTCGCGGAAAATCTCGACTCTGACAGTTTCTTTTCCGCATCGTGGGCATGAGAAGAATTTGGGTAACCTTTTTTTTGGAATGTGAACAACTTTTTTCCTTCTCCGACCCATTAACAATAACCTTCTACATGTCTGGTAATCTTCATTAGTATTTATGCTTGTCCTTAAATACTTGCCTACTAACCATTGAAGTGAGGCTTCGAAAAAGAATTGAAATTAACGCTCTCCCTGCTAAAAATCGATTGTTCAGAAATTCAAAAAAGAATCTGCCGTTTCATTAAAGAGTACGTAGAAAACGCAGGAGCTAAAGGCATCGTGCTGGGGCTATCTGGCGGAATCGACAGCGGAACCATAGCTGCACTCTCAAGCCTTGCTATCGGTAGCGAAAATGTCTTGGGTCTAATGCTCCCAGAAAAAGAAAACTTTAGCCAAAAAGACATTGATGATGCCAAAGCAATTGCCCACATCTTTAACTTCGAAACACAGATTTGTGACATGTCAGAAGTTCTTGTTGCATTCTACGAGGCAATTCCAATCTTTGACCCATCCGACCGGCTTTGTAAAGGGAACATCAAGGCTAGAACCAGAATGATTATCCTGTACTACTACGCTAATAAGCAAAACCGAATCGTGTGCGGCAGTTCAGATAAGTCTGAAACTCTTATGGGCTACTTCACAAAGTGGGGTGATGCCGCAGCCGATATAGCGCCTATCCTTGACCTCTACAAAACTCAAGTCCGCCAACTTGCACTTCACTTAGGAATTCCAAAAGAACTCGCGCTAAAGCCGTCTACGCCTGCATTATGGCCCAATCAACTTGCCGAAAACGAGCTTGGAATCCGCTATGAAACGCTGGATCTGATTCTTTATGGGTTGGAGCGGTTTATGTCATCGGAGGAAATTGCAACCCAATTAAGCGTTGATAAAGCTATCGTGGACCAAATAAAGAAACGCTGGCTTGTAAATGAACATAAACGCAGAATGCCGCTTGCACCAAAGCTTGAGTATAGGACTGTGGGAAATGATTTTAGGCTCCCAAGGCATACATACTAAAAGGGAATAGGGCTTAAGTCGATGAAAAATCACATTAAACTTGCACTCTGCCAGATAAGCAGCAAAAGAGAAAACAAGCAAGCCAACCTTGAAACAATAGAAAAGTTAACCACAAAAGCAAAACAGCAGGAGGCAGACATAGCGATTTTTCCAGAGCTCGCTCTCACAGGCTATGTACTGCATGACCAAGTTTACGAGTTAGCCGAAACAATTCCTGGACCGACCACAGAGAAAGTCGAGGCATTAGCTCGAAAGACTGGATTGCACATCATCTTTGGAATGCCCGAGCTAAGCGAAAAAACTCAAGCAACAATCTATAACACCGCAGTCATGATCGGTCCTCAAGGACTCATAGGGAAATATCGAAAGATGTACTTACCCACGCACAGTGTTTTTGAAGAAAAAAGATATTTCCGTCCAGGCTATCAACCAGCTGCATTCCAAACAGACTTAGGTAACATAGGACTCACAATCTGCTACGATGTATTCTTCCCTGAGGTTTTTAGACTGCCAAGATTGCTTGGTGCCCAATTAATAGTGTGCATCTCAGCGTCCCCAGCTGTTCGAAGAGACTACTTTGAAATTCTAACCTCAGCAAGAGCATTGGAAAACACCACGTATCTCGCATACATTAACCTTGCAGGCGTTCAAGACGGCCTACAATTCTGGGGAGGAAGCAGACTTATTGGCCCAACCGGATCCGTTTTAGCAAAGGCAAAGTATGATGAAGAAGACTTTCTTACCTGCGACGTAGACTTTCATGATTTAAGAGCTGCTGAAACATTCATTCCAACTCTGAGAGACCTTAGGCCTGAACTTTATGAAAAGCTAAAAGAACTCTCAGAAAAAATTTAAGGTTACCCATCCATTTTTCCTTGTTTAACATAAATCACACTCGTATCACATCCTGTGATATCAAGTGATTTTAGAACAAAATCACCGTGACTTTACTTATCATAAGTGACATCACGAATATAATAACTCATAGACTAATATGATTATTATTTCGGCGAAAGAAAGAAAATACTATGAACTAAAAAAATTCAAAAAACCGCGATGATCCAAAATCAGATAGTTGCAAAGTGCAATGTATATGACAAATTAGAGAGAAAAATTTTGAATTAGAACATAATAAATTGCTTATTTATGTCAATTTTCTTAAAAAAGGAGGAAAGTGCCGAATGACGGAAAAGCATATAGATTTTTAAAATCAAAGGCTAATTTAACTTTCTTAAATTCATTTGGAAGCCATTTTTGCGCTTGGAGGAAAGTTATAAAGGCTAGTCAGTATACAAAACTGTATGCATTTAGGCTAAGGAAGGAGCACTTACTTTGAAACTAAAAGAGGGCGTTCAAGCATATTTAAATGGAGTCTTAAATGACCCTGTTGCGCGAATACTGGCCAATAATAGCCAATTAACTAAAACCCAGCTCGAAACTTTGCTTATAGACGTTTTATCCGAAAATATTTCGGGCAAACAGTTAAAGTACGATGAAAAAGCCTCTTTAAGGTTAACAAAGGCTAAAATAAGTCGCGGAGCGTTTAACAGGACATTAAGACAGTCCAAAGAAAACGTAATAAAGTCTATCTATACCGTTCTACTTTTAGGTTATTTAGGGATCTTTGAAAGTACAACTCTTGATCCGTATCTCGAAATAGCGAACAAACTACACGAATACGTGGAAGCTCACCAAGACATTCCTAACAAGGAAGAAGAACTAAAAGACCATTTGAAATTGATAGAAATTATCCGAGAGGAGCTTGAAATGAGCTTAAAACAACTTTCCAGCCCATCGCAAGAGCACTTGTGACGTCACAAATCACAAAGGATATTAAAAAGATCGTATTTGGTTTTAGTGATAGTTACTTCTATTTTCAAGCGCCTTTATTTGACCACATAATTATAAAATAAACACAATTTATGGCTTTTAATAAGGGTTTTTGAAGTCTTCAATATACAAGGGGATGCTGTGATGTGTGATGTCATGTTCAACTTATGGCTGATCACCATAAACCTTAAAAAGCCCATGGGTTAACTGTGATGTGTGATGCAACCGATTGAATCACGCAGAAATCACAGGAGGGTAAGATTACGGTTGATATAACACCATTGCTCCCATTGCTCGTGGGGGTTATGTTAGCCATGACGATGATTGCGTCGGCTGAGTATTATAGGCGAATTCGTAGGGCGCAAAAGGAGTATGAGAGGGCAAGGGACTTTGTAGAAGATATTGTGTTAAGTTTCAACCGTGAGCTTAAGCGTGAAGCGGAACGTTTAGAATTAATCGCATTCAAGGTTGAGGGAACTTCCTCAAAAACTGACACCAGTTTAAATAAAATGGAAAGTGCCGAAAGGCGAATCGCATCAATTGAAGAGCAGCTTGGTGTTCTTCGAGAGCACGCAGCACAGACAACATTGCAGACTACGCAAGACAACATCAAGAGTTCTTCAGTGTTGGAAGGTTTAGAGCTAAAAATCAAAGATGTTGAGTTCAATCAAGATTCTTTGAGAACTAAAATTTTAAGTATAGAGGAACAAATCCAGAGAATACAAGCGTCTCCTACCGAAGTAAAGGTTGAGACACCAGTACCCCTGATGCCTATTAAGCGAGACAAAGCCCTCGCAGCGCTAACCGATACAGAAATCGCAGTTCTTGAAATGCTCGCAAGGGAAGGTGCAAAAACTGCCCCCGAAATCAAAGAGCGAGTGCACCTTAGCCGAGAGCATACGGCCCGATTGATGAAGAAACTTTATGAAGAAGGTTACGTGGAGCGGGAAGCGGGTAAAATACCCTTCCGGTATAACATCAAAAAAGAAATGGAAAAGCTGATGCAGAGAGTCGAGTAGTTACAACTTGACTTTTTCTTGGCTGCGCAACATTCTTAATTTTTCATCCATGATAGATAGGCTTTGGAAGTCGCGCAGACCGTGATCTATGGGTGGGTGCTTTTCTAAGTACTCTGGGTAGTGGGTTACTCGTATTGGGACCGCAAATTTTATTTTTGGTTCAGAAATAAGTAAGGCTTCACCGACGTCGAGCATCTTAATTTCGGTTTCACTATACTCCATATAGGGTGTGTTTTCTGTTAGATACATTCGGTCTTTTTTCAATTCTGTTTTCATGATGACTTTTGTCCATAGTTCGGCGAAAACGTCAAAGTTAATACGTGATGGTCGTGGTGTAACAGCGTTGAGTCCGACGCGGTACTTGCGGTATGTTAGGGCTATGTCTGAAAAGATTGTGCGGGGTTTATTTGGGTCTAAAAATTCATGCGCTTCCTCCAATGTTATTAGAAGAGTTGGGAGTTTAAGCCATTCATCGAAGTTGCTCTCCCAAGTGCGCTTATAGTGTTCAGCAATGGTTGAGGAGGATAGGCAGACAACGCGGTTTTGGTCTTCTGAGCGCATGCCTGAGATATCGACTAGACAGCTTACGCCGTTGCATATGTTTTGAAGAGCGCTATCCACAAAGGTGTAGTCTGAAGAGGGGAATAGTTCACCCGAAAGCGAAGATAGCTTCTGCATCAAAGCTTCAACAACAACTTTTTGTGCACGTACACCAACGTTGCCCTCTGAGCGGTATAGCTCCCTGGAGTTTTCAATCCAATTAGCACCAAAATGCCTAAACAGTTGCCAAGCTAACCGTCGCTGAGGCGGCTGAATGTCGGGAAAAAGCATTTCTAACTTTCCAGGAGTGATTGTTTTTAACCCGACCGCCATTTTCCCATCCTGACCCGAGTAATACTGGATTCTTGTCGGGAACAGCGGGTGGTGTTTGAGGCCTTTTTGAGTTTTGATCTCTTTACCTTCTAGAAGCTGCCCGGCGAAGTCGTAGATGAGAGCAACGGTTCTTGGGCTGTTATCGATTATTTGAGCATTTATAACCAGCTCAGTGTTGGTTTTGCCCGAGCCGGTCATCCCAAACATCCCCATCATCCGGGGGATAGCATCGATGTTTATACCCACAGAGCTCAACAGTTGGTTTTCTGAGCGTAGCCGCCCAACTTGGAGCTCACCGGTAAGGTTAAGGACAGCACAATCTTCATCTGTAGCAGCATAGACTTGATCACGGTAATTCGGATTAAAGGTGGGAGAACGGATGCTGTCACCTCTTTTTTCTAGAAACAACACTGCTTCGACGCTGCGGTAAGCTGAGTATGGCCCGAATGCTTCTTTCCCCTGCGCCTCTCGAAGTTGCTCTATAGTTTCTAAGGTGGAACTGCTCTCAGAGTTAACGACTCGAGCGTAGAAACTTCGTTTATCAGATTCGATGCGTACGATTTGACCAAACGATAATGTCACATTAGTGTTCACTAGGAAAGTGACGGCGTCACCTTTGGTTCCACACACAAATCCTATCGAGTTAGTATTGGGCATCCCATATCTCCCTCTCAAACGGGTGTCTTACACCATGAAGTTCATCTGCAAAATTGCAAGAACGTTCTTCTGTTCGCAAAATCTCAAGCAACCCTGCTTCATTTAATTTTTCCTCTACTTGATCATGATAGTTCAAAAGCATCGAATCGGATGGAGCCGAGAATTCATGCGCTAAAAAAAGGCTGATAGGATAGCCTACGCAACGTGGATCCTCGGAAACGGAGGTTAACGGCGATAAGACTTCGCCGATGTCCTGCTTGGTTAAGTAGTCCATGACATCGCAGCGGAAGACGTAAGGGCTATCGGAACATAGTTTTATCAGGGTAATATCACCATAGAGACCGTTTTTCTTGTCCGCACACTCAACAGGATGATAGAACCAAATATCATTATGGGACAACGCCTGGGCAGTCGCCATGAAATCTCGGCCCTTTTCATCTCGCAGAGTAGGGGAGTTCTTGCTTATAGCTAGAAGGCGTATGTTTAGTTTTTGGCATTTATCGTAAAGTGAAACTCGGAAGCGCCTTTCCCCACCAAAAACGCCACTACCATCTAGCAGTAGGTAGACGGCACGATCAGCAGTATGGTCGTGGCAGTTTCGGTCCTTTTGATGGTCATAGTACAGGTCGATTCTATTTTGCAGTACGTTTAGTGCCATTTGACTCTCGAGCTCCATTCGAGTGCCTTTTAGGTAATTACTACGACTGTACCCATCTCCTATCGCAGTGAAGATGCGTTCGTCAAACCCCCAATCTACCATCCGTTCTTTGACTATAACATAGGAAGAGCGCATGAGATAGATTCCCCAGTTGTTGGCTCTCTTTAAGGTTCGTGTGGAACAATCAACGGCGATAAAACTCCCTTCGAAGGCAGAGATTTTTTTTAGAGGCTTTATGCGTGAGGCTTCAGGTTTTTGGTTCATCAGTGGTTCATCTTTTGTCTCATCATCAATGGCTAATCTGCCTTTTTCCACATAGGTTCGAAGCTTGTATTGCATTTGTACAAAGTCTACTTTAAGGCTACTATTCATGGACCCAACCTTTGGCTTGAAAGTAATCCTAATTTGGAGGTATTTGGTTTTATGCCTTACGCAGGTTACTTGATACGTTGCTTAATAGCCGCTTGGGGAATGTTTGTCGCCGTTTTATACTTTATGTTGTTTGGTCCACCTGTCCTAAGCAGCATACCCTTGTTTGCCATTCTTGAAAGGTATGTCGAAATAGTGCTAAGGCTGACGGGTTCTTTTAGTTCCTGCTCATAAACCGATTGAATATCCTTGGAAGTAAACCAGATTAAAGGAAAGTTCTTCTGAATAACAAGCTGAACTTTCTCAAATCGCGAAATAAACCTATTTTGCAAAGTCACCCCAGTTTTGACCGTTGGCTCTTCATTTGGTGCCCCACCTAACAATTCAACGAGATCTAATAGGCGAAGGGCTTTGTCGCGGGTAACTTGACCTTCAAAGGCAATAGTATATCGATTTCCTTCACTATCGAACAGCTCCACGCGTATTTTCCGAGCCGGCACTTGTTGGCACCTTAAGGTTGTTCACAAAGTTTACACTTCACATCTTATAGCTGTTATGGTGAAGTGAGGTAAAATAAAAAAGGCTATTTTGTGTTGAAATTAGCAAAGCGGTTAAATTTGCAAAGATTTTAGAATAACCAGCTTCACCGTTTAGTGAATAGGGAAAAAAAATTTGGTTACAGCTTGGTTATGCTTTTCGAGTAGAAGTGAAGGGGTCGCTTATTCACTAGAAGGAGGCAGGGAAAGAGTAATTTAATAAAAAAGGAGCTTAGGAAACCTACAAATTTAGTGGTAATTCGCATGTATTCACAGAGTTGTGAAAGTAAAGAAAAAAAATCACTGACCTTGAGAGGGGATTGGGATTTACTTTGTAGATATAAAATCAATATACAATGTTAAAGTTCATTCTCAAGATTTTGTTTGGTTAAAAAAGATGCTGTGGGACACCCCTTTATTTCCGCTCGAAGCTTCAAAGCAAAAAATAAGTGTGTTTGCGATTAGAAAAATGTTTATTGATAAAAAGTCTAATTTCTTTGATAATAATTGTTAATATACAAATTCTTGCTTTAAATAATCAGAGTAGATATTAACTTAATTAACTATTTGTTTATTTTTTACAGCCAATTTTTTTCCAATAGAAACTTTGGGGTGTGCGTTTTCTCTTTCAAGTGTTAGTCGTGACCTGCTTTAATCCCTTTTTAGGATTGTTGTACTCTAAAACCAGTTTTTTGTACTGTCGACTTTATTTGTTCCATAAGAAATAACGGTTGTGCCTCTGTAGAGTTAGGGGGAAGAATCGTGGGAAATTCAAGCGTACTTGATGATGTGTTCGATAGTTTCGTAAACGGTGTAAGATTGTTTAAAGACCGTGAAGTTCTCAGGCATGATTATATTCCGGAAAAACTTCCCCACAGGGAAGACCAAATACGTTTGTTGGGTGCAACCGTTGCTCCAGTTTTAAGGGATGCTAGATGCTCAAACGTATTTATCTATGGGAAAACTGGTACAGGAAAAACTGCTGTAGCAAAGTTTGTCCTAAGCCATTTGGAAGCAAAAGCGAAAGAGTATGGTGCCAATGTACGATTTTGTTATATTAACTGCCGCATGACAGGGTCCGAGTATCGAGTTTTCGCCAGTTTAAGTCAAAGTGTAGGGTTATCCATACCCTTTACGGGTTTATCAGTGGGAGAGGTTTTTGATCGATTTCGGTCAGGATTGGATTCGTATAGAATTAATTTCATCATAGTTCTGGATGAGGTTGATGCTTTGATTAAGGATCGGGGAGATGCTTTCATGTACGAGTTGACGCGGATAAATGAAACATTAAGCAAAAGCAAGGTATCCATCATTGGCATATCTAATGATTTACGTCTAAAAGAGTTCCTTGATCCCAGAGTATTTAGCTCTTTGAGTGAAGAGGAGCTTGTTTTTCGGCCATATGATGCTGGAGAATTAAGGAATATCTTGCTTGAGCGCTCAAAGTTGTCTTTTCAAGAGGGAGTTCTTTCCGAGTCTGCGTTGAGTATTTGCTCAGCTCTGGCTGCTGCAGAACACGGTGACGCTAGAAGGGCTTTGGATTTGTTACGTGTTGCTGGGGAAGTTGCTGAACGGGAAAACGCTAAACTGATTACTGAAGAGCACGTTCGCCAGGCTGAGAAACATATTGAGCATAATCGGGTAATTGAAGCCCTCAAGAATTTGACGTTACATTCTAAGCTTGTTTTATTAAGTGTTTATCACCTTAACAAACCAAGTGCTACGACAGGCGAGATTTATGATGTTTACAACGAGCTCTGTGGAGAATTCGGTGCTGGGTTACTTACGCAACGTAGGTTGGGAACCTTAATCAACGAGTTGGACTCCATGGGTTTAGTGAACGCAAAAGTTGTAAGTATGGGTCGTTATGGTAGAACTAAAAAGATTAGGTTGGAGATTTCCAGAAGCTTAATTCGGGACGTCTTTGAGAGTGATGGCCGTTTCAGTCGACTATTTGAGTATTCGGCTGTAGCTTGCCGCAAAGATAAAAAAGAAACTTGACTTGCTCTGTTAAAGGAATGAAAGTATCGTGGTTTCTAAGGTTTGCAGGTTGACTACAGGAACTTTTCCTGGTGTAGGAACTAATCCAAGTTTCTCCATGTAGTCAGTTTGAGATTGCCATCCACCTGAGTTAACCACTAAGACACCTCGATAATTACAGTATCCAAGTACATGGACATGTCCAGCATGGAAGATGTCTGGTACCTTATCGATGACAAGGTAATCTCGGTTTTCGGGTGACAGCATGGTTTTTCCGCCATAAACCGGTGCCAAATGTCGACTTTGCATAAGAAGCCTCATAGATTTCTCTGGATGGTCGTGATCCATGCCTGGGACAACAGAAATTATATCGTCCAAGCTACGGCCATGGTACATAAGAATTTCTATGCCATGTATGTTTAGCAAGCATGGGCTGCCTACTGAATGTATGTTCTTTTTGCCTTTGAATGCAGTCAGATAACTTTCTGGTATAGCTGGTTGAGGAAGGGATTTGCGGGAAGCATCATGATTTCCCGGTGAAATTATTATTTCGATGTATTCTGGTATTTTTTCGAAGTACTTTGAGGCAAAGTCGTATTGTTTGTGGACGTCGCGGATGGTTAATTCTTTTTGTTGCCCTGGGTAGATTCCGATGCCGTCAACGATGTCTCCTGCGACAAGAAGGTATTTTACTCGACCAGCGATCTGGCGCATTTCGTCGTTTCCGTATTTGCCCCTTAACCAGAGTATAAAACGTTTGAAGGCTTCTTTTTGAAATTTGGTGCTACCTATATGGATGTCTGAGGTAAGGACTGCGTAGACAGGTTCTTGGGCTCGCTGTTGCGGTTTTCGGCCGATTTCTGGGAAAATTATGTCTTCGGCTAAAAGGAGGTTGCTGCGTGTTTTAATGACGGCTAGACAGATAATTTGGTCAGCCAAGAGCATGAGCGCTTTCTTTTTGACTTCCTCAGGTGCTTTTTGTGGTATGAGCACGGTTGCGCTACCTTGAAGATCCTCTACCGAAAGAATAGTATGATTCTTTGAATCCCGCTTCTCAGTTAGCATACAGATAATTTTTAGCTTAGTTTTTGGCGGTGATTTGAGAGCTTCAATGATGGGCGTGGCGGCCTTAACATCTATTCTTTGCCGGAAGATGCGTTCGATTCGCTTGAAGCGATCTTGGAAATATGTTAGGTATTCTTCTATTGTGCCGTTTGAGCTAAGCTTGCCAGTAGCATCTTCAAGGATAGTGATTTTTGCAGGGATGTCTTTAGCAAAGGGGTAAAACTCGGTTGTGCATGGTTGCTGGTTCCCTGCGGATGGTCGTGGTAAATCCATCACTCCATCGATAGCTTGAGGTTGAGGCGTTATGTCTTGGCGGGGACTGGTTATCTTTGGCTGCTGCATTAGGGATTCAAGAAAGGGTTTCTCTATGAACATGGGTTTGTCTTTTAATTCTTCGATCCGTTTAAGCGCTAAGTCCACGATGACACAGGGATCGTTGGTTCCACAACTTTGGCTTAGGAACTCGAAGGCTTCGCTGTTTAGCATGTAGCCAGCTGCGATTGCTGCTTCGATTGCCACCTGGAGTTTTTCCTTTGTGCTCATGTGCCTTGCGCCCAAGCCAATGCTGGTTTTTTATGTTTAGGCTGTATGCTTTTGAGTTATTTACTGTTTGTTGTTTGCAAGTGGAATTTACAAACGGCGGCTGGATTGGCACTTCCTACGACCATGCTGATAACCGTATTTGCCACGACCATCCCAACCTTTGCATCATATGAGCAATGCTTGTTTTATTCGAATTAGCTTTAATTTATATAAGTAACCAAACGTTTAGATAGGTTATGATAAATTTGAGGTTATCTCTTTGAGTGAATTGCGTAAGGTTCAGCAGACACCCACAGGCACCTTTTTTGTGTGCTTGCCAAGAGATTGGGCACAAAAAAACGACTTAAAGAAAGGCTCGCTGGTAAATTTGGATGTTACTGCAGATGGCAAGTTGTTAGTTGATCCAAAATATGATGCGGAGCCGCTACCAAGGGTTGCAACGTTAGGGGTTGGTCCTTATTTGGGGCGTCAAATTGTCGGAAGCTACCTGTTGGGGTATGACACTATTAACGTTGAAGCAAAGGATAGAATTGATGCTGAAGCAAGAAAAATCGTTAAATCGACCGCAAATTCCTTGGCGGGGCTAGAGATTGTGGAGGAGACTATCTCAAAAATTTCTTTGCAGAGCTTGATGCAGCAACCAACTTCTCTTCCTCAAAAAATTCTGCAACGTAATCATGCCATTGCAGCCGGTATGGTACGTGATGCTGCACAGGCCTTTATAAGTGGGGACGTTGAACTTGCAAAAAATGTTATCGATAGAGATGTTGAGAGTGATAAGTTCTATTTTTTGCTCGTTCGTATTCTTAGGACTATTTTGCAGAGTCCTCGGCTAAGCGAAAAACTTGGAATAAGTCCCATTGAATGTCTGGACTATCGTTTGGCAGCCAGTTTGATTGAGGCTGTAGGTGATGCTTGTGTGCAACTTGCTTCCAACGTTTTGGCGCTTAATGGCACCAAATTATCAGGAGAACTGCGTCGGTTGTTTTCGGAATTGCAATGTGCTTGTTGTGAGGCAGATGGAGAAGCACTTAAATCGTTTTTGTGTAAAGACATCGCACTGGCCGAACATGTGCGCTCTCTGCGAAAAGGAATCGAGTCAACTTGTTTAAGTATTGAGCGAGAGGCTAAGGAAAACTCAGTTGACTTGATGCCGCAGATTTTAGCTGCGGTTTCTTTTTTGAAGCAGGTTTACGAGAGAAGCGTTGATTTAGCCGATTTGGTGGTGTAGCATTAGCACGAATGACGGCTGCCAAATAGAATCAGCTCAATCTCAAAGTAATGTGCCCCTTTGAAAAATTTAATATTGGTAAGGGTTAAATCTTCTGATTCACATTCAAATCGGGGAAAAACTGAATGTCGACTATGGTTGATAAAGTAGCTAGCGCACTCTATTTGTCTGGTTGCGTAAAATTTGGTAGTTTCAGAATTAAGTCAGGAGCAGCCAGTCCTTACTACATAGACCTCGCTCGGGTGCTTTCCGCTCCAGAACAACTCTGCAGCATAGCTGAAGTGGCTGCTGAGAGAATAAAGCAGATAATGACTGCTGATCAGATAGATAAGTTAGCTTCTATCGAGCTCAAGGGCGCCTTAATTGCGCCGAGCATCGCCTGTAGACTTAACTTGCCCTGTGTTATCGTGCGCAAAGAAGAGAAAAATTACGGTGTAACAGGCAGAATTGCAGGGGCTGATGTGAATAAGGGAGAAAACATCCTTTTTTTCGACGATGTCATTAGCGAAGGGCTCTCAAAAGTTGAAGGTATAAAGGCTCTGCAGGAGCTTGGAGCCACTGTTAAGCATTTGTTGGTCGTAGTAAATCGGGAGCAGGGTGGCAAAGAAAACCTTGAAAAATTAGGATATAGGGTGTATTCCCTAGTCAACATCTCTGAAGTTGTTGATTCGCTCCGAAAGCGAGGCTGCATACCTGAACATCAGGCTGAAAAAGTTATCGAATACATACGTCAGTTCCATAAATAGGTCATCCATAGATTTAGATGATATTTGTTCACAAGCACGAATCAAAGAAGGAGAAACATGCCGATGGATCAAAAGCTTGTAGTTGAAGCCTTGCTAAAGCCCGAAACATACCCTGAAGATACAGGCAAAATAGAGCTCATACAAACCCACATATCCTTTGTATTTTTAACAAAAAAGTACGCCTATAAAGTCAAAAAAGCAGTCAACTTCGGCTTCCTAGATTTTTCCACCCTTGAGAGAAGGCGCTTGTTCTGTCATAAAGAGCTGTACCTCAACAGGCGACTCTGCCCAGAGGTGTACCTCGAAGTCGTGCCTATAAACAATGATGAAAAAATTAAGATATTAGGCAGTGGAAAACCCGTTGAATATGCCCTTAAAATGAAGCGTCTGCCCCAAGACCGCATCATGACGCTACTTCTAAAAGAAGGTAAAATTGATAATGCTGAGATCGACGAGCTCGCAAACATAGTTGCCCATTTCCACGCCCATGCCCAAACCAGCAATGAAATAAACGAATATGGTTCACCAGAAATAATTAAGGTCAATTGGGACGAAAATTTTGCCCAAACAACAAAGTATGTAAACAAAACAATTTCGGCTGCCGATTTTCACTTTGTTCAGGCAGCAATCAACGGCTTTATGAAAAACAAAGCTTCTATATTTTTAGATCGCATAGCCACAAACCGCATTCGTGACTGCCACGGCGACCTCCATTCAGGCAACATCTTCATTACTGATAAAATTTGCATATTCGACGCCATAGAATTCAACGACCGCTTCAGGTACTCAGACGTCGCCTCAGACGTCGCCTTTTTAGCTATGGATCTTGACTTCCAAAACCGAACCGATTTAGCAAATCGCTTTATAGAAAAATACGTTGAATACTCAAAAGACCAACAACTGCTCAACCTCTTGCTATTCTACAAATGCTATAGAGCTTACGTCCGAGGCAAAGTAGTCAGCTTCCGCCTTGATGACCCAAACATAACCGCCCAAGATAAAGCTTCGGCAACTAGAGAAGCGCAGGCATACTTCAAACTTGCAGCAAAATATTCTCAAAACCTATAAGGTATTCACTACGACCATACCCTAAGTAAACTGATTTGCCACCCAATCAGGAATCAATACTGTACCCATGATGATCGGTTTTTGGTGGCAATCACTGCCGCCAGTCATCATCAACTGCTTCCGTTTAGCGAATGCCACGTAGAATTGCGTGGTTTCGGGTGTGTTTCTTGAGTGCCAGCATTCAACGCCGTCTATGTAAGGCAGCATGTTTTCCTCTATAATCCTTGTTTGTTCAGCCAACACTTTGGTTAGAGCAACAAGTGATGTCCCATGAGGATCATTGGGGTGTGCCAGCACTAATTTCCCGCCCGCATCAGCAATAAGTTTTGAGGCTTCCTCCAAATAGAGGGGGAATTTTGGCACGTCACATTTGACGAGGTATTTGTCGAAGGCTTCTTGACGCGATTTTACAATCCCTTTCTTGACAAGGTAATCAGCGATGTGTGGTCTGCCCAAGGTTCCGTCAACAGATTCTTGGATTTGCTTAAAATCTTCCTTCGTTAGGGACGCGATGCTTTCTTTTTCAAATTCTCTGTTGAGGTTAGCAAGGATTTTAGCCGCTCGCTCCTCCCGGTACTTTGCCATTGCCTCTAACTTGCTCTGCAGCGCCTCGTTAGTCGGGTCAAATTGATAACCTAAAAAATCCAGCGAAATCGCCTTACCTTGGAATGAGGGGGTCGAAAAGGTTACGTTGAGTTCTACGCCTGTAACATATCGGATGCTTGCTTTTTTTGCTTCCTCTACGGCAAGGATCTGGCAGCTTATGTTATCATGGTCGGTGATAGCTAAAAAAGAGATGTTTCGAGCTTTGGCTTCTTTGAATATTTCTTGGACAGTTAATTTTCCATCAGATGCTTTGGAATGGATATGGAGGTCAATTAACATCTTGGGGTTATCTCTTGTCTACACCTATGATGTTCCAATCCTTGGCATCGTCATGACATGTATCCACTGTCAAATGCAAAACCTTCAGACTGGGGTAACGGGTTTTGATGTCTGAGATGTCGACGGGTTCAAACTTTTTCTTGTTAGCCAAATACGCATCTACCGTCAAAGCGTTTGACTCATACTTCTCCTTGGTGCGCCGCTCAATGCGTTCAACCGACACTTCTTGAGGACAACTGGTTTGCATAATTACAAATTCCATGCGATGTTTTGCTGCAATCTCAGCCGCACGCCGCCTCAAATCTTGTGTGACAAAGGTAGCGTCCAGAATAATGCCTCCTGCCCCTTTGCCTGCGAGTTCATCTGCTCGACGAAATACCTCATCATAAACTGACATGCGTTTGTTCATGTTGCCTGCAACCTTTGGGTCAAAGACATCTTCGTTCTTGAGGACTTCTAAGCGAATTAAGTCACTGCGGAGAATAGCGTAACCGAGCAGTTTTGAGACTTCCTCTGCGGTTTCAGTTTTCCAAGTTCCTGGCAGACCACATGTTATCAGTAAGGTTTTGGGTTTGAGGTTTGCTTTGATGTATGTGGCAAAAGGTTCTTTCATTTTATTCATCCTCTTTACTGTTAGCTTCTTTTGGATGATAATTAAAGTTTTTTCTCAATCTGTAGCTCTTGCTTTTTTATTTTCTGTATGACTTTTTTCGTGTTTATGTCAATTGACACTTGCGTTATATGTTTTATGTGGGTGTGGATGTTTTGTGGCTGCCACATGGCGGTTTGTGTCTTGAGTTGTTTTTTGGATTTGGGCTGTTTTTCTTTGTCTGCCTGTGTGTAGGATATGCATTTTTCTCCACACGCGGTACATGGCTCGATGTTGTGTTTGTCGGGTTGTGGGTGTGGCAGCATGTTGAAGGAGCCTAAATTAGCACATCGAAAAAGGGAAAGAAACGGTTAAAAAAATAAATGAGCAGTGAAGAAGTTCATGCAGGCTGCTGAAGTGAGTTCAAACCTTGCTTATGAAGGAAATTCTAAATAAGCAGAACACATACAATCCTCAAAAGAAGGAACGTTACATGGAAGAATTCCGAGTTAAAGATAAAACCCTTGCACCCCAAGGACACTTGCAAATCGAATGGGCATCCAAACACATGCCTGTCCTCAACCTTATAAAACAGCGTTTTGAAAGAGAAAAACCGCTAAAAGGATTAACTTTGGCGGCTTGCCTCCATGTAACCAAAGAAACTGCTGTCTTAGTCAAAGTTCTTGTGGCAGGAGGCGCAAAGGTCGCGCTCTGCGGCTCAAACCCCCTTTCAACCCAAGATGATGTTGCAGCGGCGTTGGCGGACAGCGGTGTACACGTTTTTGCTTGGAGAGGGCAAAATACTGAAGAGTACTACAAATGCATTGATAACGCTCTTGATTACATGCCCCAAATAACCCTCGACGACGGCGCTGACCTCGTAGGTACCCTACACAGTAAACGCCAGGCGCAAATAAGCGGCGTTAAGGGTGGCACAGAAGAAACCACCACGGGCGTAATTCGCCTCCGTGCTATGGAACAGGATGGTAGCCTCAAGTATCCCATCGTAGCTGTAAACGACGCTTACACCAAATACCTCTTTGACAACCGCTATGGCACCGGACAGAGCACGATTGACGGTATCCTACGCGCAACCTCTGTTCTGCTGGCAGGCAAAAACTTTGTCGTCGGTGGCTACGGCTGGTGTAGCCGAGGCATCGCAATGCGCGCACAGGGCTTAGGCGCAAACGTAATAGTGACGGAAGTCCAACCTACACGCGCTTTGGAAGCAGTCATGAATGGGCTACGCGTTATGCCGATGTCCGAAGCAGCCTCCATAGGAGACATCTTTGTAACAGCAACAGGCGACATTAACGTTATCCGCAAAGAGCATATGCA
The DNA here is from genome assembly GCA_026014665.1 of Candidatus Bathyarchaeota archaeon. Lineage (GTDB taxonomy): Archaea > Thermoproteota > Bathyarchaeia > Bathyarchaeales > Bathycorpusculaceae > Bathycorpusculum. The sequence goes on from JAOZHX010000017.1 coordinate 441,611, forward strand.
AAAAATGAAGGACGGAGCCATCATGTGCAACAGCGGCCACTTCAACGTGGAAATCAACATTCCAGATTTAGAATCAATCTCCAATTCTAAACGCACGATGCGGCCAAACATGGAGGAATACACTTTAAAAGATGGCAGGCGCCTCTATCTCCTCGCAGAAGGGAGATTGGTCAACCTAGCCGCAGCAGAAGGACACCCCTCTGAAGTAATGGATATGTCCTTTGCAAACCAAGCTTTATGTGCAGAGCTCATCGCTAAATCTGACAAGCTTCTGACTAAAGTTTACGTTGTACCAAAAGAAATCGACGAAAAAGTTGCCGAGTTGAAGCTACAAGCAATGGGTGTTCAAATTGACGAGTTAACTGAGGAGCAGAAAAAATACCTTTCTACCTGGGAAATGGGAACCACCTAAATAAACCGCTCGACTGAAAAGCATGACAAACTTTAAATTGATTAAGCGAATACATGCCTACTAAGTGGTGAATCACTATATGGTTAGCAAAGATCAAGCAATAGGTGGAGCAATACTCATCGTTTGCGTTGTCGTCGCAGTTCTTTACTTAGTCGCACTCTTTGGTTACGAACAATTAATCAAACCTTGGCTCAACATAGGCTCCGTTGATGCTGTCCGCTACTGGCTCATTGCCGTACCCGTTCTTGTAGCCTTCGTAGCTATCCTATTCATAGGCGCCTGGATCGGCTGGACAATGGCGACCACACCGCCTCCAAAACCAATCGAAGAAATCACAACTGAAATCGAAGAGAAAAAAGAGGAACCTAAAGTAGAAGAACCAGCAGCACAGGCCAAAGCCCCAGAAGCGCCGCCTCCAACCGAAGAAAAGCCAACTGCGAAGAAAAAGAAATAATCCCTAATTTTCCCATATTCATCTTTATCCCTTCCATTTTTTCAACTCTTAGGAAAGCACCGTTTGTCTGCCGTCATTTACCGCATTTTACGTAGCATGCAGTCAACGATGTCTTTACAGGTAAGGCACTCGTCTGGGATTTGCCCGTTTTGCGAACGTTCACTTAAGTAGCCTAGATGATAGTTGCAGCTTGCAGGATTAGTGTTTTTTTCTGAGAACGATGCTTGTACTGCCGTTTCAACGGTATTGTCCGCTTGCTTGGGCTTTGATTTTTTGGCTGTTTCTATGTCCGCTATCTTTGTTAAACAGAAAGGGCAAGCGTTGTATGGTCTGCTGGGGGTCAGCCTTAGATTGACCGTTTTAAGCGGCGTGTCGAAAGTTTTTTTGCATGCTGCGTTCGGACAGGTAAACACGCTCTTTTCAAATCCCGTGCTTTAACGATTATCAGATGGAGTGCAAGTGGTTAATAGTCTTGATGAATCCGAAATACTGATTAAAGAAGCTATTCGATAGCGCAGGTTTGAGAAGGTGATGCAAGCTTACGCAAATCATCCGCACCTTCAGCATACCCAGAAGCAATCAATACGTCTCCTGCACTAATTTTAGAGTCTGCCCTTGGACGTAAACATTGATCGCTTCGTTTTATCACTAAAATCCACATGCCCGTTTCCTCGTGAACTCGCGCTTCTTTGAGTGTTTTGCCAACAAGCGGTGAATCACTGGTAACGCATGCCTGCGCAACAGTTTCATCTGCCTCTTTAATGGCTAATTTCAAAATCGGGTGCGGCTCAATCTCTCTTAGGACAACTTCCGCCATATCTGCGGCTGCATCAGCAATTTTTTCCGTTGCAACGCCAAGTCTAATTAACCCCAAAAAACCTGAGGCTTCCTCTTTTTTGAAATCGCTTGTTAGGGCAAGCAATTCAAATTCTGTATGCAGATTATCCATGACTTCTTCTAGGCGTTCAACCTCTTCAGCTAGCTCTTTGCTGTCAAGCATCAAGGCGGTGTAGGCTAAATCCATCATCAGCTCAGAGGTATCTTTAAGCTTAACGAATCGAGAAACAATCTCTTCAAACCTTGCCCTCTGCTGCGGCTCTATAGTGGAAAGGTTGCCTTCGGCTAAATCCTTGAATTCCTCAATGCCTAACGGTGCTCCACGAGTGATTAATATGTCCCCTTGAAAAACACGCTCCGTTTCCTTAGGATTTAAAATCCAATCGTGATTACGGCGTATGGCAATGATGTCAACACCCATCCTAGCAGCTAGGTCCAGTTCGCCCACCTGTTTTTTGATTATTTCAGAGTTAGGTTTCACCGTTACTTTCATTAAGCGTTCTTCGACTTTCTCAAAGATTTCACGAACGATTGGGTGAATGCCAATATCCCGGGTCACGATGGCCGCTATGTCGGCTGCGGCATCAGAGATCTTGTCTGCGGATGCAGCAACTGTTGAGACCCCTATGAGTGCCTCTGCGTCTTTTGGGTCTCTTGCGGCAACCATTATTTCCATTTCTAAGAGGTAGCCTAAGGTGTCCACTTGCCTCTCCAGCGCCAAAACATCTTCGGCGAGGTCTTTGTCGTTATAGAGTGCTGAGGAGTAAGCTAAATCGATCATGAGTTCCGAGAGGTTCTTCATCTGCAACAGGAGTTCTCGGACTGAAATAGGTTTGTACTCTATTTTTTCGTACTGAGTCAATGTAAAGAGAGCGCTCCACCATTAGGAATACGTGTTCTAGAATATTTTAATTATGATGTTTAAGCGAAAGTTAAACGATTAAAAGCAACGCCACGAAAAGGGCTATGGTTGTGAGGGCGTCAGCTAAGGCGCTTCCGACAGGTAAAACAAAATTGTCCGGATCCAAGCCTTTCTTGAAGGTCAAAATGGAAACGGCAAATGAAACAGTGGCTATTGTTATGAAAGCAATAATGTTAGTAATAAAAAGTAAAATTAACACGTTAGAGAGCGACTGCAGGGATACAATACCACTAATTGCCAACGACAAGAAACCGATAACAGCAAATAAGGCGATAGATATAATCCAGGCGCTAAGGATGTTTTTGGCATGGTTCTTAATCGCTGGAAACGAGGGCGTAAGTACTCCTAGTGCGAGCTTAGTAGTGGCTGAAGAACCGATAACTAAGCCTACATCTCCCATCATATCTATGATTGCTGGGTAGAAGGTGTAAATTTCTCTTCGGGTACCTGCCAGAGTGCTTATGCCCTTCAGAACGGTGCCGGTGATATTCACCAATAAAGCGACTAATAGCATGGTGGGCAATGACTCTTTAATTATATTAAAGAAGTCACGGTCTTTCACGTTTCGGGGGACAATGAATAAAACTAGAAAAACATTAACCAAGCCTAACAGTACTATAGCCCCTCTACCCGCTATCCCTGAAAAATACAGGTTGAGAATGCCGATGTATAGAAAGGTGATAACGATGTCAGCGAGGGTTGAAACCGCTGGATAAACGATGGTGTCAGGATCAAGCCCTCTTTTGAAAGACAGAAAGGTAAACTGCACTGTTATCAAAGTGATAAGCAACCCTAAAGACAAGGTTGCCACCATAACCGTCAAGATAGCAGCAAAATCAGCCAATGTTATACCCCAAAAGAACGTGCCGAAAACCATCGATATTACGCTGATGGTTGCGCTCGTCGCCAAAGTCAAGACAATCATGGCTCCGATTAACTTGTAAAAGCTCTTTGTGTTACCCAAAAAATTAGGAGACATGGTGCCAAGGTGAAGTGCAGTGCTTAAACGACCGGTCAACAAACCTGTAACGACGCCTTTTACACTGATAACTGCTGGGTACAGCGCTAGTGCCCAAGGAGACAACTGAAAAACTCCGAGTTGAACAGCAATCATAAAGCCGGCGATTAATCCGCCAAGATCAAAGAGGCAAGCTACCGCAGTTTCTTTAAACATCCTTAAGAAACCTCTCGAGAAACTGGCGTCTGTTATTTGGCTGCCTCCTAAAAAATATTTAACGTTTCAATGAAAAACGGTGATTGGGTTGTTGAGCACTCTCTCTTGCTTTCTATTTTAGATGTTGCCCTCGTGTTTTTGGACTCTGGGATGGTGTGGACTCCCCTCATTTTTTTCGCCCCTGAGATTTGGCGGTCCACAGTCACTTAATTGCTGTGTTGCGGGCTGCCAAAGCCGCTGTTAACTGCCTGTTGGAGTTTTTGGAAGGCAACTTTGCCTTAAATAGTTTTTTGGTTGATACATGCACCATGGGTCTTCGGCTAAGTAATCGCTCTTCAATTCTGCTGGTTCATGGAGATCACCGCAATAATCGATAAAATCGCTTGATAGCCCATACGCTCTTGCTCGGCAACCGCCGCATACCGAACTGAATTCGCATGCACCGCATTTGCCTTTCAAGCATGTTGGGTCACGTAAGGCCTTAAAGATAGGCGAGTTGAACCATATGTCTTTGAAGCTTGTTTCCCGTATATTACCGAGTTTAACGGGCAAGTAGGGGCAAGGAGTCACGTCGCCGTTAGGGTAGATTCGGCAGTAGTACATACCTGCGATGCAACCGCGAATCCATTGTCGCATATCTATTCCCATGCCTTTGGCAATTCGCATAAACTGGGGTGCGCAGGAAGGTCTTACATTTAGTTTGTGTTTGGCAACTTTTGCAAACGTGTTAGTAATCATTTCTTCGTATTTTTGCGGAGAAATATCTGTTAGTTTTGTACCGCGACCAGTGGGAACGAGAAAGAAGAGGTGAAAGTTTTCAACGCCGATGTCTTCAGCCAATGCCATAATGTCGTCGATTTGGTTGTAATTTTGATGAGTTAACGTCGTGTTAACTTGGACAAGCACATTGTTTTTGCGGAGGGCTTTGCACGCATTAACTGCCTTTTCCCAGGCACCTCCAACCCCCCTGAATATGTCATGTTGCGCTGGGATATGTGAGTCCAAACTTATGGAAACCGTGGCTATTCCAGCCGCCTTAAGTTTCTGCGCAACTGCATCATCTATGAGACTTCCGTTGCTGCCAAGCCCCATCTTTAAGCCTTTTGAAGAACCATACTTTATCAGCTCATAGATGTCCTGACGCAGGAGAGGTTCACCTCCACTAAGAATAAGCAGCGGTCTGCTGACCTGACAGATTTGATTCATAAGGTGTTTTGCTTCTTTGGTGGTTAACTCGTTGTCTAGTTTTTTATCCGTGGCGTTGATGTAGCAATGACTACATTTCATATTACATTCCCGAGTGACGTTCCATGACATCACCAACGGAACGAACCGCGCTGGCTCAGCTTGCGGTGAATAGGCAAGTTTAAGATAGAATTCACAGTTGCCGTCGGAGCCTATGCGCTTAGGTTGCCAAAGCGTGAAGGGAAACGGTAGAACAGTGTCCAGCATGGCTTTAGCATGGGCAAAACAGAAATGCTTGCAGAACAACGCTGAAACCTCGCTACTAACACCATGCTTTTCTGCAGCATATTTGTGACTTCCATAAATGGGGCAGTTTAGAAACTCCATGCGTCCATCAAGAGTTTCAGTGCTCATGTTGTAGTTGATAAAATGGTCGCTAAGCATCACAGACTGAAGTTTTTCTCTGCGCATGCCCACTTTAAGCGTAACATCAAGGGCAATGTTGACTGTTTCTTGACCAAACCTATCTTGCACTCGCGTCATTGCTTCCTCAAGTGCTGAGTAACCCACCGTTTTGGCTATCGCCTCTGTTACCAGTAAGCCTTTGATCGTTTCATACTCCTGAATGAGGCGCATTAAGACAACCCATCGCGCCCAATCACGAAAAGATGTCTCCAACGCCTCTGCTGCTTGAGGGGCGTTTGAATTCAGCATGCCTTCGATTGCTTTGTTTTGCCGTTTCAACTTGCTAAACAACGCGATTTTTTCCTCTGTTCCCAATCTTAGGCTTCTGTTTGCATCTACAAAATCCCATAGGAGGCTTCCTAGCCCTTGAGTTAACTCCTTAGCATCAAGGACAAAATCACCATAAATCATGTTAAGTTGTGCAGATACGTCAGGTAACTTAACCTTAAACTCGTCGAGAAGCACACGGGTTTCTGACTCCATCTTCGTAACCATAGCCATATGATACAGAAGTGACCCTTCCATTCCTGGATCAGCCTGTTTGCCACCCATGCGTCCCTTGAATATTTCTGTAAAGAATCGCTTGGCTAAATCGAAGTTCTGCTCGGCGATGGCGGTTTGTGCATGTCTGAGTTTTTGGTATCGTTCTACCAAAAGTTGAGCCCATTTATGGCAATGTTTGACTTCAAAGTTCGGAAATATGTCCACACCCTTGAATCCTATTGAATTCTGGCTATGGGTAAAAAAGGTTAACGGTATGTGAGTTCCAAAACAATTAACCAATCACAAAGCAACCCAGCATTTAGATAAGCTAATTAAGCCCATAATCAAACATATTTTTCCAACAGTGATTGAATTGAACGATTGGATTTACGCCTTAGTAGGGTTCCTAATCATGCTTGGCATGCTTGGCGGCATTGGCATCAATAAGCCCCGAGGAATGAGCGTTAAAATGTGGTGTGTAGGTTACTTAGTCGTAGCCTTAGGCTTTGATGCACTCGTTGTGTTGGGGTTGGTTGGAAACCTTCCTTCACTAAACAGCCTACTTTTAGGGCTCTCTGCGGGCGCCGCCACAGGTTTAGCCATACATGTGATGCATCACATTTCCGAAGAAGATGAACACCCCACCATCATGGGCTAAACCCCCAATCGGTAGTCAATTGAAAAGCTGAGAATCACTTAATTGATAACGACTGGAAACGCTCTCTAACATACTCTCGACAGTTGTATTTGTTCATAAGACAGATGATGTAAGTAAGTTGACCCATTGTGCTTTATCAACGCGAGTATGCGTTTCCCGTCAGCTTCTCGGATTGCTTTTATACGCCATCCTTCATTCTATTGAGTTTGTCTTGTAGGCGTTTTGACACTTCACCGATGAATTCTTCAGTGTAAACTTGCCTGTTGTTTGGGTTTGGTGTAGCAACAAGCATTAAATCTCCTGTCATGATGCCGCTTTCTACTGTTTCAACAGTTGCTTCTTCAAGTCTGCGGGCAAATTCCACAACCTCTGGTGTTTGGTCGAGTTCTCCTCTTTTTTTGAGGCATCCTGTCCAGGCGAATATGAGCGCCATGGAGTTGCTTGATGTTTTTTCGCCCTTGAGATATTTGTAGTAGTGCTTTTGTACGGTACCGTGAGCGGCTTCAAATTCATAGTAACCCTGTGGACTAACCAGCACGGAGGTCATCATTGCTAAGCTGCCGTAGGCTGAACCCAACATATCGCTCATTACATCGCCATCGTAGTTTTTGCATGCCCACAGCAAACCACCTTCGGTTTTCATTATTCTAGCAACCGCATCGTCGATTAGGGTAAAGAAGTACTCTAGCCCAGCTTCCCTGTACTTTGTCTTCCAGTTTGTCTCGAACTCTTGCTCAAAAATTTTCTTGAATTGAGCATCATAAGTTTTCGAAATCGTGTCCTTTGCGCCAAACCACAGGTCAATTTTTTGGTCGTAAGCATAGGTGAAGCATGCCTTAGCAAAGCTTAGTATAGATTTATCGGTGTTGTGGATGCCTTGGATGATGCCTGGACCTTTGAAATCTTGGATGGTGCCGCGCCAAAGCTCCTTGCCTGCGCTGTTGGTAAACAATAATTCGGCTTTTCCTGCCTCTGGAACTCGGTACTCACAGTTCTTGTAAACGTCGCCGTAAGCATGCCTTCCGATGTGGATGGGTTTCTTCCATGAGCGGACAGCGGGCAAAACATTTCTGACTAGGATTGGTGCCCTAAATACTGTGCCGTCCAATGCAGCTCTAATTGTGCCGTTTGGGCTGCTCCATTCTTTTTTGAGGTTATACTCCTTTACTCGGTCCTTGTTGGGTGTGATGGTTGCACATTTTACTCCAACACCATATTTTTTTATTGCTTCCGCTGCTTCAAGGGTTATTCTGTCGTCGGTGGCATCGCGGTTCCTGAGTTGGAGGTCGTAGTATGCGAGGTTCATGTCAAGATAGGGCAAAAGCAAGTGTTCTTTAACCATCTGCCACATTATTCGAGTCATTTCGTCTCCATCGATTTCAACGATTGGAGTTTTGACAACAATTTTATTCATTTACCTCTCCTCCAACTATTTCCTCTTGACTGTGAAGGGAAGCAAGCCGCCTTCGAAGAGTATATCTTTTTGCCTCTGAGAAAGACTGTAACTGAGTTCAATTTTGAAGTTCTTAGCCTTATCAATGAGTACGACGGGTTGGTTGTTTTGCAGCCTTTTCTTCAGCTCTGGGAGCTCAATCTCATCGTCCTGCTCTATTTTGTCATAGTCAGTCATGTTCTTGAACGCCAGCGGAACAATCCCAAAGTTCACAAGGTTTGCCGCGTGGATTCGCTCAACTGATTTGGCTATGATTGCTTTAACACCAAGGTACATGGGGCACAGTGCCGCATGCTCTCTTGAGCTTCCTTGCCCATAGGATTCACCTGCAACAATAACGGTGGCTAACCCTTTGTTTTTGGCATCCATTGCTCTTTTGGGGAACTCTTTATCGAGCGGTTCAAACACGTACTTGGAGTATTCGGGCACGTTAGAGCGGTATTTGAGCCTGGCACCTGCGGGCATAATGTGGTCAGTGGTGATTTTATCGCCGACTTTAATGCCGACTATGCCTTTGATTTCGTCGGGCATTTTATCATTGACTGGCGGAGCGCCTATGTTGGGTCCTCTGACTATCTCAACGTCTTCATGGGCGCCTTTGGGAAAAATAAACATTGAATCGTCAACTAGGAATTTAGTGGGCATTTCCACCTTGGGGTATTCCATGCCTAACATGCGGGGATCAGTTATCTTGCCTGTGATCGCTGAAACAGCCGCAACCTCGGGGCTAACAAGGTAGACCAATGCGTCTGCAGTACCGCTTCTGCCTTCGAAGTTGCGGTTGCTTGTTCTAAGCGAAACACCCGCGGATCTGGGGCTTTGACTGTTACCAATGCAGAAACCACACGTTGCTTCAAGAAGTCTTGCACCGCTGTCGATCAAGTCGCCGATGTAGCCGTCTCTTGTTGCCATCTGCAAGACCTGTCTTGAACCTGGAGCTACTCCAAAAGATACGTCGGGATGGACTGTTTTGCCTTTCATGATTCTGGCGGCAGTGGCTATTTCTTTATAGGACGAGTTGGTGCATGAGCCCAGCATGACTTGGTCAACTTTTAGGTCTTTAAGGTCGCTTACTTTGACTATGTTGCCTGGGCTATGGGGTGCCGCTGCAAGAGGCACAATTTCGCTAAGGTCTAAATCAACAACTTTATCATATTCCGCATCATCGTCTGCTTTTAGTTCAACCCAGTCAGTTTCTCTGCCCTGGGCTTTGAGGAATTTTTTAGTCTCTTCATCAGACGGGAAAATTGACGTGGTGACGCCCATCTCTGCGCCCATGTTGGTTATGGTGGCGCGTTCTGGAACAGTGAGGTTCTTAACACCCGGTCCAGCATATTCCATTATGACGCCGACGTTTCCTTTCACAGAGAACATCTCAAGCATCTTTAGGACAACGTCTTTGGCGCTCACCCAAGGTTGGAGGTTTCCTTTTAGGTTTATTTTGTAGACCTTTGGGCATGTAATATAGAATTCTCCTCCGCCCATAGCTACAGCAACGTCTAATCCGCCTGCACCTATAGCTATCATACCAATGCCGCCGCCTGTGGTCGTATGGCTATCTGAACCCAACAGCGTCTTGCCTGGTTTACCAAAGCGCTCTAAGTGAACTTGATGGCAAATACCGTTGCCTGCTTTCGAGTAGATGATTCCGTACTTAGCAGCTACCGTTTGGAGATACTTGTGGTCGTCGGCGTTTTCGAAGCCAACTTGAATGGTATTGTGGTCGACATAACTAACCGAAAGCTCAGTCTTCACCGCTTTAAGACCCATGGCCTCAAACTGCAAGTAAGCCATAGTTCCAGTCGCATCCTGAGTGAGAGTTTGATCGATTTTTATGCCGATTTCTTTGCCTGGTACATATTCACCGACTACCAGATGATCTTCCAGTATCTTTCGAGTAAGAGATTTACCCATAATAGTTCATTCTATGGAAAGTTTTGTTTTTCCATTAACATATAAAGGTTGTCAATTTATGCGACAAATATCATCTTGGCTTTACTTAAATACTATAATTTGGGTGCTTCGAAATTAGCGTTTAATAGAAGAAATCCTCCCTGGCAAAAATTTTCCATCAATTCAAAGCTTGCTAGATGTGGACCCATTGAAATCCATTTGCCCTAAATCAACCGAAATACAAATGAGTTCCAATCCACCGCTTAGACTACTTTTTGTACCATTATTTGCTGAGTCCAAATAAGAAATAGCTATGTTCTGAATTGAAGACAAAATGCCTATCGTTACCACCTTCTAAAAAAGAGCTCTAAAAAGCCCAAGATAGACTGCTTAGCTATAACGATCAACATTTTATGCGGTTTTAAAGTGTTATCTGGTGATGTCCTAAGACTTGCACAAAGACCTCATAACCCCAAAAGTATGTTGCTGGCGCCGGCGGGGATTCGAGTCCCAGAGAAGTTGTTACATCGCTTTCAAGCCGTTTCTTCGCAGCTACTTTCCTCTTTTTAAGCGTTTATTAGATAAGTAGAAAATTTGTTAACTTAACATTTAATATCCAGCTCGAATATGTCTTTGTTTGCTTTTAGAACAAATGTTTGCCAGTTATAATTTTCAGGAGCATTTCGCCAACAGCTAACAGTATTAATCACAGACGCGAGACCTTGTTTCTTTTCTTGGGTTGCCAATTTTTCGTAAAAACGATATTCCTCAGGAACGCTATTGGCATGGTTTTTAAAAAGCGTAATAGTTCTATTTTTTCTTGGCTTACAAATTTTCTTAAAACTTATCCATTGAGCTATACCCTCATTCATTATAGCCTTCGTTTTAGAATCAATAGCATCAACCTCAGGTTTTGAAGGTACAGTGATTGCGTGTGCATGCTCATGAATGAAGACAAACCGATAAACTGACTTCACATCCCATTCGGTGTGTATAACTTTACTTGATGTATTATGCGGGTATTTTTCAGGATTACTCAACCAACTTTTAGAGCTTGCAATTTTAATCAGATTCTCCGGGCAGGCCCTGATTCTATCAGGGCAAAGGTAAACTACACCATTTGAGAAGCAACCCATAGCTACAAGCTGTTTTATTAGAAACTCAAATCGCTTGAATGCAGCCTGATATCTTTCAATTTCTTTTATTAATCCATAACCCGTTTTTTTATCAAATTCGCATAGATGATAATGGCAGTTTTCAACAATGATTCTAAACGGGTCAGCAGCGTCTACAATTTCTGGCGGTAACTCTTCAATTCGGCTCTGAGTCTGCTTTTTTACTAAATCATTGTATCGTTTGATTAATTGTAATATTATTTTTTCTTTATTTCCTTGGATTCTTTTGTTTCCAACCTTCTAGGAGCATAAATCGAATCCATTTTTTCTGCGCTTACTATTCGGGTAGGTGCGAAATGGTAAACCTGAGGTTTGAGTATTGAAAGTGCCTTTTCGACAGCCTTTGCTTCTTTGTGTAATATTTTTGTGGTTTTTTCATTACATCCAGTTTCATCAAATATTATCGGATAAAGTGGATAAGTGGATATTTAGGTTTTTTCAAAGGGCTGAAAAATGTTTGCCTACGTCTTGTATTAACTGAAGGATTTATGGTCAAGTTATTCACCCGTTTACCTGTTTATTGATTGGTTACCTTTCTTAAGATTTACATTCGCAAAGCTTATTTGAATTCCTGTTCGAAGCTGACAAAAACAGAAAGGCGAGCGCTCGACTTTCAGGGCTATGGTGGTTTTTCTTCTATGTCTATACGCTTGCTTTGTGAGCGGAAAGTTAGAAGATTAGAATAACTATGCTACATGCACGGTTATCTTCTTTTTTCTTACAGGGTATTTTATTGGCGCCGGGGAAGGGATTCGAACCCCAGAGAAAGAGGGGTCATCGCCAGCCAAGCAGTTTTCTCCGCAGCTACTTTCTCTTTTTTCTCTCTTAGAGCAAGGTTGTGTAGGAGTTGAAGAAATGAAAGTTATGAATTGTCCACACTGTGGGAAGGTATTGCCTAAAGAGTTTTGGCATGAGACAGATTCAATGGACCGCCCAGTTGTTAAGTGCTCTCGATGCGGCAGCATCAGAAACGTTAGGGATGGAAAAGAGTGCATCAAGTCTGGAGTCTTTCAACGCTACCATTGTATAGACTGTGGTTATCGGTTTACAAAGCATTGACACATTCAATTTTTCTTACAACTATTTTTTCTGGGAATTGACAGCCTGCTTATAAATAGCCTGTCAATGCACTTCCAGCTTCTTTATAAAGAATCAAGAACAAGCGAAAAATATGAGCCAACAACAAAAAAACCAAATGTAGAAGGTGCTGTCATTTAGAGGAAAATATTACCTGCTTAAATTAACCGATAGTATTATAATGTTCTTAAAAGAATTAACTAAAACGTTTTAATGGAGGCGAGGGAAGAAAAATGGCATTAGAGAGAAAAATTTCAACTTGTACCCTCGAAGAGCTCATTGGACCATTAAATGATGTAGAGAAGAAATATGCTCCAAAGCACCTCTATGTTGCTGGTCAACTACCAATTCCGTTACCCTCTCCACGAGTTGCAGTTATAGGTTCACGGAAAGCTTCCATAAAAGGGCTTACTGCTGCTAGCAATATTGCGAGGGTTCTTGCAGAACACAAGGTTATAGTTGTTAGTGGACTTGCTGAGGGTATTGATAGTGCAGCACACAATGGCGCCATTAAAGCAAACGGGAATACAATCGCCGTTCTAGGTACGCCCTTGGATAAAGTTTACCCGAGGCAAAATGCTCAACTCCAAGACTTAATCATGCGAAAACATATGGCGGTCTCTCAGTTTCCAATTGGGTATCCGGTTCAACCAAAGAATTTTGTGATTAGAAATCGCACGATGGCGTTAATCGCTGATGCGTCAATTATAGTTGAGGCAGGCAATTCTAGTGGTTCTTTGCATCAAGGGTGGGAAGCTCTGAGGTTAGGAAGACCGCTGTTTATTTGGAGTCCGTTAATGCATGATCGTTCTTTGGATTGGCCTGAAAAAATGGCAATGTATGGTGCAATGGAATTTAACGATCCAGAAGAAGTGTTTGATGAGTTACCTGCTCGGCACAGAATTCTTGAAGTGATTGCTTGAAAAATGAATTTATCTCAACTTGAGTTCGGTGCACTCTTATCTTACACCCCACGTGGGAGCACCCAAAAAGCATTGCATTCAAAGAATGTTATGCAGGCTCTTAAGAGGGACCAATTCGTAGGGGAGCCTCCGATTTTGATGTCTGAATGGGTAGCAAGGACTGTTAAAAAGAAAATGGCTGACTTGCCCTTTGCTTCATTTTTTCAACCGAACACAGTCTTGGTTCCTGCTCCAAAAAGCTCCTTGATGCAGCCAAACACATTATGGGTTTCAGAACGAATTGCAAATGCCCTGGTTGCAGCTGGTATTGGAAAACAGGTTGCTCCTTGGCTTACTCGAACTAAAGCTGTTCCAAAGGCAGCTTCGAGTTCACCAAGTGAAAGACCCACTGCAGAGCAACATTATGAATCTATAACTGTTCAAGGAGCCCTCTTTAACCCAGAGGAAATCGTTTTAGTTGATGATGTTGTTACTCGCGGAGCAACTCTTCTAGGCTGTGCTAATCGGTTGGCAGATGTTTTTCCGCAATGTCGCATAAGAGCATTTGTTGCTATGCGCACGATTAGCAACTCAAATGAATTTGAGGGTGTCTATGCCCCCTGTATTGGCACGATTGACCTGTATGAAACAGGAGACACTTTTAGACGGCCTTAACTCGTCTTGTTCCTTAGAAGTTCGTAGATTTACGGAACAGTAGCTTGTTTTTGAATTAAGAACCAGTATGTTAAGAGACTTTTTTCTTTAGCTTGAAAGTCTGGGTGTTTTCTTTTTATGAGTGCCCAAAAGTTTTCGTTATGTTTTCTCTCGATGCTATGTGCGGTCTCATGGTAGATTATGTAGCTGATTAGGGTTTCTGGGAGGTGTTTGAGTTGGGTGTTTATGGTTAGGTTGTTGTTTTGGCTGTGGCTTGCCCATTTGGTTGTCATTTTGCGGTAGTAGATTTTGTTGATTTTTGTGTTGAGGTCTTTTTGGGCAGCTTCAGCGTGTTTTTGCACGAGTGTTCTAAGTTCTTTGTCGGTTCTGTCTTTGACGAGGGCGGTTCCGTTGGTCTGCTGCACCGCAGTGTTAATTGTCGCTTGCTTGCGTTTTATCCATGCGCCATACTTCTCGAGCACCTGCTGGGGCGTCCAGCCCTTCTTGGGCAGCACAATCAAAAGCGACCCCGTTTTAAATTCGCATCTTGGATGTTTCACGTTGCGGTATTCGAAGGTGTATTGTGGTGTTTCAGGCATAGCTCTTCACGCTGTCGATTATTTTCTGGTATAGCGTTTCTAGGTCTGCTAGCGAGAGGTTATTTTGTCTTATGTATTTTCTCAGGTATCGGCGGGTTGTGCTTTCGACTGATTTTTTGGCGGTCTGCTGGTACTGCCAGCCCTTGAAGAGGTATGGTTGCAGCTGGGTGGCGAGTTCTTGGGTGTCTTTGGTTAAGTCGCCGGCGTTGGGGATGGTTTTTTCCATGTCCAGAAGGATGGCGTATTGTAGGTTTGTGAATTGGAGTTGTTTCTGCCGTGCCTGTCGTGCTTGGATTTGCTGGAAGATTTCGGCGCCTTCGTTATAGATTTTATCGAATTTCTTGGTTTTCTCTTTCCACAGGTTTAGCAGGCGTTCGACTTTGGCTGCTAAGCCCTCATAGATTGGGTTGCGTTGCTTGTCTATGATGACAAAGCGGTTGAGCGTGAAGAGGATGTTGGCGGCTTTCTCCTCCTTAGTCTTGAGCTTCTCCTGAAGGTTTTTGAGGTAGTCGGCGTCGAACTCGATTTTTGGGTACTGCTCATCAATGCCTTTAACGTCGGTTGACTTGTAGACATATTTGAGGGTTTTCTGGAAGTATTTGTAGGCTAACGCGTTTTCTTTGCCTTCTTCCTGTCGGGTTTCATGCAAGTAATAATGGTAGACCTGCGTTAGCCAAGTGTAGTCTCTGAGTTTTTCGAGTTTAATCGGATGAGGACCTAAGAGTTCGAAGAGTTTTCTTAGGCGTTTGTAGTTGGCTTGGAATTTTTTGGGGTTGTCTTCGTTGCTGGTTATGGTTTGGAAGGCTTGGTTCATTGTTTGGCGGTCGTATTGGTCTTTGGGTACATCGGCGAAGAGAGCGGTTGTTTCATCCAACTTCTGGGTGAATTCTTTGACGAGGTCGTCGGTGTTGATGAGTATGCCGCTGATGTCTTCTTTGGTGTAGTTTTCGAATGCTCGGGTGAATTCTTTTAGGATGCCGACGTAGTCGATGATTAGGCCTGCTTCTTTGAGGTCTTTGTAGGGGCGGTTTGTTCTGGCTATGGCTTGGAGGAGGCGGTGTTCCTTGAGGGGTTTGTCGAGGTACATGGTTTGGAGTATGGGGGCGTCGAAGCCTGTTAGGAGCATGTCGGTTACGATTAGGATTTTGGGGTTCTGCTCTTCCTTGAATTTGGTTATGGTTTCTTTGCGGATGTCGTCTATGTCTTTGCCGTGGTTGCGGCTGATTTCTTCTTTGAGGTAATCTTGGATTTCTTTTTGGTCCTTGAGTGGGTTGTAGGTCATGACAACTTCGCTGTATTCCTTAGGCAGCAGCTTGTCAAGTTCCCGTTTATAGCGGACACATGATAGCCTGTTGACGGCGACAACCATAGCTTTGAATCTGCCATCCAAGTTCTCCTTGAAATGTTCGGCGATGTCTTGGGCGACTTTTTTGATGCGGTCAGGGTTTTCGAGGTAGACTTTGGCGATGTTGAGTTTCTGCTTAGCCTTCTCATCAACAATCTCTTGCAGGTCTTCAGGAATTTCTTCCCTATTGACTTCCAAGAAGGCTTCAAGCATGTCCTTTTTGAGGTGCACATCCTCCTCCAGCCGTGGCTGATAAGCAATTTTTAGGGTGAAGCCGTCCTCGATGCTGTCAGTCATGAAGTACTTGTCGAGGTACTTCTCGTCGGGTGGGTAGCTGAATTCGCCATAGGTGTCATGTCCCTGTTTGGCGACTGGGGTTCCTGTGAAGGCTAATGGTTGGGCGTTTTTGAGGATTTCCTTCATCTGGGCGGCTAGGGTGCCGTATTGGGTGCGGTGGGCTTCGTCGATGAAGAGGATGACGTTTTTGCGTGTTTGGATGGTTTCCCTGCTCTTGCTGAGGTTGTTGAGTTCTTTCTGGAGCTCGGCTAGTTCTTCGGGGCGGAACTTGTGGATTAGGGTGATGAATATGCCTCTTTTGCCGCGGTATTCGTCATGCTGAATAATCCGCCGCAGCGCATGGATAGAGTCCACAACTTCGGGCTTGGTGATGTCTAGCGCGTTGAATTCGTCGCTGAGTTGGGTTTCGAGTTCTTCGCGGTCCACCACAAAAAACACCGTCGGATTCGCCAGTGTGGGGTGGCGGTAGAGTTTGTTGGCGGCGAAAATCATGGTTAAGGTTTTGCCGCTGCCCTGCCAATGCCAAATCAAGCCTTTGGTTTTGTCGGTTTTGCCCTCGATGTTGCCCAAGACGCGGTTGGTGATTTGTTCGGCGGCGCGGTACTGCATGTATCGGGTGACGACTTTGGTTGTAGCTCCCCGTTCGATGCGGATGAAGAGGTAGTTGCGGATGATGTTTAGGAGCGTTTCTGGCATAAGCATCTGGATGGTGGAATCTATAGAGTCTTTGGTGCCGTCTCGCCACTCGTAGTATCGGGGTTCGCCGTCCTGCTGCCACGGCTGCGTCGTGAAGTACTTGGCTTTGTTATCCGATGCTATGCCAAGTTGGATGTACTTGTAGAGTTCAGGAACATCCCGCTCATAGCCCAAAATCTGCATAAAAGCGTTATACCATGTCTCGGTTAAGCTGGCGGGGTTCTTGCATTCAATGTTAACAAGGGGGATCCCGTTGACGTAGAGGATTATGTCGTTTCGGATTTGTTTGTCTGCGGCTTGGTGGGTGATTTGTCGGCTGACCACAAAATCGTTGGCTACGATGTTGTCGTAGTCGAAGAGTTTAACGTATTTGACTACGCGTTCCTTCTCGAATTTGACGGGAACCCCGTCTTTGAAGTAATTGAGGATTTTCTTTGCATCCTCGCTGCCGCTGCCTCTGAGTTTGAGTTCGTTTAGGACCTGCTTAACTTCGCTATCCTCTATGCCAATGGTTGCGTTTAAGCGTTTTAGGGCACGAATAAACGTGACAGTAATCAACGGCTCCTCAGTAGATTCCCGCTCAAGCACATCAGACGAAACAAACTTCCAACGCCCTCCGCTCCGAATCTGCAACTGCTCAACAAAATAATCCTCAATCAAAGACTTCTCACTAAACAACGGCATACCCTAATCAATCCACCTTAATCCTAACTTTACCAGTAAGAAGCAAATCCATCAAACCCCGCTTAATATTCTCAAGTTTTGCCTTCTCGTTAACTTCGATTTCCAGCTTCTTTCCAATCTCTGTGAGGATAGACGATATTTTTTGTTGCTCTGAAAGGGGCGGCAAGGGAATTTTTATCGGCTTAATAATGTCCAAATTAATATTTTTCTGGGTACTTCTGGGCGCCTTTGCACTAATATCATGTTGGAGGTACTGGAGAAGATACATTAGGAAAAAGCTGTCCACTTCACCACAAGGAGTAATGCCAATGACGCTATCAGGGAAGCATGCATCAAAGTATAGCATTCCTACATCACCGATGTTTCCTGCAATTGAGATGACTATTGTGCCTTTTTTGAACATCCTGCTGATTTCTAGTCCCTCTTCATTAAGCGTCTGTGTGTAAGTCTTAATCAACCCCTTTGCCGATGCAATGTCCCCTGTCTGTATGAAAGGATATTTTCCACCATAGAACCTTGGCTCATTTCTCGGTCTATGCGCAAACTTCCCACGCTCGACTCTAGCTATGTCAGCTAGCTTCACAATCGTCCAATTCTCAGGGATTTGTCCTATTGGTGTTTGTTTGGTTTCTGTGTGTCCTATGCCGCGTGTTAGAAGCTGCTGCATCAACCCCCGCTTAAGCCGCTCCGTCTGGGCAATTATGCGGTCAGCAAGCTCAATGGCGCAGTCAACATTCGATAACAACTTAGCTATTGCTTTTTGTTCGTTCATGCTCGGTAGAGGTATTTCAAGCCGTTGAAGGCTTTCTTTTGAGGCTCTTTGTCTACCTGTGGTTCCTATCATTGATGAAATAATTTTGTTCCTGAACTTTGGATGCTTTAGCACGTAGAAAAGATAGAGCGTGTCTATGTCGAGAGCATGTATTGGAAAGACCTCAGTTGTTGCAAAAGCGAATTTGTCAGGTACATCAAGGGGAACAATTCCTTGTTTTCCATTTTCAAGTGATGGCGTGATTTTCGCGAGTAACAGGTCGCCAGCTTCGCAATAGGTGAAACTTCGAATGTCCTCCTTTTTCCTAAGCGCATACTTTACGAAGGCTTGCACATCAGGTACTGATTCCATCGGAATGAACGCAATCTTGTCAGCCGCTTTCATCCCTTTGTTCCCTCTTATTTCTGCGACCGTTTCAAGACTTGCCACTCTCCAATCCTCAGGTACTTTCCCAATGGATGACTCCGTGAAGTTTGTTTCTTTATATAAGGGGAGGGGGGTCTCTTGAGAGCACGCAATCGGGCTTGGGTTTGCAGCGGTCATTTTGAGTCACCTAATGCTTGGTTTATTTCGTTGAGGTATTGTTCCAGTTTTGCTGCGACTTCTTGTCTCTGCTTTTCTAGCTCTTTTAGTTCGGCGTATTCTTGGGCTATGTTGATGCCTTCGTTTTCCTCATCCTGCATCACATACAACGTGACGTTTAGGTTGCTGTCGTTCAGCAGTATCTCCTGTAGCGGGACGACACGGGAGAAACCTTTCTCTTCACTGAAGTTCCTGTAGGCGTCGGCGATTTTTTGGATGTTAGCATCTGAGAGGCGGTTGAGTTTACGTACTTCAGGGTGCTGTTCGGCTTCTTTGGAGGCATTTATGAAGAGCACTTTGCCCTTACGCTCCGCTGGCTTGTGGTGGTTGAAGATTATGATGGCTCCAGGTGCGCCTGTATTGTAAAACAGCTTTTCGGGCAATAGGATGACGCATTCCACGAGGTCATGCTGGGCGCTGAGGACTGCGCTGCGGATGGTTTTTTCTTTGCCTCCTCGGAATAGGCAGCCGTTGTCTATGACTATGCCGACTCTGCTGCCGTTGTCTTTAGCTGATGCAAGCATGTGTTCTATCCATGCCCAGTCTGCACTTTGGCGGGGGGTGAAGCCGAAGCTGAAGCGTTTCTTGTAGAACTCGGCTTTTTTAAGGACTTCCTCGTCATAGCCGTCTTGGTTCCATGGCGGATTAGCCAAAACCACGTCGAAGGGCTTGATTGTGTCGGCTTCTTTGAATTTGGGGTAGAGGAAGGTGTCGCCGAATTCGAGGTGGGCGTCGCGGATGTCGTGGATGTACATGTTCATTTTGGCGAGGGCGATGGTGCGCTGGTTAACTTCCTGCCCAAACAGAAACAGCTTCTGCGCCTCCTCGAAACCGCATTTGGCTTCTACGTGTTTGAAGGCTTCAATTAGCATGCCGCCGCTGCCACACGCGGGGTCGTAGACGCTTTCCATGGGTTTGGGGTCGAGGATTTCAACGAGGAGTTTGATGACTTCTCGGGGGGTGTAGATTTCGCCCTCTTTAGCTTTGGTTGGAGCAAAGTAGCGCAAAATCCACTCGTAGGCGTCGCCTAATACGTCGGCAGAAACATGGTTGAGCTTTTTTTCGCTGAACAATTCGACTAGCTGGCGGAGGGTTTCGGCGTTTTCTCTGCTGCTGGCAAACTGGACAAAATCCACACTGTCAACAACATCTTTGAGCTCTGGGTTGCGTTCGGCGATTGCCTTAAGGGCTTTGCTGAATTGTTCGGTTAAGCCGCTGACGTTTCGGCGGAGGTTTTCCCAGAGGTATTCTTCGGGGAGGTTGAAGAGGTGGTACTCGTCACGCTTCGCCTCGGCGCGTGCTTCTTCTTCGGTTAAGCCGTCGGCTAGCGCCTCTTTGTACGCTGTTTCATATTCTAGTTCCCATTTGTCGCTTATGCGTTTCATGAAGAGCAGAATGAGGATAAACTTGTAGTCCACGCGGGTGCGGATAAGGTCGGCTGCCCGCTTGAGTAAAGCGTCGATGTCTCCGCGGCCAAGCTTCTCGGCGATTTTTGCTTCGCGGCTGTGGAGGCGGTAAAGTTTCTGCCTTGCATCTCGGGCGTCAGATTCGGCGGAGAGGAAGCCTGCTTTGCGGAGTTGTGAGAGGAAAACGGGCACTTGCTCTTCGATGTCCTTGTTTTTTTCTTTAAGCACCTTTGCTGCGTCTTCGAATCGGAAGGGTTTGTCGCTGAAGGCTTCCCAGAGGAGGCTGTAGCGGCGGTCTATCCATTCTGCCATGTCACTTTTCATGTGAAATTCAACCAAGCAACCTATGACCTTTTAACCTATAAAGATTGCGCTTATTAGATAAGTAAAATTATTTTAACTTATACTTTTTGGATGAGGCGAGACATCAACCGATATTTCTCCTGACTAATCGCAAAACAAATAAAGAAAAAAATCGCTAACTAAAAAGCCACGGGAGAAAATAGACAATGGTCAGGATAGATTCGGATAATTCTCTTTCTGAAGAACAAAAACAGGCTTTGATGAGTATTCGTGATGAGTTAATGGAGGCAGAGAAGACTCTAAAAAGGGCAGTCAAGGAAGCAGAGAAGTGCTATATAATTAGCAAATCACAGATTGCAATGCAAAATGAACTCGGGGGCATTCCTGTTAAAGAGGCTTTCCAAAATGAGCTTGCACGCTCTATGAAAGAGAAAAGTAATCTGCAAGTGATAATAGAAAAAGCACTTGAAGAAATGAGCAGTGCAAGACACAAAATAATTATAAATTTCTGAATTTGGCACCAGCAGATAAAAAACTTCCCAAATCTACAGCATTTTTCCAAATGGGTAGAACAACAACAGTTGGAAAAATTGCTTTGTTGTTGTTCTTCCGAACTTTGACATGACTAAAGAGAAGAAGAAAAAGGGGCTTGCTGCGCCACCAACTGCTTTTTCTTCTTCTACGGCACATAAGTCGGAAGAAGAAGACAATACCTCTGC
>JAOZHX010000021.1 GCA_026014665.1 Candidatus Bathyarchaeota archaeon
AAAGACTTGACTTACAAACTCACTTAGCTTTACATTTGAACCGCCTGTTTTCATCAAAGGTACCTCCATTGTTTGTTCCTTTTTCATTACCGGAGGTACCTTTAACTATTCCTAAGCAAAATTTCAACACAAAATTTAACAGCGCCCAATTTGTACTCTTTCGGATTCGATAAAAATGGTTTTAGATGTTACATTGTCAATGGACAACAATTTTCAATTTCTAACAATAAAGATAGAGCAATCCTTGCACGCTTTGTCAATCCGTACCATACTGAACACTTTCTATTTGTGTGTGCTGGCATTGGGGAATGGGGTACATCGGGCGCAACCTACTTTCTTTTTGATAACTGGAAACTGTTAAACGAGCGATTTAAAAAGCGAAAGAATTTCTGTCTGATAATTGAGGTAGAGGTAAACTCAGATGAATCAGCAAAAGAGATCTTCAGTTATTCTTTGTGAGCCAAAACTGCGGCTAACAGCACAAACCACGATCCCGATAAACAACATCGGGACGGGCACTCGAGCTTGAGACGAATATAGAAAATGATTACAATTATAAAAGATTATTCCATTGTTTTTGCCGGAGACCCCGTGAAACGGGGTAAATTAGATTGCAGCTCCAGCCGCACAAGAAAATTAATTATTAAGAGTGCGTCTGTCGCCGCATCAGTTACGCCTGTTCGCCTTCGGCTCACAAGCTTTAACGGCAAAAACAACGGCGTGGTTTGTGCAGACGTTATATGCAATTGCCCGCTCTCCGACTGAGGGGAGCCGTTGCAAAGAAAGGAGTACGATATGCGAAAAGGGCTTATCATTCTTGCGTTCGGTCTCGTCACTTTGGCGGGGGTCAGTCCAACCAATGCGCAAACTGGCAATCTTTGTGTAACTGTTCGGAACGTGAACGGTTCAACAGTGTCCGGCGCACGTGTTGTCCGATATCCCGGCGGTGTGTCCGTATATACTCCAAATTGTTTCAACAACATTCCTACTGGCTCATATACTTGCGAAGCATACTACACGGGAACATTTTTCGGTGAAGAGTATTGGGGAGACGGCGGGCCAGTAAACGTCAATTCGGGCCAAACTACCAACCTAGATATCAACCGCATCTATCCTTACATCGAGAGTGTTAATATCACTCCTTCAGGAACAATCGAACCGGGCACTCAAGTCACAGTTCAAATCGTCGTTAGAAATAGAGTTTCGCAAACGTTAAGTGCCCGAGTACATCTCCTCCTCGATCGAGATCAATCACCCCCGTACGATTCAGATCAGACATCAAGCCTGCTATCAATTGGGAGTAATGGCACACGCACGTACACTTTCACGTACACACCG
>JAOZHX010000036.1 GCA_026014665.1 Candidatus Bathyarchaeota archaeon
AAGATGCAACATTGCCGTACTGTCTTTGCCTCCACCTTTCAATTCCCGTTACTTGGGATTTTCCATTGCACCTTGGCAGGAGACAACCGCTTACTCTCTCAACGCTAAAGCTTTCAATTCCCGTTACTTGGGATTTTCCATTGCACCGGAGCGATTGATTTAGCGTATGAAGCCTATTTGCAAAACTTTCAATTCCCGTTACTTGGGATTTTCCATTGCACCGCGCATTAACTACGTATGCATAGTGCAACTGATTTGCGACTTTCAATTCCCGTTACTTGGGATTTTCCATTGCACCATTAAACGTTTTATGTGTACTTGAATTAATATATGATACTTTCAATTCCCGTTACTTGGGATTTTCCATTGCACCCGTGTACATGTGGGCTTCCGCAGCAACAATCAACGCGACTTTCAATTCCCGTTACTTGGGATTTTCCATTGCACCTTTAGCTGGCGACAACTATATTCCATGGAGCAGTTACAACTTTCAATTCCCGTTACTTGGGATTTTCCATTGCACCTGCGGGTAAGCCTATGCTTGTGGCTCCATATGATAATCTTTCAATTCCCGTTACTTGGGATTTTCCATTGCACCTCTTGTGTGCATGACCGTTAACTATTACTTTTCCATATACTTTCAATTCCCGTTACTTGGGATTTTCCATTGCACCGCAAAAGACCGCTGAAGAGTCAAAGAAAGAAGTGTTCTACTTTCAATTCCCGTTACTTGGGATTTTCCATTGCACCTGATCCAGCACGATGATTGCGGCGCACCTTACCTTTGCTTTCAATTCCCGTTACTTGGGATTTTCCATTGCACCTTGACAAAGTCCGTATGGTTGTCTCCCGCGTGTTTGGCTTTCAATTCCCGTTACTTGGGATTTTCCATTGCACCCCGCAAGCGGAAATAGTAGATTACGATGAAGGGGTAAACACTTTCAATTCCCGTTACTTGGGATTTTCCATTGCACCTTGCGTCGTCGCCTAGCCCCATACTCCGCGTTAACGCACTTTCAATTCCCGTTACTTGGGATTTTCCATTGCACCACACCTATGATTCAAGCCAAGTCGAAATCTACACCTACTTTCAATTCCCGTTACTTGGGATTTTCCATTGCACCTCCTCTTACACCAACCCATACCTCGACCCAAAAGAACTCTTTCAATTCCCGTTACTTGGGATTTTCCATTGCACCATCCCAGAAACGGTACGCTTCAAAGAATCAATCGATCTTTCAATTCCCGTTACTTGGGATTTTCCATTGCACCTGATTAAAAACCTATTTCTGATAAGCGTGTACATGTAATCTTTCAATTCCCGTTACTTGGGATTTTCCATTGCACCCGACTTTGATTCAGAGTCGAATTAAGGATTAAAGCTCTTTCTGCCTTTGTCCGATATATTTAGCTTCGATTATTATTTGGATGTGGTTAAATTTATAAAGGTAATCGAACAAATACTTTTCAACGTAGACCCAGAATTGTACTTTCTAACCGACTTAGAACAGAAGCACCTGATTTATCAGCTTCTACCAACCGCACGAGAAGTAGGCGTAAGTAAAGAACTAAGCGGCGCATAGTTTTGACTTAAGCTTTTCAGAAAACGAAAATGAGTATATGGGTTTGTCGCCAGAAGCTGGGGACTGCGTTAAAAGAGCTGGGGATGGGAATTGAACCCATATATAACAGCTCTGCAGGCTGTCGCCTGAACCATTCGGCCACCCCAGCATCGTGACTTAAGGTTGAGTCGCGACATAAAAATATTGTTGGTTCCATGTGCTGTTTTGGTTGCTGTTACCGCTTGGCGAGGCATTTTTTTCTTTATGTCGTAATTTATGATTGACTAGATAAAATAAAAATATTTAGATAAATGTTTACTTTTTTCTCCGTTAACTATTTATATTTTTAGTTATACTACTAATAATAGTACGATTGGGTAAAAGAATAAAAGGTTGAAAAATTGAAAGTCGTAGCACTATGGACGGGAGGAAAAGATTCAGCCCTCGCTTGTTATAAAGCCATAAAGGGCGGTCACAAAGTAGCTCACCTTGTCACTTTCCTGTGGCAAACGCCCTCCAGCGCCCACGATTTAGAATTAATTAAGCTTCAATCTGAAGCACTCGGAATTCCCTTCCTGTGGTTCAAGCTTGAAAAACCCTATTTCGAGGCATACAAAGAGGCCATGATAGCTCTAAAGAAAGAATACGGCATAGAAGCAATCGTAACAGGCGACATCTCATACGTTGACAGCTTCCACGGTAGCTGGATTGATGAAGTCTGCGAAGACACAGGCATAAAAGTGATAAAGCCGCTGTGGGGTCTGAAACGGTCAGAAATCCTCAGTGAACTTTTGTCTAGCGGCTTCAAAGTAATCTTTACCTGCGTCAAACAACCATGGTTTAGCGAAAGTTGGCTAGGCAGAACTATGGACAAGCAAAGTGTGCAAGAGCTAGGAGAATTGAACGAAAGATACGGTGTGGACATGTGCGGAGAAATCGGCGAATACCACACCATGACCCTAGATGCACCGCTCTTTAAGCGCGCCATCGAAATCTCGCACTCTACCAAAGAGCACATCGGCAAAGCCTATGTTTTGTCACCTACAGCAATCTCCTTAGCTAATTCAGGAGGTGAGAGCAAATTCAATTAGAAAGTTGCAAAGACTGCCTAAACCTAGAAGACCGAAGATGCATTGATAAAGTTGCATTATGCGCCAACCATTCTGGTCCATCTGTTAGTTGCGTAGAGTTTACACCAAAATCTGGTGATGCGGCGCCTCAAGAGTTCTGTGTAAACTGCTCATACTTTGAAAACGTCAAAGGTGTTCCTTTATGCTCGAGGGATCACCGTCCAGGCGTTGCTTGCGGAGCGTTTAGATATAAAAACTAGTTTTTCTTGAATGCTAATCCTGAAAAAAACGCGATCACTTTGTCCTGGTTGCGAACAGTGACGTGGTATAAGCCCATAGTTTTGCCATCAGAAACTCTGTTTGCCTCAGCCGTTAATGTGTCTCCTTCAACGGAGGGTTTGAGGTAATTGATGTTGACTTCCACAGCCACTGCAACGTTGTCTCCGAAATTGCATGCTTGAGCGAAAGCGTAGTCTGCTAGCGAAAAGATTGCGCCGCCATGCGTGAAGCCCAAAGCGTTTGTGTGCAGTTTCTCAACT
>JAOZHX010000027.1 GCA_026014665.1 Candidatus Bathyarchaeota archaeon
CAGTAAGTATTTTGTTGCTTGGTAGAGACTGCTTAAAGTAAACAGCTTCAGGGATCTGTTAGAAATCGAACTTTTTTCTAACTCGATTCTCCCGTTAAATACAGGTACTTGGTCGCAGATTTTTTTGGTTAATCGTGAAAGGCTTTCCCGGTGATTATACAAAATGGAAAGCGACATAGTCGGTCGTAAAGCATGCTTATTTAGATCGGAGAACATTTGTTGGCTTCTTTTTAATCCGCCATCCACGAAGAAAACGACAGAGATGTGTTCTGAACCTATCTCTGGCATTTTTTTAAGCGCCTCCTCGATAGCTGCTTTCCGATGTTGACCATCGTTTATCAAGAATCTGGCTGACTGAGGAACTATCAGATGACCTACCTTGCTTGCTGCACCTTGTTTGCTAAATGGGATAAATTCTACGCGCCCATCAATTGATGCAGTGATTGATGAAAAAACATAGTTTTTTGGGTCTTCCAATATATAGCGGCAAATTGCGGGGATTCGTGAGCGATTTAATTGACGTTGTGCTCTTTGTGTCGGCGGTAATTGTTTTTCATCAAACATAAAAAGTCTGGGTAGCGAACTTAGCTGACACATCACAGTATAATATTCTCGTCCAGCTTGGATTCCCCTTAATGCAATAAAAGTATAATTGTTGCCATCGCAAGCTTCTATACCGCCTAACAAATCATTAATCTGCTCCTCAGCCATCTTTGCTCACACTTTGCTTAGTTATAGCAAGCAATTTAAAAGCTTTTTCTAAACTTCCAGATACTTTTTTGAGACTTCCAATATGAGGAAAAAAACAGGTCTAAATTACAAACAAGGCACATTTTAGGCTATTTAAAATATAACTCCTAACCTGTTGGCGAGTCCCTATTTAGTTTTTCTTTAAACCAACCCTCTGTCGCAAATTGTTCTATTAGCCATTTGAATCTATCACAGTTGTCTTTTTTCGCACAATTTACACAATGAATTTTGCCACCCCTTTCAATAAGTGCCTTCACAATCTTTCTCATTTGCTCATCCTCAATTTGTTTGCAGTAATTTCGACCAGGCGCAAAACATAACCCCCTCAAAGAAGGAAGAGCTTCGAATAAATCAAGTTGCTCTTTGCGGTTCGCCGAGTCTTCAGTAAGTTCCTTGACTACTATCTCCTCAAATTTTTCGCTCATCTCAGGCGAGTAATATACTATGTCTGACCAAATTCCAAGAATCAGTAAATACAACACTATATCAGCAGTTTGAACAGACAATTGATAAATCTTTTCAAACTCATCAGCCTCAAAAGTAACATACGGGCTTATCTCGCGAGCGGGTCGGAAAGCCCTATAATTTGTGTGAATGTAACTTGAAAGTTGTTCGTAAGTTCCGTAAATAAGGTCAGCGCCTTTCATCTCTCCATGCATAAGTCCATCTAGCCATATTAGGGCAATTGCGTCAGGCAAGTTACCAATCCCACGTATTCTTTTGTATTTACTTATTTTTTTGACGTACGCAGGGTCATGAATCCAATTGGTAAGAGGCTTGTCTTTTCTTCTTTTTGATGTAGAATCCGTGTATTCTAGAAAATCAAGAAACTCGTCAAAAGTCATTGCTTGACCTCTGTCATCCTCTTTTCTCGTAAGAATTGATTTACCGTCAAAAGCTACGAATGCTTTAACCGCTGTTTCAAGCATCCACCTGAGCGTTCTGGCTGCGGAATCATAAGCTCCACCGAGAGTCATCAAGAGAACAGCGTTGAATTCTCTCGAAAAAATCCAAGACAGGTTTCCAAAAAGAGTAGGTGTTGGAAAAGATGTTTGATTTTCTTCAATAAACTCTCCAGTCTTAGCACGAAAGAGGTTCGGATACTTAGTTTCCAGCCACTCAAATAACAAGTTTATGTTAGCAAGAATTGTAATTTTTTTCTTTTTTCTTCGTCTTGTCTGGTTAAATAAATGCAAAAAGTGGTCTGGATATACCGCTGGCATGAATGAGATATAACTTGGAAAATGTTTAAAACATTTCCTAGCTTCTGACCTTTTGCCAGAACAGGTATACTTTATTTTGGTTAATCATGCTCACTATTCTAATCAGCTTAGCAATTTTTCGTAAATTTGCCGATTTCATGTTTTTAATGTAATCCGCTGTCTTTCCGAAGGGCTGATGTCTACTTGAGACAAATTCTTTTTTGAACCGTGGATGCACACACTTTCCAAACGCTTCTTTCAGCTTCTCAAGCTGCTGTGCCGTCAGGTTTGCAAGCTTGCTTGTGACGTAGCATTCGCTGCCTAAAAGCTGCAAGTCAAAACCCAAATCTGAAAGCGCCTTAGCAACCACTGAAACACTTTCAACAACTTGCTGCTCAGCCACCTTGCGCATGCCTGCCTTCTCCGCAAACGGTGAGCACTTGGACATGCCCCCAATAATCTCCCACGTAGGGCGTGCCCACCACACGTGGGGCATTTCACGAAGCCTACGCCTATAGATAACCACCACATGCATTTATTTGAAGTAGCAATTCAATCTCTAAACTCGGTTAATGATTTCTACGAATTTTTTAGGCGCCTGTTTAAGGAACGAGTCAAAGTCTTCTGGCGGCTGAACCACAAACAAGCTCCGCTCAAACGGTTCCTCCAAAACAGACGACAACTCAAGAGACGCTCTGTTCCTCTCCAAGTTTGCACGGTACCTGCTAAAGTTCAAACAGGAACGGATGTCTGATGCAATTTGATGCGTGCTCCAAACTAAGGCGTTTTTATGTAACAACCTTGAATAACTTTTAAGGTTAATACACAAAACGTCTAAACTGCGCTCTAACCGAGCGTGAATAAGTTGCTGGACATCGCCGAGTATTTTTTCACATATCGGTAAAGTATTTAAATAACATCAGTTACCGATATATCGGTAACGATTCGTGACAACAACACTTACCGATACACCAAAAAAAGAACATAGGAAAAATAGGGGAACACTCCGCGAACGCATAATCCGAACCCTGCTCGTCGAGCCAAACGGCACACTCACAAAGTACAAACTCGCCAAGACAGCAGAAGCCTCTTTCCCGTGGACACACGAATTCCTAAAAAAGCTGCAAGCCCAAAAACTGGTAAACGGCACCCAAGTCACAAACTACAAAGGCCTAATCAACTACTGGCTACAAGTAAAAACCAAGCCCGAAAAGAAAGACTACATGCACAAAAACCCCCTAAGCCTAATCCAAAAAACAAACCTGCCCTACGCGCTC
>JAOZHX010000026.1 GCA_026014665.1 Candidatus Bathyarchaeota archaeon
GCATGTTTTACAGTTATCCGTTAGTGCAGTTGATTTTTTTAATTTAAATTTATTATAGTTAGCCCTGTGCATGCATCTAATACTGCAATAACGCCTTTTACTGCCACGCTTAACCACGTACTCGAAGATTTTGCCACATGTTGGACAACGAGCTTGGCTAATCATCCTAAATCACCTAAAAAAGCCGTTGGAAATGCATGCGCAACATGGAAAGCACATGCATAGGTGTAAACGGCTCCGTCATGCATGACTATAATCTCCTTTGCTACATTGGGTTATCAACGTACTTGGTAACGTTTGTACGGTAAATTTGCTCGCCGTCTTCTTCCCTAACTTCATCGAAATTATAGTTCCATTTTGCCAAGATTTCTTTAGCTTCTTGGGGTGTAATGGCTTCGGGTTCGTCTTTTTCGACTTTTAAGTAATCGGTACTAACTAAAGGCATTTGCAGAGTACGACCATTATTAAGGTCTTTTATGAAGTAACGGTTAACCTTAGTTGGCACGTTAGCCAACATTTGCGTATCCGAGTTAAGCATTAGCCAAACATGCTTATTTTCGCCTTCTGGGTCACGAATCGAAGCAACAACCTTTTCTTTAAAGAATAATCGTTCTTTTTGACCACGTTTTTTAGTGTTAGGCACTTCGTCAACTGAAATAACGTAAAACTCGGCTTGTTTAGTGTAGCCTAAATCTTGCGGAGTTTTATAGGTTACAATTGGCTTGCCTTTAATCCATTGACGTAAAACACGGTCAAACGTGCTAACAATAGTCTCGGTTCGCCAAACTATTTGTCCATTCTCAAAATCCCAACTTGAGCTTTCGCTTGTCTGCGTATAATTATTTTTAACCATTTTAATCTCTCCTTCTCCATTTTTGCGCTAATTTAGCGTTTAAAAGACGCTGGTTATAATGCTCCAAACTCTCTTTTGCGTCTCTATCTGGGATAGGCTTCCTAAAAGCCTTAATTGAGCCTTCGTACTCATAATCAAACCCATTTTTTAACGCTTTTTTCATCGTTCTGCTTAACGCTCTGTTGATTTCTGGGTTAGTCTTCGCTTGTTTTTGCAGAACAATTAAACCTTCTTCGATTGTCTCAAAACCTTCTCCCTGCTCTATTCCAAATTGCCTATCGTTTAAAGGCGCAGTCGTGCCTTCCCATGATTCTTTTCGGTACTTTTTGCTAACCGATTCTAAAGCCATTAACGCCTCTGGACTATCAACCTTTGAAACATCGTAGCCTTCACGTGCCAAAGCATCTTTACGCTTGTTAAATTCACGCTCAGCAAGAATCGTTAAATCGCCTTTCAACTCTTCGTTTTCACTTTTTAACCTTTCAACTTCGCTTAAAACCTCATTTCCACGCTGTTTAGCGTCTTCCATCATTTTCTTAAACTTTTCCGCATCCTCTCTGGATGCTTTAATTTTAATTTCTGTTTCTTCACTCATATTTTTTCTCTCCTAAATGTTGATTTTTTTATCCCCATACTTTGAGCATGGGTTAATTTCAAACAAACTAAACGAACCATCTTCGAGTTGTTTAAACTCAGGTTTGCAACAAACTTTAGAGCCGTTGAGTGTGGCGCAGATTTTGCCTTCACTTCGGCAGTCGTTGCAACCTTTGCGTAAACTAAAGCCGTGTGGCACAGGTAACTTAAGCTGTTCACCGTTAACTGATACCGTTATTGTTTCGGTCATTTTACTCACCTTTTAACCCAGATGATTTTTGACCAGTCACTTTTGCGGATTCTGGAATGTCATGTTTTTTAGCGAATCGCTGGGTTTCTGGGTAAGCTGGGAATTCAGGGTTAAAACCTGTTGAGCCATCGCTTGGAGCATCTAAACCACCAGTAAATTCGTCAGGTCTCATGTCCTTAGCGTATTCGTCACGTACATTAACATCGTTAGCTGAATTAGGCAGTTGACTCTGGTCTATCTTGCTGATTGTTTTATCCATATACTCTTTTTGATTCATACATTCACCTACCTTTTTCTAACCTTTTTTCGATGTTATGAAAGGATGTTCCTTTCTCGATAACTATGGTTTTACGCATCTCTTCATTAAGCAACTCTTGCAGTAACTCGGAAGCATTACCGTAATTTCCAGCTTCTTTACGTTCGTTAAACTCTTTAAACGTGCTTTCACGGATTTGAATCGTTTTTCTTGCCTCTTTCATGGAAATTGCCTCAAATTGAGTACATTTTGTACAGATAAACTATTTAAATCTTTTGGTTAAATATACAAAAAACTGTTAAAGCCATACGTTATATAATTTTTGTTGTTGCAGTAAATTGCCTCTAAAATGTCTATAATTTTAATTAAGCAATTACTTAAAAGATAACAAATTAACTGAATTAAGCCATAAATTAACAAACACGGTTTAAATAATTGCTTAAATGAAAAATAAGGATAAAATAAAGCCAAACCAAAAAACTTTAATAGGTGCGTGTACATTATTGTACGTAAGAGTCTTAAACTGTACGTTGGCAGTTACCGCACAGTTTAATTTTGCCAAAAACTGCCATCCCAGCAAAAATATATCTTTAAAAGATATGTACTCCAAAGACTGTTAAGCAACAACCGAAAGATTTAAAAAGGCATACGCATATTTCATTTATCAACAATCAAATGGTAAATGATTCGTATAGATATATGCGAATAAAAATTTAAGCAGTAACGTAAAAGCTGGGATAATATGACATCAAATAAAACAGAAAAAACACAAGAATCCATAATTAGACCCAGCGAAGACCCTAAACCTAAAAAGGTAGAGCATAGGAAAAACGGTAGAGTGAGAAAATGGTGGAGTTAACGGATAAAGAAAAACTCGGTTACATTGCTGAATCTGTAGTTAACTCTACGCTTAAAGCCGTATGCAACAGCTTAGGCTTAACAGTTGTCTGGTCTGGTAAATCTGCATATGGCAAATTAACCAACAAAGAACGACACGATGCAGATTTTAAAATTTATTACGGTTATCGCCTTTTGAAAGTTTACGAAACAAAAAACTGGAAAACTCTAAGCCACAGGTTATATGATTCTTACACAGCCAACAAAGAGGTAATAAGCCGAGTAGCTGAATATGGATGTTCAACGGGCTTGATAGTCTCGAACTTTGGCGTTTTTAATCCAGTAGCCCAGCGCATCATAGAGAGCAGATATAACAGCGTTATAGAAACAGGAAAGCTATTAGGCTCGAAAGACTTCAAAGGTTCAACGTACGGCAAATTATACCGAGAATTATACGGAGATTTGAAAGAGACTGTTGACAGAGAGGTAGCTTACCAAAAACACGTACAAACCGAGTTAGCCAAATTTATTCAACCCAAAGTTCAACCAAACCCCGAAGCCGACATTTTTGTTAATTATCAACTACAATTAATCACTATTAATAATACTACTAATAATAACAATAATACTATTAATAACAATAAAGAAATAACCAATACACCTGTTAATGAAATTGATAGTAACGAGTTAGATAATGATAAATTAAGTGACCAAATAGAGGAATTAGACGTTAATTCTGAGGTTGAAAGAGCCAAGAAACTGGGACTTTATTATGGATTTGACGATTAAGCGTAGTGGCAACACACTCCAAAATGTTTGGCAAAAAGAAAAAAGAGAGAAAGGTTGGCGTTCTCAGCATTTACTAATAAATTAGGACGCTTGTCGCTCCGTAGTTGGTGTATAATCCGCCAGTGCTTGAAATCAATTCAACGCTAAGTACTGCTTTGTAATTACCTTCGGTGTAAAGGTTACCATTTGCATCAAATGGCAGTAGCTCAGTTTCTAAATTGTAATACCACGTTTGCCCGATTTTTCGGTCGTAAACGATTGCGTTCCAGTTTATTGTGTCTTCAGATGGTGGCAGGTCTCCAATAACAGTGGTGCCAGAGATGCCACTAAGGATGAAGCCTGTGAACTGTTTTTGTCCTTTCTCCTGACGTGGAGAGCCATCAAGCGCCGATGACATACTATTAGACAAAGCTACTGTCGCTGTGTGGCTTTGCAATGTCCATGGATTAGCTGGGTTACCTGTTGCCCAAACCTCAGTCACAAGATATTCGTTGATTGCAACATAGGTAAAGGTGACACCCAATGCGTTGTCTTGTAGCGCTTTGTTGTTCCATCCGAATGCCAATTGTACATCGCCTTTGCCGACAAAACCTGTGCCTGTAGCTGGGTCAAAAGTTACTAATGCACGTGCTGGTAGAACCATTGAAACCGCAAGTATTGAAGCCAAGATTGCAAATATCCCAATTGATTTTTTATTAATCATTTTTGCCGTCTCCCTTTTAACAGGTTTAAGCTAAGTAGTGTTTGGGGGGGGGGGGGAAGTTAATATGTTTTGTTCTGTAAGTCATATTAAGAAATGGCAGTTCTGCTCTTTTCAAGCAGAAAACCACGGTTAGTTTTGAGGCAATTTTAAATAGTACCCCTACCCCTTTATGTTTTTGACTTTTGGAATTTTGCCTACTTTTAGCAGAGCATAGATTAAGGCATTGCGTAAATTTGTTTTGAACTTCTCAAGAATCTTGCTGAAAGCAAAATCAAAACTGATTCTAAAACTCACTCCAAAAGCAATTTCAAAAACGACTGATAAACGGTCAATAGTTTCCGAAAATTTTCAATAAATCCTAAAAGAAAAATTCTTAACTTAAAAACCCATTATGTATGCTTTATGTGGCTGTGGTGAGTTTTTAGGCATTTTTCAGCCTCTTTTTGGTCGAAGCAACCCGAAAACAGCCTTTTTAAGCATCCGTTCCTTCATACCTCATGGTGAAAATATGGAAAATGTGACGGAAAAAAGAACCGACACAGCCACAAAGCTGAAACAAACACTCAGAATGCGGTACAGCGAAGACGTAACCGAGAAAATCTTAAACTGGTATCAAAAATGACAACGAATGAAGCAGTACATAGCGATTTGGCACTTTCGGCAATACTCAATGACATTAAGCAACATCTCGGAATAATCTTAGTAGCTGAGGCTGGACATGGCAAATCTTACACGGCTTTTAGCTTAGTTAAAGAAGCAATGAAAGACCCAAACATGACCGTGATAATTCTTAGTCCATCAACAATTTGGAGACGGCAGTTTGGAGCTATTCAATGCCTTAAAGTCGGAACATACGAATTTAACCCCATAGTCGAAATTAAAGAAACAACCGTTGAATCCGTTAATTTTCTACGTGATGCAGTACACATAAACTTGGACAAACATTGGAGCTACGCAAAAAGCGCATGGCTTGAAGAACTGCTAAGGTCTAAGAAATCTTTGCTGTTTGAAATAAAATACCGCAATGGAAGACGGATTAAAGCCTTTGAAAGCGTAGTTTTGCAGTTTATCTATGAGATGCAAGAGCAACAGATAGACCAGAACCCAGAATATAATCACCACTACCTAATAGTGCTGGAAGAAATCCAAAACTCGTTTGGCACATACAGCATGAACAGCGATGATTCACTCGATTTAATGACTATTTTCACTCAGTCACGAAGCGATGCTAACATTCACTACATAGGGATAGGTCAACGACTAAACGACATATCCACGAAGGTTATCGAGAGACTTAGACCTTTTATTGGGTTAACTCTCGGAGAGAACAGCCTAAGAAAAATCAAAAGCCAATTACCAGAGGAACTTAAAGACAGAGTGCAACAACTGCCAAAACGTCATTGGCTATACTTAGACGGCAAAACAAACCCAGAAATCGTTATCCCAGACTACCATAAAGAAGGAAAGCCAACAATGCTTAAACCCAAATTAGCAGAGCAACCCAAAAAACTGAATTTGCTCCAAAGATTCGCCAATTGGTACGTTAACGCTAAAAAGCAGTTAGAAGCCAACCGCAAAAGCTACGAACAACAGGTTCAACAAAGACTTAGCCGAAATTCACAAACCCAATTAAGCGAAGAAGACAAAGAATCACAAGAAGACGGTTACTTAGACCGTGACGAAGAAGAAGATGCGGATTTAATCGAGTTTGGACTGTGAGAACATGACGCATAAGGTATTCAAATTCAAGGGCAAACATGCGATTGCACAAGCTAACAGCCTAAACGGCTCAAAAATCTTGACATACGTTAATGAGAAATACGATGCGAAAAACAAACCTATCAAGTGCGAAGAATGCGGAAAAGCAATAAGAGAAGAAAAAGGCTTTTGTTATCATAATGAACTATTCTCGTTAAGTGAACCAGATGGTGCGGTGTGTAATGCTGTTTGGCTTTTCTGTTCCAATAAATGCCTTAGAAAATTTGTCTTCGCTGGAAAAGTGCGTCAATTCGTTTGCGATGTAAGTAATGCCCACTACGAAAGAAACAAGCATAGAAAGAAAAAGACTAAGAAGGAACAAGCATGAACAGCCAAAACAAAACCGCAATTGAGACGGTCAAAATATCTCTAAACTACGAAAATAAAGCTACTCTCTACTCAAACGGTAAAACCGTTAACTCTCTAAACCCCTATAGTTTTATTCGCTCTTTGCGTAATGGTCTTATATATACTGTCAAGCCCCAAACCCAAACTGTTTCGGCATGAATGAATTTGTTTTAGATTTTCTCAGCCGAGTTATGGCTATTGCAATAAAGATTGAAACAAACAACGGTAAAATTGCTAACAATGTCAGTTCTGGAACGGTAGGAGTAGGAGCTGAAGAGGTAGTGACTTTACCATCAGGTATGCTTATGGTTTGTATGTTACTCCAATCACTTGATTGAAGCGCAATAAATTCATCGTGATAGGGATGCCGAATATTGAAGGGATTTGGGGCATCTTGGACAATAACGATATACCCAATCACTGCCATTGCCCTAAAATCAACTTGACCCCCATATTGCCCACCTACGAAACCGTCATATCCATAATTGTTGTACCCACTCTCATCAGTGTAAGTAGTGCCATTGTTACCAGTTAACTGCATTGTTTTTTGTGCATAGCCATTGTTTGTATACATAAGCGGCAAAGAATTACCAACATATGTTAAGTTTTCCCAATAATCTGAATAATGACCTTTGGACTGCACAATAAAGAATAAATCAATACTGCTTCCATTCACTGCACAGCCAGCAGTAAGAGGTTGGCTCCTTATAGAAATAACAAAAGAGTCATTTTGGATATGATAGCCCTCTTTTGTAGTTACAATCTTATCCCCTGTATAGGGATTAATGGTTGTTGTAGTGGTAGAAGGAACATCATAAGAATGGTTAACGAACACAACACTGAATTCTGGTACTGACGGTTTTGATATTATTTGGGCATTTGCAGGTTTAGCAGTCAGCAATGTAAGACATGATATTGCGATAGTTAGCGTTAGGAACAGTGCGAAAGTTTTGCCGATTTTACCCATGCTTAGCATAAGGTCGTGAGGGCTATAAATGGCTATTCATTAAACATTCTTGACTTGATTTAGTCAATTTTTCTTGACTACGCGATAGGCGTTACTTTTTTGTGACCAGTTCCCAAACCCCCAAAGGATAGAGTGCTGACATGGATCTCAAAAGCCTTAATCTAAGCGATAATGTTAAGTTACCTAAGTTAGAGCAAGGTTTGGGTTTGGGGATATACTATCAAGCGGTTGGGGAGTACCCAATTAGGGCAGGAAAGTTTTATATTTCCAAAAAATTGCAGAGCTACATTAGGGGTTAGATTATGGGTTATTGTAGAAGATGTGGGGCAAAACTTGAGGGTGATATGGTTTATTGTCCAAAATGCGGCACACCTGTCGCCTTTCAAGGTAGCAGCCGCCCAGTAGTGGATGAACCTAGATTTGTGGGTTCTGTAGTTTTGGCTGTTGTTTTGGCGGTTGCGGCAATTGCAATAATAATTGTTGCCTTACTCGCTCTTGGATTGGTGCCAATTCAGGTTAGCGGTCCCATAGTTGGTTCGGGTAACCTTCAAACTAAGCAGTTTGCGTTGACTGACTTCACAATCGTTGAGACTAGCCATGGATTCAACGTTGTTATCACGCAGGCATCCTCTTACTCAGTAAAAGTAACCGCCGACGACAACGTGATTAGCGATGTTGTGGTGGAAAAAAATGGAGACACCCTCACAATAAGACTGAAGCCAAGCCTAAGCATTACAACAACGACTCTGAAAGCCGAAATTTCCATGCCTGACCTCCGAGGCGTAGTGTTCTCAGGCGGCGTGGTGGCGACTGCAACAGGGTTTGATTCAAACAACAATCTCAACGTTGACGTATCAGGAGGAAGCCGCTTCACCATGAGCGGGCAAGCCGCCGACCTTTCAGCTATCGGTTCAGGAGGCGCAATAATAGATTTGGGTAATTTACAAGTCGATAATGCCCAAGTTAACCTAAGCGGCGGTTCCCAAGGAACCATAAATTTCAGTGGCACACTTAACGCCAACCTCAGCGGAGGCGCACAGTTACGCTACAAAGGAAACGGAGTGCTTGGAGACATAAATACTTCGGGCGGAGCAACCATAAATAAAATTAGCTAAAGCAACTTTGCGCAGAAGCCTTTTTTAAAATATGCCCTCTAGTTTAGGGTTTATGAGTGTTAGTGCTGTCGTTTGCGTCTTAAAGAGCAGGCGGTTCTGGGTTTGGCAGATAGGCGGTGCCTTCATCTACGCCGTGCCAGTCATGGTTCGGCTAGCAACTGGCAACGTGGTTCTCCCAGTTTTAAGCTGGTTTGAGACTCCTTGGATTGGACATTATGTCCCAGGAAATTTGGTGGAGAAGATTTTGGTGAATGCTTTTTTCCCTGGAGGTGCAGGTGCTGTGGCAGGCGAAATGTATTGGCGAAATCTCAAGGGAGAAGCAGAGACAAGAAGGCAAAAGTATCTTAGGCGTTTAGGCGGTGCATTGCTGTGGACAGCGGCGTGGACGATTTTTCAGTTTTGGGGTAACATGCAAAACATCACTGGCACGTATGGCAGTAACCTCTTTGAGTACCCTATGGTTTATCCATTAAATTTCGCGTTGGCGGCGCTTTCAATCCTGACCCCGGATGTGGTGAGTTTTTTAAAGGTTAAATTATCAATCGCCTTTCGTTACTTAAAGCGTCATCGCAGGGCGACTTTTTCTTTGCTCTCTTTGTGGGTGTGGTAGCTTTTAGTGTGCCACAAGATAGTTTGTGTTTTGCGTTGTTCTCTGCTGATGCTTTGATTTTTCGCGTCTGTTGCGATGTGGCAGACGAGTTTTTCTCCACATGCTCTGCATAGCTCTATGTTGTGTTCTGTTTCTTGTGGTTGTGGAGGCATGTTGGAATAACTTAAAAATTGACATATCGAAATGACAAAGAATAGCTACCACGAAAAACAACCAAATTAACAATAAAGAGTCGGCGCTCGGCAACTCTAAAAGTTAATATTTCTTGGTCACTTATGCTGTAGGCATGTCTTTTCATGTTAGACGCAAAGACCGAGAAATCACCGACCCTGCCGAGATGCGGACGGTTCTCAAAACTACAAAATACGTCACCATAGCACTCTGCATGGACAGCGAACCCTACCTGGTCGCGCTTACCCATGGCTATGACCAACACCGAAACTGCCTCTACTTCCACTGCGCTCCTGAAGGCAAAAAACTAATCTATGCAAAAGCCAACCCGAAAGTTTGGGGGCAAGCAGTCCTCGACTACGGAGTCACAGACGAATGCGATTACGCTTACAGATCAGTGCATTTCTCAGGTAAACTTTGCTTGGT
This sequence comes from Candidatus Bathyarchaeota archaeon, assembly GCA_026014665.1. Taxonomy (GTDB): domain Archaea; phylum Thermoproteota; class Bathyarchaeia; order Bathyarchaeales; family Bathycorpusculaceae; genus Bathycorpusculum. The sequence continues at coordinate 9,678 of JAOZHX010000026.1, forward strand.
CACCGATTTGGCTGAGAAAAAGCATGCATTGGAAGTTCTGGTTAGACAATCCTCCAATCGCCCAGAAGAAAAACTAGCCAAAGTAAAGCCTGAGAAGATTGAGAAAACAACGATGGGGAGAATAGACATATCATACATGTCCGGAAAAAAGCATGAGGCACCCATAGTTAAAACGAAATAAAAAATTATCTTTCAAGCAGTGGGTAGGGTACTAATATTGCATAGGAGGCTTAACCTATCAAGTCCACCCTGTAAACCCTCAAGTCACCGTCAGAGTACACGTTGGTTAACCAAGAGACACCGTTGAAACGCTCGTTACAACCAGGGTACAGATTTAATTCTTCTCTCCCGACGTAGACATAACTGATTTTGTATTGATGCACAACTGCCTCTAAATCTGCTACCGTTCCGTTGTAAGCCAAATCAACTTGGTGCTCGCGCGCAAAAATCTCCTCCAAGGGCACGCCGTGACCATACGGCCAGTTTGGGTAACATGAAACTCGCAAGCGCCCGCCTATGAATCCTGTAGGTGCACTGATGGAGTTAGCGGTTAAAAACACTGAACCTTGAGGTGTGTTATTGCGTACCCACATGCCCACGTTGTATTCGGTCCAGGTGGCTCCAACATAACTTGTGCTGACGTTTGAGGCAATAACGCTTGCCGAAGTCAAAATCGAAAGTAACACCAAAACTGCCACCAAAACACGATTAGCCTTCGCCAGTATCATTCCACAGAGAACGGCGATAGGGATCCATGCGAAGAGGAAAAACTTGTACATATCCCACACGTTAGGGGTGAAAACAAAAATGTTGGGGATAATTAGCAATAGCATCAAGGTGCCTTTTAAGTAGCCGCTGCCTAATTTGAAAAAGGACATTATAGCCAGCATAAAGGGTACTCCAAGGTTTAGGAAAAAGAAAACCGCCGGGTTTTGAACGAATTGGATAAACCAATCAGTGCTCAGCTTAAAAGTGAATGAAGCACCGCCTAGAAGGATAAACGGCAAAGCCAATAACGTTGGTGCTACAAAATAAATGTAGCTAAAACGGAATTTTCGCATGTTTAAGAGCAAACAAACGGCGTATGCAACGTAGCAGCAGAAAAACGCAACGTTATGAAACTGATACACCAACCCAGTGATTACACCTGCAAGGATCAAACGTTTTTTGTCATCCATGTTTTTAAGCAAAGCCAAAACTAAAGCAAACGCAGGCAACCCAACCAACATCGGTCGCTGGTTTAGCAGATTGTCAAAAATCGGCGGCAACCCAAACGTACCCTGATACTGAAAGTAACTCGCTGAAGCAATAGGCTGCCCTTTGAGGAGCGCAGAGAAAAAGCCTACATAATTTAAGCCCCAACCGAAAACTGCCACGACCACAGCCACCATCGCCGCCCGCCGACCATTAGGTCTAGCCAAAGCATAGATTGCGAGGGCAAAGACCCCTATGAAAGCGGCGTTCAAAAAAGGCAAAAGCCTCGGTAAGTAACCGTACACTTTCTCCACGATGGCGGTGTGAAAATCGACAAAATAATGGTAACTTAGAGGTTCGCCAACAAAGTTGGGGGTTTGAGGCGGAAAATTGCCGTTATTGATGCTCTCTATGATTTCATAGTGGAAAGGTCCATCCTGCATATTTGCTCCTGAAAGGATTATCCCATATCGATTGGATGACCATACCGTGCTAAAAAGAACGGCAAGTGAAATCAGAACGAAAACTGCAAAAACGACAAGGCTGGTTTTCTTAACGCCAGGATTTAGGAGCTTTTGAAGCTTGAATTCTTGCCCCCCTTTCTTGTAGACAACAAAAGTGTAAATTGCCGTCAAAACAAGAAAGCTAAACACTATTGTCTGACTAGAATACCCAAGCAAAAGAGATAAGCAAAATATCAATTCTACCGAAAACAAAACGCTGAAAATCGGGATAAACGCCCATTTTTCATACGATTGAAGGGAGAAAAAACGATAAAAAATCAAGCCTGGAACCAAAAAAGTGAAAACCAAGGCGGTGAAAACAGCCACATACCCCCCGCCGAAAGAGACCAGCGACAAAATTAACAGTATCAAGGAGAACCAGTGTTTTTGCAAAATCACTGTGGTCTTGGTTTGAATGTCTTATCCCCCCTAAATTGAATCATGGAAAGCTTGTGGCATATTAAAATTGCCAAAGAATAACTGTAGGCACCAGAAAATATCATGTTCAATTTACTGTTTTTCTTACTTTGAAGATGGAATTGGCTTTTTTTGAAAAATTATTAAAGCTTCAGCGCCCAGTAGCATCTGGAAAGAACATGGTCAAGAAGAAATTCCCCTATACCCTAAACAAAACAGTGGCTATCCTTTTGATTCTATTTTTGGTTGCCTTCATCGTTTACTGGGCTACGGGTCAAGGGCACACATGGTATGATTACTACGTACGTTTAGCCGACGCGTTCCTGCATGGGCGCCTGTATTTGCTGGATAATCCCCAGTTGGCTAAACGAGCTCATCCCCAACCCCAACGGTCCAGGATGGTTCGTTGTTTATCCGCCTCTGCCAGCCTTCCTCATGACCCCATTCGCTGCGATATGGGGCTTGAACCTAAACCAGACGGTTTTCGGCTTGTTTTTTGCTGCCGCCACTGTGTCTCTTGCGTACCTTGTCGCAAGGGATGTCTCCAAAAAACCTGCCGAGCCAGCCTCGCCAATCAGTTACCGAACATACATTTGGTTTGCTGTGCTCTTTGGTTTCAGTACCATTTTCTGGTACCTCTCCAGCATCGGGTCAGTGTGGCTTATCGCCCAAGTAATCGCCACATTCTTCATGTTCCTGGCAATCTACGAAGCCTTCAACAAAAACCGTCCCCTGCTCATCGGCTTGTTTGTAGGCGCATCCTATTGGTGCAGACTCCCAACTATATTGGGCATCTTCTTTTTCGTAGCCTTAGCCATTTCCAGGCAGCAAACGCGAGGTTGGGGCAAAATCAAGTCAGCATTGCCATACCTTTCTAAGTTGGCGGTTGGAGCAGGCATTTTTGTAATCTTCAACTTTATCTATAACTATGCACGTTTCGGAACAATTTTTGATGTCGGCTACTGGATGATACCTGGAGTCCTAAATGAACCATGGTTTAGCCACGGACACTTCAGCTTACTATATATCACTGATAACTTGCGCCCTTTCTTGACAGGGCTTCCGATATTAACTTCAGGCATACCCTACGTTCAATTTCCTATGGCTGGAATGGCGATATGGTTTACCACGCCCTCATTCGTGTTTGCCTTAAAATCTAAAATCAAAGAACCCGTGACATGGTCGAGTTGGCTTGCCATATTCTGCATAGCCACCATCATATTCACCAACGCCGCCACCGGCTGGGGTTTTGGTTACCGCTATGCCGTAGACTTCTACCCCTTCCTGTTCCTACTCACCGTGCGAGGAATGGGGACAAACCTGAAATGGTACCATAAACTCCTCATAATTTTAGGCATAATTGTCAACGCTTGGGGCGTAATCGCCATCAACAAGTTCCCCGACCTGCATGTCCTCGTCTAGTACAGCCTTACTTAACGTGGTGAACAAACGATTTTCTTCAAAATCTTAAACTCAAAGAGCAAGAAAGATTAATTAGTTAAATTATCGTGTATGTGTTGCGGCGCTTAATTGCCCAGGTAGTATAGTTCGGCCTAGTATATGCGGCTGTCGCCCGCAGGACCCGGGTCCAAATCCCGGCCTGGGCGCCACAATTCTAATTGTTCTGTGCTTTGAGATGAGTTTTGAGCTGCCTTGAAATACAAAAGCCTTCATCACACAGCCAAACATATCGACCGTTTGATAGATGAAACCATCAAATCAAAGAAAATTGTTTTTTTAACCCAAAATGAGCTAAAAGACTTAATCTTGAATCAATACCCTTATTTTTATGTGGCAAGCATGGGGTGGCACAAAATTGTTTTCGGCAACTGTTCAGTCGACCGAAAAATCGTCTTAAAAGTCGGCAACCAAAAAAGTATAGAAAACGACCACCGTGTTTACAAGAGGGTGCCTGAAAATGTGCGGCACAAATTTTTCGCCAAAATTTATTGGCACACCAAATACTGCCTCCTCCAAGAGTACGGTTTACCAGCTCATGTTACGGCAGAGCAGCTTAACAGGATTAGGCGCGAAGTTTACAAGTACGGCATCATCGACGTTAAAGCGGAAAACCTAAAGAACATAGACGGAACCATAAAAATCATTGACGCAAACGCCACCAGCATCCGCCTGCCAACCGTCATGAGAAAAATCGATGAAACAAAGCCTAAGCTTCCTAAAAAGCTGGTTGCAGCCCTCAGAAAGGTCTCAAGCCTCACCATTGCTCGATGATTTGCTTCTTGATTTTTCATCTTTAATGTGCAATAAGCATATCAATCAAAACCGTTTATCAAAACATAATGACTGTTACCCAAACCGCTTCCACCACAGGTGCCAACCAAGATAATTGGTTAGATGACATTATCAAAAAAATAAACAACAACGCAGCCGAACAACAGCAGATTGCCACTAGAGCTCGCAGTAACAGTCTCTGCATACTCTGCAAAGGCGCCCGCTTCCTCTGCGGAAAAACCCGTTGCCCCATCATGGTCAAAGTCAACTACTTCCTCAAGAGTGTGCCGTTGATGGGCGAGAACATCGATGGGATGTCGCCGCCAAGCGTTTTCATCGGCAGAATCGGCTACCCAAACGTCTACGTTGGTCCCCTTGTCCCGCCGGTGCATGAAGACACAAGCATTTATGACTTGCCTGAAAGATGGTTTGGTAAATCCATGGATGAAATTGTAGGCTTTCGCAGCTTATTGGTTCGCGGCAAACACCTGGTTAACGTGCAGAAATTTCAAGATGCAGGAAAAATCCTTGACCAAACGCGCGAGTTGGCGCTAGCCGACAGCAGCGTTGACATCGAACTTAACCTGACAAAGAAACCCAGAGGCTCCATCTACCTTGACGATGACGTGCAGCCGTTTGGTCCGTCCGCGCCGATCCGTGACTTGCATGTGGGGAACGCCCGCTATGATGATAAAATAGAGAAAGCCTACTACGATACTGACTTGAAAGCAACCAACGCGGTGGTGGAACTTTATAGGCGAGGGGTCATGGTTACCAAGATTCAGAAAGCCTTCAGCGTCGGCGCATTTGGCATCGAGAAAAACAGGCGTCTGGTGCCCACGCGTTGGAGCATAACAGCCGTCGATGATATCATCTCCAAGAACTTAGTTGCAAACGTTAAGACTTTTCCTGAAATCAACGAGTACCGAGTCTACGAATCCATATACATGGATAACGTGTTTGAAATTCTGATGATTCCTGCCCAATGGAGCTACGAATCCATGGAAGCCTGGTACCCGGGGACTGTGTGGAACCCAAACGGCAAGAACATCGCCATATTCTCCGACTGGGAAGGCAACAGTGGACGCACAACGTATGCTCAAATCGGCGGTTGCTACTACTCCGCCCGCTTAGCCGTCTGCGAACAGCTCACAAAAGAGAGGCGGCAAGCCACCGTAGTTGTGCTGCGCGAAGCGAGACCCGGCTACATAATGCCTATTGGAGTGTGGCAAGTCAGAGAAAACGTGCGTAATGCCATGCGGCAGAAGCCCCTGTTGTTTAACAGTTTGGCAGCTTCTTTGCAGTTCATCGGAAGCAGGTTTGAGATTCCGCTGCAACGGTGGATACTACAGAGCGAATTGCTAAAGAGGGCGCTGTTTCAGAAACGCCTAACCGATTACTTCAAAGCACCAGCTTAATGGCAAATTTTTAAAAGCAATCCAACCATAAAATTGACTCGACGCCTAATGCTTACCTCTATAACTAAACGGTTCATTCTCCCATTCTCAAACCCAGCAAACAAAGCATTCTTAAGTTCAGAAGCCGAAGCCGCAGCGGTTTTTACAATAATAGAGCTTTCGAGAAGCAAAGGCGGCGGCATAATAAATAGGCAACCAGAAGAGCAAATAGCCTTTATAGCGAATCTCGCATACCCAATTTGGGCGTTTCCAAAAAACGACTTTGCCTACTTTTTCGACGCCATCGACGATTCTCCCTACAGCATACTCTATAACGAAGAGCCATCGGTGAAAACATTCTTGGAAAGGTTGGAACAGAACTCTCGACCCAGAGAAAACTATATGGCATTTCTCTCCGAGCACAAAAATTACTTCCAAAACCCTCTTGGCGAAAAACAGTTCCAAATTGCTGGCTTAATCGCCGACCCAGAATTCAAAGAAGAATTTATGCTGTATCGCAAAGAAGCCAAAGACGCTTCGGGACAAACGAATTTAGCGGTTCTTCTACCTATTCTTGAAGAAAGCACCGTTTCCTCCACGCTGTTGGAACTGGAAAGACTGCAATCAACGCAGAAAGAAGATGCCCAAAGACTCGCCGAATGCCAGCGATTAGTTAACAAAACGACAAGCCAATACATCACTGAAATTGATTATGAAGTCACCGCGGTTAAGGAAGAGACAGACGCCAAAATCAAGGCGCAAGAAGAATTAATCAACCCTCAAATAGCCAAGCTAAACATGCAATACAGACATAAAATTAAGGAATTAACAATCAGCTTCGACCAAGAAATCGAAAACACAAAGAAGGCTATGGCGAAAACCGAGAAATCCATCGAAAGCAACGAGCTAAAAATTAAGCAGTACCAGCGAGAAGCCAAAGCGCAGGCTGAAAGAAACCACAAGCTCTATGAGAAACGATGGAAAGAAAAAATCAAGCAAACGCAAAGAGAAATCAACACTCTAAAGAAAGCGCTCAAAAACTCAGAAAACAACCTAAAAAAAATAAGCAAGCAAAAAGCTCAATCTATCGCGCGGTTGAATTTTGAGCTTGACGCTGAAGTAAAGTTAGCGCGGCAACCCATTTTCGACCTTGAAGCTGCCCGTGATGCCAAAATACAGTTCTTCAAGCAAGAAACTGAAAGGTTAGTTCGGCAAGAAAAACCAGTGCTTGAAGGCTTAACCGTCAGCATTAGGCAACGGGAAGCAATTAACGCAAAATTTGAAGCATTAGGCATCAAGGACCCACAGCTAAAGAACCCTGCCTTGTTCTACATACCGTTCTACGTTTGCTGCTATCGAGCGGGCTTAGCGAGACGCTATCTGGTTTTGCCGCCTTCAACGGTTGGTACAATGGATTTTTCAGCTAAACTTAAGAGCACATTGGGCTTATCTATTACAAAAGATTTGTTTGTTCCACGCTTTAATGCAGTAGCAAAGTTACTTGCCAAAATGCAATCTTATGCGAGACAAAATTCAGCCTTCGAAAGTCAACTTTGGACGCTTGGTGAAAAAAATAACCTCTTACGAAACACATCCTTCCGAGAAGGGTGCCTCAAAGGCTTAGTTTATTTAGAACACGCAGGCTGGTTTTCAGACAAGGAGCAACAGAAGTTAAGTAGTAGGCTGTCAAGTTAGCGTTTGGTTGTTCAAAAAACTTATTGTACTCCCCAGATAGTACTATTATAGTAAATGCGCTTAAATGTGCCATGCCATGGATGTTGGCAAGGTGCGATTGCTATGGCTGACGAAAACGGTTACATATTGAAGGTTTCAAACCTTGGTGTAAGACTGCAGAACCAAACATTACTTGAGAATATTAGCTTCAACGTTAGAAAAGGAACAACGCTTGCAATTTTGGGTCCAAACGGCGCAGGCAAAACCGTTCTTCTTCGAACGCTACTAAACCTCATTCCACATACTGGCACCATAGACTGGACAGAAAAAGTAAAAATTGGTTATGTCCCCCAATACGTCACAGTCTCAGATGTTCCCATGTCAGTTAAAGAGTTCCTTTCAATCGGAAACGGAGGGATCAGCGTCAGAGAAGCCTTAAACCTAGTTAAACTACAGGAAAAAGAAGTAGCCAACAAACGGTTAGGCGTTCTGTCAGGCGGTCAGTTGAGGCGAGTTCTGATTGCATGGGCATTGAAAGAAAAACCCGATGTGTTGTTGTTGGATGAACCGACAACAGGTGTCGATATGGACAGCGAAGAACCAATCTACTTGATGCTTAACGAGATAAAAAAAACTAACAAAATCACCATTTTGCTGATTACTCACAACATCCACATTATCGAAGAATACACCGATGATTTGCTTGCCATCAATAAATGCATCACCTATTGCGGTCCTTCACAGCAAATCGGCAAGCCCGAAACTCAGCGAGTGATTTATGGCGAACCAGTTTGCGTAGAAACTTTAAGAGGCGAAGCTTAAGTGTTGGATTATTACAGCTTAATCCTCGCTATTTTCGTTGGCATTGCAGCAGGGTACTTGGGCTCATTAATGGTTTTAGAGAAGATGGCGCTTGTCGGTGACGCCTTATCACATGTTGCCTTGCCAGGTTTAGCTATTGGAATCACGCTGAACTTCAACCCGTACATTGGTGCTTTTGCTTTCCTTTTTTCGTCAGCGGTAATAATTTGGCAGATCCAGAGGGTAACCAAAATCTCTTTTGAAGCACTCGTCGGCGCCATGTTCACGCTTGCCTTAGCAATAGGCATACTGCTTTACGGTGATAATTTAGATGCTCTTGAAGCTGCTTTTTTTGGCGACATATCAGAAGTGACCATGATTAACGCTGTAGTGGCAATTGGAGTTTGCGTTGCAGCAGTCGTTATTACCAAAGTAATCTACGATAAACTGGTATTAGCGATGATTTCTGAAGACTTAGCGATAGCAAAAGGCATAAGGGTTGCAAGAATCAACCTGATCTACCTCTTCTTGGTTTCCATAGTTGTTGCCATAAGCATCCAAATCGTTGGAACCCTACTAGTTGGTTTTCTAGTTATTGTACCGGCTATTGCGGCAAAAAACTTGAGCACTTACATGAAAAGGTACTCCTTGCTAAGTTCGCTTTTTGGCGCTATAGCTGGCTTTGTTGGTGTTCTACTATGGGGAGTATTTAACTTTAATTTGCCTTTCCCTGGACCCATGGTCGTCTTCGTAGGTATAGTTATTTTTGCAATTACAGTTGTTGTTAATTGGAGACTAAAAATCACAACTTAAGAAGGCTAAACCATGAAAAAATATACAGGCAAAACCTCGACGGCTATAATACAATTTCCCAACACCCAAATTCTACTCATCAAACGCAACACAAGACCATTCAAAGGTTACTGGGCGCTGCCAGGCGGCAGGATGGATCCAGGCGAAACCATCGAGCAAACCATAATTAGGGAGGTTAAAGAGGAAACGGGGCTTGACGTCACCATCGAGCGTGTAATCGGAGAATATGTGGAAAAAGGGTTCAAGGACGATGTGGAGTATGAGTTTTATCCAACTTGTTTTCTGGTGAAACCTGTCGGCGGAGAAATCAAGAGGCAAGAAACGGAAATCCAAGAGCTCCAACTCTTCGACCTCGACAAACTGCCAAAACCTCTGGCTTTCGAACATGAACAAATGATAAAAGACTACATAAAAGGAAATGGCCCGATGTGATACTCCTCGCTGGAGGGCAAGGTACGTTTTAGTTTTGGAAGCCACAAAAGATTTAGCTACCAGTGTCTATTGCTCGGTCCCTTAAGGCTTTTTGAGCGAATCATTTCTGTGTTTTTTTAGAACAATAATTATGACAACCAGAAATAACACTGCTGTTGCTACCACTCCAACGATTAAGGCAATATTGGTTGAATCTACCGAATTGATTGGTATAACCGTCGAGGTTGCTTGAGTTAATGGTTCCCCAAGGATGCTATCGGGAAGGCAGTATGCAATTTGCCCAGTATCGCCCCAAACAGTGACGGTAAGACCTAGAATATTGTGGACTGTTTCTCAAAGGTGAATTTTATAGTCCATAGAGGATATAGTGTGCCTGGCTTGTCTCTCATTTCAGTGCCGAACCATGTTTGTGTTGTGACATTCGTTAAATCAGGTTTTACTGTTAATTTGGTTTCATTGTAGCCTATCACGTTATTTCCAGATCCATAGATGGGTGTGCGCTGTGTAAAGTTTAGAGTATAGTTCTCAGCCGCAGACAAAGCCAAATTTACTGCTTGATCTTTTGATATGCTACTCGTCTTTGGATCTGAATAAAGGCTCCATCCATCATAAACGCTATGTAGCCTGCCTAACCTGAAATCTAACTCGATACGTTTACGAGAGAAATCAATGTTATTTTGAGTATACGTCCATTTGAAGTTATTGCCGTCTTCAGAAACTTCAAACTTAATATTGTCATTTGTCAATTTCGAGACCTTAGCCTCAGAGGCTTTATTAATAATGCTATTTGCCGATTGAAGATATGATATATCGATATCCGAATTTTTTGACATGTAACTTTGGTAATGCGTCATAAACGATTTTGCGCAATCTAACTCGGTAACTTGCGGTTGTTGTACATACAGAGGGTCACCTTTGTAATCTATTATGCAATAGTTGAATAATCCATTATCAAACATAAAGGTAACAACAACAGTACTCGAACTCATATTAAGGATGTAGCTGTCTCCTTCTGAATGGGGTGCCAACATTAAATGGTGCCGCGTTAATTGTGGAACCACTCCTGATTGTCACGTTATACTTAGCCAGGTCCAATCCAAGTACATCGGTAATGAATGCCTTTTTTTTATCAGCCATTGTAGTTTGGGCTTTAACATAATTACCATTTTGCTGCAAAAAGTTAGTTAAGATACAGATTAGGATTATGAACATAAGTGGTTCAATTTTTTCTTTCCTTCCCATCTTTTGCTCTCCATGTTTTTACATTGGTTGCCACCAAGCATTGCCGAGTACGCATAATTTGCACCACCATTGGTGGCCCATCCATTCCCTAAGTTCGGGATAACCAATAGGACTATACATGAAATTGGTTCCCCACATCACTTGAGAAGCCAAGTCAAGTGAGTCGTACACACAGAAGTCATAAGAATTGTAATGGCCCGCTAAAAAGTAGTAAAACCAGATAAAAAATGCATAATTAGGATACCAACCGCTACCTGATCTATCCGTTAAACCGTGTGAAAGATTTTGCCATCCGATATAGCAATATGTGCAAGCAGGATAATCCCAAGAGGGATCGTTTATACCATCAATACTTAAGTCTCCTCTGCCAGTCCAAGCAAGAGGCATACCCCACGACTCCTGTATGACCTATATATCCATATATTGTTCTCCCATGGTTCCACACTCTAATGCCCAAGGATTTGCACTAGCGAATAACTCCTGAGAGCTTAAAGTCAACATCAAAAGGACAAGAAGTGTCCCGCAAGTATTAACAACTTACGTTTCAACATTTTTATCCTGATTTGCCAGTTATTCAATTCTAAATAAATATTTTGTCTCACATAACATAGCAAATTAATTCAACACTATTTGTTAAAAATTATTTATAGGCTGATGAGAAACCCATTGCTAAGCCGGTTTCCAAGATTCCTACCAACATAATGACGGAAACAAACGGTAGGTTGTCACCAAAGGTAGCCAGAAAAGAAACTTTTCTCAAACCGCTTATGAAGTCGCTTACGTACCAAATCATCATTCAAACAGTCCCTAAAAAAATTGGGTTAACGGTAAGAACTTAAGCGGGCCCGGTGGGATTTGAACCCACGATCTCCGGCTCCGAAGGCCGACACCTTAATCCGTGCTAGGCTACGGGCCCACGTCCATGCTTTCTGGATGGACTACTAACATTTCGGTATCTGTCTAATATGGATTATTTGCCTGAAA
>JAOZHX010000023.1 GCA_026014665.1 Candidatus Bathyarchaeota archaeon
GGTAGATGAACACGCGTATCATGTTTACGTGCCACTGGTTTTGGAGTGCGTTGAAGGTTTGTTCCATGACTGCGGTTGGGTTGTAGTTCCACTGTACTGCCCACGAGTCGCCGCTTCCGCTGCCCCAGAGTATGAGGTTGGGGGCTATGCCGGCTAATCCTACGCCGCGCAAGTAGACGGTGTTTCCGTTTGCGTCGACTACGCTGCGTCCCACGGTATGCAACGGCGAAGAAGACGTCGCTGCCTGCACTGTGTTTTCAGCAAGTATCAAAGTCATGCTTACAATCAGCAGAACACCGATGCATATTGCGAGTAACTTTTGGATTTTTTTGTTGCTTTTGAAGGGTGCATATTTACGGGTAGGTTTCGTATTCAATTTTTTTTCTCTCTTCCTGTTGGTTGAACCATTTTATTGATTCAATGTATTTTATTACTTTTTGAAAAACCAATTAACGCAGTTTGTTAAATTCAGCGCTTGCTTTGCAAAGCAGAGTTAACAAGCCTGCAAATATACGTTGCAATGGATAAAACGTTTGCTTTACCTTCTAAACAAAGAGATAAATGGGTAGAATTTTTGTCCAGACAGCGGAAAAGCACAAGTGTTATATGTGTCATGCTACAGAAAAATTGGGGATGGTTCAAATGAAAAATAAAATTCTAGCAATAAGTCTTCTAATATTATTAACAACGGTATCTTTAGCATCAATTTCCTTTACGAGCGCAGCCGGCGAAGGCCAATGGATAACAGCCTACACAATTAGGGACGGACAGACAAACCAACTTCTAATCGAATTCGACTCTGCAACAGGAGTGAACAGAACTGTTTCACCAGTACTACCAGGTGCAGAACTTCAAGTAACATTCACCGTTAACGTAATCACTTCGGGACCGGGCAACCTGAAACTTCAAACAGGTCTCGCTAAATCAAGCATACACACTAACAGTTACTGGGAACTAACTTCAACAGACTACGACTTAGGCAGCAAATACAACCCAAACTCTGCTCAAACAGAATTCAATTGGGTGGCAGGCACATTTACCATGGTTCTATATGGTAAAGCCCCAGCAACTGTCTCATCGACATCAAAACCCATTAATGTCGTGAGTTTGTTGGGCGAAACAAGTGGAACCCCCATCGACCAGATTAAAGTCTCAGTTGTTACCGCTGAAATGGATCAGTACCTATCGCTATATCAACAACAACAAGCTAAACTTAGATCGCTCATCAACGACGGAGTTAACCAAGGATACATAGAGATTTTCACTAACGTCCTCAACGCGTCACAAACTGCCGCTAACGCAGGAAACGTCGACGTAGCAATCGCTCTTTTAAGAGGATTAAATGTCTCCAACGCACCAGCTTCTTCAACGATGCAAATGCTCTTCATCCCCCTCATCGGTGTGATGGCTGTCATAGCGGTGATATTTGCAATCTTGTTCCTGAGAGTTAGAGGAAAAGTGGGTTACTTCCAACTCGTCGTGGAAGACCAAATCAAAGATTTAGAAGGCTTAACGCTGAGAGCGTCAAAAATTGACCGATCAATGTCGTCAAGCTTAGAATCAGTTAAAGATAGATTGAAAAACTTAGTCGGGATGTGATAACCTACGCGAATCTACCAGAACAGTGTACAACTGATTGGACTTGGATCAGCAGGCACCAACATAGTCGAATCCTTCCTAACAAACAAAAAAACCAAAGAACTACTCGAGAGCGACCTAACCCGTCTCTCTCTTTTAGCAATCGACATCGCAGACCCAGAAATCCGAAGTCTCCAAGAAACCCACGAACAAATTTCTAAGACGCTCCTTAAAGCAGGCGTTCCTCGAGAAAGAATGCGCCTTATAGCCCAATCTGTCAAGTTTCCAACCGCTGAAGCCATGTTTGACTTCATCAACCAAAAATATGGCGAATACCTAATCAGCGAAGGCTCCAAACTAGAAAACTACATTCCGTGGCTACAAACCACCATGGCTATCCCTCCCATGGCTGGAGGCGCGGGACGCAGACGTGCCCTTGCCAAAGCAATCTATGCCCTTAACTACTACCAACTCGGCATCATCCGCAACTGCATAAACGCCTTCAAAGAACAAGCACTCTCCTCCATCGTCACCCCTACCGTCGTCTTAGTTTATGGCTTAGGTGGTGGCACTGGAAGCGGTGTATTCTTTGATTTCGCTAGGCACCTACGCAAAGTGTTAGGCTCCGGAGTCGCAATCATCGCATTTGTAATTACGCCGTGTGGCGGAGATGACCCTCCTGCAAAGGGATGCTCAGCCTTCGTTGCCATGAACGAGCTCAACCTGTTGCTGAACAAAGACTACAATGAATATGTAATCAAAGAATTCGGCGAACCCTACCGCAATCCCCTCAATGCCTTAATCTACTTACCCTTGCTTCCGGCCTTCTCAAAGGTTGGCAACATCGTGAGTGCTAGAAAAGAAATGGACGAGATGGTCGTGGACTTGCTCTATGTGCTAATGGACTTCGACCTCGCAGACCTTCTCGGCGGCATAGGCACAGAGGTTGGTTTAACAAACAACAATGCACACACTTTGGGCATGCTCAAAGTCATTTACCCAGTTGAGGATTACATATTAGCCTTCAAACTGAACTTCGACGGTATGCAATTGTTGCAGGAATCCAGACGAGAAAAACTCGACATATTAGACGAAATCAACAACGTTATCCAAGTTATCAATGACGTGGAAAAAGAGTTATTCAAGAATTACTTAATCAAAAGCGGCACCTTCAACGAAGAACAATTTGAAGAGAAACTAAAAACAGTAATCACCAGCAACCCCAGACTCGAAGACGACACAGCTCTCCACGTAAAAGGCGTAGAAATACAAGTGAAAAACTGGCTAGCCGACATCATGAAGTTCTTATCCACCATAAAACTCATGGGCAAGATAGGGCCAATCGAAGAATCAATCATAAACCTCACCTTGCGCAAGGACGGCTCAAGACGCCTCGACAACCTTGAAGTCTTACTCACCAACTTAACTAAGACACACTTAGAATTCTCTGAGCGAAAAGCCAACATCTTAGAACGGCTTAACCAACTGATCCCCAGCTCACAAATATTCACTTTGCGACAAAAGAAGGTGCTCGAAGACCTCGTCAACATTTCTGAGTTAGCTGAAAAATCTCTTAAGATACTCAAATTCTATGATGAAACCCGCTACCTAAACGAAGCTTTAACCCGCTACTACGAAGTTCTGCCAGAATGCAAAGCAGAACTCGAAGACCTGCATGACATGCACAATGAATTAGGTACAATCTACCTCCTAATCCAACTTATGCTTAGGACTCCTGCCGACGAAGCAAAGATGATTGATGAACACTTAACCTACATAAACGAAATCCTCACAAAGCGCATGCAAAAACGTGGCGACTTTGACAACGAAGTCATGAGAGTTCAAGAAGTAAAGAAACGCAAAGAATTCGACAAACGCAAGATGGAAATGCAAATCCGCAAGTTCCTCAGCAGCAAACGTTATGCAAGAGAACAACTATTAGGCATTGATCGTGAACTCAAACGGATCGAGCAGGAAGAAGCCTTTGCGCTCGAAAACCTCGATAAAGTTGACGCCACAATCAAACTGTATGAAAAATTAGCTAAGCGATTCGAGTTAGTTTCAGAATACCGTAAACGATTAAACAAGATTGTTGACCTCCACCGCGAATACCACGCTAAAATTGCAGAAATAGCTGCTCCTAAACGGTACTTCGAAAAATCAGCCGACCTTACAGAAAAAGAGCAGCTGAAAATCATATTCAAGATCCTCACCGAACAAGAGGAGACTCTTACCCGAGAAGTCATCACCAAAGACATTCTAGACATGGAGCATTTCAAAGACTACATAAAAAGCGTAATCCGCTCCTTCAAGACTCCCAGCATCATGGGCTTTAAACCCACCTACAAAACCGACTACCTATGGGTAACTATAGCAACCCCGCCAAACATGTGGACTGAAGACATGTCACAAGAAATCTACACTGCACTAGCAGGATACGTAACCAGCGAGGTCTCCCGAACAATCACTGTGCGCGTCATCGAATCGCGAGACAATTGGATAACCCGAGTCATGGTGGTTGGCGGACGCGGCAAACCAGAAGACATGGAAGCCTTCGACGAGATGCAGTTGCTCTATAGCAAATCAAGTGAATTCGAAAGATACCTCTCGCGCTCATACCTATTGGAGCATGGCGTTCACGCCGCAAACATCATACGCGACATAAACCTCAACGGCAACAATAACAGAAAGTAAAACCTGAGGAGTTTTTTCTCCTTTATTTCTTTTAATCAAATAGTTAGGTTTCTTTAAGAAGTCTTTTTTCTCGTCCTACGTGCCCTTCTTGGCTTTGCTTGCTCTTTTGGCTCTTCCATTTTTTCTAAGCTTGCAGCCGATGGCTCTGTACCAGTTTGTGCTGGAATCGCTGACGTATTTTCACTGACCTGTTCTGCTGTTGCCTCTGCTTCTTCCGCTATAATGGCTACGTTATCTGCTGGCGGTATTGTACTTGTCTGTTCAGACACACTTGGAGCCTCCTCAGTTGGTGTTGTTATTTCAGCGCTCGATAGTGTTTCTTCCGTCTTTGGTGTTTCGTCCTTCGTTTCCTCTGGCTTTTGCGTGATTTCGGCATCCTTTGGCGTTTTGGCTTCAGGTTCAATGGGTTCTGGAGTGAAGACTATTTGTCCGTCTTGAACCATTGCGCCCCTGTCGATGGCTTTGCTCTTCAAAGAAGCAGTCTTCTTTTCCATGTCAGCAAACAGTTTGGCGGTGTCAAAGCCGCCAATTAACAGCGCTATGTCAACTCGATCATTCATATCTTCGGTGTAGACTGGCTCGGTAATGTAGATGGATTTGAGTGTAGCTTTGCCGCTAAACCAATTCACTATTGCGTTTTCTATCTTATCCCTTGGTAATTTATCCTTCAAAGTGGGAGGGATACGTAAAAGCACGTAGAGCAAAGATGCGGTGGAGAGGTCGAAGTCAAAGAAGGGCTTAAGCAAAGCAGTATCAAGCATATTTTCCAGTGAACCATAGATTTTATGGCTTGCACCAGTAACCAGCAGGGGGGTAAAGAGTTTAATGTTGAACGTTTTTGCGATCTCTGCGACCTCATCTACAAGCGTTTCCTTAGATAAAAACAGGTTGACCAAGTAATTAGCTGCATCAGCACCCTTTATCGGTGCCCCTTGGCGATTGACGCCTTGGTAACGTTCAAGATGGTCTTTATCGAGAAGCAGAACGATTGCTCCCTCGATTGTTTGACACATTTGAAGGGCAGCATAAGCGTTGAAATGAGTGTCTATGGGCTGAAGTTTAGAGGGCAAGATAGATATGGCTAGCGAATTTATCCTTGAGGTTCTAAATTTCGATATAAAAGTGGGAAGGGAAGCGCTGCCTATGCCATCCCAAACTGAAGAATAGATTATGGCTCCGTGCAACTTTTCTAAGGATTTTTTCTTTAAACTCTCAATCACTGAGTTATCCTTTGAAACATACGGTAAAACGTCATACCAAAAATGCATTTCATTTTTTACGTCGTCAAAATCTAAAACATAATATGGATTGAAGCCTTTGGGCATCCACTTGTAAATTTCATCGCTTGATTTTTCAATCAGAATAGGCAATGGACTATGTTTATCTACGCCAGGTGCTTTTAAGAGGTTTTTTATTGTGTATTCCCCTATGCAAACGATGGCTTGCTTGGGCAAGAGAGGTTTTAGGGATTCAATGTGCTTTTCAACACTTGCCAGTACGTTAAAAGTGCCTTTAGCTTCTTTCATCAGAGGTACCTGCATAACCTTTAAGAGCAGTTCAGCCAAAATAAGGTTTTAGGTTAATCCCTTGACAAAGCCCGCCAAAAAGGTCTCTGGAATCAGCGCTTGGTTAAATGCAAAAAAACAGAAACGGAAAGAAAAAGAAGAGCAGGAGCGGAACCTTGAACCTTCATCGTTGAAAATGTTGACTTTCGTGTTAACGCTTGTGGCAATGTCACTCGGTATGTCTCTTTTGCCGCTGTTTCCCCAACCTTTGCCCATCTTAATCGCTGTCCTTGTTGCATTTGTGACCTACACGAAACCGCAGTTTGGAATGCCGATTGGCGGCGCAGTTATCGGGTTAGGTTTGCTCTACCACTTAGCTGATTTGTACTTCATTTCCTTTTTGGGTGAAACCCAAGCTAGAGTTGCGTTTATCGTTATTTGGATGGCGCTGTTTGTTGCATTGCCTATCTTCTTTAAGCGCTATAAGAGTGCCCTTGCCATAGACTTCGGTATTTTGGCAGTTGCATGTCTGTTTTTTGCGCCTACATATTTTTTAGCTATACCTTTGATTTTGGCTTCCGCAGTCTTCTTTAAAAAATATGTCAGTTTAACCATGATTTACTATGTGTTGCTTACGGTGCCATTGCAAATTATGCAGTACTACCAGTATACCGTATTGCCCATTGTTAGGGATGAATGGTGGCTTGAACCCGGTTCCAGTCCACCGCTTCTTGTTCCCTTAACATCGATTGCTAAAGACCTCGCATCGTCGATGAGTCAGTTTCGGTTGTATGATACTTCTAAAGTTATATATGCCATTGCTGGACAGACAACTTGGATTCCTGACTGGAGCGGCCGCACGATTGGTGATGCGGTTAAGCAGTATCTTGATTCGATTCCTGGACTTTTGATGTTTGCTATTATCGTTGCAGGATTAGCTTTAACGCTGGTTTTCTTTACTCGCGTTTTGGTTAAAGAAGGCATCGTTGGCTCTTCAGATAGGTTCTTTCCAATGTTCACTGCTACCTTGGCTGCAGCTCTCTTCTTTATCCTGTTGAGTGCTCTTCAGTTGCCACTCGCTTTTACGGCTGACGTGAGTCCAGTTACGATGGTTCTTGGGATTGTTGCTACGTTGCTTTTGACTTCGCCCGTACTCTTTATCGATTTCACTCCCAAACAAAACACTACGATGGCTGAGCTTAGAGAGAAGGCAGAAGCTCTGAAGGAGAAATTAGGCGTATTTGAGAATCAATTAGCTCATGTTCGCAATAATATTCCTGTTGATGTGTCTTCACCTGAAGGAAAAGTGCTCCTCCTCAAGGACAGCGTTAATGAGACACTCGCAAGGATTGCAGCGCGTACCTTTAGCCAATCGGATCTAGACTCCAAGTATGCAGAATTAGACCAGTTAAGCAAGGAAAAAGAAGCTGCTGAAGCTGAGCTAAACACAATTTTAACGGAATACCTGATTTTTGTCAACGGAGAATTCGCAAACTCGGTTGGCAAACTCAAAGATGCAGGTTTAGTCATCAAAACAACAGTCAAACCAGATTACTCAAAGGATATGTCAGTTGAGCAACGCGTCGAAGCCATCAAGCAGGTGTTGGATGCCGGCAGAAACGTAGTTGAAGAAGTAACAGCCGTGGTGGACCCGCTCTACGGCATAATTAGAGCTCTCTACGACCCTTCTTTGCCCGAAAAATGCCGAGCGGTCGAGTTTGCCACACAGAAACTTAAAACTAAAGAAGCGCCCTGGATTGCTCTAGAAGCTTTTTACAGTTCACTAAACAACTGGAAGCGGCAATATGGCGCAGAAATCCAAACTTCCATGAAGTACCTTGAGGAATCTCTGACACCGATTTCAAATTTAAGCAATCAAAGCGAAGTTTTACCCTTCGTTTTTGGCGAAAACACACCCAAAGTGCTCGATTATGCTAAGAAAGCTGAAGGCATGAAGGCTTTGGCGCAGAAGCGCGTTGAGAAAGAGGAACTTGAAATTTTGGATGTTTTGGCTTTCAGGGATGATTTGGCAGCATTCCTTGGAATATCCAACGAAGTATTGTCTATGCTACATCAAGGGTTAGTCAATGAGGAAGAAACCATTGACCGTTTAGTCCCAACCAAAGACTACCTGTGGGAGAAAAACGACAACCTTCGCGAGCGCCTCAAGAAAGCAACCGCGGTCCTCTCCAACCCATCCCAATACAAGATTAACCAAATCATGGAGAAACTGCCCAGCTACCTCTCATATGTAGATGAAGCCGTGTTGACGCTGTCGATGTATACGGAACGCAAAGAATTCCTGCTGAACTATCCATTGGCAGAGGCAGCCATAGAGGAACGTTTAAAGATAAAAGAACGTTTGACGCCGAAAGATTTGCCCTTTGACCCCCGGTTTGCAGGAGAATACCTAAGGCTATACTACACCGCAAGGTTCGACCAGTTTGCATTCGACAAGGATATGCAAGTACTGACCAAACGGGTTTAAGCTTAACCTTAAGTTCTCAGATTACAAATTAAAAATTATAGCTTAACCTAAGTTTTAATTGAACCTATCTCTTGCTCTTGTGACTAATTAGCAGTGAGCGACTACGAGCACGGCTTCGATTGCTTGATAAACGTTGTCCCTGTTATCCCAGCCAAGTTCGTCTTGAATGTCATCTATCCATTGAACAGTGTTTTGGATAGCTCTGTCGAGTTTTAAATATTAGTCGACAAAAAACACCTTCCTATGTAGCATATTATCATAAACTTTTGTGAGTGCACGCTGTAATCAACCACTTTTTATATCCAAACTTACTCATTATTTTTTAAGGTTAATAGAGGAACCGAGATTGGCTTATTTTTTAAATCGAATTGATGCTGGAAAACGATTAGCTTCAAAGCTCAAAGAGTTTGTTGGAAAAAACGCTATTGCGCTGGCAATTCCCCGAGGCGGAGTTGTTGTTGGCTATGAAATTGCCGCTGAACTTAACCTACCCTTAGACGTCATTATTCCACACAAGCTAGGTGCCCCAGACAACCCGGAATTAGCCATAGGTGCAATCACCGAAGACGGCACGACAATTCTAGACGACAACTTGGTCACCTACTTGGGAGTCAGCCGAGAATACATACGCGAAGAAAGCGAACGGCAAAAACAGGAAATCCGACGCAGACTCAAAGCCTACAGACAAGACGCACCCTACCCCAACCTAAGCGGATTAGACGTTATCCTTGTCGACGATGGCATAGCGACTGGCTCAACGATGAAAGCCGCGCTTTTATCGGTTAGAAATAAGGGCGCCGCAAGCGTCATAGTCGCTGTTCCTGTTGGTCCACCTTCCACCATTCGAGAACTCAAAAAACAAGCTGACCGCGTCATCTGTCCATATACCCCTGAATATTTCCAAGCTATAGGTCAATTCTACGATGATTTTAGCCAAGTCAGTGACGAAGAAGTAATCCAGCTTCTAAAGCAAAGCCGCCAAAACGTTACACAGAAACCTCAAGGGATGGTCGTATCATGATTCAAACTGAAACATCCATAAGAATTCCGGTTGGCAACGTCGAAGTCGAAGGCAACCTATACTTGCCCTCTGGCACCACAGGCATAGTGGTGTTTGTGCATGGAAGCGGAAGCAGCAGGTTTAGCCCAAGAAACCAGTATGTAGCAAAAGAAATCAACAAAGCATCCATTGGAACGTTGCTTTTCGATTTGTTAACACCAAAGGAAGAAGAACAGGACATTGTAACCGCAGAATACCGATTTAACATCGGCTTACTCGCCCAACGCCTAATCGGAACGACAAAATGGCTAAAAAATAACCCCAAAACCAAGAACTTAGCTTTAGGATATTTCGGAGCTAGCACAGGCGCTGCAGCAGCGCTCATTGCAGCCGCCGACCTCCCAAACGACGTAGCCACGGTGGTCTCGCGGGGAGGACGCCCTGACCTTGCAGGCGATTATTTGCCCAGGGTTAAGGCGCCCACACTTCTGATAGTCGGCGGTTGGGATACTGAAGTCATCGCGCTAAACCGCCAAGCACAAAAGCAAATGACCAATGAAAACAAGCTGGTTATTATTCCAGGTGCAACACATCTTTTCGAGGAACCGGGAAAACTCGAAGAAGTCGCTAAACTATCGACTGATTGGTTCATACGGTACCTTAAACGTTAGTCATTTGTTGCCTCAAAGCCCCCAGTGACAACCTTGGATCTTACCGAAGCGACTTGGGGCTGATGTATTTTGCAGGCCTTGAACCATCAACAGGGCAACTCTTTTATCTGCAGATGAAGCCCAGTCAAATCAAGCATTTTAAGGCAAACAACGCTTTACGGGAAGATGCACGTTGGCTAAGTGAGGTCTTGAATGGTGAATGCAAAAAATTAGGATGCAGTATAGCTTTTAATGACGGGGTTTGTGGTTGAAGTGGAGTTAACTATTTTTATTCACCTTTTGGTTGCCTGTACAAGTTAAATAAAGCGTAGTTTTCAGCCATATCCGCTGTGTAGATAAAACTGAACGCTAAAACTGCTTCCAAGGGGACATTCATGTACACTTTATCCCGCGAAACGCTCACTGCCTCCTTATCAGCCGTTAAAATCACGTTTAACACGTCTCCAACCTCCAATTCATCGCCGACACGGTGCCCGTCCTCCGACTCTTTATCGAGGGGAATGGCTGTTTTCCAGCCGCCACCACCAAAATCCACAATCACGTAAGGGTGTCCAATTTGAATCAACGATGAAACAGCGATTGAGGGCATGCATTTCTCGCATTGACCTACCACTTCATTCATTTCTGTTTGACTTAGTGTTATAACTAATACCTTATGCTTAACATTGAATTCATCTAAAACTGTGAAAAACTGCATATAAACCACAAAAATAGAACCTTCTCTTAAGCTATAACTTTTTCTGTTGAACTCAAAGCATGCGCTACTGAAGAAGAAAAAAATTATAGGGTTTATTAATTTAGCTTTGCGGTGGTGGCTGTGGCGAGGTGCCTTTGTCGCCGATGTTTACGTTGACGACTTGATTGATTGTTTGTGGTTTCTCTTTCTTTCGTCTGCCCATGGTTGCCAGCGTGAATATTAGCCAAGCGATGAATCCATAGATTACGCCGTTGAAGACAGCAATAATAGCAGTTACTGCGTCAACTTGACCGCCTATCAGGTAGCCAGAAGCAGCTTCAGTGTTTGGCAGGACTACGTCATAAATTGCTTTTCCAGGTGGTATGGCTGTGTTTCCTAAAGTTATGATGACTACTATTGCAAAGACAACTAGGAATACGATTGCTCCTTTCATAGTGTACCCATCAAGCGCTTATTTCAAACGTTTCATAATATAAGCTTTATTTCAGCTGTCACAACATAACCATTCAAACAACGAACTTTATGGAAAAAATTAAAGAAATTTTTGAAAAAATGCTTAAAAGTTGATGTTGATTGATTTGGAGAAGTATCCAAAGGGCATTTTTACACGTTCGCCGTAAACCTGTTTTAGCGTGTCGGTGAAATTGCTGTTTTCATCCATTCGGAACTGTTGGGTTCCTGAACTTGACCGAATCTCAACTTCGAGTTCTCGTCGCTGGTTATGTTGGTTTGCGCCTTTTAGGTGTATTTTTATCTCACTTATCGAGTTGTTGTAGATGGCATAGTTGCCAGGAGTTTCAGCAAGAATGGCTTGAGGCGGCATCGTTAAGTATTTTTTTGTGTATCCAAACGAGCCTTTTAACTGTTCAGACCATTGTCCCCAGAAGCCTTTGCCCTCTGCTTTAGCTTGGTCCCTTGCCTGTTGTGCAGCAGCCGTCAGCATTTCACTTGTTAGTTGAGCAAAAATCAAACGTTGACTTGTTATCACCCCAGCATAACTATCATATCTTCCAAGCGACTTCATCTTTCTCAGCAAAATGACGCCATACGTAACTTCGTTGCCTATTTGAGGTGACGGTGCTGATGCTATCGGCTGAGCTTGATACTGTGCATTTGATGTTGGCGATTGCATGATTGGCGGAGGTGGAGATGCTTGGGGTGGAGTTGTTGGAGGAGAATAATACGTTGGTTTGTCTGGTTTGGGTTGCTGTTTGATTTGGGGTGTTGCCGGAGGTTTAGATGATTGGGTTGTTTGTGCTGCTCCGCAGTTTCTGCAGAAATTCGCATCTGGGTTTGTTGGTTGCCCACACTTTTCGCAATACGGCATTTTAAACCACAGCTTCATATCTTGAGTACATGATTAAAAAATTTTACTAAAATTCTTCAATCGATTCAGCAATTCTTATATCCTAAAAAAACAGTTAATATTTAGCGGCATTTTGGAAGGTGAATTTTTTGGTAAAAAAGAAAGGTGAAGAGTATAGGTGTGAAGAATGTGGTCTAGTCGTTTTAGTCTCAAACCCCTGTGAATGCGAATCCTGCGAATTAATTTGCTGCGAAGAACCCATGAAACCCCTAAGAACCCCTTCAAAGGCTTCAACCGCTAAAGCTCCAGCAAAACCAGCGCCAGCAGCAAAGAGCACCACTGAAAAACCCCCTGAAAACCCACCTGAAAAATCAAACAAAAAATAACAATTTTTTTCTTTATAGCGTTCCTTTTTCTTGTTTTTTCTACTATTTTTTTGTGTCGATTCAATGAATGCTCGTAGCTTGTTTTATGTGGGTGTGGTGGTTTTGTGGCTGCCACAAGAATGCATGTGGGGGCGGTTGCTTTTTGGGATTGCAACATTTTTCTGCGCCTGTTATGGTGTGGGATATTTGTCTCTCTTCACATGTTCTGCATGGAGCCATGTTGGAAAAGCCGAGGTGTGAGTGCGGAAGCATGTTAATGAAACTTAATTTTTCACAAGTTACAGCGTTTCTAAGTTTAATATGACGGCAAAGCAGAATCTACGCTGTCAAAAGTGACGAATGGAGTTTCTGATATGACGTGGTGTTGAGTTGATTTTTCAAGCAAAAAAGAAGTAGGGTCAGGTTATTGTGAGGGTTTGTTGGCTTGCAGTTTTTGATAGCTCTCCATTGCGGCGCGAACGATTTCTTTGGCCTCCTTTGCGTTCTTCCAGCATTTGACTTTGGCCCATTTATGTGGTTCAAGCCGCTTGTAGGTTTCAAAGAATTCTTGAATCTCGATTAACTGATGCTTGTGCAAATCGGTTATGTCATGTAATCCATGAAACCGTGCATCATTCTCGAGCACCGAGAGAACCTTCGCGTCAGGACCATGTTCATCCTCGATAATCAAGGC
This sequence comes from Candidatus Bathyarchaeota archaeon, assembly GCA_026014665.1. Lineage (GTDB taxonomy): Archaea > Thermoproteota > Bathyarchaeia > Bathyarchaeales > Bathycorpusculaceae > Bathycorpusculum. The sequence continues at coordinate 12,999 of JAOZHX010000023.1, forward strand.
GCCTATTACCCTAACTCTGGCAATTGCACCAACGGTCAAGGGCTCAAACGTCAACGACATAATGTCTAAGGGGTCGTTATCTTCATACCATGTCTGCGGCACAAATCCATACTCAACGGGAAAAACCACCGATGAAGGGATAATTCGATCTAAAACGAAGGCTTCCCAATCAGATTTATATTCATATTTATCTCTTGAGCCACTGACAACTTCGATAACCATGTTTAACAATTCAGGCGGATTATCGCCAACAGGAATCTGTTTCCACAAATTCAATGCTTAAACACCCAGCACACAATCAAGAACCAAAAATTTAAGCTTTCCCAGTTTTTTACTCAAAAAAAGGACTCCAATTTTGAACCACCAGACTTACGCAAGACCAAGGCACATTCCTTGGGGTCTAATGCCTTAAACTCCAACCCTAAAGAAACCAGCAGTCGCTGTACATCCTTTCCCAAACCTGGGGCAACCAATACTCCACGTAATTCTCGGTTAACCTTGGCTTTGATGGGTTCAATGTATTTGGCTAACTGCAATGCTGCCTCCTTGGAAGCGATTTTGCGTTTAACTTCGATGATGACGAGTTTGCCATCTTTATCTTCACCATAGATGTCCACAAACCCAGGCTGAACCTTCTTTTCCCAACTGATGGGTTTGAACCCTTCCTCAAATAATTCAGGCTTGAGTAGAATGGCTCGATGCATATCATCCTCACTCGCATGCAACAAGAAATCGCCTGCATCGACCAAATCAAACGTGGAAATCAAAAGAACTTCCTTGAAACTAACACGGACGCTTTCTCGAGGCTTCTGCCGAACACCAACAACCTCCAATTCGCCAGCCTTGACTTGAGCGTGGAAAACTCCGCCTGGCGGTTGCCAATTTACCGGTTCATATCCCACAGGGCGATGTACCAACAGGGAACCGTCGGATTTTATGATTAAGATTCGTTCGCCATCTTCAAGCGTAGAACTTGCTCTGCCAGCATACTGGACGTGACATGTTCCAACTACTATGAGGGTTTTGCGTTGTTGGAAGGCTTTTTCGATAAGTTTTGCAGCTTCAGGTAAATTGGGCTGGGTTTGGACTTGAATTTTTTTGGTGTCTTGCATCTTTTTCTGCCAACCTATTTTAGTCAGGCATTGGGTACATAAGATTTCTTGAAGGAAAATCCATTGGCAACTTGGAAAGAGAAACGCAAAATCATGCAACGCTACGATTTAACCGCGGAAATGTACGATGAACGCTATGCAGAGGAACAACGGCGAAAATACTGCGAAACCCTCCGAGAAATCGACGTTACTGGAAAAGTTATTTTAGACGTGGGTTGCGGCTCAGGACTGCTCTTTGGTCAAGTGGCAACTAAGGCAGAAATGATTGTTGGCGTCGATGTTTCGCGCAACCTGTTGGCGAAAGCCAAGGTTAATGGGCGAGATTTCGGTAATGTTTTTGTTGTGCAAGCCGATGCTGATTTTTTGCCTTTTACAGATGGTTTTTTTATTGTTGTTTTCGCGTTTACGGTGCTTCAGAACTTACCAAAGCCTGCGTTGACGTTAAGCGAGTTGTGGCGTGTGGTGCGTTTGGAGGGTTTGGTGGTGGTGACTGGGTTGAAGAAGGCGTTTGGTTTGGAGAATTTCATGGACTTACTTGAGAATAGCGGGTTGAGGTTGGTTTCTTTTGTTGATGATGATTCCTTGAATTGTTATGTGGCTGTGTTAGGTGCTGCTTAGCATCTGCACGTCCACGACTTCGCCTGTGTCTGCGTAGAGTCCGATGGAAACGGCGTTTATCCCTCCAGAATAGAACTTATCAAGCCGCAAGATTATGTACCAGTAAGGTACCAGTGCCACGGAGTTGCCTCTTGGGTGGGGGACGAATTGAACGGAAACAGGTGTTTCCAGAGTGTCAAAGCCTGTGACTTGTTTGCCGTCGATGTTCCAGGTTAATTTTTTGGCGTAGTCTCTTGCGATTTGGATGGCTTGTTCTTGGTTGACGTTGACTTTGGTGTTGGCTATGGTGAAGAGGAAGTATCCGTCTGACATTTCTATGAGGATGTTCCTCTGGAAGGTCATGCGTAGGCTTTTGGCGTTAAAGTCTACTCCGTTTTCGGTGTACATCCATAGGAATTCGACGGTGTTGGTGCCTGTGTTTGTGATTTGGAGTTTAATGTTATCCTTTGCGATTGATTGGTCTTGGGTGTTGTTGACTTGAGTTAGGAGATTGAGCATGCCATCGAGGTATGCATCTCCTGAGTAGGCTTTGTATCGTTTGAGTATGCCTTCGGCGTTTTCAATGACGCTGCTGGGAGGAGTTAACACAAAGATAGGTTGGCTTTCTATCATGTGGAGTTCGTAACGGGAGAAGTGGTTGGCTCGGAATCGGAAGTCTACGTCTAGGTTGCTTTCGAGACTGTTTAGTGAGTATTTTAGGTTTTCTTCGGTTACACTAAAGTCGTTTCGGTATTCCATGGTGTTGCTGAGGAGGGTAATTTTGTACTTTGTTGTATCGATTAGGGTTACGTTGCGGAGTATGTGTGCAATTTTGCTTGTGCCAATTCCCCATGACATTAATTCTTGGTTTTGAGATACCAAAGACTCTTGGCTGGCGGTTAACTGGCTTAAAGTATAGTATTGGATACTGGACATGGCGGCAAGAATCAAAACAGCTACCATAAGCGCTGAGAAAACTGCTCGCCATTTAAACGGTAGTTTTAAACGCCGTTTGGATTCGATTTCGGGAGCTTCTTCCACGCCTTTCATGGCGCTCACGGTGGCTAAGCCGAAGGTGGAGAGTTTGTATTTGCCGTTGTCCATTTTGTAGATAAGTTCGCCGAGGTTTTCTAGGTGGTAGGTAAGGTGGGAGCTGGAGACTTCAAGGTGGTCTACCATTTCTTTGAAGGTGAGAGGTTTGTCGTTTAGCATGCGGAGAATTTTGCGGCGAACCGGATGCTTAAGGGAGGTAAACATGATTGAGTAAATTTCTTCTTCTGTATTAGCCATCGGGATGCACTGTAAGTGTAATTGATAGTGTTAATCTATAAAACTTGCCTTAAAATTTCTATTTAGCTAAAAATTTTAGTTCGAGCAGTTTGCTTTTCTGTTGCTTGGAGGATTCTATAGCCCCCCCTTTTTATACTCGGTTGTTAGCCGAATGTGAAAATGTACATTTGTTTCATTAGACCTCGCTTTCCATGGACACTCAAAGGGCAGAAGAGTTATGAGCTAAAAATTATGGTTGTTCGTTTTCTTCTTTGGTGACTTCTGTTTCGTTTGCTTTAGGTTGAGGTTCGATGTCTTCCTTCGGTTTCTCGGCGGATAAAAGCAAGTCCACGAGGGCTTTTTGGTTCACTTCGGCTCTTGTCCGCCAATCCAAATACAACAAGCCTCTCTCATCTTGCATCAAGTAGCCATTGCGGATATATCGGTCGAGGTTTAAGCCGACTTTCCAGTTCGGCATCTTTTCAGAGAGCAGTTTCTCGACTTCTTGGCGGGGTGCTTGCCCTTTTTTGCTGATGATGTAGCTGATGGTTATGGCTAAGCCTGCTAAATCGTCGATGCGCCAGCCCATCAACTTATCCTTCGTCACTGAACCAAAGCGTAAGGCTACGAAGAACCGTGCTCTATCTAGCTCCTCGAGAGTTGGTTTCTCAGGCGTTTTCTCTTCTTCAAAAACGGTTTTCACCTGCAAATCTAGCGGCTCTAAGTAATCGTCGAGAACTTCGAGAACTTTAGGATAATCTGCACCAATGGATTTGTGGAGTTCCCAGCCTTTGACGCCAGGTTTTTGGTGGCGTTTATAGAGGAGCATTTGGGTCGCTTTTTTGATTTTGCCTGCGTAGAGACCTTTCTTCTTTGCGCTCACTTCTTGCGGCTCCTCCATTCATGCCATTCTTCATATGAAATAGCTATGGGAACAGACGTTGCTTGCTCTGTGAAAACTTGAATTCGCGGTTTGCTGTATGGTATTATGGCGACTGTTTCTTCGAGCCTGTCGATTTCCAAGGTGGCATACCCGTAAGTCACTAGAAAACTGGTCAAAAAAGCACGCCGTGCCGTTTCCTCATAGGTGTCGGCGCCAATGAAGTCCCAGTAAGCAAGTTTGCCGTCTCCACCTTGCGCTTGGGCTTTGACTTTGAGTTCCTGCCAGTAGCACTCTAACTCCTCGGAGAACTCGCGATCACTCAAAACCTGCTGTGCAATCATCTCATTGCGGCTCACCGAACCCATAGTTACCTCGTTTACGGCGATGTCTTTCCAGCGGTTTCCCAGCGGTGCCAACGCCTCCCAATACAGTAGTCCCTGGGCTATATTGTGCAGGCTTAACTGTTCCAATTCCAGCAGCGGACTCCAAGCACCCAAAAACACTTCAACCATTTGGTCTGGACTGGTTTGGCGGATTTTTTCTTCCAGCAGAAACGGGTCTGTGTAGAGTGAGGTTGAGCGTTGTTTTACCCATTCACTCTGCATTTTTATGACGTTTGCGAGGTGGTGGAGGGCTTCGGCATCAAGTTTCAGCTCATCTGGGTGCTCCCAATGAGGATAATATTGTTTGACGATTTTTATGATTTCATCTACTTCCAGCGTGAAGGGGTCAGCAGCGTGGTTTTCTATGGCAACACACATTTCTATGATGCGTTCCAGCTGTTCTTTGCCCAGTTTTTTATCGTGCTGTGCAGTTGACATTAGGTAACCTCACGTACTAGCGATTTTCCCTCAATGTTTTGGACGGTTATGACGTTGGCGTCTTGCTGAGCAAAAGTAATTTGGCTGGGAGTGATCACCACATACTGGGCTGTGGCATCCTTAATCATTGAAACCAGCACCTTGGCTATCATTTCACGATTTTTAGGATCCATGTGAATGTCATATTCGTCTACTGCGCGGAAAGGAGAGCGCACATGCTGCTGCAGGGCTAAGAGGAAACCCATGGTTGCTGTGGTTCTCTCCCCGCCACTCTGCGTATAAGAATCCAAGGCGACGGGTTTACCGCCTTTGAAACCCACTGAAATCTCCAGTCCCGCTGTCTCAATGTCCTGAGCGTTTGAAAGTTGCACTTCGCCGGTTGCGAGAGTTTGGCTCATGATACGTTGGTATTCTAAGTTGACTCGTTCGATTAGATTCTCCATAACGTTGCGCCATGATTGCAGGCGAGTTTTGACTTCTTCGAGCGTTTTCTCACGGTTCTCAGCAACCAACTGCATTTTTTCTTTAAGTTCTAAGTACAGTTTTGAGTACGACTCATATTGACGTTCGATTTCCTCTGAAACATTCGCCAGCGCTGCCAAGTGCCCATCAGTTAAACCCATTTCATCTTGTATTTCACTGGGGCTCTTGAGAACAGCAATGCGTTCACCGCTCCTCTGCGCCTTCTCTAACGCAACGTTGAGGGCTTCTTGGGCTTCCCGAAGCGTTTTTTCAATCGTTTTGACTTCGGCTATGGCGGCTGCACGTTTAAAATCCAAAAGGGCTAAAGCGACACGTTTGTCCAATGCTGTAGCGGAGATTTTATCCGTGGCATCCTCGAGATTTAGGAGACGCATCTGGTTTTCCTTTACTTGGATTATGGCGCGCTCGATTTGCCGTTGGGAAGTTTGCAGCATTTCTTTTAGGTTTTCGCTTCGGAGAAGTTTGAATTGCGGTTTATTAGTGAGGGTCTCTACAAGATGGGCTTCGTCAAGCAATTGCGTAATGAGTTCAAGAGTGGTTTGGTTTTGAGCAATGTCCCGCTCTAAGTTCAAGCGTTCGTCTAGAGCAGATTTGAGTTCACTTCGAAGCGTCTGCTGTTGACTTTGTTGACCATCAAGCTCACTGATTATCGCTTGGCGTTCATCCTCAATTTTTCCAAGAGCTTGCTGATTTCGGTTAAAGTTCGCCTGCAACTCCTTAACTATGTTTTCACGACGCTCAACTTCTGCCCAAACAAGTTCCCGATCCAAAAATCGCCGCTTAAGCTGCAGTTGCTTTTTTTCTTGAAACTTCTCATATTGCGCCCGCCAGTAATTCAGAGTCTGTTCTGCTTGCTCAAGCAGTTTGCCCACAGACTCCTCTTGGCTTAGGATACGAGTAAGTTTAGTTTTGGCTTGCACAACGTTTTCACGGAACGGTTCCAACCCAACGGCGGCTTCCACCATGCGCAACTTCTCCACGTTGCTGAGCACGCTGAATTGTTCCACCATGTTTTGATGCATTATGATGAGCATGTTGTTTGGGTCGACACCGAACCTGCCGAGCAGTCGCTCCACATCTTGTTTGGTGGCAGAACGGTTTTCGAGTTCAAACCAGTATTTACCATCCCTGCGCAGTACGCGAGTTAAGAAAAGCTGGTCTTTGGGGAACTTTGGGATGGGACGTTTGTTGCCTTGTTTGCTGTTGTCTAAAATCAACGTGACCCGTGCTTGGTCTTGTCCCCACCGAATCAAATCGCTGAGTTTGCGTGAGCGTTCCGTGTAGGTTTGCCCCAGCCCCACAGAAATGGCGAGCAAAAGCGAAGATTTGCCGGCTCCGTTAGGTCCCCCGATTACGTTAACGCCTGCTTTGAAGGGAACTCGGGCGTACTCGTAACTCATGAAGTTTTCAACGATTAATTCTTGGATAAGCATGATTGTTTACTTTGCCTCTTGATGTAGAAAATAGATGGGAATCCTCAGATATTTAACTAATTAGGCATCTTTAAGCAAAAATCAGGTAGGTCGAGCGATTTTTTGCATGCGGTTTCACATTTGCCCAGCAATTCTTCGCTCCAAACAACTGGCTGCAAGCAGCGGAAGAAGAAAATATCTTGTGATGATAATAAAAAAAGCTGGTTTATTCTCAAGCTACCCCCCTCCCCCTGTACGGCAAGCAATAGATTGAACCTTAGCAGCCGATTTTCTTGAGCAGTTGCAACAACGAAGCCAACGCTGTCAGCAACACAGTCACCAAAGCGCATAAGATAATCATGTCTCCGTTTTGGCTGGATATAGCATGTGTCTTGGAAATTTCTGCTTGTTGATCGTTGGCTATTTGGGGTGGAGACGTTTGGTTCGTTATAGATGGAGTTGAAGGGGGTGTTGGTGCAGGTGTCGGAGTTGCGGTTGATGTGTTCGTTGGCATGGGGGTGGGTGTGGAAGTTGGCGTTGGAGTGGAAACTGGCTGGGGGATTATCGTTTTATTGGTTGCAATGCTTATGGCGTAGATTTTGCCGTCGAACGAGCCGATGTATAGGATGCCATGGGAGATGGCAGGCGAGGCAAAAACGAAGTCGCCGGTGCGGTAGGTCCACATAACCGAGGCGTCGGTGGCATCGCGAGCGAGGATGAAGCCGTCGTATGTACCTACATAAACCACGTTGTTAACGACTGTTGGAGAAGAATAGACATAGCCGTTGGAGTTGTGGGGTCCAAATCCTGCGGCGGCAACCCAGACAACTGAGCCCTCGGTAGCGTTTAAGGCGTAAAGGTTGCCTACACCGAAGTTGATGTAGACTTTTCCGTTTGCAACTGCTGGTGACGCGTCAACGTAGCCGCCGGTGGCATAACTCCAAATTTGAGAGCCGTCACTAGCGTTCAAAGCGTAGATGTTACGGTCGTGTGAGCCAACATAAACAATACCGTCCGCTATGGCGGGTGAAGAATACACAGCTCCTGCCGTACGGAATGACCAAAGTTTGCCCCCGCTTGTAGCATTCAACGCATAGACGTTACTGTCGCCCGACCCAATGTAAACCACTCCGTTACAAACGGCAGGAGACGAGAACACAAAACCGCCCGTTTGGAACACCCAAACTTGGGCGCCATTTGTCGCATTAAGGGCATACACAGAACCGTAATATGTGCCTATGTAAACCAAGCCGTTAACCACGGCAGGCGAGGATTCTACGCCACTGTTTGTGAAAAATCGCCAGATCAACGAACCATCGGTAGCATTTAGAGCAACCACATAACCATTATGGCCATCCCACAAGACGCCAAAATAAACAACCCCATCAACCACCGCTGGAGACGACTCCACCTGGCTGCCGCTATCATAAACCCAAATTACAGTGCCAGTTGTAGCGTTGAGAGCATAGACACACCCATTGTTTGAACCATCGTAAACTACGCCGTTCACAACAGCGGCGGATGAACGCACTTTATCGCCCGTGCTGAATTGCCAAGAAATAGCACCATCGAATGGAGCATAGGTATAGATTGAGGCGCCCGTGTGCTGGAGGTCATGTAGAAACATTGGCCAATCATCAGAAGTAGCGCTAGCATCACCTCTCACAATTCCCATAGAGAAGAGTGAGGTTGGAATAGTTAAAAACAAAAACACTAAAACAGCAAACGCGACAATGATACCTTTTCGGTTCATTCGGTTGTTCACCACTAGACCGTTCAAAGACTTTACCATAAAAGATTATTCGTCAAAAAATCTTGACTGGCGTTAGTCAATTTTTCTTGACTAAACACTATAGAATCTAAGTTTTACCAAGAAGGATAATTCTATGAATCAAAATGCTATCTAGTTTTAACAATAAACGATGAATCAGTGGCGCTTCATCGCCTAGTCAGCCGACTCAGCGGACTGAACCTAGGTGATGCTTACGTTCTGAATGTCGAAGTATCGTTTTGCTAAAAAACGCAAACGTTCGGCGTTCTTGCCGTTCTTACCTATTGCGACGCCCTTGTCTTTGGGGTTGACAGTTATGACTGCCATTTTCTTGCCGTCAGTGCGTTCGGTGACACGAATTTCTCGGACTGCTGCGGGTTTGAGGGCGTTTTTCATGAATGTGGCTGGGTCTTCGCTGTATTCGATGATTTCGTGCTTCTTACCTGTCATGCGTTCAAGGGTGTGGATGTTTCGTCCGCCTTTACCTATGGCTACACCGACTTGTCCTTGGTTGACGATGAAGATTGCGCGTTCTTGTTCTTCGTCGATTATGCAGTCTTTCACGCTGGCGCCGCTTATGCTTTCAAAGAGTGCAATGTATCGCATTTCGTCGCAGGTAATTTTTATGCCAGTTGTCAGTTTTTTTCCTCCATTTTATTTTTTTTTATTCTTGAGCTTGATTTTGCTCAGTTATTTTGAGAATGTCTGAATCCCCAGTTTCACGGATGCTAAGAGCTGAGATGATGAAGAGTTTGTTGCACACTTCAGCTAGGTCCATTGAGCCACCTTTATAGGTTATAACGGGGACTTTAGAGATTTCTCCATAGTATTCTATTTGTTCTTTTATGTCTTTTGGACAGTTTGCAGCTAAAACTATCATCTTAGCTTTGCCTGTCTTGGCGTTCTGCAACGCAGCGTTGGCTCCGAAAGATACTTTGCCTGTTTTCACCGCTGACGCTAACGCTTTATCTATGTCTATCATGCTTCTGTTTTTCCTCCTTCTTTTTCTTGACGCTCAAACGTTGACATGTAGAGTTCAACTAAGCCTGTGCCGATTGGAATAGACTGCCCAACTATAACGTTTTCTGTCACTCCAGCCAAAGGATCACTTTCACCCTTCACTGCGGCCTCAACGATGTTGGGAACCGTGATTTCGAATGCGGCGCGCGCGAGCACGCTGGCTTTTTTGCCGCTGATTCCATGCCTGCCGATTTGCTGCACGTCGCCCGTTGTAGTCATCATGTCTGCTACGAGCATTACGTGTCTAACGTCCACGTCTAAGCCTTGGTCTTCCAGCACGCCTTTGGCTTCGTTAACTAAGGCGTTCCTTGAAGCTTCGACGCCTAGTGTTTTAGCGATTTCGTGAATGTTGTTGGTTGTCGTGCGTGAAGTGTCTACTCCGTCGATTTCGAGGACTTTAGCAAGGTTGGAGCCGTCGGTGCGGATAACCCATTCACCGCTTTCCTCAGTTACGAGGACACGTTTGATGTCTGGTACACCTTTAACTTGGTAACCTGGAATCTTTCCTAGCAGTCTCTTGATTTGCTCAGCCTTCTTTGGTTTAATCTCAACAGTGGAATCTGTCACCGTAACGGTTGCGTTTTGTTGTTGCTCGAGACGTTCTTTGAGTTCATCCATTGTGATGGCACGATCTTCCATCATTTGCTTGTTGACTTCTATGATTATCTCTTCCCTGACGGGGTCCTCGTAGATAGCGGATGCCAAGTTCTCAACCGACGTATATATGATGTTGCGGGCAACTTCCACTGCGCCTTCTTTGCTCTTTGCGTGTTCACCTGTCAGGTAAATGGTCATGATAGGAGTGGATGGGATTCTGCGTGCGTCTACGATTTCGATTAGCCGCGGTAAGCCTAAGGTGACGTTTTGTTCTTTGACACCTGCATAGTGGAAAGTTCTAAGAGTCATCTGCGTGCCTGGTTCACCAATTGATTGGGCTGCGACGATGCCGACTGCTTCGCCTGGTTCCATCAACGCACGCTTGTATTGCTGGGCTGTTAGGTTCACCGCTTTCTCTACGCCTTTGGCTGTAAGTTTGTTCTTTGCGAAGTTCTGTTTCAGTTGGTTGAGCAGTATAGGGGTGATTTGGTCCTCAACGCTCTTTAGTTGCTTCTTGATGAAATCAGGTGATGCTGGCTCGCCTTTTTCCTCTCCAAGTTTAACTTGGTCGATTAGTCGGCTGACGTTTACAGCTTTACCGTGGTCGCTTTTTGCTGGGTCAACGCCATCTTCACCATAGCGGAACTGAATGATGTCGCCTGCAGAATCACGCACTGTTCCATCATATTCGAGGCGAATGTGCTCCAAGGCGTTGATGAGCCTGCGCTGCATGTAACCGCTCTGCTGGGTGCGGACGGCTGTGTCGACTAGACCTTCTCTGCCACCCATAGCGTGGAAGAAGAATTCAATCGCGTCTAAGCCTGTTTGATAAGAGTTGTAGACGAAGCCTCGTGCTCTTGGGCGCGGGTCATTTGGCGTAAAGTGTGGCAAAGCTCGGTCAGCGTAACCTCGGAGGATACGTTTGCCTCGGACTGATTGTTGACCAACACAGGCAGCTATTTGACCGATGTTGAGGCTTGAGCCTCTTGCGCCGGTCCGTGTCATAACGATGCCTGCGTTTTCCAACGTAAAGTCGTCGTCGGCTATTTTGCCTGATTCGTCTCTGGCTGTGGCGAGTTCATGCATGACGTAGATTTCGAAGCTTTCTTCAAGAGTCTGACCGGGTAACCGCGGCAGAGTGCCATTTCGGTAGTTCTCTATGTGCTCATCGATTTTCTTTTGGATTCGATCCATGGTTTTTGCTATGCGGTTGCGTGCTTTGGCTGAAAGAACGAGTTGGTCGTATGTGTAGCTGAATCCACGCATGGAGATAAAGAGTTTTAACATGCGAGTTATGTTGTTGAGGAATTCCCGTCCTGCTTGAGTACCGTAATCTTTGATGATCCTGTGAAGCAAGCTTTCAGATTGTTCAGAACCAATGGAGCGCCTGTCAATGATGCCTGAAACCAACTGCCCATTTCGCACAACGACATAGGCGTCATGCTTACATTCTTCCTCTTCGCACTTAGCGCAGCCTTGGCAGATGTTCGCCTTCAAGACATAATTGAGGGTCTTTGGCAAGAAGAGGCTAAAGATTTGTTTACCAGACCACATAGGCTGTGGCTCTTTGATTTCAGGTTCAGGCAAGTCCCCGGTATAATTGGTCGTAGTCAGCAACCTATCGATCTGTTCTCGAGTTAAATAGTTGCCTCTACGAGTGAAGTAGTACGCACCAGTAATGAAATCCCTGATTGCGCCGATGATGGGTCCGCCGAATCTGGGCGATAAGATTTGGTCTTGAACCTGCATGAGCAACAGTGATTCAGTGCGTGCTTCTTCGCTTTGTGGAACGTGAAGGTTCATTTCGTCGCCGTCAAAGTCAGCGTTGTAGGGTGGGCAAACACAAAGGTGCATGCGGAAGGTCTTGTATGGCAGCACACGGACGTAGTGCGCCATGATGGACATGCGGTGAAGCGAAGGCTGTCGGTTGAAGATGGCTATGTCGCCGTTCTTGAGGTGACGTTCTACCACAAAGCCCAATTCTACGGCTTCTGCGATTTTAGTGCGGTCAACCACGAACTCAAGGCGGATGCGTTTGCCGTCCGGTCGGATGATATAGAGCGCACCAGGATAGTTTTCTGGTCCGTTAATTACAAGCCTCTTCATTTCCTCTATGTTCCAAGACGTTACTTTTTCCGGAACAGAGAGGCGCATGGCAACGTCTTGTGGAACACCAACCTCGTTTATGTCTAGGTTGGGGTCGGGTGATATAACAGTACGAGCACTAAAGTCCACACGTTTGCCCGACAGGTTACTTCGGAAACGTCCCTCTTTGCCTTTGAGCCTCTGCGAGAGCGTTTTGAGAGCTCTACCACTGCGGTGCCTTGCAGGCGGGATACCTGAGGCTTCATTGTTAAAGTACGTGGTAACGTGGTACTGCAGTAGCTCAGAGAGGTCTTGAATGATGAGGGTTGGGGCACCTGCTTCCATGTTTTCCTTTAAACGCTGGTTGATTCGGATGATGTCAACCAGTTTATGAGTTAAGTCGTCTTCTGAGCGAATACCTGATTCCAACGTGATTGAAGGGCGAACGTAAACGGGTGGAACAGGAAGGACTTGGAGAACCATCCATTCGGGGCGTGCAACCTTAGGGTTGAAACCCAAAATTTCAAGATCCTCATCGGAGATGCGTTCCAATCGCTCCCGAATCATGCTGGGCGTCAAGGGCTCAGAACCAGCATCGGTTTGCTCTATGAATTTGGTTGGCTTCTCAAACGTGATCTTATACTGGGGAGCAGCACAGTATGGGCATTGTTTAGCCTTAATGTCAGCCATGATTTCCTTGTAAACCTCGTCAGGAATGGTGCCCAAGAGCTCGTTAAACCGCTCTATTCTTTGCCGAGCCTTTTTCGCGGCATCTTCAGTTAAGAGAATGCGTCCGCATGTTCGACAAGTGGACTTTAGAAGATCAAAAATAATCTTTGTGAATTCGATGTGAACAATGGGTACGGCGAGTTCGATGTGGCCAAAGTGCCCTGGGCAGCGGATAGCGGTGTTGCCGCAGGTTTTGCAGCGTTGCCTTGGCTCGAGGGTGCCGAGTCTGCCGTCCATTAAGCCTGCTGTGATTGGTGCACCGTCTTCGTCGTAGGTGTCGGGTGTTTGGATTTCCACGACGCTTTGTTTTCGGAGGTCCTTTGGTGAGATTAGACCAAATGATATTTCATCTACTACTTTATGGATTAATTCTTCCTGTGCCATCTTAAGCCTTCTCCTTTAAGCGTAATTTGGGTGTAATGCATAGACTCTGAAGCTCTTGCAACAGAAGCTTGAAAGCATACGACACGATGACTGGGGAAATCTTGGCTTTCTCATCGCAGATTTTGCAGACATACCGTCTCTGTTTCATGTCAAAGTAGGCGATTTGGCCGCAGTTTTCGCAGATGTAGAGCGTGTACTTGTCAGATTCCTCCAGCAACCTATCACGTAGAAGCATAGCGGCGCCGTGTCCAATTAGGCAGTCGCGTTCCATTTCGCCAAAACGCAAACCTCCACCACGGGCTCGCCCTTCAGTTGGCTGGCGAGTGAGCATTTGGACTTGTCCTCGGGCTCTGGCATGGATTTTGTCAGCGACCATGTGATGTAGTTTCTGATAGTAGACTATTCCAACGAATACGTCGGCGACGAATTTTTCGCCCGAAGTGCCGCTGTAGAAGACTTCGCTGCCTGTATGGCTGAAGCCAAGTTTTACGAGGTTTCTGCGTATTTCGTCTGGTCCCTCGTTCGAGAAGGGTGTACCGTCGCCTGGTTTACCTCTTGCTGCTGCAGCTTTGCCTGCGATGGATTCGATGAACTGTCCGATGGTCATTCTTGAGGGGATAGCGTGGGGGTTGATGATTAGGTCTGGCACTATACCGTCTTCAGTGAATGGGAGGTCTTCTTGCGGAACGATTAAGCCGATGACTCCTTTCTGTCCATGTCGGCTAGCGAATTTATCGCCGAGTTCTGGGATACGTTGGTCGCGGACGCGAACTTTTACGAGTTTACTTCCTTCGCCAGATTCAGTTATGAATATACCGTCTACGATGCCTGTTTCGCTTGGACGCATGTCAACTGATGTGTCGCGCATGCTGGGACCTTTAACTTCAAATTCTTTGTATTCTTCGAGGAATCTTGGCGGGCTGATTCTGCCGATTAAGACATCGCCACCGACAACTTGTGATTCGAGGCTGATTATGCCGTCGGGTTCAAGTAGACGGTAGTATTGTTCGCCTCTGTACCCACGTGTACCTGGTTCTGGCACGGTGAACTTGTCTTTTAAGCCACCGAGATACTGGCGGCATTCGGCTTCATAGATGCGGTAGAAGGTGCTGCGTGCTAGTCCACGTTCGATGGAGGCTTTGTTGAAGATGATGGCGTCCTCCATGTTGTAGCCTTCGTAGCTCAGCACAGCAACGACGCAGTTTTGTCCTGTTGGACGCTGTTTGTAACCCATGACATCCATGTTCTCTGTTTGGACGAGGGGAACCTGGGGGTAATGCAGGATGTGAGACCGTGAGTCAACACGATGGTGGAAGTTAGTGCCGTAAACGCCTAAAGCTTGTTTTGCCATGGCAGCCTGATAGGAGTTGCGTGGTGACTGGTTGTGTTCGGGATAGGGTATGGTTGAAGCGCAGATGCCAAGGATTGTGAAGGTTGCGATTTCAGCATGGGTTGTTTCTGGACCGATGTCATCGTAGGAAAGCGCGATGAAAGCGTTTTCTTCTTCTTCAGCATCCAAATACTCAACTAACCCATTCTTAACTAGGTCCTCCCAAGTCCATTCACCCAAACCGATCTTCTCAAAATGCTTACTTTGAAGCTTCGGTATCCCATTCTCAACTATGATAAGTGGGCGGCGAACTCGTCCTTCATCGCAGTTTGCATGAACTTCTTCAGTTTCAGTTTGCTGTTTAGAGAAGTAAGTTATGTTAACTTCGGTGGAGATTTCGCCTGCACGGCGCTTCTGGCGGAAGGATTCAACCATTTCTTTGGGGTTGTTACAGTAACCGATGATGTTGCCATCCACGAAAACTTTGGCGCCTGAAACACGCAGTTCAGTGCTGGCTTCATACGCTGGCACGGTGCCCATTTCAAAGAGCAGTTGCCTGATGCGATCTGGGTTGACGCCTACGGCTATGGAGGCTGACAACGCAAGGTTCTTTACTAGACCGCAGTTTGAGCCTTCAGGGGTTTCGTTGGGGCATAATCGTCCCCAGTGGGTTGGGTGTAAGTCTCTGGCTTCAAAGTTTGGTTGGCTTCTGCTAAGAGGTGACTGCAGCCTTCTCAGATGGCTAAGAGTGGAGATGTAGTTGGTTCGGTCCAAAAGCTGTGTAATGCCGACTCGTCCTCGTCCCCAGTTGCCTGTTGCCAGCGCATGTTGAAAGCGTTCAGTTATGATGCCGGGGCGAACAGCCGCTGAGACAGTTATGATTGGCCCTTTAACACCAATACGTTCAAGCTGATACTTTATGTCTCTGGTAAGGTTCCTGAACGAGACGCGGAAAAGGTCGGCAAGCAAGGGCCCGCCCAAACGTAGACGTTTGTTTTTGAAGTGGTCTTTGTCGTCTGGTTGACGTCTTCCCATCTTGAGCTGTATGACGCGGTATGCCATTTCGCCAAGGAATATGGCTTTCTCTTTCCGGTTCTTTTCGCTTCTGCCTAAATGAGGTAAGAAATTTTTATCTAGCGCTGTTTCAGCTTTCTGAAGCCGGTATTCTTCGACTTGGCCGTGTGCAACACGGTTGCCGATAAAGAGGATAGCGTCTTGTGGTGTATCTACGCCGATGGCTTTTTCAAAGGAGGCTGCCAGTTGGCTTTGGATATCGCTATCGAGCGAAACAGCCTCAGCGATGTCCTTATCTTTTTCAAGCGTGAGTGCGCGCATGATAACGACGAAAGGAATTTCAGTTGGGACGCCTGGCATAGTGACGTAGATGGCATCGTCTGACTTGAGCTTAAGTTCGATTCTGGCTCGGAAGCCTACTGTGGTTGAGAAAATCTTTGCCTGATAAACAGGTGAAGTTCCTTTATCATCAATGTCTACGATGACTCGGTTGGGTGCGAGATCTTCCATCGCGACGATGACACGTTCTGCACCATTAACAACAAAATATCCTCCTGGGTCGTCAGGGTCTTCTCCTGCAGCGATGAGTTCTTCACGGCTGAGTTGACTCAAAAAGCAGAGTTTGCTCTTAAGCATAACAGGAATATTACCAATATAGACAAGTTCTGTGTCTTGTTCTCTACCATCGATGACAGGAGTCATTTCAAGCGCAATTGGCGCTGCATACGCCAAGTTTCTGAGACGTGCCTCCATGGGATAGATTTCATGCTTAGTGCCATCAACTTCAGTAACGTATGGCCCTGTTATACGTGACTGCGGGTCAATTACCCAGATTTGCCCGAGCTTAACTTTGTAGGGGCTCTCAGGAACTTCTATGGGAATTTCACCGACTTCATCCACGACTTCTTGAAGCCCGTGGTCGATAAATTCATTGTAGCTATCGAGGTGTTGACGGACCAGACCTTTTTCGGCAAAGAAAGTTTTGAGGAGGTAGTGAATGTCTTCTCTTTGGATTTTTTGTGTAGTGGTCAAATTTTATTCTCCTTGTATAAATTTGGGGTTAAGAGATGATTGTGATTTTGTCTTTTCAACCTGCATTTCCTCCAATATGTGGAACGTCCAACCTGGAAAAAGGGTTCTCCTATCTTTTTTAAGAGCACAAACACATGCTACGCACCTTGCATATAAACTTTTTTATGCATATTGCTCGAGAAGCTAAGGGCTTCTAAACTTTCATAGAGCGAGCAGTCGAAAAAAACCGCAAATGATAGCGTTGAATGCCTAAAAAAGTAATCACCAAAAAAATTCGGGCAATCTCAATAACCTCAGCTAATTGGTTTAGTTGAGAGCAGAAGCAGTCAGAAAATGCCCACTTAACTAATGACATATTTATTGCAGCTATGCTAGTTGCTTTGCTGGCTCCCCCATTTATATTCTATAGTTGGTTGGTTAAGAGCCGGCTTTTCAATTAAACCAATTAATCGAGACTCTTGTTATGCCATGCTGAGTCATTGGACGTTGGGGTGGCTTGATTGAACATGCCAGTGACCTGAGGTGATGAGTTGGATTGTCAGACACCCAGTTGTTAGAGCTTAAACCAAGCGGTTGCTTTGGCAACATATTTTAGACACATATTTTAGACGTTAATGATGAAACCGTATCATCTTTTTTTACAAAACAGCATCAAAAGGTATCCTTTTTGGATAACTATTTATTTGGGTTTTAGGCATAGTTGCTAAGATTGGTAAGGGCAACCTAAGGGAGCCCTTGCCAAACTAAATAAGGAAATGAAAAAAATGAAAAATTCAATCAAAAATTCTAAAACTTTGACCACCTTAATTGCAGTAATAATGATAGTAACAGTCGCTGTTCCATTCTTGTCAATGCCGACAACAAACGCAGCTGATACCATCAAAACCTATGCATACGTCACCGCCACCCCAAGCCCAGCAGGAGTTGGGCAAACTGTTTCAATCGTCTTTTGGCTCAATTGGCCTCCACCATCCGCAGCAGGCACTACTGGTGACAGATGGACGGGATGCACCATTGACGTAACAAGACCTAATGGTGAAGTCGACCATCTTGGACCGTTTGTGACCGATTCAGTTGGCTCAGCATATACAGCTTACTCGCCTACCGAAGTTGGAGAATACAAAGTTGTATTCAACTTCCCAGGACAAATCCTGCAACCAGGTAACCCTGGCTACACAGGATTAAACGGATCTAACTCCAACAGCCCCTATGTTGGCAGATACTTCGGCGCAAGCTCTGCGAACACCACATTCATAGTGCAAGAAGAACCAGTACCCACGTGGACACAACCAGCGCTTCCAATCAGCTACTGGGAACGCCCAATTGACACCCAGAACACCTACTGGTATGTTCTTGGCTCACATTGGCTAGGACAAAGCGAACAAGGCTACAACTACCTTAGGTACCAGCCAGCAGGACGAGCACCCGACACAGCACACGTCATGTGGACCAAACCCATATCCTACGGCGGCATAGTCGGAGGCGTAAACGTCGGTCCAGAAGACGTGAACTTCTACTCAGGCACTGCATACCAATACAGATTCCCCAACCCACTCATACTCTACGGAAAACTCTTCTACCCATTACCACTGGCTAACAGTCCAACAGGCGGAGGATACGCATGCGTAGACCTGCGCACTGGACAAGAAGAATGGCGCAAAGACTTCGGTTCAGCAAACCCATCCTTTGGCCAACTCTACGACTTCGAATCTCCCAATCAGCACGGAGTTAACCCCAACGGTTACCTATGGATAGTCGGCACGGTAATCGGCACAGGAATCACTAACCCAGCCACAGGCGCAACTTACACCAACGCTAGCTACACCCAAGCTTCCTCGAATGCTTCTGCAGTCGTTAACACTGCAGGTTGGATTGCAGTTGACCCCATGACAGGCACCTTACTCTTCAACGAAACAAACATTCCAAGTGGCACAAGATTCTATGGACCGCAAGGTGAAATTCTCATCATGAACATTGGACGAGAAAACACCACTGCACCCTACACATACCTCTGGCAATGGAACAACACTAAACTTCCGGGAAATGACATTGCAGGCGGCATCACTCAGTGGCTACCTGGACGAACCAACTGGAACATGAGCAAATCTTATGACTGGAACGTCACTCTCTCGCAACCGCTGCCCGCTGGAGCAAACACAGCCATAATCCAAGTGCTGCCAGGGGACTTAGTGTTTGGTAGAAGCAGCGCACTACAGTTTGCTGGCTCAACAGGCGGAGCATTCGGCACTCCCGACCCCTACACTCTTTGGGCAATCAACCTCAATGCTTCCAGAGCTCCAATCGGCCAAGTTATGTGGATACGCAACTACACTGGCGACGCCAACATGACCATACTAATTGGCCCACGCGACCAAAAAACCAACGTCTTCACCACTTACTTCAAAGAAACCATGCAGTGGAATGGCTACAGCTTGCTAACTGGAGAAAAACTGTGGGGTCCAACCAACCCAGAGGAGACCTTTAACTTCTACGGCGGCACCACAGGCTTAACAGCACCATACGCAGCTGGCGATGGCCGACTATATTCGACAGGTTACTCAGGAGTAGTTTACTGCTATGACTTCCTCACAGGCAAAACACTCTTTACATACGGCAACGATGTCAACAACCCCAAGAACAATACTAGGACACCAAACACAGCATACGGCGACTATCCCTACCAAGTTGCAGCGATAGCAGACGGAAAAGTCTATCTAATCTCGTCTGAGCACTCACTCAACGCACCACCGTATGCAGGCGCAGAAGTACGATGCATCAATGCAACTACAGGCGAAGAAATCTGGAAGATGGTTGGAATGTGCAACTGGCAAGAAATAGCTGTAGCAGACGGATACTTCGTATACCTCAACCTCAACGATATGCGAATAACCTGTGTTGGACCAGGTCCAAGCGCTACTTCCGTTTCAGCATCTTCAGCAGTCATACCGCAAGGCGGCAGCGTGCTAATCACAGGTACAGTAACTGACCAATCCCCCAACACCGCCCTTAAAGGCACGGCAGCAATCTCGGACGCTGACCAAGGCGCATGGATGAACTACATGGTCACAAAGACCACTGAGAAGCCAATCGTGAAAGGCGTGGAAGTCTCCTTAGACACCTATGACCCCAACGGCAACTACTACCACATAGACACCGTCACCAGCGATTCCAACGGCATGTTCAAAAAACTCTGGACCCCCGAAGTCCCAGGCGAATACACCATAATCGCTACCTTCAAAGGCTCTGGTTCATACGGTCCCTCATCAGCGGCAACAGCCATCGGCGTTTCAGAACCGCAAGCAACAACATCGCCTCCAGCATACCCAGCTCCAGTTGACAACACCATGGCAATTGCGCTTTCAGCAATCGCTATAATCATCGTGGTCGTCATCGGCATGGCATTAATTCTGGCAACACTCAGAAAACGCCCATAAAGGTTAAAATAAAACCAATCAACCCCTTTTTCTTTTATTAAAATTGGGAATACTTAACGTTTGATTATTTTGGTAATCGCTTGATTGGCGGCGGTGCAACCGATTTTTTTAGCTATGAGGGGAAGCAGGTTTTCATCCATTTCATACCCAATGCTGTTACGTTCGGTCAGCATGGCAACTTTGGTTGTTGTTCCTGACCCCAAGAATGGGTCAAGCACCATGTCGCCTTTAACGCTAAACATTCTGATAAGGCGCTCTGCGATCTCATCAGGGTACGCTGCGGTTCTGCGTTCAATTTCGCTGGCGGTCTGCCTTGTGCCTTTGAATGCCCAGATTTGGCTAAACCATTCGTCACGTTCCTGCTTTGAAAAGGCGCTGTTATAGCGTTCTTTTTGATGTGGCTCAAACTTGCGGAGTCTTCCCTTGCGGAAAAGCAAGATAAATTCGCAGTCGAGTGTGACGTAGGCGTTTGGCGGGAGAAAACCTGAACCCAGAAAAGCTCCTTTGCCCTTATAAGACGGTTTATTTGTTGGTTTCTTCCATAAAATGTATGGCAACGTCGTAAAACCGATTTTTTCACAGTTTTCAGTGATGTGGACGTGGTTAGGAAAAAGCTGGAATTTGCCTCCGATGCTACGGGTAGCGTCGCCGATGTTTATGCAGGCAATGCCCCCGTCGCATAGTACACGGTAGGTTTCAGCCCAAACCTTCCCTAAATAATCATGCATCAAAATGTAAATTTGCCTCACAGCCGCCTCGTCACCGTCAGCCACCAGCTTTTGCCACAACTTTGCAATTTTTGGGTCAACACTGCGGAACAAGTCGTCCCACATGGCTATCATGGGGTAAGGCGGTGAAGTGACCATTAAGTGGATACTGCCGTCCTCAAGTTCGGGCATCTGCTGGCTGTTGCCCACGATTATTTTATGATGGGTTTGCATGCGCTCATAAGTTATCTTCAGCAATGCGTTTTACCTTTGCGGTAAACTGCTCTACGCTCTCTTTTCAATATTTTAATGGCTGCAGAAAACGCCAATAGCACCTAACTTTCCATGGTTTGTGCATAACCTCTGTTAGCTGCAAATAGACTGGTGGGAAATGATTAATAAGTCAGAAGCCAACCATTTTGGTACTGCACCATGCTACGGTAACCAAGCCAGGTCAAAGGTGAAGGACTCAAGATCAACGTTTGGCCTGCAGGTCTGGCCCCAAACGGATGGGAAATCCTTTCCCGCAGGGGTTCGCAGGTTCAAATCCTGCCCGTAGCACCATTCACTACTGAAAACTTTTGTTTTTGGAGAAAATTTTATACTATATTACTTATCTATTTTAGGACATGGTGACTTAGTTGGTTGAAGCAGTTTTCACAGATGAGGATAAGAAAAACCTAAAAATCATCGCTGAAGAAATGCCCAAACTGCGGATGCTCGTTGAAGAACTCATGGAAACCGTGGAAATTCTCAGCGATGAAAAACTAATGAAAAGCATAGCCCGAAGCTTAAAGGATGTACGGGAAAATCGAGTGCTTACCTACAAAGAGTTACTTGAAGAACTGAGCATCGATGAAAAAGAAGTTTGAGATTATTTTCACCAGAGAGTTTTCAAGGGAACTCAAACGGCACGACAAGCAAACCCAGATAAGAATAATCAGGGCACTGAAAATCTTAGAAGACAAGCCCTATGCCAGCAAACAGTTAGTTGGCCGTCTAAGCGAGCTTAAATCTTTTAGAATTGGCAATTATCGAGTAATCTATGAAATATCTGGACAAAAAATTATTATCAGAACTATAGGTCATCGCAAAAAGGTATACGATAAGTAAGCCCAAAATCCTTTCCCGATGGGTTTGCAGGTTCGAATCCTGCCCGTACCAAAATTTATTGAAAGGTTAAGCATTTTAAGATGTTAGTTTCGTCGGCTTGAAATTAACATCCGACTGCATCTTTTTGAATCTTTCCGCTTCTAACGCAGTCAAAACAAGCTCTTTGACATCGACGGGCAGTTGTTCTTGTTGCCATTTTCTTTCATCATCGACGGATTTGCCTGCTGCTTTCACCGCCCGCAAAGCATACAATGCCCCGCCCAGTGAGTGGTCAGCCATGTGAGCAGTCGCCACAGCATGCCCGACCGAGCGAGCCACCGCAACCGCCACGGGGTTTGAGGATTCTCTGGCAACCGCAAAAGCATCCACAGCCGCTTTTCTTGCATTCCCAACCGAAGCTTTGCCGAGCCGCCACTGCTCAGCCACTTTTAGCGCATGGTTTAGCCGTTCATCAATTTCTTGTCCAAAGAGAGGCAAAACGTGTTGTGCACAAAGGCAAGCCCATAAAATCAGCTGGCGATGCTGCTCTTTTTTTAGATGTCCGCCTCGGTGTTCTGCAATGAATCGTTTATCCCGCATCCCTAACGCCTTTTCGCTATTACGATGGTTTCTTTAAAGAGCCTATTGGTTAAAGGAGTTTGCAAAATGCAAAATAACCCAGCCGCCACTAGCTTAGATGAGGCATACAGTTGAAAACGCAACCAGTCACGTGGGATTTAACGGAGCTGTTCCCCAGCGTAACCGACCCTAAAGTTAACCAAGCCATCGCAGCAATCACTGCAGAAGTAGATACTTTTGAGAAGGCTTATCGAGGCAAGATCATTAACCTGACAGCAGAGGGCTTACTTAAGTGCCTACAAGATTTAGAAGCACTCGACACAAAAATCAGCGACATAACATTGTTTGCTAGTTTGGCGTTTTCAGCGAACATGACTTTGCCTGAGACTCAGGCGTTGCATGACAGAGTGGATAAGCTTGAGGCTGCAGTGGGCAAGCAATTGGCGTTTTACCCATTGGAGCTAGGAAAGCTGGTGAAGAGTAAACCACAACTGATTGAAGACCAAGTTTTAGTTAACTACAAGCATATGCTGCAACGTGTCCACCGCCGAGTGGAACATCAACTAAGCGAAGTCGAAGAGCAACTCATAATTGAGAAGGACCAATTCGGCGTCAACGCTTGGGAGGAGCTGCAATGCAAATGGCTCAACACGCGCCTCTTTGAAATCACTGTGCAGGGAGAAAAAAAGACGCTGAGTAACTGCGAAGCCAACGGCTTGCTCTCGAACCCTGACCGCGCCACAAGAGAAATGACCAGCGAAGGCAAGTTTAAGTGCCGAAGGGACAATCAGGAATACGATACAAGAGAAGACTATGAAGCTCACTGTATGGAAGAACACACTAGCGGATGGTAGATTAAAAATTGGGGCTGAAAAACGCCCGTTTTTTTTACTGTTTTTCTTTCCTAGACTCTTGGAAGAGCTTTTTGATCGCGCCGATTCTGGCTTTCTGCGCCAACACATCGCTGGTGACGACTGTCAAAGCTTCTTCAGGACACCACTTCACGCATTGTGGACCATCAGCTTTGTCTTTGCACATGTCACAAACGTAAACAACTTTGGTTTCCGGATGCAGCATCATGGCACCGTAATCGCAAGCTTCGATGCACCAACCACAGCCGTTGCACTTGTCCTTATCAAGAGTTATAATGCCGGATTCGTCCTGTTTGAGAGCATCCCGTGGGCACGCTGCAACGCAAGCGGGTTCTTCACAGAGCCGGCATGTGACAGCCATGTTGGCAAGTTGGTTAACGCGGACGACGCGGATGCGTGATTTGAGCGGGTTGAAGGCTTTTTCTTTAGTGAAAGAACAGGCATATTCGCAGATTTGGCAGCCTACGCATTTCTCAGGGTCTGCGGAGACGAATTTTCGTTCGTGTATTTTTACCATTTTTTTTATGCCTCTTTTCCTACAACTAAGTTGGAGAATTCTTCGAGTCCTAACTCTTGGAGTTTAGTTTTAGTCGGGACACCTTCTAAGGTCCAGCCTCGGGCTGAATAGTAATCGTCCAATAACAGGTCAAGTTCATCTTGGGTTACGACTGCTCCTTTTGCTGGTCCGTCATCGGTGATGGGTTGGTTCATGATTTTCCAGGGGAGTGTATCGTCTTCTCGGGTTTTACCTTCTCGGATGTTGATGAGTTTAGCAAGGGTGTTTATCCGCTCGCCTGCAATTGCCAGCTCTTCAGGCGTGGTTTCAGCGCCTGTGACTAAGCTGTAGAGTTTTGCCAGGTCAGCGAGTTCTTTGTAGAGTGTGCCTCTTGCATTCTTGCAAACGATGAACGAGTCAATGAGTGCGTAAATGTCTTCGGCGTCTTTGACGAGTTTGCCCCTGCCTTTTTCTGCTTTAAAGCGGTCCACTTTGCCTTTAAGGTCGATGGTGTATGCTCCGCTGCGGTTTTGGTCTGCGCCACGGAAAGAAACCGCTGCTGCAAGGGCAGCTGTTTTTAGGCAACGCAAATCGTAGCCTGTGACTTCTAAACCTTTAATTTCCTGGGCTAGTTCCTTGGAGTTTTTGCCGATTTTTTCAGCTGCAATTTTTACACCGTCTGCAAGGATTTCGCCTATGCCTTCGCGTTTGCCGATTTTTTCAACTAGTTGTATAAGAGCTTGGGCGTTGCCGAAGTGAGCGTCCACTCCATCGAGTTGCTCGTGGGTTAGGATGCCTTTTTCGTGGCAATCCATGAGAAAGCTGATGGTTACGCCTGTGCTGGTTGCGTCTAAGCCGTAGTAGTTGCAGAGTTCAGCGGCTTTTATGATGGTGTCGAGTTTGTCCACGCCACAGTTTGGTCCCAGTGCCCATAGGTTATCGTATTCAATGCGTGCCAACGTGCCCTTGTATGGTCCTTCCCTGATAACTGCTTCGTGTTCACAACGCATAGCGCATGAGTTACAAGCGATTATTTTTGCGATGTAGCGTTCGTTGAGGGCTTCGCCGCTGATGTTTTCTGCGTTCTCGAAGTGGGCATTGTTGAAGTTGCGGGTCGGCATACAATAAAGTGAATTTTGAATCAGGACGTTCTCTGTTGTCCCCAGCGTACGGTATTTCTGCGCGGCAGGTCCTTTCATGCGTTCATGGAATTCTTTAACCATTTCGATGAATTCATCGGGTTTAGCAACAGTGATGTCGTGGGTGCCTCTGACTGCGATAGCTTTGAGGTTTTTGCTGCCCATAACTGCTCCCAAACCAGTTCTTCCAGCTGCGCGAGTTTTCTCATTGATTATGCAAGCAATTTTTGACTGGTTTTCTCCTGCCAAACCAATAGAGGCAATCCGAACGTAGTAGTCGCCGAGTTCATCTTTTAGGAAATCTTCGGTTTCAGAAGGGGATTTTCCCCAGATACTTGAAGCATCAAGAAGTTGGATTGAATCGTCGTCAATCCAGAGATAAACTGGCCTCTCAGCTTTACCAGTGAAAACTATGGCGTCGTAACCCGCACGTTTGATTTCTGCGCCAAAAGTACCGTGACTTACAGCTTGGCCCACGCCGTTTGTTAATGGTGATTTGGATATGAAGGCATGTCCGTTGCCTCCGGTTGGAAACATGGTTCCTGAGGTGGGACCTACAGCAAGGACAAGGGGGTTTTCGGGGCTGAGTGGGTCAACACCAGCTTTTGAGTTGGATAGGTAGAGTTTCATGCCTAAGCCGATGCCGCCTATGTATTTTTTGGCGGTTTCTTCGCTTAGATTTTCTGTTTTGGCTTTGCCTGTGGCTAAATCAACATAGAGGATTTTTCCTGCGTAACCGAGCAATCCATGCGTCTCCTAATGGTTTTAGAGTATTTAGTCAGTTGAAAGCTATATTAAGTTAATGGGGTATGATGGTATGAATTGATGGCTTTCCTGTAGAGTCAAATTTGTTTGCGTACTAAACGATATAAATTGAATTTTTAGGTCAAAAAGCATGTGGAAAGAAAAGAAATATCAGAGCCCACCAACAATCACTAAGACGGAGAGACAATGCAGGTTAAAGTCCACTACATCAGCCTAGTCAAAAGCTACACAAACAAAAGCCAAGAAGAAATCACACTAAACGACGATGCAACAGTCGGGCAATTGCTCGATCAAATCGCCAAAGCATACGGCCCAAAATTCAGCCAAGAAGTCTATGACCCAGACAAGAAAGAGATGAAGTCAACCTTCGTAGCGATGTTAAACGGCGTTCACATAAACCAGTTGAAGGGAACCAGCACCCCGCTAAAGAACGGCGACACTTTAATTTTAATGTCGTTGATGACAGGCGGATGAAGGCCGAAATTTCTTCCTTCCAAATTCTTTCTTGTTACTGTTCTGCCACAGTCACGCTTCCTTAAAAGAGCCAGGTTACTTGTTCCTTGATAGAAATTAATCAAAACATAAAAGTGATAATCATGTCTCAAAACGATAAACACCATCAAGAGATAGTTAACGGATTATTCAATCAGATGAAGCAAATCCTAGACGAGTCAAAACAGCCAATCTACATCTACCTAGACGACAACCACAAGATGTGCAACCAACAATTCGCCACTTTCTTGGGCTACAAGTCACCGCAGGAATGGGCAAAAACCCCTGGGTTTCTGGACCTCTACGTTGATGAGAGCAGCCGAGAAACTGTTGCCGCTGCTTACTGGAACGCTGCCGACAGCTTTAACGCTTCAACCATAGAGGTGACCTGGAAGAAAAAAGATGGCACCACCAAAACCTCAAAAGTTATCATGGTTCCTATGACGTTTGAGGGACACATTCTTGTAGTGCATTTTCTAACAAACGTCAAGTAGTCTCTCTCTAAACGCAACATTCCAATTTTTCATTTAATTTAAAAAAGTCCTTTTGAAACGCGTTGCTTTACCGATCTACCCCTCCCCCTATTTATAGCGGCTACTCATTGAACGAACAAATGGCAACGCTATGATTTTGGTGTTTTCAAAGTTCAAAAAGTCTCTGTCTTTGGTTATTAACGTTTCATTGTTTGCGGCCGCTATACCCGCAATCAATCAATTAAATTTATGCATGACTGTATGTATTTATTTTCTCAAAAAGATAAAAAAAACTATTGCAATTAATAAATTAAAAAATTAGATAGCGCAGAGAAAAATCGCGCTTTGATGGGTTTATTTGGATTTTTTGGCTTCTTCGGCTGTTTGGAAGAGGTTCTTGACAGCTTTCTGCCGGTACTTCTGCGCCAACGTTTCCGCCGTAACGTAAGTGAGCGCTTCTTCAGGACACCACTTCACGCATTGGGGCTCTTTGGTTTCGTTATCAGTGCAGCTGTTGCAGGTGAAAACGACTTTCTTTTCTGGGTGCATGTTCATGGCTCCGAATTGGCAGGCGCTAATGCACCATCCGCAGCCGTTGCAGGCTGATTCATCAACGCGAATTATGCCAGTGTTCTCCTCCTGCTTTAGAGCGTCTCTTGGGCATGCTGCCACGCATGCTGGGTCCTCGCAGTGTCGACAGGTTATAGCCAAGTTCACGAGCGGTCCCATGCGCATGGCGCGTATGCGGGATTTGTTGGGGTTGAAGGTTTTTTCGTTTACCATGCTGCAGGCATATTCGCAGACACAGCAGCCGATGCATTTTTCTGGGTCAGCGGTTACGAATTTTCTATCTTGTGGGCGTACCATTTTTATGCTCCTCCGTTGGTTGCTTTCTGAACAATAGGCGCAAGGTCGCCGAGACCAAGCGCGTTAAGACGTTCAATTGTTGGTACTCCGTCGGCGGTCCAGCCCCGTGAGGCGTAATAGTCGTCTAAGCCAATCTGGAATTCTTCCTCGCTGACTACAACGCCTTTAGCTGGGCCTTCGTCTGGAACTGGGGTGTTCTTAATCTTCCAAGGCAGGGTGTCGTATTTGCGTGTTCCTTTGCCTTCGCGTATGTTGAAGAGTCTGGCAAGGTTTTCGATGCGGTCACCGCTCTTCATCATCTCTTCAGGGGTAATCGGTATGCCAGTGGCGAGCGTGTAGTAGTTGGTCAGGTCTTTCCAGCCGTCGTAGTATGTTCCTCTGCTGAATTTACACACGATAAGCGAGTCGATGATGTTGTACATGAGACTCTCGTCAGTAATCATTTTGCCGCGTCCCTTCTCGATCTTGAAGCGGTTAACTTTGCCTTTGACATCAGGCGAGTAAGCACCGTTTCGCAGGTGGCAAGCTCCACGGAATGAGACGCTAAAGCCAAGTGCAGCGGTCTTTAGGGTTCTTAGGTCATAGCCTGGAAGCTCTAAGCCTTTGATGTGGCAAGCGTACTTGTAGGCGTCTCCGCCGATAAGTTCAGCTGCTTTGGCTACTCCTTCAGCAAGGATGTTTCCAAGCCAACCTTCACGTTTGCCAATTTTGTGGATAATTGCGATTAGGGCTTCTGCGTTGCCGAAGCGGAGGTCGATTCCGTCGGTTTGTTCCTTGGTGATGACGCCGTGCTCATAGCAGTCCATGGCGAAAGCAACAACTACGCCGATGCTGATGCCGTCCATGCCGTACTCATTAACGATGCGCATGGCTTCGATGATTGCATCCAGCCTGTCTATGCCGCAGAGCGGACCCATGCTCCAGAGACACTCGAACTCCAAACGTGAAGTTGAGCCTTTGTATGGTCCTTCAGGCACCACAGCTATGTGGTCACAGCGCATGCCGCAGGTTGCGCAACCTACGATTTTCTTAACGTAGTGTTCGTTTAGGTATTCTCCGCTGACTTTATCGGCGCCTTCAAAAGTTGCGTTAGTCCAGTTCCTCGTGGCGAGGGCTGATAGCGAGTTTAGAACAAGCACGTTCTCGGGTGTGCCCAAGGTCTTGTACTTCTTGGTTGCTGGACCCTTCATGCGTTCATGAATCATTTTGATGTATTCTTTAAAACCGTCTAGGTTTGCCACGTTAACATCTTTGGTTCCGCGAACAGCCACTGCTTTGAGGTTCTTGCTGCCCATAACGCCGCCCATGCCGCTGCGTCCAATGGCTCGGAATTCGTCGTTTATGATGGCTGCAAACCTGCAAAGTTTCTCTCCTGCTTCGCCAATGGCTGAGACACGAATGTAAAAGTCGCCGAGTTCATCTCGGATGCGTTTGTCGGTGTCATTTACAGTTGCGTATTTTAAGTGTTCAGCGTTTCGGATTTCAACTTTATCATCGTCGATCCAAAGGTAAGACAGCTTGGGTGCTTTACCCTTTATGACCACAGCGTCGTACCCTGCACGTTTTAGGTCAGGACCGAAAAATCCATGGGCTTTGGCTTCGCCGACTCCACCTGTGGAGGGCGACTTGGAAACGACTGCGTAACCGTTTCCCGCTGTCGGACCCATGGTGCCACTTAGTGGACCCGTGCAGTAAATCAGTGGGTTGTCTGGGTCGTAGGCATCTGTGCCTGGTTTTGAATTGTCCATGAGTAAGCGGATGCCTAAGCCGATGCCGCCGATGTAGCTTTTAGCCATATCTTCGGTTAGCGGCTCTGTTTTGGTTTCTCCAGTTGTGAGGTTAACATGTAAAATTTTTCCAGCGTAAGCAAACATGCTTTTTTCCCCTCATTGTTAGTTAGGGATGTCATCTGAAAACTATATTAAGTTAATGGCTGGTTTGTTTAAATTTTGACGTATTTTCTCGAAGTGCTTTTGAGAACACAACGCAAAGCAAACTGATTTTCCAAACAGCAAACATCCAGAAAGCGAAAATTAAAAACCAACCTTCATCATTCTCCATTCAAAAGGCGAACACTCTTGAACCGAACCAAAGCCCTCAAACAAGCAGCCACAAAACAGGACAAACCAGCCACCTTCGCAATCTTCAACCAAAACAACATAACCTACTTCACCAACTTCTCTGGAGCAAACGCGCTTCTAATCCCCGAACATGGCGAAAACGTCCTCTACGTATCACCAGTCAACTATGAACAAGCCAAAGCAGAAACCAGAGGCGTCGAAATACAGTTGCTTAGGCGCGGAGAAAACCTTATGGAGAAAATCGCCAAACAGACCTCGGCTACAAAAATTTGTGTTGACAATTTGGGGATTGAAAGTTGGCGTCTACTCGCGAAAGCAGTTGGCGGGGAAGAGAAACTTGAAGTTGCAAACAGCCTCATCTGCGAACTTCGCAAAAAGAAGAATCTAGATGAGATTCATCTTATCAGAGAAGCCTGCAAACTGTCTAACCTCGGCATGCAAACCGCAGCAAAAACCATCTGTGTAGGCGTAAAAGAGAAAGAAATCGCTGCAGAAGCAGAGTATGCCATGCGCAAGGCAGGTTCAGACGGTGTGGCTTTTGACACCATCGTGGCTTCTGGACTATGCTGTGCCTATCCACATGGCACTTTCATGGAGCGAACAATTCAGCAGGGCGATTTGGTGATGGTTGATTTAGGCGCAACGTTTAGGTTTTACCGTTCAGACATCACTAGGACATTCTCAGTAGGAGAACCATCAGAAGAACAAGCTAAGATGATGCAGACAGTAAAACTAGCACAGCAAGTAGCACTTGGAACCATGAAGCCAGGAGTTTTAGCAAAAGATGTTGATGCAGCAGCTAGACGGGTTATTGCGGACGCTGGGTTTGGCGAATTTTTTGTTCATAACCTTGGCCACGGAGTTGGGTTAGAGGTTCATGAAGCGCCGATTTTAAGTCCTGACAGCAAAGACGTTTTGGAAGAGGGCAATGTAGTGACAGTTGAGCCAGGGATTTATCTGCCTGGGTTCTGCGGTGTTCGGATTGAAGATACAGTACTCGTGACTAGTGATGGCGCAGAAAAACTAACCCATGCATAGCCACTTAAGGATTAGACATTAGCTGGTATGTTAACGGTTTTATGCTTGAGCTTACGGCTGTAGAAAAGCAAGCCAGCGCCTGTCACAGCTGCAATTGCTACTGAAGCCGTGATGAATGGCAGAGTTTGAATGATTGGCGGATCACCACTCACCTCAAAGTTGATGCTGGTGGAACTGCTAACAACTTTAGTTTTATCGCTCTCTTGGACATCAAGTATGAAGCTATCAGAAAAAGCGCTGTGCGTTAGGTTGCCGTAATATCCTGACCCTTCTGCACTAATTACAACAGTATGCTTTCCAGTAGGCAAATTTCCCAGGTTAATGGAGAAATGAAATAGCCCGCTTTGAGGGTTATAGACCTTGCTTACTCTTAGAGGCGAAGTAGAAACGCTGCTTGCAGCCCTTGCAGGTTTGCCATCCAAAGAAAACTTGACTCCAATTAACGTGCCAAGTGTGGTAGCGTAGGGTTCAGGATACAGGTATCCCGATTTTGAACTATACCAGTCCGTTATTGGCACCGCTACGGTGAAATTAAGCCACACATCTTGGCCAGAAGAGTAAGCTTGTGTTTCAGATGGCGATTGAACACTGATTGAAGGGGGAGCAGGCTCATTGGACCAAGAACCGCTCGGCATAAACGGATTAGCCGACACAACAGCAACCACCAGTGGGAAAATTAATGTCACAATCAAAAGTCCCAATTGCAAACTCTTTGCTAACGTTAATCTCAATGATCTCCAACCTCTCTGCCCCGCTTTTTGAAAAAGATAAGAAGGCTTATAGTGATAACAACGATGCTTGCGGCTAAAACTGCAGCCAAGATTACAGAAGAAAGCCCTAAGTATTGGCTTTCAAGAGTTGATTGCATGATTTCCTCCCCCATGTCAAATTGAACGTTTTTTGCTACCGTGTTTCCAGCCATGTCAGTTGCATAAATTTTCAAGTCATGTGTGCCCGCTGCGAGACCTTCCAACGTTGCGTTACCTGAAAAAGTGACGTTTGATTGTCCATCTAAACTATAGGTTATTAAAGAAAGGGGCTCATTAGCCCACAAATTCAAGGCCATTGGCGTTGCGCTGTAGTTATGGTTTGCCGGTGACAGAATCGTTATTTCGGGTAAACCCGTATTCACTGCGAAACATACAGAAGCTGAATTTCGCACAATGAATGGGTCGGCGTATCCAGCCATGCCCTAAGCTTGGTAACTTCCACTCCAGCTTGCAGTAACCGATACATTAAAGTTGCCCTCTGGCAAAGTCAGCAACACCTCGATGAGGCCAGGTTTTGGAGATGCATCGCCCTCGAGGTATTTCTGCCAAATATTCCCCGAAACATTCAATGATTCAACTGTATAGTGGATGGAGGTAACTTGGGCTGTTACAGTTTCATATGTGAACTGGGCCAGGATAGGAATGTCGAAGGCTACAACAACGGAGTTAGAAGTAAGAACAGCATTAGGCATGGGCGATTTTATGGTGAATACCGAGGCTTGGGGAACGCCCCAAAACGCTCCTGGAACAACAGGATTTGCCGCCGCAAAATCAGGATGAAAAAAGCTAACTAACGCAAAGAACAGAAGCATAAAGATGCACACAGCACCAACCGTTCTTTTATCCAATCAAATATCACTCCTTCAATCAAATTAACAAAAAAATTGGTTGGTTTAAAATTTTTTGGTCAACAAAGTTTGACTAAGTTAAAGATTTGTTCAGTCAAGCTTTCTTGACTAATTTTTGCAGAAATTTAGTCAAACTTTCTTGGCTAAGCCTCTGATTTAGGCTTCATGAAAGCTAAGATACAGTTGCAAATTCATGAAATAGATTCAATCGCGCTGGGTAACTTGGAACTGCGCTGATTATTGATTAAGCGCCTATTAGGACGCTCGAGATTTCTCTTGAAGCAGGAACTTCTTTTAACAAGCCATGACCAACAAACCCTAGATGATACATCAGCCTAATCCAAAGCATTCCAGCACCGTAAAGAAAGCGTATCTTAACGTTAGCTTTATTAATTGAACGCTTGGATATAGCAGAAAATAAAAAAAGTTGATGCAAATACAAAATAAATTAGTTGGATCGATAATTGTCGTCATCTTAGTCTTAGCAGCAGTTGCAGTGTGGCAACTTGCACCTAAAGCACCATCAGCCAAAGCGAGAGACATAAAAGTTGGGTTAGTGGCGCCTTTGAACACTTCGATTGGACAAGACATGTTGCGAGCTGCTGAGATGGCTGTCAAAGAAATCAACGATGCAGGCGGCGTTTACGTAGCCGAATGGAAAACGCAAGTCAAATTTACCATTGTAAAAGCTAACACAAACGATGACAACCCTGCAAACGTCGTGAAACCTGTAACTCGCACGGTCGAAACCGACCAAGTGGACCTTCTCATCGGCGGATACAGCAGCGCCGGCACACTGGTAAACCAATTAATAGCCATCGACAACAAAGTTCCATACATAATCACGGGTGCCTCAAACCAACTTGTAACCAGAAGAGGACCCCAAGGTAACTTCGGCGGCTTTGGACCAAACGACCCAAACAGCATAAGCGATGCAGAAGGCATGAGCTACATGTTCCATTACTGCGCAACAAACTACCACTACAGCAAAACAATCGTAGACTTCTTCGCCACCGAAATGAAACCCCAAGTTGCTCCAAACCGTAACTTCAGCCTCGCCATACTATACCGAAACGATGCTTTCGGTCAAGGCGTTGAACAAGCCACTAAATACTGGATACAAAACGAAAGTCTTCCCATTACTCTAGTCGCAGAAATATCCTACGAAACAACCATCATCAATGTCCGAAACCAACTCAACACAATCGCTGAAACCCATCCCGACGCAGTACTCGTTGTAGACAACCCTGACAAGACCCCCCTGATAATTAAGCAGGGACTAGAGGAAGCTGGCTTAAAAACTATCTACATTGCAGTCGAAAACAGCCAAGACCTAGTTTTCTACGACCTCTTAGGTAAGGTAGGAGACGGGCAGCTAATGGAATCAAAATTTAACCCATTCATGAATCCCTCATACTCACAAACAGTCGAAACCTACTGCCAAAAGTACTACAAAACTTACAACCAAATGCCAGGCATGATGGGCGCCGGCACGTACGATGCCTTCTACATCGCCAAAGACGCAATTCAAAGAGCAGGCACAGTTGACAAAGCAAAAGTCAGAAACGCACTCGAAACCACTAACATGGACGAAATGCTTATCCAGACCAAAACTGGCAGAATCCAATTCAGCACGGGTGTTGATTACCACGAAATCGATCCAGTAACCTTCATAGAACAACTTAAATGGGATAATGCAACCAGCAAGTTAAAATCCCAAATAATTTGGGTACCACCTGACTCATGTTTATCGGGATTGAAGGATATTAATTCATAGATCAGCTCTGCAATCGCTCCAAAGAGGTAGCGATAGAATATTTAGGCTGTCACCTTTGAAGTAAGCATAAACTTCAAGACAACACTGCAGTTTTCTTTTCTGATTAGCCTTCAAAAAATAGCGTCTAACTTTACGGTTTTCTCGTAAACAAGTTGCAGGCTAAACCTGGAGCATGGTGTTTAGCGCATAAGGGAATCCCTTCAACATCTAACGCGAATACCATATTTCCTTGCAATCTGCAGAATTTTTTCTTCCAACGCTTTTCCTGTAGACTCCGTTTCATTAAAACCAGCAGAAACAATGATTACACCTTTCACGTTTGCTTTGCCGCACTCCTCCATCACTTCAGGAACAGTTTTTGCAGGTGTAGCAATCATGGCTAAATCTACCGAGTCAGGAATTTGAATAACAGATTGGTATGTCTTGACACCTAAAACCTCGGGTTTGTCGATGTTAACAAAATAAACTTTTCCAGCATAGCCAAGCTGAGTGAAATTCTTCACAACAGCTTAACCTGTTGAGCCCTCCACATCGCTGGCTCCGATGATAGCGACAACTTGAGGATTAAAAATCTTGTCGAGGTTTGTAGTAACCATCTATTATATCTCTGGCTACCCTATCGTCGCATAATTGTATAAATTAAAGCTTATCGCTCAAGAATCTTCATTGTTTATCCATTGAATAGAAATCAGTATTGTTATGGGTTAAGTGAATGTTTAAAGTTTAGCTGGTGACAGCGCTCGCAACATAGTCTAGTTACTGAAAGTACTCTTTAATCTGCTCCAGAGAAAGAACTTCAATGCCGTTTTCCGCCAACATTTGCTCTGCCTTCTCGACGTTGCTTGGACGCAGAATTAATGCGACCTTTCCATCAACGTGAACAGCAGAAGAGTAAGCGTACTCTATGTTTATTCCAGCGTCACCGAGAATCTTGGTGATTTTTGATAGCCTATCATGTTTTGAACTGAAAATCGCTGTAACTTCAGTGTTCTTCTTTGATTTTGCCAAATTAAAATCGGCATCCTCAAGCAGTTTGGCGGCTTTCTGCGGCTCCTCAGTGATTAGGCGTATTAAGCCGAATTCACCCGCGTCTGCAATGGATAGGGCGTAGATTTTTATTTTATTTTGGTCAAGTTGGGTCATGGCTTCGTAGAGTGAGCCTGGTCTGTTGTCGAGGAAAATGCTTACTTGTGCTATTGGCAAACATGACACCCATATGAGAGTAGGTTCACTTAATATTTAACTTTAATTAATGAGTTAATTTTAGGGGTAAAAATTCTAAAATGGGGAAAATTATAAAAATGAGGGTTTATTCTATTTTTCAGGGATTCATAGTGACCGTGGTTGAAATCGACGAAAGGGGAAGAATGACAGTACCAAAAAAGTTAGGGCTAAGAAAAACGAGAGCCGTAGTAATCCCCGCTGGCTCATTTTTTGTTACCATACCTCTTCCCACGATTCCTCAGAAAGAAGCCGAAGGATGGCTGCACACCGATAAGGAGCGGCGGGAGTTAAAAGACGAAGCAGAAAAACTCGCTATACAAGACGCAGTAAAACGCGCTAAAAGGCGACAACAACTTTGATGCTTGAAACTGATATACTGTATGCGTATGTCAAAGAAGAAGACTGGCTAAAACCAACCGCCAAAAACCTATTTTCAAAAATAGTAAAAGGAAACTATGGGATGGTTTATGCTTCTAGAGAATCCTTGCATGAAATATATTATGTGTCGCAGGAAGAAGGAGTCTCTGTAGATGAAATAGTTGCCAGAGGTGCCACTCTAACAGCTATTGAAAACTTGGTTTTTCTAGATACTACATACCTAATTGATTTACTTGCGTTAACATTACTAAAGCAATACCGTTTTACATCCATTTTTGATGCCTATTACGCGGCAACTGCACTAAACCAGGTTGAAGACCACACGATAATTTCAACGGACAAAGTGTTTGATTGCTTGCCAGGGATAAAAAGAGTAGACCCCCGCAAAATTTAGAAAAAAAGAGCATGGGGGAATAGAGAACTGTCATTGCCATCGTTTTCGCCAAGCTTTATATTTTCACATGGGATATTTGTTTGCTATTCGGAGAACAGCTAATTTGCTAAAATGTACCCAAGTCTCCAAGCGTTTCGGAGGACTCCAAGCCTTAAAAAACGTCGACTTCACCGTAGAAAGCGGTGAAATAGCAGGGCTTGTTGGACCTAACGGGTCAGGCAAATCCACACTCTTAAACCTAATCAGCGGCGTCTACAAACCTGATTCAGGGCAAATCCTGTTTTTAGACGAGGACATCACAAAGCTTCCGCCTTACCGAATCTGCGCTAAAGGCATCACCAAAACCTCACAGACCGTTCAGTCTTTTCCCGAAATGACAGCGACTGAAAATGTACTTGCAAGTGTGCTATTTAACAAGGAAAAATCAACGGAAAGAACTGAGGCCCTTCTGAGAGCTGAGGAGCTCTTGGGCTTTGTGGGTTTGAGCAAAGAAAAGTTTGGTATTCCAGCGAAAAGCCTAAACGTTGTTGAACTGCGCAAAATCCAACTAGCCAAGGCTCTCGCAACAAATCCCAAACTGCTTTTACTTGATGAGTTGCTAACTGGTTTAACACCGAAAGAATGTGACGAAGCAATCGAACTTATCAAACAGATAAACAGGCAAGGCATCACGGTACTCATAGTAGAACATGTAATGCGGGTAATCATGGGGCTTTGCAATCGAGTTATCGTTTTGCACCATGGCGAAAAAATCTGCGAAGGCACACCGCAACACGTCTGCAATGACCAACACGTGGTGAAGGTTTACTTGGGCAAGCGATTTCTGCTTTCAGGGGAGGAAGAATAAGACGTGCTGGAAATAGAAAATTTGTCTGCCGCTTATGGGATGGTGCAGATTCTAAGAGATGTTACTTTCAAGATTAACGAAAAAGAAATCGTCAGCATAATTGGACCTAACGGTGCAGGAAAAACCACCCTCGTCAAAACCATTATGGGCTTCCTACAGCCAAAAACGGGGTCAATCAAGTTTAAGGATGAAGACATCTCCAAGCTGCCCCCTTACGAACGAGTAAAACGTGGACTCACTATGATTCCTGAG
Organism: Candidatus Bathyarchaeota archaeon; assembly: GCA_026014665.1. Taxonomy (GTDB): domain Archaea; phylum Thermoproteota; class Bathyarchaeia; order Bathyarchaeales; family Bathycorpusculaceae; genus Bathycorpusculum. The sequence goes on from JAOZHX010000023.1 coordinate 50,063, forward strand.
GGCAGAGAAATCTTTCCCCGCATGACTGTTGAAGAAAACCTGTTGCTTGGAGCTTACACCATAAAAGACAAAAAAATCATCATGGAAAATAAAGAGAATGTCTACGAAATCTTTCCAGTGCTTAAAAAGAAAGAAAAATCACTCGCGCAAACACTCAGCGGTGGGGAACAGCAGATGCTGGTTATCTGCCGAAGCCTAATGTCGAATCCGCAACTGTTAATTTTAGATGAGCCCTCACTGGGTTTAGCACCCATAATCGTGGAGAAAGTTCTCGACACGGTCCGGACAATTAACGAGGAAGGCGTAACCGTCTTGCTGGTGGAACAAAACATTCATGACAGTTTAAGCGTGGCTGACCGAGGCTACGTTCTTGAGCAAGGAAAGATTATATTGGAAGGCAAGAGTAGGGAACTTTTATCTAATAGTCACATAAAAGAAGTGTATCTAGGCCTATAAACGAGAGAGGGACAAATCATGGCCAACAGCAAGTACTGGAACGAAAAAATAGAAACCATGCACGCTGAAGAACTCAAAAATTATCAACTTAAAAAACTCAAAGAACAAGCTGCACATTGCTATGAAAACAGCAGTTTTTACCGCAAAAAGTTTGACAGCGTAGGACTGAAACCACAAGATATACGCTCCCTTGAAGACCTACAAAAAATTCCTTTTACAGTAAAGAACGATTTGAGAGATAATTACCCGTTCGGCATGGTCACAGTCAAACCAGACAAAATCGTGGAAATCCATGCTTCAAGCGGAACAACAGGAAACCCAATCATCGGCGCTTATACGCAAAGCGACATGGATGTTTGGTCTGAACTTATGGCGCGTTCCATCTACACCACAGGTGGCAGACGTCAAGACACCATCCACATCGCTTACGGCTATGGCTTATTCACAGGCGGCTTAGGCTTCCACTATGGCGCTCAAAAAATCGGAACAAAAATTATTCCAGCAAGCGGCGGCATGACACAGCGCCAAATTAAGCTCATGAAAGACTTGGGCGCGACAATCCTTGCGTGCACGCCAAGTTTTGCGGTTTATCTTGCCGAAACCATGGCTCAAGAAGGCATCGACCCCAGAAGAGACCTCAAACTAAAAATCGGCATGTTTGGTGCTGAACCATGGTCAAACAAAATCAGAGAAAGGCTAGAAAATGACACTGGAATCCAAGCCTTTGATATTTACGGTTTAACCGAGCTTTGCGGTCCAGGCGTTTCCGTTGAATGTGAGGAGCATGATGGCCTGCACATTTGGGAAGACCACTTTATCGTTGAAACCATAAACCCTGACACGGGCGAGGTTTTACCCCCTGGCGAAGAAGGGGAGCTAGTCTTCACCACACTGACCAAAACAGCGTTGCCAATGCTTAGGTACCGCACGCGAGACATCTCAAAAATAGAAACTGCCCCATGCAAATGCGGACGCACCCACGCCAGGATGATGCGAGTCCATGGAAGATCAGACGACATGCTCATTATCCGCGGAGTAAACGTTTTCCCCTCACAAATCGAGTACGCGGTAATGTGCTTCTCAGAACTGGCTACTCAATACCTAATAGTTGTCGATAGACCAGGAGCACTGGACACCTTCGTTGTTAAGGTTGAATTATCAGAAAAAGCATCCAAAGACCCGAACCTAAACGTGAAAGCCCTCAAGGGCGAAATCCAAAAGAGAATTCACATTGTAACGGGTATAACCGCTGAAGTGGAAATCGTAAAGCCAGGCGAGCTTCCAAGAACAGAGGGCAAAGCAAAACGGGTTCTGGACTTGCGTAAGGGCAAAATGTAAGGATTTAAAGATGACTTCCAAGATTGCAGTTGATAAGCCAGGCAGTTTTGCCTTGCTTAACGGAGATGAGGCAGTTGCACGTGGGGCAGTGGAAGCCACCGTTAAAGTTGCCGCCTCTTACCCTGGCACGCCTGCAACGGAAATTTTGGAAGCAATAGCCGAAGTCGCTAAAGAATTAGATATCTATGCCGAGTGGAGTGTTAACGAGATTGTGGCTGTGGAAGTTGCCGCTGGTGCTTCCATGGCTGGAGTGCGCTCTATGGCTTCTATGAAGCACGTGGGGCTTAACGTTGCCGCTGATGCAGCCATGACCTTAGCCTACACGGGCGTTGAAGGCGGGATGGTTATTGCCGTCTGTGATGACCCAGCTTTGCACAGTAGCCAAAACGAGCAAGACACACGTTACTTTGCTGTTCACGCAAAACTGCCACTGCTTGACGCTGGGAACCCTCAAGAAGCACATGACATGGCAAAGGAAGCCTTTGAAATCAGCGAAAAACTGCACCTACCCGTAATTCTTCGTCTCACAACAAGGGTTGCACATGGAAAAGCCAAGGTTAAACTCGGTGATTTCCAAAGACTAAAACGCAAACCAGAATTCGACAAAGTTGGCTCGAAATGGGTTATGGTGCCATCAAACGCTATTCGCCAGCACCGAGTTTTAGAGGTGAAGATGGCGGAAGCTAAAACGCTTGCTAACCACTCAAAATTCAACTTCATTGAAGACAATGGCAGCGACATCGGCATCATAGGAAGCGGAGTTGGCTACTACTATGCCCGCTCAGTGCTTGACACAAAAAAGTTCTCTTGGCTAAAACTAGGATTTGTTTACCCCTTCCCTCAAGAAATTGTGAAACGATTTGCTCTTAAAGTTAAAAAACTCATAGTAATCGAAGAACTAAGACCCTATCTAGAAGAGAACATCCAGCGCTTAGGCTTGCGCGTAATAGGAAAAGACCAGTTAGGCTTAGAGGAAATCGGCGAGTTAACACCCGACAGCGTACGCAAAGCCTTGGCAAGCCGAAAATTGACAGAGAAGGCAGAAGAGCCAGAACTTGTGAAGCTGCCGCCCAGACCCCCAGCTCTTTGTCCTGGCTGTCCTCACCGAGCGTTCTATTACGCTTTGAACATGGTTAACCAGCACATTGAATGCGACAATGACAAATGTGTGGGCTGTGATATCTGCGAGTACGTCTGCTCGTTTGAAAAAGAAAAAGTCTTCAACCCACTCAAGTCACGCATTCGCTCGATTCGGATTGGACAAACCTTTAACACGGCAGTAACCTGCAAGGCATGCATAGACACTCCCTGTATAACTGCTTGCCCCGAAGATGCCTTAGCTGTGTCAAGCAAAACTGGTGCAATCATTGTTGACGAAGAAAAATGCAAAGGTTGCGATTGGTGTATAGAAGCCTGCAAATATGGTGCCATAACCCTGCATCCGACCAGCCACAAAGCAATAGTGTGCGACATGTGCGGAGGCGACCCAAAATGCATTCCGCTATGCCCAGAGAGCGCACTGAGTTTAACTGGTAAATCAGACGATAAAATCATCACTGGCGATATCGGCTGTTATACGCTGGGGGTTTTGCCGCCTATCAACTCGGTTCAAACATGCCTTTGCATGGGAGGAGGGATAGGTCAAGCCGCGGGGATGGTTCATGCTGGTGTGAAAGATAAGGTATTTGCGGTTATCGGAGACTCCACGTTCTTCCACGCAGGCATGCCTGGACTTTTGAACGCTGTATATAACAAAGCAAACGTTTGTGTTATAATCTTGGACAATAGCGTCGTCGCCATGACTGGACATCAGCCAACGCCGGGTTCAGGAAAAACAGCCATGGGCACAGACGCAAAAATTGTTCGCCTACAAGACATCGCCAAAGGGGTTGGCATAGAAAAAATCGTAACCGTTGACCCCTACAACATCAAGGGCACCACTCAAGCCATAAGGGAAATCATGGAATACAACGCGCCATCAGTTATTATTTCTCAAAGAGCCTGCCCGCTTCTTGTCGAAAGAGGCAAACCCAGAGAAGTCACTGATAAATGCAACGGTTGCGGAGTATGCGTCAAAGCCTTCGGTTGCCCAGCCATCGCACTCTCAAACGAACGAGCCGAAATAGACACCACACTCTGCTACGGATGCGGCGTATGCCAAACCGTCTGCCCCTTTGAAGCCATAAAGGAGACGGAAAAATGAAAAGCCTAGACATAGTTTTTAGCGGTGTAGGCGGACAAGGCGTTGTGGTTCTAAGCGACATTTACTGTGAAGCAGCAATGCTAGACGGGTTTGATGCGGCAAAAGCTGAAATTCACGGCATGGCACAGCGCGGTGGCTCAATCGTAGCATATGCGCGAATCGGCGACAAGGTTCAATCGCCACTCATCGAAACAGGCAAAGCTGATGCAATCGTCGGTTTTGAAATCCTAGAAACCGCAAGAGCCCTGCCAATGCTAAAGAAAAACGGCACAGTCATCGTTAACATGAAATATATTCCTCCAAGCTGCGCCACAGTTGGCGTTAAACCAAAAAAAACCGAGGAGTTGCTGGAGATGCTTAGGGCTAAAGCCAAGGTTTACGAAGTAGACGGCATAGGCATCGCGCAACAGTTAGGCAATCTGCTGGTTGTTAACACGGTTCTTTTAGGAGCGCTTTCGGCTCTTCCGCAAATTCCCGTAAAGGCGGATTCTTTCAAGCAAGCCATAGCTGGCAGGCTTAAGGAAAAATACATCAATTTGAACCTCAAAGCCTTCCAACTAGGCAGAGAAAGCGTGTTAAAGAGTTAATTTTATTAACACACCGCTTCGATAATGAGAGAATAAAAAAAGAGGATTTAATTTGCAAAAGAAAATAGTAGCCATAATCGTAGCTATAATTATAATCGTTGCAACAGTCGCAGCTTTGCAGTTAGCACCACAAGCACCATCACCCGAAGCGAGAAACATAAAGATAGGGCTGGTTGCACCTTTAAGTACATCTATCGGGCAGGACATGGCTCGAGCGGCTCAAATGGCAGTTGACGAAATTAACAACGCAGGTGGCGTCTACGTAAAGGAGTGGAATACCAAAGTTAACATAACAATAATCAACGCTGACACTATCGATGATTCGCCTGCAAACGCCAAACCACCAGTTGTGCGCGCAGTAGAGACAGACCAAGTTGACATGCTCATCGGCGGATACGCAAGTGCAGGCACACTAGCCAACGAAGTAGTAGCCATCGAAGCAAAAGTGCCCTTCATAATCACAGGTGCCTCAAACCAGCTTGTGACACGAAGAGGACCACAAGGTAACTATGGAGGCTTGCCCGAAGATGATAGCCGAAGAATCACAGATGCTGAAGGCATGAGCTACATGTTCCACTATTGCACAACAACCTACCACTATAGCAAAACAGTCGTAGACTTCTTCGCTGAAATCATGAAACCCATGGTTGCACCAAACCGTGACTTCAGACTCGCAATATTCTGGCGCAATGATCCATTCGGTCAAGGCGTTCAACAAGCCACCAAATACTGGATAGAGCAAGAAGACCTACCCATTGAAATTGTAGCTGACAGAAACTATGACCCCGCCACGCTCAATTATCAAACCGACCTGACAGTGGTTAAGCAAGCAAAACCTGACGCAGTATTTGTCGTGGACAACCCAGACAAAACACCACTCATTATAAAACAAGGATGGAACGATGTAGGCTTAAAGTCAGTTTACATCGGAGTTGAAAACAACCAAGACCCAGTATTCTACAGCCTTTTAGGTCAAACAGGTGACGGCCAACTCTTAGAATCAAAACTAGACCCCTTCATGATACCCTCATACTTGCCAGCAGTAGGAGAATACTCACAGAAATACAACGAACTCTACGGTAAAACACCAGGGATGATGGGAGCAGACACTTACGACGCATTCTACATCGCCAAAGATGCAATTGAAAGAGCAGGAACAGTTGACAAAGGCAAAGTCAGAGATGCCATTGAACAGACCAAGATGAACGTAATGCTCATATTGACAGAAACAGGAAAAATCGAGTTCAGCACAGGCACAAACTACCACGAGATCGACCCGATAACCTTCATTGAGCAACTATACTGGGACACAACCGCAAATGAACTGAAATCACAAATCGTTTGGCCACAAACAGCAGGCGGCGCCAACCTAAAGCAAGCAGACTTTAAGCTACCCACAGGTTATCAAGCTGGAAGCCCATAGCTTTCGTTCAACCCTTTTCTTTATTTATTTTTTCTCCATTCTCGCATGTTTTAAATAGTTAAGCTGAGAAAATAGGTGAGAACAACTGCTTACTGAAGAGAGGAACAAGGTTTACCATGGATATAACGGCGCCAGCAATAATGCTCACATTAATATGGGGAATCGCTATCGGTTGCATATACATGCTCCTTGCAACGGGTCTGAACATAATTTTTGGTGTAATGAAGCTTGTCAACTTTGCGCATGGGCAATTGCTGGTGGTCGGTGCCTACTTGACATGGACCTTTTCGGTTTCTGCTGGTTTGAACGCTTACGTTGCAATCCTTGTTTCCATGGTAGTGGTTGCATTGCTTGGAATAGCTGTTGAAAGATTAACTTTTAGAAGGGTCTTAGGAGGCGATAAACTAAACGAGATTTTTGTAAGTTTAGGGTTAATCTACATCTTTGAGAACGCTACCATGCTTATCTGGGGAACCAGTTCGCTACAAATCACTAGCCCCTTCAGTGGAATGAGCTTAAACCTTTCAAGCATATCCATAACATACGACCGCATAATTGCTGTATTCGTTGTGATTGCAGCGCTGGCAGCCTTTGGCTTGTTGATAAAGAAGACAAAAATCGGTCTTGCCATGCGCGCAACCAGTCAAATAAACAATACAGCCATGCTCATGGGAATAAACGTTGAAAAAATCTACATGATAACTTTCGCTATAGGTGCAGCCTTAGCAGCTGTTGCAGGCGGGCTTTACGGGATAATTTTCTCTTTTAATTACCAAGTCGGAGCCATGCCAACAATCATAGCTTTTGCGATTATCATTATGGGAGGCTTAGGAAGCATAAAAGGAGCAATCGTCGGCGGCTTGTTATACGGAATCACTGAGCAGTTAGCTACCTATTTTCTCAACGGTCTTTGGGGCAGTGCCGTTGCTTTTGCCCTGCTAATAGTTGTACTCATAATTAGGCCTCGAGGAATATTTGGGGAAAAAGGTGAATAACATGGATATCAAAAAGACGCTCACCTCACTTTTGCGCAAGAGGCCTTTCCAGTTCTTACTCGTTGGCTTTGTCATCTTGGTTCTTTTGCCCGTATTAATTACGGACAACTTTTTCCTCTATGTACTCACTTTGATTTGCATTTCTGCAATTTATGCGGCAAGCTGGAATTTTCTTGCAAACTCAGGACAAGGCTCTTTGGGTCACGCTGCTTTCTTGGGACTCGGCGGTTTTGCTTCAGCACTTCTGGGAAACTCCATCGCTACAGCATTGATTCGCTTGCTGGGCACAACGGGAATGCCAATTGGAGCACTATCAGTAACCATACAGATTCTGGTGCTTCTAGTGGGCGGTTTATTGTCCGCAGGAATTGGACTATTAATCGGGTTGGCATGCGTCAGGTTAAAGGCATGGTACTTAGCAATGGTGACCTTTGGCTTCTCCGTTATAGCCCACACGCTTTCCAGCCAATTTGATGCTATTACTAACGGAGTAAACGGGTTTGCACCAACAACACTGGTGCCAAGAGGTTTTCCATTCTATATTTTGGTGATAAGTTTCATGTTTTCGTCAATTTCTATTATGTATTTGATTATGAAGTCTCGCATGGGGCTGGCTTTCAGAGCCATACATGGAAACGAAGCAGAAGCAAAAATGATTGGAATCAACACGGCAAAGTACAAGCTCATAGCATTTGTCATCAGCACCTTCTTTGCTGGCATAGCAGGCGGCTTAAACGTGTACTTCTTGAGGTTCGTGGATAACTCAATTTTTGCTCCTGCAAACTCATTTTTACCGTTAATCATGAGTGTCATCGGCGGATTAGGAACCGTTGCTGGACCGATCATTGGCTCAATCTTTTGGGTTTCCATCCAGCAAATCCTAGCATTACCCAGTGTAGTTAACTCGCTACAGGCGTCTGTTGGCCAATATTTCCCAGGCATAAGCAACGTAGGACCACCCATAAGCCTCATCGCCATAGGTGTAATCTTGGTTATAATTGTTATTTTTGAGCCAAAAGGCCTAGTTTCACTGTTCCGAAAAATCTACAAGCGACTAGGCGTAGAGACACATGAAAAAGCAGAGGAAAAAAAGAAACGGAAAAACTCGGTTTCATTGTTCAGAAACTTTTACAAACAGCTCCTCGGAGCTAAAGCTACAGAAAAAGGAGAAATAAAGAAATGAAGGGCACAGACCACTTTGCAGAAGCTTTGGGAATTAAACTTCTTGAAGTAAAAGATGGGTACGCAAAAGTTTCTATGAAAGTTGAGAAACTGCACACAAACGCTTTGGGCTTCACGCATGGCGGCGCAATCTTTTCGCTAGCAGACTACGCTTTCGCTCAAGCATGCAATTTCGGAGACAACGTTGCAGTGGCTGTGGAA
>JAOZHX010000024.1 GCA_026014665.1 Candidatus Bathyarchaeota archaeon
CAAAGAATGTCTCGCCATCTTTATTGATTGTAGCTTCTGTCATTCGAGTTTTTGGGTCAAAGGGTACAAATGCTGTCTGAGAATAACCATCAAATGGGATGTCCGCTTGGGCTGTAGCAGTCAAAAATGCGATGTCGATTGGGTCTAAGTTGGCTTCATTTGATGCAAGTGCGCCATAAAGCAAAACGTCCTTTTCGCTGAACCCATTTAGAGATATTTGTTCCTCGACAAAGAGTTTGTTCATTGTTAGAGTGCCTGTCTTATCTGCGCAAAGTACATCCATGGTGGCGGCATCTTCGCTTGCGCTGAGCCTTGTGACTAGGACGCCCTGTTTTGCTAGGACTGCTGAGCCTAATGCCATGTTTATGGTGAACATTGTTGGCATCGCTACTGGAACTGAGGCTATGAGCAACACGCCGGCAAGGGGTAGCAATACTGCAAGTTCGAATCCTGTCAATACGGCGTATACAAAGACGATTAGTAGAGATGCGAGGACTATTATGGCGAGTTGTCGTGCAACTTTGACTGTGACTTCTTCCATGTGGAGCTGGGGTTTTGCCATTTCAAGCAGGGAAATGGTTCTTCCAAAATAGGTTTTTAGGCCTGTCGCATCAACTATACCCGTGACTTCTCCGCGCTTGACAGCTGACCCTGAGTATGCTATTTCCCCAGCGGATTTGTCTATTATTCCGGACTCGCCAGTGAGGACTGCCTGATCCAAACCAAAGGAGCCATCAATTACCTTTATGTCAGCTGGCAAAAGGTCGCCGATCCGGACTCTGACCAAATCGCCTGGAACAAGCTCTCTTGCTGGGATGACTGACCATTTTCCGTCCCTTTTAACTCGGCTCTGAATTCTTAGTCGCTGCTTTAGAGCCGCCATTGCTTTTTTTGCTCTGCCTTCACGCCACAGCGACATTCCAGCGTTGAAGAAAAGAAGGAAGATAATTACGAGTGCTTGTGGGTACTTGCCTAGCACAAGTGTGACGATAGCGGTAGCTTCAAGCATCCAGGGCACTATGCCCCAGAAACGCTTTCCCAGCCTTGCAAGAAAGCTTATTTTCTTCTCGGGAACTTCATTATACCCGTAGGTTGATAACCTTTCTTTAACTTGTTGGTCACTTAGTCCTGTTTCTAAATTTGTTGCTTGCAGTTCTTTTTCCATTTTCCCACTTCACAGGTCAATTAAGTTGGACGTTGAACTTGTTTTTAAAAAAAAGGCATTATTCCAAATGATAGTTTAGCATGCTTGGCATTTAGGCTTTTGATTTTTTTAGTTCGTCAATTATCTTTTGGGTTTCCTCTTCCGATGGATGCGTAATGGCACCAACAGGGCAGATGTCTTCGCAACCTCTGCAGAATACAATGCATCTGTTTGGATTTACAACTGTTCTTTTTTGGCCATCTTTTTCTTCAATCCTGAAGGCGCCTACATGGCAATAGTCAACGCACTTTCCACAGGTAACGCATTTATCGTAATCTATCTTTGGGTTCCAAGGTATCTTTTCACGAGGAACCCCTTCATACGTTTCTTCAGCCATGCTTTGTCACTTCCTTTTAGGGGCATATTGTATTATCACAATATTTAAATATTGTTATTAACTTCTTGGCTAACAGATGGAAAAAGCAAAGGATAGTTAAACAATGCAAAAATCACTGCAGAAAGATTGTTTTTACTTAATGAATCAGCAATTACACAATTTTCAAGAAATCAGCGAAAATGACCTACGGAGGAGCGACTAATGACGGGTTCTCTACCTCGAAAAGTAACCGTAATAGCTACCATCGCAATTATCTTGGTCGGAGGCTTCATAGCATACTACTACTTGACGCTTCCCACTCAAAACAGCAATGATGAGATTCCGTATCAAACACGTTTAAACAATGGGGACTATGTTAAGTATATCGAGAGATCATTTGTAAATGGCACAAAGACCTTAGAGTATCCCATAAGTTGGGAGACTATTGAGGGCACAATCAATGAATCAGACTGTTTTATAATAAAAGTAACGGCTAATGTTGATGCAAACACTACTACCCTAATCTACTGGTATATGAACAAAACAACAAATGACTGCATATCAATGAAGACCCAAACATTTGTAAACGGTAATTTAACCTCCGAATCTGCTACTGAGTATGGTTATGCCGCCTTCGTAGTCGACCCTAACACTATTGTTGGCCAGGAGACAATCACTGTTCTAGCTGGAACATTTAACTGTTATAAGTCTGTGGTCAGGGACGACACTGCAGGCACAGTAACGAACCTTTGGTACAACTCAGGTGTCCCGATATCAGGGTTGGTAAAATATGAAACATACGATTCCAACAACCAATTGGTA
>JAOZHX010000030.1 GCA_026014665.1 Candidatus Bathyarchaeota archaeon
TCCAACAACTGTTACTGTGGCAACTGTTACTGTGGCTAGTGTTGTTCCTGTTGTATCTTATGAGACTGTTACCACTACTGCTACTGTTGGTGGCGGGTTTGGTGTTGTTGATGTTGCTATAGCTGCTGTGGTTGCTGTTTTGGCTGCTGTTGCTATATGGCTTGTGGTTAGATATAGATACAAGTCTAAAGGTTAGGTATTTTTTTTACAACAGACAAACGAAAAAGTTCCGTAGAAAACGGGCGTTTTTGACCAATAGTTAATGTAGATGGACTGTTTCCGTAGAAAAAACTTAAACCTATTTTTTTACGGTAGTTTATAGTGTGGTGTTGTCGATTGAGCGTTGCTGTAGCCTACCTGAGAGTATCAACCGAGAAGCAGGAGGTGGATGCACAGAGGAGAGCTATCGAGGAGTTCGCGAAGACGAGAGGTTTCACGGTGCTGTGGTTCACGGATGAAGCTGTTAGTGGGGGCATTAGGGCGTTTGAGAGACCGGGGTTTAAGCGGATGATTGAGTTTCTCGAATCCAACCAGCACGTGAGGGACATCGTTGTCTTCGAGTTGTCCAGGCTGGGCAGGGACTACGATGACCTCAAGGACATATTACATTATATAAGTAATAAAGGATACAGGCTCTGGATCGTGACGTTGCCGACGTGGAACGAGCTGGTGGAGAGCACCAAGGCCACCGACAATCCCCTGCTGAAGCTACTCTACAAGCTCTTGGCGGACATATTCGTGAGCATTATGAGCTTTGCCGCGAGCCAGGAGAGAATACTCATAAGCATGAGGACGCGTGCAGGACTGCAGAAAGCGAGAGCGGAGGGCAAGAAGCTGGGGAGACCCGGGTATCCTTTCCCTGTGGATGAAATCAGGAGCCTGATGAAGAAGGGTCTGCCGCTAACAAAAATCCACAAACTTCTAATCGCAGAGAAGAAGATATGCAGGGAGGTTAAGGGGAAGGGAGAAGATTGTATGAGTTATGAAACATTTCGACGTAAGGTGAAACAGCTCTAGTATACTACATATATTATATATGGTTGTTGTAGGTGTCTAAAGTGTTTGGTTAGGTGTTTTAGGGAGTATAGGGATTTGGTATACTGTCTACATCTATATTGTGGTGTTTCATGTAGAGACATAGATTTAAATTCTGCGGATTCTACAGAATGTAAGTAGTGGTGTCTATGTCTAAAGAAAATGAAAGTAAAGAGAATCAAAAATGTGGCAGATTGCATTATCTTTTGTTTGATGTGAGACAATCAGATTTTTGGCAAATCATTATAGATTATTTAGAAGAATC
>JAOZHX010000005.1 GCA_026014665.1 Candidatus Bathyarchaeota archaeon
CATTCTTGTTTGATCTACAAGCTTTCCTTCAGCGTTCAAAATAGTCGCATAAGTGCTATCCTTATGCACATCCAACCCACACACTAAGGCGCTCATGGTATGGCGTGAGCGCCCACGGCACTTAACACTTCCCATACCATCAACAACTAACTCACTTTTAATCCATTGTTCAAAAGAAGGGTTAGGCGGCTCTAGCCATGCGCTGATGATGGTGTGCGTAAAAGCAGTCGGAAAACGCTTCACCAACATCAGCAGCCAGACCCGCCCAACTGCTCGGGCACCAAGTTCTTATCCACACAGCAATCTAACTTTCACCATAAAATAAAAATCGATGTTGTTGTGTGGTTGAAGTAACAAAGCGATAAATTACAATTCTTTTTCTTCCTAAAGGTTCGCACTATTTCCTATCCTTGGGATAAAAAAGTGGGGTTGATTTTTGATTTAGTGGTGCCCTTCCTTCTTCATATGCATGTATAATCCTATAGCTAGGGCAGCCATTGCAGCGGCTCCGAGGCCAGCCAACGCGACGATTTTTTTGCTTTCACCATGATGCAAAAGATTTCACCATAAAGATGGCAACAAAAAGACCTAATAAAGATATGTTGTTTCAACCTTGAAGAACACACTGATGAAAGATTCTGTAGACTCGCTGATTTGGCAGGCAAAAATCCTTAATTATACTTATGAGAAACAGGTCAAAGCAGACCGAACCCCGAAATCACTGAGGACATTCACCAACCCGCAATTCGGTTACATGAAAACTCAAGTTCTAAACCAATTAAATTTTGTAAAAAAGGCATTCTAAGTTGTAACTAAGCTATTCGTATGCATCAAGCTCTGCAGTAGAGGGGGCCCAATGCAAACGAGAAAACTCGGGGGTTGGGGGGATGAACACTGTGTTTGCATTGGGTTTCCCTCATTGCCTATGGTTGGTTCAATTCATCAATTGCCTCTTTAAGATAAATAATGTTGTGAGTGTTTTTTTGCTACAACACTTATTGTATAAATGCTGTAACTCTGTAACACAAGCACAGGTTGAAGTTGCTAATCAATTAACATTATTTGCAGTTGTTGTAACCAAACTTTTTGAATACTTTCACTGTAACGTCATTTAAAGATAATTTTTTGTTAGCTTTAGCTTGGTAATAGCGGTTAGTTACTTCTAGAGCGGTTTTTCGATATCTTTGTCTTTAATTTTTGTATTGATGATGCTTAGGAGTCGTTTTGGATCTATTGGTTTAGATATGAATACGTCAGCGCCTACAATTACGTTTTCTAGTTCAATTTTGCCTGTGAGTATAATTTTTATGGTTGATGGTGAAGCGTGCCTAATTATCGGGAAGAGATCTGTGCCTTCCATGTCCGGTAGTTGGAAATCTATGAGTGTTATGTCATAGTGCTGAGCGATTATTTTCTGGATGGCTTCCTTGCCCTTTTCCGCCACGTCGACGCTGTAGCCGTTTCTTTTAAAGATTCGTTCAAAACTGCTAAGTATTGTTTGGTCATCGTCGACTATGAGAATGGTTGGTTGGGCAGCAGTAGGCATAGTGAGAACCTATTTTCACCTTCTGCCGCTTATGAGATATTAACGCTTGTGATTGGCAGAGGACTACCACATTGGCTATCCCGACTTTTGTGTATCGGGAATTATTGGAATGTTTATGCTGAATTTTGTGCCTTTACCTTCCCGGCTCTCAAAGGTTATCGAACCATTCAACACTTCGACTAAGCGTTTAACAACCGCTAATCCTAATCCTTGGCCTTTGGATTTAGTGGTCACCATTGGCGTAAACAACTTTGGCTTTACTTCTTCTGGGATTCCGATTCCTGTATCTGAAACAGTAATGAAGATATTGTCATTTTGCATATAGGCTGTTATTTCTAAGTTGCCTCCGTTTGGCATGGCTTGGATGGCGTTGTTAACTAGGTTGGTGAGAGAGCGTTTTATGAATGTTGGATCAGTTCTTATTGTTGGTAGCGTTTTGAGGTCAATGGAGAGTTTAATGTTGTCTGGTAATTCTATATTCTTGAATATAGTTGTAATTACATCCGCCAAGTTGACGTCGCTGAACTCAGGGTTTAGCGGTCTTGCGTAATCCTGCAAGTCAGCTACAATTTTGTTAATGTAGCCGATATTGTTCTCTATCCCCTCTAAGCTTTCGGCAACCTCCTTCTTTATTGGCATATCAGGCATGTTTTTGAGGTATTCTCTTAAGAGATAGATGTCGCTCAACATTGCTTGCAAGGGATTGCGTATATCGTGCCCAACCATGCCTGCTGTGGCGCCTATAGCTGCTAGACGGTCTTTTTCTTGCAGCTTTTTTTCAAGCTTTTTCTGCTCTGTAATGTCGATATTAACCTCTAAGACCATGCGTGTGCCATCTACATCGATGAAAGGATAGTCGTAAGTGTCGATTACCATCCCGTTTTCTAAATTGGCTATCCAATGATGGGGCTTTCCTGTTTCGAGTGGTTCGAGACTTTCACAGTAATTGCATGGTGAGCGCTTTCCAGAAACATACTCATAACATGGCCTGCCCTTTGATTCCCCGAACGTTTCTCGGAAGAGGCGATTAGCAAATGCGATTCGATAGTTAGAGGTAATAAGGCTGACCATTACAGGCAAGCTTTCTAGCATACTGAATAATCGTTCACGTTCTAAAGCAAGCTCATTTGTTCGCTGATTAATCCTACTTTCGAGTTCTTCATTTAGAATCTTTAACGCTTCTTGTGCTTTCTTGCGTTCAGTTGTTTCCACCAGGGAAAAAACAAGCCCTTCAACTTCCCCACACTTATTTTTCACCGGTTCAAGCGTCCAATCCCAATAGGTGACGCCTCTTTCTGGTTGATCAGGGAACACGAAGGGTTTATCGTGAAATTCTTCTGCAATGCCTGTGTCCCTTACCCGTTTAAAGATTGCTTCGTTTTCTTCATGTGGATAAAGAGAGAAATGGTTTTTTCCAATCATTTCTGAAGGTTCAAAACCACATGTTCTCGCATACGCTCGGTTCACTCGAACAAAATTAAAATCCCTGTCCAAATAGACAAGATGAACTTTTTTAGCGCCATCAATCATTTTTTGGCAAAGCATGCTTTCTTGTTCATAATTTTGTTTACGAATTTTTTGACCCGTCAAGTGGATGCCAGACTTATTACGTGACATTTAATGGGATTATTGAATCTCGAAGTGTAAAAATTTGTCGGTAGCAATTATTAATAATATTTTTTTGCGACGAAACATATCTAAAAACACACCATCGTCAAAAAAGCAGAGCTCGAATCTTACAAAAAGACCTACAATTACCTACTAACAACTCAAAAGACGCATCTCAACCAACCAAGCCCATACAACAATCTTTATGTGGATGCAAACGGAATGTTTATATCAGTTGAAGTCTCTTCTAAGAGAACTCAGCTAAATCAGCTAGCCCCGCAATTTTTACATGGCGGCGGCTCAACCCGTACCGAAACGGCGATTACGCCTACAGGGATGATGGAGTTGGCCTCCAATTGCGGGAACACGAATGTGGACCTGATAGAATTGCTCATGTTAGGTCTGAATTGGGCTTTGACGTATAAGTGGAATGTTTCTCCCTCCAAATCCAATTAGGCACAAGAATGCGAACGAAGTTCGTACCACACAAAAAAACATGATCCGACAGAACAACATGGAGTGCACAACTCCGGTTGATCCTGCCGGACCCCACTGCTATCGGGATAGGACTAAGACATGCTAGTCGCGTGCCTCAGCCAAAACGAGGCACGGCACACAGCTCAGTAACACGTGGCTAACCTGCCCTTGGGATAGGAATACCCCCGGGAAACTGGGGCTAATTCCCAATAGGCGAAGAACTCTGGAATGAGTCTTTACCAGAAAAGAGCTTACGTTATGCTCGTAAGTTTCGCCCAAGGATGGGGCCGCGACCGATCAGGTTGTTGGTGAGGTAATGGCTCACCAAGCCTTTTACCGGTGCGGGCCGTGGGAGCGGGAGCCCGGAGATGGGCACTGAGACAAGGGCCCAGGCCCTACGGGGCGCAGCAGTCGCGAAAACTTTGCAATAAGCGCAAGCTTGACAGGGCTATCCCGAGTGCCATCCGCTGAGGAAGGCTTTT
>JAOZHX010000006.1 GCA_026014665.1 Candidatus Bathyarchaeota archaeon
CATTCTTGTTTGATCTACAAGCTTTCCTTCAGCGTTCAAAATAGTCGCATAAGTGCTATCCTTATGCACATCCAACCCACACACTAAGGCGCTCATGGTATGGCGTGAGCGCCCACGGCACTTAACACTTCCCATACCATCAACAACCGTAACAACAGTTGCAATGTTAACCAGCGGAGCCTCACTGGGGATCCTTGCAACGTTACTGCTGATATCCCTGTTAGGCGCAAAAGAAGTCGTAACAGCAGACCCAATCGACGCTGTTAATGCCAAGCGAATATCCGCTTTCTCCTTCAGCAAAAACCTAAACATAGCCATACTACCGCTCCTATTCACCTTCGTACTGATAGTCGCCTTCAAAATAATAGAAGTAACCGCTTGAGAGATGCCCGCTATTAACACTTATTCTTCACAAATACATTTACAATTCAGTAAACCTTCGTTTTTATTGATCTTAGTGCAATGTTCATTTGGTAGTATTAACTGAAAAAAACCACATAAGCCCATTTTTTATTGTATGCGCAAGAAATAAGCAACGTGTAAAAGAAAAAATCATTGAGCTAGAACAAATGAAGGTATCATTCATTATTGTTTGCGGCGAAAAAATAGACCACCCGAATGTTGTGTATAGAGAGCCTATCGGAAAGTGGGATGCAATAAATTTTGCCGCAAAATTTGTGCCAAATGACTGCAGCGTAATTGTTCTAAACGACGTTGATACAAAAATATGTAACGTTCAGCAAGCCTTCGAAGATTTGAATAAGCGTGCAGAAATAATCTATTGCAAGGTCATGGTTTCTACCGGTCCGCAAGTTAAATTCTACAAAATTCTCGATCCGTTAAGGCGTAGATTACATATAGCTGCGAGTGGAGAATTTATGCTCCTGAAAAAGAGTGTTTGGATGCAAGTTCTACCTGTTCCACCCTGCATTGCTGAGGATTCCTACATACTTTTTAGGGCGCTTGAACTAGGTTATAGAGCGTATTTTTGCAATTCGACTTACGTTATAACTGAGCGGACAAGAGACGCAAAGAGCGAAGAAGCCTATAAGGAAAGAACAACCTTAGGAATTTATCAAGCGCTGAACTATACGAAACCCCCATTATGGATAAACTTGTTTTATTTACTGCTACCCATAGTCTCACCAATGCTAAACTTGGTTGGTGAAGACGGGCGAGCGTGGGCGAAGGGTATTGAAAGTGCAATTAAGGCGCACATAACAAATAGGAATTGCACCAAATTCTAGTTGCAAACATATACGCGCTACATGTTCAAAATCTAAATTAAATGCATATTTGTACAGTGATTTTAAGCAGATGAATCTGCGTATAGTATACGTTACACCACGATATTACCCGCATTTGGGTGGGGTAGAACATGTAGTTCGCAATTTTGCCGAGCGCTTAGCAGCACGAGGTCATAACGTCACAGTAATCACAGGTGAACCTGATATAAAGAAAACAATAATTGAGGAGATAAATAATGTTGAAGTTGTTAGAATTTCAACACTGGCGCCTAACGAAGCATATCATTTCCCCAAAGATAAACAAAAAATTGCAAGCATTCTCCAAGACAATTTAGACATAGTTCATACACACAGCTTACACTCGGCAATAAGCATCTTGCCGATGACAATTAAAAGACCAGTTAATTGGAAGCTTATTATGACCACGCATTTTTCAACTGCAGGGTACACGTTTTTGAGGCGTTTGTTGTGGAGATTAGCTTGGAGGCGCTATTTAGCAAATATTCTAAAGAGTGTGGATCTCATACATGCCACTTCATCATTTGAATCTCGTATGGTTTCAACTTATTTTCCAACAACAAAGGGGCGTATTGCTACTATCCCTGTGGGTATAGATGAGGACATTTTAAATTACCGGTGGAAAGGGAGATACAGCGATTACATGCTTTACAGCGGAAGACTCGAAAAATATAAACAGGTACATTTAGCGATAAAAGCAACTGCTCATCTTGTAAAGCAAGGATACACTTACAAGTTGATGATAACAGGATCTGGTCCATACAAGAATCAACTAATTAAAATATCTAAACGAGAACTTGGATTATTAACCAATCGCTTTATCATATTCGATTCTTCAAAGTCAAGAGATGAGTACCTTGAGACGCTATCTAATGCTAGGGCTGCAATCAGTCTAAGTGTAGCAGAGAACTTTAATCTGTTTATAGCAGAAGCTTACTCACTTGGAATCCCGATAATCGCCACCCCTCAATCGGTAGCATTTTGTCCAGAGATAGCTAATGTGAATACCTTTGAACGTGAACACGTTGCAAATGTGATGTTGAGTGTTTTAAAAAATAATGAAAAGAACAAATGTGAATATAAGCTTACGATGTGGCAGGCAACGGTAGAAACGCTGGAAAACGTATATAACACTTTACTTTCCACTTGAAAATGTTACCTTAAAGAGAGCTGATTTTCGTGAATTTTAGTTTAGCTGTTGTTGATGGTATGGGAAGTGTTAAGTGCCGTGGGCGCTCACGCCATACCATGAGCGCCTTAGTGTGTGGGTTGGATGTGCATAAGGATAGCACTTATGCGACTATTTTGAACGCTGAAGGAAAGCTTGTAGATCAAACAAGAA
>JAOZHX010000011.1 GCA_026014665.1 Candidatus Bathyarchaeota archaeon
GCGCTAGCCAATTTGCTAGTGAAGGCTTGCAACTCCTCAGGAGTGTAGATGTTGAGATTGCGGCTCATGCCCGAGCACATGGCTACGCCGCGAATGCGCAAGGGCTTATCTGTCATAGCCTCAAGAATCTTGAAAGGCAAGAGTGAAGCTACATGCTCCCTCACACGCTTACAATCCTTACAGCCAGCATTATCCTGGGACATCACTAAATCCTCAGAAAACAATCCGCTAATTATGCTTTAATGGCTTGAGAACCTAAACACGATAATATCAAAAAAGTGATAATATCCAAATCGGGATCCAAAGATAGATTTTAATGGGAAATGTAGAGCTAAAGGAATATCAATCAATTAGTCAGTTTGGTTCCAATAGAATACGTGGTCGTATTTTCCTATAACAGGGTAAGCCCCATCGTCGTATACTATGTCCAGTTTTGAGCCATATTCTGCGATTTTATTTTGCACTCGGTTCCAGACCTGCTGTGAAGTACCATCAGCCTTCCACAACCCCCAAATCGTATCATTCGGGGTACGCATACCCCAACCATAATCTTTAGGCAAAACCAAAACGGTTTCCGCTTTAATCCCGCCATGAACGACGCTATCGTTCTGTACAACTTCCTTCCAGAAACGTTGGAGAGCTTGGAAATGCTCCTCCTGAAGCGTACCATACGAGTCAGTCATATTTTTAGCGTAATTAAAAATCACAACGTACTTGGCGCCGCACTCATAAGATAAACGCATTTGGTTATACATTTCATCACCGCTGGTCAAATACGGTGGCCGAGTGTAGGTCCAAGTTATAATTGTACCCCAAGCCTTGCCTTGCAAATTAGCGGCTCCTCTCACTAGGTCGATTTCTTGCGCAGCAGTATTATTCCAGCCTAACTCCGCAAAAATCGTGTCATAGCCGCTTTTATAATCCCACCAGTAAAGTGCATAATCTGATGTAAAGAGTTTAACATTGGTTTGATTTCCGATTGAGGATAAAGTTGTTTTAAGGTTGTTCACATATATATTGGCTGCATCGGTGTAGTTTAGAAGTGGGTTTAAGTCCCATATCTGTTGGTAAGGTTGGAACTGCGATACGTTACCTCGATCAGTTACTAATTGATTATTTTCATTAAAGACTTGGCCATTTGGCTCATATGTTAATGTTGTATCATCTGTATAGCGAATAGTTCCATTGGGGTAATAGATGGTTTGTGTAGGATTTATGCGTGTACTATTCGATACTTGATTAGTCTTGTTTCCTCCAGACCACGGAGTATTAAGGAAACTGGGCGCTGAAGTTATCGTTATTATCCCAGATGGATCAAAGATATATTGGTTCAAAGTTTGATTTAAGCCAGAACCGGTAAGTTTGCTAAGTATTATCTGCCCGTTCGCGTCTTTTACAATGGTCTTCTCGTTGTCTGAGAATGTTAATGTTTGGGAATCAAGCATATGACCCCCTGGTTCGTCATTGAAGTATAAGCCGAGAAAGTGACTTCCCCAACGTGAAGGAGCAACGTCAAGGATTGCATTTAAGTTGTTACCTAAACTGTTGGTGCTATAACTTACGACAATATTTAATCCGGATGCGACTGCATAGTCAAGTATTTGTTCTGAGAAAACCACATTATACATCAGTGGTCCAGACTGCAGAACAAACAAGTTAGTGTAATTCTTAACTCTGTCAATTAGCAGTTTAGCATCAGTGATATTATCCCCACTATAGGATACACCAACATAGAACGGCAGATTGCGGTTGATTTTAGTTGGCACATTATTAACAATGACAATAACCGCTGACATCATTATTACTGATAGTACTGCAAAGAGCAATACTGCGCGTTTCATCAAATTTCCACTCTTAAAGCTTCCCTTAAAGTTTACTAGCGACTTATCTAACCTCTGTTTATTAATTCTATGCTTTAGTACAAATGAATGACCAATTACACCAGCAATTAACGGAAAATAAAAAATGAAGATTGATTGGGGGTTTGCTTTAGGTAGCTGTGGATTTCCAGTAATGGTAATTTCCGCTATCCGACTGACTGACTTTATAGCCTGATGTTGTGTAGGTTTGTTGGCCAGAGCTAGAAGTGGCTGTCCAAAGTCCTTGAGTGTTCTTAAAGCTTATCTGATAATCACTTAGAATAGTCTGACCATTGGTACCAGTCGGTGGTTGAGCATAAGATTCCAATGATGCGCCGACGTATTGTTGTGTCCAAGCCGTGCCGAAATCATGAGTAGCCCTAGTATTATTATTCACTACATAATCCCAAACTGTACCTTGCGGAGTACCGCTATGTACATAAACGGCTACTTGAGGCTGCTGGGGACTGCTGGAATAGCCCATGTCATAAGAGGAGAATTGTTGCCCAAGTGGGTAAATGCTCGGATCGCTGTAGATGAAGTAGACAACGGTATGCCAATTAGGACTTGTTGACCGCCAAGTAATGTCAACCGCAACTTCAGCTATGTATCCTGAAGCTTCGTTAACGGCAACAACACTACACCAAAACTCACCATGGCTAGTCATTCCGACAGTAGTTGGTTGAACGGTAGCATACGAACCAATACCTTGATTGTTAGTGCAATAACGGATAACGTTCGCGACATAAGTCGGACCACCTATATCCGGTTTTATGTCACTTAAGCGTGCAAAGACATGATTTGTAGGAGTTGCTTTCACCGAAGATACAACACCTGTAGAAGAAGCTAATATGGCAACGGCAAGGAGTAACGGCAATAATTGCTTTTTATTCATGCGGTTCACCTCCTATACATCGAATGTCACTAAACAAGAGATAGTTAAGCTATGTTCTAGAACAGTGTGTACTAAACTTAGTACAGCTTGCTAGCTTCGGCATGAGAAAAAAAGAATTTTAACGAATTTAGTTTGCCCCCCCCAAAATATCCTCCGTAGTGATTGAGGTACTCATGTAACATTCGTGCATTGATGCTGAAATTTCAAGCTATGGCAATTGAATTTGTAGGCGATTTAAGCGAATGTATGTCTGAACAAAAATGGAAGGGTTTGTTGTGAAGGATAAATTCTTTGGGGGTGACGGGCTCGCTAGGTTTCAGTCTATTGACAAATTCTAAATCATTCCTCGCAGTTCAAGTTTCTCTGGAGTAGTTTTCTAGAACAGATCAACGTTGGGCGTTTCCATCCTAAGCTTACGGGCAATCCCATAGTCAGATAAGCCATTAGCTTTTAGGCGCAGAATTGCTTTTTCACGTTCAGTCAATACCATAAACTGTGTCATCCTCAAATTAGCAGCTTAATTATGCGAACAACAGGTTAGAAGTCTGATTTTCCCATTTTAAGTCAAGAAATACGTTGCGAACAGAAAACCGATTATACGCCTATTTAGGATAATAACATATTTAGGCAAATTTCCAGAAAATAAGCTTCGATGAACCTTACAGAACGCGAACGCATCATTCTTCAGCTTGCAAAACAGGGACTAAGCGACTACAGGATAGCCCGAAAAATCAACACCGACCCCCCAAGCGTAACACGCTCACGCAAAAACGCACAAAAGAAACTCATCGAAGCAAGAACAGACCTTGAATGGGCAACAAAAATGGGATTAAACATTTTCAAAGTCGACTTAATAAAACTCCAAATCTCAGCCACGTTTAGATATTTTCTA
>JAOZHX010000015.1 GCA_026014665.1 Candidatus Bathyarchaeota archaeon
AGCTGAAGGTGCAATCACCTACACAAACCAAACCGACATAGAAAACCACCAACTAATAGTGCTAAGCAACCAAATTAAGGAGCTGATACACAATGAAAAAACAGGCTAAATTCCAGTCAAATCTTTTGAATCCCAGCGGGCCCGCCAACCATTTCTTTAGATGGCTCATGGTAAAACTAACAAGGTAAATTTGGGGAACAGCTTAGTTTTTTACTCTCATTTTGCCTATGTAATATCCGCAAAGACTGCCCAATATTAGGCTAGCGCTCGTGACTGCAGAAAACATGAAGACTGACTATCAAGCGCTGTCGGAGCTGTTGTTTGTAAATAGATTGTGTATGGTGTTTCAATTGCAACCCAAATTATCATGCTGTAAAAGAAGGATATCTTTGATAGCGGCATACCGATGCCCAAGGCAAGCTAACCACAGCTGATTCGCTAGTGTTTGTCAAGATTCGAATCCGACAAGCACAGGCGCCCTCTTTTAAGGCGTAGTGGAAATTTTGTTGCAACCCATTGAAGGAAACTGCTTATGGCAAGAGCAAAGGCAGGCATCGCCGGCAGGATGTACCAGTAAATCTTTGTTTGGGCAAAACTAAAAACAACAAACACAACTGCCACCCAGATAACAAGCAACATATCTGCCTTTGAACGCCTCATAAACGCCCGAAACACACTGAGCGCTCCTGCAAAAGGCAGCAACCCAACCCAAAGCAAGTTTTCGCCTGTTACTAAGTAGTTAAAGTAGAAGAGGTAGCTGCCAACGTGCCCTTCAAGAGGGGTGACAGCCCGAGAAAAAACGCAGTAGATGAAATAGCATTCCCAAAAGTCCTTGAAACGAAGCGCCATGTAAAAGACATAGGGTAGAAAAATCAGGAGGGCAGCTGCCCAAAAAAGCATAAACCGTTTAGTAAATAAGAATCGTATGTTACGTTTAGCTACTGAAAAATAAATAATTAATATTATCGGGATGAGGAGTGCTTGGATTTGCTTTGTCATCAAGGCTAGACCAAAAAACACGCCGCTAACAACCGCATATCGACTAGTGCCTTCTTTTTCCTCATCTATCAACAGCAAATAGATGCTCGCCAACATGAAAAATAGGAGCGGCCCATCAGTCATCGCGTGCGTTGCAAACGCGTAGAACGTGGTAAACGTTCCCAAAACAATAATCGATAAAAAACCAACCTGCCTATTGTAGAGCCGTTTACCCAAAAAGAAAATGACAACTAACGACAAAGCGCCAAACAGGGGGTTCCAAAACCTGGTAGCAAAATTGCTGACTCCAAACAGTTGGTATGACAGCGCCATCAGCCACATCAGTAACGGCGGCTTTCCTGCCCAAATTGCAGGTTCACCAAACGACCAGGGCAAGAGATAATCTCCGCTCTTAATCATGTGATAGGCCATCTGAGAATAGGTTTTTTCATCAGCAGCCCAAAGCGGTCCAGCATTTAAACTAAGGAAGAAAATAACAGTGAAAATTGCGATTGTTATTATGCAGAGGATGTTGATATTTGTTATAAACCATGATTTGGCAGGGACGTTTGAGACGCTGCTATTCTGTTTTCGGGTTAGACGTGAAAAGCGAACCATACGAACGACAGTATAGGTAATGAGTATGAATGCGATGCATGCAAGTACGTCGAAAATGATTATTCCGCCCAAGGCCATGTTAGGCTTAAACTGCGTTGGTTCCGCAGGGGAATCGGATAGTGTCAGTGCATAGACATGATAGTCGTGGGAACCAACGTATAGGGTTCCGTTGACGATTGCTGGGGAAGAATCAACGTTAGATTTGGTTGCAAACGTCCATTTCTTTGCTCCAGAAAAGGCGTCAATGCAGTAGATGTTGTAGTCTTCTGAGCCCACAAACACATTGCCGTCAGAGACAGTTGGCGAAGACATAACCATGTATCCTGTCGCTGCCTGCCAAACCTTCTTTCCCGTGCTGGCGTTTAAACAATAAACACTACAGTCTTCAGAACCAACGTAAACGTAGCCGTATGCTATGGCGGGCGAAGTTCTTACGGTGTCTTGTGTTGCGTATTTCCAAACCTTAGCACCTGTGGATGCGTTGAGCGCCCAAACGTAACCTTCGTATGAACCGACGTAAACAAGCCCATTGCTTACGCTTGGCGAATTTTCATTACTTCCAGTATGCACACACCAGATTTGTTTGCCATTGGTTGCGTTGACTGCGTAAACGCAAAAATCATCACTAGCAAAAAAGACGACTCCGCCAGCTATGGCAGGCGATGAGAAAATGCGTTGAGATGTCGGAAATTTCCAAATAAGGTTTCCATTAGAAGCGTTTAAGCAAAAAAAATCATGCAGTCCTGAACCGACGTAGACACGATCATCCAATACCGCCGGGCTTGACCGAACATAACCGCCCACTTCCACTATCCAAGCAGGTGAACCAGTCGCAATGTCTATGCAGTAAACCCAACCGTCGTCTGAACCAACGTATACTCGACCTTCATAGATGGCAGGGGACGAATTTACTTCATGACCAGCTGTGACATTCCAGATTAGTTCTCCGTTGGAGGCATTTAGGCAGTAGAGAGTGCAGTCTTTGCAGCCTACAATAACTCGGCCATCAGCTACTGCGGGTGAAGACCAAACTGATGCTCTCGTTCCAAACTTCCAGAGTTGCTTTGCTGAATTTGCTTTGCCTCCACCTGTTGCGTAGCCGCTGTGGCTTGCGTCATGGCGAAAAGATGCCCACTCGCCGCCATTGAGGTTGGAAGAATCGGTGTTTTGGGCGGTTACTGATATGCTGTAGGATAGGGTGAGAAGGAAGATGATAAGAAGGCTTAGCAATAGTTTATGCTTGTTCATCTGCACCTAACAAGAAATCACATGAGTATCTTATATTAAACCTGTCGAATAATCCCCAAATAGCGGGTTTCAAAAATCATAAAAGGTCTAAAAAATAAATGGGGGGTTGTTTTCCCTTTTCATTTTTTTAAAGCAAATTTATTTAATTTTTTTGGTTGCAACCGCGTTCTCGAGTGCCACTACACCTGGAAGTTTTTTACCCATCAAGAATTCGATTAGTGCTCCACCGGCTGTGCTGATGTAGCCAATTTTGTTTGTTAACCCGTATTCTTGGATGGCTGCGATGGTGTTTCCGCCGCCTGCTAGGCTGAAGGCTTTGCTGTCCGCGATGGCTTCGAAGACTTTTTTGGTGCCATAGTTGAATTCTTTGTTCTCGTATACACCCATGGGTCCGCTGACAACGATTGATTTTGCATTTTTAATCAGTTTGGCGTATTTTTCTACGGTTTTCTTTCCGATGTCAAATATTGAATTTTCGGTTGGCAGCTCACTTACGCTGATTTCTTTACGTTTGCCATTCATGTCCAAGGCAACGTCGACTGGAACGACGACTTTCTCGCCGTACTGCTCCATCAAGGCTTTGATGCCTGGAATAAGTCCGGTTAACTCTTTTTTGGCGAGGAAATCCATGTTTTTCTTTCCAAGGTCAACGCCTTTTGCCGCCAAGAACAGCTGAGAAGTCACACCGCCCACAACCACAAAGTCCGCTATGCCGTTGCCAAGTACGTACTTGCTGATTTCTAGGCTGTCATCGGCTTTGGCTCCGCCCATAACGTAAACACAGGGCTTCTCTGGTTTCTCGAGTGCTTTGCTGAGTGATTTAAGTTCTCGTTCCATTATGCGTCCAGCGGCTGAGGGCAGGACTGCAGTGAATCCAACCATAGAAACGTGTCCTCGGTGAGCTGCAGCGAATGCATCGTTAACGAACAAGTCGGCTAGCGGCGCTATATTTTGCACTAATTCGGTTTTGCTTGCATCCTCAGGAGACATAGATTTGGTTTCTTTGTCCCAGCTGCGCACGTTTTCCAAAACAAGGATTTCTCCGCCCTGTAACGCTTTTATGGCTGCTTTAGCTTTGTCTCCGAAAACATCGTCGACGTATTTGACTGGGCACTTGAGGATTTTCTGGAGGATTTCAGCGTGTTCCTTTAGCGGTGTGTAGTCAGGGTCGCCTTTTCTGCCTTGATGTGCTAAGATAACTGTTTTGGCACCTTTCTCAGCGAGTTCTTTGAGGGTCGATTCAGCGTGAGCTCGGATTCGCACGTCGCTTGTTACTTTTTTTGTTGCTGGGTCAATTTCTGAGTTAAAGTCCACTCGGACAAGCACTACTTTGTTTTTTACATCAAAATCATCTAGTGTTTTGTACTTTGCCATGTTGGTTCTCACTTCAATTAGTGTATGGAAAATAAAGAAAAAGATAGGAAGGATTTAAGGTTTGTTTGCTTGCTTTAGAAGCCTGCTTTTTTGCCTATCATTTCGATGAATTCAACCATGCGGTTGCTAAAGCCCCATTCGTTGTCGTACCAAGCGAAGACTTTAACGAAGTTGCTCTTCTCACCCAAAACCATGGTTAACTGTGCATCGAAAACGGCTGAGTAAGTGCTATGCAACACGTCGCTGGAAACGATTGGGTCTTCAGTGTACTGCAAGATGCCTTTGAGTTCGCCTTCAGCGGCTTGCTTCATGGCGGCGTTGATTTCTTCTTTCGTAACGTCTTTGCTTAGGACAGCTGTTAAGTCTACGATGCTCACGTCAGCTGTGGGGACACGCAGCGAGTAACCGTTCATTTTGCCTGTGCAACTTGGCAAGACCAATCCGATGGCTTTTGCTGCACCTGTGCTGGTCGGGATGATGTTGAGGGCTGCTGCACGTGCTCGGCGAGCATCTTTGTGCACGAGGTCTTGGATACGTTGGTCGTTTGTGTAACTGTGGCAGGTGGTCATTAATGCCTTTTCAAGTCCAAAGTTGTCGGCTAAGACCTTGCTGATTGGTGCTAGGCAGTTGGTGGTGCATGAAGCGTTTGAGAGGATGTTGTGTTTTTCATGGTCGTACTGGTCGCCGTTTACACCGAGGACAAAGGTTGCATCTGGGTTTTCTGCTGGTGCTGAGATGAGGACTTTTTTGGCTCCTGCTTGGAAGTGTTTGCTTGCGCCTTCGCGGTTAGTGAAAAGGCCCGTGGATTCTACAGCTAGGTATACTCCAAGGTCTTTCCATGGCAGTGTTGCGGGGTCTTTAGTGCTTAGGACTTTGAGGGTTTTTCCGTTGACAATTAGGTCGTTGCCTTTAACTTCGACGGTTCCTGGGAAGCGTCCATGGATTGAGTCGTATTTTAGTAGGTGGGCGTTGGTTTTTGCGTCTGCAAGGTCGTTGATGGCTACAAAGTCGATCTTTGCGTTGCGTTCAAGGGCTGCGCGGTAGAGGAGTCTTCCGATTCTTCCAAATCCGTTAATTCCAACTTTTATCGCCATTTATAATTCACCATTTTAATGAGTCAGTACAAGAGAAACCCACTTAATAGTTTTTCCGACAAAAACACCGAGCAACCACTAACAACCCCCTTTAATTCAGTTGCTCCTCAAAGAAAACGCTCCTTTAAATCGGTAGCAAAATTCTTTCGTTACGTCGGGTTTTTCAGGGGCAATTATTACTACTTTACAAGCGTTTAAGACTCCTATGCCATGGCTTGCAAAAAAAATCAATCTCAACATACTGCAACAACCACAAGAACACCTTTCCAACATGAAACCATGTTAGCCATGTGGAAAAAAACACTTGCCCCACACGCAAAAACAAACAGAAAAACAACCCAAACCCAAAAAGCAACCCCAACCACAAGCCATCTTGTGGCGCCCCAAAAACATCCACACCCACATAAAGAGAGAAAACAACCATAAACGAACAAGAAATTTTTTAGCAAATTATTTTATAGTTAACTAAGCACCAAACTCACTGAAAACTCCGTAATCATAACAAAAGTCGTCTGCTCCACTGTTACCAAAAAATTTTATACCGCTTGATAACCAAGGACGCGGGAAAACATCAAAAGAGATTGCAGAGCCTTCACCCGAAAAAACGTTGCCTGTTATTATAAAATTACCATTTGAACTCGAAAAAGTTATTCCTGTAGAATTGGCGCCTTCTACAAAAGTGTTGTTTCTTATCGAAACAACTTCACTGACATCCATAAGGAATAAGCCTATGCCGCCCTGAATCGATGCGGAGCCATCTCTTTCTTGGTATTGTTCAACGGTAAAGTCGTTGCTGGGAGTGTTAAAGATGTTATTTTCAATAGTCAGATTGCTTCCAGCCGGAAACATTATAGCGTTATTTAGGTAATCTTGGAAAATGTTGCCTATATAGTTTGAGTTGATAGCTAAGCCTTGGATGCAATTATAGAACCCTTCAAACTGACAATTGTAGACGCTTAAATTGTCACTCAAACCCCAGCCAGATGAATTTCCATCATAGAAGTAAATTGCACAGTTATCCGGATGGCTGTAGGCGATTAACTGTTTAAAATGAATCGATTGGAAGGTTACATTGTGGAGGGTTATCCAGTCTTGGTAGAGTTCGCCATCGATTTTGAAAGGTTGCCCGTATGGTTCATTATAGGCTTTTCCGCTATCATGGATGAAAATTGGCCATTGACTCACCGATATAAGCGTCGCGTTGTTTCCAATCAAGTTAACGTTATCTTTCATAATGATGTTGCTGACTGGGTAGAATGTTCCCTGCAAGTAAACATTACATGGTGTTGTGCGTTCTTCTGGGAGAGCGTCTAAGGCATTTTGAATTGCTTGCACAGGGTCGCCTGTTTTGCATGAATAGCCATAATCTGTTGTTACCTCAAACACAGGTTGCGTTGATTGATTTGTCGGCGGCCGGCGTTTCTGATTGGTAAGTGGTTATGAAATCACTCCCACCTCCATTAGAGGCAATCGTAAGGGCGTTGCCGTTTTGTGGTAATAGTTCGTGTGCCACATCGTTTGAATAGTTCTCGTCTGGAGTGGCG
This sequence comes from Candidatus Bathyarchaeota archaeon, assembly GCA_026014665.1. Lineage (GTDB taxonomy): Archaea > Thermoproteota > Bathyarchaeia > Bathyarchaeales > Bathycorpusculaceae > Bathycorpusculum. Next base: position 6,857 of record JAOZHX010000015.1, read on the forward strand.
GATTGAATCCTGTGCTCAGAAAGTGAACCTAAGCTTAAACTAAAACAGATTAAAGTAACCAACAGTAACTTGATAACTCTTTTGCCAAGTTTATTAGTAGAGCCATGAACCTGTTTACTTGACGTAGGGTGAATGGATAGTGCCCTACCGATAGCGCATCTCTGGCTTTGCGTGAGACGGAACTTTTTCATTTGTTTGTATTCCTTCTTAATCATAAATTGTCTGTTTAGAAAATAAATGCATTTCTGAGCTCTTTTTTGCTAAAAAGGATTAATTATGTTTATTTTAGTTTAAAATAGTTTATTTTTGTCTAATTCACTTTAAGCACTGTTTTTTCGTCACTAAATCCACTGCCCTAAGAATGTTTCAATTTAGAGTAAACACCGATTATTTCGAGAGGCACTTTTGTGGACAAACAAAAATCTAAGACCTTAGACTTTAAGAGAGGGTTCTAAGGGCATGTGGAATTATGGTCAGATCCTTTGCTATGTAGTCTGGTGTTTGCTTACTTATTTTGAGGTCTTTTAATCTGTTGAATTGCGAAGGGATGAATATTGTTTTTAACCCTGCCTCTTTGGCACCCTTAATATCTTCTATTGGGCTATCACCTACGTAAACTGCGTCTCGCGCTTCGATTCGGAGACGATTTAAAGCGTCTTGGAAGATGCGGCGGTCGGGTTTTCGCCATCCATTCTCGTCTGACACAACTATACTGTTGAAGTAGCGGTCTATGCCGACTTTTCTTAGGCTTCTGTGGATAACAGGGGCATGAGTGAAGTTGGAGATTAAGCCAACCTTGCACTCTTCGGCAACCTCACGAAGCAATTGTTTTGCACCATCTCGCAGTTCAAGGGTATCTATGAAGTCTTGGAAAAAAACGTTGAGCGCTGCCCTAACGTGTGAATCATCCGCAGTAACTTTATAGCCAAGGCTACATAGCGCTTCAGATACCCAAATGGCGTTTGTAACTTCTTTGAACTGTTCATATCGAACTTTGCGGTATTTTTCATGTGCTTCAATGTATGCCGCAAGAAACCGATCTTTAGCAACGTCAAAGCCTTCAGCCACTAAGGCATTGTAGAGTTTTTGGCGTGAGGTTGTCATACTGTAGTTTCTGCAGTTCACAAGAGTACCGATGTAATCAAAGATTACCGCTTTAGGAGACATTGGGATTCCCTCTGTCAATTAAGGCTTTTTTGATTTGCGGCATAGCTGAACCCAGGGCTGTAGCCATCAATTTTTCTGGATTGCCGATGGAAGCTTCGACTTGTGCATCGAAGGGAACTTCACCCAGATATTTTATCCCAAGCATTATGGTTTCTTTTGCTATCGCGTCTGATTTGCTCATCTTCATGTTTTCTATTATGCCAAGTATGGGCATTTTAAGTTCACAGAGTAGGGCAACTTGTTTTTTGACTACTTCAAAAGCCAAAAGCGACGGGGTCGTGACGATTAAGTACTCGATGCGCTGAACCAGCCGCATTAAATCAAGAACCGCGTCGCCGATTCCAGGAGGCATGTCTATAACTAAGAAATCTAGAGCGCCCCACTGCGTAACCGATAAAAGCTCGATGAGAGCATTTGAAACGTCGCCTCCTCGCATCGGCGCAGGGTTGTCGCCGACATAGTAGACAAGAGACATGTACTCTAAACCGTAAACAATCGGGGGCACTATGCCTTTTTCTTCTCTGGGCTGCACATTTTTTGGGATACCTAAGATTATGTGAGTTGAAGGACCGGTAAAATCTAAATCAAACAAACCAACCCTAAAGCCCTCGTTAGCCAAAGATAATGCTAAAGCAGTTGAAACCATGCTTTTTCCAACGCCTCCCTTGCCGCTAGAGACTGCGATGATCCGCCTGATTTTTTCTAGCCGTTGATTAATTATGCTGTAACGTGGATCAATCAATCTGCTTTGGCTCCTCTAATGTCCTCAAGCCAAACTCCGCGTCCACTGACGATTTCAAAGTCAGGGCTACCGCAGGTGGGGCACTTGATATACGTGTGAGCTACTTCAGGAACGAAATGGATGGCTTCGGCGGTGGCTTTGTCGAGGTTTTTTAGGCTGAATTGCCAAGTTGTTGCGCAGACTCTGCATTTGAGGGTAGATTTAGCTTTGCGGATGTGAAATTTTGCATTCTCAAACAGACCCGTTTTCATCTGGGCAAGGGCAAACCGCAGAATTTGGGGTTCAACTTGCTGAAGCTCTCCAACCCTAATCGTGATATCGGTTACCTTCTTTAGTTTCTCTTGCTCTGCAACCTGTCGTGCTGAGGTGAGAATTGCTTCGGCTAGCGCCCATTCATGCATACCTAATTAGGGTTTGTGGCAACAATAAAAGAATATTGCACCTAACTTAGGCAACTACCTTTAAATCTTCAAATATAACTTTAATTTACTTGTTTCTTGAGTGTTTTTTTATGGAGGAAACAATAAAGATTTTAGCTTTCGCTGGAAGCCTCCGAAGGGGCTCCTACAACAAAGCCTTGGTTCGCACTGCCGTCGAAGTGGCACCATCAAACGTAGTCATAGATGTTTTCGATTTGGAAGGCATCCCACCTTACAATGGAGACATCGAAAACACACCACCGCCAAGAGTGACGGAATTCAAAAGCAAAATCAAAGCAGCCGACGCCCTGCTGATGGCAACCCCTGAATACAATTACTCCGTCTCAGGTGTACTCAAAAACGCCATCGACTGGGCAAGCAGACCCAAAGAAGGCAACCCCCTTCAGGGCAAACCTGTCGCCATCATGAGCGCCTCCACAGGCAGTTTTGGTGGAGTAAGGGCTCAGTATCACCTGCGGCAATGTTTTGTCTTCTTAGATATGCACCCCATTAACGACCCCCAAGTTATGCTCTCAGATGCAGCCAAAAATGTTGATGCTGAGGGAAGGGTAACCAACGAGCAAACCAGACAACTCATAAGGCAGCTTTTGGATGCGTTGGTTGCATGGACAATTAAGCTTAAAACTAAGCCATAATATTCTTTTGGCTACTTTAGCGCTAAGTTTGCAAAGCCTTAAAATGGTCAGCGCCCACGTTAACGATTGGCGAACTCTTCCATGAAAGTCATAGCTGACCTACATATCCACGGCAAATACAGCCGCGCGACCAGCGAGCAGATGAACTTAACAGAAATCGCTCGGTACGCAAAAATTAAAGGGCTCAATCTAGTCGGCACTGGCGACTTCACCCATACCTCTTGGTTTAAAGAAATAGAAGAGACCGCCGTGCAGGACGGCGACTCGAACCTCTTCAAACTTAAAAACAATGATTCGCCAGTGCGTTTTATGCTTCAAACCGAAGTCTGCACTATCTGGGACCATAAAGGTGAATCGAAAAAAGTCCATCACGTAATACTTACCCCAACGTTGGAGACGGCTACTCAAATCAACGAGCGGTTAGCGCGTTTCGGTAACTTAGCCTCAGACGGCAGACCCATCCTTAATGCTTCAGCATCGCAAGTGGTCGAAGAAGTGATGTCTGTTTCAGGCGAAAACATGGTTTTTCCAGCGCATGCTTGGACGCCTTGGTTTAGCATTTTTGGAGCTTTCAGCGGCTTTGATACCATGGAGGACTGCTACCAAGACATGACCAAACACATCCACGCTCTCGAAACGGGCTTAAGCAGTGATCCTCCGATGAACTGGCGACTGAGCAAACTTGACCATTACGCATTGCTTTCAAACAGCGACTGCCATAGCTTTTGGCCTTGGCGAATCGGCAGAGAAGCCAACATCTTTGAACTGCAAAGCCTAACTTACAAAGAAGTCACCGATGCAATAATCGCCAACGACCCCGCCCACTTCAAATACACTATCGAAACTGACCCAGCATACGGCAAATACCACTGGACAGGACATCGCAACTGCAAAATCTCCATGCCACCACAAGAAGCCATAAAATTCGGCAACCAGTGCCCGGTTTGCCGCAGAAAACTCACCAAAGGCGTTGAGCAACGAGTGGAAGAACTCGCCGACCGTCCAAGCAACTATAAACGTGACAGAGCACCAGGTTTCTGGCGGCTTCTGCCTCTCTCCGAGGTTATAGCCACAGTGCTAGATAGCGGTTCACCTTCCACTCAAACGGTATGGAAAAAATACAGTTCGCTAATCGAGCGTTTCGGCGACGAATACAACGTACTTATCGAGGCACCCTTGGAAGCTATGATGGAAGTAGTGGAGGCTCCGATTGCTCAAGCTATCGTTAAAGTCAGAGAGGGCACAGCGAAAGTTGCCCCTGGATACGACGGCGTTTATGGACAGCTTATCTTGGGAATTGACACGCCAGCTCCCAAAACTAAGGTGGCTCCACAGGCAACGAACGTGCAGAAGAGCATGAGCGATTTCTGGTAAAAAAAAATTGGGGACGTTGTTACATATTTTCAATGCGTATTGTTTAATTCCTACAAGCAGTTTCTAATCAACATAAAAGGGCGGTTTTGCTTTGAGAGAGCTTCTCACTAAAATCACTGATCTGGCAACCCAAAAATTGGGTGCTCAATACGCCGAAGCCCGCGGGCAAAAACTTTTCAAAACTAGCCTAACGCTAAAAGAAGAACGCATAGAAGCCGCAAAACAGGGCATTGAAAGCGGCGTTGCCATCCGCGTGCTGTTTAACGGTGCATGGGGGTTTGCTTCAGTCGGAAGCTTGGACTCTGCAATTTTGAAGAGCGCACTTTCAGATGCATGCAAGATGGCAAAAGTGGCGAGCACAAAGCTAAGGGCGCCCATAAAACTTGCTTCGGTTAAGGCTATCAGCGATCGAGTGGTTGTTAAGCCGAAGATAAATCCTTCTGAAGTTCAGATGGAGGACAAAATAAATACCGCTCTTGCAGTGAACAAAACGATATTGAGTTTTGATAACCGAGTGAAAAGCTGCGGTTTGGATTACTTTGATTTAACTGGTACAAGCGTGTTTGTGAACAGCGATGGCACCAGCATCGAACAGGATAAGCTCTATGTTTGGTCACGCATAACAGCGTCCGCGCAAAGCGAGGGTGTGTTCACCTTTAGCCGGGAAGAAATCGGCTCCACAGCAGGCTATGCACTATTCGACCAACAACCCCCCGAAGAACTAGGAAAGAAAGTCGCTAAACGTGCCATTCAACAGCTAAACGCTAAATCGGTGAAGGGTGGCAAGTTTCCCGTGGTTTTAGGACCAAACGTTGTAGGCGTGTTTGTGCATGAAGCATTTGGGCATTTGGCAGAAGCTGATTTGGCTCTTTCAGGCGGCGTGTTAGCAAACAATTTAGGGAAAAAGATTGGTTCCAACTTGGTAACATTTTATGATGATGGAACGATTGAGGGTTCTTTTGGCGCTTTCAAATATGACGATGAAGGTGTTGCAAGCCAAAAAACCCTGCTCATAAAAGACGGCGTTGTTGCAGGGTTGATGCATAACCGAGAAACCGCACAAAAATTTGGCGCTGAACCCACCGGCAACGCTAGGGCAGAGGATTTTCATGTGGAACCCATCATTCGGATGCGTTGCACCTATATGGCGCCAAGAGATCAAACCCTCGAAGAACTCGTCGAAGGCGTTAAGTCAGGGTATTACTTTAAGAGCTTTCGCGGTGGACAAGCTAACTTGGACGGAACTTTTCAAGTAGGCATCCAAGAAGGGTACGAAATAGTCGACGGTGAAATTGGGGCTCCAGTGCGCAACGCCTCGATTAGCGGCAACACACTAGAGACGCTACATCAAGTTGACGGCGTGGGGAAGGATTTCCAGTTGGATCCTGGAAGATGCGGTAAAGGTCAAACCGCATTCATCGGCGATGGTGGACCGCACATCAGAGTTAAGGAGATGATTGTCGGTGGCAGTGCTTGAAAAAGCCACGATGTTGAGTATAGCTGAGAAGGCTGTTGAGGAAGCTTTAAGAAAAGGCGCGCAAGAGGTTGAGGCTTACGTTTACGAGGGACAAGCCACAAACATCGGCATTGAACTCGGGCAAATCAGTAAGTCTAACCGAATCATCGACCGAGGCATCGGCATTCGGATTGCCATCAACAAAGCAATCGGCTTTGCTTACACAAACGTCATCGACGACTCAAAAGCAATCGAAACTGCAGTTGCCAGCGCGTTGAGCGCAGCAAAAGCAAGCAAACCTGACCCAGATTGGAAAGGGTTGCCCCAAAAGAAATCATACGCACCAACCGAGAAAACGTTTGATAAAAAAATTCTTGAATTGAGCTCTGAAGAATTGGTTAATGTTGCAGCAACCATGTTGGATGCCGCTGGTCAGGCGGATAAACGGGTTTTTCCCATCGAAGGCGGCGTAGGTGGCGGTTATGTTTCCCATGCGGTTGCCAACTCGAATGGGGTTGAAGGGTTTGATGGGGGCACTATGGTGGAGTGTAGCTTGGCGACGTTGGCTAAGGAAGGCGGTTCTGTGACGCCGGTATGCTTTGAATTTGACGCCTCAAGAGAGTATAATCTAGATCCTACATGGGTTGGTAAAGAAGCTGCTCGTTTGGCGGTAACGGCTTTGAAAACTAAATCTGTTGAAACCAAATCTGCCAAGGTTATTTTCACGCAATTTGCGTTACAAGACCTTTTGAGTTACACACTCATCAACGCCATTAAAGCCGATAGCGTGCAGAGGAACCAGTCGCCATTCAAGGGAAAAATAGGAGAAAAAGTCGCTTCAGAAAACCTGACAATCTTTGATGACGGCTTGTTTGTTGGTGGGCTGAGGACATCGGTATTTGACGGTGAAGGGGTGCCGCATCAAAAAACGGCCGTTATAGAAAGGGGTATTCTGAAAAATTTTATTTACGACAACTATTCGGCTAAAAAGGAAGACAAAGAAAGCACAGGGAACGCAGCAAGAGCAGGATACCTCTCTACACCGAATATTGACACAACGAATTTTCACCTTATGCCGGGAGCAAAAACAACCGATGAAATGCTTGCCGAAGTGGATGATGGCTTAATCGTCTATTATTTGCAAGGTGCGCACAGCAGCAACCCTGTCAGCGGCGAATTCTCCGTCGTAGCCACACCTGCGTGGAAAATAAAAGATGGCAAAATTACTCATTCCTCGCGAGGGGTAATGCTGGCAGGCAACGTATTTGAAGTGCTCAAAAACATCAGCGTAATAGGCGGTAACGAGCGTCAAATGGGTTCGATGATTGCTCCGTGGGTGCAGGTGGAAAACGTCAGAGTCATCGGCAAATAGATAGTTAAGCCCAGAAACTCTTGGAATATTCGCCTAGCACGCCTTCGTAGATGTGTGTTGTCTGCTGGGCAATCTTTTCCCAATCATACCGTTCTTGCACGCGACGATAAGCGTTAGTTTTAAGTTGTTTGGCAAAGGTATCGTCGAGCAAGACTTTGGTTATCCCCCATGCTAGCGAATCGGGGTTGTTTGGATATACCTTCACGCCTGTAACACCGTGTTCAATGATTTCTGACAACCCCCCTGTGTCAGAGGCAACCACTGGACTCTGAGCCGCCATGGCTTCAAGCGCAACTATGCCAAAGGGTTCAAAGAGTGAGGGTACGACAGACACGTCTGCGATTCGCTGCAGTTTCTGTAGACTTTCCTCGTCCATGAAGCCTTGGAAAAGCACTTTATGCTCTAACCCCATGCTGCGAACGATGTTTAGAAGTTGCTCTTTCATGTAGCCACTGCCAACTATTATGAATTTAGCGTTGGCGTTGCTGAGAATTTTTGGCACCGAGTTGATGAGCACATGAATGCCCTTCTCGTAAACAAGCCGTCCGACGAATAGTACGATTTTTTCTTCAGGCAGTGCAAATTTGCTTCGGAAAGCTTTCAAGTCTTGATTTGAATCATAACAGTGCACGTTAACGCCGTTTGGCACCATGACAAGTTTGTCGTTAGGTAAGCCAAAAGCGTATTTGACATGCGATATCATGTAGTCGCTGCAACAGATGACTTTCCAAGCTTCATAAGTGAGCCACGCTTCAGTTTCATGAATCATACGTTCGGTAAGGGTATGCAGCCCATCGCGTCGCCCCATCTCAGTCGAATGCATGGTGACAAGGAGCGGTTTTCTGAAAATATGCTTTAACCCGATGCCGGCGTTTGCCACCAGCCAATCATGAGCATGGAAAACGTCAATTTTATCGGCGATTTTTCGGGTCAGAGCAGCTGTTTCCCTTTGCATGTTCATATTCATCAAATAAACCCATGTGGCGAAGTCGGGGGATGGGTTCTTGTAAGAATCCACTCGGTAAACTTCCACGCCATCGATTACTTCGTGCGCCGGCGCTCCTGGGAAATCACAGGTTATTACATAAACTTTAACGTCTTGCTTTGCGAGGCTCTTGGAGAGGAAGTAGATGTGCGGAGATATGCCTCCGATGACTCTTGGGGGATACTCCCAGCTCAGCATCATGACAGTGAGTTTATGCTTCGTTTCCCTTAACCTCCGCTACGCTGTTGTAGAGTTTTAGGACTTCTTGTATCCAAGAGTTGGGTTCGGTTGATATTACGGTTATTTTTTCTTTGGGAACTTTGTATATGCGGATAACTTCTTCTTTCATCCACTCAGATTTGACGCTTACACCTTTTGCTTCAAAGAAGCCTAACCATTCGATGCTTTTGATAGCCATGTTATACGATGAGTTAGCTGTGGGAGAACGGTGATCTTCTAAACTCTCTACTGAATAAATGAAGGGTATGCCAAGGGCGTTCTTGAGCGTGACTGCAGCAGGTATAAAATGCCAATCAAAGACATCTATTATGTCTATTTGCTTGTTGTTTTCATAATAAATGTTGGCTGCAACTCGCTCTATTTCTTGGTTTAACGTTAAAACCCAGGTGAGAACGCCGATGTGGGTTCGAACGGGGTTTGAAACTCTATAGGTTTGGACGCCTGTGGGTTCTTGTGTTTTTCCAGTGGCGGAGTCATCGTAGGTTACGACGTTAACGTCTACTTGCTTGCTAGACAATTGAGTGGTTAACGATTTTACGTATAACGCGAGTTGACCTACCACTCGAGGCGGATATTCCCAAGAAAAAATTACGGTGCGCATGTTTCCACTATGTGAAGAGCGAGCAGACCTTAATTATTCCTCTACCGTTAAGATAGTACCATTTTTTCCCTTCGTTATCAGTGAAACTTTCAGCAAACCCCTCGGACTTATACCTATCAAGTATACCTTCAATTTCATGAGGGTCTTTCCCTAAAAGCCGCGCTACTTCTTCGCCACGCCTTGCCAAATCTGCGGCTGTCGCACATAAATTATGGAGAGTTTGCAGTACCTTATCTGGGAATGGAAGCTCTTCTCTCATTTCAAACGCACCTTACTGTCAAATTATACGGCAACTTAATCTTATAAATGCATACCAACAGCTTTTTTAAAAGAGCTCAGCGGTTTCCTGTATGTGCTTTCTTTGGGAGAGATAACGCTTCTTTGCTGCTTTGATCATGGCTTTTCTTAGCGCCTCACCTTTTAGCCCTGAAGCGGCTAGCTCTCGCATATCCAATGCAAGTTTGCGGTCTTTTAAGGAAAATTTAGCCCAGCTTTCAAAATCGCGGTTTGCAGTATGGAATTCAATGGCTTTAACGTTAACTTCTTTGAGAGCATCCATGAATCCTTTGAGACTCCAAGCCATAATCCCCGTGTAGCATTCTTTGCCGACGCCGGTGTGGAACAGGAACGGCTCGTTAGCCGTCAAAATAGCCAACCGCAATCTTGCTTCAAAATCGTTAATCAGCGTTTGCGCAGCCACAAACGCGTCCATGGGAGACTCGTATGGGCTAAAATAAGAGTGTACTTCGCCTGGTCCGCCGCCTGCCGTAAACATGTAGTAGAGGTGGTCACTGGTCTGGAAGTCCCGCCACAACCGCAAGAACGTCTCGTCTCCTGCTTCTTTGATGAACGGTTCAAGCCTGCGCAGGGTCGTGTAGTATGCCCATTGCATTACGTTGCCCAGCCAGCCTGATTGGTCCCGCTGTATGTCAGCCCAAGAAACTGTGCCTTCTCCTTCCGGAACATTGATTTCGCCTGCAGAAGCATGTCTTTCAACCACTTCAGTGGGAGTTACCATCTGTAAATGGTCAAACTTCAAAATTTCATCAGGCAAGTGCTGGAGAAAACTGTGTATGCCTGTTTCGGGCCAGTGGTGTTCGCCGAAGGTTTCGTAGTCTGGGAAGATGTTGATGACTTCGCCTTTTGTTGTTGCTAGCCAGCGCGCGTATTTGTCGGCGGTCAGAGGCCACTCAGGCCACCACCTAGCAGAGAAGCGGAAGCCAATGTCATCTGTTAGTTTATAATTTCTCAAGAGAACTCTTATTTTTTTTGCGCCTTTGGGAGTATAGATGAAGTTGGGTGATTTTTCTCCGAGGATTTTTTCAACGCCTTCCGTGTAGATGCCTCTATAACCCATGTTCTCCACGAGGTGCGCGATGGAATTGTTGTAGAGCAGCTCTGTATTCTCAAAGACATGTGGGGTGTAACCGAGGAGGTCCTTGATTGCTTGACGATGCATCTTTGATTGTTCGATGAATTCTTCTTTGGAGGGGTAGAGGCTGGCTATCGAGTGATAGTAGGTTTGATTCAAAAACTCGGTACATCCAGAAGCGGCAAGTTGTTTGAAGGTTTCCAGCAAATCCTTATCAAACATGTCGCATTGCTCCAGAAAAACGCCTGAAACGCTAAAAGAGAACTTGACTTGCTTGCGTTCATGTTTATGCCTATCTATGAGTTCGAGGATTATCTGGTTTGAGGGAAAATAGCATTTGCGGGCTGCACGCTTAAAGATGTCGCGATCAACTTCATTGTCAAAATAGTAATCGAAGAGCTCCGCCTTAGCCAAACGCCTAAACACTTTGCCCTCCCAAAACAGGTTCCGCCTCAACCGATGCGGTTGATGGACCTCAAACACGAACACAACATCCGTCATAACACTCGCCATCCTAAGCAGAAGTATTCAGAGGGCATATTTATTTCTAATTTGACCTTTTCAAGTGCCTAATAGTTTCTGAACTTAGCAAAGTTTAAGTCGTTTACAAATGTAATATTATAGCGTTAATCGAGAGAGGGGGTTGCTTTGAGCAGAGAAGAAATTTATTCCACCATGTTTACTTCCCTCAAACATCCCATCCGCCGTAAGATTCTGCGCATCCTAGCCGATAAACCCCTCACCTTTTCGGAAATGCTTGAGTTGCTGGGGGTTTCCAGCTCGAATTTAACCTATCATCTTGAAAGTCTAGGCGAATTAGTTACTCGAGATGACAGTGGAGTTTATCGGTTGTCCACTTTTGGGTCGGCTTCTGTTAGCACCATGAGAATCGTCGAGGAAGCCCCAGAAGTGCAACCGAAAAGGCGAATTGCACTCTCGTTTAAATGGAAAACTATTCTTGGCATATTGCTGATTGGCACTATAGTTTTCGCAAGTGTTGCTGCATTGCAGTTTGGCGCCCTAAACCAAGCGACCAGTGAACGGGATACCCTGCAATCAAAATACAATCAACTGCTATCTTGGAGCGCCTCCACAGAAAACGCCATAACTTTTCTGCGTGATGTGGCACAGATTGATACTGCCAAATACCAAGCAACGCTTTTGCGCCGAACCGTTGAGCAGCGAGCTGATTTAGGCGGTGCCTTAGAAGAAACCATGACGTATGAACTATCAGGCAGTGACAGCTTGATTGACGTGTTCTTTCGTTTCCGAAACGGTCACCTATCACGCTACCAAATGATACCTTTGGAAGGCACACCGACTTATTCTGAGGTGCAACCTCGTAATGCGTTGGATGCAGCTAAGAACCTGCTGGATAGACTGGGGACCTACGAGAACACGTCTTACTTAGAGGGTATGAATAACATTTTAGCCCTAGTTAAAGACCCAGAGAACATTGAGATAAAGCAGGGCAACATAAAACTCAACGCTACCTTCGCAGATAAGACAACCCAGATCCTTATGATGTACACTGAAAACGGCGTCGACTTTTCGCCAAAAAGCCTGAACCTGGTTTTCCAAGGCAGTCACCTTATGGAGTTAACGGATGGCTGGTTTTTATTTACTGTCGGCAGCACCACTGTCAACGTTTCAGGCGACAAAGCACTGGAACTGGCGACAAACGCCCTGAAAGGTTACAGCTGGAACGCAAACGGCGAAACCGTCTCAAGCTTTAAGGTACTTCCCGGACCTGTCGTTGTTTTTCATCCCAACACCAAAAACTCATTAGCGCTCTATCCGCAATGGGTTATCACCTTCTACCTCGACAAGGTTTATGCGGGCAACATAAACACCATTTTGGTGGAAGTGTGGGCAGACACGGGTGAAATAGCGTTAATAAAACCCCAAAGCAGCTAGAAGCCGCCGTTTGCTTGCGAAACCGTTATCTTATTAACCGCTCCAATTAGATGCTGGAAGCGAGAGGATGACGAGTGAGCATTTTGCTTACATCCTAACTGTCGATGAGAAATACTGGAGTAGACTAAGTCAACGCAACACAGCTGAAACCGTAGCTCATGTTTTTGTTCGCAAAAACCAAGTTGCACCCAAGGATGCCGAGCAGTTGCTGTTCTATGTTACGAGGAAGAGTCAAGTTTTGGGTACGGCAGATTTTTTGGAGCGATTGAAAGGAAACTACAGAGACTTATGGGAAAAATTTGGCGCAGATAGTTGCTTTGAAAGCTTTGAAGAGTACAGGAGCTTTGTGGACGGTCGAGATATGGTGACTTTCATACGGTTCTCCAACCTCAAAGAGGTTAGCAATCCGGTGTCTAAAGAAGAACTTGCTAAGCTTCTTGGTCCACTTTCCCGTTTTAGACTTGGAAGATACATAGATAAAGAAACGGCTGCGCAATTAGTATAAACGATTAAATCTGTGACTGCCTATGCATATGGAGAGTGTGAGATGCATGTTCCGAGTACGAGTTAACAAAATCGAATCTACCCGAGACTTAGACGGCAACCTTGGCAAACGAATCGAGCTTCTCGAAGAGCGAGAGGTTAACCCTTACATTATGCGTCCACAATCGGACGAAGCTAAGATGGCGCAAGACATCATGCAAGCGCTTCAGCAGCAAATGCCATTTTTGCCCCAGCGGACGCAAATGTCAACTCCTAAGATAATTCTGTTCCTAACCGAACATGAATACGACAGCTTAGGCATAAGCTTTGACGTGAATCAGGTCTTTGAGGTAATGCTTGAGAACCAGGCTATCCGCTTTAGGAAAGTTTAAGCAATTCGCGCCTCATCTGCCGTAGCGCAGTATGCTTGGGGTGGAAGGAGAGTACAAACATCATTTTTCTGAGGGCGTTGCTTATTTCCTCTAAATCTGATTTTTTGCCTTCATCACAATAGAGTGGAATTGGTTCGTCGCCTTCGCCTTCTTCATAATAAACATAGATCGGTGAGGCATCTCTTTCAAACCTCACAAGCTCAAAATCCAGATTCAGCTGTTTAGCCGTTGCCTTAGCTGCGCCTTTTACGGATTCAAATCGCTTTCTGCTTGGAAGACCGGTTGAAGCATAAACCATCAGTTTTCCCGAGTTTCCTTTGAACATGGCATACCACGACAGCTGCATCTGTTGAGATTGCTTTTAAGGGGAGGGTTGATGCAACTTTTGGGGTCAGGGGAGAGGTGAGTGAAAGTGAATGCTTTTGTGGGTGTGGAAGCGTTACCATAATGGCTTAAATTAACCTGAAAAGCCTTGTGTTGTGGAGTAGTTTTTATGCAAGAGCAGAGTTGGCAAGTTCCTGAGTGGTGGTATAGGGAGAAACGACCGCCAAGCGACAACGCTTATTTTGAGAACATGTGTCGGGTAATTTTTCAAGCGGGTTTAAACTGGCATGTAGTTGATAAGAAGTGGCCTGCTATTAGGAAGGCTTTCAAGGATTTTGACATTGAAAAAGTTGCTCGCTTTGAGGATGCTGACGAGCAAAGACTCATGCAAGATAACGGCATCATACGGAATAGGGGTAAAATTCAAGCGGTCGTGCGCAATGCCGAAACTTTCCAGGCAATTAAGAGGCAGTATGGCTCCTTCCAAAAGTACCTTGATAGCATGGATAAGTCGAATAACTATGCAAACGTAACTAAAACGTTGATTAACAATTTCAAGTGGTTGGGTCCATCTTCTGCAAGCCTGTTCCTCTACACAATCGGGGAAGAAATCGACCCATGAGAACATTAATAAAAGCATGCTTCAACTGAAGAATATCATGGCAAAAATTAGAGCCCACGTGTTTGTCAGTGGACGAGTTCAAGGCGTTTTTTTTAGGCAAGCTACAAAGCGCCAAGCCCAAAACCATGGGGTGACAGGTTGGGTGAGGAATCTGCCTGATTGGCGAGTGGAAGCGGTTTTTGAAGGCGAAGAAACAGCGGTCAGGGCGCTTGTTGATTTCTGCCATCATGGCCCCTCTTCGGCTAGAGTGGATAACATCGAAGTTAACTATGAACCCTACAAGGGAGAATTTGCGGGTTTCTTTACCCGATAAGTTTAGGCTTTCTTTTTAGGCACCCTAAAGTGGCTGTCTTTTCCTGCGCTAATGTATTCACCGCCCATGCCGCGGACAGCTGACGCGATTTTAGCGAAATTTTCGGAGCCGAGGAATTGTTTGGGTTTTATGATTATGTAGTCGCCTTTTTCTTCAAAGCCTAAGCGTGCTTCTAGTTCTTCTGGGAACGACATACGTATGTCATCAATTGTTCTTAGTTTATTGAGTTCTCTGGGCGTAGGTTGAGGTGGAGGGGTTGGCGGTGGAGCTGACTGCGTGATTTGGGCTACGGCGAGCGACCGCAGCGAGACTGAGATAGCTCGGAGTTCATCTGAGATTTTTTCTATGTTTAGGGTTATCTCGTCGACTTTTTGGAGGAGTTGGTTTAGCTTTTCCTTGTCACTGCTCACTGGGCGCTCCCTCTCAAACTCCTAAATAAGCCAAGAGTGCTTATTACTTTTTTCTATAACAGTTGCATGAACCCTCTTATTTCAATAGCAACCTGCAGATTCTTAGAAATGGAAAAAATTGACGCGCTTAAAAAGGCTTAACAATCAATCCAAAAAAGCAGGGCTGATTCCATTTTAGTCAAGAAATATTGACAAGTCTTAGTCAAGAAGTCTGAACAAGAAACCTTTTATTTTAAGTTAAGTTTTGTCGATTCGATGACCCGCTATGAAGAAGAATGTGTTGCTTATATCAGCACTCTTCTTTTCAATCGTTTTGCTCTTTGTGCCTGGTAATTCAAATTCTAATACTGCAAAAGCAAACCCTATAGTTCAATGGCGGTTCGATGCATCACCAATAATTGCAATACAATCGCCCGAGACCAACGAGACATATTCTCCAGATAGCGTCATTTTGGTCTTCAACTTAACTAAACCAACCGCAGATTTGGGTGGTTATCCATATAGCAACAATTGGTTTGAACCCATAAATTCTTCTAGTTTTGGAGATGACTTTGGAAACAGAGTCGTCAATGCTACATATTATTTAGATGGACAACCCTCTAACGTTTCAATCGAAGTAAACAGTCATCTGCTTGAACCGTTTAACTATTCCTTACCCCTCAAGGGCTTAGAAGATGGAAATCATACTTTGCAAATGTGCTTGTTTTGTGATGGTGTAGAGGGCTATGTATGGATGGCGGGGGGCAGTCTGTGGTATGATAACTATTACACTTACTCTCAAATCGTTAACTTCACAGTTTACTCATCAGATGCTGCTATGGCTACAACAAACCCTCTAAGTGATGGGACGATTGTACCCATAGGCTTTCTTGTTGCGGCAATATGTTTAGTTGTAAGTTTATTGCTTTATAGAAGGCATCTAAAGATGCTCAGGCACTTGGGGAATAGTGCTTAGCATAAATCGATTTTTTAAATTGGCTTCACATAGACAGAGGTGTAATGATTGAAATTGACGGAAGCCAAAAAAGCGGAAGCGGCACAATACTAAGGCTATCTGTAGCCCTCGCCGCAATCAAACAGCAACCCATCCACATAACCAACATCCGCCAAAACCGCCCCCAACCAGGCTTAAAGCACCAGCACCTCGAAGCGGTTTTGACGGCGGCTAAGCTGTGTAATGCCAGAGTTCAGGGCGCAACATTGGGTTCGAGGGAACTTTGGTTTATGCCCCAAAAGATTGGAGGCGGCAACGTCGAAGCAGTAATCGAAACTGCAGGAAGCATCCCTATGCTGTTTTTGGCAGCGCTGCCGATTTGTTTGTTTGCTGAGCATCCAGTGCGTTTACATGTGGCGAAGGGCGGAACTGATACGATACATGCACCCACCATCAATTACATGCGGTACGTCCTTTTGATGGCCCTCAAACAACTAGGCGTGGAGGCAGAAATTACCGTTCAAAGATACGGTTATTACCCAAAAGGTATGGGCGAAGCCACGATGGTTGTTGCACCCAACCCAAACCTCAAGTCAGTATCATTGGAGCACTTCGGTAAACTACAGCACATAAAAGGCATTTCCGTCTGCACCTTCCTCGCAGACAGACAAGTTGCCGAGCGACAAGCCAAAGCAGCAACAGACCACCTTGCATCAAACAGCTGCAAAGCTGACATCCAAGTTATCAATGACCAATCTAACCCTCTCCAGAAAGGCAGTTCCATCGTGTTGTGGGCCAGAACCGATACAGGCGTCATCTTGGGTGCTGACGCCATCGGCGAGTTGCGCAAGATGGCAGAGGTAGTGGGCAAGGAAGCAGCGCAAAAACTCCTCAATGAGTTGGCAGCACATCCTACGGTTGATGCTTTCTTAGCGGATATGATTATTCCCTACATAGCCCTCGCCAAAGGTAAGTCAGCGCTCTTAACTCGAACAATTACTGAACACATAGAATCTAACATTTGGCTGATGGAAAAAATGTTAAACGTTAAATTCGCCATCCAAAAAATAAACAACCTCTACAGAATAGAAAAAACAGCTGACCAGCATGTCTAAAACAGCGCTCTGCCTCAAAGTTCCAAAAAACCAAGGTGAAAAAACAATAGCCTTAGTCGGCAAACTGGGGCTCCTAGATAAAACGTTACGTATCCACAGAGAAGAAACAACGCTCTGCATCCCGTTAATTCAGCAACCGAAAGAAATCGAGTATAGAGAACTAAAAAACCAAGTTAACGAACTCCAAATAACAGTAAGTGCCTTCGTCGAAAAGATGTCGCCGCCCAAAACAGTTATGCAAGTCCTCGAAAACCATCTGCCACCGCATCTGCTTGCTGTTCTGCCGCAAGCCCTCGACGTCATCGGCGACATAGCCATCGTCGAAATTCCTCCTGAACTCGAACCTTACCAGAATCTAATAGGAGAAGCCATCTTAAAAACACATAAAAACGTGAAGACTGTTCTTGCAAAAGCAAGCGCTATAACTGGAACCTACCGCACCCGAGAATACATCCATATAGCGGGTGAAAATAAAACTCGAACAATCCACCGTGAATTCGGCTGCCAATACTATGTGGATGTGGCTAAAGCATATTTTTCGCCTCGTCTTAGCCATGAACACGATAGGGTGGCTTCGCTTGTGAAGTCTGGCGAAACTGTGGTGGATTTGTTTGCTGGCGTTGGACCCTTTTCAGTGTTGATTGGTAAGAAAAATCAAAGCGTGAAGGTTTATGCGGTGGACCTAAACCCTGATGCTGTTGAGTTGCTTGCCATGAATGTGAGGGTTAATAGGGTAGATAACCGAGTTTTCCCTATGCTAGGCGATGCAAGACAGTTTGCTGCCACAAAACTGAAAGGTTTAGCAGATAGAGTCATCATGAATTTGCCAGAAAAAGCTCTCGACTTCACGGACGCAGCCTGCCAAACCATCAAACCACAGGGCGGAAGTGTGCATTTTTATGCTTTCATCCGCTCACCCGACTCCATAGATAGCCTCAAAGAACGCTGCTCTGATGCAGTTGAGCAAAACAGCAGAAAAATCATCACTTTCCAGTACGAAAAAAGCATTCGTGAAACTGCACCTTACGAGTCGCAAGTCGTTTTGGACGCAGTAATCAAATAGAAGACGCTATCAGGGTTATTCTGATTTGTTGGTTAGAATTTTTTAGTTTATCTATGAACGGTCGTGGTAAACCCAACGAAGCCTTATCTGCTCCAATGGCGAGTGTGCGATCCGAAATGAAGTCGCTTCGCCTAATCACCATGTCCGTTGGGTGGGATAGAATCAGTTTAGGCGAACCCTTGGCAGTGATTATCTCAGTTAAGCCGCCTGTCTCAATTTGTATGGTTAGCCTTGCATTTGGCGCTCTGAGGGCTTCCTTGAATTTTGGGCTTAAATCGGCAACGGCTTTGTCAGCGGCTACTGCAACGATGCAATCGCCTCTCTTGGACAGGTGGGTATCTTTGGTGAACATAAGCGTTAGGGGGTGAGTGGCGGTAATGTTTCTGTGTCCAAGTGCCAAAACGGTTTCTCGCACTTCTTTGTCGTTCAATTACTCGCGTACCTCAACGGAGTCTACTTTTCCGTCTCCATCCAAATCAAACCCTTGGATCACAACTGCAAAAGGGTCTTCTCCTTTGTATTTTTGCAGGGTTGTTTTCCAAAGGTTCGTCAATGCGATTACACAGGCTTTGGTTCCGACTGCTTTGTTGCCCGCCAAAACAATGATACGCTTAGTGTTATCCCAAGGGTTAACAATTTTAGCTATGATACCTGAAACATCCGACGTGTAAACACGCCCAGTGTTCTTAGATGATAAGCCACCCAGCAAAAAGCCCTGCCCCGAGGACTGCATGATAAATTTAATGGGTAAGTATTCGTTGACTTCTTGGGCAAGAAGGTTGGTGCCTGGACCACCCACGAGGATGAGGTTATTTTTCTCTTCCTTTTCAGCCTTCACGTCTACATCAAGCTTCACCGCAAACTCAGCAGGCATTTTTGCGAATTGCCCCAAAAACAGAGCCAAATGCGCAGCATAATGTCCATCTCGAGCGCTTGTTTTAAACGGTCCATGCGGCTGGGGACTGCCAACAACGATTTTGCCGTCGAACGTACCCTTGTTTATGAATTCTTTGAAAAACTCTTGAAGCTGATCGCTTATGCCAAGAAGGCAAAAGTTCTGGATTTGCCGGTACCCCGAAGGAAATTCTATACCAAAAGCGGGCGAAACAGTCCGGTAATATCTTGCAGTGGCCCCTTTCTTTTTTGCTTCTCTAGCAACGGTTATGGCGCCTGCTTTGCAGAGTTTTCGTATGTGATAGTAAATCTTTTGTTCGTGAACCCCTAGTTGCTTGGCGACCTCTAAAGGATACATTTCCTTCTCGGAGAGAAGAGTCAGGATTTTCCAGCTGAGGCTGCCCAGCATCATTTTTAGCTTTTGGGCGTCCTCCACTATGCTTATGTCTTTGACTTCTTGGATATTGCCGTTGTCTTTGAGGAGCAATTTCTTATCCATGTTGCAACCATCTTGAAAGCAGCGTAAGTACTATAAAAAATTTATTTATAATGGTCCAAACATTCTTGCTCAAGCACCGCCGCAGAAAGCCGCCTGCCAGTCAAGAAGGCAGATTCCATTAGAAATCATTTTTTAGCGGTGACACTGGAATATTAATAATGCTTAATAACGATGCCTATGCTCCATAAACTAAGAAACAGTTCAACAATATCTGAGGCTGTCGAATCATGTGTGGAATATTTGGTTGTGTTTTAAAGGAAGGCAACGCTGCCCCCCTCATTCATGCTTCTCTTAAACGTTTAGAATACCGAGGCTATGACTCAGTGGGCATAGCCACGATCTCTGAGGGAAAGATATACATAAAAAAGGACCAGGGAAAAATCGATGACGTCCACAAAATCCTAAACCTCGACGATTTACCCGGCAACATCGGCATAGGCCACACCAGATGGGCAACCCACGGCGCCCCCCTCAAAGTTAACGCTCACCCCCACACCGACTGTACTGGAGAAATAGTGGTTGTTCACAACGGCATCATCGAGAACTTTATTGAATTAAAAAATGAACTCCAAAACCTCGGCCACAACTTCGTTTCAAAAACAGACACCGAAGTCATGGCGCACTTAATCGAAGAAACCCTAAAACAAAACCCTAAACTCACTTTCACACAGGCAGTTTTAGACAGCCTCAAACGCGTTGAAGGTTCCTACGCCTTTGCCATCATATCCACCCGCGAGCCAGACAAGATTGTGTGCGCTCGAAACGAGAGCCCCCTGGTTTTAGGAATCAACCACCAAGGCGTTTTCTGCGCCAGCGACATTCCAGCGTTTTTAGCTATTACCAACAAAGCTGTTATGGTGAACAACGGTGAGCTCGCCATCCTGACAGCTCAAGGGTATGAAATAAGAAAAATCTCTGACAACACCCCCATAACACGGGAACCTATAACCATCGAGTGGACGCCGGAAATGGCGGTAAAACAGGGGTACCCACACTTTATGATTAAAGAAATCCATGAGCAGCCAGAAACGCTCCGCAACACCTTGCGTATGCAGGAACATTATCTGGATCTGCTTACGACTTTTCTTGACCGCGCCAATGAAGTGTTTTTGGTCGCTTGCGGAACAAGCTACCACGCTTGCCTGGCAGCTTCATACATGTTTTCTAAACTGGCGTTTCTACCGACTTTTCCTGTTTATGCGTCAGAATTCGTAGAGCAATGCGGTAAATCCGTAAGCATCGACAGCACCATCCTCGCAGTGAGCCAATCAGGCGAAACCGCGGACACCATAGCAGCCGTCACCTGCGCCCAGCAACGCGCCGCCACTATCCTGAGCTTAACAAACGTCATCGGCTCCACCCTTACCCGCATCTCCCGTGTTTACATCGGCACACAGGCGGGTCCAGAAATCGGTGTCGCAGCCACTAAAACTTTCACTTCCCAACTCTCCGTTTTGGCACAGCTAGCTTTGAAGTTAGCCAAGAAAAGGGGTAAAGTCTCTCAAGATGAAATAGACAGCCTTGAAGAGAACCTGCAGAAGCTCCCAGATCTTGCAGAAACCATTGTAAACACGCAGGAAGAGAAGATAAAACAAATCGCAAAGAAATACGCTGATTCAAAGGTGTTCTTCTTCTTAGGAAGAGGCATCAGCACCGCCACAGCGTTCGAGGGCAGACTCAAACTCATGGAAATCGCTTACATCCCCTCCATCGCGTTTCCTGCAGGCGAAAGCAAACATGGACCCATAAGCCTTGTGGAGAACGGGTTCCCAGTAGTTTTCGTGTGCCCTAAAGATGAATGTCATAAAACATTGATCGGCAACATCATGGAGATGAAAGCTCGAGGCGCCCACATAATCGCTGTCATAGAAGAAGGCGACCAAGAAATCAAGGGCTTAGCTGATGACTACATCGAAGTCCCAAAAGGCATCCCAAGCGTGCTCTCGCCAATTCCATTTGCGGTGCCCCTTCAGTTGCTTGCATACTACACTGCGCTTGAGAAAGGCTTCAACCCCGACATGCCGCGGAATCTGGCGAAGTCGGTTACCGTGAAGTAGCACTTCTTTTTAGCCGAACCATTTCTCCAGTGAAACCTTGCCCTTCTGTTTTTTGCTTCCCATAGTCATCCGCTCAAGGGACTTTTTGATGCGGTCCTCGCCGAACTCTTTCTCTCGACACATGAAATCGAGTATCCCCGCCTCATCAGGAGCTTTCCATTCCAGTTTGTAGTTGTCTGTGACTTCGGGGTGGAGGAATATTTCTCTTATTTCTTTGGGGTCACATGGGAAAACAGCGTTTCTTATGTGGGGTAATGCAGTCTCTAAGTTACCGTATTGGCGAATGAGTTTTAGGGCGGTTTTAGGTCCGATGCCTTCGATGCCGTCAGGGTTAAAGTCTGTGCCGATTAAGATGCCGACATCGATTAGCTGCTCATACGTTAAGCCACATTCACTCAACGCCCTAGCCAACTCCACCACTTCAGGCACGATATCAACGTAAAGGTTTTTGCTGGGCAACTTCCGCCTACCCGATATGGTGACATTGCGCAACAGTTTGGGAGCACCAAATAGAAGGCTATCATAGTCTTGGCTTGCACAATAATCTGCATGCCCTTTCCGTGCCATATGCGCTGCCTGAGCTTCCCCTTCCCCGGGTGCTTGCACCCACGGCAACCCCATTAGACCAAGGAGTTTTTGGCTATCATCAAGCATATAATCCTTCATGCTCGTTGCCGCCTGTGCATACATCCGTGCTTCCGCAGGTTTGCCTTCCTTTAAGGCTTTTTCATAGCGTACTGTTGCCTCAACTTTGATTTGCCGCCGCCGCTCGATCTCTGCTGCTTTTAACGCGGGCGATTCACCGTCAAAAACATAAACGGGCTTAATTCCCATTTCGACAAGGTTGGCGGTACGGTAGAAGAGTCCGCTTAAATGACTGGTGATTTTGCCGGTGCTATCTTTAAGTGGGGTGCCGTCTGGCTGGCGGATGATGCTGAGGAACTGGTAAATGGCGTTGTATGCGTCTATAGCTATGATTTTACCCGACAGGTCCTCGAGTTTGACCTGGGTTTTTGGTATGATGTCCTTGAAGTTTACGCCCAAAATATGCACCGATAATGAATAGGCAATAAGCCTTCTTAAGAGGTTTGCGAATAACTATAGTACCAACACCGAAAATGATTAAAGCCAATAAACAAATAACCAAAAGCCAAATTGGCATAAACAAAACCTCGTATAGGGGGAGGGAGTCAAAGAGAACAACTCCTCCACCTACCCCACTCATAATCTGCCTATATAAAAGGGGGCTATAGGTTGCCGCAAGCAGCAAAAAGCCTATTTTCCTGTGATTTCTTCTTGCAGGGCTTCTGCTCTAGCTGAAACCTTCTTTACTTCCAACGCAACCGCTTTATCCTTGATTTCTTCCTTGCGCTTCTCGTTAGACTCTAAAATCAACCGTAGAAAAGGTGACTCATAAGTCTCCAGCAGCAACTCTGTGTTAGGAATTAAACAGTGACCGCCAATCACACCTGGAAACATCACTGGCCTATCAAACCGCAACCGGTGAGTATCCTCCAAGAAATCGACAGTTTCGTCAAAATCAGCGCCAAAAGCTCTAGAAATCCGATGCATCTCCTGAAAACAAGCAATCATCCAAGCTCGATAAGTAGTTTCAAAAAGTTTGGCCAATTCAGTTTCAGCACACCCTTTGAGAACTTTGACTTTAAGACCCAACTTTTCAAAATGCACCCGCGCAGCATTCGCCGCAGCAGAGTTTACTCCGCCAACGTATTTAGTCCATCGCTTCATCTCCCACACCATGTGCTCAGCACTTTTATGCACGCCTCGGGAAGGAGAATGAACAAGTAGGCATCGGCATCGCTCAGCAACCTTGAGGGTAGTTCCAGGTGGAACAGTGCTGTTTATTATCGCTAAATTCGGCTTGAACTTCTCAACATAACCAGCCGTTATTTCCACAAATTTCTCTTGGCAACCACACGGCAGACAAACATGCATAGTATCGACTTGGCTGGGGATTTTACTCGTTTCTTGGTTTAGTTCACGCATTTTTTTCTCATCCACATCCAAGCCGTAAACAGCAAACCGATCCTTTGCTTCGTTAAACAACGCAAACAAGGTGTGTCCGATTTCACCTAACCCAATGATGAGCACCGTTTCTTGTGTCAAATTATTGCCTCCATTCATTGCTCAAATAAAGGTTAGACTATTTAAACCTAAAAGGACACGTAAGGAAAAAACAATAAACGCAGTTACCCGTTGAATCTTCATTGACTTTTTGCAGAACCATTTACGCCAGGTTTGGGTAAAAAGAGAAGCGGTAGCCCCACAAGCGGGAGCGAAAGCATCCATAAATCCAAGTTATGCCCCAAAAACCACGCATACCAATTGCTCCAAACCAAACCGAAAAATATCCAAGACAAATAATTCCACAGGAAGTACAATCCGAGCCCTGTGATTATGATGCCCACTCCCCTCATGTCGAGTTCTTCGAGAGTTTGGGCTTTATGATATTTATTGGCATAATACATTGCATAAACCGATAAAGCCAGCAACCCAAACAATGTTGAAAGGAAGCTGAGCATGTGATGAGGATAATTCGTGAGGTATTCTATTCCCTTGCCAGTTCTGCCAGTAATCGCAAGCATCCAGGCTGCATTGTTGGTTAACCAAAAAGTGAAAACGTAGCTGGCACCGACGATTAATGCCCATTTAATCGCATAATTGTTTGGTTTATCTGGGTTTAATCTTATGGCTAACATAAGAAGTGCAATCGGAGGCATAATAGACTCGACGATGGCTGGAATTGTCGTCCACGCAAGGTTGTTAAGCACACCAACTGCGGAATAACGGGCAAGTCCACTGATGAGGAAGTAAACGTACTCTCCTGCAACGGGTGCAAGGGACAACCAGTAAACTGCTTCGAGAACCAAAACGCCCTTGATAATTTTGTATGCCTTTTGCGTCACAGCTGACCCCTTAAAAAGATAATATGGGACGACACCAATGGCAAGAATTCCCCCAATAAACCGAGCAATAATACCCACCAAATTAGCAATATCCTGCAAAAAAACAGCAAAAGAAAAAGATCCGCCTATACGGTTCCATTCACCGATCCATTCCAAAGTAAACAACGAATGCAAATTAAACAAGAAGTAGGCGACAGCAACAATAAGCAAGCCTACCTTTAGCGCGCATGATTGTTTTAGCTCTGGCATAGAATCAACCGTTTTTGCGGTTGAAACAAAATCGGCGAGTTGGATATATTACACTTTCGGTTAATGCAACAGTACATAGTTAAATTCTTAAATACAAAGCGCTGATTGTATTTACCGTTGGCGAAGGTTCGCTTGGAAAAAAACGTAAAGACCACAACTGTACTACTGTTGGTGCTTGAGGGCGTTGGCGCCGCATTTGTTGGAGTTTTCTTAGCCGCCTACTTAGGAGGTATGCTCATGACGCCTTCTACGACAGTTCTACATTCAGAACCTGCCTTTAGCGTTACACTCACCATTCTCGGCGCTGCCCTCTTGATTTTGATGTTGGCAACCATCATTTTGGCATTCAATACAAAATTGGCAAAGAAACCATCATGATTTATCGGTTCTTCGGCTCTAACGTTAAAACAGCAGAATTTAGATAATCGCTTTGAAATTTGGCTCAGAAGAATCGTGCAATTCCGGCGACGCTAGCGCCAAGGGTTTAGAAGGGCTGTAACAGTGGCAACAAAAAAGGGAAGGGAGGTTTGTTTTGTTTGGTGGTTTATGCCCGTTTCTTTATTGCCATTAGCAATACAACGCCAACTATGGCGATTGCAATGATTATGGCTACTCCTAAACCAAGAATGTACATCTCGGTTGGAGGTGCAGCCGCTACTGGCTGCTGTGTTGGGGTTGGTATGGCAGCGTTGACTTGGAATGCGGTTTCACTGCGAGATGGCCAATATGAGTTTGAACCTGCGAAGCTAGCGATAACTGTGTATTTGCCTTCGATGTCTGGAGTCCAGTTGTAGCTGTAGAATCCGTTTGCATCACTGGTTGTTGTGCCGATGGGTCGGTAATTGCCGTTTGAATCGATGACATAGAGATCAACGGTGACGCCTTTAGTATCTGCTGGACGTGGTGCTTGCTGGTAAACGTATTGCATCCAATCTGTCATGCTTTCATCAGAAACGGCTGGGACTCCTTGTGGGAAGCGTGCTCTTGAGACTGAGTTCTGCGTGCCTGCAGATATATCGGTCACCATACCTTTAATGAGTACGTTGTTGCCGAAAGTGATTTGATCGTTGGTGACTTCTGCCGTGATGGCGCTGGGTCCTTTACCAATGGCGTATATTTGGTTATCCATCGAGTTGAGGCTGACACCAATGCCGCTTGAGAAGGCCCATTCACTCCAGTATCCGTTAAGAGTCCATATGCGGTCGCCTGTGGTAGCGTTGAAGCAGTAGACTTTCCATGTTCTGTAGAGCGGTTGGGTATGAGAGTGTTCTTGTGAGCGGGCATAGATTTTTCCATCGACAACTTGGATGGTTAGTGGTGTCATGTCGTAGGCGCTTTCTAATCCTTCTGGATCAGTGTTTGCTATCCATAAGAGTTTTCCTGTGTGGACATCGTAGGCGAACACCTGGCCGCCGTATCCACCTGAGTACAGGATACCGTTTTGGATTTCAGAGCCACTGCTGTACATCATCCAAGATGGTTGAGGGTCTGTTATCCAGAGTTGTGCCCCAGTGTTTATATCAAAGCCGATGAATTGCATCGTTTCTTTTGCTCTAAGGACTAATACGCCGTCCTTTACGCTTGCAGAGCTCCACTGTAGTGTTACGTTGGCTGCTGGTGGTTTAGGAGCGATCTTCCACATAAGTTGGCCGCGTGTTTCTGGTTTGAGGCTTACGGACCATACAGTGAATTGCTCGTTGTATTGACTTGTTCCGAATTGTACGAAGCCTGTGCCGCTTATCACTCGGTCATCGAAGTAGTAGACCTGGTATGTTGTACCTAGGTTTGGCGGCAAAGTCACGTTCCATGAGTATCCGAGGGTTCCGTTGTGTTGCTTTCCTACGGGTCTGTATTGCCAGAGGTTAGTGCTGCTGTTGCCAAGTAGCATTGAAGGTATAGCGGAGCTGTTCCATAATGCCATCCATGTTCTGTTAGAAGTTGATCCGCCGAAGACGATTTGCATGCGTTCACCGCTCGGTCCAACACACCATGTGCCACTTGGAACGTTGATGAAGTTAAAAAGCTCTGATCCTGTGAACGGATCTACAACCGTGTTGGCTGGAGGAGTTACACCTGGACTTAATGCTTGTACGGCTACACCGGAAGTCCAAAGGTATGGATGTGTTCCATGCTGGTTAGGCGATGAGTACATGTATATGCTGCTGCCTGCTGTGCTTGTTCCGTTTTGGGTCCAGTAAATTTCTCCTGTAACCAGGTCTCTTGCGATGATTTTTGTATGTGTGGTTGTGACTGAATCTTCAAGGGATTGCGTGTAGAAAAGCCACCCATTTATGATTTGTGGAGAGGCGAATTTGCCTTCATATGCGCTACCTGTATGGTAGCTTATGTCAGTTGCATTGATGACGTCTGCACCGTTACTGTAAAGTCCACCAGTGATGCCTCCAAAGCCGTAAGGAGCGGTCCACAAAACGTGTGCACTATTTGGGGCAGTTATGTATGGTAAGTCTCGTAAGCCTGTCATCCAGTTGCCTGAAATTGTTCCCCATTCACGGTTGGTTGGATATATTGGGCGTGACCAATATTCCGTCGGAAGACCTCCACTAACGTAAGGTACTAACTGCTCTTCTTGCACAGTAAGGGTACATACGGGGCTATCGGCGGCTGCATAAAGTCTTCTTACTGCAGTCGGGTTTTCAGTTGAATTTTTCCAGGTTTCGGGGAAGTGAGTTACGAAAGTATAGTTTCCGATTTTATCAGGAGTAAATGTATACCAAGTTGAACCTACTGGGTCTGTGTATGGCAGGTTGAAGTTTTCTGTTTTACCATCAGGATCAGTTACCGTCAATGTCAAGCCGCTCCAACCGGCTCTTCCAGTTGGCGAAGAGACATAGCGATTAGCTTCACCGATATCTGGGGGCATTTCTGCAGTCCAAGTGACGACGGTTACGGGTTGGCCGACGCCGACTGGGTTAGGGGCAACGGCCGCATAGATGAAGGTAGGATACTTTTGAACTGACTGAGCATTGACTGCTGGCAAGACTGCAAATATTGTTGAAGCAATCATTGTGATTGTTAGAATCGCTGAAATCAAAGTACTTATAGTTTTATTTTTAGTTTTTTTCATTTTTTCAATTCCTATTTCTTGTTAGCATAGCAAGCCTTCAAAAGGTTGCCATGCTAACCCAAAGAGGGGGTTCAAGCGATATATTAATTTAACTGATATCGAAACCAAAAATGTTTATTTCGCATAAATTCACTATCTCTCAGATCATATTTTATATAAAATAATGAGACAAAATGACTCTAAAATGAAACATTTTTTTCATCTCATTAAATATAGATATTTAATAAAAGAATCCGAATCTCGTAGTTGCAACACATTTTTATCTCATAATTTTTTGAAGCGCGGAAAAAGTTTTAAGCACTTCATAGCTTATAAACTTCAAAACATCTCTGAAAGCTGAGGAAAATAAATGCGCAATAACTCTAAGTGTGGCGTCGGAGTAGTTTTTGGAACAAATTTGCAAATTGGACAAAACGTGGCAATATGGAATTACGTTGTGTTAGGGGATAACACAAAAATTGGCGATGGCACCATCATCGGTAGCTTCTGTGACATAGGAAAGAACGTCGTCTTAGGCAAAAACTGCAACATACAAGCACACGTAACCATCTCAAACGGCTGCATACTAGGTGACAACGTCTTCATAGCACCCAACAGCAGCCTCCTAAACGATAAATACCCAAAGAGCACCACAATGACTCCACCGACCATTAAGGACGGCGCGGCAATCGGCGGGGGGGTCACCATACTTCCAGGTGTAACTGTTGGTGAAAAAGCCGTGGTTGGTGGAGGAAGCGTTGTAGCCAAAGATGTGGCGCCAAAAACAGTTGTTGCGGGATGTCCAGCGAAGGTAGTTATGTCTTTGGAAGAGTATGAGGCGAAACGTGAAGCTTTCATAGCTAAACATCTGGTGAAGCCATGAAAATATGGTATGATGCTTGTACGGGCAAACATATAAGGTATGGCGTGGCAATTGGAAGGCGCCTCAGGGAGGCAGGTCACGAGTTCATTTTTACCACAAGAGAGCACCCGGACACCATACCTCTTGCAAAACTCCTTGGCGAAAGCCCCATAGTTGTCGGCAAATACAATCCAGCATCCCTGTTTTCACGGTTGGAGGAGAGCGCAAAACGCATAATCGGATTCTCTAAACTCTTTACGGAGAACAAACCAGACATCGCTGTTGCACATCAATCAGTAGAGCTTTGCAGGACTGCCTTCGGATTAGGCATACCCATAATCTTGACCGCTGACACACCACATGCACTTTCAGTTAACAATTTAACGATTCCCTTTGCTCACACCGTTGTGGTTTCCGAGGCCTTGCCTAAAACATTTCCAAGAAAATACTGTGCCCAAAGAATTGTTCCATTCAAAGGGGTCGATGAAGTTGCTTGGATACAAGGTTACCAGCCACTTAATGCGCCCGATTTGGAGAAGCCTTTGATTGTTCTACGGCAGGTAGAGCATAGAGCTGCCTATGCCCAAGGAAAAACTGACATCGCAAGAAATTTAACTGAGGAACTTGGGAAACTTGGAAACGTACAGTTTATCGAGCGATATGGACAAGAAGGGGACGCTTTCGGTGTGAAGTCGGAATTTATTGATTCGGTGAATTTGATTGCAAACGCTGATTTGGTTATTAGCTATGGAGGCACGATTGCCCGTGAAGCTGCGTTACTAGGGGTACCAAGCATTGCAGTCTCTGATATGGCAAAGACAAACGTAAATGTATACCTGGCGAAAAAGGGTTTTCCGCTGTTCATAACAACGGAACAAGACGTCCTTGCATATGCAAAGAAATATGTGGGTAAACGGTTTGATGTTGCAAGCAAGCTTGCTGCGTTCGATAATCCTGCTGATATCGTTGCTGAGCTGGTTGAAACTATAATAGCGTAGGGATTAGACGAATTTGACCTCTATTTTGTCGCCAGTTTTTACATGAAATTTTTTGGCTGCATTACCTTGGTTTAGCGCTATTTCTAGGAAGCCATGGCTGCCAATTAACGCGATAGCCTGATGTCTAGGAGTTTGAGCGTAGGTTTTAGCGATTTTGGGTTTGATAAAAGTTTGGCAAAATTTAACGTCGATGTATTGTTTTTCTATAACTTCTGGGGTTTGTATGTTAGTAATGACGTTGCCAAAGCCATCTACATGCAGCACTTCGCCAACTAGCCATCCTTCTTTATGAGCAACCGTGGCAAACCTCGGTATAACAGCATCGTTTATTTGTGGACCGAACGCGTGGGGGTTCACTCCATTGTCCAAATATGCAGCGGCAGGCGCAAAAACATCTCTGCCATGAAATGTGTCTGAAACCTTTGGCAGCATAAACTCATGGTTGGCAATTTCGTATATGTGTTCGATGCCTTGGTTTTGTGCTGCCAAGAGTAGAATGCCGTTGTCTGGTCCAACGAAAAAGCTATGTTTAGTCTGTATCACGATGGCGCGTCTTGCTGTGCCCACTCCTGGGTCTACTACTGCCAAATGCACGGTGCCTTTGGGAAAGTAAGGTGAAATGGAGGTTAGCATGAATGCACCCATTCGGATGTTGAATTTTTCGACGTTATGGGTGTTGTCTATTATGGTGGCGTTTGGGTTTATGGTTAAAATTACGCCTTTCATCTGTGCAACATATGTATCTGTGAGCCCAAAGTCGGTGGTTAAAGTAATCATAGCTAACCGCCATGTACTACAGGCACAAAAACTACCTCGTCACCGTCGTTTAGTTTGGTTTCATAGCCGTTTAACACGCTGATTTCTGTACCGTTGATAAGGATAAGAGAGTTTGATTGGGGTTCGCTGAATTCGTTTCCGATTAGATTGTTTTTGAGTTTTGGAAACTCCTGAGTAAGTTGAGTTGCTATGTCTTTGATCGATGCCCCTTTTTGATAGTCTATTGTTACCTCTGTTTTATGTGAAAAATGACGTAGCGCACCGATAAATTTGACTGTAATGGTCACTCAAACGCACTCGCAATCGTTAGAAATGTTAGAAGGTTGGTTTAAGTATTTACTAGACTTTCGGTTTTTTCTTCTATAAGCGTTTCCACAATGTCAGTGGCGGTTTGCACGATTGAATCTGCCTGTTTCATAATAGCGTCACTGTTGATTTCTTCTAGTTGGGCTATTTGTTGCACGATGGATTCTAGTTCTATTAGAAAATGCAGAACCGAATCATTGGTTGGAGGAGTTTTTTGGACTTCTTCTCGGATAAGTATTTCGATGAAGGCTGGTTCCCCGAGGCTATAATAGATGGCGTTTCGAGCCTTTCGTATTGCTTCTAAAACTAGGTTGGGTGCCATGTAGGGGATTTTTCGGGCGGCTTCCAACTCAGCCTTTGCTTCCCGAAGGTATCTTAGTGCCCACCCTTTTCGGTACTCATCCATCATACGGTTTTTCCTGCTTTATTCGGCTATTTCTGGTGGTTCTTCCAGTTCTGTAGCGGAAGCGTTACTGGCTTGAGCTAATGAGATAGTGCGGGTTATGTATCCGGCAACTTGGTTCCGCACGCGCGTTGTTGTTCCTTTTGTTAGCGCATCTACTAAGCGCTTATTTTCATCGAAGTTGTTGGTGAATTTGTTGGGGAACCGTGCCATCAGTTCTTTGCCAAGGTGTTTTATTTGTTCCGTCTTTACTTTTCCCAGGTTAATTTCCTCCGAAATTTGTGTTGTTTTCTCCGGACGTTTTGTAAGCGTAGGAGCAACTTTCAATAGAGGGTAGGCTTAATTTAAGGTTACGCCTTAGAGATAAAAATTGAATAAATTGCTGGATTGTAAGCGAACGTAAGCAAAGAGACTGTTTCAGGTTAATTGTATTTTAAAAAATTCTTCGAAGTTTTGTGCGATTTGGTCTGCAACCTCTTCGATTGGTTTGGCTTTGATTTCTGCAACTGCTGCTACAACGTTTCGTATGTAAGAGGGTTTAGTTAATTGTCCATTGTAGGGTTGCTTCCAATATGTTACTGGTCCATCGGTTTCAGTTAAAAGGTTGGTTAGGGGCGTGTTTTTGACTACTTCTCGGATGCCGTTAGAATAGGTAACTGGTGGACCTTCAGTAATGAAGTAGCCTTTATCTATGGCTTTAATGAGTGCACTCATGGGGTGACTAAACCAATGCAACAGCACCCGTTTGAGGCGGTAGGAGGGAAGCATGTCGACGATTCTATCGGTTGTTCCTCTCGAATGGATAATGACTGGGAGGTTAAGGGTTTCAGCAAGACGCAACATCTTATCGAAAACGAATGTTTGTTTTTCCCATATGGTCTCATACTTGTAGTCTAGTCCAATTTCGCCGATGGCTTTGACTATATTCTTGTTTTGTTGAATGAAGTTAATGGTTTCTTCCAGTTCGTTGGGTTTGAGGACATTAACGTTCCAAGGATGAATACCCAAAGCGGGGTAAACGAGATTGGGATATTTTTGGGCGAGTTGAATGTCGTTTTGGCAAGTCTTCAGATCCATCGAGTTGGTGACTAGGGCGGTTATGCCTGCGTCTTTTGCGTCAGCTATGAGTCCCTCAACACGGCCTGTGTATTCTGTGTCTGAGAGGTGGATGTGTGCGTCTATTAGTTTCATTTTTTCTCAGCGCTATATTCTTCTTTGAAGATTTTTATAAGTTTCTTTAATCAGCAAGTCAATGTTTGGTAGCATTCTAGAGGAAGGAACGATAACAAAGGTTAAATATTGCCTTAAAGAGAAAAAGAGGCTGAAGAGATGTCGGTATGACTGAATTAGAAATTGCTGTAGCTCCAATGCATAGGTTATGTAAGAAAGCAGGTGCAGACAGAGTAAGCGAAGCAGCGGCAAAAGAACTTGCGAAAGCACTAGAAGAAATCGGCGTGAAAATTGCCAAAGAAGCACTCGATTATGCAATGCATGCGGGACGAAAAACCATCAAAGCGGAAGACATAGAAATCGCCGCTAGAAAAGTCATGGGAAAATAATAAGCTAACAATCTTCACATCTTCCCTTTCCTTTTTTGTCTTGTAACTACATAGTCGCGCAAATCCATCCTTATACAACAGTGGCGTTACACGGCCCAAGGGATGGCGAGGCAGTGGACTTATGTCTCATTGCGCTGCACTATATCGCTGACCCCCAAGGGCTCTTGTGAAGAAAAAACAAACGATACATCCCCCACACCCACACCGCTGTGGCCTCAACATAGAGCCATGTATCGCAATGGCTAAAAACGCCTACACCACACCCCAATAGACGCCAAAAAACATTACAAACACAAAAAGCAACCAACCAAACAAACAATCTTGTGGCACCCAAAAAACACCACATCCACACAAGGACCAAAGAACACAAAAACCACCAAAACCTCAAAAACCAACTCTAATCCATTCACGATAAAAATTTTCTAATCTGCCAAAAGTATCCAAAAGTAACCGAAATGAGCTTACGGGAAAAGGCAAGAATAAAATGAGAACAGCAAGCACTTTGCGCTATCTGATACCCTACCTCTCCTCAAATGTTAACCCGAAAATGGAACACTCACTCAAGAACCAATAGCACACGATTAAGAAGCAGCCGTATGCCTTAACTCATTCCCAACTGAAAACTCTTTTAGAGAGCCATGCGAATGTCTATGTGAGCCGGGGTGGCGGAGTGGTTATCGCGCTGGCCTCGAGATCGCAAAGCAAAGAGGGCCAAAAGCCAGTTGGCAAGATAGCCAGTGGGCTTCGTGCTCGCAGGGGTTCGAGTCCCTTCCCCGGCGCCATCAACATACTTTTGGACAAACACCCGGCTAGCCGGTTATTTGGGCTTTCGAAAGATTTTGCCCTTCTCGTAATCGCAAACGTATTGGAAACCTGCCTCTAGTAGCTTGACGGATTCTTCAAGTGTCCAAGCAACTTTAACTACGTAGTCTTGGTCTCCAAAATCAACGAGCTGAGTGTACCGTAGCGTATTCTTGATATTTTTATGACCAAGCGTTTTCATGACGTGAAGGATGTCTTTGGTTTTGTGGTATTCCATGGTTGCTTTCCAGTGGCGTAGGGTATGGAAGGTTATCTTTAGCAATCGTGGATTCTTGCTTTTGTTGGCTGCTATCTTCCTGCTGAGCTCAAAGAGTCTGGCTGTGGTTTCAAGGTTTGTTCCACCGAAAACGTAGATGTTGTTTTTGGGCAGGTCTTGTAGGCGTTCTAGTAATCTTTGGCTGATTTTTAGCAATCTTGGGTTGCTATGCTTCTCGGGTGTTATTCTGACCGTTCGGTTTTCGGCGTCTATGTCTGTCCATTCTAGTTGCCATGCTTCGCCGCGTCTTGCGCCTGTTTCTTTGAGTAGTTGAGCAAAGGTGCCTGTTTTGTTTCCCAAGCAAGCGATTAGGTAGTCGATTTCGCTCTCCGTTGGTATGAATGGCAGTTTTTCGACGGCTTTGTATCTTGGTGGATTCCATGTTCCGCCTACGCATATGAGGTAATTGCTGTAGCATTCGACAACTATTTCTTTGCGTCCTAGTCCCCAGCTGTCTCTTTTTGCGATAAGTTCTTTGATGCTTTCGGGGTCGTCTATGTTGGCGTTCTTGGCGAGGAATTTGATGATTTTTACCCTGTCAAAGATTGTGGATTCAGCGTAGCCTTGCTTCTTTAGCCATAGCAGGTAGTTGACGACTTTCTCGGGAATGTTTGCGTTTGCCTGTAGCTGTATTGTTTCGTTTCTCCGCAGAAACCTGTTTCTTTGAGGTTCTGCTACCAAGTTTTTCGTCTCCGTGACGCATATTTGGCGAGAAGTAACTATGTCGTCTGCGGTTTTTAATGACTTTGATTCAATCCTTTCAATGTGTTCCAATGTGCTTCGAGCCTTGGCTACATCGGTAGGATCGGAGATGCGGCGGCCACAATCCCGGCAATACCATCTTTGAATTTCATTGCCAAGCTTGGTGTAGCGTTTTGAGTCTCGCCAAACTTTGTCTGAGCGGCATTTTGGGCATAAGGGGCTGGCGCCAGCGGATTCGGGGTTATCCGACTTACGGGTATTTGAACTGGCTTTGTTGCCAAATATGCTGTCTTCCGGTGTAAGTCCAGCCATTCCCTCCTACCTCGCTAGCTATTGTTGTTCAGTTTTTCAGAGAGCTTCAGTCCGCATAAACCGCAGAGGAACCCCCAAGAGTCATCAAATTCAGTGTATTGCCAATCAGGTTTCCCCTGTACTCCACAGCACCTGCAAGCTTCAATACCATAGCATCCCATGGTTAGCCGATAGACGCTCTTAGTTCTAGAAGCCAACTCATCAAATGGGATTGTTCCCGAGTTCCCAAGTTGCACAACTTTCGGCGGTGTATCCGCTGATTCATAAGTGTCTTTTAATGTTGATTCGACAGGTTTTTCATGGATTTCTTCAGGTTTTTCAGAGCTTGAAAGTGTGCAGGATTGGGGGGAACTTGTTCCAGTTGGGAACTTGGGAACAAGACTGCAACCGTACTTCTTAGCTATACGTTTGAGTTTATCTAAATCAAATTCATAGTTTCTTGCTGGACCCTCTTGACCCCGCACCTTGATTTTCTTGCCACTTAGAACCTCTCGGAGTCGGTAGCCTATCTTTTGCTTAGTAATCTCCCCAAAGTCCGGTGTATCCATCTTGTTAGGCTTCTTATCATCCAGCTTCCCCCCTAAATCAGCAACAAGAGCATCCCAAATATCAGAAAAAGCAATCGCCTGCCCATGCACATAGAGTTCGCAGATTACCTTGACAAGATGCCCCTCTAGCGTGTTGGTTTTCTCGCTTAAGCGTTCACTTTGCAGCTTCTCAAGATGCGCTCGCAAATCAGCCTCAACAGTTAACCCCGAAACAACTTGAATTATAGGTTTCCAGAGTTCCTTTAGCCGCCCCTTAACCGGTAGGTCCACCTCGGGTAGTTCTCCTTCGATGGTTGCTAGCCGCCACTTCAAGAGCATGTCTCTAAGGTTACGTAGGCGGGTTTCGTCTTCTTTGTTAAAGTCTGCCCAGTCCTTATTGGGGTAACCTTCAACCATAGGAATAAAGATGAAACGTTCAAGCAGGCCTTTGACTCGTGGGGTTTCTTCTGCTGCACAAGCTTTGAGGCAGAAGACGCGGAAGTACTTGATAAACCGCTTATTCTGCACAAGTATGGTTCTTGGGACAACGGCACCTTTCTTGTAGCCTGCCTTGTAAATTTTGGCCTTATCCATATCCCGCTGCAGACCTTGCGCTTCATCCTCCAGGATGGTTCCAGGCGCGTCTGAGTCATCCAAGTAACCGTAGATGTCAGCTGAGGGGATAGTGACGCCCATCATGGGACGGTAACAAAGCCAGTTAAGCAAGCTTAGGGCAACACTTTTGCCGCTCTCATTATCCCCTACAAAAAATGGGTATGGAACTGTGCGTATCTTCTCCTGCTGATAACTGAGCAGAACACAGGCCGCCAAGTAATCTTTCCAGATAGATTCCACATCTAAAAACAGGTGGAATTCTTCGCGTACCTTCCAAAACAGTTCTTCACGGCTAGGCAATGCCCCTTCAAAATAGCCGTAGGTTTCATAGGGAAACTCGTTCGGGTGCTCCTTGGGCAGAAAAGTTTCCCCCTCCGTGGTCACTTTGTCGTAGACTCGGAATTCGGCCTTGCTTGTGGCTAGAAACGCCGGTTTCCCCTTGTGGTAGATAGCTTCGTAGTGGCCTTGTTCGGAGTAGCCGCTTGATTTGTGCAGTTTAGGTTTCTCTTTGCCTTTAGGATAGAAGTCATCGCATGCAGGGTCATTTATGCGGATGATGCCTTTTCTTATTTCTTCTTGGTAGGTGCAATGGCTATCTTTGATTTTCCAGTTGGCGCAGTCAGCGCATTTTTTTCCTTTTCCGCGTTCAGCCATCAAAGAGCACTCTCAGAAATATAGTTCCATGCGACTGGTGCCACAACTAGAGATCAAGTTCCGTCGCAGTGACAAACCAGTCTTCAATATTCTCTTTAGAACAGCTTCTTTTGTTACCCCATTTTGGCTACTTAGCTTTTCAAGCATCAATAGTTGCTGCTCAGTGGTCAATTCTTTCCAGTCTATAGTAAAAACAGATTCAGCATCTTTTGCGCCCTCAACTTTTGTTTGCTGTGTCGCTATGCTCTGAATAGGTACTTTACCGTTCGGAAATATTTCGCCCCACTCCCTTTTCCCCTCAAGGTTCAATCGTGCCCATGTCCGATAATCGGTCAATAGTGGTTCCTCCGAGTGCTAGTTTTGGGATTTGGGCTTCAGTTTTTGGCGGTAGATTTTTTCTTCGCCGTATAGCCAGTAACTGTATTGGTAGCTTTCGCCGTGGTAGCGGTCCTTGATGGTTGCGTTACTGTTTCGTAGAATACTGTAGGCGCTTTGCCACTTGTCAGAGAGGTTGGTTTGTTTGAAGGCGATTTCGTACTCGCCCAGCTTAGCGCCCTGCTGAGCCTCAAACTTTAGGGTGGTGAAGGTAACTTCTTGGACAGTGGCTGCCGGCGTTTTCTCTTTAGCTTCAGGCGGTGCCATGGCGTCGATGTATTCG
Organism: Candidatus Bathyarchaeota archaeon; assembly: GCA_026014665.1. Classification (GTDB taxonomy): domain Archaea; phylum Thermoproteota; class Bathyarchaeia; order Bathyarchaeales; family Bathycorpusculaceae; genus Bathycorpusculum. Next base: position 43,955 of record JAOZHX010000015.1, read on the forward strand.
TTGGCTGCGTCAGCAATCATCAACGAGGCGTCTCGGAGCTTCACGAGAAATTCAATTTGCTTATCCATGTTTAACTCTCCAGCTCAGCTATGTTTGCCTTGTTTGGTTTGTGCTCGTAGTCTTCTAGGTGCTCATCGAGGACTTCGTAGGCAACTTCACGGGCTATAGAACGCATCAATCTTGCTAGCTCTGCTCGTTCATTACTGGTTTGTGGCTGAAGCATCAGTTTGCCTCCAAAAACAGTGTTTCTTTGCGTTCTGTTTCTTGCTTGTTAAGGTACTCTGTTATGGCTGCCCGGATCGCCTGACTTAAGTTCTTGAATTTCCGCTCAAAAATAAGCCGTTCAAGCCGCTCTCTTTCAAGTGCTTCTAACCTTATGGCAATTCTACACTTATACTGTCTCAAATTTTTACACCTTGCTTTGTCATACGTTTAAGTAATGTCGTGCGGATACGGGGTATTTTGTGGTTAGAAGTGCCCACTCAGGTGGTCTATCAGACAAACGCAGATTACACTGCAACAGAACAAGCCCTGTCAGAGAATAAGCTGATAATTGTCGCGCCGACCCGCAAGGGTTTGTTGTGGTTTAGGTTTGTGGATAGCCGAACCGTTTTTCAGTTGTCTCCTATGGGTAAATTGCAGGTAAGATGGGCTGACCTTAACGAGAAGCGAACGCTTTATCGGCTAGTTAAGAACCTGCTGGTTGCTGGCCCACACGAAAAACTTGTGGTGAAACCGTTGAAGCAGCAATTGTGGATAGAGTACCCAGTTCCTGACCCGTTTAAAATCTATTGGTGCGACGAATTAACCGAGTACGCTTTAAAGAAACCATCCGAACCTAAACAGCCGGAGAAGCCAAGCAGTTTTGTGCTTGAGTTGGGGAAGGTTAGAAGGGCAGTTGAGCAATTGAGGCGTGAATTCTGTTTTTTTAGGGAACCCACGTTTAACGAGGTTGCCCTTAAGTCTGGTTGCTTAGATGCACAGACCATACGGGTTGGGTTGATTTTGGCTGGTTGGAAAGAGCAATCCATAGAAACTGCTAAATGGACCGCTGAGAGAGCGATAAACCTGTCCGCTTGGCTACTCTGCAAGCAAAGTGGCAAAATGGACCCATCGCTGATTGCCATAGCTAATGAAGCCATCGACAAGGCTCCGATAGAAGCAATCAAGAAAGCCCAACTTATCCTCAAAAACTATCCCCACTTAGTTCCCAAGATTAATTCTACAGAGCCTAGTTGGCCAGATGAGACAAAGCAGAAGTGGATACAGACATTTGGCTCTAACCCACCGCCAGAGAAACACTCAACCGTATGAGTAAGTAAGCAAGATAGCAACTTGGCTACGTTTCCAAAAAAGTTAAAAAAACCTTAACTTTTTAAGAAAAAATAAGGTCGAAATATCTTCCGATAGTCTAAATCGGCTCAAATAGGACTTATCAGTCATGAAAGTTGTAAAGGTTTTAGGGGTAAACCAGTGTGAATATAGGCTAACTTGGCCTACTTTGAGGCGTTTCTTCTTAAGGAAGAAGAAAAACGGCGAGATTCCTACAGAAAAGCCTGTCCTTCTTCTTCCTAATGAGCTAAAGTGATGCTAAGGAAGAGAAGAAGATGACAAAGTGTGTGCAGAGGTATTGTCTTCTTCTTCCGACTTATGTGCCGTAGAAGAAGAAAAAGCAGTTGGTGGCGCAGCAAGCCCCTTTTTCTTCTTCTCTTTAGTCATGTCAAAGTTCGGAAGAACAACAACAAAGCAATTTTTCCAACTGTTGTTG
>JAOZHX010000018.1 GCA_026014665.1 Candidatus Bathyarchaeota archaeon
CATTCTGCCACACTCACACCGCCGCTACCCCAACATGGAACCATGCTGAGAGTGTAGTGTGATTATCTTGTGCCACACCGTAACAGGCATCTAAACAGGTTGCAATCAAAAAAAGCAATTACTGCCTTTTACTATCTTGTGGTAGCCACAAAACCGCCATACCCACATAATAAAAAAAAGTCGCTCAAATCAAATGACTTTCTAACCCACGACAACATAAAATTCAAAACTAAAATTTGCTTAAGTAAATTATTCGTGCGCCTAAGATAATTGTTTTCACTATCAAGGTAGCCTCCTGCATGGGCTTTTACCTCACAAAGATGCGTCACATAGACATCCCTGAAAGAGCTGTCTTTGCCGCTTGTTTATGCACTTTACGGTAGTGCCTATCATGCTCTTCTAGAGTATCAAATTGTTTTCCGCAGTCTCGGCACCGGTACCTGCCAGCTACAGTTCTTTCATGTGCATCTACATAATCAAGTAGGGCATTTTCTAAGTCTTCATCTACTACCTCCGAGCATTTCTTTCGGCTACTTGAGCGTTTGTTGGAACTCACCTTAGAGAATCACCTTAATTACAGAACAGCAACGACATAACCTATGGGGCAAGAAAAAACTTTAAAGCATGTGTGGTTGACTCAACACAGCCACAGAGTTGAAAACAACGACAAAGTTTTTCTTCCTTATTTTACTTCAAAATAATCCAAGGAACATCCCATGTCAAACTTCAAAGTAGTAAACCAAAAAGTCCATATCAATACGGGCAAAGAAATCGACTTCGTAGACCTGTCCGAGCGGGTACAAACAGAAGTTAGCCGCTCACAAATAAAAAATGGCTTAGTCCACGTTTACGCGCCGCATTCAACAGGTATTCTTATCCTAACAGAGAATGACACCGCTCTACTCAACGACATCAAAAACTTCCTGTCAGAGTTAGTGCCAAAGCATGGCAGTTACCAACACCCATCAAATGCACACTCACATTTGCGCTCTATGCTATTGCCGCCTGACAAAACCTTGCCAGTCATAGATGGCCAAGTAGAATTCGGTACCTGGCAGTCGCTATTTTTTGTGGAAACCGATGTTTATCCCCGACAGCGAACAATAATTGTCCAAGTCATGGGTGAGCAGTAACCGCCCGCCACTTCGCTTTTCACAAAGCAAAAAGGGTCTCTGAAAACAAAACTTTTTAACTGTTTCAGCATAATTATTCATCTTGCGCCGTCATCTTTTAACTGTTTATTGTAAAAAATAACCGTTCGAAAAGCTTACGCGAACAAATCTCACAATGAATTCGCTTTCTTTAACGCCTTACCTCAAAATTTAGGTTTCAGACGAAAGCCGTTTTTCCAACTTGGATCGACAAAGGCATGCTTAAAATTCAGAATCAAAGGCTTCTGGGTTTACACATCAAAGCAAAGAGCCAGTTAAAACTATTCTATCAAAAAGAGCAGGGTGAAAAAAGGATAAAAAATGTTTTAGAGTGGCGAGCATAAGCATGATTATATAAGCTTCGCTGCATTTCGAGCCGCTTTAGCCTTTGCGTTCTGTACGAACCTGCTTGTTGACGCCTCTGGAGCGCATGCGAGCTTTTTTCTTAGTCGCTGACCGCAAAGTGGGTTTTTGTTCCAACTGGTCAGGTTTGGCTGTTTCGGTGGGCAAGGCGTCTTCAGGTAAAGGGAAATCGGTGGTTGTAGCTTGTTTGGCGCCGTTCTTAAGCATAGTTTCAATGGCTCTGTCCACATCGCCGGGGTGAACATTGATGCCTAAAGTTGCATCCATCAAAACGATTGTTTCAAAGTTTAGTTTCAAGGCATCAAGAACCGTGTTCACTATGCAGTAATCTGTTGCTAAGCCACCGATGAAAATGCGCCTAACTCCCCGCTTGTGAAGTTCATCGGACAGGTTTGTACCATCAAATACAGAGTAAGCCTCAAGCTTAGGATCAGTAGCTTTAGAAATAACCACTGTCTGCTCGGGAAGCTTAAGTTTAGGACTGAATTTTGCACCCTCCGTTCCCCGCACGCAGTGGGGCGGCCAAGGCCCACCTTGAGCTTGAAATGATATGTGGTTAGTTGGATGCCAGTCTCTGGAGGCGATGATTTGGGCTTTTGCTTTTGCGAATTGATTGATGTACTGATTTAACACGGGTATGATTTTATCGCCATCTTTCACGGGGAGAGCGCCACCCGGCAGAAAATCGATTTGGATGTCTGTTACTAGAATGGCGTCTGTTTCTTTTGGACTGTAGGTTTGATTCAAAGGACTTCACCTATATACGATTGTTCGTTTGCTTTAATTTAACTATCCTTAAAACTCAAATTTATTATGTGAGGACGTAGTGGATAAACTTTTTTGCTTTCTGCTTGTTTCGCGAAAGGTAATTAAAGCCACTTGATAGTGATAAAATAGTGATAGCTTATGACGATTTTAGCGTATGTTCTCTTCAAGGTTGCTTCTGGAACAGAAAGAGAAGTAGCAGAAAAATTAGTCTAGTTAAATGAAGTTGCACAAGCAGACATCGTCTTTGGCGAGTACGATGTGATTGCAAGAATGACAACCCAAGACCTCGGTAAGCTCGAAGATTTCGTTTCGCAGCGTATCCGTACGGTTCCCAATGTTCTTGTTACGTCGACGATGATCGTATCCAAAGAATACAAGGGCAAAAACCTAAGACCCAAAAAGTAACAAACTGCTACCCTCAAATGTATGAGGGGATAAAACTTCGCACAGCATACCAATAAAATAGTTTGTCGAATAATTAAAAATATACTATATTGTTTAACTTCAACGAGATATACAATAGATATTTTAGCCTTTTAATGTAAAAAATGTAATTTCGATTGTTTTTCGTTCCTGCTCAAAGGGCAAGAAAGCGATCAGGCACTGGGCATTTGTAAACCGTTGCGCCTAAAGATAGCGTTTAGCGCCTTGAAACGCTAATTAAATGGGAGCATAACCTGTTTAGGAGTTATTTGTGATGGGGTAAGAATGCAATAGGAATACGCTTCAAAAGCGCTTCTAGAATGTATGTGTCCTTGTGGAATCAATTTAGAACAATGTTGTGGCGTGGCTTTTGAGGTTTAAGCTGATGCGGTCTAAAGTTCCATACCTATTATTTTTTGTTGAAGAGAGGGTCGCCTTCTTGTTTCGATTGCTTTTGGCATGAATATATAAGGTTCGTCTTGTTTCGAAATCAGATTAGATTTTGAGTTGACGGTTTGGTTTTGATGCTTTTTTATAACGAGCGAGCAATATTTAGGTCGATGCATACGTGTTACAATCATCAAGCATTGGGAGTGTAAGGTTATTTTTCCGCCGTAATCTTTAAGGCGTATGCTTTGTTTAGTTGAGAATGGTTGTTTGGTGAACGAAAGGTTTGATGGATGAGTCCAGAAGCCGCACTTGGGTGCTGATTAAGAAAATCTTTAGTGTTGCATTGGTGTTCAATGCGCTTTTAACTGTGGCTTGCTGCGTCAGCATACTGGGTGGGTTTTACTGGTTTTATGAGAATTGGAAACCATTTCAACCTTACCTTTTGGATGGCAACCTTTTTTGGGTAGCCATTGCTGCAGCAGTAATCAATCTTTTTCCAAGCGCCAGTTTAGGGCGTGCGTTGAAGACAGGGCGGTTTTTGTTTCATCATTACTTTTATGGCTTTCTGGTTTTGCTGTGTGCAGTGGTTTATGTAGTGGTGTTTACACCTGCTTCTTTGTTTACCCTCTTCTTGAGGGATGATACTTCTGTTTCGGTTAATGTAGGCAGGTTTTTTGTTCTTGGCGGCTCCGCATTGGTGTTGGATGATTTGCCCGATGTATCTAAACGGATTGATAGGGTGCTGTGTTGGATGAAGGCTAAAGCGTTTCAGTGGGGCAGAGTTCTTGGCATGGTTCAGTTGTTGTGTGGCACTGTTTCGTCCTATGTGTTTATTGCTGTTTGTTTATCAGTCTGGCAGCATCCAGAGTGGGTGACGCTGGCTAATTTCATTCTTATAGGAAGCCTTTTTGTCACGAGCTTTACTTCGTTTCTGTTTGTGAAGCGAAGGGTGTGGACCATCGGAGATACCGATAAGAAGCAATGTGTAACCGTGCATTAAGCCGCTATATTCAAACTGACATTTGGGTTTCGTGAACGCAATAAAGTTGTATAAGCCATTATTTGAAAAAATAAGCGGTTAAATTATTCTTTTTCTTCTTCCTTGATTTCACATTGGAGTTTCTTTATGATTTCGTCTGCTCTTAGAGGTTCGATTTTTAAGGTGTATAGTTGGCTGGGCGTGCGTAGTTTTAGTTTTACGGTTTCTTTTAGTCTTTTTACTTGGCATTGTTTGGCTTTGGCACTCATAGCCACAAATTTTTCAACGTCCGTAATTTCGGTTGGCATGTTTGGGCCTTCTGTTGGTTTGCTGTGATGGATGCGAAACGGAGTTTTTATCTGTTGCGGTAAGGTTGGGCTTCGTTTTCGTAAGAGCGCGGCTGGTTGCCTCACTTTTTATTTGCTTTGCGTTTTGGGTTGTTTTTTGCTTTTTGCTGCTTGTAGTTATGCTTTGGCTATGAGGTTCGTTTTTTACATGCAACACGGGCGTCATGTTTGCTTACGGGTTGAAAGAGTGAATGCAAGTGGACTTTGTCATCGTTTTAGTTGAAAAGTTAAAATGGCAGGTTGCCCGCCTATATCGATATTCCTTATATGTATTGGTATGCCATAATACGGATAAAGTTTGGCTTCAGACATACTTCAGGGGAACCAACAAGCATGAAACGCGTTTATGTCCTCTCACTCGTTCTAATCATCATCTTATTGCCAACCACCGCTTCACTGGTTATTCTCCATCAAAACAACAAAAAAGAAAGCTCTGTCTACGTCGGTGTTGCCTTCTGTGGCAACAAAACTGCAGCCCAAGGTAAAGAGCTCATCGACCGCGTTAAAGGCTACACCAACCTCTTCATATTGGATGCAGGCGTCAGCCCAATAAGCGACAATTTAACTGCATCACGCGAAATCTGCGATTATGCTGTAAACGCTGGATTACATCTAATCATCAATTTAGGAACTTGGGCGATGCATGATTGGCCCGGAAAGATTCAATTCCTCAACGAATCAAAATACATGTATGGAGACAAGTTTTTAGGCGTCTACTACGACGACGAGCCAGGCGGTATTGAAATAGACTATGACTGGAATACAGAACTGTACCACAACAGCTCCTACCTTTTCAGATACGCTAATTGGTCTCTTAGCGAAATCTACCAAAAACTGCAGATAACCCATGCTACGGGCAAATACCCCGACAACTACACAGCAGAAGCAACATGGTTCAACTATATGCTCCGCTACAACAGAGGCGTCACCAGCCTAAACCAATACAACCTAACCTATTTAACATCAGATTACGCCCTCTACTGGTTCGATTACGTCGGCGGCTACCAGACAATTCTGGCACAACTCGGCTGGAACAGCAGCGTCGACCAGCAGATTGCGCTTGTCCGCGGAGCCGCAACACTACAAAACAAGACGTGGGGAACGATTATTACATGGAGATACTCGCAAGCGCCATACCTTGACTCAGCCAACAACATCTACGATCAAATGGTAACTTCTTATAACGCTGGTGCAAAATACATAGTAATCTTCAACTACCCTCAAATCGGCGACGACCCATACGGAGGAGCCATGACCAACGAGCATTTTGAGGCACTAAAAAGGTTTTGGAACAACGTTGCAACCAAAGCTCCGCCCAGTTCACCTCACGCAGAGGCAGCGCTGGTACTGCCTAAGGATTACGGGTGGGGTATGCGTTGGGAAGATGATAGGATATGGGGCTTTTGGGGACCTGACGATAAATCCCCAATTATCTGGACTAACCTGCAGGTACTGCTTAAAAGGTACGGCTCAAACTTAGATATCGTTTACGAGGATTCAGCGTTTCCAGTGGAGCAAGGCAACTATTCAGAAGTATACTACTGGAATCAAACGCTAGTTTGACTTAAAAAAGAAAAGGAAATGTTTTGCTCATTTCTTGGAGCGGATGCCCAGTTTGAGGTTAACTTCAACCGTGTACTCCTTATCAGCCTTTCCTACGGAGAAGTTCCAATCCTTAACTTCAACTTCCATATCTTTAAACTGGCTAACGATCGCGTCCTTGTATTCTTGAGCAGTTTGACCTATCTTCTGTAACTTCTCAGTTATGTTAATGGACGTTTCAGGCATAAATTGCACCTCCTAATAACGACTTATCTACGCTAAGCATGTGACGGTTAACTGCTTTTAAAAATTTGTGACTGTATTGCAACAACAGCAAAGGCATTGCCGCTAATCAAAAGGCAACATGATCGCTTTGAAGGTCAGGCGTGGTTACTCTTTCTCACGTTTATGGCTGGGATGCATGTGGTTTATGCCATAATACATTGTTGCAACGAAGAGCACAACAAAGATGACTTCTACGGCAACTACTATGCCATAGGTGTTTTGGAGATTGCCGCTGATTTGTTCAGGCGTTAAAGTAACGTTGCTGCCTGTCTCATGTCCCGGATTATTTTGAATGATGATAAGTTCGCTTAACGCTTACTGAGATTGCAGTATCAATACGACCGTGGGCACCAAGAGCGCTATAGCCAAAAAGACGCCGGCAAGCGCAAAGACGCGTTTAAATGCATAAAAGCACCTGAAAATGATTTGTTTTTCTTTGTAATTAGGAGTTTGGAGTGGTGGGCCGTACCGGATTTGAACCGGTGATCTTCGCCGCGTGAGGGCGACGTCCTAGCCAGCTAGACTAACGGCCCGCTGTTTTGGTGTCAATAGGGTTTTCTTTCATAAAACCTTTCCCATCAGCAAATTTAACCATCCAGCGTCAACTTGCCATGTAAGCTGAAAACAACCATCAGAAACCTTTAAAACATCACACCTCTTTTTTGTTGTGGTCATCCCAAGGCAGACGCGCCGAGGTAGCTCAGCCTGGGAGAGCGCTCGGCTGAAGACCGAGTTGTCGCAGGTTCAAACCCTGCCCTCGGCACCACACCATTAATTTGGAATAAACCTGCGACAGGTTTACTTTCTCTTTCTAAAGAACCTTGAATCCTCAAGAGTACAAACAAATTCGAAGCCTTGCTCGATTAGTTCGGCTATTTCTTGTGGTGTCTTTGAGGCATTACGGATGACTTAGATTTTGGAGATGGTATTGTTTCGATTGTAGAGTTGAGCTGTTTTATTTTAATTATGTTTTTCATGTTAACCTCAATGAGAACTTGCGTCAAAGTTTTATGTGGGTGGGGATGTTTTTAGGGTGCCACAAGATAGCAATCGGAAGCAATTGTTTTTTGGTTGTGGGTTGTGTTTCTGTTTGTGTTTGTGTGTGGGGTGTTTGGTTTTCTTCACATGGCATGCATGGATCTATGTTGATGGGGGTTTCTTGTGGTTGTGGGATCATGTGAGATCTGCTTATTTTTTCAAAAGCTACAGTAAATTAAGCTTTTTACACTCGCATTAAGCATACTGAGTCTTCTGCAAAACCGAATAGAGAAACGCTAATTAGGGATTTTACTTTGGTTTAGTTGGCATGATCCTAAAGTGGCATTGTAAAAGTTAAAGATGGCAAGGGTGTCAGAAGAGAACGAAAATAGGGTTGCGGGCTCAGTAGGGTAGAGCTTGTAGAAGAGGTGGAAGAGGTGGTTTCTACCGGATTCGTTCTTGTACAACGTCGCCTGGTACTTTGACATGTCAAGTTGAATAACATCGTCTATGAAGGACAATGCCTTATCTTCCGCAGTGAACTCTGCTGCCTGAGCTTTAGGTGCTTGCATAAAAAGCGGAACAATAATTGAAACGATAAGCATAAAAACGCATAGTTTTCCTAAACTGTGAAAGCTTGCTCCACTGCGGCGGAAAATCAAATTACACACAATTTTAGTGTGGTCAGTGTAAGCTTATTAGTTTTTAGATACAGGTTGTTAGGACTAGTTGGAATTTGCACATGAAGCTCACAATAAAACATTTTTCTTTAGCTTAAAGCTCATAATTCATACGTAGCTTGGCATTGAAACGGCAACAATCAAAACCTCTGAACTCGCAGGTGCAGCGCTTGTAGCTCTTCCTCTTTTATGTGAGCTCAAAAGATAGCTCTCGGCGCAGATCCTTTAGCTTATTGAATAGGATCTTTTGGCATCACTATTCCTCGTTTGCAATCGCCATAAATAACCGCTTTCCCTTCCCAAAACAATCTTCCAACGTAGGCACATGTTACTGCGTCGAGTTCATGGTCGCTCATGTTGCTGCCGAGCCCCAGTAAACCTAATTTTTCCAATCCAGCCAATAGTTTATCGAGCCCCCGTTGCTTTCTTGGAATCCCCAAAACATCTTGGCCACCACCAGGGTAAGCTTCTATCACAATAAAGTTTTCTGCTTCAAGCTTTTCCCTGAGATTTCTGCCGCGTTGGGTTAGCTTTCTCATCGGTCCAAGGGTGATGGGGAAGCATTTTATGCCACGTTGGAGAAGTTGCCGATCGCTTTCTCTGAGGTGCACGTTTGTTCTTTCCTCGATGGACTTTCTTCCAGGCGGTAGGCTTAACGGTGCGTCAATCGCAACTACTTGCGGGTTACTTTTAACCGTTTTTCGAATGATCTCCTCATCAGAGTATAGTAATGCGGTTTCGACCTTCATTGCTCTGAGAAAACAAAAACCTGTTGGTCTATTTTCGACGCCTGCTAAATCTAAACCCACAATCGACACGTAATTTTCTACAGTCATTGCCAACCAACGCTAGTGGTCGTCACACATACTAATATGTTATTTTCAATTGAAAACAACTCATAACAAATACGATACGCGCTTATGAAAACAGCCCTATTTTAGCCATGAAACAGGCAAGCGATAGAAAGTGTTTTATGTAAATACATATGATAACGTTGATGCAGAGGAATAATAATGGCAAAATGCCCCACATGCGGAAAAGAAGTAAAGAACGCCAAAAAGACGTGGAAGATGGCTGGAAAACCAGATAAAAAAGGCAAAAGAACCCAACTAACCATCGCACTCTACGACTGTTGTGGCAAAACTTTCCGAGAAGTCTTAGATAAGAAAAAAATATAATCCACCCTTTTTCCTTTTTTATTTTTCTTAGATGTGACTGTTACGCTCCTATAACAAACGTTTAATTGCTTAAGTATCAGCCACTTTTGTGGAGAAAGGCTTGACTTTTAATAATAAACGCGACCGAATTCAAATCATAGCTGAGATTTTAACGGTTTGTAAGAAACCCCGAACACAAACCTACATCCGGCAAAGAACGCGAATAACATATGATATTTTACAACGTTGCCTCATGCAACTGCTCATTCGCCAGTGGATTAGGCAAATTGATGAAGCAGATGGGCAGAGAAAACTGGAAATAACCGATAAAGGTTTGGTCTTCCTCGATAAGTGGTTGGAAGTAAAAAAGCTTGCTGGGTTTAGGAATGGGCTAGAAAAAGATGAAAGCTTGCGCACTCATATAGTGCCTGCTCATAAGAAATCATCGCTTAATTAATGTGCAGATTGCCTCTTGATTCTCCAAAACAGCCTCAACACGGTCAAAAAATAATCCGTTAATCACATAACAATCAATAAGCACCTTGCCTAACAACACGGGCAAAAACTTATCAACGCTGCTCCGAGTGTTCATGGCTAAAAGATCGCTAGGGGATAGCTGTTTAATCAATCGAGCATCCGAATACTTTTTTGGGTCTTTATCATAAACGCCATCCACATCCGTAACCAACAAAACCTTCTTAGCCTGCAACTTATCGGCAAGGTAAAGAGCAATAGAATCAGAGGTTACATCCCAAGAATTCTCCAACTGATCCTCGCTAAACATCAGTTGTGAAGGCAAAAAAACAGGCATAGTTCTGGAATCTGCACTTTTCGCTTCGTCAATAGTGTTTACGGCTAAAGCGTTAGGGATCAACTCACAGAGCAACAAACCATATTGATCCATACCCAAAACAGCCATACGATGTGCAGTCTGAGAGGACAACAAGAACCTGTCATCCAATGCTCTGGCAACATCAGCGAATTCGCCGCCACCCGGCACTATAACCAACCTATGTTTAACCGAGACTTCACTTAATTTCCTGCAGAGTTTTCGAAGTTGAACAGGATAAGATGCCAGGCTACCACCAACCTTTACCACAACGGATTCTATGGGCTCCTACCTCCTGCCAAGTGCTTTGCGGTCATCAAGGCTAGGCCGAATGCGGGAGTTGCCAACACGGCTTCCGCCATAACAAGCGAACTTAAATCTATAATTTCATCCACCTTGATGCTTTCGGCGGCTTTTCTTGCCAAAAAATCTTTTCCCAATCCAGTTACAACAACGGGTACTTGGTGCGTGGTTTGCTTTTTTAGTCTTGAATACACTTTAGCTAATCCTTCAGCTACCTGAGCAATTTGTTTGTCATAGATGTATTGTGCCATATCGATGATTTCTTGTTTATTTAGCATTTCCGTGTCTGCGCATACGACGCGAGCGAGCCTTGCAAGTGCTTCAGGCAGAGTTTTTCCTCGACCGTCAGCTGTTTCACAAGTGTAGTCTGGGGATGTAATGTTGCCCAAGATCAGATGGACATCGCCCGACAAAGCAAAAAGTTCCGAGGATACCCCAGCAACCCCATTTCTCGTCGGAATGGAGTGCACCACGGCGGCAAGGTTAGTCCTCAAGCTTCCCGTATAAACAAGTTCTCCGCATATGAGTTTAGCTAAATCCGTCTTACCACATGCCGCCACTTTGCCATGCAGTATGGGTATGATGCTTGTGCTAGTGCTGCCGATGTCAACCACCACACAATCAGAGATGTGCCGTGCCACCAGCCAGCCAGTTGCAGCCCAATTTGCAGCTGAAACACCCATTGGGTCATGTTTGGCAGCTTCCAGCGTCTCCAACTCTACGTCCGTATTTAAAACATATATGGGCACATCGGCGAACGCCTCCTCCACGCACGATAATATATGGTTTACCCCTTCGCGTTTGGTTTGATAGACATCTGAAAGCTCGGCAGTCATGGTTACTCCCAAAGCATCCAACCTTTGAAGCTTAAGACTCTGCCTAAGGGATGAGAGTGTGTCGAAAAGTTTTTGGGGTTTCTTCCAAACTGGAAAATACTCAACCTTTGTTTTGACCTCACATATCTTTGCGTCTTTGATGGTTATACGTACTGCTTTGGTGTTGGCGCCGCCTATGTCTAAGCCTAATACGTCAACCAAACCGTTACCCTCAACCCATAATGTTCAGTAAGCGCCTTTTAGCTTCTTCCAATCGACTTTGCGCTTTATCCAAAGAAGCACCTTCACCGACGACCAAGGCACATGAATGAGCGTTGCCAGCGGCGGTTAGGGGGAAAGGCGGAGAAACCACTTCGCTTAATTGGGCAGCTTTCATAAATTGAGCGGGGGTTGGCTTGGGCGTTTCTACTTTTGAGAAACAAGCAGACCTTTGACTGGCAACATCTTTCGGCACATCATTCTCCAAAACAGCAGCCAAAAGGTGCTTAGCCAAGTTGGAGCCCACAACTTTTCTTAAGCCAACATAAGAGGTAGTTAACCGCGGGTTTATATCAACCAGAAAAAGCTTATGCTCAGATAAGACGAAATCAACCCCAACGTAGCCTCTTAAACCTGGGAAAGCTTCAGCGACCTTTACTGCAGCATGGAAGGTTTCCTGTTTGAGCCAATGGTCAAAGGGCATTTCTCCGCCTTCATAAGCTGAATCGGCGTTGGGCGTAGAAAGTTTGATGTTTTGTTTGTTTAAACTAACAGCTACGGCTCGGCTGCCTGCACACAGTAAACTTACACTTGCAGCTTGCCCGTTGATGTACTCTTGCGCGATAAAACGCTCGGTTTTTGTCACCGCTTTGATTTTAGCTAAAGCCTCCAAAACATGAGCCTCTTCTGTTACTAAGCTCAATCCACTGCAGCTTGTACCGTCAGCAGGCTTTAGCACAACTGGATAGCCCAGCGTGTTTTTGATCGCTTTCTTAATCGCATCCACGTCGTCATTTAAGTTCAAAATTTGAGTTTTCGGGATAGAAACAAACTTAGGAAGTGTTTCATAGGGTTTTACCTTGTCAGCAACTTTATCGATTGCGTCCGATGTAGAGTTAAGTGAAATCTTCCCTGTTTGTTCGGCGAGCCCTACCAATGACTTAAGTATTCCGCCAGTTTCAGGCGCAATGATGTAGAGCGCATCGTTAACTTTTGCTATGCTTTTGAGAAACCTAGGGATTTCTTGGACATAATGAATGGGCACAGTGTAGACAGCGTCCAACGGCGGGTTAAGTTTCGAGAGGCGACCGTCCAGCAAAACGGTAACTTCGTTTCCCGCAGCCTTGAAATCTGCAACAACCGAGCGTAGCATCGCAAACCCTTCGCATATGATGTTTTGAGGGATAGGTTGCTGCGCATAGCCTCCGCCTGAAACATGTTCATAAACAGTAATTTTCAATGTAGCACCCGCCTGAATCGATGCAACGCAAAGGCTACGTTAAAGGTTTTCTCTTAATTTTCTCAGAAAAGCGATGACATGGCATTGTTTTACGTGGGGCATGACGACCATTCTGATGCAATCGTATCGTGGAACATACGAGACATACCAGCCTTGTGACCAAAGCCTCTCGGCTAACTTCTTGGTAGCGGTGCTTCTGAAAGCAACGATGTTTAACGTTGGTTCAACCGCAAGGCTTAAACCAGCATCAGTGATCCCTTGAGACAAAACTTTTGTAGTTCGTATGCAGCTCTTGACCACTTTGCGAAAGCCTTCTATGCCCAGCGCATTCAACACTGCCCATGCAGAAGCAGCAGATGCGCCCGTCCGCGTGCCGACCAAAGTATACTGATAACGATTGGTTAAGTAGGGTGTCTCGGTTTTTAGATACTCAAGCATTTGAGGTCCCCTAAACAGGATTCCTCCTGCCGGAATAGGTGCCATGCCCATTTTATGTGGATCAACAGTGATCGATGCCACCGCAGGCAAACTGAAGTCAAACTGGGGTTTGGTGCTAGGTAAGAAGGGGATGAATAAGCCGCCTAAAGCCGCGTCCACATGGAAATAAACGGCATGTTTCTGCGCGATTTCGGAGAGTTTATCGATTGGGTCAACTACACCTAGTTCAGCTGTTCCTGCTGTCGCGACTAGAGCAATTGTTCTTTTCGATATGTGCTTCTCAACGCTGGATGGATCAGCTCTAAAATTACTGTCTAGCTCAGCGTAAACTGGCTTAACTTTCAGTAAGTTGCAAATTTTTACGAACGAAAAGTGGACTGACGAAGGTAAGATAACTTCGGGCTCTGCAATGTTTGTTTTGTTTCGTGCAGCTAGGAGCGCCATGAGGTTTGCTTCGGTTCCACCCGAAACAATAGCGCCTACCGCGCCAGGTCCATGAAGAAGCGTGGCAAGCTGGTTGATTACGTCCGTTTCTAGTTGTGCGCTGCCTTCAAAAAGTCCTGAGTCGCCTAGGTTTGAACACAAAAACATGTTGTAAGCTTTTATAGCAAGCTTATGCGGCTTTGTACACATGGAACAAAAAATCTTGCCTTCTTCATAACGCTGGTTTTTGGCGTTAGCCCTCTCAAGTTCCTCTAAAATTTGTTTTCGGCTGCGTCCTTTAAGCTGCAAGGTTAAGCCCTCTGCTTTTCCGCTTGCCTAATTGTTTCTACCAGGTCTACAATAAGGGCTTTATCGAGTTTGCCGTTTAAGCGGTCGTTGCCTGTGCACGCTGCACTTCTAACTCCTGCGATGTCGGCACCTAAAGCATAAACTTGAGGTAAATCTTGTTTTCTCAGCGAACCCGCTAGTGCAGTGGTTAAGCCGTATCTGTGGGCGGTTTCTACGAATTTCTTTAGTTGTTTAGGGGTTAAGTGGTCAAATAGGTTTTTGCCGTTTTTGATGGCGGTGTCGAGCATGGCGACATCGACGTGTGCGTTGTGGGCGATTTCGGGAATTAAGAGAGGGTCGATTGAATTTACTTGTTGCGCATCTGCGTAGCCAGCGGCGACCACTTTTATGGTTGGGTTGTATTCTTTTGAGGCTTTGGCGACATTTTGGAGTAGAATCGTGGCTTCTTGTGGTATTTTGATGCCTAAAAGCCCGACTTTAATGTAATTTACGCCTAGTGATGCTGCTCCAAGTGCGGCTAGTGATATGGAGCCCGGTAGATTGGGGATTTCTCCGAGGGTGCAGCTTACTTCGAGGTTTTTTGGTGTTATGGCTTGTATTTGTTTTATGACCCAGGGGTAGTTAGCTCCGAGCGCGCCTTCCTTTGGGTTTTTGACGTCGATTATGTCTGCGCCGCCTTCAACGGCTTCCTGGGCTTCGGTTGGGTTGGTGGGGCTTATGAGTAGCTTCAATTTGTCATCACAATGATGCGGCAAATTGGTGCCTTTAAAGTTTTCCTGTGACGGAGTTAGCGTTTCTTTGGAATTGATTGTTTTTGGTAGTTGGTTGGAGTCTCTTTAGAACCAAAACTATGGTTGTAGGCAAAGCGATGCTGGTTTGCGTTAGCTTTAGTGACCAAATGTAGGCTATTCGTGCAGTTGACCTTTTTTTAAGAGGAATATTGGGTATGGGTAGGTTTTTCTATTTGTGCCTCCTCCATTTGCACGAGGCCTCAAACTTGAAGGTTATACCCGTAATTGACGTCTTAGGTGGCGTCGTGGTTCACGCCGTTAGGGGGCAAAGAAAAGAGTACAAACCGCTCCAAAGCAGCCTTACTAAATCTGTTGACCCCCTTGAGGTGGCAAAAGTCTTCAAAGCCTTGGGGTTTACTAGGTTGTATGTGGCTGATTTAGATGCTATAATCGATTGTTCCACAGATTTCCTAACCCTAAAGCGCATTACAAATGAGACAGGGCTTGAGTTGATGGTTGATGCAGGAATCTCAAACATGGAGCGGGCTCAAAAACTGCTGGACAGCGGGGTTTCTGAACTTATCATTGGCACCGAGACATTGCAAAACGAATGGTTTGTCTCTGAGGCTGTTGGGCGGTTTGGCAGCAAGCGTGTTGTGATCAGTTTAGATTTGAGGGGCAACTGTGTTCTCACAAAGTCAAAGCTAGATGACTGCATCGATGGGATGGGTTTTCTACGCAAGTTCGGGGCTGAGGGTGTAACGCAGGTGATTGTTTTGGATTTACTTCGAGTAGGCAGCGGCGAAGGCGTAAACATGGACTTTCTCAATCGAGTCCTTGCAGAGGGCACGTTTGAGGTTTATGTTGGCGGTGGAGTCCGAGACGTAAACGACCTTTTAGAACTCAAAAAAATCGGAGTCACTGGCGCATTAGTTGCGACGGCTCTCCATGACGGCAAAATTTCAATAAGCGAATTAAAGCAGGAAAGTTTACTTTAGCAGTTAGCTATTTTTTGCCAAGCAAACGATGCCGCCAAGCTGCGTTAAGCGTGAACCAGCACTCGATTCAGCATTGACGACGTGTGTTTTAACTTTTTTGTTTTGAGCAATCTGCATTAGGCGGTGCAAGCGGTTCTTCTGGCGACTGCTGGAAAGATAAGCATCTGTAAGAAGAAGGTATTCTGGCTGAGGCTTGCCGGGTGCTTGAGAATTCAGGATAAGGCTTTCTGCCTCCTGCAGGGAAAAAAGCACAAGGTTATCGGCTTGGCATAGGCGTTTCTCGAGAATTTCAAGCAAGTTTTCGGTTTCTTGGGCAGCGGTTTCTTGAACCAATTCCTTGAAGGCAGCTGTCCTTGTTAGAGCAGCAACTTGCGCGGGGGTACTTGCAGAAGCATTTATCTGTGAAAAGGTTGCTTTGTTGGCTCCTTGCATAAGCCAAGCATGATGAGCTAAAATGTGATCTTGAAATTCTTGGGCAAAGCTGGTTTTTGCTGGTGAAGCGATAAGTATGCTTTTTACGCCCTCTTTAATAGTTTGCCTAAACGCATCTACGATGGCCTCGTGGAAGTTATAGCGGGCTTTTGAGTCCTTTCGGTCACCATTTATGGGTATAGTTTGCTGGCATTTTGCAGCTTGACTGTATATACGCCAGATAGATGCGTGGTCCTGTTCTATTCCTATGAGGACAGCAACCGGGTATCCTCGTCGGATGCCTTTAGCTTTCATTTGCTCTTTCTACTATACAGTGGCAGCTTAAGTTATTTTAGGTGCTGCTTGGGCATAATTGAATTTTTGGTACGGCATCTTTATGAAACCCCAAAACCTTCACTAAGTGACCACGTATGTTGGAAATAGACAACAAGAAAGACTTAGATAAAGAATTAGCTAAAAACAAGAAAACGCTAGTCTTGTTTTACGCTTCATGGTGCGGCTTCTGCATGCGTTTTGTCCCCGCTTTTAACAAGATGGTTGCTGGCTTAAACGCAATGAACGTTATTCGAGTACTTCTGGATGATTACGAAAACCCTCTATGGGACGACTATGATGTAGCTGCGGTACCCACAGTGATTTATTTCGAAGAAGGCAAGGTTTGCAAGCGGTTTGATGGCAGCTTGGGCGTTGGCTTAAGCGAAAAACAATTTAGCACGTGGTTACAACGGTTGAATGCTGAATAATCAATATGCCAGAAAAATTATGAAAAAAGAAAGAGATTGTTAATTTGGGTGTTGCTTGCTTTAGAGTTGCTTGATTGGTCCGTCAGCGAGGATCAGCATGATGCCTGGAATTACGCCAGCAAAGATAAGCGCTAATATTGCCCATATGATGTTGCTTGTTTCTTTAAGCGTTGCAATGTCGCCAGCGTTGGCTGCTTTATACATCTTCCAAATTCTGAGGAAGACGATGATTGAAAAAGCAAACAGCACCAGATACACGATTGCTGGCAATATAACGAAGATACCGAGACCAACGACTGACAAGAAAGCAAACGCAGCGAGAGTCCAAAGAGCAGCCGCAATCCAAACGATCACAAAGATGATTGAAAATATGAAAGCAATGGTCATGTAAGTTTTTATGGTACCTAGATTCGAGCTGGAACTTGGTGGTGGTGGCGGTGGAGGAGGGGGGGTTGAATACGTCATTTTTTTTATCACTTATCCTTAATAATTAGTTTAATCTGATATGCATAAAAGGATTTTAAAACAATTTTATGCATGAAAATTAGAAATGTAAACTTCGGTTTAAAAATAAAAGTTTCTCGATTTACGTTAACGTTCCAAATAAACATTTAAAATACAAATTTTAGGCAACCGAATAATCCTCAACTTTACCATACCAAGCGGCTTAGCAAGCCCAAATTAACATAAAAAAGCAAATATTAAGAAGCGCTCTTAGGCAAAATACTCAAAGAAGCAGCAAGCAGGACGTTTAAGGCTTAAAACTGACTAAGAGTGCGACTTCTAGCCATTTCCAGTAGCAGTCCACGTCAATGAAGCCTATTTCTCGTAGCCAGCGCAGTTGCGTTTCAACATCTAGTAGCTTGTTTGAGGGATCCTCGGTTTCCACTGGTTGGCCAATGGCAGCAAAGAATTTTAGGTGTGCATTCCATGTTGGCGAAGCGACGTGTTCTAAGTTGCAAAAAACGCCGCCGTGATTTAGGTGATTGAATATTTCGGTATAAAGCTGTTTTTTTCTTGGGTCTGTAAGATGGTGAATAGCTAAGCTGGAAACTACAGCATCAAATAAGCCGAGTTTTTCCGGAAGCGGATAGGTAAAGTCATGCTTAATTATGGTGACTCGCTTGTCATTAGCAAATCGAACCTTAGCTCGCTCAAGCATAGGCTCAGAAAAATCCAGCGCTACACCTTCCACTGAGGGATTGCTGAGCAGAATAAGCGAGAGCAATCTGCCGTCACCCGTCCCCAAATCCAAAACACGCCTAGTGCTCGATGGGATTTGGTCTAAGAGGGTTCTTTCGCCTTCGGTCCGATGCGGCAGCTTATCTGCCCTGGCTAAATAAGCGAATGCATGGTCGACAGTTTGCCATTCACTCTTAGGGGGAGCTATATTTTCCAAAGTTACAACCTTCTACTGAGTTCGAATTTGGGATATAATTATGTTGCCGCTGATTTTGCCCGAATCTAAGGACTTCTGCAAAACAACACTTATATTTCATCGAATGTTTTATTGAAATATTAAGAGAGAGGGATTCTGTAATTTATGGAGTTTTGTCCCAATTGTGGTTCGCGTCTTGAACCCAAAAAAATAGGCAGCGACAACGCCTTTGTCTTGTCCTGTACGAAGTGCGGACACACGAAGCAGCCGATAGATAGAAAAGCAGAGGCAAGAACAGGCAAAGTAATCCAGCCTAAAACTACGCCGTTCATGACAATCATAAGCGAAGCCGATCAGCAAATCACCCCTATGCAAACCATTAAGATGAAATGTGAGAAATGTGACAACAACTTAGTCTACGTTTGGCAGGTGCAGACAAGGGGCGGCGATGAAGCGTCGACTCAGTTTATGCGTTGCACTAAATGCGGCCACACTTTCAGAGAATATGCTTAAGTATTCAACGGCATAAATTGTTCTTGGAGCAAAATCTTAATGTCTAAAAAGAATAAGCCGTTAACGAAGAAAGAAAGGGATGCGAAAAGAAAGGCAAGAAAGGAACATAAGAGTAAAACCCAAACGTAGCAAATCAAGTGCTTCCTTTTATTTTAACTACAAAAGTTATTTCATATATCCAACGTAGATTAACCATTAGTTTGCTTGCTTGGTTGTTTACAACTTAACCCATACAATTTTGCAAAAGCTTAAACGTAAGTACACTCTAAAATGCAATCAAAACTGACCTGGGAAGCGGTGGAATTGAAAGTAAAAGCTTTTTTGGCAATCGCCTTAGTAATCGTAATTGTTTTATCAGCTTTTTATGCAGTCTGGCAAGCCTACGATAAGTCATCCTCCGCCCCTGTTGAAAGAGATGTTTTGTTTCAGATAGCAGCATTCAACACTTTTTCACTAGGAAACTATGCCGGTTATATGAACTACAGTGAACTTAAGACTCATGGCGATTTCGGCATAGGAACCCTCGAGGGTTTGGATGGAGAGATGATTGCAGTCGACGGCGTCTTCTACCATATTCCCGCAGAGGGCGAACCCCGTGAGATAGCGCCTGAAGAGAAGGCACCTTACGCAACGGTAACCTTCTTTGAAGCCGACTATACTTTTAATGTTGCAGAATTAAACTATACGGAGTTCAAAGCCTTCTGTGACCAGAAGCTATCTTCCAAAAACGCCATATACGCCATTAAAGTCGTGGGTTTCTACGATTATGCGCAAACACGTAGTCCCCCAAAACAAACCCCACCATACCCCATCCTTACTGAAGCCATAAAAAATCAATCAGTTTTTAACCTAGCAAATGTTTCAGCAACAGCTGCGGGCTTTTGGTTTCCCTCCAGCATGGATGGCGTTGACTACGTAGGTTATCACTTGCACCTCATTACGGATGACCGCTCTGCAGGCGGGCACTTGCTGGATTGCATCATAAAAAACGCCACCGTGGAAATTGACGAAATACATTCTTACAACCTCATATTGCCTTGAAATAAGATTTTAAAGAAAGCTTAGGGATAGAAAAATAGTGTTAGGGAAGCACTTTACGGGGTATAGGAATAGCTTGTCTCTGTTATTGTGCTGTTTTGGCTGGTTCCTTCCCAGACAATGCTTGTGGTTCCCGAGGTATAGGTGGCATTAATGGTGTAGGGTGGGTTTGGAATGACGGGATACTTAATGGTTACCGTCCATCCTCCACTTGTATATATGTATGTTTCTGCGCCAACAACGCCGCCTGCGGTTGCTCTTCCGCCCGACCAGCTTAGGTTCGTTGTGTAGGGCACGGTTTCTGCATGGTTGGTTTCGATGTAGCTTATGGCTGCGTCTCTAACTTGTTCTTGAGTGGACAACTCAGTTGGGGGGGGTTGGAGTTGGAGTGGGGTTTGCTGGGTTTAGGTTATTCCACATAAATGCTGTTGCAGTAATTGCGATAACCAATGCAATCACTACGATTACTATGATTATTGTTTTCTTTGGCAACTTAATTATCCCTAACCTTTAGCATGCGCTGACTCCCTATTTAGAACCTTCGCTCTCCATAAACAGCCATCACAACAATTCACATGTTATCAAGGACCCAGCAAACTTTTGAATGCGTCTGAAAATTAAAAATAAAACGGTCAAGCAGGAAGAATTTTTAACTACACAGAAAAGTTTAGTGTGGCGTCTATGACGATAATTGCACGTTAAGATCAAAGGAGACGGCTAACCCGTTTCCTGAGAGAGGAATTGAAAATTAAAGTATTCTGAGACGCTGAGGAAAAAGTAACTGCCAAGTTGAGTCTAAACCCTACAGTTTGCTCCTGCCCAGCGCCCTCACTTGCCCGGAACGCCGAAGCACTCTGAGTAGTTGGCGACGCCGGATTGGTGCCACCGTAAGGCATGTTCCTCAACTTGGCAAAAATATCTTTCTTTTCATTGCATATATTGTTTTGTTGGCTCAAAATGTAGTCATAATCGTGGCCTACAGCGTTGCTCTGCCGAGTCGCCGTAGCAGCAAATTCGCTACCGCTGCCACAATCAAATCAGCTACAACCCACACAACAAATGAAATTAACCCTAAAATAGCTAAAATTGTGAAAGCTAAGAGCAACGCAACTGAGATGGCGCCTATCAACTGCTTTCGTTTACGTGTTTTATTAACGGCACCTCCAGGTTTCGGCATTTTGGTTCATCCCCTAATGTTTGGGGGTCTTTTAGAACAATAGGGAATTTTAGGTTTTTGTTGGATAAGGCTTTGTTTTTTCAGCTTTATGTGGGTATGGCGGTTTTGCGGCTACCACAAGATAGTAAAAGGCAGTAATTGCTTTTTTTGATTGCAACCTGTTTAGATGCCTGTTACGGTGTGGCACAAGATAATCACACTACACTCTCAGCATGGTTCCATGTTGGGGTAGCGGCGGTGTGAGTGTGGCAGAATG
>JAOZHX010000002.1 GCA_026014665.1 Candidatus Bathyarchaeota archaeon
CAAAGACATAGCCGACATCTACGCGCTCCTATGGTACTCTGACGTAAAATTGTCTCAGCTCAAGGAGCAACTCTTCGCCGTAATACCAAAGGAAACAGCCAGAAAAACAGTCCGAAAATTCTCAAACGAAGACATAAGCAAAGCCGCAGCTACAATAGGCATCGACAGCCAAGAAACATCACGAGTACTAAAAGAGATAACATAAAAGCGCCAATTGCACCCATTTTATTATCCCTTATATCCAATATTTTGAACAATCAGAGTGTGACTGCGAGAATGGTATTTACTGCTCCAGTTGAACCTTGTGTGCAAGCGATGCCCCTCCTGAGACAAAGAAAAGTAGAAAGCCAAACACGGCAAATGCTATCTTATTATCATCACATTTACTAATAAGCGCTACCCATTTAGGGATTGTTTGGCATCAAGATACCTTGCCGCCTCTCATCATCGACAGTTCTTCTTCAACCATCTTTGGAGGAGGCACAAAAAAATCGAATGACTCGTATAATCCACGAGTAAGGCTACTTACGAGCTCTGGCAAGTGGGTGCTAATATGGTCACTTGGCACTCTAATATTTGCAGTAAATGAATCCTGCCTCGCCCTATAGTCACCCCACATCATACGCATAGGATTCGCCCACGACTTAAGTAAACGATTGGATAACCCACTCCAACTTATTTGGAAAGCTATCGGCGCTGAATTGACCCCCAACATTTTTGCAAGTCTTTCTGCATGTAGTAAGCACTCCCCAACTCGCCAAACTGGTATAGTGAGGTCAAATATTTTTCCCGCCATCGAAGGGTCTTCATCCTCTTGGTATCCGCGTAAAAGAAACATCATTCCAGACGGTGACGCACGCCAAAAATCAGAATGAGCAGGCCCACCTAAACGACCTTCAGCGAGCCAACATTCTATTAGCCCATTGTAAGGATACGGACTAGTGTTAGCACCACCTAGAATCAACCAAACAGGCCATCCAGTCTCATACCCTTGGGCTTTTTTAAGCGTATCCAGAAATGACGCCAGAGCAGGAGGATCAATATTCGCCTCAATAGAATATGCCGCTGTCCAAATTCCATGTGAATAACGAGAAGGCTGCTCTGCAGAAAGCTTCTGCGCCACCAAAGCCTCCCAACGACTCCTTGAATCCTGAATCCAAAGAGCAAACTTCTTTGATCTTTCCTCCTCAGGATTTGGTATTTGAGCTGACGTACCAAGACCAAGCAAAATGCTTCTAATATCGTCTAGGAGGTCTTGCTTTGCCGCTCTGACACAGCGACCGATAAGTTCATCCCACTCTTGCGCAGACTGAGGAGGCTCCGATTTTGGTCCAGGGCGCCTTATATAATAAGCAAACTGACGGACGTGCTCCCTGTTTGGGCCATCTTTTTTGGCTCTGACGGGTGCCTTAATTTCTCCTGGAACCACAATTATTGGATAAATTAAATCATTTGTTGGGTTCTTCAAATGATAAACCGAACAGTGAAATGGTGGCTCGGCATATGCTTGAACAATACCGTTGATTATATCTTGGTTATAAATATCCAAGTTTTCGGGTCTGTGTTCTGACGCAATCCACTTTCCCCCGTCCTCAGCAAAACCAATGATGATGTATCCGCCACCATAATTGGCTAGGGCAATCATGGCTTGAGCAAGATTAGCTTTATCACTTTCCTTTGAAAGGTCTAGCCAGCCTTTCAGTTCAGTTCCCAAACTTTCGCGAGGATAAGCCAATAAATCCTGAAGCCTTCTTTCAATACTGCCCTCAGCTGTCTTGGATTCAGCCACGTCAACTTTTCCCTCTTTACTAAAAATACGCTGACTGAAGTAATAAAATTTGCACACAAAACTATGCTATTACTGGTGCAACAAATAAGTACAAGACTAATTTCCCGCCCTTTTCCAAAATAAATAAACCTTTGTTTGCTGGAGCATTCCAGCAAGCTTAATCAACTTCACAAGTTTTACTGAATCAACGTTTAACATGCAAGCAACATAATCAGAGGTTTTCCCGAAAGGTTGATGCCGGCTGACCGCAAACTCCTTTTTAAATCGTGGATGCACACACTTGGCAAACGCTTCTTTCAGCCTCTTAAGCTGCTGTGCCGTCAGGTTTCCGAGCTTGCTTGTGACGTAGCGTTCGCTGCCTAAAAGCTGCAGGTCAAACCCCAACCCCAAAAGCACCTCAGAAACCGCTGAAACACTCTTAACGGTTTGTTGCTCAGCCACCTTACGCATACCCGCCTTCTCAGCAAACGGGCTATACTTCGCCATGACCGCAATCATCTCCACGTAAGGCGTTCCAACCAACGGCAACGTTTCACGAATCAGCTTGGCGCCTAAACCTATTGTGCGATATTTTGGGTGGATAACTATGCGGTTGATGATGCTGAGCCGCTTGTTTAACTCTTGAATCGTCAATCGCGGAAGCACCATGCGTCTTCCGTAGCAGGTTGGCGGCGGATAACTATACACGATAACCCCGCAAAGCTCATCTCCGCGGACTAGACGGAAGATTTTCCGTGGAACCGCCACTTTGTGCCCGCGGTAATGGAAGCTACTGAGTTTTTGCCAGTCCTCTTTGCTTCCCTCTTCAACCTTCATCTCCCGGGTAAGGCTGCACTCGGCTGCTGGCTCGTTTGGGTAGTAGCTGATTTGGATTTCCTCTCCAAACCGCTTACGCACAAGCACGCTGGGCTTTAGGTCTTCTTGCAGGTCGCTGTGGGTTGTGGCTACTATGACTGCTTTGCCCTGCTGCCG
>JAOZHX010000016.1 GCA_026014665.1 Candidatus Bathyarchaeota archaeon
GAGGCTGCTCGCCTATTAAAAGGGAACGTGAGCTGGGTTTAGACCGTCGTGAGACAGGTCGGACTTTATCTGCTGGGAGTGTTGGCTGCCTGAGGGGAAAGGGTCCCTAGTACGAGAGGAACGGGACGCTGTAGCCTCTAGTTAACCGGTTGTCTGATAAGGCAGTCGCCGGGCAGCCACGCTGTTGTGGATAAGAGCTGAAAGCATCTAAGCTCGAAGCCTCTCCCGAAAAGAGGCAGCCATTCCAGTTTCACTGGACGAAGGCACCCATAGAAGATGGGTTTGATGGAGCCGGGGTGTAATCTAGAAGACTTCGGTCGACTAGTTCAGCCTGCGGCCACCAATCGCCTGAGGTGTCGTGTCAATGTAGTGTCTGAGCGATATTTGTGTGAGCGTTTGTTTGGGTGTTTTGGCGTGTTGTGTTTGGCTTGTGCATGGTAATATGTGATGGATTGGCCTTTTTGAGTCTACTATTTAATCGTCTGAGAGAGAAGTCGTTCAGTGAATTTTGAATTAGCGATGTCTTTTTGGACTAAAATATGAAGGGTTCGATGCTACCAGTTTTTATTCTTGCTTGGCATAAATGTATAGGCTATAGCAGAGAGGTACTTTGGTTTGAAAGGGGAACCACTCGTCAGCATAATCAG
The DNA here is from genome assembly GCA_026014665.1 of Candidatus Bathyarchaeota archaeon. GTDB lineage: Archaea > Thermoproteota > Bathyarchaeia > Bathyarchaeales > Bathycorpusculaceae > Bathycorpusculum. Next base: position 648 of record JAOZHX010000016.1, read on the forward strand.
CGCTGGCATGTCTAAATTTGGCAAACGTGATGGCTTACTGGCAAGAGAACTCTTCATCGAAGCTGTGTCTGAAGCGTTTAATCGTTGCCCAAAACTTGAGCCGAAAAAAGACGTAAAAGCCCTATTTGTAGGGCACATGGGTGAAGCTTACGAGCATCAAGGCCACACAGGCAGCGCCATAGCCGACTGGGCAGGACTCGTTGGAATTCCTGCAACCCGCACAGAGGCAGCTTGTGGTTCCTCAGGTGTAGCCTTGCGCTCAGGCATTTATGCGGTTTTGTCAGGTCTAGCCGATATGGTGGTTGTGGGTGGTGTAGAGAAGATGACGCATCGCACCACCGCCGAGGTTACTGAGTACTTGGCTATGGCGTCGGATTACCCGTTTGAGCAATGGCACGGCATCACCTTCCCTGGGTTGTTCGCGTTGATGGCGACGGCTCATATGCATGCTTATGGTACTACTCAGGAACAGATGGGTTTGGTCGCAGTTAAAAATCACTATAACGGCAGCTTAAACCCTAAAGCTCACATGCAAAAGGAAGTTGCGCTCCAAACAGTTATGACTTCAAAGTATGTAGCGTGGCCTCTCAAACTCTACGATTGCTCCCTTATAACTGACGGAGCTAGTTGTGTAATCTTAACTAAACCTGAACTTGCCAAAAAATATACCGACCAACCCATACATATCGTTGGCAGCGGACAAGCCAGCGACACAATCGGACTCTACGAACGCAAAAACCTCACCTCACTAAACTCCACAAAACTTGCGGCAAAAGCAGCCTACGAGATGGCACAAGTGTCTCCTGAACAGGTAAACCTTGCTGAAGTTCATGACTGCTTTACCATCGCCGAGCTCATAGCCTACGAAGACCTTGGCTTCTGTAAAGTCGGCGATGGCGGCAAGCTCGTGGAAAGCGACGAGACACGTCTTGGCGGGCGCATCCCCGTCAACACCAGCGGCGGGTTAAAAGCCAAAGGTCACCCTGTCGGCGCAACAGGCACCGCTCAAGCCTATGAAATTTACCTTCAACTTACAGGTCAAGCGGATAAACGTCAAGTAATTGATGCCAAAGTTGGCTTGTCGCATAACGTGGGCGGTTCAGGCGCCACAGCCGCAGTTCACATTTACAGGAGCGAACAATAATGAGTGCGAACGAGCCTTTTACGATTGAACAGTTCTACAAGTTTCTTCAGCAAGGTAAATTGATGGCTGGCAAATGCCTAAGATGCGGAAAACTCCATCTGCCGCCACGACCATTATGCGACGACTGCTACTCCCAACAGTTTGAATGGGTTAACGTTTCAAGAAAGGGAAAATTGCTAACCTACACTGTCATCAACATTGCCCCTCAGCAATTCCAAGCGCTAACGCCTTATGCCGTGGGCATCGTGCAGTTAGATGATGGCTTGAAAATCCCAGGCATGATTCAGGGCTTGCAGCAAGAGCAGCTTAAGGTTGGCATAGAGTTAACGTTGGATTTCGGTTCATGCAGCACGCCGCAGCAATGGCCACAGTGGCCCAGATACTGCTTCAAATCAACCTGACTTCAATTTTATTGTGTATACCCACTGTTTAGTGGTCTTTAAAGCATTAGCTTTTACTAAATCGACAAGTAAACTCCTTTGCGCACCCTTGGCTACTCTTTGCATTTCCATAATATTTTGAAGGATATATAATCAAGGCCTTCATACTTAACACTTCACTGCACTTGGAGGTGACCCTTACTCTATCGAGTCAAGCTATTAAGCGCAAGCCTGTAGAAGGAGAAATAAGCAAGCATATGCTTTGCATTGAAGTGATGAGGAACCGCAACGTTGGATAAGAATCCCCAATTTTCAGGAAGAGAGGAAAAACTCCAGCCGCGCGGCGCCTCACCAATCCTATTAATGCTTGCTCGCTTGATTTAAGCTTTTAAGAATTTGTTATTTTTTTTGTAAAAGCTATTTGTGATTGTGATTCTCTTTATGTCCTAAAGTTATGCGGATGCTGTCCCAAAAACCTGACGTGCCTTGTATCTTGTGGTGTGCTAAAAAAAGAACTTCAACAACTCAAAGCTCAAAATAGGTTTGATGCTGAACTTGTTTTTGTAAACAAGAAGCGCAGTTAACTGCATAGACTGCCAGCAAGGTTGAAAAGGCAGGTTTCTGGAAGCAGACCCAGAACATAATTTGACGTTTATGAGTTGGAGTATGGATGACTTTTTGGATATGAAGGAGCAAATGCGGAAGAAAGGGCTGGATGATGAAACGTTTGCAGGCATGTTTAGCAGCGTAAAAGGCCTCGTGCTCTTAGACACTTGCGGAAACATCCAAAAATGCAGAGAAACGCTATAGAAAGTAGGTATGCGCCTTGATATCATCAAAACAAGAAAAGTTGAGCTGGATTATGTTTTGCAGGTGGTTAGGGCTGCAATAGATTTGTTTGACGCATCAACTGATGCATTTTTTGTGTTTGAAATTTGATTAACTGATTGTTTGGGGCTCTACGGAACAACCGTAAGTATTAAAGATGATCTATGCATTAATGCTTAACTGTATTTCGAGTGGATGTGCTATTCATGACTGAAGTTCTTCCTTCCTCGCCTATGAAGCGCGTCGAAGACTGGAAAGCCCGATTAATTGACCCCTCAAGAAGAAACAACCTCCTTTACTTCCGAAAATCAAAACGAGGCAACTTAACCATAACCCAACCGGACCCCCAAAAAATCTTTGAAGCCCTCGTGCTTAAAAAAAATCGTCTGGAATTCTATCAACCACCTGAAGAACCAAAAAATGCTGAAGTGCCACCAAAATCACCGAAAGGCAAAAAGAATACGAAAAAAGCTAAAACAGAAGCTAATCCAGCAAAATCTGCAGTTAAAGCAGCCATGATTGAAGAAACCAAACGTCCTGCAGCCAACCAAATAGTCTGCGGCAACTTAACCCGACAAGAACTGGAACGAAACCTCAAAGCTCTAGAGCGGCGCTCACTTCAGGACTATCGGGAAAGAGGCGTACGCATCCTTCATGCCGCCTTTGGCACGCTTAATTGGGTAGACGCTGAAACCAAAGAGAACGTTCAATCGCCATTAATTCTTGTGCCCTTGGAGCTGACAAAAGAAACCATCCGCGCACCCTACACAATCGCGGTGCCGCCTGTCGAAGACGAAGCCGTTCTTAACCCTGCTTTGCAGGCAAAACTCAAAAATGATTATAAAATTGAGCTTCCTCAGTTGCCCGAAGAGTGGGAAGAACAAAAGTTAGTTGACTACTATGCGGCTGTAGATCGAGTTGTCGCGGATATGGGTTGGAAAACTCAAGAGTCTGCAGACTTAGGCTTGTTCTCCTTCCAAAAACTAGTTATTTACAAAGACCTCGAAACCAACGCTGCCCTAGTTACTCAGCACCCCATAATCAAAGCAATCGCAGGCATAAAAGAAGACAACCTTATCCTAAGTGGGTTGCCGGATGAAAAAGACGTAGATAAGATTGAGTTGCCAGCCAAAACATTCCAAGTTCTCGACGCAGACAGTAGCCAACGTGTCGCCATAAAATACGCTCTCGCCGGACAAAGCTTCGTCATGAAGGGTCCGCCTGGCACTGGCAAAAGCCAAACAATAGCCAACATGATTGCTGAATGCATCGCCAACGGCAAATCCGTGCTCTTTGTCAGCGATAAAATGGCGGCGCTTGAAGTCGTTTACAAACGTCTTAGCGAGGTCGGTTTGGCGCATTTCTGTTTGGAATTGCACAGTAGTAAAGCCAACAAGCAGCAGGTCGTTGCAGAACTCAAACGTAGCCTCGACGAAAACTTGGTTCCTCGCAAACTTCCGTCGCCGCATGATTTTGAACGGCTAAGTCAGTACCGTGAAGCCTTAAACGGCTATGTCTCTGCGTTGCATGAAAAGCGGCCATACCTTCAGAGAAGCGCCTACGAAGTCCTCAGCTTAATCTCAAGTTTGGAGCGGGTGCCCTTTGTCCCCGTGGGCTTAACTGAATTGGGAACCTTAACGCCGCAGAAAATGCATGAACTTGAAGAATTGGTTTCTCAGCTAAGCAAGGTTTGGCAGGTGGTAGAGGAAGAGGATTTTCCTTGGCTTGGCTACCGCGCTGATAAATACAATCTTGAAATCCGAAGTGAACTGCTCACTACGCTTGAAGGCATAAATGAAACCTTACATGAGCTGCAGGTAGAAAACGAAGATTTCTCCGCTAAGCTCGGTGTTTTTCCACCAGAAACCTTCGCTCGCATCGCTTGGCTTATAGAAACTAGCAATTTCCTTAGCCAAAGCCCCAAGCCCGAATCTTACTGGTTAACTAACATAAACTTAAGCAAACTCGTAGATGAGGCTAAAGCATATCTGCAAACAAGCCTCTGGATAACAAATACGCGCACCAACCTCTTGGAACGCTATAGTCCTTCCCTGTTCGAACTTTCCCTCAACCGCTCGACGGAAATACAACAGGCACTAGCAACACTGCATTCCACCTTACCAACTGTCAACCTTGAAGAAAGCACCTTTTTAACAAACCGAGAGAAATTCCAAACATTCCTCAAAAACACTCAGTCGGCAACCCGCAAATGGCAGGAAACCTCCAAAGCCCTCGCTCCTATGCTGGGTCTGGATGGTAGCGACTTAACCCCTGCCCAGATCAGGCAGCTTTCACGAATAGCGTTTCTGTGTTTTGCAGAGGACAAACCTGAGCCTCAATGGTTTGACTCTAAATACCTAGAGCAGGTCCAAGAAACAACTGAAAAAGCCAAGGAGCTCTATCAAGAGCACAACCTACTCAAAAGCCGCATAGAAGAAACCTACAGTGACGACATATACAACCTAGACCTAGACGAACTCATCGTCAACTACAGTGGTCCATACAAGAGCAGCACAAAAATCTTCAACTCAAACTACCGCCGCGACCAGAAAAAAATCGCCAAACTAACCCATGACGGAAAAATCCCTAAAAACCTCCTACAAGATTTAATTGATGCCCGCAAAGTCAAAAAACTTCATGCCAAAATCGAAGCTCAAGCAGAAACCGTTCGAAGTCTACTAGGGCACTTCTACCATAAGACTCGAACAGACTTTCAAGGTGCAGAAAAAGCCATCAAACTAACCGATGAAATCAAAAAATTAGTATGGACAACTCAAATCCCAGAAACACTGCTCAAACTCCTTACCACACCATCCAGCCCCTCACCCATGATTAAAAACCTCGGCGAAGAATTACGCTTATCCCTGGAAAAGTGGGAACAGCAAGCCAGCGAAGTAGAAGCCTTCGTTCCCCCGAATATACCCAAATCAGGCGCTCCAATCCAACAGACGCCTCTACCACTGCTCGATGAATGGGCAACCGAAGCTGAAAAACAACTGTCACCGCTTAACACCCTCACAAGAGACACGTTGACTGTAAGTAAACAAGAGCCAACAAACTACAAGCAACTCATAGAAGACCTCAAGAATGCCGAAGATATCCGCAAAAAAGAAGCCCAAATTATCGGTGAAAAAGCACAGCTACAAGAAAAATTCGGCGCTCGCTTTCAAGAGCTCCAAACCAACTGGCAAGACATAGTAAACGTCCTTGAATGGTGCAAAAAAGTCCAAATTGCCTTCGAGGGCATTCCCGTGCCCCAAGCCTTCGCAGAAATTGCAGCCAAAGGACCAGAAGCAGCACCATCCAACACGGAACTCCTTGAGCACAAGAACGCTGCATTAAAAGCCCTAGCAGATTTTGAAGCGCGCTTCGAATCTGAATTACGATATCAAAACCAGCCACTCAAAGGCTTAGAAATAGCAACTATCCGTCAACGAATCCAATCTCTGCGGGACCGCGTGGACGACTTGCAAGTCTGGATAGATTACAAAGACGTCAAAAACCGTTTTGCTCTCAGAGGCTTAGACCCCTTCTTTAACCGTTTGGTGGAGCAAAAGATTCCAGCAGAAGATTTGATGCTGGTTTTCCGCCGAGGCGTATTCCAAGAATGGATAAACAACCTCTACAACGAAGACCAAAAACTCGGCCGATTCCGTAGAGAAAACCATGAGCAACTCATCGCTGATTTCCGAAAACTCGACCAGGAACTCATTAAACTCACATCCAGCATGGTTATCGAAGAAGCTAACAGCAGAAAACCCCAAGACATCCTCGTCCAAGCCGCTGACACTGAAGCCGCCATACTATCAAAAGAAGCTGCTAAAAAACGCCGACTTATGCCCATCCGTGTCCTTCTACAAAAGATACCACACCTTCTTGTTAAGCTCAAACCTTGTCTTTTGATGAGTCCCATTTCGGTGAGCCAGTTCCTGCCGCCGGATAGCAAATTTGACTTGGTTCTCTTTGATGAAGCATCGCAGTTAGTTCCTGAAGATGCCATAGGTGCGATTTACCGCGGCAAAACAGTCGTTGTTGCAGGCGATAACAAGCAGCTACCTCCCACTAGTTTCTTCCAGAAAAACCTTCTAGATGACTTGGACTGGGATGAATTAAGCGACGAAGACGTGGAAGTTTTCGACAGCATCCTAGACGAATGCTTAGGCATCGGCTTACCCGTCAAAACCTTGCGTTGGCATTACCGCAGTAAGCACGAAGAGCTGATTGCGTTCTCAAACCATCGCTTCTACGATGACGCACTCATAACTTTTCCAGCCGCTAAGAATGAAACTGATAGTTTAGGCGTCAAAATAGTTTATGTACCTGATGGGCGCTATGACCGCGGTGGCAAACGAGACAACCCGGTGGAAGCTGAAAAAGTTGCAGAATTAGTCTTTGAACACTTCAAGAATTATCCCAAGAAGACTCTGGGCGTAGTAACCTTTAGCATAGCTCAGATGGACGCCGTCGAAGAAGCCATAGACAGACGTCTCAAAGAGCACCCTGAATTTGACCAATTCTTCAAAGAAGACCGTCTTGAAGGCTTCTTCGTTAAAAACCTTGAGAACGTACAAGGAGATGAACGTGACGTCATATTCTTTAGCGTTGGGTACGGTTACGATGCGCAGGGAACGATGACCATGAACTTTGGTCCCCTCAATAAACCCGGCGGTGAAAGACGCCTAAACGTTGCTGTTACTAGAGCAAGAGAAAAAGTAGTCCTCATCACTTCGATAAAAGCCTCAGACATTGACTCTGGCACCCCAGCCTTGGGTGTTCAAACGCTCCGAACCTATCTTGATTACGCAGAGCATGGTCCAGATACTGAGTCAAGTCAAACTAAAGCGGGTCAGTTTGAATCGTCTCTTGACGAAGATGTTGCCGCTGAAATCAAAAAACTAGGCTATGAAATAGTTCCACAGGTAGGCTGCAGCGGATACAAAATTGACATAGGCGTCGTTGACCCAGTGAACCCAGGATGCTTCTTACTTGGTGTAGAATGCGATGGCGCCACCTACAAATCAAGCAGCAGCGCAAGAGACCGCGACCGTCTCCGAGAACAAGTGCTAAGGCAACTGGGCTGGCGCATACACCATATTTGGTCACCCGCTTGGGTTGCAAGACGCGACAGCGAAATTCGACGTTTAAAGGAAGCCCTCGAACAAGCCCAGAAACTTCAACTTGATAAGGACGCTCAAAAACCAATAACTGACGCCAGTGGGACCTTGGTTCCGGCCACTGATGTACAGAAAAATCTATACAGCGGCATCGAAAAAATCGGTGTTCCCTACAAGGTTTACCCCCTTAAAGCAACCTACAATCCCTACATTAAAGTTGCAGCAGGCAAATCAAACTATAATTCCCGCCAGAGAAACGAATTCCATTTTCCCGAAAACCGAGAAAACCAAACGAAGCTTCTCGGTGAGCTGATTCAAAATGAAGGTCCACTGCATTTTGACTATGCAACCGAACGGTTAGCCGCAACCTGGGGAATAAAGCAAGTTACCCCCAAAATCAGCCATGCCGTTAAAGAAGCCCTCAACAACCTCATAAGAGAACAAAAGGTCATCATCAAAGGCAGTTTCCTATGGCCCCCTGAACTCAAAGAAACCCTGATCAGAGTGCCCATACCTGGTGTTCCTGAATCTAAGCGCAAAGCCGAATACATTGCACCGGAAGAAATAGAAGCCGCCATGAAGATGGTAGCCCAATACGCCTTAGGCATAAGCGACGATTCGTTGGTTGCTGAAACCGCCAAAGTTTTTGGAATCAACCATTCAAACGAAGAAACAAAAAAAGTTTTCTCTGAAGTGCTTAAACGGTTGGTTAGAGAAAGAAAACTCGTCTGCAAAGACAACGGCGTAGTGAACGCCGCTTAAGCCTCATTTATCTTCTTAACTAGAATCGGCAAGTCACTTAGCGATGTAATGAGGTAGTTTGCTCCATGAATCATCAACTCTTGAGTTGAAGAAAAACCTGTCGGCAAACCAACAGCGACGGCTTTCAGTTCTTTTGCGCTTTCCATATCGACCACGCTATCCCCGATGATTAAGGCGTCTTTAGGATGAACTCCCAAGGCTTTGAGTGCCATTTCAAACTGTTCAGTGTTAGGCTTAACATGCTTAACCTTATTTCTAGGAATAACAATTTGGAAGAACTCGTTGATCCTGAAACGGTTGAGTATGTAATTAGCAGCTTTCTCGCTGCTGGTAGTGCACAACCCCATTTTCAAGCGCATCTTCTTCAATTCCTTGAGTGCATCAACTGCGCCGGGCAACAGGTTCGTAGATGCAGCAGCTTCCATCTCATACCGCTCGGCAATAGCTAGCACTTCAGCTCGGACTGCTTCAAAGTACTCTGCTGTTTTTCCGTTGTTCTTGGCAAAGATTTCTGCTTTTTTTAGCATTTCAAAAATGCTCTCATTTATTTTTAGGACGGAGGTGGGAACGCCGATTCTAATAAGGTAGGTTCTCGCTTCGCTGCGCAGGGCTTTATAGTCTAAGTTGAAATGTGCGAGTGTTCCATCTAAATCGAATATAACTGCTTCTATAACCATGGTTGTTAACTCCGATTTCAGTGTTGGGGCTTGCGGGTTAACACTGCCCTAACAGAGATATACTTTGCGGTAAACCGCCAAATTCGGCGTTTATTGGGTGATTATTACTCTGAGGGGTTTTTCCGCTGGGTTATCAGCTGTCTGGAGCGCCTTTTGGAATTCATCAAACTTAAATTTATGCGTTATAAGACCTTTTACATCGACGAGTTTTCTTTCAATTAAGTCCACTGCCGCAGGATACTCGATAGGCGAAAGGTAAACCGTAAAAAATTGTGCTTCATCGGCATCCTCCAAATTAAGATAGCCCTGTGATTCGCCGACCAGTGCCACTTTGCCAACCTTACGCACCAAAAACGGCGTCTGCTCCACTGTCTGGGTTGTTCCAGCGGCTTCAATGACGAAATTCGACCCAATTTTGGTGAGTTGGCGCACAACCTTGATAATATCCTCGCGGTTGGGGTTTACAGCGGCGTCTGCGCCGTACTTTTTAGCAAGCTCTAAGCGATAATCCAATAAATCGGCCGCTATTACCCGACAGCCCTTCATCAAAGCCACCTGAGTCATCAGCAAACCAATGGCGCCTTGCCCAAGTATCGTTATCCAATCGCCCACGTTTGGTTGGAAATGATTCAGCACTCGAAGAGCCAAAGCAACAGGTTCAACAACCGCCGCTTCTTCGTCGGAGATGTCTGAGGTGATAGGGATGAGGTTCCGAGGCTGCATAGCTTTTCTTTCCATGAAGAAGCCATCTCTTGTCATTCCGTAGAATTTGCCTCTTGTACAGTAGGTCGGTAAGCCACGAAGGCAAAAGTAGCAGTGCCCGCAGTTTACCGTTGGGACCATTACCACTCGTTCGCCCGTGTCCTCTCGTCTGCCGCACGCATCGTGTCCAAGGATTCTGCCTTTCTTTAACCATTTCCACTCGCCACGGTAGAAATGGAGGTCAGTTCCGCATATGCTGCCTGACCTAAACTCGACAAGCACCCTGTTGCCCTTGATCTGTGGTTCAAGGACTTGCTCGATTCTTATATCTCTTGGTCCGTGATAAACAGCGGCTTTCAAAAAACAATCACCTATAGAGACTCTTATTGTCCAATCTATTAAATCCTGCTTAAGAGCCAGTCTATTTTAAGGTAGGACCATATAAAATATTGGTGTTAACAGATTTTTTGAGGTGTATGCTTATGGGTAAATTTGGGCTGCGTTCAAAGCAACTAGCAATCCTCATAATCTTGAGCGCTCTCGGGGGAATTTCAAGCCTAATAATCGGTTACGCGGGCAGCCTGCTCTCGCTTATCCCTGTCGGGTCGCCAGCAGTGGGGCAATCACTGGCTGGGTTGCACGTTGTCTGGCTGGTTTTGGTGATAGCGATTGTTAGGATTCAAGGCGCAGCAACTATGGCGGGAGCGTTAAAGGGTCTAGTTGAATCGTTCTTGCCCAACCACTTGGGACCCTTGGTATTCTTTATTTCGTTGTTTCAGGGGCTGGTCATGGATGCTGTGTTGTTGCCTTTTGGAAGTCAGCGGCATTTGCCTGTTCTATTTGCCAGCGGTTTGGCGTCGGCGAGTAACGTTTTTGTGCTTCAACTGTTTCAGCTTCTACCTAAGACTCTTCCGCTCATGGTGTATGCTGGTATGTATGCTGTCTCTTTTGCTTCGGGGCTGGTGCTTGGAGGTTACTTGGGAATAAAAACGCTTGCAGGTTCTGCGCGATTTTTATCAAGTGTATGGTGGATTTGTTAGCGGTAGACTGAAATAACCAACATCATCATTGTGTTAAAGGTGGTTTCGGTGAACTTGGAAGCATACACTAAAGAGAGGCTGTGGCAACTGCTCGTTGAAGTCGTGCATGCCTCTGTCATGTACCCAACACATAAATCCTATACTCGAGACTTCATCCTGCCATCAAACGTGGATATAACAGCCGCTGAACTTGCGGAGAGATTAGGCATGCCGCTTGCAGAAGCCCTCGTCATTCTCGACGAACTGCAATCCCAGAGAAGCGGTTCTTAGAGAACATTAACGCTTGAAGCTTTAAACGCAATGTAAACTTCGGAATCAAGGTTAAGCGTCATCTCCTTGAAGGAACGCTTAGTAACCTGAACCGTAAAAACCCTGCCCACGTCCACTTTTAGCTTCACAAGCGAGCCTAAATCGGCTATTTCCACGATTTTCCCTTTGAAAACGTTTCGTGCGCTCGATTGGAAAGGAGTCTTCGTTAAGATGATGTCTTGGGGGCTGACAAAAACAGAAATCTCCCCAATTTTAGGCTCTGTAACTTCCACCCGAAAACCGTTACCTAAATCCACCATAGTTGTGCCCTCCAGCGTCGGCATCGCATTACCTTTAAAGGTGTTATCAACCGCAGCAAAACTTGCCAGGTTCTTTGAAAGTTTACCGAAAACCTCAGCAGGCGTTCCCATCTGAGTTATTTTTCCATTGCTTATCAGTGCAATTCGGCTTGGCAGGGTTTGGGCTTGGAACATGTTATGAGTCGCTAAAACAATCGTCGTTTCCAATTCATGGTTTACGGTAGCAATTACTTCTTCAATTATCTGAGCGTTCTTAGGGTCCAAATTCGTGGTGGGTTCATCTAAGAGTAAGAGTTTAGTTTTTAGCACTAACGCTCGGGCAATGGCAACACGTTGCTGTTCCCCGCCTGAAAGCCGCTTAGCTTGGCGTTTCTCAAACCCCTCCAACCTCACAATCCTGAGCGCCTGAGCTATCAATTCGGCATGTTGATTTTTGGGTACTTTTCTAATTTTCAATCCATAAGCCACGTTATCGTATACTGAGCCTTCAAAGAGGGTTGTTTTTTGAAAGACAAGCGTGGTCTGCTGCCTCAAGCGCTCAACATTGTTAGCTGCAACTAACTCGCCGTTAAACTTTAATTGCCCACTTGAAGGCATCGTTAGAAGAGCCAAGGTTTTGAGCAGGGTGGATTTACCTGAGCCGTTTGGACCCAAAAGAGCAAGGATTTCGCCTTGGTAAACTTGCAAGTTGACGTTGTATAACACCATTTTAGCATCAAACGCTTTAGACACGTTTTCCAATTCAGCAATGGCGCTCACTGCGGTGACCTCCCAACCGTATAGTAAACCTTGAGCTTATGAGCCAGAACGACAAACGTGTTAATGGCAAAAACTATAACCATCAACAATATGCCTAACGCAATCGCCAAAGCTATATCGTTAGTTTGAGTGTACCTTGAAATCGCCGTTGTAAGCACGTCAGTCAACCCAGCAATGTTTCCGCCAACCATTAATGCCACGCCCAACTCAGCAATCGCCCTGTTAAAGCTGGCAACGTTTGAAAACAAAACACCGTTTAACGCTTCCTTCAAAACGGCAATGGAAGCCTGCGACTCTGAAGCACCAAGGGTTCTTGCAAGGTTGATCATTTCTGGGTCCACTGCTTCAATGGCGGTTATCATGATGCTGATTAGGATAGGTGTAATCAGCACAGCTTCGCCGATAATTATGGCAGCTGGTGTGTAGAGTAAACCCAAAAAACCCAACGGACCGCCTTTTGAGAAAACCAAGAAAAGCACTAATCCCAAAACCACGGTCGGAATAGCGATTAAGGAATTAAAAAAACCTTTCACCAAGGATTTGCCTCGAAAATTTCTCAGGCTGATTAGCATGGCGATTGGTGTTCCCCAGAGCGCAGCTAAAATAACTGCAACGCCTGAAAATAATAGCGAGCGGAAAACTATCCCATAGAGTGTGGGGTCGCCTGTTATGATCAAGTGTCCTGCCTTAGCTAAACCGCCTAGTAAGTCAACCAATCTTATCTTCTCCAGCATAGAGTTCTGGGTATCCGATTCTGTATTGAATTGGACATTCTGAGCCATCAAAGAAGGCAGTGGATTTCAACCAGCCAACGAGGGGTTGCGGTGCGTTATCTTTTAAGGGTTGCACGGCGCCGAAAAAGAGGCTTTGCCCGTAAATGTCTTTTCCATAATTCTCAATGAGCTGTTGGGTTTCGGGCGAAACAAGGTAGGAAATGAAGTTCATTGCATCAGCATAGTTAATCCTGTCGTGCGTTGCATGGTTGGCTGTTGCAGTTTGGTTTACCGCCATCACGCTGTAAACATTGAGAAGCGATTGAGCTTGGGTTAAAAGTGCAACAAGCGAAACTGAACCACCTTTCTCGAACTTTAGGTAAGTTCCGATATCTGACAGCGTGTAAGCGTCTTTTTGATCAGCCAATGTTAAGGTCGCTCCCATGTCCTGTCCCACACTGCCATACCATGGTTGCGCTGAAACCCAAGAATAGTCATAGCCAGCCGCTCTCCAAAGGCTCTGCTCTTTGCTGTGAGTGCCCGAATTGTCGCCTCGGCTTATCCAGATTTTAGTTTGCCCTGACTGGTCGGTTAAGTTGCCGCCATAGTTGACTATTGCTTGGAGAGCCTCGTTGGTTGTTTTGCCTTTTATGCTCGCAGGATCAGTTTGAGGTCCAACTATGGTAAAGTAGTTGTACGCTATTATTTTTCGGTTTAATCCCCAACCTTGCTGCAGAAAGGTCAGTTCTTGGGCTGGGGCATGCACAAGGATCAGGTCCGCATCGCCGTTTTGCGCCTGTTGTATGGCAATTCCTGTTCCCGCGGATATTATGTTGAGGTCAATGTCTGGGTGTTTGTTTTCATAGTCTCTCTCGAGCTGTTCCAGCAGCCCTGTGTCGTATAGGCTTGTAGTTGTGGATACTATGAGGCGTCTTTTGGGCGATAGTTGGAAGTACGCTGCTGTTCCTGCGATTGTGATAATGGTTGCTAGTGTAGCCGCTATGATTAGTTTTTGCCATGTTTGCATGTTAAAGACCGTTATGCGTGGTCATACATATCACTAACCTTATAAACATTCCCATCAATAATAAACACCGCATTGTTAACCAACAAAAAACACAAACTCTCCTGCAAAGCTTGGATCGAATACAAAGGAAAACCCCTAATCGGCAAAGGCGGCGCAGAAATCCTAGAAACCATCGACAAAGAACACTCAATTTCCAAAGCGGCTGCAACGCTGGGGATGTCTTACCGTTATGTTTGGAATTACATCCAAGAAATCCAAAATGTCATGGGTGAATCCATCGTTGAAACTTACAAGGGAGGCAAATCAGGCGGAGGTGGGGCAAAGCTAACGGGTTTGGGCAAAAGCTTGTTGAGCGAATATAAGCAAGTGGAGGGTTACCTGAATCAAGTTTTATCAGAGCAGGTGTTGGAGGTGAAAGGTTTGAAGTTGAGTGCACGTAATCAAATGAAAGGGAAAGTCGTAGCAGTGGAAAAAGGCGTAATAACTGGTAAAGTTAAAGTAGAAGTCAACATGCCCTTAACCGTTACAGCGGTTATAACAAAAGAAGCCATCGAAGATTTAGACATAAAAGTCGGCGATGAAGTTACCGCCATAATAAAATCAACAGAAATCATGATTGCAAAATAACTATTTTCTTACTCAACCACGTACCTGTAGGTGACATGTTCGCCTGCGGTGGTGCTTCTTCGGGTGATTTTGAGCACATCACCGGGTTGAGCACCGATTGCTTTGACCGCTGGATCACCTGATTTTATCTGCGGCATCTGGTAGGGCTGGACTTTGTATTGTGCGAGCAGTTGGTTCTTTTCTTTTTCGCTTAGAATTTCGTGAAAGGGAACAAGTGCATGTTCGAATATGTCGAACACCGGGAAGGATTTGGGCAGCAATTCTACGTTTTTCTTTTTGGCACCCAATTTTACGGCGTGGGTGTAGCGCCCTTCTGTGACGACGATTGCTCGGTCTATTTCTTTTTCCTTCATAATCTTGTAGAGGGTGTTCATGGCCGCTATGCCGACTGTGGCTTCGCCCAGTATGCACCAGACTATGGCTCTCTCTTTGTCTTGGGGGATGTCAATGATGTAAGCGTATGCACCTTCGTATTTTTGCTTTTCAATTAACTTGTATTTTCTTAGTTTGATAAGGACTTCCGCTTTGCGTTCCTCTATTGTTTCCGTTTTGTTGGTGCTCAAGCCTTAAACCTCAAAGTTAGAATACTCGCAACAAAAAAGAGTTGTTTACCCTTAAACTTTTCTATTCTTAAAAAAAGAGAATCAAAGGAAAAAAGGCTTTTGCTGTTTTCTGAGCATTTTTAGACTAAAATGTTTGTTTGGTTGGAATATCTGTGGAGTCTATGTGTCATCGTTGGTGTCTGTATGCTTCTTAGTTCATTTTACGCTTGAATTTTTGTTGTCTATTATTACTCCTGAGGCATCTTCGATTTTTCCTTTGATTTGTTTGATAGCTCCTTTTTCTCGATCTTGGCTCATAAATTGTTTATGTGTTGCGAATACAGAAGGTTGATGGCGACGGAATGCCGTGAGTCATAATATTTTTTTGCCGATTTAGGCTTTTGCTAGCTTGTAGCCTATGTTGGTTCCCATGTCGTATTTGAAGGCAAGGTTGATAAGTAGAATACCCATCGCTTCTAGGTAGCGTGCTGCTTTTAAGGGTCCGCAATCGACCGGGTCGAAACCTATGTCGCTAGTTAATTTTTCAACAATATGTTTGGCGTTCAAGTTGTCTCCTGCGATAAAGGCGGTAAGTTTTTCGTTACCTACTTTGGCCGTACTTTGGTTGGGTGCAAAAACAGTATTGAAGGCTTTGACTACATGGGCGTCGGGGAGTTTTTTCTGGGTTTCTTCCGCTGTTGAAGTAGTGCAGCTTATACCTAAATCCATGTTTGCATCTAACGCGTTCATCACGTCGATTACAGTTTTGCCGTTAGCATAAGGTTTTATGTTGGCGATAGCATCGTCAGCGTTAGTGTGTGGAACAGCTAAGATGATGACTTCGCCCCATTTTGCAGCATCAGCGACTGGTTCAGCTGGGTCTCGATGTCCAAACTTGATTTCATGGCCTGCTCTGCTGAGCCCATTGCAAAGGGCACTGCCGACATTTCCTTTGCCGATTATTGCTATCTTCAAAATCGTTTCCTCAATTACTGGAAGATGTTTACTTGGTTTTTAGAAGTTGTGATTGTGCTATGCCTATAACAAGGGCTTCTACAGGAAGCACAGGGGTCACCAGTTGCAAGTTTTTCCAATATTTTTATGTGTTGCGATTGTGAAGAATTAAGCATCAGCAGGCGTATGCATGTTCCTTAGGAAACGACGGTTTTAAGAGAAATTATCCATTGAAATGCAGTGTATTGTTAGACGAGATTTACAGGTTTGTGGTACATAGCAACTTAGCGGGATCAATCAAGGGTTCATTCTTTTTGCATTTTAGCTGTTAATTAAATTCTTATCGGCAGAGATCCCATGATGGAAGAGTTGATGCTTGAATGGCTGCATGTCCAAATTGCGGCAAAGAGATAGTTCAACCTTCAAAAGTGCTGAGGAACCGAGTTTTCTGCATTGAAGGATACAGTTGCGATAGATGTCACAATAGCTTCAAAATTGCAAGCGCTACATAATAGCCTATCCGACCGCCTTTCTTGGCGAAAGGATGGTCTATACCTTAAAATTCTAATCGATAGCGTGCAGCGTCTTTTCTTTCAGGTGAATAACGCAGTCATGCCAAGTGCAAAATGCAATCTGCTTTGAGGGCAATTGATAGGTAAATGGTGCTTGAGGAAATCAATTGCTACCCATAAGAAGGCTGCTAGTATTGCAGCAATAGCTACGGCAACCAGAGCAGTGCTGTTCTACACTGGTTCATTGATGGCATGATATAGCGTCTCTGTAAGGGTGCTTAAAAGGTTAAGCCACAAGCCCAGTCAACATAGGCTCCAAAATTTAGAGTGCTTGATTTATTTTATTAGTATAACCACATCCTACGTTGCCCTTTGCCTATCATTTTCCAAAATGTTAAAAATGCAGTTTTAGCTACTATTGTTTGGAATATGAAATGAACAGGAAAGAAGCAAGCGCTTTCCTAAAGGAACTCTTAGCTGAATGTAAATTGGATTCAGACTCCTTCGTTCTGTTAGAGCCAAACCCTAAAGAAGCCGAAGCCCTCTCAACTGGATACAAAATCCGGATAAAAACAATCCTTGAGAGTGAATGCAGGCAGCGAATTAAAGAAATCACCAAGAAGTATGACTTAGCCGTTATAGAAGAGTTAAATCAAATAATAGTCTACAAACCCAAATCAGACCGCTCTGACCACCTGATTCTAAAATGATCATGCCCTCGTTGGCAGGGCATCAACACAAGGCTGCAGCACATAATAAATAAAGGGGAACTATGATTAAACCAAACCATCGATTTAAGTCCTCATAATGATTGATTTTTTCAATCAAGGGTCTCTTTATTTAGAGCAAGGAGTAGTCTCTGGGGTCTATGATTGATAGTGGCTTCATAATGGTGGCTCTGAATCCTTTATTTGTATGTGGGTGTGGCATTTTTGTGGTTGCCACATGATGGTTTGTGGTGGGAGCTGTTTTTTGTGGTTGCGTTGTTTTTTGGGGTCTGTTGTAGTGTGGTGTTGGTGTATTTAGTCACATGTGGTGCATGGTTCTATGTTGGTTGGATCAGGGTGTGAGTGTGGAAGCATGTTGAATGAACCTAAAATTGATACGTCGAAAAAGGGAAGAAAACGCTGAAGAAAAAACAGCCATGAGCTAAGGCTGGGAAAATTGAGATGCAAATCTATTAGCCTTCTTATGCAAAAGCCTGCTACTAGAAAGCTCGCAAGCTTTCCAACAAAGGAAACTACATCATCAGCAAAGTCTTGCTTATGCTACGTTTCAGTTGTCTTTGTTGGATTAAGTAAGGCTGGGAAAACTTTAATTAAACTAAGCGGTTATGAATCTGCAGGTGCTGGTCAATCGATTCAACCAGAAGTGGATCACAAGACTAGACTCAGGCTTAGAAAAGCAATTAGCCTTATGCGGGATTCCCCAAGCCTGGTATGGGGCAGGCCTGCTAAGTCTGTGGTCGAAAGGCCGCGTGGGTTCAAATCCCACATCCCGCGCTTTTTCTTGCACACATAACTTTTTTCATGAATGCTCAAATAAAATGCCTGTTTTCAGTCTATTTAGCGGATAAAAGTGCCTAAAATGTGAACAAAAAGAACAAGATAGAAAGCTGTCGTCATACTAACGTGCAGAAATCTTGAGTATTTGCCTGCTCGGTTAAACAGATTAAACCTTTCAAGAAATCCAGTAATGACCAAAAAAAGTAAAGCTATAAACAATGTTAATGTTCCGAGAAAAAACGAGTTTCTAAAGCGATATGTAAAATGAACGCATATTAACGAGAATCCGAGCAAGTTACCGATCACATGTATGTTTAGCCATAGTCTGGTTCTTAAGGGCATTCAGTAGGGACAGAAGGACGAAGGAGATTGGGGAGCAACACGCTATACAATGTACCTCATAAATAGGAAGGCCAGCTAGAGGTCGGAACTGAAAACGATGGGGTTCGTTCATTTCAAGAACAACCCTGAACGATAGGTGCAAGGGTCATCGAAGGCTGGGCATTTCGGATAACCCTCTCCCAACTCAATAAACGGTGCAATTGAGCCTGCTTTAAAAGCAAATTCAAGCATGATTTACGCTTCTTTGCCTAACTGGGTAAAGGACAGATAGCAGGGTTAATGTTCTTCTGAGAGAAACATCAAAACCATCTCATCTTAAAGCATGCTAACTGTAATGCTTGGGGTTGAAAGGATCCCTTACTGGCTAAGTCCCGCCCGTTTGCTTGATTTTATCCAGATTTAGGATTTTTTTCCCTATAGAGTAAGATAATCGCCCAAAATATTGAAAGCGTAGCAATAAAGAATATTGGATAAAGAGCGGTGTCCGAAAGGTTGAGCGGTATCAGCCTTGCTAGATCATAGAAAACATAGATGGCAAAGGTTAGAAAAATCCCATATCCAAAAAACCTCTTTTTTCGGATAGCTAAGAGCAAGCCCATTAATGCAACCGCACTTTCCAATGCTATAGCTACATATTGAAGCGGTTTCACAACGCTCTGTGCTACTTCAATGTAGTATCCTGATCCCACAAGAAAAGTTTCTTTTTCAACGATGACACTTTTGATGAAGGTACGTTTGATTGATGGTTCTGTTTCATGAGGTTTTGGCCAGCTGTAATCAACCCAGCCTTCGCCTTCGGCACTTAACGCAGTATCGATGAATAGTTTTCCAATGGGCTTTCCATTCGCATCTACTAGTGAACTCATATTTTGACCTTCACCGCTTGGATCGGGGGGATAAACAACTCGAAGACCATCCGTCCTCCACACAAACACATAAGAGTCGCCGTGGAACCATTCTGAGCCTTCTTTTCTAAACTCTGGGAAGGCAGTTTTTCCTTCTTGTTCAATGAAGCTAACGGCGTTTGTAACTAGCCTCTTTGTTGTTTCTTGCATATGTTCTTGGTCAAGGTGGCTTGCATAACTGACTATTACAACCGAAGTTAAAATCAACAGTAAAACTGCAAATACCAAGCGATCTCTATTCACATAAATCCCCAACGCTCCATTTAAGCAGACCTGCCTTATATGATTAATCATGGCAAGATAAGCTGGGAGCATAAACCGGAAAGGTAGCAGGCACCTCGATGGAAGAAGGCAAGTATCTCGTAATGTAAGCAAGTGGAATGTAAATGATAAATTCCTTTACGTTTTTTCGGCTGCGATTTTTTTGAACATAGCAATCATTGGTGTAGTTGCTAATGAGATTAAGGCTGAAAGCACAAAAACCAAGCCTACAAATCCAACGGACACACCAAACGAAAAAGCGCTTGCAGCTAAAACTGGTGCCAAAGCCTGCGCAAGTCCTGCAATTGCCCACGCAACCCCCAATGCGCCACCCTGTGCGCTCTCAGGAGTATTAATTGAGATTAACGTATTGAGGGCAACATATTGTATGCCGTATCCAAAAGCAGCTATTGCAGCGACAATCAGCAGGACGGCGAGGCTGGATGCAACCGATAAGGCGAAAAGTCCAATGATAAAAAAGCCAATGCCTAAACTGATAATCGCAAATCTGCCTAACCTTTTACTTAACATGGGTAACAGTGCAGCTTGAGTTGTCACACTGACAACTCCGAGATAAAAGAAGATCAAACCGGTCTCTAGCGAGCCGAAGCCGAAAACAGTTTGCAGCCAAGGTGAGATTGAAGCCTGTAAAAAGACAAATGAAATAAAAAACATAAAGTACTGAGCTAGTAGGAGAACAACTTTGCGTTGCTTAAGAATTCCAACTAGAGCAGAAAAAGAAACCACGGTTTTCTTTATGTTAAAACTCGCCGGTTCAGGCAATAAAAAATATGCTAAAACCAGGTTAGTGAATGCTAAAGCCGACGCCAAAAATGAGGGCACTGCGTACCCAAAAAGACCACTGAGTGTTCCTCCGATGGCTGGTCCGAAAATAAATGCTAAGCCTGCTGCTGCACCCAAGAGTCCCAAATACCTTAGTCGAATGTTTTTGGTGGTGACATCGGCAACGTAGGCTTGTGCAACAGGAACGGTAGCAGCGGTGGTTCCAGAAAGCATCCTGCCTAAGAACAATAACCAAACAGCCTGTGCCGCGCCAAATATGAAATAACTTAGGCTAGCCACTGCTAAAGCGGCAAGGAGGATTTTTCTTCTGCCAAAGCGGTCGCTTAGCCGTGCAATCGTCGGCGTGAAAATAAACGACATAAGGCTATAAGAAGCCAAAAGCACCCCATACAAGAATGTTGAGCCGCCTAGAGATAGCACATAAAAGTAGAGGTAGGGTACAACTATGGCAAAACCTAGGTTATCAAGAAACACCACGGAAAGCAGAACGCTAAAAGTAGCCCTGCTTGAAGAAACACCGCTGAACGGGAGATTACCATTTGACAAAACTGTCACTAAATGTCTATAGGAGACCGAAAAAATAAGCATTCTCAACTTCAAGCTCAGAACTCAAAAGATAGAGGCTGGGAAGTAATGGCAAGACGCTGCCCTAAGCGTCGCGGTTTTTCGTTTTATATGTTAACAAGGCTTAAAACCACCCACGCAATCACTCTCCAATTAGGGAGAGAGAACTGTGGTTGCACCAACGCTTGGCAACGCGATGAAACGCACATGCGATAACCTAAGAGTGGGCGCCACCAAACAAGTCACCGACTATGAAACCCGCTTCTCAACTCTCAAAGGCGCCTACGACGATATACTAATTAATCTTATTAGAACAGGTTTCAACCAAGAGGAAGCATACGAGACAGCAAAAAATTTTTTCGGCACAGAAACTGTTCGTTTTGCAGGTATAGACGGAACGATGTATTCACGCTCGCTTTTTGACATGGTTGTTTTTTTCGGTGGTGCTTATGCGGCAACTGGCACCGTCCGATTCTTTGACTCTGCAAAACCCCAGGTCACATATGATTCAAAGACGATAGAGCAAAACGTGGGGATAACTAGCGTCATTCCAATCTATGTTAACGAAATATTAGACGTTGACCATTCTTTTTCTGCTCCAGAACAACCCAATGAAGCTAACCCTAAACCTGCAACGGATGAGGAAATTGCCAACAATTCTATGATTGCTAACGTTGTTATGACTTTTGCGGAGTTCTATTTAGCCTACAAGCTAGCCGCTGATATCTCCCAAAACTTTCAAGTGCTCTTACTGGATAGGTGCCTATCAACAGAACGTGCCAGTCTTCTCTATGAAAGCCGAAAGATAAGCTATTGGATGCAAAAAAGCGCGCTTGTAGGCTACAAAATCAACGACAAAAAAGTCGATGAGAACGATTTGGCTTTAGCGCGACATCATGTGTACAACAAGGCGCTTGGTTTACCTGCTCCAAGAGCTGATTTTCTCTTGCATGCCATAGCTTTTTTGGCTCAAGAACATCCGACTTTAACGGAATCGCAAATCTGCGATGCCTTAGGGATAGCGGATGAGAAACGAAGAAAGCGAGTTGAAAAAACGCTGTCAAATTTGGTAAGCAAGCATATTCTAACATGCGAGGAAGGGGTTTATGCTTTAAACACGCGTTATGCCGATAGTTGGAGCCGCATTAAACAGTTAACTGTCGAAATTGGCGACCATTTATTTTCAATAAAGGATGGTCTACGCAACGTCGGTAGCATGAAAATATTTAAGGACGGATGCGAGCACTGGCTAACGACGATTGATATTACTTTTCTAACTTTGTTTGCTTTGCATATGCTTGTTGAGGAATGCTGGAGAAAAAACATCCTGCTTATCGGCATCACCAAGGACACGACGGCTCGAGATTTCAAACGCCAACTAGTGCCCATAATGCAAAGTGAATGCTTACTTAAGACGGCAGTTGGGAATGAAGCTTTTTTAGCGCTTCCAAATACTGACCGCATGATTCTGCAGTCAGCAAGCGTTTTTAACCCTGACAAGATGGTGCCGCCTTGGAGCATGATAGAGTACGATTCAGCTTTTAGAACCATGAAACCTGACCTGGAAAGGGGGAGGGGCTATGTGGCGGGGGTAATAAAGAATAAGATCGGGTTAGAGAAAGCTTTTTTGAAAACCTACGTTCAGCTAAGCCAAGCCAGATCCGACCCGTTACTGCGCAGTAACGTGTTGTTGATTGATCGTTTAGCCTACCCCCAATTTGATCAAAAACCAGAATGTAGCTTAACTTTGTTGAACGAGAAAAGCGATAGAGCAAAAGAACCAATTGAGGTCTTACTCTACAAAGATAAGTTCATGCCAAACAAGATGCAGAACTTGGTTATGTGTCTGTTGGTTGCTATGGCACCAATGGATATTCCTGAGGCTTTTGGGCATAATAAGCCGTTGTTTGCTGCAGACAAGATTGCTAAGTGGAACTACAATCAATTCAAAGCCATCGCAGATTCCACTGCATGTTGGATACTGAATAATCATAAATTGAGAAAATTCATATTTTACATGAGTACATTTCGAGAGAGGCGAACAAACATTGAGCAAACAAGAAGACAAACTCCTTAACACCGATTGCTTCACAGATTTTGACGGCAAATTCCATGCAAGGCTGGCGGCAGTTATGCCCCGTTATGCAGGAGGTGACAGCGGAGACTCGAAAGTTACTGGCACGAGTGCCCGCTACCAATGCCGTGTTAAGATAGAATACCAAAAAGACCTCATGGGGCTACTGGAAGAAGGCATGTTGTTGGCTGTAAAGAATTTTAAGCCCTCAAACGGTGGTGCAGAACGCTATACGCTTATGGAGATTAGCCGTGTTTGGCCTGAACATTTTGGGTTAAGCGGATTGAGTAATCACGGCTATTATCCGATGCAATTCGAGATCATCGAGCAGTCTGCTCAGGATTGGGAGACTGACGATAAGTCCACGATGATGATTCAAATCGATGCCATACCAATCAACTATGATTTAATCGTTAAAGATGGCGGTTGCACCTTTGAATTCGTAAAGGGCTTTTCCTATCCAATCGTCGGAAGCCCCATTCTAGTGCTAAACAGTGCCATGATTAACCGCATGTACAACCAAAAGATTGCCCGCCAACTCGGTGTCGACACACAGAAATCCGTCGAGGATGCACGTGTTGACCCCAGACTGGGTATCATAAAGATGTTTGAAACAAGCAAAATCAAAATTCCGATTTACGTTGACTTCGAAAAGCTAATCCGCTACCATTTCGGAGTTTTTGCTTTTACAGGTGGCGGCAAGAGCAACCTCATGTCCAACGTTTTGCGAAGAATAATGCTGCATACACAGAAGAACAGCACGAAAGTGGTGATTTTTGACATAAGTTGTGAATATGCTTTTTTGCTGCTTGATGTGCTGGCGGATCCAGCGGTTAAATCTAAGCTGGTTTTGGAGCATCGAATCGACTCTTTGGAGCAGTTTTTTAATTCGGTTGTGAAGCCACGAGAATACGAGACGGATGAGCGCACCAAAGCTGGGTTGCAGGCGGTTATGGATCAAGGCAAGCTTTCGTATTACACTAAACCTAAGAATAAGATTCCGTCATACAGCCAACTTATGGCAGAACTCGACGACCTTCGGAAAGATTCCGTTGGAAGACCTCATTATATTAACGCAATAGATACCATCCATGATGAGATAAGAACATGGGTTGAAAAACAAGGGTTAAGCGAGAATCAAGAAGTCAGCGAATCCTTCGTCAACAACCTTGATTTAATTGCAAGAAACGCCATGGAAACCTTCCGCGTCAACGATAAAGCAGGATTGTATGCTTGGGCAACAACCCGAAACAAGATTCTTGATTTATTCGTAAAAAGAGAGCAAACCAAAGAACAGGTCGCCGCTGGCTTAACTGTTGAGGGCATCCGCCAACTGCTCGAAGACAAAGACACCAACCTTGTCGTTATTTCAATCAGCGATCCCTTCGCCATCAAAGAACTCGCTATTGACCTGACCCAAGACTTGTTGGTGCGACGCAAGCGCCGTTTCACCGTAAAGCCATACATCCTGGTAGTTTTTGATGAGGCGCAGGAATTTATCAGTAGCAAGGAAGGCGGCATAGATGCCAAATGCAGCCAGCATGTGGAAACGTTGCTTCGTCAAGGACGCAAGTATGGATTGGGTGTTTGCATAGCAACTCAACGTATTGCCTACCTAAACACTAATGCGCTCCAGCAACTGCACACGTATTTTGTGGGGACCTTGCCACGACCATACGATAGGGCACTGGTAAGCGAGACCTTTATGATTGATAAAGGCATACTTGAGAAGACGCTTGAGTTTGCGCCAGGCGAGTGGCTTCTTAGCAGTTACATCGCGACGGGTATGGAGAACGTGCCGATATTCATAAAAGCGGATAATGCGGAAAAGGAGATAGAGAAGTACTTGGCGCATAATAGTGTGGGTTGAGTTTGAGTGTTGAGCTTCCAGAAGTTTACATCCTTGCTAACCAAATGGACAGGATGCTTACTGGAAAACAAATTTCTAACATCATACTTCAGAACTACCAGAAACTCCAGAGTTTAGGCTTCATAAACAGTTGTATATCCGATTTTTTGCGGCTAAAGGGTTGTATCGTGGAATCGGTCGTTTCAAGAGGCAGCGTCTTATGGGTCAAGTTTGATAATCGCATGAATTTGATTTTGGCGCCTGAATATGGCGGAAAAATACTCTATCATTCCGCAGGGAGCAATTATGTAGAAGTTTCACCTAAAAGTCAATTTTATGGATGGGTCAGAGTTAACGGTGACGTTGACTGGCATGGGCATAATTCAAGCCCTCAAAGACGATGAATTACAAAACAGCTATGTATACCGTAGAGACTTCTCAGAAACCTTATCTCCAATCGATAAAGCGTTTAGCTTTGACCGTTTCGAAGGGGCGTTGTCGAATAAAAATATAAACCTCAAGGCGATGCTCGTTGGAAAAGAAGCTGTGGTGGTGGGTTTGGGAAACAGTTCTTTTCAAGACATAATTTTTAGAGCAGGCATCCACCCAAAACGTAGAGCCTCAGACTTAACGGGTGACGAGCGATATGCTCTCTATAATTCAATTAAGCAATTAATAGCCGACAGAATCCGTTTAGGCGGCAAAGACCAGTTCATCGATTTCTATGGCAAATGGGGCAGCTATAAGCCTTCGATGGGACCCAACATGAAAGGAAAAAACTGTGTTGCTTGCGGAGGAGCGGTAGAGCATGTTAGTATAGGAGGCGGGCAAGTCTTCTACTGTCCGAATTGTCAGCATTAACGCTTTGCATAAACTCAGAGCTAAAAAGAAACAGAAATACTTTAAAGGCAAAATGAACTAAGGCATTTTTAGTTGGCGGTTTGAATTGGTAGAGAAACTCTCTAAATCCGATGTTAAATTCATTCAACAGTTACCCGTAGGGCGATTGGCAACAGCAACCGAAGACTGCGAACCAGTCGTTCGGCCAGTGTGGCCGGTCTTCGATGGCGTTTTCGTTTACATAGCTTCTGACCCTGATTCACCAAAAATCGAACAGATTGAAGCAAACCCACAAGTCTCCATAGTCTTCGATGATTACGACCGCAATAACTGGTCAAACATCAAAGGCATCCGCATTCAAGGCGAAGCCGAACTACTCTGGAACGGAGAAGAATACCGCTATGCCCACGACCTGCTTAAAGAAAAGTATCCTGAGTATCGGACCGAAGAGGGCGGCTGGAAAGAAGGCGACTTGCCCATCATCAAAATAACGCCCACCAGCTTCAGCAAATGGACCGCAGGCGTCAAACCCTAAATGGCTTTTTTCAACCTACAAATCCAATAAAATTAAAATATTCTTCCTTTACAAATTACCACGACCATACGTATGGTCATAGCGATACCTGCCTTGGGATGGTTGTGGCAAAACCAATTTGGCGATTCTAAAGGCACCTGTCCTTAAGCTAAATACGAAAAGCTTATCCACAAAATGCTATAAATTAGAAGCGAGGGCTGAGAAGGATGTCGTTCGAATCGGCCAGAAAATGCGGGCTTGCAGCCAGCTTGATAAACGTGATTTTGCCGGTGATGTCAGTAATCGTAGGTTTTTCATTATTTTTTTCCTTGATATTGGCCGCATTTGGAACAAGACCTGCCTCTCCTCTATCAGGTTCTGTATATTTGGGGTTGATTGGATTATTAATCATCGTTGGGGTCATAGGGTTTGTTGGTCTCATCCTTTTTTGGTGTCGATGCATCGTTTTTCCCATTACTATAATGAACCCTTAATCTTTAACAATGTACTTTACGCTTTCTTGCTAAACATAATCGGAAGCGTCATTGCTATGGTCGTAATTTTCGCATACTTCATCGGAACAATCGGCACTCTATCCTTTTCAAATGGGTTCTCATTTGCGCAATATTTTACGCAAATGATCATACTTTACATCGTCATTTTCGGGATTATGTATATCTTTTCAATAGTTGGCGGTGTCCTCTACATGCGCGCTTTCAATAAACTGGCAGAAAAATCAGGCGTCGACAGCTTCCACACCGCAGGCTTGCTCTATCTCATCGGTACCATACTATCCTTCTTTGGTATTATAGTGTGGATAGCTTGGATATTTTCTGTCGTGGGTTTCAGGAGACTCAAACCGCTTCCCCAACAAGCAAGTGCGTACTATGCACCCTATCCCCCACAGTCCTATGTGGCACAAGGAAAACGTTGCGCTTACTGCGGGACCGAAAATAGCCCCGACGCTAGCTATTGCCGGATATGCGGCAGACCGTTGCAGTAAACGACTGAGGGTAATTTCACAAAAAATTTTATATCTTAGGGATTGTTCCTTTTGAATGTAGCGTGAAGTTTTATGGCAGTAAAAGTAACCCCTGAATACATCGACCTGCTCAACCAAGCGGTTGAACGCGAATTTCAAGTCTCCATACAATATTTTCTGCAACATGCCAAGATGGAAAAATTAATCCGCAAGACCATACCGGAAAACATCCTCTTGGATAAAACCACATACGACGCGGTAGGAAAAATCCTCAAGGAAATCGCCATAGTAGAAATGAAGCATGCCGCCTCAATCATGGAGCGCATTTACTACCTCGGCGGAAACGCAACAACCAAATCGGGCAAAATCACCATCGGCGACAGCTTAAGCGAATTCGCAAAACTAGGAGTAAAAGCTGAAGAAGAAGCCCTTATACTGTACCGTAAAATTATCCAAGCAGCTGCAGAAAATGGCGATTGGGAGACGAGAGAAATTTTTGAGAAGATTTACGGTGAAGAAGAAGGTCACCTATTCAAATTCCAAGAATACACCAATTTCCAGGATGAAAAAGAGGAACCGAGCAAAGTTCCATTGCCAGAGTGGCGAAAAATCTACACAGACGACTACTTTGCCCTCTTAAACAAAGCGGTTGCAGCAGAAATCACAGGCATTCTCCAGTACACAAACCAACACGAAAAAGCCGCTCTACTCGAGTTGCGAATGAAAAAGACGCCGCTGGAAACCATCACTGGCAACAACAAACCTGCGGTAGTGAGCAAGTTGCTCAAGGAAATTTTCATGGTGGAAATGGAGCACCTCGAAAAAATCAGCGAACGCATATACCTGCTTGATGGAGAAGCCGTTTTCACACCTGACCCGCTTCCAGTCGTGGGAGAAACAGCCGATGACTTCCTCAAACTTGACCACGCTTTAGAAAGCAGCGCCATATCTCTATACCGACAAATTATCGAGGAAGCTCTCAAACGCCATGACACAACAACGAGGCGAATATTCGAAGACATCGTTATGCAGGAAGAAGACCACTTCTGGACCTTCGACGACTTCCTAAGATAAATTCTTCTTTTTCTTTTTGTATTATTTTAAGTATCTATGGGGTGATTGAAGTAACTTTTTGAAAGCGCCATGAAACCTGACCTTTTAAATCAATACACGCAGGCAGGAGTGCACGCAGAACAACACAATTCAACCTCTCAAATGTTGTTGCCTTTTAAAATCCTAAAGTCAAATAACAAAAGAAATGACGTGACTAGTGCGCTTACGAAACCTTAAATCCTTCAACTCAATCAAGTATATGTGGCAGAGGCGAAGAGGATGAGTCAAAGCAAAGATGAACCTCGATGCATTAACTGCGGGAACTTTATTGACGACTGTATTTGTGTGTGCCCCTACTGCGGCGAAACCGCAAAATGCACCTGCTGTATAGGTATCGATAAAGCAACTGGCGGCGGATAGCCACCAAAACCGATTTTGAAACGTGAAAGCAATATGGTAATTGAAAGTATAAACTGGATGGCCGGAGGGCCACAAGGAAGCGGCGTTGACACAGCATCCACCATATTCGGAAGAGCCTGCGGCTACGGCGGACTCTACGTTTTCGGCAGAAGAGAATACCACTCAAACATTAAAACAATGCATAGCTATTTCCATCAGCGCGTTAGCAAACAGCCAACTTTAGCCAACATAAGCGATGTTGATTTGCTTGCCGCGTTTGACGCGGAAACAGTTGTGCGACATGTCGGCGAAGTCGTGAGTGAAGGCGGCATCATCGTTGATTCACGCGACTTAAACATCAATGTTTTAAAAGACATCAAGACATTCAGTGAAGAATACCGCGTCCAAGTACACAAGTTTATGCAAGATAACGGCGTTGGCGAAACAATCAACGACTTCCTAAGTTACGCCAAGCAAAAAAGCATCCAAATCTTCCCTGTTCCATACATGGACTTGCTTCGGCAAATCGGCGAAAAACTCCATATAGAGAAAATGACCCAGCTAACAAAAATGATTAATGTCTTAACGATCGGCGTATCTTTTGCGTTACTAAAGTATGACCGAAAACTCGTACAAGACGCAATTAAAGCCACCTTTCACGAAAAAGTCGTCGACATGAACCTAACAGCCATAAACCAAGCATACGACTACACCGAGCAAACTTTCAACACAAACAACTTTAAACACAGACTCGAAAAACAACCCGCCAACGAAACACGTATCTTCCTGACCGGAAACCAAGCCGTCGCAATGGGCAAAGTCCTTGGCGGATGCAGAGTACAAACATACTACCCCATCACACCAGCCGCAGACGAGAGCGAATACCTCGAATCACACGAAATCCTCAAAACCAAACAAGGTAGCCAAGAAGCCATAATCGTTATCCAAACTGAAGATGAAATCGCCGCAATAAACTCAGCCTCAGGCGCATGCTTAACGGGCGCTAGAGCAGCAACAAGCACCTCGGGACCAGGTTTTTCTTTGATGGCTGAAGGCCTAGGCTGGGCAGGCAACAACGAAGTACCCGTCGTAATAACGTACTATCAACGTGGCGGACCTTCCACTGGACAGCCCACAAGGCACAGCCAACAGGATCTCCGCTTCGCAATGCATGCGGCTCACGGCGAATTTGCCCGAATTATCCTTGCCTCAGGCGACATAGAAGAGTGCTTCTTTGACGCTGCAGAAGTCTTCAACTTAGCCGAAACCTATCAGGTGCCGACTATCCATTTGGTTGATAAGGGCTCAGCTAATTCATCGCAAACCTACCCCATATTTGACTACGCCAAAACTAAAATTAACCGAGGACACATCGTGGGCGAGAAAGACCTTGAAGGCAAACAGTACAAACGTTTTCAATTCACCCAAACAGGCATCTCCCCAAGAGCATTTTTAGGCACAAAAAACGGCGTACAATGGTACACAGGTGATGAACACAACGAATACGGCAACATCAACGAAGAGCCAACTAATCGAAGAAAAATGATGGATAAACGGCTAAACAAACTCGAGATCATCGATAAAGAAACCCCATTGGAATTCAAGATCAACTTTTTCGGCGATAAAGACTCAGAAAACCTAGTGGTGAGTTGGGGCTCTCCTAAAGGCGCCATACTCGAAGCACTCAGCTGGCTAAAAGACGAAGGGAAAAGCTTAGGCTTCATTCAGGTACGCATGATACATCCGCTTCCCTCTGCCTACCTAAAACAGATGCTCCAAGGCAAAAAAC
Source organism: Candidatus Bathyarchaeota archaeon (assembly GCA_026014665.1). Taxonomy (GTDB): domain Archaea; phylum Thermoproteota; class Bathyarchaeia; order Bathyarchaeales; family Bathycorpusculaceae; genus Bathycorpusculum. Next base: position 30,879 of record JAOZHX010000016.1, read on the forward strand.
GCATCATCGACATCGAAGACAACTGGACTGCCCAGCTTGGCGGCGTCATAGCAGAACAAACCTCCATCAAACCAACCCACTACATCCTCAAATACACAGGCAGACCCATGATGACAACCGAAGTCTACCAAGCCCTAAAAGCAATATTAGAAAACAAAGCAGACCAAAGGCAGGTGCTGATCAATGGCGCATAAACCCTCAGAGTACAAAACCGACAACTACATTGACTGGTGCCCCGGCTGTGGCGACTATGGCATCCTAAGCGCCTTACAAATGGCACTCGCAGAACTCTCGCTTGAACCCCATAACGTCGTCGTGGTCTCAGGAATCGGAAACGCAGGAAAAACACCCCATTTCATAAATGCCAACGGTGTCCATACCCTTCATGGGCGACTTTTGCCTTTCGCCATGGGCATCAAAGTCGCCAACCCCAACCTCGAAGTAATAGGCGTCGGAGGGGACGGAGATGGCTTAGGCATAGGTGCAGGTCACTTCGTTAACGCTGGTCGAAGAAATATAGACATGACCTATCTGCTCTACAACAACGGCGTGTATGGTTTAACTAAAGGGCAAGCCTCCCCAACGCTGCGGCTTGGAATGCAGACAAAAGCTTTGCCAAAACCAAACATCAACGAAGCCGTCAACCCAGTTGCATTGGCTATAACCTGCGGCTACACGTTCGTAGCTCGCTCCTATGCTTTTGATGTTATACACCTAAAAGACACAATCAAACAGGGCATCCAACACAGAGGATTAGCCTTCATTGAATGTTTGCAGCCTTGCCCAGTCTACAATGACATTAACACAAAGGACTGGTATGCTGGTGAAGACCGCAAGGACCCAGCCACAGGCAAACCAACGTCACGATTGTATAAGCTCCAAGACATAGGTTTTGACCCAATAGTGCATGATGAGAGCGAAATCTTTAAGAAAAAAGTTGCTGGGCTAGAAAAAGCACAGGAATGGGGGGACAAAATTCCCATAGGCATCTTTTACCAAAACCCTCTGGAACCCACCTTCCAAGACCGCTTCACCAAGCGCATACCTTTCTACCCTCAGAATCCGCCAGCTAAACAGCAGCTCAAAGACGAAAACGGCGTCTCCATCGTTGACCTCAGCGAGTTCATGGATGACTTAAAAACAAGCTAGACTTAGAAAGAATGGTGAGGAAGCTTCTCCTTTCTCCTCAAACACTAATTAGCGTTTCAGCTTATTAATTCCTATTTCCGCTCTCGACATATATCTTCTATGGTTTTATGGTCTCATCGCGGTAGCATTCTGGGGTGAACCGCGGGGTGCAGATACAGTAAAAGACTAAGTCGGTTGAGCCTGTGTTCTCTATCTTCTGTGAGGTTTGGGGCGGAATAACCACTACATCGCCCACTGTTACATCGGTGGGTTCTATTTCGCCGATGCTAACTTTTCCCTGACCGCTGGTTATAAGGTAGATTTCTTGCGTCCCTTCGAGGTGATGAGGTATAGTGGTGACGCCGGGTTTGACGGTGGCGCGCGCAATCGATATGTTGTTGTCTCCATAATTTTCAACTATATAGCAGCGTTCGGGCGTTAAATAGTCGTGCAAGGTGTTGTTTTTTATGATTTTTGGCTTCACTCTCTCACCAAATCAATGCTTTTTAGTTAGGTAGAAGGGGCGTTGGATGTATATTAATCGTGTTTCTTGCGTAAGCCTTAATCCAAGTTGTATTTACGCGAAACGGGGTTTTTTTGTGGATTGAGTGCTAATTCGGGATTTTATGTTTGAAGGTTTTTGCTTATTTTTGATGGTCTTGCTTTTGGAGTTATGGGCTGTATTGTCTTTATGCTGTTAAAATGGCTTATATATGCGCTGTATGTAGTGTGTAAACGAAGCTTGTCGACACTACGTATATATCCACGGCATGAGCATGTTAACATATGAGATGTCCCTACTGCAACTCTGAAAACTCAAAAACGCTCGAAACGCGTGATTCCCCAGAGAATACTACGCGACGCCGTAGAGAATGCATCAGCTGCGGCAAACGCTTCACCACCTACGAATACGTAGAAACAGTTGAGCTCATGGTACGCAAGAAAGATGGGCAGCTGCAACGCTTTGACGTCAACAAGATAATTCGGGGCTTACAGAAAGCCTGCGAAAAACGCCCTGTCACCATGAGCCAAATCAACCAGCTAGCAGAACAAGTGCGCCAAGACCTTATGCTCAAGGGCACCGAAGAAGTTGCATCCAGAGACATCGGCGACTTGATCATGAAATACCTCAAAAACATCGACCGCATCGCTTACATTCGGTTTGCTTCGGTTTACAAACAGTTTGAAGAGCCTGAAGATTTCAGGCGAGTACTGTTGGAAGTGAAAAAATGAAGTTTGTCCTAAAACGTGATAGTAAATTAGAACCGTTCGATCAAGAACGAATCACCACAGCGATTTGGAAAGCCGCTAAAGCAGTGGGCGGAAGAGACAAAGAACAAGCCAAAAAAATCAGCGACGAAGTCGTAGCTGAACTCCAAAAAATTTACGGCGACGATGGTGTGCCCACTGTTGAGGAAATCCAAGACATAGTTGAAAAACGCTTAATTGAGAATGGTCATGCTCAAACCGCTAAAGCCTACATCCTCTACCGTAAACAGCACACTGACATGCGTGAACTCGCCGCGTTGCTGAGTTCCTCAGACATGGTTGACCAGTACCTTGAACTTGAAGATTGGCGTGTCAAAGAAAACAGCAACATGAGTTACTCCCTGCAGGGCTTAAACAACTATCTCTCCTCAACGGTCATCGCCAAGTACTGGATAGCCCGCATCTACCCGGAAAAGATTGCTAACGCACATTTCTCAGGCGACCTGCACATCCACGACCTAGGCGTTTTAGGTCCGTACTGTGTCGGTTGGGACGTCAGCGACCTGTTGCTCTCAGGCTTCGGTGGAGTTCCGGGCAAAATCGAGAGCAAACCGGCTAAACATTTCCGCACTGCACTGGGGCAAGTGGTCAACTTCTTCTACACTCTGCAAGGTGAAGCGGCAGGTGCACAAGCGTTTAGTAACTTTGACACTTATCTGGCGCCATTCATAAAGTATGACGGCTTAACTCAAAAAGATGTTGAGCAGTCTTTGCAGGAATTTTTCTTCAACATGAACGTGCCTACCCGCGTCGGTTTTCAAACGCCTTTCACTAACTTGACGTTAGATTTGACTGTGCCTGATTTCATGAAGGACGAAGCTGTACTATACAACGGTAAAGTCACCAGCGATACCTACGGCAGCATGACAAAGGAGATGGACATGTTCAACCTTGCCTTCGCTGAAGTCATGCGTCAAGGCGATTCCAAAGGTCGCGTGTTCACGTTTCCTATCCCTACCTACAACATAACTAAAGACTTCAACTGGGACTCGCCCGTTTCTCAGGCTATCTTTGAAGTCACCGCAAAATACGGTGTCCCATACTTCAGCAACTTCGTTAACAGCGACATGAAACCCGAAGACGTACGCAGTATGTGTTGCCGACTGCGGATTGATAACCGCGAGCTTCGAAAGCGCGGAGGCGGCTTCTTCGGCGCCAACCCCCTCACGGGCAGCATCGGGGTCGTAACGCTCAACATTCCCAGAATCGGTTACTTAGCCAAAGACGAGGATGAGTTCTTTGAGCGGCTGGACGCTTTGATGGAGACTGCCAAGCAGAGCTTAGAGATAAAACGTAAAGTGCTTGAGGCATTCACAGACAACGGCTTGTACCCGTATTCTCGCCGTTATCTCCGCCATGTCAAAGAAGGCTATGGCAAGTATTGGAAGAACCACTTTTCCACCATAGGCATAGTCGGCGTCAACGAAGCTGCCCTTAACCTGCTGGGGCAAAACATAGCCACCAAAGATGGGCAAGCCTTCGCAGTCAAGATGCTTACGTTCATGCGTAAACGCTTAGCAGACTACCAAGAGGAAACTGGCAGCATCTACAACCTTGAAGCCACACCGGCTGAAGGCACTAGCTACCGCTTAGCCCGCATCGACAAAAAACGCTACCGAGACATCATATTCGCCAACCAAAAATACATAAACTCAGAGCATGCCGAGCCTTTCTATACCAACTCTTCCCAGTTGCCCGTGGATTTCTCAGGCGACCTCTTCGATGCGCTTGAGCATCAAGAAACCCTGCAGACGCTCTACACGGGCGGAACAGTCTTCCACATATTCTTAGGTGAACGACTGCATTCATGGAGATCAGCCGCTGAACTCATCAAAAAAGTCAGCTGGAACAGCCGCCTTCCCTACTTCACGTTGACACCCACCTTCAGCGTCTGCCCAACCCATGGCTACACCAACGGCGAACACAAAACCTGCCCTGTCTGCGGCGCAAACTGCGAAGTCTACAGCCGCGTGGTCGGTTACCTGCGTCCTGTTGACCAGTGGAACGATGGCAAACAAGCAGAGTTTAAGATTCGTCGAACCTTTGACCGCTCCACAGTTTTAGCGTCTGCCCCTTTGGCAGTTACATAAGGTGAAAACGTAAAGTGAAGTTTAGCGGATTACAAAAGATAAGTCTCGTCGATTACCCCGACCGCGTAGCATCCGTGCTGTTTACACCTGGCTGTAACTTGCGTTGCCCCTTTTGCCACAATTGGCGCATAGTCACCGACCCACAGCCACCGTTTCTCCAAGAAGGCGCAGCGTTGGAGATTTTGGAAAGCCGCAAGAAATACGTTGACGCTGTAGTGATAACGGGTGGAGAACCTTGCATGCATAAGGAGTTGCCCAAATTCCTCGCTAAACTCAAAGAACGGGGCTTCTCAGTTAAGCTGGACACGAACGGGTTTTTCCCCGACATACTAGAGCAATGCCTCGGCTATGTAGATTACGTGGCGATGGATGTGAAGACTTGTCGTGAAAAATACAGGTTGCTGGGCGCAGCGGATACCTCAGCCATGATGCACTCGATGGAGATGCTGAAAACGGGCAAGGTACCCTATGAATTCCGAACAACAGTTGTTCCCGAACTGGTTACACCGCAAGATGCTAACTCCATAGGCGAAATGGTCAAAGGCGCCAAAATCCACGCCCTGCAACAGTTCGTTCCCGAAGACACTCTAGACAAGCGTTATCAGACACTCAAGCCTTATCCGCTGGAAAAAATCAATGAACTAGCGGAAATAATCCGCAGGTACACAGAAAATATAGTGCTGCGAATCTAAACCTCGCTTTTTTGACTGCAAGTCAAAGTTTAACCGCTTTGCGAAGAATTTTATTTATAAGTTTTTCGCAAGCGTTCGAGCGCTGACTGGAAAAGCTTATATTCGATTACAGGCAAAATGGACACCAGAAAATTCGGTGATTCGATGAACAAAAAGACAATATATATTATTGTTGCGGTTATAGTTATCATCATTATTGTCGCCGCAGCAGCCGCGTTCGTTTTCTTAGGAACAGGAGGAGGACCTTCACCCACTCCTACACCAACCACTACTCCAGTGTCAGTTGTTGGCGCAACTTCCTTGCAGTTCACTGTTGACGAAACTACACAAACTTCCGGTGGACCCGTGCAAGTAATCTATAACTATGCAACGAGGAACTTTAACCAATCAAACGAAGAACTACGAGTCGACATACCAGCCAGCAACTACAGTATAATAGTAAAGCTCGCGGACTCGACATCCTACCGAAGCACTGACAATGGCGCCACATGGACGGCAGGCGTCTTCAACGAAGACGTTGCTTTTGCAAGCCTGCTAAACGATTACGTGACTCAACTCTACAACTGGAACGGTCATGACGCAACATACACTTACACCGTAGGCGATATAACAAACGTCATCTCAGCGATCCACGTGAATCCAACCCTTCCAGATTCGATGTTCACAGCAACGAGTTAAATAACCGCAAAGTTGGTTGTATACCAACCTACTCCCTTTTTTATTTTCTAAACCCAGCAAAACAAGGTAGCATTAGTTTAGAGTTCATTAGAGAGAATCAAATTGTCTGGGCATCCTTAACCTCATATATTATGTTTCCAGCTGTCTTAATGTTTATTTGGTCTATTTCCTGGATCATGCGGTTAACCATCCTGCCTACAACAAGGACAAAAACATTCAACCCTCTCGACGCAGCAATGGCTGCTGAACGGCTGATTCCAAACTCGATGTTTGCTTTGAGCCCCAACTTGGTAAGAACCGCTCTACCAACTGCACCCATAACGCCGATGCGGTCAGGTTTGAATTCGTCATAGAGAGCTTTCACTTTAGCTATGTCGACTGCTCTAGAACCACCTCTGCGTATGCTGGGCAGCTTAACGATGAGAATCTTTCCCTGTTTTACCTTCAACGTGCCACGTAGTTCTTTCAAACCCAAATCTTCGCCTGGCAAAGCATCGGTGAGTGCGACGCCTCGGGCTCCCGTTTCAGGGTTATCAAGAGGTGCTGTGTACATGACTCCCTCTTTCATGATTAAACCGATTTCTTCTCCTGCCTTGACGGGGCGAGTGGCTATGGCTGGCCAAGCATGCTCAATTTTTATGTCGTCTTTGACTGAGGCAACGTAGTTTTCCAGTTTTCGCGCGTCCTCTTTTAGCTTAATTAGTCCTTTTGCGGTAAGATGGTAATCTGCCCGCTCAGCTCCTCCTTCTAAGAGGCCTTCTTCTCTGAGTGCTTTGAAATATTTAGATACAGCTTGAATAGTTATGCCTAATGCTTCGCTGATGTCTTTCTGCCTCGTGTGAGGCTGATTCCGCATGATGGCTAAGCAAATTTGGAATTTTGTAAGCTCACCTTTGTCGCGTAGGAGACTTGTGGGTGAAGCTTGTTTGTATGTATTCAATTCAACCACAGATTAACTTAGGTTAAACAAAAGTTAATAAGGCTTTGGTTGGATAATCCAGCACTAAGAGATGAAAAATATGCACATAATGGAAGGCTTCCTGCCATCTCCATGGTGGCAACTATGGTGGATAATATCAATGCCAATTGTAGCTTACGGCGTCTATAAACTTACTAAAATAACCAAAAAGATGCCTGAAACCAAGCCCCTTTTGGCATTAGTTGGTGCATTCGTCTTTGTAATCTCTGCACTCAAGCTTCCATCGGTTACCGGAAGCAGCTCACACCCGACAGGTACCGGATTTTCCGCTATCCTCTTCGGACCGGCAATCACAAGCGCAATTTCAGTGATAGTTCTAGTGTTCCAAGCATTATTGCTGGCTCACGGAGGCATAACTACTCTTGGAGCTAACGTTTTCTCTATGGGTATTGCCGGACCCCTAATAGGCTTCGTCATATGGACTATATTTAAGAGAACACGACTTAACCCATCGATAGGTGTTTTTACCGCTTGCGCGGTAGCCGACTTAGCAACCTATGTTACTACTGCTTTCCAACTTGCTCTGGCTTTCCCAACCAATGGAAGCATTCTTACTTCATTTGAAACATTCTTTGCCATATATGCTATCACACAGATTCCATTAGCCATCGCAGAAGGTCTTCTAGCTGTGCTGATATTCAACTTCCTGTCAAAATACAAGGGCAGTATCTTGCAAAGATTAGGAGTACTAAAAATCCCTATTTCGAACACTGAAAAAGAGGTGAAACCATAAAATGGAGTATAAGTATTACATAGCGTTAGCCATTGCGTCACCTTTAGCACTAATCGCATACATAATAGCTTTAGGGTATACCCCGTTGTCTGGAGCAATTATTTCGCTTCCGCATGAAACTGAGGTATTGCTGTTCTCAGTCCAAGCGGGAATAATGGCTGCAACTATAGGACACTTCATTGGAACTAGAAAGGGGTTAAAATCAGCCCGAGCTGCAGGCAAAGCAATAATAAAACAGCAAGTCAAGATGAAATACCTGTATATAATAATCATTGGACTCGTGCTAGCGATTTTCATACTTCCGTTCGTGATTAACGCTGGCAAAGATTTCAGCGGAACAGATGGCCAAGGCCCGGATCAAATTTCCTCAAGCGGCTACACTCCATGGATTGAACCACTAGGATATGTACCAGATGCCACCGGTGAGATAGTCATATTCTCATTGCAGGTAGCCATCGGAGCCTTAATAATTGGTTACTTCGTCGGGTACCTGAGGGCAAAACCTGCCTAAGAGAAAACATTCCACAATAACACCTGCGAGTGTACCCACCCCTTTTTTGGGTGACCACTCGAGTGTATAAATATAAAATAGATACAGCTCACAAAAGGAAAGAAATATGTTTGACCGCTTAGTCAGAAATGGAACTAAAGGCGGCTATAGGCTTGAAAAAATTGAAAGCGAGTGAAAGCACCTATTGAGCCATTCCGATCTCTATGCTGAAGTAGACAGGTCTGCATACACCAATGCATTAGCAAAAAACAGCCCTATAACCAAAACTTTTTTTGCGCTTTCAGCGCTTGCCATAGGTGTTTCTGCGCAGTCATTCGTTGTGCCTATCATAGTGTTTATCCTCTGCACCTGCCTTTCCTTAGGTTTTGCTAAGGTCAAACCTCGTCTCTACCTTGGCCTATTCGTTTATCCGACGTTGATGCTTATACTTAGCTGCATAATTTTGGCCTTGTTCTTTGGTTCAGGACAATCACTAATAGATATTCCACTGCCTTGGACTACTTGGGCAATTTATAAGAGCGGAATCTCGATCAGCGTAAACACTTTCTTTAGAGTTGAAGGCGCCCTTTCTTGCCTTTTCTTCCTAGTACTCACGACTTCAATAAATGACCTTTGTGTTCTTCTCCGCCGCATTCATATGCCTCAGGTTATGGTTGAAATGTCAATGATGATATACCGGTATATCTTTTTATTTTTAGAAATCACAGAGAAAATGATTCTTGCCCAAAAACTACGACTCAGACGTTCAGGTTGGCTAAGTAGCATTCGTTCTTTAGCTATGCTTATTGGAAGCCTTTTCATACGAACCTTGGATCAGGGCGAGCGAACTCTTGTAGCTATGACTGCACGGGGATACGGCGGTGAAATCCGTATTCTCGATGACTTTCCTGCTCCAAGAAAAATCGCACTCTTGGGCATTGCATTCTTTGATGTTTTACTGATTGTCTTAATCTTTTTAACACTAAACATTGGAGTAGTATGATCAATGATATTTAAATTAGAAAATTTATCTTACCGCTATTCAGATGGAACACTGGCTCTAAGTGAAGTATCTTTGAGCTTTGCACGTGGCGAAAGAATTGCGCTCTTAGGAACAAATGGTTCAGGAAAAACCACTCTACTTAACCATTTAATCGGTATTCTAAAACCCAGTTCGGGCAATATATACTTCGACGATAAACCATTAGCCTACGATGCTAAGTCTCTCCAAAATTTGCGAAAGCGAGTTGGCTTTGTATTTCAAGACCCTAACGACCAACTTTTCGCGCCTACCGTAAAGCAGGATGTAGCTTTTGGTCCCCTAAACCTCGGGCAAACTCCAGAACAAGTCAAAAAAATGGTCGATGAAGCGCTAGAAACTGTGGGGATGTCTGAATTTAAAGAAAAGCCGCCGCACTTTCTCAGTCTGGGGCAGAAAAAGAGGGTTGCGCTCGCAGGTGTGCTTGCTATGCAGCCAGAAGTTATAATCATGGATGAGCCCACATCTAACCTAGACCCCCGAGGAACGAGTGAAATTCTGCGTTTGCTTTTGCAGCTCAACAAGGGAAAAGGTATCACCCTGATTTTGGCAACTCATGACGTGGACATGGTGCCATTGTTTGCCAACAAACTCTACATTTTAAACAAGGGTAAGTTGGTTGCTCACGGTGAGCCTAAACAAATATTCTCAGATACGGAATTAATACGGCAAGTTAACTTGCGTTCGCCTAGGTTGACGCATCTTTTTGAGGTTTTAAATAAAAAAAACAAGTTGCCTATAGATGAGCCGTTGCCTCTTACAATCGGTGAAGCTAGAAAGGAAATCCTGCGGCTTATCGAGTTATCAAAAAACCAAAAGAAGATTTAGAAATGAGCGCTATTGAAGCTTCCATTGTCGGCGTTGTTTTGATTGGTTTACTTCATGGGCTTGAACCCGGTCACGGCTGGCCCCTTGCACTCCTCTACTCAGCGAAGACGACCCGACCAACATTCTATGCCCTAGTTAGTTCAGGAATCATTTCGATAGCGCACTTTGTCTCCTCTATAGCGGTCGTGTTAATCTACGTTGTCGTTAGCGTCTTCTATGATTTTTCAAGCCCAATCCTCACCTACGTCGCTGCGGGAGTGCTGATAGTTTTGGCGATTAAGCTTTTCACTGAGAAAGTGCATTCTGACTTAGAAGATCAGCATGGCCATTTCCACGACAACACTTGTGATGTAACTCACATCCATGAGCACGAGCACGGCGAAAGCGTGTTGCACACTCATGAGCACCTGCACCCCAAGCGCTTAAACCTTAGCATTTGGAAACTGGCAAGCTGCGCTTTTGTTTTGGGTTTTGCGCATGAGGAGGAGTTTGCCCTGCTGGCTTTGGCGGTGGGTGGGGTCAACCCAGTGTTGTTGATGGTTGCGTATGGCTTGGCGGTTGCTGTTGGGCTTATCGGAGTGACGATTTTGGGTGTGAAGATGTATGAGCGGGTTAAGACTCGGATTGCACGCTATGAGAGGTTTATTCCTAAGGTTAGTGGTGTGATTCTTTTGGTTATGGCGGCTGCGCTTCTTCTCGGAGTCCTGTAAATGTTAACGTTTCTGTTAATATTTAAGAATGGGCAGCCAAGAAAATGGTAGAACACGAATACGCCCATATTCTTGAATTAAGCTATTATGAAGTTACAAACGCCATAAGATACGAAAAATCAGCCAGTTTTGATGAAAAGGAAGCTAAAGCGGCGTTTGAAAAAGCAGCGAAATTTATGAATCTATTCGAAGCTCATAACTTTGAAGAAATTATTGGCGATGCGTTTAGATTAGCCCTTAAACTCAATATTGCCGCTTACGATGCTGCGTTCATAGCCCTTGCCGATAAGTTGGACAAGCGGTTGTTAACCACCGATATCAAACTTGCTAAGAAGCCGGAAAACACAAAATACCGAGGACTCGTTGAATACCCAAATAAGCAATCTAAAAATTATTAATCAGTTTGAGAGATCATAGCCTCGGGCTGTAACCATTTTTCCATTAACGACTTTTGTCGCCGAGTTGCCCACAACAATCGTTGTAACCATGTCAATCTCACAGTTAAGCATGTTCCTAAGCGTCGTAATGGTTGCTGTTTCCCCTTCCCTGCCCGCCTGCCGAACAATACCTACAGGCGTGTCGGGTTTGATGTGTTTCAGCATTATCTCGTAAGCCTTAGCCAACGGCTCAATGCGTCCCTGACTTTGCGGGTTATATAGCACGATGGAGAAGTCGGCTTGAGCGGCTGCTTCGAGGCGGCGCTCAATTTTTTCCCACGGTGTCAAAAGGTCGCTTAGGCTGATTACTGCGAAGTCGCTGACCAAAGGTGCCCCGAGGATAGCGGATGCAGCGGTGGCTGCGGTAACTCCGGGCACAATTTCCACGGGTACATTCACTTTTTCTTGAGCTACAACTTCAAGAACCACTCCTGCCATCCCGTAGACGCCTGGGTCGCCGCTGCTTACTATGACGACCTGCAAGTTTTCGATGGCTTTTGAAACTGCGATTTTGGCGCGTTCCACTTCTTTGCCCATTGTTCCAGAAAATACTTCAGCCTCGGGACGCACAAGAGATTGAATTAGCTTAATGTAAGTCCCGTAGCCTACGACAACATCTGCTGTTTCGATTGCGTTTCTGGCTTTTGGCGTCAGGTGCTCTAGGTTGCCTGGTCCAATGCCGACGACGCTTATTCTGCCTCGGCTATCGCTACAGTAACCCCGTCGAGCTTGGTCTTTTTTAATATTAGCTTCGAATTGTTCCCAGCTGCTATCAGTGCTGCTCGTTCACATACTCCTCCTACACCGATTTTTTGTTGAACCATCGCCGAGTCAGGCGAAAGATCACTGTGAATTAATGAATTCAGGGCATCGACACTTAAAAATTCAAGTGTTCCCCCCAACTGCTCAACCGCATCGAGCATAGGCTTAGAATCCCGTTTAATGTCTACCGTAGCGAAACCGTCAACTTGAGCAAGAGACAATCCTGCTTTTGCCAGCCCTGCCTGGACTGCCTTCACGATGCTGTCTGGGCTGATTTCTTTTCTTGCGCCCAACCCGACAACGATTTTTTTGGTTTTCAAAACTGTGACTGGCTTGGGTGTTTTGCGTAAGCTGAGGGGTTTGTTTGTGACTATGACTCCTGCATCATAATGACCAATTACTTCCAAAGCCTCCTCCATGCTTTGCGCTTTCTTGATTTCATAGCAAGTGGCAAGTTCCAACGGAAACTTGACATCCCCCACAACCACCAAAACCACGTTTTCCTCATTAACGATAGCCGCGTTAACCGCAACCAAACTCTTTGGGTTCTGAACAGACAGGTGCAGGATTTTTGCCAATTCATCAACGCTTATTTTCCCAGTTACTTCGGAGGCTGTTGTGATTACTGGTGTTGCGCCGATTCCCTTGGCGATTATGCGCGTTAACTGGTTTGCTCCACCATAGTGTCCCGATAAGAGGCTGATTACAAATTTTCCTGTAGCATCGACGCCAAGGACTGCGGGATCGGTTAACTTGCTTTCCAGAAGGGGTGCGGCTGCTCGGATGATGATACCTGTTGCCATAACAGCGACTAAAGCGTCGACTGTGCTGTATGTGTCTTTGATGAAGTCAGTAAGATTTTTTTCCATCACCACAACGCCGTATTGGCTGAATTTTTTTGGGGCATAAACTTTAGATGATAAGCCTGCTTTATCAAGGGCGCTTTGGATTTTTAGAGCGGTTTCTACGCCGCGCCTTGTGATTGCGATAACAGCGATGCCCCGCTCAAACATTTATTCTTCGCCTTTACGGAACCCTGTGGTGAACTTAGGGTCATAAAGTTTGGAATAATCGTACTCTTTGGGGTCAAGGACTCTGCCCACGAAAATCAGCGCCGTCTCAGTTATGCCAGCCGCCTTAACCTTGGGAACAATGTCCTCTAAGGTGCCTTTGACGATTTTCTGCTCTGGCCAGGTAGCCTTGTAGACGACTTGGCAGGGCGTATCTTCTGGGTACCCGCCTTTCTTGAGGTCCTCAACCACTCGGGCAATGTGCGGTGTACCAAGGAAAATGACCATGGTTGCTTGATGTGCGGCGAGTTTTTGTATGCTTTCCTCTTCAGGCACGGGTGTTCTGCCTTCAGGTCGAGTGATTATAACTGTTTGGGAGATATTTGGAAGCGTTAATTCACGGTTAAGCGCCGCTGCACCTCCAAGGAGACAGCTTATGCCTGGGATGCGGAAGTATTCGATGCCTTCCTTGTCAAGGGCAGTCATAACCTCCTGGATTGCACCGTAAAAGCTTGGGTCGCCGTCGTGGAGGCGGACTACGAGTTTACTTGCCTTGGCGCCTTCAACCATGACTTTGAGCATTTCGGGGAGACCCATTTTTGCGCTGTCGTAGAGTTCAGCGTTTTTTTTGCAGTACTTGAGGTATTCTGGGTTGAGTAAGCTGCCAGTGTAGATGACGATGTCGGCTTGTTCAAGCCATTTTTTACCTTTCAGGGTGATGAGTTCCGGGTCACCTGGACCTGCACCTATGAAAACAACCTTATTCATTTTTGCATCCTTTTCCATTTTGTTTCCAGTGGATTGGAACCTGACTTTTCTTCACTATAGCCACGGAGAAATAATCTTCAGTTATGTCCCAGCCATCGACGTCGGATATTTTACCGACTAGAACTTTTTCTTCACATAGAGTGCACCGTTTAACTAGGGCTATGGTGGAGTCCTGGTTGAAGCCTGATTTGAGAAGAATCGGGATGAACTCTTTTATGTGATGAGCGCATTTCATGAAAACCAAGTTGTCAGCATGCTTCGCAGCATCTTCGATTAAGGCTGGGTCAAGGTCAGAAGGCATGATTGTCACGACTTCCTCTTTTTCCGCCAACGGCAGTTTGGCGCTTGCAGCGGCAGCCGTAACGGAAGTGACGCCTGGGATGATTTCAAGTTCAAGTTGGGGGTAGGTTTCTTTGACACATTCATAGAGGTAGAGGAAGGTGCTGTAGAGCATGGGGTCGCCGAGCGTGATGAATGCGACGTTTCCTTTTTTTGCTTTGGCGGCGACTATGGCTGCGTTTTCCACCCAGAGCTTGCGGTTGTTGAGTTCATCTTTGGTCATGGGGAAAACAAGCTCTAAAATTTCTGCTGGATGTTCCCGTTCCGCTAAGATGTGCTTAACCATGCCTAGTGCCATGCTGGGTTTTTTAGCGTGTGATTTTGGCACGCAGATAACCTCCGCTGCCTTTAGCGCTTTTACTGCTTTTAGAGTGATGAGTTCAGGGTCACCAGGTCCGACACCGACGCCTATGAATGTTCCAGCCAACTAGTATTCACCTAAAGTTTTGTCGCTGAGACAATTGTTATTGGATTTCTTGCCAACATCATGGTTCCGCTGTTTATTTGTTTTCCCTTCGCAACCGAAATATTGGTAATGTCGATGTCTTTGAAGCCTAAACTTTTGAGTTCAGCTATGGCTGTGGTGGCTGTTTCCAAAAGAATTGCGTTAACGACAATTCTGCCGTTTGATTTTAGTTTGTTAGCGGCAATTTGAAGTATGGTTCTTAGCTGAGTACCGCCGCCGCCAATCAGGATGGCATCAGCATTGGGGAGATTGAGCAGTGCTTGGGGAGCTTTACCGCTGAGGATGATGACGTTGCTTTGTGCGCCGAATTTTTCCACATTGGCAGACGTTAACCTGGCTGCAGCTTCGTCTTCATCTATGGCGTACACTTTACCTCTGGAGCCAACCTGCAATGCCGCTTCCACCGTTAAGCCGCCGGTACCGCAGCCAACATCAAGGACGGTGTCGCCTTCCCGTAGACGAGCTTTAGATATGGTGATAACTCGGATTTCTTCTTTTGTTGGTCCGGGAACCGCTTCGCTTTGGTCGAATGCTTCATCTGGGATTCCTGGCGTTTTGTAAATCCAATTTTTTGCCATTTGCCTCAACACTGTTTATTCTTTGGGGTTTGCTTTGATAACCATTACGCATAGTGGATTAAACGTAAGTTTAGCCGTTTCCTCGAGTGTGCTTGAAGTTACTTTTTCGTTATCAAGTGTTATGTTCTCGCAGATGGAAACTCTAGTCTGGGGGCTTGCCCCTTTGGTGATTAGGAAACTTGCGATGTCTTTTGGAGCAAAGTGTTTTGGATTCGGCAGAAGCAGGACACTACGACCATCCTTAACCGCCAAAGCCAACCGCTGCCGTTCACCCTCACTAACGCTGTCATGGAATGTAAACAGGCTTGCCGTATCCCAGCTGATGCTTAAGCGTGCGGCACAGGCTTGGATTGAACTGATCCCTGCGACCACGTTAATTTCATCGGAGCTAAACAAGCCGCTCTCAAGGATAGTGTGTAATAAGCCTGAGAAGCCGGGGTCGCCTGTGGATAAGAGAGCCACGTTTTTGCCGCTCTTCACGGATTTTGATGCTTGCTCGAGTGCATTCCTCAGGTTTTTTGCGGTCAGAATCAGGATTTCACTATTTATTTCGTTCGTGAAGAGGTTTAGGCTTCTTTGAGCTCCAACAACAAGGTCAGCTTGATGCACTGTTTTTTTAGCGGCTGGCGTAACGTAGTCTGGTGAACCTGGTCCGACGCCGACTATGTTAAGTTTAGCCAAGGCTTGTTGCACCTAGCGTTTTCGTCCATGCCTAGGACTTTGCCATCCATAGAAACGATAACTACGCTTATCTTTATCTTGTTTTCCACTCGGTCGCTAACCCGCTGATGCACCCGCTCGGCTATGCGGTCGTAGGTTGCCTCCAGCAAGTTTGCTTTTCTGAGAATTTCAGAGCCCTCATCTGATGTGTTCGCAGACAAAAGAGCGTTGATGGTGGTGGTGTCTGCTCCGACAGCGCCGGCGTAGGAAGCGATGACTTCGTTGCGTGCATCTCCAACTTTGTGGTGGGTGTTAAAGATGTTTGCTGCAAGTTTAACTAGTTTGCCTGAGTGGCCTAAAACGATGATTTCTTTGACGCCTTTCTCTACGGCTTTGTCAAGCATGTAACCGACAAAGTCGCCTGTCTGTACGATGGCATCCTCAGGTGCACCGAACTTTTGTTTGGCTATGCGTTCGCCGATGTTGCCTGGAACAAAGTAGATGCGTTTGTAACCTCTTGCTAGGGCGACGTCGATTTGGGGAACCAGCGACCGGCGGCATGCCTCTAGCGAGAGGGGTTTAACGACGCCTGTGGTGCCAAGGATGGAGATGCCGCCTTTTATGCCGAGTTTGGCATTCATGGTTTTCTTGGCGATGTTTGCCCCTTCAGGCGCATTTATGGTGACTTCGGCGCCTTTGCCTAGCGGTAGTGCTTCTTTGACTGCCTCAGTTATCATGCTCTTTGGCACTGGGTTGATGGCTCCTTCGCCGATGGGCACCTGCAAGCCAGGCTTTGTGACTGTTCCGATTCCGACGCCGCTTTTTATGTTGATTTTGCCGTCGTCATTCAGCCTAACTGTGGCGATAATTTCCATTTTATCTGTGGCATCGATGTCTTGTCCTGCATCTTTAACTGCGACTGCTTCTGCAGTGTCAGCGGAAATTTTCCGGCTCGATTTGATGGGCACTTCAAAACGCAATCCAATCGGGGTTGGGATAACCACGCGGTCAACTGGCTCTTTTACAAGTGCCGTTACAGCTGCTTTGGCTGCTGCCGCCGCTGTTGCGCCCGTGGTTATGCCGTATTTCAAAAACTTCGCCATCGATGTCACCTTAGCCGTAACGTTTTCCTTCCGCCATGGAAAGCAGGGCGTTGAACACTGCGACCGCTATGGTGCTGCCGCCTTTGCGTCCCCTCGTAATTACATAGGGTACTGGCAGTTTTGCTACTACTTCTTTTGATTCTGCAGCGCCAACAAACCCGACGGGCACAGCCACGATGAGTGCTGGTTTAACTTTGCCCTTCTTTACTTGGTCTGCCAGCTCAAACGCTGCGGTGGGTGCATTTCCGATGAGCACTATGCCGCCGTCTAAGCCGTCTTTTATGGCTAAGCGCATGGCTGCTGCTGAACGTGTTAATCCTTCCGCTTTCGCTAAGACCATAGTGCGTTCATCATTAACGTAGGTGAGGACTTTGCCACCGAATTTCTTCAGCCGTGCGTCGTTTATGCCTGCCTTCACCATCTTAACGTCAGTCACGATTTTAGCACCTGCTTTAATCGCGGCTACGCCTGCGTCAACGGCGTCATCGCTGATGACCAAAAGCTTGGCAAATTCTGGGTCAGCGGTCGTGTGAACAACACGTTCCACGATTGGCACTTTACTCTTTGGCAGTTTCTCCAATTCAGGGCCAATGGCTTGGCGTATGAGTTCCATGCTGGTATCGACTATGCGTCCGGCCTCAGCAACAGAGTAAGCGTCCAGTACTTCACTGTCTTTTTTTACTTCTTGTCCTAAGGCTTTGAGGGCTTTTTCTTCGAGGATATCGGCTATGCGTTCGTCGCTGCCTATTGGTTCGCCGTATACTAATTCGATGCCCAATGCCTTGAGGTGGGGCTGTTTCTCCTTTATTTCGATTAATTCGGGAATTTCTTGTGTTGTGTGAATGCCCGGTGCGAGGAATGCCGGAATCAATACAATTTTTGTAACTCCCTGCTTTGCCATTGAATCTATTGCTTGGGGAATTGTGGGGGTGTCGCGTATCATGAAGGCAATCTCTACGGATTTGAATTTTGAGCGGTTGCGCAAAACTTCTGCTAGGTTCTCAAGGTTCTGTCGGTTGTGGGGTAGCTTGCTTCCATGCCCAATCAGGATTAAACCAACATTCTGCAACGATGCATTCGGCAACTTAATTTTTCTCCGTTCTCTCAAACAATTTAACCGCAGTTTCGATGATTTGCTTGTCACCGTTTTTAGCAGCTAACCTTAAGTTCTCAACAATGGGAATAAAAGTTTGCTTAAGCAAAATAGACGTCAAATCATTCAAAATCTCTTTTTCCCGCTCATCCACATCGCCCAGCATGCGCAATGCCGTTGCAAGCTCTCTTTGGCGTACCTCTTCAGCTCGGGAGAGTAGCTCGGAAATAATCAGTCGCATGGAGAGGCTTTTCATGTCATCGCTTAGGATAGTTAGCTCCTGCTGGAGGATTTCGACGGCTTTGCCTATGCTCTTTTCCCGTTCTTGCTTGTTTTTCTCGGCAATCAGCTGCAAGTCATCGATGTTGTAGAGCTTTATCCCTGTGACTTCCTCTACGGTTTTCTCCACGTTGCGGGGGTTTGAAATGTCGATTATCACCAAGTCGTTCTTGTTTACTCGTCGATTCATCAACCGAGCCACTATATCTTTGGTGAGCAAGTAATGGGGCGCCGCAGTTGAACAGATAACCACATCAGCGTCTACCAACACTTCTTCAAACTGGTTAAATTTCACTGCTTGCCCGTTAAGGTCCTCAGCCAAAGTGACTGCTCGGTCATAAGTGCGGTTTGCTATGAAGATGGGGCTGAGGCAACGCCGGGCCAATGCTTTGGCAACCAAGGTGCCGATTTCGCCTGCCCCCATGACAAGGATTTTTTTGTCCTCCAAGTTTCCTAGAAGTGTAACTGCTAGTTCGACGGCTGCGGAGCCGACGGAGACGGCGCCTTTGTTTATGCCTGTTTCATTGCGGACGCGTCTTCCAACGGTTATGGCCCGGTTGAGCAGGTGCTTGAGGATGGGGCCGACAGTTTTGGCTTTTTCTGCTTCAAGGTAAGCGTCCCAGACTTGGTTGAGAATTTGATCTTCGCCAATCACCATGGATTCTAAGCCTGATGTGACACGTAACAGATGGTTAAGAGCATCGCTATCCAATCCAATCTCTATGGCTTTGATTGCTTCCTCCATGTTGGCGCCTGCGCGTTTTGCCAAGAAATCTTTGGCAGCCTTCGCCGTTTCTTCTGCCTCTTCAGTTACCAAAAAAAGCTCAATCCGGTTGCAGGTCTGTAAAATCATGCATTCCTCCACATTTTCAAGCGCCCGCAGCTCATTGAGCGCTTGTGCTTTGTCCTTAAACGCTACCGCCTCCATCAACGGCACGCGGGCTGTCTTATGCGTTATCCGGATGTTGACAACATGATCAATCTTCGCCGAGGAATGCATGGTTGGATAAACCGACCGGCTTAAATATAACGTTTACGGTAAATACCCCGACGGGGCAACTTTGATGCATTTGCGTCATAGAATCGGCTTAATTTATCTTCCAGGAGCTCTTCCATGCTTTGAAGACTTCGGAAACTTGCCCACAGATCTAGTTTGCGCAAATGCACAAGTTGACGGCAAGCCTGCTAGCGAAGTCTTAGACATGCTTGTCATCCCAGGCGGCAGTTTAGTGGAATCTCAGAGCATCAACAAAAAAGTCACAGAAGAAATCTTAAAGATGGCGGAAGCCGGAAAGTTCGTGCTGGGGATTTGCTCGGGTTTTCAAGTGCTTGCCAAAGAAACGGATGTGGGACGCCTCTCCACCATACCCATAACTCGCGAGGGTTTGGGGTTGCTGGACGCAGAGTTTAAGCCGCTTGTGTGCACAGATCGGGTGCAAGCAGAGGTTGTTGGTAAGAGCTTTCTCACTCAAGAAATTGGCAAAACAGTCAGTGGTTTCCACTGCCATACTTACGGTAAAATCCTGTTGCATGAGGGGTCCAAACCAATCATCATCACTCATGCCAACCGGGTGAACTACAAAAAGGACCCTCAAGACCTTATTTCTGGCGTTGCCAACAAGGCAGGAAACGTCGTAGGCATATTCATCCATGCCCTTCTTGACCAAAACCCAACTATAATCAATAGCATAACCAAATCACTCGACATAAACACGGTTGAACTTGACGCTATACGGCAAGCCAACGCCAAACTCCTTGAGCAAATCAAGGGAGAAGTCGGAGTAGCTACCAATGTCCGCCAACAACCCTTGATCACGCAGAAAGCCCCACGTCTACTTATGGTAACAGCAACCGGTAGCGGCTCAGGCAAAACTTTCATCGTAGCAGGCATCGCAGGAGCTCTAAAGAAAAAAGGCTTCAAAGTCGGCGTCATCAAAGTCGGCGGCGACATCCGAGATGCTGTGCCCTCTCTTTACCTAATAAAAGAACCTATCAAAGACTACTCGTCAATAAAGATCGGTGAAAGCGGCTGGACGCCTCTGCAGCAAGCGGTGGAAGAAGCCAGCAAAAAATACAACTTCCTCCTAGTCGAAGGCGCAATGAGCGCTTTCACGGGATTACTCAATGAGAACTACAAGCGACCCATGTCCACAGCAGAGGTTGCAGCCGCGTTAGGCGCCTCCACCATAGTCGTAGTCGGCTGTGACAAGGAAGGCATCGAAGGCGCCCTCATAAACACCCTAAACTACGTTAACATTCTCAAAAGCCTCGGAGTAAAAACTACAGGCGTCATCCTGAACAAGCTGCGGGTAAGCTACATAACCGATGAAATCAAACAAATGATGAGCACAGCTTTCCACAACGTCGGCATACAATTGCTGGGTATGGTGCCACGTCTGGATTTGGAGGGCAGAGGCATGATTCCAGAAATAGAAATTCGCTATGAAGACTTCGGCGCTCAAGCCATAGATGCGGCAGAAAAATACATTGACCTTGATTTGCTCTCAAAAATCGCCACCCCACCCGTCCTTACTTACATAGATTATGAAGCGTTTATGGAAAAGTTCAAAAAACTACTCACTAACTATACCCTACCCACTCTTGAAGGTGGCGCAAACCGAAGTTGCTCATAGATTTCAAACTTGACGGCAAAACCGTTTTGGTAGTTGGTGGAGGCACCGAAGCTCACCGCAAAATTCAAAGTTTTCTTGACTCAGGCGCCATGATTTGGGTTATTAGCAAATCTTTCTCAAGTGGAATAGAAAAGCTTGGTGAAGAAAAAAAACTCTCGTTGTTAACAACAGAAATCAAGAACGCCACTTCGTTCGTAGACAGTCTCAACCCTAAGCCCGATATCCTCTTGGCAGCAACCAACGACAGCAAATTAAACCTGGAACTGGTTAAAGCTGCGAAAGGTTGGGGCTGCATGGTTTACGCGGTGGACAACCCTGTGATGAGCGACTTCATTTTGCCCGCAGTTGCCCGAATCGGCGACGTCAAGGTGGCAATTTCCACAGGCGGCAGAAGCCCAGCGATGGCCCATGTTTTGCGGGAAAGAATTGAAAAGTTGGTTACGCCACAGGACTTATTGGAAATAGAACTCCAAGCCAACATACGCGGCATCCTCAAAGAACACATATCCAATGCTAAGGAACGAGGCAAAACGTTATACGAGATACTTAACAACGATAACATAAAGAAAGCTCTCAGTAAAGGCAACCTAAATGAGGCTGAAAAATTAGCTATGAACCTCATAGAAAAAAAGGAGAAACAACCATGAGTTTTCCAACTGTACGCATGAGGCGGCTACGCAGAACCGCTGCCCTTCGAGAAATGCTCAACCAAATCACCATTCAACCAAGCAACCTAATCTACCCTATCTTCGTTGAAGAAGGCATCAAAAAACCCATACCCATCGCATCCATGCCAGGCTACAACCGACTGCCCGTCTCAACAGTGGTCGAGGAAGGCAAAGCAGCACTCGCCCAAGGCGTCAAAAGCATACTGCTCTTCGGCATACCAGCCAAAAAAGACGAAGCTGCCACCAGCGCCTATGCTAAAAACGGTGTTGTACAGCACGCGATTCGTGAACTCAAAGGAGCTTTAGGGGAGGATTTGGTGGTTATCGGCGATGTGTGCTTATGCGAATACATGAGTCACGGTCACTGCGGGATAGTTGAAAACGGCGAAGTCCAAAACGACCAGACTCTGGAGTTATTGGGTAAAGTCGCCGTCAGCTACGCAGAGGCAGGCGTGGATATTGTGGCGCCTTCTGCAATGATGGATGGGCAAGTGGCTGCTATTCGCGAAGCTCTCGACGACGCTGGGTTTGAGCAAGTGCCGATTATGGCATATTCCGCAAAGTATGCTTCCGGGTTCTATGGACCCTTTCGTGAAGCAGCTGAATCTGCCCCTCAGTTTGGCAATCGCCGTAGCTACCAGATGAGTCAGGGTAGCCAGCAAGAAGCTCTGCGAGAAATTGAACTTGACATCGCTGAGGGCGCAGACATGATCATGGTTAAGCCAGCCTTAGCGTACCTCGATGTAATTGCTTTAGCCAAAGCAAACTTTAACGTGCCCGTAGTCGCCTACAACGTCAGCGGAGAGTACAGCATGGTTAAAGCTGCAGCCCAAAACGGATGGATAGACGAGAAAACCATAATCCGCGAAATCCTAACAGGCATAAAGCGTGCGGGCGCCGACCTCATAATAACCTATCATGCTAAAGATGCAAAAATATGGTTGAACCAAACGTGAGCGAAAGCAAGAACAAAACTCTCTTTGAAAGAGCCAAGAAGGTTTTGCCAGGCGGTGTCAACAGCCCAGTTCGCGCCTTCGAACCATACCCTTTCTTTGTAGAATGCGCAGTTGGCTCGAAAATGTATGATGCAGACAGCAAAGCCTACGTCGACTACTGCATGGCATACGGCGCCCTGCTGTTGGGGCACGCTTACCCAGAAATCCAAGAAGCCGTAAAAAACCAGTTGGCAAAGGGCAGCCTCTACGGCGCACCGACTGAGCGGGAAGTAGAATTCGCTGAATTAATCCAAAGTGCTTCGCCCTGCATGGAAATGGTTCGGCTAGTTAACAGCGGCACAGAAGCCACGATGCACGCCATTCGGGCAGCCCGAGGTTACACAAACCGAAAAAAAATCGTCAAGTTCGAGGGCTGCTTCCACGGCTCCCACGACAACGTCTTGGTCAAGGCGGGTTCCGGCGCGGCAACGTTTGGTACTCCGAACTCGCTGGGCGTTCCTGAAGAAACCACTAAGAACACCATAGTGCTTCCCTACAATGATGTTGCTGCTTTAGAAACCACTTTCAAAGCATGTGGCAACGAAATCGCCGCCGTCATAGTTGAACCAGTCATGGCTAACGTGGGCTTGATTCTACCAGTAGGCGACTACTTGAGCATCCTGCGCAAGGTCACAGAAAGCTACGGCACGGTTTTGATTTTTGACGAGATAATCACTGGTTTCCGTTTGGCGTTGGGCGGCGCACAGGAATACTTTGATGTCACCCCCGACATGGCTACGTTGGGCAAGGTTTTGGGCGGCGGTTTTCCACTGGCGGCTTTCGGAGGCAAAAAAGAAATCATGCAGCAGATAAGCCCCTTGGGAAAAGTGTATCAGGCAGGAACTTTCAGCGGCAACCCCGTTTCGGCAACTGCGGGCTACACCATCCTAAAGTTGCTGAGCCAAAAGAAAAGCCACATCTACCCGCAACTTGAAAAGAACACCTCTGAACTCGCAAAAACCCTCATCGACCAAACCCAAGCCCTCGACTTGCCTGCCCAAGTCTACAACATTGCCTCAATGTACCAAATATTCTTCACTAAAGAGCAGGTTACTGATTACGCGTGTGCTAAGCACTCCGATGCCGTGATGTTTGACGCTTACTTTAGGGAGCTTTTGCGGCAGGGCGTGTTTATTCCGCCTTCTCAGTTCGAAACCTGCTTTGTCAGCGCCGCCCATGCCCCTGAAGACCTAAAATTCACCGCCGACGCCCTCATCAAGGCGCTTTGGGCAGCATCCGAAAAGAGGAAAAACCCATGATTCTAACCGTGGGAACAAGGGGCAGCAAACTTGCGCTTGCCCAAACCAACCGAACCCTAAACCAAATCAAACAACAACGCCCCGACGTAGAGTTCAAGCTTAAAATCATCAAAACCGTAGGCGACAAAGAACACGGCAAACCCCTCTTCACCATCGACTGCAAAGGCATCTTCGAAAAAGAAATCGACCAGCAAGTCGTCAGCGGCGAAATCGACTTTGCCGTCCACAGCCTAAAAGACGTACCTATCGTCGAGCAACAGTCAGGCACAGTTCTAGCTGCGATTCCAAAACGGGATTCCCCAGGCGACGTGTTCATCTCAAAAGGCAAGGTGCCGCTTCTTTCGTTGCCTAAAGGCGCCGTGGTCGGCACAGGCAGCTTGCGCAGGCTGGCAGAAATCAAGTATCTCCGCCCAGACCTCGAGGTGGAGCCCATACGCGGAAACGTTGACACGAGAATCGGAAAAGTCCGCAAGGGCGATTTGGCAGGTATCGTTATTGCCGAAGCGGGATTGGAGCGCATGGGCTTAACGGGCGAAATCACCGAGCGGTTGCCGCTTGACCAGTTTCCCTCAGCAGCGGGGCAGGGCGCGATTGCAGTCGTCGCTAAAGAAGGCAACGCAGAAGTCATCGAGGTTTTGCGGTCAGTTGAGGACCAAGCTGCCCGCGCGGAAATCACGGCTGAACGCAGTTTGGTGCTTAAGCTGGAGGGCGGCTGCCGCGTGCCAATCGGCGCTGTCGGACAGGCAAAAGGCAACGACCTGTCGCTTTACGGCAGCATCTTTTCGCTGACTGGGCAGAGGAAAATCAGCGCTTTCGCCAAGGGCTCTTTGGTTGATGCAGAAGCTTTAGGTGCCAAGGTGGGTGAAGACCTCATTAGGCAAGGTGCTAAAGAGTTGGAGAAGGAGTGGCGGGAAAAGTATGGCGTATGGTAAAGTGTTCCTTGTCGGCGCAGGACCAGGCGACCCCCAACTGCTCACGATAAAAGCGGTTAAAGTGCTTAAGGAAGCTGACGTGGTCATCTACGACCGCTTAGGCGTAGGCGAGGACGTGTTGTGTTTGGCGCCTGAGCGTGCCGAGCGGATTTTCGTGGGCAAACGCACCGGGCTTCACGAGGTGCCGCAGGACAAAATCACAGAGTTAATCGTAGAGAAAGCCAAGCAGGGCGGCAAAGTCGTGCGGCTCAAAGGCGGCGACCCGTTCATCTTTGGCAGAGGCGGCGAAGAAGCTGAGGCGCTCGCTGAGCAGGGGATCGAGTTTGAGGTTGTGCCCGGCGTCAGCTCCGCTGTCGTGGCTCCCGCATACGCGGGCATTCCCCTCACCCATCGGGACTTTGCGGCTTCAGTGGCAATCATAACTGGGCACCGCGCGGGCGACGCGGAGAAACCCGTGGACTGGGTGAAAATCGCAAACGCCGTCGACACGATGGTTATTCTGATGGGCGTGGAGTCGCTGGAGGGCATCGTTGGCAAGCTGCTGGCAGGCGGAATCAGCCCCGACAAGCCCGTTGCGATGGTGGAGTCTGGCACTTACCCGCAGCAGAGAACCCTAATCGCAACGCTTGGCACCATCGTCAAGCAAGCGCAGGAAAACCAAATCAAGCCGCCATCCGTCATAGTCATCGGCGAAGTAGCAACGTTGGGGAGGAAACTGGCATGGTTCAAGCAGCCCCTACCCTGAAAGGCAGAACCGTCGCCATCACCCGCCCCGCAGGACAGGCTGAAGAGGCAGGCGCACTCATCCGCACCATGGGCGGCGTTCCCTACTACATACCAGCCATAGAAATCAAGCCCCTAAGCAATCCCGAACCCGTAAAAAAATTCATCGTTGAACTCTGCGAGGGACGGGTTGACTACGTCGTTTTAATGAGCACCAACGGCGTCAAGTACCTGTTCAACATTGCCGAGAGCCTAAACCTTGACGAGGAGCTAAAGAAGGGTTTGGAGAAGGCGTTTGTGATTGGGGTTGGACCAAGAACCGCTCAAGCACTGCAAGAAGTTGGTGTCCGCGTCGATTTAGTGCCTGCCAAGTACAGTTCGGACGGGCTGCTTGAGGTTTTCACCGAGCGAGGCGTCAGAGGCAAAACAATTCGTATTCCCCGCACAAGCAATGCCGCCCCAATCTTAACTGAGAAGTTGAGGGAGATGGGTGCTGACGTGGAGGAGATTTACGTTTACGAGTCAGGCTTGCCAGTGGACGAGCGACTCAAAGAAAAGTTCTACTTGGACTTAATCAGCGGCAAGATTGACGCCATAGTGTTCGGCAGCGGTCTGAGCGCCAAAAACATCTTCAGGATGCTCTCCGAAAAAGCCCCGATGGAGCAGCTAAGAGCCATAATAAAAGATAAGGTGGCAACCGTCGCTATCGGACCAACCACCGCCCAAGCCCTAAAAGAGTTGGACGTGAAAGTGGACGTTGTACCAGAAGACTACCTATTCGAGAACGCCCTCTCCGCACTGGCAGAATACTGGAACAAACAACAATAACCCGCTTCCAAATTAGTGACCTGGTAACTCCAACCACTTCATGAGTGACTCTCGCAAAAAATTAGCTTCATTAATGAATTTCTTCAGGAGTGGATGTTTGCTACTTTCTTCTATAGTCGCAGACTCTCTAAAGGGATTTTTTCTTCGCCATTTTATTGGAAATTCTTTCAGCGGCATTTTCCAAGCAACTCTAGGATAATTATTCCAATCCATTTGAACAATTGTGAAGTTACATTGAGAATCGACAGTTAACATTGTATAATCAATTGGCAGGTTAAGCCGATTATGAACATAAAGCCATGTCCGCCCTCCATAATCCCACAGTTCTTGGTCTGAAAATGATTGGTCAAAAAGTTGCCAAAGCGCAACATTATCAAACCCCCATTGCAGCATGGCTAAAGTTTGCTCTATCCCTTTGTAGAATGATTGATTGACTTTTCCATTACCCTTCCAAAACCACTTAATTTCAATTGCTCTCAACTTTTCTTTTTCTCCATTTACAGGGGGTTCCCAGATAATAAGATCCATTTCAGGTTGTAAAGGAGGACACAATTCTCCAAAAGTCTCTTTCCAACAATTTCTGAAAATAGGGCTTCTGGATATACAACGGTTGCAGAAAATTCTTGCATTTGGATATTCCTGTCTAAGCTCTTCACCAAGCGCTTTCGTGAGAGAGAGTTCCCCTTGTGTTTCATGATTGCTGGTAATTGCTCGCATGTTTGCTCACTCACTCTCATATTAGTTTTCAAAATTTGTTAAGTTTTTTCCATAATTGATGGCAAAGATATCGTGCGCACGGAATAGTTTCAAGTGAAACTGTCAAAGAACTCTCGTGAGGTTAGTATTTTGGTTTTCTTAAACTTGCCTAGGTCAAGTAGGTGCTTGTCTCCAGTCACGATGACGTCAGCGCAGGCAGCCAAAGCGCACTCCAAAATCCTGTTATCCTCAGCATCTTCATTGACGGCCTGCAGCTTTAACCGTCACGGAATTGGCTTTGAAAATTCGCAAAAGCTCCCTCTCATGTATGCCTGACTCTTTTATAACCCTTAACACTTTTGGGTACTGCAAGACTTTGGATATTTCAAGCCCAATGTCCTCGCTCACATAACTACTTTGTTTTTCTTGCCCACTCGACTGCCTCAGCCACAAGCTTATCAACGGCAATGCCTTCTGCCCTGATTAGCCTGTCAATTCGCTCGCCTGCTTCTTCAATGGATGGCTCTTTGGCTTTTCTTAGAAGTATGTCGCCATTGCGGGTTAGCACTAATAGTTTTTCGCCGCCTTTCACTCCCAGTTTTTTGCGGGTTTCTCTGGGAATTACGATCTGACCTTTAGATGAGACTTTGATAACGTCTTCTATCTGCTCTTGCTCTGTCATGGTTTATCCATTATTTCTTACAAGAAATAAATTTTTACATTTCGCCCTTTCAAGCAACCGACTGTTTGCTTTTTAATTTCTTAATATACAGCGAAAGCGAGGCGATAACAACCACAAAGACGGCGAATATTACAGCTATAATGGTTAGTTGCATGTTGTCAGATAGGAACAAGTTGGGGTAGCTGTTATAGGGCGTTGGTGTTGAATCAGGCGATAAAGTAGGGGTTAAGGTTGAGGTTGGCGTCTCAGTTTGATTTGGTGAGGTGGCTATTTCACTTATAGTTATTGTCTGGGTGTCGCTCCAATCACTTGATTCTCCTGTGAAGTTATAATGTATGCCCCAAACTCTTGCCGCAAAAGCATCGCCAGTATCTTGAATGTAACCTATTTGGGCCTGTACTTGAAAGTCTACTTGACCATAATGAGGGATACCTAAATTATCTAACCCTGTTGATATAATTGTATATTCAGTATCGGAAGCATTGTAAGGAATGAGATAGGTCATGTCCCATCCACCATATGTTTTTGTGGATATTCCATCAGGGTTAAAGGGATAATAATTCCATGAAGTTCCATAATGTCCCTTGTACCTTAAATTGTAGTATAGTTCGATATATCTGCCATCTGAATTGATGTAAGGGGTGAAAGGTTGGTTTTTAATCTTAAGTTCAAGCCAACCGCTTGTATAATTGTAGCTTGATCGACCTGGTGTTAGAATCTTTTCTTTTCCAGAATAGGGGTCAATAGTATATGTTGGTGTAGTTTCTGGGACAATCGTCGTTTGAGTTATGTATTTTACTGTGAATTCTGGTTTTGATGGTTTAGGTATTGATTGGGCAGTTGCAGGTTCAACTATTATTAGGCTTGGGACTGCTAAAAGAAGGATAAAAATCATAGGGAATAGTTGACTGAGGCTTCTCATGCTTACTAATGGGTGCTCTCTGGTTAAAATGATTTTCTAAATACTTAGCTTTTAAGCCTGTATAGCCATTTAAGCTGGACCACGCATTGAACAAATCTACAACTGTCAAGTTACCGTTGGCTGATATACTGGTGGCTGTGGGGAATTAATCAGTCTTAACATGCTTCCACAACCACAAGCGTGCCCCGTAAACATGAACCCATGTATGGCGTGTGGAAGAAAACACACATCCCACAACATAACAGGCGCCAAAACACGTTACAAACACAAAAAGCAACACCCCCTCAAACAATCTTGTGGCACCCTAAAAACCGCCACACCCACATAAAGAGAAGAAAAAATCGCAATGGAAGTTTTTGGAAGAAAAGCGCCCCATATGTTGTTTTTTGTTTCCGCTTGCGGCTTCCTAACCAGACTGCGTTTTTCCGCTTTGTCTAACTATAGATAGTCAGATGTGAAAGGGGGTTCATCTGCCACGGAAGCCACAACTTGCTCGGCGAACGCTTCCTGCTCAGGCTCGCCTGTGACGCTTATCCAGCACCCGCCTTCCGCTCCGCAGACGCCGCCAGCCGCAATCAATTCAACCTCGGCAGCCGTCAGTGCCCGCAATGCGTCAAGTTCAGTGAATACTTCTCCGGGGACAGGCAGCAAACGGTAACCGCCAGCGCCAGGCACGTTTACTTTGTTTGCCAACTCGTTTAGGTCGCTGCACACACGTTTTTCCAAGCCCACGGGCAAAATCAGCCTGACACGTCGCCCCACAATCGCGGGCAGGGCTAAACCAATGGTTCCAGCCTTAGGATGCCCAATCAAAATCGCTGCTTGCCTACGGTTCAGGTCCAGGGCGTTTGCGCCTTTTATGATTACGTCGCCTTCTTTTAGCTGGTCAACTACGTCGGCGATTGTTTTGCCCCGCTGCCACTCGCCCCTCACGATGACCACGTCGCCTGGAAACTTGCTTTCATCCGCTAACCTGCCTTCCGTCGTCACGGTTTTGGTTGGTGGCATGGTTAAGCCTCGGAAAAAGTGTTTGCGTGAAAAGTCGTCGGCGATTTTGTGGGTTTTTAGAATTTCTTCTGCCACGTACCCGTTGGTGGTTCCAGCCACGATGACGATTGTGCCGTTTTTGAGAGCTTTGCGGATGGCTGGGTGAGTAGCGATGGTTTTGGCGATGAGGCGTTTTCCCGCGGCGGGGGTTATGAGGAACTGCTTCATAATCTTAAGCTTCCTTGCATTCCTTATTGCATTATAAATTATTTATGGATAACCCCTGTTTACCGACAGCTTTTATTTGCCTATAAAAAATTCTATTCTGTCCGCCTCGCCTTTCAAAGCCATACACGATTCAACCTATATAAAAGGGGGCTATAGTTTGCCTTTAACAATCGAGCATGGCTCTTAGGGAACCTTTGGGCAAATGGTGGCCGCTTGGAAAAAAGCAACATAAAATAGACAGCCATACTGTATTTATTCTGGTGATTCACTTGCCAGCGGATTTAAGCAGGGAAGCAGACTGGAATTATCGGATAACCGATCAGCGATTGATAGTTATAAAAACAAAAAACCTCAACGTTCGCAAAGCAGCAGCACTCGACATCCTCACAAACCTGCCATTCACCCTGAACATTCCTGAAAACGTGCCTTTGGATGATGTTGAGCAAGGCAAAGAGTATTTGGCGCATCTTAAGGTTTACACCTCAAAGAACCTTGATGGTGTTGACAAGGATTACGTTAGCTTTTTTGAAGCAGTTGACGTTGACCAAGCAGTTGAAGATTTCATCAAGGCTTACTGGATTTACCCCAACAAAATCCGCTTCGACCTAGTGGAGCTTGAAGAACCCTAAGCGAAAGTAACCACTCTATGAACACCCTGAACTCTTTGGCGGTTTCGAATGCACCCTCAACCAAGTGGTAGATAGGTGGAAATCAAATGGTTTCTCCTGCCTGATTATCAAACCTTCAAGCCCCAAAAAAGATTCATCTAAGAACCATGTTGACAAACTTTTCAGGATTAAACAACTCCAAATCCTTGTAAGTTTGCCCCACACCAATGAATAAAATCGGTTTCTGAGTCACATAAGTCACACTCAACGCTGAACCACCCTTAACATCCGCATCCACCTTGGTCAGAATGGTTGCATCGATCCCAACAGCTTTGTTGAACTCTTCCGCCTGCATAACCGCATCATTGCCAATCAAAGAATCCACCGTAAAAATCACCAAATCAGGCTGCACCACCCGCTTAACCTTTATAAGCTCATTCATAAGATTCTGATTAGTCTGCATCCGCCCAGCAGTATCAATCAAAACAACGTTTATACCATGTGACCTAGCATGGCTAACCGCATCAAACCCCACAGCCGCTGGGTCACCGCCATAAATGCTCTTAATCACACGCATACCCAACCGCTTGCCATGCTCCTCCAACTGCTCTATGGAGCCAGCACGGTATGTGTCAGCCGCTGCAAGCAGCACAGAATAGTTATTGTCACGGAAAAACTGCGCTACCTTGGCTATGGTCGTGGTTTTGCCTGTGCCGTTGATGCCCACAAACATCAGCACGAACGGCTCAGTTTTTCTGCGCTTATCCTCTGCCATTTTTAAGAGATCAATCCGCCTATTAGTAAGCATAACTTCTAAGAGAACCTGCCGCAAGTTCTCATCCACGATTTTTTTCCGGTCTTCAAGCCGTTTAACTGAAACACCGATTAAACGTTTTTCAAGTTCATCGCAGATCTTATCGGCAACGGGAAAAGCAACATCATTTTCCACCAAGCTTAACTTGAAATCAGATAAAATCGGCGAGAGGTTTTCGCTTTTAAGTTCAGTAGTTGTAACCTTGTTAACTAAGCCTTTGAACCCTGATTTGAGCTTCTCAAACATCTCGCTATGGTTTCCCTTCTCTTGCACTCGCCAGCAACGTTTCTAACCTGCCTCTGCTAGCGTTTATCCGCTCAGCCACCTGCGAGAACTGCTGCTGGGCGGAATTCATTGTTTTCTCCAGTTCATCAAGCCGTTCTTTCAAAGTTATCTTCGCTGTGCTAAGATCTTGTTCGACGCTGATGCCTGAACCCATACCAACGATGACTTTGTCGGTGGCTGCAAGTTTAACTTTAAGGTAGGTGCTTCCACCGATGGGAACCAACATCTCAGCATTTTCTTTTTCTTTTTCAACACCATCAAGCGTCATGTTTGCGTAGGTTAAGTCGGTTATAGCGGCGTTAACCATGCTTATACGTTGCTGCAAGGTTTCTGCAGTTTGCTCGAGGTAACGCATTTCGACGCTGAGTCTGCGAAGTTCTTCTTCGGATGGAGCTCTTTGTGCCAAAGCCTTATTCTCCCGTTACAATCTTTTTTAAGATTGGATTCTCGATTTGATCTGCTGAAATCTCTTCAACACTAGAGATTGTAATCTGGAAGCGTTTGACTCGGTGCTTACTTCCGATTTCGGAATAAACTTTCTCGATTGCATGTTCGCTTTTGTCAGCAAGAACCTCTTTAACGAACGGAGTGCGCAATCGAGGTTTGTTGATTTCGCCAGTTACCTTGAAAGCCTTCATTTTTTTCTCTTCCTGCACAACAACCACTACATTCCCAATTATAAACTTATTCAGCAAAAAAATCCAACTGCCATCAAGATGCAAATAGACAATTAACTCGTAAATCCAAACAGGCTCATAGTCCAAAGGTTAAGTGTTTAGCGCATGGAATATTGCTAGGCGCCACTCTGTACCATAAACGCTCAAGGTAATCCAATAACAATCCTTCGTTATCGGCTCATCAGGATTAGTGGGCCATAAGGACACCCTTTAAGTCGATTGTTCCTGCGTTAACGACAAATGCACTGTCTGCAGTCAAAGCAGCTAAAACAGCACGTGCTTGTTCACCTTCCAGGCCGATGGTGGATAATTGCTGTGAAGCATAGATTACGCTATTGCCGATTTTTTGCAATTCAGAAGTCACTTCAACCCGAACCTGTGCCAAGAGAGAATGCATCTTAAGCTCAGTGGCTTGCTCCTTTTTCTAGTTGGTAAGCCCGAGGTTTTGGATCCCTAAAAAGGCGTTTCCGAATATGGAGAGAATTAACGCTACTGCGAGAATGGCTGTTAGAACTTTTGTTCTATTCATCTTTACCTCTACACTTCAGCCGTTATGTATCCACTTACAAAAAGCCGTGATTTCATGATGTATGGTGTAAAGACAATCGTCAATATGGTACCTATGGTTGCGAGCACCAAGATATCGCCGAAGACCCACCCAAAGAAAACCGTTGGAAAGGCTGATAAGGGAATGTTGCCGAAAGCCGCAAGGGCGCCAACACCAAAGATGCCTGACACGATGCTAGCCAAAAAGACTCCCACCAGCAACCATATTGTCCAAGTTCGGCGGTCTTCGACCGCTGCTTGCGCAATTAAAAGGACAATGGCAACTACGAAAGTGGTAATGAAAAGCGTAGTCATGGATGAAATAAGAGCTACACCTGAAATAACTACTGTCAAAGCCAAAAGAACATTCAACCCATAAGTTACGGTTGGGCGCTTCAAGTTCAGCATAGGCTTCATTTTAAGGGACCTGTAAATCATCAATGGCACAAAACCCTCAAAGAAATCTGCCAGCGACCAGATAAGCACAAAATCAAGCGAATAACCAGGGACCCCTATGAAGTTCAAGTATAACCCCATAAACACACAGCTAAAGTAGCCAGCCAGACACCCCCATATACCAAACCAGAGCGCCAAGGGAACATAGATGGCAGCAGCAATGTAGAGCCCGGAAACTACGGGTACAGGAGAACTTTCAACTGGAACTGTGACAACGGCCCAAATCGCTAGAATGGTGCTTAAAGCTGTGGCGGCTACAAAAACTGCGGGCTCTCTCCACGTTAATCTTTTTTCTAAATTCAACGGGTGGATTTTCTGGCATGAAAATGGGGTATTTGCAGTGAAGAAATATAAATTTTGCTATAATGGTTTTTGCTCAATCGAGTTAGCGTTCCAATTATAGAGTACCTAAAGTATGCTCGATTATGAACAATTCAGGACCAGTGGTCATGGAACCCGCCACTGCAGCATGGCTGTTAGCGATTAAGCCTGTGCCTACATAGGGGATGCCACAGTTGATCGTGCCCACATCGACCGGGACTCTGAAAATTTTTTCTAGAGTTTTTTTCTCTTCTGACGTCACCAGTGGGTGGGCGAGCACTCCTTTGTTGGTGGCCACAGCAAGGGAGCCTACATAGGGAAGGCGTGCGATTTCAGTTGGAACCGCCTCGACGCCAAGGGTTTCTGAGATTTGTTTGATTTCTTTTTCTTTAAACCGAGGGTCCACTACAGCGCCGTTGTCGTTGGCGAGTACGAGGTTGCCGTAAGCGGTTTTTTTGGTTTCCATAACGGTGACGTTACCTGTAAAGCAGGTTTTGATGCGTTCGAGTTCTTCATTGTGTATAGAGTTAGGTAGCAGTATGCCGTTGGAGTTTGCACATGCCAATGCGCCGACAAGGACTGACCCGCTGATGGATGTGTAGATGAGTTTGGCTTGGAGCCAGTCGGCGATTTCCTGCGCTTTTTTCTGTGGCACCATGACAGGGATTATGACTATGTTTTCTGTGGCCAGCGAATAGACGCCTATGCTTGCGCTGCCGACGATGCTGGATAAGTAAACGGTCAAAGAATTTTTTTTCTCCTTGTCCTACATTGTTTGATTTCTTTTTTATTTTTTTGGTTAAAATCAGAAAGGGTTTAAAAATTTAGTGTTGGGGAGTTTACTGGTTTATTGGTTTTCAGCCAAATAAACCGTGACGTTGCCATCCTTATCTTTGGTTGCGCGCACTTTAATTTTTCGTGGTGGTTTCTCGATGCCTCTGCCCCAGATTTTTTCGTTAACTTCTTCGCTTATGGTTAATTGGGGCAATTCTTCTTCTTCCTCTTCCTCTGAAGCTTGCATTTCCACCTTCATGTGCTTGTTGATAAACGCTCTGATTAGTTGCATGGCGCGTGGAGCGCGTTTTTTGGGTGGACGAACTAAAGCCTTTTGCAAGGGTATGGTGTAGAATCGTTCTTCAACAAACTCTTCCTCTTTCTTTTTTGGCTTAGGTTTTGCTTCTTCTTTCACTTCTTCGGCGGCAACTTTTTCTTTTGTTTCCTCAGCCTGCTCAATTGTTGCCTCTGTGGTTTGTGGTTGCTCTTCTTCATCTGATAACTTAGTTAATTCTTCGAGTTCCTGTTCTTCTTCGATTTGTTCTTGTTTGGTGTCTTTTGGCATGTGTCTTCATTTCTCCTTATGGCTTTATCTTTCGGGTTCGCCAGTTGCGTCGCATTTTAGGGTTAACTCTGACTTTTCCGTCTGTTCGGGCAATAACCCATGTTGGGACAGACTGTGCTTCTTTGCCGGCTTTGGCTAACCGAAGTTTTTTTGCCGTTGGTTTAACTCTTGCCATACTCTATATCCTTCTAATTTTTGTCTCTCGCTTCCGTGACTGAAGCTGAATTAGGATTGCTTTGAGCTGTGCATCTGAGAGAGGAATTGGCAACCTTCCTGTTTGTGCCATCTCGATGAGTTGTAGCTCAATTTGTTCAGCAAATTCTTTTTTAACCATTTTTAGGTTGTTCAGTCTTTGCCGAGCTTCAGGCGTCAGTATCTTACTAAGCAACGCCTGTTTCTGCTGCTCTATCTGCTGTTCAGCTTGAGCTTGTCTTTGCTCGTCACTCATGCGGCTCTGCAATGAGAGAAGTTTCCGTTTGCGGATTTGCTCAAGCTCGTCATCAGACATCGCGCTATTCGCCTTGATACTTCTTGAGTTCCGGGATAGACTTAACCATTTCTTTTGCAAGGTCGCCTGCGACTTCTTGCATCATTTTGCGTCCTTTAGGGGTCATAACTCTTCCCATTGGGCGTGTGACTTGGATGAGCCCAGCGCTTTCTAGTTGTTGTAGGGCTTTGCGGATGCCGCTTCCGCCTGCTTTGGTTGCATGTGATCTTTTTACGCCGTTGTTTTTTCTTCCGCCATAGTCGGAGCGCAAGTTCTCTAAGCCTATTGGGCCGTGTATGTAGACTTTACGCAGGATGCTTGCGCTGCGTGTGTACCACCAGTTGGGGTTCTGCGGTTGCTTTTCGACATGGGTGCCTGTTTTTACGAAGGTTGCCCAAGTTGGAGGTTGCACTTCATCAACGTTTTCTCGCAGGTATTTTGCTAATCGGTCGATGAATTTTGATGCTGGAACGTCATGAGGAGTGGTCAAAGAGTCTCTATCCTTAAGTTTTTCCTTGCACTAAAACAATGAAGCCTAATATAAATATTGTCTGCAGTCAACTACACTCTGCTGCTTGCTTTTTCCTATAGCCCCCTATTATAAAGGCGGATACAGAAGCGTATGCGCAAACCATAAAGTGAACTGTTGCTCTGCTGCGACCTCCCTCCCCCTTTTAAAGGTAACACGAAGCCTTGGCTGTTGTTAATTTGCATAAATAATTTAAAGACTATAATACCATTAATAATCAATTAGAGGTTTTAAATCACGGAACCAGAAGATTTAGTCGGTATTGTAAACCGAGTAAATGATTCTATAGCCTCTTTTGACAAAGAAGGAAATATAACCTTTACAAATAGATCTTTTGAGAATTTTATCCGCTTGAAAACATCAGATGTTGTTGGCAAAAAGATTTGGCGACTTTTACCTGAACACGCTGCCGCAGCTATTTTTGCTAATGTTAAAGAAGCGATGGAGAAGGAGGAGGTTAAGTCGTTTGAACTGAAAGTTAATGACCTGTTTTATGCCTTCACCATCTTCCCTTCCCTTGATGGTGTAACTTTAATCGGGGGGGACATTAGCGACTTAAAGAAGGCTCAAGAAGCTCTAAATGAAAGTGAGCAGTTAAAAGCAACACTGTTTGATAATAGCGATGACGGTTTTATTCTGCTAGAGCCCAAATATGATGAGAAAGGGGAAGTTTGCGATTTTGTCTTTTTAAAAGTTAACCCTGCTTACGAACGTCAAACAGGAAGAAAAGCTGTTGTCGTAGTTGGGAAAAAACTAAAAGAGATTGAACCAGATATTGAAGCTCACTGGATTTCGGCGGTAGGCAAGGTTGTCCAGTCAGGCAAATCTATCCATTTAGAAAATTATAATAAACGTACGCAGAAATGGTATGTTGCACATTATTTCCCGCTTATCGATGGTAAAGTGGGCATTTTTTTTAGGGATATAACTGAACATAAGAAAGCAGAACAAATTCTCGCTAAGAAACAGCAGGAACTCAACTGTATCCTTGATTCCACCCCGACGATAATTTTTTACAAAGATAAAGATGGAAAAGTTATACAAGCCAACAGAGCC
This sequence comes from Candidatus Bathyarchaeota archaeon, assembly GCA_026014665.1. GTDB lineage: Archaea > Thermoproteota > Bathyarchaeia > Bathyarchaeales > Bathycorpusculaceae > Bathycorpusculum. The sequence continues at coordinate 67,681 of JAOZHX010000016.1, forward strand.
TTTGGAGAAGCTCTTAAAGTGCCTAAGGAGAGCCTGTTGGGCAAAACGGTTTTTGATTTATACTCTGCTGAGATTGCGCAGGGAATGACCAATGATGATATTACGGTTATGGCATCTAGGCTCCCTAAACTGGGAATTGTAGAGCCTTATGAATCTCCGGCTGGATTGAGGTGGATAAAGACTGATAAATTTCCTAGCATTGATGAGAATGATGATGTAACAGGAATCATCGGCTTCTCAGAAGACATCACAGACCGCAAGAAAGCTGAAGAGGCATTACTGGAAAGCGAAATAAAATACAAGCAACTCGTTGATAAATTGCCTGAAATGGTTTTTGAAATCGACACACAAGGTCATGTTACTTTTGCTAATTCAAGAGCAATCGAAGTCCTTGGATATTCAAAAGAAGAACTTGAAGGTGATTTTGGCGCTACCCTGCTTGTTGCCGCCCAAGACATTGAACGTTCAAGAGCGAATATAAAGAACATGTTTTCTGGAAACATGCGTCATAGCGGCGAATACTTTTTCGTCAGGAAAGACGGGACACGTTTCCCAGTTCTACTAACGAGCGCGCCGATGGTGAAAGACAACATGGTTGTTGGCGCCAGAGGAATAGCGGTTGATTTAACTGAGAGAAAAGAAATGGAGAAAAAACTCAAGGAAAACGAACGTTTAGCCGCGATTGGAGCAACAGCTGGCATGGTTGGGCATGACATACGCAATCCTCTGCAAGCTATTGTTAGTGACATCTACCTGCTTAGGGACGAGATTAACTCTTTGCCTGAATGCAAGATAAAAAACGGAGTTTTGGAAAGCGTAGATGACATCGAAAGGAACGTTAGTTACATAAACAAGATAGTGGTTGATTTGCAGGATTACGCTCGAGCTTTAAACCCTGAATTCAAAGAAGCTGATTTATGCGAAATTTTCACAAACGTTTTAGATACAATCCAAGTTCCAAACTCGATAAGAGTAATTGTCAGTGTCGAAAAATGTGGGAAAATTCAAACTGACTCAGAGTTTCTGAGGCGAGCATTAACTAATTTGGTTACTAATGCTATACAAGCTATGCCGCATGGTGGAGAGTTAAGGCTTGAATCGGTGAAAAGAGACAATAAAGTATTCATCACTGTTTCTGATACGGGCGTTGGGATTCCAGAAGAAATTAAACCTAAACTTTTCACACCTATGCTTACAACTAAGGCTAAAGGGCAAGGTTTTGGTTTAGCAGTGGTTAAACGGCTAGTTGAAGCTTTAAACGGGTCGATAACTTTCGAGAGCAAAAGAGGAATTGGAACAAAATTCACAATATGTCTCCAAAAGCAAAATTGAAATTGAAGACAACGTCAAGCTTACCTTCTGGTTGACATTTAAGGGTTATTTTTCAGTTTTTTCCTGTTTCCATTTGGCTGGGTCGCGCAGGTTCTGCACTGGCGAATCCTCAGTGTAACCCAGCTTGGTTTGGGTTTTCTGCTTGTATTTTTGTTCTGCCAGTTTGGCTTTGCCTTCTTTGCTGCTGAGTTCGACGCTGTTTTCGAGTTTGCGGATGGTTCTGCCTATTCGGCGTTCCCCAACAGTTCTGGTACATCTTCCCATCTTAGGTCACGCATAGATTCGGTGTTTAAGTTAAAAAACCCTTCCTGACAAGGGCATTGCAAAAACAGGTTTAGCCTCAACGATAGGTTTTCTGGTTTATGCTTAAAGTGCCAGCAGATTTATCTGGCGTATGCTTCCACAAGGTCCCGCGCTGTTACTATTCCCACAAGCTTGTCTTCGCCCTTGACTGGCAGACGCTTGATGTGTTTCATAGCCATGGTGACGGCGGCTTTGTGAACGCTGGTTCCAGAGGGCACTGTTATCAGCGGGGACGAGGACTGGTTGCCCACGCTGGTCTCTAACGTTTTTGCGGCGTCTTCTTTGGCAAGGAAAGTGGTGAGTAAATCCCGCTCTGTGAAAATGCCTTCGATGTTGCCTTCTCGTGTGACAAGAACGCTTCCAATGCGCTCTTCACCCATGATTTTGGCTACGTTTTTCACTGGGGTCGAAGCCTCAGCAGTTATAACTTCTCTTGTCATGAAATCGTCCACTACAACCTGCGTTTCAGGAACTTCCGGCAGACTCTTAACCAAGTCCGAAGCAGTGATTATGCCCGCCATTTTTCCCTCATCAAACACGGCAAGCCTGCCCTTCTTCTTAATCATCATCTGCGCTGCTTCTTTGATTTTAGCCGTAGAGCCGATGGTGATAAGTGGGTAAGACATGACGTTCTCCACCGATTCATCTCTGGGGTCTTTACCTTTCGCGAAAACCTTACTTAGCAGATCTCGCTCAGTGACGATGCCCACAGGCGTGTCGTATTTTTCAACAATCAAGCTGCCGATGTGCCGTTCGCCCATCATTTTGGCGGCTTTATCCATCTTGGCTTCTGGGTTTATGGTGACGACGTTAGGGGTCATGATTTCCCTGACAAGCTTGTAACGTTCAAGGTCACGCATGTACTGTTCGTATGCGCTGTCCAGCACGCTTGGGAAGTCTTTCTTTGTTGCCATCATGAAAAACATCCCTCACATATTATTATCTAACCTTTTATCTTATTAAAATATTATTTATCCGGTTGCTGACCCAAGAATTGGGGAGGGGAACCCTTAAATCAACGCAGAAAAACCTAGTTTATGGTGATTTTTTGCCAACCTACATTCTCTTGTCCTCTCTTACTTCTGAGGGCAGAAAAACTATCAAGGAAAGGCCTGAAAGAATCAAGGAAGTCAACAAGGAAATCGAAGCTTTCGGCGCCAAAGTTCTGCAGCAGTACGCTGTCTTGGGAAGGTACGACTTCGTAAACATCGTGGAGGCTCCAGACAACGATGCAATTACCTGCGTATCGATAGAACTGGGTTCCCGGGGCACCGTACATATAATGAGCATGCCAGCTAAACCCATAGACGACTTTCTATCAATGCTAAAGAAATGATAAAAATTCCATTCGTCTTCTCTTTTTTCGATTAGGTAGCCGAGAACATTTAAAAATATTAATTGAAAGAGTATTGACGCTGACAACTATGGATATACTTGAGGTTAAGGATTTATCAGTTAAGGTTGAAGGAAAGCTGATACTCAAAGGCTTGAACTTCAGCCTCAAAGAAGGGGCAAGCCATATTCTGTTTGGACCCAACGGATCAGGAAAAACTACGCTTATCGGTGCACTCATGGGTCTGCCAGAGTATGAAGTGACCTCAGGCAAGATTCTCTTTCAAGGCACAGACATAACGAACGCGAGCACCGATGAAAGAGCCAAACTGGGTATGGTCGTGGGCTTCCAAAACCCGCCAGAAATAACTGGAGTGAAACTCGGTGATTTACTTAAGCTTTGCTTAGGAAAACCAGTGTCTGATGATTTTAGTCCCGAGGAACTCAAGCAGATTGAGGCTTTCCGCCTAAATAGCTTCCTAAACCGCAACGTCAATTTGGGCTTTAGTGGTGGAGAAAGAAAACGCTCAGAGATTCTTCAGCTGATTTTTCTCAAGCCCAAGCTACTATTGTTAGACGAGCCAGATTCAGGCGTTGACGTAGAGAGCTTACGGATGATTGCAAGCGAGATTCAAAGATACGTCGAGAATTCAGGCAGCTCAGCATTAATCATCACTCACAAGGGGGACATTTTGGACTATATCAAGGCAAAATATGGTTGTATACTGCTTAATGGTAAATTCCACTGCTTCACAAACCCCATGCGAATTTACGAGGACATCAAGCGGTTAGGATACGAAGAATGCGTATCATGCAGAATAAGAACAGATGAGGGATGGAGAAATAACAATGGACAAAGAAAATAGCCTAACCAAAATTCCCCACCAAATCCTTGAGGAAGTTCAAAAAGCTGGGGTTGAAACTGAAGGGAAGAATCGTTCTGCCACGTTTCTACACTTGAATCAAGAGACAATCGCAGCTAAAGTCAATGAATTCTATGAAGGCAAACTTGAACTCATGGACACTAAGGCAGCGCTAAAAAAATATCCTTGGCTTGAGAATTACCGCTGGAAACTAGTAAGCAAGGACAAGGACGAATACACAAAAAAAGTCGCCGAAGAATACAGCGGCGGATATTTCATCCATATTCTTCCAGGAGCAGAAATCTCGTTTCCACTACAATCATGCCTTCTAATCACTCAACGAAACCTCGAACAACGGGTCCACAACATCATCATCGCCGAAGAAAATTCAAAAGCACACATAATTACAAGTTGTCTCCAACATTCCAGTGTTCCTAAGGCTGCACACCTTGGCATATCTGAAATCTACGTAAAAAAAGGCGCCATGCTAAACTTTACGATGATTCATCAATGGAGCGAGAACACGCTTGTCCGACCGCGAACCGGAGCAGAAGTGCAGGATAACGCCGCGTTTATTTCAAACTATGTTTGTATGCGTCCAGTTCGAGATATACAGATGTACCCGGTTGCTTACTGCAGCGGCAAAGAATCGCGAGCAAGCTTTAACAGTATTCTATACGGACATAAAGACAGCCATCTGGATATAGGCTCCAAAGCAGTTCTAACGGGTTCTGCAAGCAAAGCAGAGATGATCAGCCGAGCAATCGCCCGTGAGGGTTCCGAAATGATTATTCGAGGGATGATAGAAGGCGACAACCCTGATTGTAAGGGGCACCTTGAGTGCCGTGGCTTAGTCATGGATGACAAATCGTTCATGCAATCAATCCCAGAATTGATTGCGAAGAAAAAAGGCGTTGAAATCACGCATGAGGCAGCGGTTGGAAAAATCAGCGAGAAGGAAATTGCTTACCTAATGACCCGAAAGCTCTCAAGGGAACAAGCAGTCTCACTCATAATACGCGGTTTCATGGACGTAAGAATTCTGGGCTTACCTGATTCTTTAGAGTCGGAGATTAAACGCATCGTCGAGTGGTCAGCGAAAGCTGATTAACAACATTCGACCGTTAAACCCTAATCATTTACACAAATTTTTGCATGTTTATTTTCTAAACGCTAATTTTAAATCCAAACGGAAAAATTACTGAATGGTGAAAAATGAATGCCAAAGATAAAAGCAAAAGCAGTATGGGTTGAAAATGTCCGTTCGATCGTAGATAACCAGCGGACACATAGCGTGGTTTGCGACCTTTCCACAAATGCAGGAGGCATGGACAGTGGACCAACAGCGCTAGAACTAAGTCTGATGGCGCTTGCTGACTGCGGGGTTACAATTTTCGCCGATGTTTGCAAAAAAAGCAGCATAGAATTAAACAGAGTTGAAGTAACGGTGGAAGCCGAAAAATCCCCAGATTCCCCAGTAGTTGCCGGCGTCGTCATGAAAGTCAACGTATCATCAAAAGCAAGAAAGGAGCTTTTGGACGCAGCCTGGCGAAGAACCGAAGCCAACTGTCCTGTTCTCTTCATTTTCAAGGAGCCTACGCCAGTTAAAGTGGAGTTTGAAGGAAAAACCGAATAAGAAAAAGCCAGTTAGAAGTTGGTGAAGGATGAAGACAGCACTAATAATCTACTGGTCAAAAACAGGAAACACCCAAAAAGTAGCCGATGCCATCAAGCAGGGGCTAGAAGAAACAGGCATCTTAGTCACCACAAAAAAGCCTGAAGAAGCAGAAGACGTCGACTACTTCGACTATGACCTCGTATGTGTAGGTTGCCCTTCCTACTCATGGCACCCGCCCGACCCCGTGACTGCGTTTCTTAAGAAAAAGTTTGCTGCTTACCGCCAACAAGGAAAAATCAAACCGTGTGCCCCCAAAGTCCCAGGCAAGAACGCTTTGGTCTTCGTTACCTACTCAGGTCCTCATACAGGCATAGATGAAGCCACTCCAGTTGGCAAGGACCTTAGGCAGTACTTTGAACACATAGGCTTTACCATCCTTGACGAGTGGTATGTTTTGAGTGAATTCCATGGCTCACTAGAAAACAGCACGAAAGGCAGGATGGGAGACATAAGGGGCAAACCAACATCCGAGGACCTGCAAAGAATCAAAGAAGATGCTAAAGCATTGGCAAAAAGATTGTAATTACTCGTTGCTTGCCGTTTGGGAGGCGCTTTTTTGCAATCTTATTTTCGCCTAACCAAATTGGCTCCATTTTGCCGATATATCAAAGAAGCGATTGAAGTAACGATGTTAGTTACAATGATAATGTTGGTGACTATTAATGGGAAAAGATAGGCGTTGGAAAAATTGTATTGAAGAAGAGTTAGGGCAAGTAAGGCGGGTGTCAAGCCGTGAGCACACATGCCCACTATTATTTTCTTGTCTGATGCCATCGAACTTTTCCGTGTAGAAAAAGAAGCCACCGCATATCTAGCTAAGATTAGAATGCTAACGATTGGGATGGCAATGCTTAACCCAGTTACGATGCTTGCAGGTGATATGTCAAATAAGAGGCCGAGCATTACAAAGAAGAACGCTCTTAGTATGAACGAAACCTCTTTTTGGAAGCGCATGAGATAATTTGTAATCTTTGTAAACGACCTTGAAGGAGAAACGTTTAGCAACCTAAAAATCTGCTTGTAGTTGCCCAATATGACTCCAAACCCTAGAATAGTGAGAGCGCCACTTCCTAAAAGGAACTCTGAAAACGCATAACACGCAAGAATATAGCCTAAAGTAGCTATGTATGCAAGCTCATTATTTTTCAACTCAAATAAAACCCTAATCCAAGGTAACGCCAAGATCACGCCTAAAATTAATCCAACAACCAATTTCAAACCTATCGAGCCCACTATGCTAATTGGCGCAAAAGTGCCACTGAGTTTAGTGGTGAGGAAAGCGAAAAAGAAAATTATCGAGAGAATACTGCCAATCGCGGATTCGATAGACAGCAACGCAGCGGTTTCTCCTCGAACCCCTAATTTCTTTACCATTGGAATAACAACCACTGTGCCGATTTGGCTAATAATCGAGCCCAGAAGTAAACCATCAATTATCTGCCATCCTAAAACGACATACGTGAAAATAGCAGTGGAGATAAGTCCAATCCCAAAATATGCAGCGGCCTGTATTAGCGATCGAAAACCTCCTGAGGCGATGTCTGAAAGCCTCAGCTCCATGCCTCCGCTAAAAAGAACCATTAAAAGAGTGAAGGTCGAAACGACTGGAATTATTGGAAGCAAGCCATCGTTTGAAAAAACTTTCAAAACAGGCCCCAATATGATGCCTATTAGTATGAGGAAAAGAATTTCTGGCCAACCTGTTTTCTTAAACAGAATGTTTGCAAGAAATCCAATAAGTATGATAGCCGCCGCAATTACGAATAAGTACACTGCGTCTATCAAAGAGGCACCCAATTAAACTCTAGCTGTAAACTTTATTAATCTATTCAAAAACCGTGGTCAAAAACAAGGTACTGCAAATCATTCAGAGTTAGCCTTCTTCTTTGGCTAAGAACTCGGTTATCTTAGCCAATATATTCTGCCAGATTCTTGGTTCCGCTTTGTTTTCACCAAGATAAAAAGGTTCACCGACTATTTCCAACATGCTCAAATCATTGTCGCTGTCTCCAACACCAAACGTAACTACCCTTTCAAACTTCTGCTCATACAAGTTTTTTAATAATGCAACCGCTTTTCCTTTATCCGTGTTTCCTAACATATGAAAGTATCTTCCGCCCTTTGTGTAAGAAAATCCTAGGTCGTTAATCGCACGCAGAACTTCTTCTTCGTTGCCTTCAATGATTTTAAAAGGTTCATCGTACTCCCGCTTCTTGGCAAACTCGGCTAGAAATTTAGGCAAGTTACTGTCTTTTGCTATCTCTTCCACCGTCATGTCCCCGAACCCAACGATGTTGGCGCCAGTTCTCTTTTTGACTAACGCTAACTTCTCTCGTATTATGGAATAAGTGCTTCCAAACTCGATTATGTAATAACTTTGAAATCTTTTTACATTAGTATAGTTTGTTTGAAAATATTCATCAGGAATTACAATCGCTGACCCATTTTCTACAATGAATGGATCGTGTATTTTGAACTCTCTTCTGTAAAAATCAGTTTCTAGTCGTGTCTTGCTGCTAGCCAGCACTATTGATACGTTCAAGGAGATAAGTTGACGAATTATAGGCTGTACTTTTGTATGGTCATACTTCTCATTAAGAAGGGTCCCATCGAGGTCAGCAAAAATCACGATCTTAGTGGTTCTATCTTTCAATAGCTTTTTCCCTGAGTCTTTCTCTAACATTGTGCATAGCTGCAATAGTTCGTAGCCAATCAGGTAATTGGGTCTTAACAGGATTCGATAGGTATTTTCGTCCGCCTGTGAGAATAACTGAAGACAGCAAATCTACGTTTGCCTCTTCTTCATGCCTATCGAAATTAAGGTTGTTACATGTGGCATCGGCGTGATATTGCTTTATTTTGTCCTGTGCTAACCTTCTGTAAGCGACTTGAAGGCTGACAAGGAAAGGTTCAGAAACTTCGATAGTTTCAGTTTCGGTTAGCGTTCTCAGTAACGTTATGAAACTGTCTTCAGCAGTTTTTAACAACCCATTCATATCGATTTCTTTATGCCTATGGTCGTAGTATCCAAAGTCAATTTCGCAGATCCGCCTGTACGAGGCATTTCTGTAGAGTTCAGCCAGCAAGCCTAGTTCAAGCCCCCAGTCGCTGGGTATCCGAAGATGCGTAGCTATATCACTGTAAACTGCAAGTTCACCCGCAAGAGGATAACTAAACGATTGCAAGTACGTTAGGAACTTTGAATAGTGAAGTTTCTCCTGTAAAACTTCCAACAACGGATTGATAAATAACCGATGTATTCTCCCATACAGTTTCTTATTGTCAACGTTGATTCGGGCATAGTATCCTTTGGAAAAGAAAAAATCCAGCTTAGGCTCGACAACCGGGTAGAGCAACTTAGTCGGCAACATCCTACTATAGGATACGATGTCAGCGTCATGCATGGCGAAAGCTCGGAGTTCAAGCGACGCTATGCCGATAGTAATCCAGACATCTTTGCCCTTTCCCGATAACTTAGTAACATCAAGCCCCTTTCCCTTAAGCTCTTCCAAAACCCCGTTCACTTCGGGTTTGTTACACCATACGACTTCGCTTGGAACTTTGAACCGCTTGGTAAACCTTAAAGCCTCTTCATAGTCATCCAGACCCTTGGCTGAGAGTGCGATGAAAACTTTTCTCAAGTAATCGCATTCGTTTATCTCATCCACCATTTTTGCTATCCCTGGGTTCTTAACATCGCTCCCAAGGATGGGTATTATCAACCCAGCAGGGAACTGCTTCTTCAGACCGCGCAGGCGATCACGCATTACCTCAAAGTTCAAATAAAAATCATGAATTGTCGCAATTTTCTTCTGGTTAATATCCACCAATAACTCACCAAATTGCCTATACTTGTAATGGTATAAATTACTTTTTGACTTGTAGACTTCGCAGCGATTGCTAAGTTGATTTAACTAAACAGTACAAATAAAATCTGCCCCTTTTCACAGAAGGGTTATTCCTATATAGTACATTTTTCATCGGATATTCATCTTTATAGACGATAGTCGGGATTCAAAAGCAAGGTTTACAGTAGGTATGTCTGAAAATAAATCGGGAAACGTTGTAAAAGGTCTAAGTTCAGCTCAAGTCAGAGAAAAACAAAAGCAATACGGACTAAACGAGGTACCTGAGAAAAAAGTAAGTCCTCTCTTATCCTTTGCTAAGAAATTCTGGGGTTTAACCGCTTGGATGCTTGAAATAGCCATAGTACTCTCCTTTGTTTTAGGCAAGTACTTGGACCTCTACATAATAACCGCGTTACTTTTGGTAAATGCCATCTTGGGATTTATCCAAGAACAACAGGCAACACGGGCTGTGAAGGCGCTTAAACAGAAACTCCAGTTACAGGCAAGAGTATTAAGGGACGATAACTGGACGACGATAAACGCATCACAGATTGTACCCGACGATGTAATCAGGGTAAGGTTAGGCGATTTTGTTCCAGCAGACTTTAAAATATTAGATGCCGAAGCAACCGTAGATCAATCGGCTATAACAGGAGAATCTCTTCCTGTTGAGAAAAAAACAGGTGACCTCGTCTATTCAGGATCGATTATTAGGAAAGGCGAAGTTACAGGCGTTGTAACAGCAACCGGTGCACACACTTATTTCGGTAAGACAACCCAGCTTGTTCAGCTAGCTAAGCCTAAACTGCACATGGAAGAAGTCATCACCAACCTCATGAAGTGGCTTCTTATTTTGGTGGTTTCCTTGCTTCTTGTTGCCACCATAGTATCTTGGCTGCAAGGGCTAAGTCTGTTAGACGTATTACCTCTCGCATTGGTTTTACTGGTTTCTGCCATACCAGTGGCTTTACCAACCATGTTTACCATCACCATGGCTCTTGGCTCATTTGAGCTTGCTAAAAAAGGTGTATTGGTTACTAGGCTGAGCGCTTCAGAAGACGCTGCGTTGATGGATGTGTTATGCGTAGATAAAACTGGAACCATCACAGAAAACAAGCTATCCGTAGCTGAGATTGTAGAACTAAACGGTTACAAAAAAGAGGATGCCTTGCTGTTTGGCTCATTAGCCTCGCAGAAAGCAAATCAGGACCCTATTGACCTCGCCTTCTTTGCAGCAATCGAACAAAAAAACATAACCTTAGATGGGTACACACAGAAGAAATTCATTCCTTTTGACCCCTCTACTCGAAGAACCGAAGCAGTCGTTGAAAAACAGGATAAAACAATTAGGGTGATTAAAGGAGCAGTTTCCACGATAGAGCATGTGTGCTGCATTAAAGAAGAAGATCAAGCCAAAATCGAGCAAAAAATGAACGCTCTAGCCGACAAAGGCTACAGAGTCATTGCAGTAGCGGTCAGTACGGATGAGCACACGATGAACCTAGTTGGTTTAGTGGCGCTTTACGATAAACCAAGACCTGATTCTGCAAAGTTAATAGCTAAACTTCGCTCGTTAGGCATATCCATTAAAATGCTGACTGGCGACTCACAACCGATAGCAAAACAAATAGGTCAAGAGGTAGGTTTAGGCGGAAACATAACCCGTATGGCCGACATCGAAAAAACAGTAAGCCAAGATGCTATTTTAACCGCTGAGACTGTTGACCGAAGTGATGGCTTTGCCGAAATTTACCCTGAAGGCAAATACCACATTGTAAAGAGCTTGCAAGCTGAAAGACATATTGTCGGCATGACCGGTGACGGCATAAACGATGCTGCCGCACTCAAGCAAGCCGAAGTCGGAATAGCAGTAAGTAACGCCACGGATGTAGCAAAAGGTTCGGCCAGTGTTGTACTGACCGAGCAAGGGTTAAGTAATGTCTTAGACTTGGTGAGAACTGGTAGAATGATCTATCAGCGAATCGTTACTTGGATTTTTAACAAAATAGTAAAAACTTTTCAGATAGTTCTCTTTGTGATTATAGCTTTTCTCTTTACGGGACTGTATGTAGTGGATGCCTTCCAAGTAGTTTTGCTACTGTTTTTGGTGGACTTCGTTACCATATCGCTTGCCACAGACAACGTACGCCCCTCTGAAAAACCCGAAACATGGAATATTACATCGCTTGTTAAGGCAGCAACTGTACTAGGAGTCTTCACAGTTATCGAATCTCTGGGACTCCTTTATTTAGGACTCGCCTACTTGGACTTATCTAACTCTGCACTACTCCATACGTTCGCTTTCGACATGCTGTTGTTTGGCGGATTATTCACCATATTTGTTGTTCGAGAAAGGAGTAGCTTTTGGCGGTCAAAACCCAGCCGACCCCTCTTAACTGCAATCATCGTTGACATGATTGTTTCGTCGTTGATTTCAGTTATTGGGATTCCAGGCTTAGCACCCATACCTATCTCGTACGTGGTCATAGCGTTCGCCTGGTTTTTTACCTTCGGTTTACTGCTAAATGACCAACTGAAAACCCGCCTCTTGCCCCACCTAGGTCAAGATAAGCGTAACTAAATATTCAAAAAGTGCAACCGTTGGGAGCATCGTCAATTCTGCATACTTCTTGCAACTTCTCTTTTTTCTATTGTTATCTGGAGCGACTGAGCTCTGTGATGAGTATCGCATTTTAAACCTCATTTGATTAGTAAACCGGGATACCATCGTTCAGCCCTCTCCCAATAGTGCAAGAAGAGGTCTCTGCACCATTTGAGGAACTTTTCGTCAGTGCCAAACAACCCAATATAATCCAGCACTCCCTTATGGGTGCGGAAGACGACGGATGCCTCTTTTTCACTAACCACCAAAGCAACAGGGACACGTTCTATATACCTGCTACCGACTAGAACTTTGGAATTGGAACCTGCCCGCGATTTTGCCAGGTCCTTTTGCATGATGAACTTGAAGTCTATTCCCTCAACAATTTTTTCTTCCGCAGGGTTCTTAGTGGTCGAATCAACCTGCTCAACCATAGTCCAAAACTGCTTCTCCGCTGCAGCCAAAATTTTTCTGACCCGATTAAAGCTGGATACTGCTTCTGTGCAAAACTCTGCATTAGACAACTCCCCCAACCTTTCAACGAACTCATATGGCAGACAAGACAAGTCATGTTCTAAGAAGAAGTCAGCGTTCTTTAGAATGAAATTAAAGCCTGTAAGGTAACCAGTTGCCAAAGTGCCTAGTGAAGTGACTGTGTAGGAACCGTCAACTTTTTTCTCTATCAATTTTGCATCCGTTAACCTCTGAAGATGTCTAAAAGTTTCGGTGACGGTCATGTCAAGGGTTTTAGCTATCTGCTGCATCTTGAGGTTTTCTTTTTCTATTTTGAACAGTATGCTCGCTCGCCGATTGCTTGAGAGCTCAAAGAGTACTTTTGAAATCTCTTCATTTTCGTCCAAAGGATTCTCTTCCAAACATTCGAATGCGAAATGTTTTGCATCCTTGCGAAATACTTCGCTTCGTCAACAAATAAATTTTATCGCCTTTGAAAGCCATGGAACATTAGGTGTGAGAAAAACGATGACAAACATGAACGAAAAAGATGGACGAGACTTCTCGATTGAACTCAAGTCCAACCAGCATCTCACACGTCTCTTGACCTCCTCAAACGGCAGCAGCGGCGGTGTCCTCATAGAGGGAACGCTTGGTAGACTGCAGCATGCATTCTTCGTGGAACCTGAAATACTCGAAATCAAAGGCAGCTGCGGAGTTTTGAGGGTGAACTTACGCATGAGCGAAGTTAAAGAACCAGCGAAGAAACACGATGGAGGTGAAGAATAATGAAGCTAAAAGAAAAAATCGCCTTTACAGCGTTCGGTCTTTTGATCTTCTTCCTATCAGGCGGTGTAGCATGCAGCTATGGCAGCACAGGCGCAGTCAACCCAGTCTTGGCAGTCCTACTCGGCGTCGTAGTCTTCTTTGCCGTGGGCACAGCGGCATGTACAGTCGGCAACAGCAGAATGGAAAAGAAGAAGGCACCCTAACTCGCCAAGTAAGCAGTCTCACGATAATTCGGTGATAAATCCTCCTTTTCTTTTGGGCAGGATGCATGTGTTCGTTGGCACAGCATCCCTGCAAAATAAACTAACGAAACAAAAAATGGAGCTTGACTATATGAAAATAAATCGAAATCAAACAAAAAGTTCAGACCAAAATTGGAAACGAAACAAAGCGTTTAGTCTATCTTTATTGGCTGGAATCTTGATTCTATGCAATTCTGCACTTGTGGGAATCTCAGCAAGGTGGTTGCCTTGGTTGATGCCTACACTTCCAGGCTCAGCGGGCAACGATACAGCAGTTCTGTATACGCTCTCAGCGGTGGGAGTTAGCTGTGGTGCTCTAATGCTTCTTGGAGCTCTGATGCTGCGCACCAGATTAACCAGCAAAGCGTGGGGCACATTCGTTGCAGTGTGCTCCCTTCCAAGCATAATCTGCGGTGGAGGATTCGTCGTCGGGATCATCTTAGCTGTTCTGAGCGGAAAGGCGGCTTATTCGGCGAGGACAGATTGTGAGTATGGAAAGGCGTAAGAGACGTTTTAATCGGGGCTTTATATGAGACTCAAACACTGCCACTCTCTTAACACCATTGCAGGATATTGAATGCTTTGCAGCTGATGTATGCTACATTTCTCGAATGAATGCGGGATAGCCGCCAAAAAGTGAACTATAGCATACATAAAACACAAAAAGAACAGCCAAATGAAGGCTAAGGGCTGCTGGATATGGACGAGCATGATAACCCTTTATAGGCGGCACCTACGCATGTTCACTCGGTTCTACAAACTACAACAACGCATGGAAGCAGGATGGAATTTCGCTAACAAAACGTAAAACTATAAAATGGAAATCTGGGTGAAAATCACCTGCCTCAACAGCATCTGGATAAGCCAAACCTCGAGACACGAAAATATATAGATACGATGCTGTATTAGCTTTTGTTCTGGTAGTTGCACAGTGTTGGATATAGTAGGTTCCGTGAAGAGACTAGCAATAACTATTTCTCTACTGGTTGCTTTGGCTGCAGGGACACTCGTAGCCTATGATTTATTCATAAAAACATCGATTAACCTCCCAGATTTTGCGCATAATCTAATCAGGATCACGATTATTGCAGGTTTCTGGCTTGCAATATTGTTTATCATCACTCGCTCAAAACAAACAATCGCAAAACATCTGGGAGATCAACCCGCCACCATCATCCAGTTTCTGATGGGAAGCATATCACTATTGATTATGACTTTTGCAATACTACGCGTCTTAGACGTTTCTCCCGATACTCTATTGACAAGTGCAGGTATTGCATCTATAACAATCGGTCTCATAATGTCCACGTTCGTGGGCGGTATCCTCTCCAGCGTCTTTGTCTTCGCATCTCATAGGTACAGAGTAGGCGACAACGTAGTCGTCAACAATGTCCCTGGGCAAATAGTCGAACTGTCTGCTATGGTTACACGAGTAAGAACTGACGTAGGCATTGTTGCTATTCCTAACAGTGCAATAGCTTCAGGAATGGTTTTAGTAACCAGAATGCATGCTCATGAAACTGCTTCGCTCAGTCGGCTCCCGTACATCCAGGGAGATAGAGTTGTCACAACTTACATGCAAGGCGAAGGCGCAGTCACAGAAATAACGCCAATACACACCAAAATAGTTCTAGATTCAGGTAAAGAACTCACTTTTCTGAACAGCAGTGTCCTCGCAGGCTCAGTTGCTATAGCCAAAATAGCTCAAACCCCGAATCTTCAAACCCCAAATCTTCATAAAGAAACGGCGCTCAATAGACCATGACTATGCTAAAAATTTTTCTGGAGCAATGGATTCCAAAGGTTCATTGGACGACGAACGAACAAGAAAAGCGTGAAATCTTACGAATCAGGTGAAAAAAAGATGTTTAGAAGTCGAGAAGAAATTCGTCAGCGGTTACAGCAGGTGATTGAAGGGTTTCGCCAAAAAGGAGCCATCAGCCCAGAGACAGCGCTAACCATTCAAGAGCTAGGCTTGCCACCTCGTTTTGAAGAAGCTATGCATAGAAGACTTGGCAATTCAGGAATTTTTGTTGAAACAAACGGCAAGTACTACCTGAATGAAGAAAGACTTAAACAGATTCAAGAGCAACGTTTCAAAAGCAGATCAGGCGAAAGCAAAGGTGGCGGTTGGAATGGATCGGCTCAACCAACGTGGTTTCGCGTTGCTGAAATTTTGCTTATGCTGCCGATTGGCCTCATAATAGCGTTTGTGCTGTTTTACTTCAGCGCCTATTATGGCGGGTTCTTTCAAGGTGAATTTCTTGCCATTTTACTCATCGCTTTTGTAGGACTCACTGTGATTAGGATCCTTTTCCGCAGAGCAAGAAGGAGATATTCGCGCGAGCACCAAGTTTGGGATGCCGATCACTGAGAAAACAGCGCATGTTTAGCGTGCACGACAATCGCTTTGACAACTCATATATTCTAGGCAAACCCTTACAAAAAGTAGAAGACTAAATTGATGGACGACCATGGTCCATTCTACCAAGCCCCGAATTTAACTCATGGTATCTACAAGAGACAGCGATAAAAAAAGGAAAGAAGGAATTTTTAGATTTCTTGTTATTTTATAACTGTTGAACTGTCACTATTTCTTTTCTTCAGGTTTTGGTTGCTCTGCTTTCTTCTTCTTTGCTGGCATCTGCTCTTCCCTCCTGCTGGCGTTTAGCCGCGAACGAATGAGCCTTGCCCAGCATTACCCGCTTTAAATAAAAGCAGGATATACACTTTTTGCTTGGTAGCTAAGGGTTTTTGCGGTTATTCGGCGGTGTCGACTAGATGGGCTGTGCCGTCGGGACAATACACTTTCTCGCCCGATTGAACTTTAGCGTAACGCCGCTTGCAATCATAAAGCTGCAGGGCGCATCCGTCACAGTCACGAGACAGCATACTTGTCACCTCTCTCCAATTTACAGAACAAATCTCGACGGGAATGCAAAACTAAGAAATAAATTTTTCTTCAAATTTCAACAATAGCCAACGTTCTCTCAAAGTTGTCATGTTAAAAATTACATAGTTCAGTTTCAAACATTGCTGATAGATTTCTTTTATTTCACCCAAAAGCTGGTAATGTATGCTGAAGAACTGGGATGGGAATTGAATTTCCACCGTTTCGTTCCTTTATCGCTTAAAAATTTGATATTTCAGCAAACAGTACTTTGCGTAATAGTCATTCTCATTGTTTCAATCAACACAGCAGCAACAATAAATTTTAAATAAGTCTTATTGTTATATATAAAGTTGATATAAGTCAAAATGACATATTAGAATCGAGGTAAATGAACAATGAAAGAAAATACAACAAAATTTGTTCTTTTAGGCTTGCTAAGCAGACGTCCCCTAACTGGATATGACATTAAAAAAACAGTCGAAACAAGATTAGACTATGTTTGGGACCTAAGCAACGGGCAAATCTACCCTACACTTAAAACCATGGAAAAAGAGGGGCTAATTACAAAAAAAGTTGAAACAAGAGAAAATGGTCCAATTCGAAAAATATATTCAATAACAAAAAAAGGGTTCGAAGAACTAACGGATTGGCTAAACCAACCAGCCCACCCTGAAATCAACAGGTATGAGATACTTCTCAAACTAATGTTTGGAGAGCACGCAGACCCAGAAACCAATAGCAAACATATACAAGACTTCAAAAGAAGAAACACTCAGCTTTATGAGGCAATGAGTCAATTCGAACGAAACCTTGACGGGATGCCGGTCCAAACAGAAGAGGCCTTCTACGTCAGACTTGCAGTTCTATTGGGGAAGAGCATTTCCAAGGCTAGCATTGACTGGGCAGAAAAAGCAATCCAAATGTTAGAAGAACATAAAGCAGGAGAGTAAATTAATGGATATAAACCAAAGAAGAAAACAATTTTGGCCCAAGAAAAAATGGAAGAAAGCAGTGCTAGTGACTCTAATTGCCTTAATGGTTGTTGATGTACCAACATTTGCTTTCTTTGAGTATAGTGTCTATAATGAAACAGTTTCGCCTATCGAAGTTAAAAATTCGACAGGCACCAAAAACGCCTTAGTTATCTATCATCCCGGATTAACAGGCTTTAGTCATGACATTGCTTACACTTTTGCTGATAGATTAGCATGCAATGGCTGGCGAGTGGAGTTAACAACAGCAAGCTCTAAGGCTCCATCTAACATAACTCAATACGACTTGCTGGTTTTTGATTGGCCTATATACGATCTGTCCCCTGGACCTACCATAACTAACTACATCCAGAGAATTGGCGACCTTCAAGGCAAAGATACAGTTATTGTAACTGTAGGTGGCGGCATAAATCCGCTCAATGCTCAAGATACTATGAAACAAATCATCATTGATGCAAATGGGGTTGTCAAAGAAGCAGTCACCATATTCAGAGGCGGAAACTTCACTAGCAAGGCAGACCAGGCTGCAAGCCAGATCTTCCCTTAAGGTGATGGTATATGCAAAAAAAGACAGCGTTTCCCTGGGTAATCACATCCCTGCGAATTGGCATCACCCCTTTTGCTCTGTGGTCTCTAAGTATTGGCAATTCAGTCCTCTTTCTTACCTTATTCCTTTTTGCGCTAATAACTGATCTTTCTGATGGTTTGGTTGCGAGAAAGCTGAATTCCGCGTCTAGGAAAGGCGCCTACTTTGATGCAATAGCTGATTTCGTACTCATATCAGGTGTATTTCTAATTTACGCTATCCAAGGACTCTATCCTATCTGGATTCTCGCCGTACTTGTAGTTTCATTTACTCAGTTCATGGTAACAAGCGTAAGCGAGATACAAATCTATGACCCAGTTGGCAAATACTTCGGAGGATTATTATATGTAACCATAATAGTCATATCGACTTTTCCGATTGTTGCCCTCTATAGCTTTCCTTACAAGTAATAGCAGGCTTTTTTGTGGTCTCATTGGCAAGTCGAGCAACTTACCTTGGAATGCTTACTAAATGCAGAACCTTCCATGTACAATCTCAAACTCAACGTAAGAAGGTGAAACCGTGAAAACCCTCATTGTATACGGAACACGATGGGGAAATACTGCCGACATTGCAAAAAAGATTGGCGAGGTAATCATCAACAACGGAAACACAGTGGAAATCGTTGACGCCAAAAAAACATTACCCAAAGTAGACTCCTATGACCTCGTTGTAATTGGCTCGGGCATAAGCATGGGCAAATGGACCAAAGAAACCTTAGAATTTCTAAAAGCCAATGCTGCAAAACTTAGGGATAAAAAAACAGCCTTTTTCGTCAGTTGCGGGTTAATCTTACGCGAAGGGGGAGTCGAGAAAACACAGGAGGATTACCTCGCTAAAGTTGCAGATACATATGAGTTACAGCCTGTAGATTTTGGCGCATTCGGTGGATGTATCGATTTCAATGGTAACTATGGCATTTTGGGCAGTCTATTTGTCAAATCATCTAAGAATAAATGCCGCAAAATCGGCATCGACACAACAAAGCGGTATGACTTCCGAAATTGGGCTGATATTTCCAAGTGGGCAGAAAAGGTGGCGGTTGATGCTAAAACATAACGCCCCCTTTTGTGGATTAAAACAGTAAAAAGAAGGAAAAAAAAATTTGAAGGCGACCCCATCTAACTGACCTCGCAACCGGTCACCTACCGCACTTCTCGGTTACATCTACCAGTTCGGAATGAGTCCTTTGTCTTTCAATTCCCGTTACTTGGGATTTTCCATTGCACCCAACAGGAATGGTTGCGATGTCAGTTCGCGACTTATCGCCTTTCAATTCCCGTTACTTGGGATTTTCCATTGCACCCAAACTATATCCTCTATTTTGGCAAGTATGCTTATCCGATCTTTCAATTCCCGTTACTTGGGATTTTCCATTGCACCATTCTACACGGGCAAATTAGACGGCATCCAAAAAAGGTTCTTTCAATTCCCGTTACTTGGGATTTTCCATTGCACCGCAAGATGCAACATTGCCGTACTGTCTTTGCCTCCACCTTTCAATTCCCGTTACTTGGGATTTTCCATTGCACCGCAAGATGCAACATTGCCGTACTGTCTTTGCCTCCACCTTTCAATTCCCGTTACTTGGGATTTTCCATTGCACCTTGGCAGGAGACAACCGCTTACTCTCTCAACGCTA
>JAOZHX010000033.1 GCA_026014665.1 Candidatus Bathyarchaeota archaeon
TTTCTAAAGCACTCGAAAAAGCCTCTAAGACTTTAGGTGAACAAGTCACTGTCGAGAATATTGATGACGTATTGTTGAAAGTTAAGGCTTCCAGTGAGGAAAGAGTTAGAAGGCTTGAAGCTGAAAAGCAGAAGCTGAATGAAAAGAGCATCTCTCTAAAGCAAAGAGTCACTGATCTTGATTTTAACCTTTCCAAGTTATCGTCTGACGCTGGGTCCAAAACTTGTCCAACATGCGAGACTGAGCTCACCAAAGAACGCATTGCTCAGCTATTAGCCAAATATTCCGAAGAGAAGAAAGCCGCTGAAGCTCACATAATCGAATTTGGCGAGGCACTTTCTAAACTGGAGACAGCTCTCAAAAACGAGAAGGACCATGGTAAACAGTTTCACGCCATCGATCCTGAGCAACTTCATAGTTTGGCTGCTGGGTTTGAAGAAGCCAAAGGTGATGCTGCTATGCAGCAGGCTGAAGTTGAACGGCTCGCTCAATTGAGTGCTTCTTTGGCTGAAATTGATCGGGAAATCTCCAAGCTTGAAGAAGAGGAGGCTCGCTGGGAGAATGCCTTCCAAGAGTATAGTTTTTCTGAGAAACGGCTTAGCAGGCTTCCAAGCGAAGAGGCAGTGAAAGCTGAAAGGCAGCCTTTGGTTAAGTCGCTGGAAGAAATCGAAACTCGTTTGGCTCGCTTAGTGAAAGAGTTAGGCTACACGCCTGAAGATGCAAAGAAGGAACTGGAACAGTTGCGGCTGACCCGTCAGGTGTATGATCAAAATCTTGCGATAGCAAAGAGGAAAGCCGAGTTTGAATCTTTGGTCAGGGAGACTTCGACTAAGCTGGAAGAAGCTAAAAAAGATGTCTTAGCGCTTGAGGTCCAGATCAAGGAGCTTGGTTACGATGAAGCTGAGCATACCCGTGTAAAAACTGACCGCCAAACCGCAGAAGCTAAGCTGCGAGAGCTGGAGAAAGAGCTTGTTAGGTTGGAGCAGGAAAAATTTGGTTTCCAAAAACAAATTGCAAAACTTGAAGCTGAACTGGCGGCTCTGGAAAAAACTGCAAAAAAGAAGCAACAGGTAGAGCGTTACATATCCGTTCTTAGCAAAATCAGAGACGCCTACGGCAAAGATGGCATCCAAAAGCTCATCCGCGCAAGAGCCCGACCCGTCCTCGAGAAGGCGACTCGGGACCTGTTTGAACGCTTTAATCTGTCCTATTCGGATGTGAAGATTGACGATGACTATAACATTAGTGTTCTGGGACCGGCGGGTGAGCAGGACATCGACCAGATCAGCGGCGGCGAACGTGTAGCCCTTGCTATTGCTTTGCGTTTGGCTATTGCGCAGGTGCTCTCGGGCAAAGTTGAAACCATAATCATGGATGAACCCACTACGCATCTTGATGAGGAACGACGAAAAGAACTCGTTAACATTTTAAACTCTTTCTTCCGAGAAGGCGGCAGAATAATCCCCCAGATGCTCATTATTACCCATCATAATGAAATTCAGGAAGTGGCAGACATCGTATACATTGTTAAAAAGAATGATGGTTACTCAAGCATAGAAGCGCTCTTGCAGTAGAGGCAACTGCAAAGCTCACTCTCGAATGAAACGAAAGTTTAGCTTCTTCGAAGAGATGTATCAATGTTTTTGGGGATGGGTGCCAAACAGTTTTATTAATTGAGCGCTTAAGAAGAAGGCGATGAAGACCGTTCACAGGATAATTTTTGGCGATTCGCGTGAGATGAAGGAAATTCCAGATGGCTCTGTGGATTTGATGGTGACTTCGCCTCCGTATCCCATGATTGAGATGTGGGATTCTATCTTCTCTAAGCAAAACCAGGCTATATCGAGTGCCTTATGTGATTGTGAAGGTGATAGAGCGTTTGAGCTAATGCACTGCGAATTGGATAAGGTTTGGCGGGAAGTTTACCGCGTTTTGAAAGAGGGCGGGTTTGCTTGCATCAACATTGGTGATGCGACAAGGACTATCGGCGAAGAATTCAAGCTTTATGCAAATCATGCTAGGATACTGCAGTGTTGTTTGAAGCTGGGTTTTAGTTCTTTGCCTGAAATTCTTTGGAGGAAGCAGACTAATGCTCCTAACAAGTTTATGGGTTCTGGGATGTTGCCTGCGGGTGCGTATGTTACTTTGGAGCATGAGTATATTTTGGTTTTGAGGAAAGGTGGCAAGCGTCTGTTCAGAAGTGAGGCTGATAAGTTGCGTAGGATGCGGAGTGCGTTTTTTTGGGAGGAACGGAATTTGTGGTTTTCGGATGTTTGGGCGGATTTGAAGGGTACTCGGCAGAACAATATTGATAAGAGCATTCGGGAGAGGAGTGGGGCTTACCCGTTTGAGTTGGCTTATCGGTTGATTAACATGTTTTCGCTCAAGGAGGATGTGGTGCTTGATCCATTTTTGGGGACGGGCACAACCATGGTTGCCTCTATGGCTACGGGTAGAAACAGCGTGGGAATAGAGATTGATCCTAACTTCAAGGAGCACGTCTTTTCAAGATGCAAGGATGTTGTGGTTTTTGCTAACCAGTTGATAGAGAGTAGGCTTCTGAGGCATCTGGATTTTGTGCAGGAACGTGTTAAGACTAAGGGTGCTTTGGGTTATGTTAACAAGTTTTATGGCTTTCCTGTTATGACAAGTCAAGAAACGGAGATAGTTTTTGATGAATTAACCAAGCTTAGTGCTGTGGGCGAATGTGCTTTTGAAGTTGAATACAAGGATAAGCCGACGTGGTTTTTCAAGAATGGCTCGATGCTAAGCAAAGAAAAGTTGTCATTGACTGATTGGACTTAGCTCTTTTAGTCTTTTGATTTCCTCTGAAATTTCTTTAATTACTTCTGTGTTGTGGATTGCTTTTCCTTTGTCGGTTTTAACGGAAATTATGTAAAAGACTTTACCGCCGTATTTCTCTGTGAATTTCTTGTGAGTTTCCTTTTGGAATTGGTATTCGTTTATGATTTGTGGGATGTAGGCGAAACCTGCGGGTTTTATCTGGAGTCCTATGAATCTGCCGTTGATCTTTATGAAGAAGTCCACATTGTAGAGGCGGTCCCATTCGTCTGGGGCAGGTTCAATTTTAACGCCAAGTATGTTTTGTAGTTGCCCGTAGATTGTTTGGATCTCTGATTGGTAGCCGTCAAATGTTCTGTTGATTACCAGTTCAATGACAAAGTTTATGCAGTCTTCTTCGGTTAACTGCTCGATTTCTGCTCTACACACTTCGGTTACTTTGATGTAGAGCTTTTTCCCGATTTCTTCAAGTTGCTCTTTTGTACGTACGTTTTTGAAATAGTATCTTCTCCAGTCGTCCAGTGTTTTTGGTGAGCATTTTCGTATTTCTTCAGCAACATGCCCCACGTGCCGTGGCCTGTTTAGCTGCCAGCGCATGTTTGCTTGATTTAGAACCCATTCCTTAGGCAAACAGACTCCTCTTAGGTTGAACAGCTACTTCTATTTCCAAACCTAATATGCTTTGCTTAAAGCTGCCGAAGTTATGCAAAGGTAACGTATGTTTATACGGCGAGAGTTACAAAGCTCGAATTTTCTATGTCTTGCTTTAGATTTGGAAGAGCAAACTGTGCGAGATACAGTGCTTTGCTTAAGAGTTTCTGGTAAGCCTCTTTATTCAATGGTTCCAATCCATGAGCTAAAATTGAACAGTTCCTCTTTGATAGCAGATTTCCTACTTCTTTATCCTCTATGAATTTTTTGCCAATGATGTCTTCTTTGGCTGCGAGTAATTCATAGTCTTTTTCAAGCCCAATTTTTATTGTTTCACCAGTTGCTTTGATTCCCCATTTTTCGCGTAAAACGTTCGGTATTTGTTCAGAGTATAGTTTTGATGGTTCAAGCTTGTGTTCTTTGCGTAACCGATACTGAGCTATCAATTCTACTGTGCGATACAGTCTTGCTACTGCATCATCAAATTTGTGCTCAATGTCTCCTCTTCGTTTTGCATTGTTTATCAAATCAGCTATCCAATAAGGTTCTTTTTCCTCAGCCTTAAGCAGTTTGCCCAAGAAACTTTTGTTTTTATCGAATTCTGATGACCTCAAGGACTTGAGTGACTTAAAGGCGGTATCGTGCTGAAATTTGTCCCATGCAGAATAAGCTATTGCTGCTTTTCGTAAGGTCGTCGTGCTTTCTTTGAGGTTGCTGTCTGCTGTAATCTTTGTGATGGAGGCTATTAGCGCTAAGGTTGTGTCATACCTGCATTCATTAAACAATTTTGCCGCTTCGCTTAATCGCTTTTCAGAAATTATGAAAGTGGGGCGCACTGCTTGTACTTCTTCGGTTCCTCTTATCACTAAGCCGTTTTCTCTTTTTCCAGTAATATAGCTTAGAGTGTCCGCCTCAAAGATAGTGCTCAAAACGGCAAGGGCGCTTGTCATTGCCTTTGTTCCTGATGTGAAGTCAACAATCACATGGTCAAATTGGTTCTGTATCTCTGAGAACTTGGGTTTTAATTCTTCATAAACTCTGTGTATGCTGTCTGGATTGCTGATTTCAATTATTTCATGTTCACAAGTTATTTCCGGCAAAATTAGCCTTAGCGTATTTAGACTTTCTTTGCTTACAACAAAAAATGTTTTTGTGGGATTATGGTTTTGAACGCTGAACGCTATCGCCCCTGCTAAACTCTTAACTGCTTTTTTGTTATATCCTGTGCCCGTTCCAACACTGATTAGTAAACCCTTTTTCAATTCGGACCATTCCAATAGCATTGTATTTTGTTGAAATATTTCTTGACCTTATTAGTGGCTGCAAATTTTATAAGCTTTAAACAATGAATAGAAGGAATGGGTTTGATGGTTGGAAAGCATAACTCTCGAAGTTGAGGCAATTACTCCTTTATTTATAGCTGGTGCTGACCAAGCATACATTGAGGGTGAAGGTTTACGCCCTCCAACTCTAAGAGGGCTTATGCGGTGGTGGTTTAGAGCCATAATGGGTGGAATGGTTGATGCTGGAACATTACAGGAAAAAGAAAGCAAAATATTTGGCTCAGCAAACACGCGTTCCAAGATTCGCATTATTACCAACGCTCTTGACAAACCAGTAAATATCAACCAAATATCTGCTCTTAATGAATTAAGATACCTCTGGTTTTCGATTTACATGCAGAAGTCACGTGGCCAAAGAATAAGCTGCTATCCGCCAGGAAGCAAATTTTCGATTACCTTGATCTCAGATAACTCAGATATTTTGGGTATTGCAGCATGTACCCTGTGGAGTACAATTTATCTTGGAGGAGTTGGCGCCAGAATGAGGCGAGGGGCGGGCTCGTTTCGGGTTCTAAAAGCTGAAAACGCCGCTAACTATTGTAATTTCTCTTTCAAAGGTACAAATATCAACTCTGATGCTAAAAATTTTCTTGAAAATAACCTTAAAATCATTTTTGATAACTTAAAAAGCGGCTATTTCCCTCTTAGAAAGCCTAACGGGCAACTTGATTTTTGTGTGCTCTCAAGAAAAACAGCCGAAATTGCTTTAATTGATAACCTTTTTTCTCGATATGAAAGCGGCTTGATTGAAGTCAGCAATGTCTATCAACAATTTAGGAGCGGGCGGAACAGATTTGGTGGGAAGATTGCAGCTGGTATTCCGAGGCATGATAGAGTTGTTTTAGGCCTTCCTATTCAACGCCTTAATGAAAAAGATAGACTTGCCTCCCCTTTTCATATTGGTGTTATGAAAGTTGGAAATGGGTACGCAATTCGTTTAGTCAAGTTTCACACTTCTGTTCATCCACGTTTTAAACACAAATCATCATTATTGAAGAAACAACTGTATTCTTTTGACGCCCAACTGAGAAGGTGTTTTTCAATTACACCTATACAAGTACCTGAGGTGACTTAAGAGTGGGTAATTTCTGGGATTTAAAATTAGCAGGCTTTCTTCACGACCCTCCTGACAAAGCATTAAGAATAGCTGGGCATGAAGAACGACGTGATCGGTTCCTTTTGGAACCTCTCGGAATAAAGGTAACCCCTATTGTAAAACAGGCAGATTACATCTCGTCTGCAATGCAAAGAATCAACATTTTTAACGAGTTAGAAGGCATAATAGTGGACTATTCATCGAGAAGCAATACTCCTAGGGTTCACCACACAATATCTGCGCAATTCAAAGAATTAGAACTTGATAAATGGATATCAAGCCAAGGTTATGAAAAAAGCTTAATTGACGATTCTTGGAGTCGGAGCATCTTAAAATGGAAAACTTCAGATCCTAAAAAGACGTACTATACAATTTGGCGTCTTTTGCCATTTTTAGAGAGAAAGTATTGGGATCTTCCAGCAGAAACTAGAATGCCTGACCACACAATCTGGGATCACCTCGACATCACAAGCGCACTAGTTCCAACAATAGAAAAGGGTGCTGTGCTTCTTTCTTTTAAAGTGGCTCCGGTTCAAGAGTTTATAGAGAAATCAAGAAAAGCCTCTGATTTATGGGCAGGGAGTCATATACTGAGCTATCTGGTTTTCAAAGCTTTAACTGCAGTCATCGAAGAATGGGGACCTGACGCTGTGATCTTCCCCCATCTTAGAGAACAACCATTAATGGATCATTGGCTTAATGTCAATCAAATTAATGTTAACTACCCCAAGGAAACTCTAGAAATCTCTAATATCCCAAACACATTCCTTGCATTAATCCCCAAGGATAAAATCATTGATGCCGCTGAAAGTGTCAAACAACATTTTGTTGAGAGTTGGATGGAAATAGCAAACAGTGCTAAAGGAGAATTAAGGAAAAGAGGTATACAACAAGATGAATGTTTTGAGCGAATATGGGGAAGACAAATAACGAACGCATTTCAAGTAACCGTTGCATGGCTTGAATGGCCTTCTCCAATGAATGACTCAAAAGTCGTGAATGGTTGGTTCAAATCTCTTACCACAAGTGAGTTTAAGTTGCCTTCCGACCTTGTAGACAAATATGGAAATTGGCTCAAGCAATACAACCTAGACGATTCGTCTGAACTCGCAGGAAGATACACTCTAAATGCTGGTGCACTTTATGGGTTGTATTATGAACTCCTTGGTCATCTGTTAAAACAAAAGTCCTTTTTATTCGAGAGTGAACAAGAACCGGAAGAGGAAGGCTCGGCAGTTTCAGGTAGATGCAGTTGTTGTGGAATCAGGAATCCTGTTCATAACGAAGGCATTTCTATCGTTAATTATTGGAGAGATATTTGCGCTTCCTTCAAAGGTGATTTTGGAGAAAAAGAAAAGTTATGTGCTGTTTGTCTGGTTAAACGTTTATACAAGTATTACTTCAAGAAGGAATTTGGGATAAGTAAAGAATCTTTTTCTGTTGCTACAATAGCCACAAAACCTTTTGTTGAGGAGTGCAAAAAGTGCAAAGATCAAACGCAGGATTTTTTGCATCTTTGGAATGCCGAAATCGGTAGGCAAATTGGGTATATAACAGATAGCTTGGATAATTTTGAAGGCGAATGGTTATACCAGGAATCTTACTCACCAGCGTATCTAAGCTGCAATGGCATCAACCTCGACAAAACCAAGATAGACAAACTCAAGAAAAAACTTAATGAATTATATAATAAAGTAGGTAGCTCTCCTTCGAAGTATTACGCTGTTCTTATCATGGATGGCGATAGGCTTGGTGATAAACTCCGCGGCAAGAGCTTGCCAAAAATTAGCAAATTCCTGCATTATTCCATAAGTCGTGAATTGGAAAGGCATGAGAAGTACCGCGCGTTCTTAGAGTCAAACAGAATATTGAACCCCAATGTTCACATTGCTACCAGCCGGGCGCTCAAAGATTTTTCAACCAAAATTGTTGACCAAATAATCGGCAAATACCATGGTCGGTTAATATACTCGGGCGGCGACGATCTTTTAGCCTTCTTGCCCGCGGAAAATGCCCTCGAAGCAGCAAAAGACGTGAATGAGACATTCGGTATGGACTTTTATGAGGTTAACGGCCAGAAAATAATGCTTTTGGGTAAAGACTCGACAATGAGTGCAGGCATAATCTACGCTCACTATTCCCATCCACTGTATGATGCCTTATCAAAAGCTAGACAAGCCCTGAAAAAAGCAAAGAATGACTATAATCGTCAAGCATTCGTGTTGTTCTCCCTCAAAAGATCGGGTCAAATGACCTTTGCTGGAGCGAAATGGGATGTCGCTCAGCCAATGTTGGATATAGTCTCAAAAGTTACAGATCAAGAGCTTTTTCCCAAGTTCATTTACGAGATTATCCAAAAAGCTCCGATCCTCGGTGGCATAAGTGAAGATGCTTGGTCTTCGTATCTTAGTCAAATTCTTTTAAGGCATGTAAATGAAAAGGCTCCAAAAAGTCACAACAAGGAAGAATTGGTAAACTATATTGTTAGTTTAATTGTAAGTTGTGCTCGAATCATCGAGGCGATAAACATGGAACGGAAGAAAAATGTAATTGCTGAAGTGGGAAATATGCTAAAGGTATTGTATGAAGCAAAAAGGGGTGCTTGAAATGAGGCTGCTTTTGGAACCTTTAGATGTGCTGATGTTTAGGTCATCAAGACCCTTCTTTAGAGGAGAACAGAATATTGCAGAATCCGGCCCCATCAGTCCAACAACATTTGCTGGCGCTATTAAAACGAAACTATTGCTGGATTATAACCCTTATCCTCCAACAGATTGGTGGAAAAAATCTGAATTTAAGAAAATTGTAGAATTGATTGGTAGTCCGGAAGACGAAAGCAAGATTAGTTTACGCTACGTTACGTTTGCTAACCTAAAGACCTTTGAAGAGTATTTTCCATTACCGATGGATATTGTATTTTCCGAAGATACCGCCATGTTGCTTAAACCTTTAGAGGATAAGACCTTCGCCTTGGATAACGGGTTATATTCACTGATATCTGATTCTTTTTATGTTGATCACAAACCCTTCTATCTATCAAGAGAAGGGTTAGTTAAATATCTTCAAGGTTATGTACCTATTGAAAAAGAACAATTTTTTGACGCTTTTCAGCTTTATCAACATGAAAGACGCGCAGGCATCATGTTGAACAAAAACAAAAAGACAGCAGATGAAGGCATGCTTTATTCAGCCGATTTTTTGAGACTCAACGCTCAAGTTGGATTTGTCACTTGGATTGATGGAATTGATAATTTTCCCGAAGAATGTTTACTGAAAATAGGCGGGGAAGGAAGAGTGTGCAGCTGCAGAAAATTAGCTGATTGGAAACCGAATCCTGCAAAAATAATTGCAGAGGTAAACAAGTCATACAGATTCAAACTGTATTTCGCAACACCGACGATATTTATGGCGAACGATAATAAGACATGGTGGCGTCCTAACATCAAAATGTTGGAAGAGACTCTAAATGCTGAGGTATCATTGATTTCGGTCTGTTTAGGTAAACCTGTAGCGCTTGGCGGTTGGGATGCTGCTAAGGGAAAACAGAAACCTCTCCGGAAGGCAGTTCCAGCAGGCACAGTATACTTTTTTAAGCTAAAAGAACGAAAGAAGCTAAGTGAGGATTTAGAGATGCCTCTCCAAATATCTGATCATGAAGTTAAATCTGGTTTAGGAAGCGCGTTCATAGGAGCTTGGTAGAAATTGTTTGAAAAAGCCTTGATTTTCTATTTGTATGCAGAAACGCCTCTGCATCCTGGAAGTGGTTCGTCAATAAACAGTCCAGTAGATTTGCCTATCCAAAGAGAGCGGCACACAGACTTCCCTATGATACAAGGGTCAAGTATGAAAGGAGTCTTACGGGCGTATGCAAAAGAAATAGGGTTCACAGATGATGATGTGATAAAGATTTTTGGAGCTGAAGGTGAGGAAGCAGGCGCAGGCTACGTTTCTGTAACTGACGCTAGAATATTGGCCTTTCCTGTAAGGACTCTTGCAGGAGTCTTCGGTTGGATTACTTGTCCATTGATTCTTAACAGATACAAAAGAGACCTGACAATAGCGAATGCCGAAGTCGCGTGGAACATACCTTCTGTAGAAAAACCTAACGTTATTATAGTAAAAGATGATTCAAACATCAAAATTGGGCAAAGCGTTTACATAGAAGAAGCAAAATTAATCTCAAAAAGTGCAAATGGTTTTGACGCTGTTTGGGCTGCCATATCACAGGCGGTTCCTGGCAACAAGGAGTATGATTTTATTAGAAATAAGATTAACGTTGACTTGGGAATAGTTGATGACGAAGTGTTCCGCGATATGGCCTCGTTAACTACAGAAGTGACTGCGAGAATAGCTATAGACCAGAATACAGGTGCTGTGAAACGCGGTGCTCTGTGGTACGAAGAGGCTTTGCCTACCGATTCATTGATGTACTCATTGATATTATTGCCAAAGCGCTTCAGAAATGGTTGCACTTCGAGCGATATTGTTAACAAGCTTTTGAACTTTAATGGCAAAGTCATAAACGTTGGAGGAGACGAAACTATAGGCCGAGGGTTTGTCAGAGTAAGGGTGGTTTCATGCTGAGAACACTCGAACAAGACCGTGCCAATAATGCATGGAATTGTATAAAGAAAGTAAAAAGTCTTAATGAGGAACAGATTGAAAAGCGATACAAGTCATTTGTTAACAAGTCTTCTGCTCTTGTGCTCACCAATGGTCTCGGTAACACCTTAGCATTTTACCGCTCAAAGTATGAGGGTAACTCTCCAGAAGCCCAAGCGTACAAAATTCTCTATACGCATATTGATGAGTGGCTCAAGAAGCAATCCTTAATCGATCAAGATGTTACTCAATGGATATTCTCTGAGAAAACAACATCCTTAGACGTCATCAGGGCAACAAAAGAAATACTGGCCTTCGTAAGTTGGCTGAAAAGGTTTGCAGCCGCAGAACTTAAGGGTGATGAGACTGAATAGCCCAGAGTATATGTTTGCCAAGAAAGATTTTGAAAATTTGCAAAAAATTATTCAAGAAAGAACAGATAGACCTTTGAATCTTGGCCTTTATTTTGATAAGTACATACGCTGGACAATTGAAAACGGAAAAATTAAGGCCAAGCTACAGGATCAACAAATATTTTTTAAAAGTTTTGCTCCTGGAAACAGCTTTAAGGGGACTGTGCCAAACGGAGTAATTCCAAAAAAAGAATATGAAGCATACTTCCAACGATTCACATTACTTAAGGAGACTATTAAGGCACAAGGATATTTCTGTCAAGAGTTTTGTGCGAAGATAATGTGGCGGTTGAGTGTAGATCTTGGTGCAGAAAGCGTTTATGAGACATCAATAAATCTTCACAGAAATTATGCAGTGCCCATAATTCCTGGCTCAGCAATAAAGGGGTGCACAAAGGCTTATCTGAGAAAACAAGGTAAGGAAGGAGAAGATATAATTAAAGAAATCTTTGGAGACTTAACACATAGAGGAAACGTCATATTTTTTGATGCACTTCCAATATTTTCAGGATCATTTATTAGACTTGACATTATGAACGTTCATTATCCAGATTATTATCAAAAACGCTTGCCACCTGGCGATTGGATGGAGACAACTCCAATACCTTTTCTCATTGTCGAAAATGCTGAATACCACTTTTCCGTTGCTTCCAAGCAAGCTAATCTTGCTGAAAAAGCTTCTGTTTCCATTAAACGTGCTCTTAAAGACTTAGGTATAGGGGCAAAGACGTCAGCTGGTTACGGCTATTTTAGAATGTAGTCCCCACTTTAAAGGGGCAGCTGTTTGGGTTATGTTGTAATAAAATCACAGCCTGGAAAAATCTGTTTCTTGTTTAGGTGGTGATGTAGGGATCTCAAAGAGATTTTTAATGATGAGTATTTTGGGTAGAACAACAAACTGATTTTTCCAATCGTTTTCTTCCGATTTAGTTGCTATTTATACAGGGTTACTGCCTTTAGGTTTAATGGTCTGAGAGAAGAAAAAATACCATTTTCCGTGGGAACCGCCATTTTTTCTTCTTCTAAAGTGTGCATACTGTGAATTGGCAGAGGAGTTAGCGATGTCCGGGGCTTGCTATTCCCAGATAGGGTATTCTTCTGTCCTTTGGAGTGTACTGCTTCCTCAAAAATCTGAGGGCTTCTGGACTCCATGAGACAACTTCGTCCCCGTCGTCTGATAGTTTGGGCACGAGTTGCGGGTACTCTCTGAGAAACCGTTTAGCCTCTTCCACAACCCAGTGTTCATCATCGTAATCGAAGGTTTCTGATTTGCCATCTTCCGCTACATGTTTGTCTCGGATTCTTGCAGCACAAACCAGCGCTTCCCCCAACCTGACCCTTGCATCACGGATAAGCTCAGCCACAGGGTTGAACCACCCGATTTGAGTTGCCAACTTATACGCCAGCTGCTCAGCTTCAGTGGGCGTGATGCCTGCTTCAACAGCGATTTCATCAACCGTAGGCATCCTAAGCAGCACAGACTTCAACCGCTCAACGGCAGCGATGATGCGGGCTGCATCAACATCAAAAAGGTACTCCTGCCCCGGCAGCAAATACCATGTGGTCCAGTTCTTGCGTCCCTCGACCCGCCTGGAAACGCTAACCGCTTTACCTGCACTTTCCAGCTCGTTGAGCGTTTTCTGCAGCTTCTTTTGCGACATAACTTTGGGACATAAATGCTCAACAAGGCTTTTTCTCTGCTTAGGGCCTTCTTTGAGCAAATCTAACACAGCTTTCTCGTAATGCGACACAGAAATGCCTCCGTACACTCGAGTTTCCAAGCTGGAACCTTTGCAGTCTATTGGCAGCCGACTTTACTCTTAAGTGTTGTGCAAACAAAGGTGAACAAAAA
>JAOZHX010000001.1 GCA_026014665.1 Candidatus Bathyarchaeota archaeon
TCCGGCTTTCTTCTTTATTTCAAAGCCGAGTTTGTTAGTCCAAGAGAAAGTTTTGGTAAAGAAAACAGCATACAAACCGCAAATTAAACCTAGCAGCAGGGAAAGCCCGATCTCGTAGAGGGTGAGCTGGATGTTTCCTACTATGCCAAAGAATGGTTCGCTGCCGAGCACGGCTACTGAAAGCAGGTAAGCTGGAACAGAGGCTATTATAGCTTCAATGAAGTTTTCCCTGTCTAAATCGTTTTTGTAAGGAATCTCCAGCGCGAAGAGTATGGCTGTAAGGGGCGTGCGGAAAGTAGCTGCCAAAGCGGCTGCTGCTCCGGCTAAGAATAGTTTTTTGTGTAGTTCGGCTTTGATTTTGAAGTATTTTGATAGGGCTGAGGCTATTCCGCCTCCGGCGAAGAGGCTAGGTCCTTCAGGACCCGCGCTTCCTCCGAGGCCTATGGTTAGCATGGCGGCGATGGGTTTTACGATTGTGTCTTTTAATGGCAATTCTCCGTTTGTTAGATGGTACGCTTCTAAAACGGTGTGAGTGCCTGAGCCTGTGGTTTTTGTTTTAGCAAAATACTTCACGAGCAGGTAGGGCAAGCCGATGGCTAGAAAGGCTAAAGGCACTAGAGCAACTATTGAGTATTGCAGTGTCTGCTGGCTCAAGCTGGATAGGAGCAGGTACAACATGTAGAATGCTATTGCTACGGATGCTGCTAAGAGCCCAACTGCTACGACCAGCAGATAGTATCGTATGCCTTGGTTTAGTCTGCTCATTGTTTCTGTCAGACTGTTTCTTTGGCATATAAGGGTAATGCACAACCGTAGCTTGTACGAAAAAGTGGGTTTAACTTTCTTCCTTGGATGCGAGCACGTTTAGCAAAGCCATCAAGATCATCGCTGCTTGGGTGTCTGCGGCTTGAGTTATGATGTCTTGCATGCTGTACTCGTTTAGGAACATGGCAAGGTACGCTTTCATCTGCAGTTCATAGCTTTTTTGTCCCGTGGCTTGTTTGGTTTCTCTGATGAAGCCTTCTTCACGCAGGCGGTTTAGTCGTTTGGTTAGGCTTGCGTAGTAGGTTTCTTCCAAGCCCTTGTATCTGCTTATCTGTTTGAGTATCTGCTTGATGTTCTGCGGGCTGGTTTTGGCGAGGACCTCAAATATGGCAAGGTTAGCTCTGCCTGCTCGGTCTTTGAAGACGTCAAGCTCGGTGCCCTTGCCATGGTTTTTAGTTTCCTTCCGCTTCCGCGCCAAAGTTTCCCAGTCTCTCCTCCAGCTTGGAAGGAAACTAGAAAGCGGCGGAACAGGCTTATCACACTTGCCGCCTGCGTTTCTGCCGTTTTGAGCCGTCGCAAAATTTTTCTAGCGCTAGAAACGCCTTGGGCAAAACTCGTTGAAAGGTGCCATGTTGCCAAAATTGACACGTTCATGTAAAAATTCAGCGGAGCCCGCGGTTTTGTGCTGGTTTTTGTCGGGGTTTTGCCGAGGGTTTTTCTAGCGCTAGAAACGTTTTTCCGAGCACATTTTTGCTTCTCTGGCGAGAGAAAATTGAGCTAAAGTGAAATTGCGGGGGCGATTAGCTTTCGCTTTGCTGGGTTATTGTTGGCGTGGACTGTTTGAAGTCGCTGCTTGTTCGTGTTTGCTGAGTAACTCGTTTATGGCGTCTTCGTAGGTTTTGATTTTGCCCGTTGTAGCAGTTAGTTGCCCTACGATACGTGTGAGTTTGGCGTGGGTTTCGTCTGAGATTCTAATGGTTTTCATGTTGTGTTGCCTTTGGTGTTTTCTTTTTGTTTGGTTAGTGTTACGTTGAGTGTGTCGTTTGTTGCGTTCATTTTGAATTGGAGTTCTTTTTTTAGGAAGGGTTTGAGGTTTTCGTTTTCTTTTACGGGGAAGGGCAGCAGGTGCTGCTTGTAGTGGTAGGTGTTTTTGCTTCTGCCGTAGCGTTTGGTTATGGTTTTGGTTTGGATTTTCACCAAGCCAGAGGGCGCCTCCTTTACGTGGTTTGTGAAGGCTGTAGCCATGCGGGTTTGCCGTTTATGATTTCTCTTTGCGTAGGCGGCGGGTAAGGTAAGCCTAAGGCTTCGAACACAGCTTGTTCGGTTTCGCCTGCGACGACAGTGTCGTTTTGGATTAGGCCTTGGCTGTATTTGAGGCGCATTCCCTTTGCGATGGCTTGGGCGGCGAGCCACATGTTGTGTTCTGCTGAGCCTGTGCGGATGAGTAGGTGGATGCCGAAGGTTGTGGGTTTAGCGCGGTAGAAGTCGACTTGGAAGAGCCCGTTTTGGAGGGGCAGGATTGCCTTTATGAGGCTGTTGCCTTGGCAGTTGAGTTTGGCTTTCATGCGTTTGAGTGTGTCGGTTATTTTTTGCCATTCTTTGTCGGTTTTTGTGACGGCTACGAAGTCGATGTCGTGGACTGTGGTTTTCTGGCGTCTGATGCTTCCTGCAACTTCGATTTTGAGGCAGTGGATGCTGAGTGCGGTTTTGAGTTGGGCTGCAGTTTTTTCTGCTTCCTGCAGGCTGAGTTCAGGTAGGACTGTGGCTTCGTGTTCTTGGAATAGGGTGGCTTGTTTCTTCATGGTTTTAGTCGCCTTTTTGGTTGCTGGTTTGGTTTAGGGGCTGGTTTGTTGTTTTGATGTGTGTTATGTGGGAGAGAACAAAGTCTTCGTCTGCGAGTGTCTTGTGGATTAGGTCTTGGATGGCAACGTTCAAGTTGCCGTTGTAGTAAGGTTTCACGATTTTTTCTGCGAACTCAGCTATGAGTGAGGCTGGAACGCTGTGAAGGGTTAAATTTACATGGAGTTCCTCGTTCACGGTTGAGGATGGCGCTTTCTTTTTCATGGCTATCACCCTTTGGGGTTTTGTGCGTATGGCGCGGGCTGCTTAAAAGACAAGCGAAGAAACGACACTGCCGAGCCGTGGAGAGAGGTGGGGAAAAGTGAAATACAGCTTATCCAGTATTGTGTTAGGGGTGTTTGGGGTTGAAGACTATTCGTGTTTCTGATGAGGTTCACCGGAAGCTTTTGAGGTTGTTAGGTGAGCGGATGGCTAAGACAGGCAAAGCTCAAACCTTCAATGATATAATAGCTGACTTAATCGAAAGGTGCCTAGAAAACGCAACCCACTAAGTAGGATACAAAATCGAAAAAACAAAAACTGCTATTTTTTTAATGTTACATTTGCTCGTTTCAGTATTTGTTTAATAAACCTGTCCGCTTTTTTAAGACTGGGCAGATCTTCCAGCGATTCGGCCCAATATTCAATTGATAATGTACAAAATTCTTCGTTGTCGTATGCATCAATGCTGTATTCATCCACGTAAAATGGGCAATCAGTGGATTTAGACGCCTTCACTAACTCGCCAAATGAATTATCCTTGGTTTCTTCAATTTCTACATATGTATACGTTCCAAGATTGTATCTTCCATCCTTTTCTTTTCTGACATTTATCATATCGAAGTCATAATCTGCAGAACTTTCGGGGGAAAATATAACACTGAAGAAATCTTCCTCAATGTCCCATTCTACGTTTGCAGGATCAATCGAAAATAGTCCTTTAGCTTTGAGTTTTGTCAGAAGCTCTCTCACCCTGTAGGCAAAATTTGGATAAGTTTCTAGGGCTTCATTCAAGATAGATCTAAGGTTGTCTTCAGCTCCCGGCATTTCTCTTAGCTGGGTAATATCGTATTCTCTGGCACTAACAGTTTCTAAGATACAATTAGAAATCGTCTTATAATCCAAGCCGAAATTGTCAGCAAGCTTGCACAAGTTCTCATAGGTTTCGTCGCTAATTTCAAGTGATAGTTTTTTAGGCATGCAACCTTATTGGCGATTAAACGTATAAGAAGCTTATCGCTGTCGTTAATTTGGAAGATTGTTGAAATAGCGCAAGAGTGGTAAAAATGAATTATAACTTATTTGTTACTTACAATATCAAGGTGCTTGGGAATTGAAGACAGTTCGCGTCTCCGATGAAACCCACAAGAAACTTACGCGGTTGCTGGGCGAGCGGATGACTAAACCGGGAAAGCCCAAACCTTCAACGACGTCATCGAAGATTTAATCGCAAGGTGCCAAGAGAATGCAACCCATTAAAAGTATGAGCGCCAGTTTGCGGTAAGAAATCAGAATGAATACAAAAACTACGATGACATGTGCTGGAACGACATACCAACAGAAGAGTCTGAAAGTATATTTGACGAACTAATGTAATATTCAGCGTCATTTTTCTCACGGCTTCCAGAAACTTGACTCAGAAATTGGGACTTTCTTACGATTATCATTTTTGTCCAGTTTAGCTACATCGCGCTTATGGCTATGTCAATGCCAGTGTTTTTTAATGTATTCCACCATGGCAGGTCCGATTAATTGACTCGTAGTGTTACCTTCTCTTATCCAGAATTCCCCAATTTCTTTTCCTTCAAGAGACCTCTTAAGGAAGATTTGCTTATCAGATTTTTCAACTTCAATCAGACATACCTCCAAACCACCTTGCGTTTCAAAATTTATTTTTACAGAGCCAGGGACTTCAGGTACTATAAATGCTTTGATCACATTGCGCAAATGTACTTCGAATCCATCTCTGTCTTTTTTCCTAGTTGGAAGAACCAAATAATCATTTGCAAGGCCTATAATCTTCCTAGGTTTGTCATCTGAAATCCCGATCACTATAGTTCCCCCTTCAGAATTCATAAAAGCACAAATCTCCTTAAGCAATGCCCTTTCTAGGTCTGGATTAGCTTTGTTAATCCCCTTTTCGCCTGCTCTAAGATCATAAAGAAAAGTTGATTTAAATTCAAGAGTCTGATTTTCATCTATCGATAAAAGAGTTTCAATTCTCGTTTTGGGGATTTCCAAGTTTGCTGCAGGTATTATTACCTCGTTTATGAAATCTGTCTGTTCTCTATCAAACTCTGCGGCTAAATATTCTGGGCTGTAAATTTCATTAATTATCGGTATTGTATCGCTACTCCAAAGTCGATGAACGAAGGAAGAACGCTCCCCTTCAGCCTCATCTGCTTTCTGGACATAAAACGGTATTATTACATTGACGAAATATCGATCTGATATTATTTTTGAAATAAAGTTGTAGAGCTTTTCTCTATAATCCATAACGTTCATTTTTTGATTAGGCAACCCATTTTCTTTCACCCAAAGACAGAAAAGAAAATGGTTGATTTTATCTGCAAAGTCACTTATGTCAATATTTCCAAACTCATAGGACTTTTCAAGTGGGTACTCATCAACCTCTGTAGGTGGTAATGTCCTTGATTTGTAAAGTCCATAAAACGCCGCTAATATGATCGGATCAATTATTCTACTGAATTTAACCAAATGTCCGCTCGGAGTTTTCCCTTCCTTTTCTTCTTTCTTTTTTGCCGATATTACATTAAGTAATTCATACATATGTTCGGTAACTTGAATGTTACCCTTAAATTTCGTTATCAATTAGGTGCCCTCCGCATTATTTGTTATGACGATTGGTGCTGTTTTTGATACAATTTCAGCAAATTTCTCCAACTCCGTAGGCAAGCATAGCAAGATTACTTGATTATGATTAGCGACTAAGTGAGCAGCTAATTTTGGCCTAGCAATTCCAATATTTCCAGCAGGTGTATCAACTATTATTGGACCAATAAGAGTCATTGCTTCAGCGAAACAATACGAGAGTACTAATCGACCTGAATAGCCACCCTTCTCGATTCCGTAAAAACCATCTTCACCGAGCATAAGGCCTTCTGTTTGGGTGAATTTTGCGGAAAATCTTTCGCCTAAAATAGAGGAGACACCTTCAGATATTACGTCACTAATAATTTCAGTGGCTTTTTGCTTGATCTTTTCTTCTGCTTCTTCGATTATACGTAGAGTTTCGTCAATGTTATCCAAAATGATTTTGTTTTCTTTTAGTGCATCATTTTTAGCCTGAAGCTCAACTTTTTTTGTTCTGAGAGCCTTAATCCATTCTTTTCTATCGTCGATGTCGTGTTCGTACCTGGCAATTTCCTCTTGCATTGCAAGTATGCGCTTTGCATAAATACTCTTTTTCTCTATAAGTTCTTGATCATGGTTTGTCAGTTTAACGTTTTTAATTTTTTCTTCTAACTCCATATTTTGTTCGATTAATTGGGTTACTGTAACATTGTTTGCTTTTGAATCAAAGAAACATGGGTGAATCGAGAATGAACCGGCTATAAAATCGTGAACATTAGGGGGGGCTACCTGTAGTTCAAGTCTTTTGACGTTTTCTTCTGCTTCTTTATCCAATGCCCTTCCGCAGATTTCACATCGTTTGTTAGTTAGGCAACTATGAATTAGGTCACTTCTATACGGTTCTGGAAGTTTTCCTTCTTCCTTTACCTTTTTCTTTATAGATTGAATTTCATCAGCAACATCAGGGCAAATCCAATTTTGACTTTGTTGATAAATGGAGTCTCGGATTTGCTTGACTCTTTCAATTATACGGCTTTGTTCCGTCTGCAATCGATTAAGTTCCACCATTTCTTTCACTTGTGCAGACGTGATCTGATCTTCTATTTGTTGAGATTCTTCACAAATCTGATTCAATGCTAGTTTTGCACTTTCGCTCTTATGTTTTAAATCATCCAATTCTGCTGTAGCGTTATCGATGTCTGTTAATATTGAGTTTAATTCGTTCATGTTACGCTCAAGTGCACGGTCGGTAATCCTTGATTTGGCTTCTTCTAGAACTCTTGAACGTAGTGCGTTTAGTTTTTGTTTGTATTCCTCAAGCTTAGGATGGGTAGTTCTACGATTTATCAAGCCTACTAAGATTTGTAAGCTCTTAGAATCAGATGCTATCTGCATTACTTCTCGTGCTTTCTCTCCATCAAAGCAAAAGTACTCGACACAATCATTGAAACGAAATTCCTGAGATAAGTATTGAAACACAT
Source organism: Candidatus Bathyarchaeota archaeon (assembly GCA_026014665.1). Lineage (GTDB taxonomy): Archaea > Thermoproteota > Bathyarchaeia > Bathyarchaeales > Bathycorpusculaceae > Bathycorpusculum. The sequence continues at coordinate 6,900 of JAOZHX010000001.1, forward strand.
CATCATTGACTTTTACATCAGCCCCCTTATCGATCTCTAAAGTATCTTCTATAGAGAAGATTTTTTCATTTAACGGTGGATAACTTGTATCGTGTATTCCTTTAGCAGTTCTCGTAAACTTGAAGGAATGCTCTTCGCCAGCATTGTCATAAGCGCTAAATTGAATGGTAATCTCGCAGACTTGTGGACCTTTTTTGGTATCATCCAATATGTGGGCAGGATTTGCCCACATATGTCTAAAGGTGCCTTGAGCCTTGCTTTGAGGGAAACCAAAACACCATCGTAGTAATTCAATCGTTGTTGTTTTTCCTGTGTTACCATCCATAACAAAAACGGTATTTTGCCCCCGAGGATTCATTTTAAGTGTAAAATTGCGACCTCGATAATTTGAAATTTTAATTGAGTAAAAATGAATGTTATTCATTCAATTCCCTCTTTAGATAATTCTTAATTTCCTCTAGTGTCATCAATCCTAATTTATTTTCAAGCAATAATTTTATTAAAGGATCTTTGCTTGATTCTTTGATCAATTTTTCAAATTCTTTTTTCATAACTTCATCGATTCTTTTTTGAATTATTACTTGTTTTTCAACCATTTTTTCAACTCACACTAATAGATCGCAGTACTTCATATCGCTCATTCTCAAGCGTGATGGGATTACCGTCAGGTTGGCAAAAAACAACGTCTATAATATCAGCTATTGACTCGGGGTCCTTGGGATCAAACCTAATGGCTCTGCCTATTTTTTGAATCCAATCTCTTGGTGATTTGTCTGAACCATGAAGAATTACTTGATCTATTTTGGGAAGATCGAAACCTTCAGATAGCATTTTCTCAGAAATTAAGCAAAAACCAGAGTTCTTTTTGAATTGTTGCATAGCATAGTTAAGATATTTGTCATCCTGGGTGGAATCATAAATATAAATTGATGAATCAGGATCCCAACCATGTAGCGATGTGATAAACTTTTGAATGTTTACGGCTATTTCATTTGTTTGAACAAAGATGACGGTTGACCGCTGAGAAAAACTGTCTATATTTGAAGATATGTAATCTTTCAGTGAGTCAACTCCTCCAGCGAGGCCTCTCAACCAACGCGCTCTTTGTATTGCAGCCGTTGACTCGCTACTGCCGCTTAAATTGATTCGTCCCATTTCGATCGCTATTTTTTTACTAAAAGCGTTAAGTTTTTCCATTTCAGCATTATTCAAGCAGTATTTGATTGGAGTATATTTAATTGGCTTCAAAACTGGAGAAGAATTAAGTTTATTCCAATGAGAATAAAAGGACTGAAGCGAAATGCTAAATCGGTTTTTTGAGCCACCCATGAAATCTAGAAAGTCATTAACTTCCAAAGTTTTGAAGGAATCAATTGTGGCTGATAGGCCAATAACAAAGCATTTGCTTTGGCTAGAAGCGATTGAATTTCTGAAGATGCGCAAATCAGTTATATGGCCATAGGAGTTATGGCACTCATCAAGAATTAACAGAAGATTAGGTTTCATTATTCTCAGACTTTTTTGAAAAACGACATGCTGGTCAAAAAATCTGTCATAAAGGGTAACTAAGACTTTATGATAAGGATTTGCGAAGTAACCACCTATACTACTTATACTAGTTCCCCATTCTGTGCCAGGAATGTTAACTTTTTTTAAACGTTCCACCCATTGTCTTATCAATGTCGTTGTCGGAACTAAAATCACTGCGCTAAGAGTTTTATCTATTCCGAAAAGATGCCGTAAGTAGGCGAAAGCAATCTCGGTTTTACCAGTTCCTGGAGGAATGTTAATGATTGACGATTGTCTGCCATTAATAAGCCATGAAAGTATAGCTTTCTGATGTGCCCACAGAGTTTCCACGAGTTTAGGGTCTATTGGAATAGCCGATGGTTCAGTCTGATATAATTCTGTGGGAGCACTATGTTTAGGGATCACTTCAATTGATTCAAAGATTTTAGGGACACTATTCCAAATTTGTTCGCAGATTTGTTTATCGTAAATATAAAGCAGCGATTCATAATTTTGATTGCACCCATCTGAAAGGTTCGGTGACCCCACTGCAACAAATTTGGTTTCTCCATTTTTCTTAACATTGTATATCTTGCTATGAACTATGGTTTCGTTCTCAGATATATGCGAGAATAAAATCCTTTTTTTATCAACAAGTTCCATAATTTTAAGTCTGTTTTTTGGCGAAAAAGAAATTTTCTCGGTGTTTGACCATATGATAATTCTTGAAAAAAACGGATATTTTTCAAACAACCTGAGAACAAGATCTAAGTTAACATTATAAGTCATACATTCCAATTCATCGCATTTCAATTCATTGAAAGCCTTGGTGAAAAGTCGTTGAAGGACATTCAACCCTAAATCATGTTCTAACTCCAACCACTCTCACCACATCCCAGTTTGTTAACCTTATTGATTGAAGATTCAACGCTTGGTTTATAGTTCAACTGTTTTATGTTGACTAACTAAATTAATTTTGCGTATTCTTAATCAACCGAGCGAGTTTTCATGGCAAATACTTAATTTCCTAAGCCGTAGAATAGCTCGGATTATGAATTCCGAGGCAAACTCGATTTCTTCTTCTGTGTTGAATCTGCCAAGCCCTAATCGAACAGCAGTATGCACCCTGTCAAGGTCCATGCCAAGTGCCAAGATAACATGCGAGGGATCTACATTAAATGTAGTGCAGGCAGAGCCAGTAGATATTGCTAGTTTACTGTTAACGGAATTTATTAGCGCTTTGTTCTCAACGCCGATAAATGAAACGTTAATATTGTGAGTAAGACGTTTGGTTGGATGGCCGTTTAATTTCACAGGGGCTGCTTTTTCTTCGAATTGTTGCATTAAGAAACTTGCCCACTTTCGGTATCGTGTGTTCTCTTCATCCATTAGAGCTATTGATCGCTCAAGCGCTACGGCTAAGCCGACAATTCCAGGCACGTTCAAAGTGCCCGAGCGAATTCCTCTTTCGTGTCCTCCTCCAAAAATAAGCGGTGATGGTTTTGCCGCAAAATTATTTCCTCTAAGATATAATCCTCCAATGCCTTTAGGACCATAAATTTTATGGCCAGAGAACGATGCCAAGTCAATATTGTTAGCTTCCACATCAAACGGTATGTGACCTATGGCTTGGGTAGCGTCTGTATGGAAAAGTACGCCATGTTTGTGAGCTATAGCACCTATCTCCTTTATTGGTGCTATTGTGCCTATTTCGTTATTTGCTGTCATTACGCTTATCAAGGCTGTTTTATTGGTGATTGCGTTTTCAAGGGCTTCAAGGTCAATTATTCCTTGATGATCGACTGGGATGTATGACACTTTTTTGCCGAGACTTTCTAAATATTTGCATGTATCTAAAACAGACTTGTGCTCTGTTACACATGTAATTACATGGTTCTTTTCTGGATTCCTTTGAATGATACCTTGAAGTGCGATATTATTTGACTCGGTTGCACCGCTTGTGAAAATGATTTCTTCTGGCAAAGCGTTGATGCATTTAGCTATTTTTTTTCTTGCCTCCTCTACCGCTTTTGCAGCGTCAGCGCCAAAGGGATGGTCGATACTTGATGCATTGCCGAACTTCTTGTTAAAAAAAGGTAACATCGCCTCGAGCACTACCGGATCAACTGGCGTGGTAGCATGTGAATCAAGGTATATTGGAAAATTCAAATTCCTGTCTCCTGAGGAAGCAAATCTTGGAAATCGCCCAGTGACTTGACACGGTCATATAGACTGATTGCCCCTCGATTCATATGCGCTCTTAACTGAGGGAATAAGTCGTTATTGACGTCAAGTCCATCTTTAAGAAGGCGTTCCTTCATTAAAGCGATGAAAAACTTGTCCCATTCGCCAG
>JAOZHX010000004.1 GCA_026014665.1 Candidatus Bathyarchaeota archaeon
TGAAGGGTTGAATGCGTTGCCATATTGCCTCTTTGGTGTGGGCGGATAGGTGTTTGCCTTTGTCGTCAACTATGAAGGAAAGAATTAGTGGAATTGGAGGAAGCTGAGGAAAGAAAAGGTCAAATAATTAAACTTCACATAGGTGTTACTGTCGAAATCATGGCAGACAACCAAACACTATTTGGTGCACATGCTTTATAAATTTATTGGGAGCAGGAACATGACTATGAAGAGGAAGACGTTGGTTATTCCATGAGCAATCGTGGCGCCGACGATGCTTCCAGTTTTCAATGCAGCTATGGCGAAGAAAAGACCGATCAAGAAGACGAATACGACGTCCAGTATGTTGAGCCAGCCTATGTGGAGGGCTGCAAAGACCGCTGTTACGCCGACTATTCCTGTTTTTTGGCCTAAGATGTTGACTGCGTTTTTTTGAAGGACTCCTCGGAAAACGAGTTCTTCGACAAAACCGGTTGATATGATGAGTGCTAATGATAATAGAGTGTATCCTGCCATGGAGAGCCCAAGAGCTAGGGGTTTTGGCTTGAGGATAAAGTATTCAACTGCGCCGAACACTATGCCTGTGGAGGCTATGCATACTTGTGTCACGGGTTTTCTTAGGGTAAGCCCGACATCCTTCATGGTCAACCCTTGTATCCTCATCATTATTATTGCTGCTCCAAGGACAGGTATGCCTGCCACCACGTACCAGGTGTACTGTGGGAAATAGGATAGGGGGAGTGAGAGGCTAAGTATGCGGATTAGCGGTGCCAGGGAGAGGCTCTGCAGCATGCCTGAGGCAGGTTTTTTTCCGTACCAGACAGCTGCCAAGGTTAGCAGTGAGACGAGGATTGTGGAGTGTAGGAAGAGGCCGTATGAGGGGTCAACGAAAGAGGTTACTACTTCAGCGGCGACTATGAAGGATAGGTAGAACAGGAAGAGTTGGAGTTCTCGCGTTGCCTTCATTGTGGCGGTTTCACGGTTACCCATAGTTGGAGGTTGCGGTAGGGCTCGATTGAGGCGTCTTTGTAGAGGTTGAATTCAAGTTTCATTCTCTCGCCAATTTTGTCTGGCGTGAAGGTGTAGTTTTGGGTCCAATTTGCTTGGTGGCTTAGTTGTATGCCGTTTATGGTTTCCAGGGTTTGGTTATCTAGGCTGATTATGACCTTGTAGGTGACGTTTTGGTACTCGTGGTTTGTGATGCCTATTGTTACTGTACCGTTTTCTCCCAGCGTCATGTTCGTCGGGTAATCAGCGAGTTTGCCGTTTGAGCCGAGCAGGTAGAACTCGGTGAACTGCTCGCCTATTTTGGGTGAAGAAGCAAGGTAGCCTGTAAAGCTGGCAACTGCAACTATGCCGATTAAGAAGCCTACGAGGAATATTTTATCTGCTTTTGGCATGGCAGTCCATTTTGGCAGTTTTACAGGTATGGTTGGCGTGAATTTTTGCTCTGGGGGTAGCTTGCTTCTTCTGTACAGTGACATAGCAGACATCAGGAGAATGAACGTGAATAGTGATGCTATAACGGGGATAAGCCGTATTCCCCAGGGAGTGTAGTTGAGAGCCAAAGCGATTAATGGGACGATTGCTAGACTTAAACCGATGCTTAAGGCGATTCTTTCTATTCCATCCAGATCTTTGGCTCCGGGGAAGAGGGCGCAGATGAGGGTGTAGCCTGGGAAGAAGAGGACGAAGGGAACGCCCAGCATGGTTCTAAGCGGGGAGTCTGGAATAAAAGCCACTGCTAACAGGAGCAAAGCTGAGAGGATGTTTACGATCAAGATGTCCTTTTCATAGGTGATTTCCGTGCTTTAGTCTCCTTTTTGACGTTTCAAAGCGTTGGATTATGCGTTTTTCTGTCCTTTTTACGAGGAGAACCATGGTTGCTACTGCCGAAGCTTGGGAAGCGAAGAGTAACAGCATCACGCCCATTAGTGCCCATCCGCTGTGCCATATGCCGAATGCTAGTTGACGGTAGAGTACCCATGAGAGCAAGCGACTGCGGGGATTATAGCGGACATGGATACTGCTGAGAAGAGCAGGACGGGGTTGTATTTTCTTGCTAGGGCAACAACCGCTGATAATATTTCGAAGCCGTTTTTCCATGAGAGTTTTGCTTTTCCCAGTCTGCGTCTGTAGCCGATTGGGACTTCGGTTACTTCGTAGTCGACTGATGTTTGGGCTGCGATTTCTACTTCGGTTGCAAAGTTACGTGACCCGAGTTCAAGGTTGCGTGCCACGTCGGTCCTGAGCAGGTACATTCCTGAGCAGAGGTCTGAGAGGTGTGTACTCATCAGCAGGTTGAATGATTTGGTGATTATCCAGTTGCCAAGCCTGTGGATTAGGCTGATGTTTTTTCGGTCTCTAACGCCGATGACTTGGGCGTAGTTGGCGCAGTGGTTTAACAGGCGCTGGATGTCTTTGGCTTGGTAAGTGTAATCGCCATCAAGGACTAGTAGGTAGGGTGTTGTGACGTTTTCGATTGCTGTTTTTACTGCACCTGTTTTGCCTTTGCCGTGTTGCTGGATTAGGGTTACGCCTTTTTTTGTTTCGAGAATCTGGAGGGTTTTGTCTGCTGAGTAGCCGTCGACGACGAGGATGTTGCTGTAGCCTTCTTGGATTAACTCATCTATGACCAAGCTGATTGCTGCTTCTTCGTTTTTGACTGGGATGACTATTGTTACTTGGTCTTTGGCTATGGTAGTGGGTTTCTGCATCTTTAGGTATCGCATCGGGTTTTAAGATGGTTTTAGGATGGGCTGATGGTTTTCTTTTAGTATGGTGGACATTGGTGTGCTTTAGCGCGTGGTTTTGTGGGGTTTCATCACGTAGGAGTTAAGGAGTACAAAGAGGAGTATCTGCCGTTCAACCCTGTCACACCTTTGCCGAGTGGCTGGAATTAGCTGCATTGGGGGACGGCTTGCTTGATTTTATGTTCATGGTTTGTTGCTTTGTTTGAAGATTGGAAGGTTGTTGATATCGATAACCGTTAAGTATCGTATGAAGCCAATGTCGTTGGCCCAGCTTGCTGCCGTTTTGTTTCCCCATTCTTTGGCGATTTTGCTTATTCTTTGCGCCAGTGGATGCCCAAAAGTCTGCATGGTGTAGGCTAACTCGCCGATTAACCCTCGCATTCCACCTATTGCTTGAAGTAGTTTTTGGGTGAACCCGACGAGGATTTTGAGGAGCAGGTTGCTGCGTATTTTATCAACGGTTTGGATAACCGCATCGATAAATCGTCGTTTTTCAAGGGTAAGGATGCGGAACCAAGCGTTGTTTATCCGCATTGATTTTTGTTTTAGGGTTAGGAGGAAGTAGCGGCCGCCCATTCGTAGAGTGTCTGTTATCTCTTTGATGTTTGTTATTTGAGGGTGGATTTTGCAACACAGGAGCTGTTTGAGTTTGGTTTCCATGTTATTGCCTCTTTTGGACTTGAGTTGCCTGAAGTGGCAGGTGTTCTTTTGGTTTTTCGCTTGCTGATTCATTATTCAACTGTTCGACGATGTCTATGCAGATATTGATGCATTCTTCGCACAGGGTGAAGCCGTATCTGAAAAGGTATGTTTGTTTGGTAACTTTGCATATGTCACATTGAGTTGTTTTCGTTCCTAACAGAAGTGCAGGGGATGCTTTGTTGGCTTTGGGAGTGTATTGAAGTTTGTTTAATGATTGGGTTTGATGCTGTTTTTTGGTTTGGTTCAAACATGGACACCCTTTGGCAGACAAGCGGTGGCTATTTGTCTTACTTTAGACACTGTGGAACTATATATAATTTATCACGAAACAATGCTAAGAAAACAGAACCATTATCTCGTTAGACTACGGCTAATAAAGTAATAACCGACAGAAGAGCTGCAAATCGCAAATTAAACAGTAGCCTAGCTGAATCGTCACAGAATTCCCCAACTGAAAGAAGAAGCCAAGAGGCAAATAATAAAATTGGAATAAACAGGATGTTTGTAGCCATTAGAGCGCAAAAACACGCAGTCAAGCATGCAAAAGATACGTACATGGTTGCTTTCTCAAATTTTGATTTTGGCTTCAAAGATCAACACCAATGGATATGTTTGAGGATAATTCAAATCGGCATTTAATCTTTAAGTAGATTTTAGAATAGAATAATGAATTTGCGTACGATTGGTTTATTTTTCACCTCTCAGTACCAAAGTAGCAAGGAAAAAGATCAATGTCTAGAGAAACAGAAAAAATTACGATGTTGCATGGGGCTGGCGGCACAGTCATGCATGACCTAGTCAAAAATTATGTCGTCAAATACTTCGGCGGCATAGGCAACGCAGAAGTCCCCTTGGAAGCCATGGATGACGCAGCGGTCGTCGGCGACGTGGTCTTGAAAAGCGATTCTCATGCGGTTAAACCCATATTTTTCCCAGGTGGCGACATAGGTCGCATCGCCATCTCGGGCACCGTAAACGACATCTCTTGCTTAGGCGCCCAGCCTTATGCTTTGGCTTGTGGGTTGGTTCTTGAGGAAGGCTTGCCTATTTCTGATTTAGAGCGGATTCTTGTCAGTATGCGCCAAACCTGCATTGAAGCGGACGTGGGTATCGTTACAGGTGATACTAAAGTGGTGGAGAGGGGGAGTTTAGGTGGTTGCATCATGAACGTTTCAGGCATTGGCAGGCGAACTCCAGCTTTAGATAGTAACTTGCAAGTTGTAAGAAAATATCGAAGTCTCCCTACCCGATGGCTTCTTGACTCAAACTTGGTGGCAGGCGATAAAATCATTCTTCTCGGCACCATCGCTGACCACGGTTTGGCAGTCCTTAGCGCCCAGCAGGGTTTAACGTTTGGAAGTCATATTCTATCAGATGTGAAACCGCTAAACCGCATGATTCAACGCTTCTTGGGCGAAGTAGGCGGAACCGTTGCCATCAAGGACCCGACAAGAGGTGGCGTTGCTGATGCCTTAAACGAGTGGGCTGAAAAATCAAGAGTCGGCATCTTAATCCAAGAGGACAGGGTGCCAATCCGCCAGGATGTGCAGACCGCTTGCGAAATGCTCGGGTTAGACCCGCTGGAAGTGGGAAACGAAGGGAAAGTCCTAATCGGCGTGGTTCCCGAGATGGCTGAGCAAGCCTTAGCGTTCCTAAAACAAACCCCCGAGGGCAAGGATGCGCAAATAATCGGCGAAGCAACAGCCCAGTTCAAAGGCGTAGCCATGCAGACTTTGGTGGGCGGCAAAAGAATAATCGCGCGACCAGTAGGCGACCCAGTACCAAGAATCTGCTAACCCTGCACAGCTACGTTTTTTGCCCATACTCGGCAGGTGCCTTCGCTGCTGACCATGCAGGCACCAACTGGCTTTGCAGGCGTGCAGGCTTTCATAAACATCGGGCATTCTTTAGGCTTGATTTTCCCAATAATGACCAAGTGGCATTCGCAGCCCAGCAAGATATCTTTGCCCTGCTTAACCCTCATGCCAAATTTTTGGCGTGCATCATAATCGGAAAGAGATTCGCGCAGTTGCAGTGCTGAGTCTGGGATCCTGCCGATTCCCCGCCAGTTGCCAGCCGTCACGGTGAAGGCTTTGTTCATCATTTCGAGTGCTTTGGGGTTGCCTTCAGGCTTAACTACTCGTGGATACTCATTTTCCAGCAGAGCCGTGCCTTCGCTGACCTGTTTAACAATCATGTATACCGCCATCAAAACGTCAATGGGTTCAAACCCAGCCACGACCGTAGGCATTCGATAAATACGGGGGAACAATTCGTAAGGCTTAAGGCCGATTATTGCACTCACGTGTCCTGGCGCTATGAAGCCGTCAATCTCCAAGTCGCCAACACCCAGCAGCAGCTCCATTGCCGGCGGAATCAGGCGGTGAGAAGTTAGGAAGCTGAAGTTTTTAGGTGGGTTACCGAGCGCTTCGACAGCGGTTGAGGGCGCGGTTGTTTCGAACCCGACTGCGGAGAAAACAAACTCTTTGTCAGGCTCCTGTTTAGCAATTTGGAGGGCGTCTGAGACTGCATAGACGATTCGCACGTCAGCGCCAGCCGCTTTGGCATCCAAAAGCGACCCCTCACTGCCGGGCACACGTAAAACATCCCCAAAACACGTAACCACAACACCTTTCCTCGCAAGCTGCACTGCCTCATCTATTTCTGCTGCGGGCACGATGCACACCGGACAGCCTGGTCCAGCTATGACCTCAACGTTCTCGGGCAAGAGGCTTCGCAGTCCAAAATGGGTTATCGTCCACTCGTGGGTTCCGCAGACATGGCAGATTTTGACTTTGCCCTTCTTTGGCGCTAACGCCTTAATTTTTTGGGCAATGTTCTGTGCAAGTTGTGGGTTTCTAAACTTTAAGCTATCAGCCGCGAAACTGCTCAACTGCGCTACTCTCCAGCGGCTAAAATGTCGTTCCATAAGCTCAAGGTTTCCAGCGCTTCCTTCTCTTCAAGGGTCTGAATCGCGTAGCCAGCGTGAACCAGCACGTAATCCCCCACTTTAGCATCGACAAGAGACACATTAACCTCTCGCAGGACGCCTTGTCCAAAGTCCACATTGGCTTTATCGCCGGAAAGGCTCATGATTTTCGCGGGAATTGCAAGACACATCAGTATCAGTCTATTAAAGACGCATTGGCAGCGATAAAAACAGATTGGTCTAAAAGTCGGAAAACCCAGCTACGACAGCCTGACCAAAAGAGACTCCTCCATCGCCAGCCGGGACCGCCTCATGAACAAAAAACCGCAAGCCAGTAGCCTCAATATATTTGCGCATAAGGGCGGCGAGGATTTGGTTGCATGCGGCTCCGCCTGTGAAGCCAATGTTTTTGACGCCTTGCTCTTGGGCTTTCTGCATTGCCAATTCAGCTAAGCCTCTTGCCAAGTAAGCATGGGCGCTGTAAGCCAAGTCTTCAGTTGGAACCTTACCAATGCTCCCGAAGATGGTTCTTAGAAGGGCTGAAGTCTCCAACGTGTCACTATGCAAGACTGGTTTGAGGTTCAAGGCGTTCTTGCCAGACAGAGCGGTTGATTCAAGTTTCATGGCTGATTCCCCCTCGTAGGTGCGCTCAAAACAAACGCCTAAAACAGCCGCCACGGCATCTAAAACCCGCCCACAACTCGTAGTGTGCACGGTGCCCTTGCCATTTTCGAGTTGGTTAAGGATGAGGTTGGCTTCCAACTCTCCATGAGGCAAATGGCTGCTGTTCTGCATTAGCCAGCGCCCAACGTTTACACCTGCTTTCTGGAGCATGCCAGCTGCCAACCGAATAGGGTAACGGCTCGCCAAGTCTCCGCCCAGCAACGGCTGAGCCTCCAAATGAGCAAGACGCAAAAACTGGGCTGAATCGCTTGTGCAGAAGAGGATTTCGCCGCCCCAAGCTTCGCCATCTGACCCGTAACCATAGCCGTCGCAGGTTACCGCGACAATCTCGTCTAAGCCATGCTCCACCATCAAAGCTGCCGCGTGTGCATGGTGGTGCTGGACCTGAACAAGCGGCAAACCATCCGCTTCTGCCATTTCCTTCGCCAGCAGCGACGTAGTGAACTTAGGGTGCAAGTCACAAGCCACCATTTGCGCGTGGCAGTTGGTTAAGCGGTGCAGGTGGGCGGTGGCTTGCTGCATGAAGCTTCGGGTTTCTACGTTTTCGACATCGCCGATGTGCTGGCTGATAAACGCTTTGTCGTCGAGGAGCACGCAGGAGGTGTTGTTTAGTTCGCCGCCTAAGCCGACGGTACAGCGCTGGGATTTTTGTTTAAGCCTGATTGGCGCGGGAGCGTAACCTCGGCTTCTCCTCAAAAAAACCTGTCTGTCTCCATGTACTCGCATGACGGAATCGTCGCATCGGTGGGCGATTTTGCGGTTGTGAAAAAGGAAGTAATCGACCGTTCCGCCCAAGATTTTCAGTGCTTCCTCATTGTCTTTGACGATGGGCTGGTTTGGCGGGTTCGCACTGGTCATCACAAACGCAACATCTGGCACGCGGTCAAAGAGCATGTAATGCAGTCCTGTATAGGGGAGCATGACGCCGATGTTGTGTAAGTTTGGCGCAACCAGCGGCGAGAGGTTGTAGCTGGAACTCTTTTTTAGCAATACGATTGGACGCTGGGGAGAAGTGAGAAGTTGCTGCTCCTTCAAACCTATTTCGGCAAAACTCTCTGCAGCATCCAAGCCTCGCACCATGATGGCAAACGGTTTCTCGCGCCGGTGCTTCGTTGTCCGAAGACGCAACAGGGGCTTCTCCTCCGTTGTGGACGAGGCAATGTGGAAGCCGCCGTAGCCTTTAACTGCCAAAATATTGCCCTCATACAACAACCTGCCAGCTTCACGGATTGGGTCTTTGGCTTGGACGGGTTCGCCGCCGTTTGTTGTCAGGTAGGCTTTGGGTCCGCATGTTGGGCATGCCACGGTTTGCGCGTGAAACCGCCTGTTCGCTGGGTCCTCATACTCTTTTTGGCAAAAACCACAAAGGGGAAACTCGCTCATGGTCGTGTTTTCACGGTCGTATGGAAGCCGTTCGATGATGGTGAACCGTGGTCCACAATCCGTGCAGGTGATGAAGAAATATTCAAACCGCGGATCCTTTGGGTCACGCAACTCGCGAAGGCACGGGTCGCAGATGGCGATATCAGGCGGAATGACTGAGCCTGAAATCTCTGTTTCCTCAGAACTCTTGTAAATAGTAAAGTTTGCATACTGGTTTTCGCCCGAAAGCTCGGCTCGCGTGATGTGGTCGATTTGGGCTAGCGGTGGCTTCTTCTGGATCAAATCAAGCATGAAACTTTCAACGCTTTTCACATCGCCCTCAAGGAGCACTTCAACTCCAGCATCCCCCCTGTTACGAACATACCCCGATAAGCCTTTTTGAACGGCGAGACGGTAGATGAAAGGACGGAAACCCACACCTTGAACAATCCCAGTTATACTTAATTTAACCCGCAATTGCAATTTCGCCCTCAAAGTTGTTTGCCCTGCTCTCAGCACCTTCACTGGTTAACTCTTCAGCTTTCCGCTTTAACACTCTTAATTCTTTGCCGTCGTCGATTTTAGCCGCAAACACAATAAACCCTGCTAACGGATAATCTACATTACCTTAAATTTAAAAATCACCGTAGAACAACCACTTCTACATCAAACGCATGACAACTCAAAGGTTTTCGTTATACTTCTTCAATAACTTGATGAATACTCTATGAGAACTCGATTACCCAATTGCTTGTATCCGAGTGAATCAAAATTTATATGCGCAGGGTTCTGTGTGGATTAACAGGTGCAGGGTTGGAAGACTCATGCCCAGCCTGCGTTAAACTATTGTACTCAGGGGGTCTTGTGTAAAAAAATCAAACGATGCATGCCGCCACACCCACACAAAAACCGTTTTAAACTTTAAATAAGGGGCTATAGAAAAAAATCGCTTCAGCACCGTCCTCTTCTTCGCTGGAACTTGTGTTTTAGCTTTGATACTACGACAATACGTATAGTCACGGTGATTATCATCCTTAGAATATCCATGGCAAAACAAGCTCTAGGCATTGCAGCATGGAAACTAAAGCCAAAATTAAAAAGTGGCAGACATCAATGTCCCATCGATAATATTTTTAACAATAAATTTATTGGATTGAAAAACCCACATAAAGATGGTGATTGCCAATGTCTGACAGCGAAGATTTCCCTGAATGGTTCAGAAAACGCCATTCGCATTCGAGAGACCCGTTCTTCGGCGACATCGATGCGATGTTCCGAGAAATGGAGCGGATGATGGATGAAGAAATGAAAAACTTTACCGAAAGAATCCCAAAAGAATACGTAAAGGAGCGCAAACTCCCCGACGGCAGCACCGTTAAGGAGCTAGGTCCATTCGTGTATGGTTACAGCATGAAAATCGGTCCTGATGGGAAGCCTGAAATCCAAGAGTTCGGCAACCTCAAGAAAGGACTCAGAGGCCCGCCACAAGTCAAGGAAGAACGTGAACCTCTCATTGATATAGTGGAGACTAACGGTGTAGTGCGAGTGGTGGCTGAGTTGCCTGGCGTGGAGAAGACTGACATAAAACTGCATGGGACTGAGGATTCCTTGGAAATTTCCGTTGATACCCCACAATACAAATACTACAAAGAAGTCCAACTACCCGTAAAAGTAAGCGTGAGAGAGGCAACTTCAACCTACAAGAACGGCGTGCTCGAAGTGGTGCTTCCCAAAGCGGAGCCATCCAACCCCAAAGGCGAACCAATCAACATAGGCTAAACTGCTCCTCATCTTTCCCCGTCTCTATTCCATATTTCAAAGTGCTAGAGTAACAATGAATGATAATTCCGAAATCGACACGTTAAACGCCATTTGTCGGCAAGCCAAAACAGCAGGCAAACTTTCAGGTGACAACCTTACACGGCTCTATGAGCTTTTTGGATCTAGATTCACCAAGGCGCTCGATGCTTTAAAAGAGGGGCGTGTGAAAAAATATAGTTTTAAACCCAGCGGCAGGACGGTTTGGATTGTGGTAGGCAGAGAACGAGACTACCTCATCATGCCTGAAGCTGAGTTTTGCACCTGCGATGACTTCTACTTCCGGGTGCTAGACAAAAAAGTACACATGTGTTACCACTTGCTTACTCAAAAGATCGCCGCAAACTTGGGTTGGTTTGAACCCATCGAGGAAAACGATGCTTGTTTTGACATGTTGATGAAGGAGTGGAAAAAAGCTACTCCTTAAATATGAAGATGTTACAACAATATGGTAAATGCAAGAGGAACCTCGATGGATTTAGGCGCATACTTCGTAACACTCCAATACATATTGATGGGCTCAACGTTCATTGCTCTAATCCTAATCTTCCTGTATGCTTACTACGGCAAGGAAGAAGAGCTAACAAACGAGTAAACCAACCCGTTATCTGCCCCTTCTGTTCATAACCAAAAACAAAAGAATGCTCAAAACAGTAATGATTATACCAAGTAATATGAGCCATCCAGCGTTAGCTCCGGAACCGAACACGATGGGAATCGGACCGATGAGAATTATGCCTCCGATGTCTCCTGTCCCGCTCAGCAGCAAGATGGCAACCACTAAAATTGCCAAACCTATAAAGACTAAAGCGACACCCGCAAGGAGCAAACCGAACAATCGGCTTGAAACGCCTATGCCATCGCCCTCTCCCTCCTCGTTTTCTGTTTCTTGATTACGCGAATTATTTTTTATCTCAAAAACCAAAAGTAAACCACCCATAGAATAAATAAGGCAACAGTAAGCGCTAAAGCCATGGCTAACACCGTCTTCACTGACTTCTTGTCTGTTCCAAAGATGATTGGAATCGGACCGACCATGATTACGCCTGCGCCCTTCACCTTGCCCTTCCTTCCGCCGCCAGTGGAAGCTAAAATGATGGCTGCAACCATAATAGCAATCCCAATGATGATTAATGCTATGCCCAGCCCAAAGAGAACTGTGAAGTCCACTGTCTTTCTCAGCGCTCCACATAGAAATGCTTAAGCCTAAATAATAAACGTAACAGGAAACATAGGAAACGCAAGAATTAAAAGCGCCAGTTTCCCTCTATCGTGTCGGCGCACATGACCACCACCCAAGATCTCATCGAAGAAATCCTCTCAAAGAATTCCCAGCTAAGTCGAGAGCAACTTATAGAGAGGCTGGCGGCTGAAAGAGCTCGGTTAGGCGGTTTATTGGAGGATGAGACGCTTTTGCGGTTGATAGCAGCAAAATTCGGCGTCTGTGTGAAGCAGAACTCTTTTCACAACAGCGGAGTGCTCTCGACAAGCCGTTTATTCGCAGGTTTAAACGATGTCACGGTGGCAGGACATTTAGTCGCTGTTTTTCCAGTAAAAACCTTTGAGGGCGCTGAGAAGTCAGGTAAGTTTGCAACGTTAATTTTGGCTGATAGCGAGGGTCTTTTAAGGGTGGTGCTGTGGAATGAGAAAGCGGATTTGATTGCAGAAGGCAAGCTTATTGCTGGGCAATCAATCAAGTTATTGCATGGTTACACAAGGCTTGATCGCTTTGGCAAAACTGAGCTACATCTGAGTAGCAAAAGCCAAATAGAAGTTGAAGCAAAAGCAAAAACCAGCGATCATCCATCGCTTGAAAAGTTTGCGACAAAAATAAACGCCTTAAACAACCAATCCAGCAACGTGCTGCTTTGCGGAGTCGTAACCGAAGTCTTTTCCAAGAAGACATTCACTCGAGGCGACCAAAGCGATGGAAGCGTTCTGCGGTTTGTTTTGGCAGACGACTCGGGTAAGGTTGGGGTGGTGGCTTGGGATGAGAAGGCGATGGAACTGGAGAAAAATCTCCGAGTCAATGCTCATTTACTGCTTGTTAACGCAAGGGTGAAAGAAGCGCCCAATGGTGGGTTGGAGGTCCACATAGACTCCAACACAGCTTTCAATTTTACATAAGCGCTCTACCTTGTTGACCACGGATATCTCGGCTGCAATTTAATAGCGCAAATCTATGTCTTTGTCCACGCATTTCTTGCAGTACTCTTCAACCGTAGGGAGAATGGACTTCACCCTAGCTACACGTTTCTGGCTTCCAATTTTTTCTCCCAACATAACAACGTCTTTGGGTTTGCTAAACCGCTCCTTTTTGCCGTCTTCACGCGTGCGCTCAACTTTTATGCAGTCGTCCACCATACAGTTGAGTACGCAGGCGCCGCAGTAAACACAGAGATCCTGAGTAACTCCGATTCCGCTGTTGGTCCAGTATAGTGCGTTGGTTGGACAGGCTTTGATACAGAGTTTACATTGGCCTCCCACGCATGTGAACTTGTTGATGTTAATGGTGCCTTCCTTGAAGATTTCTTTTACACCTGTAGGCTCTAAGAGTTCTTTTCGACGCTTCTTTTTTTCAGCCTCAGCACTGCTTTCTTGCGAGAGCAAGCCGAAAATGTCGATGGAAGAAGCGTCTTTTTGGGGCATTTGGAACCACGGCTGAAGTTTCCTTTAACATACGTTTTGTCGATATAATTACTTATCTAGTCAAGTAAAGATTTTGAGACATTAAACTCTGAATTATTCGGGCGTTCTGATGCTAAAGCCTATTATTGCCTTGCGCCTAATATTGTCTGCAACTTAAGAGTTGGTCGGTAACTTGCCTAAACCGAAATTCGGAGTGTTTCTTCCTTTCTATGCTTTCCAAGCCCTCACTCCAAACATGTACTACGACCATCTAAGGGAGGTTGTGTTGGAATGCGAAAAGCTTGGTTATGCCTCAGTTTGGCTTGATGACCATTTAATGTATGGCAACTGGCAAATTCTTGAGCCCTGGACCACACTTTCGGCGCTGTCATCTTTGACGAGCAAGATACGGTTGGGCACCATGGTTACCTGCAGCGCCCACAGAAACCCTGCATTGCTCGCCAAAACCGCTGCAACCCTAGATGTCATATCTCATGGTAGGTTAGAATTCGGCGTCGGCGCAGGCGTCCAAGAAAACGAGCACATCGCCTATGGTTTTGATTTCCCCAAACTAAACCAAAGAGTGGAGCGGTTGTTTGAAGCTTTGGAAGTAATAATCCGGTTGTGGACTCAACCTAAGGCAAATTATTCAGGAAAATACTTCTCTCTCAAAGAAGCCATCTGTGAGCCTAAACCCCTCCAAAGCCCCTACCCGCCTATAACGATAGGGGGGATCAGCGACAAAACGGTCAAAGTCGCTGCTCAGTTTGCAGATAGATGTGATTGGGGCTTTTTGCCAACAATAGATGCTTACAAGCAAAAAACGGCGTTGCTACAGCAGAACTGCAGAGCGGTCGGCAGAGACTTTGATGAAATTGAACGTTCCTGCTGGCCCGCAGGCCAAATCATAGTTGCACAAACCAAAGCAGAAGTAGCTGAGAAAATCTCAAGGTTTAAACCGGCAAACCATAGGTTGGAAGATTTCCTAAAAACTACTTTGGGGGGAACACCCGATGTGATCTATGAGCAGCTGCAAACTTACGTTGAGTTGGGTGTTTCCTACTTTATGCTGTTTTTCGCTGATTTACCTCGTTTCGATAGCTTGCGGTTGTTCTCCGAAACTATCATTAAACCTTATCTTTAGAGGTCTCCTCGGGCAATATGTGATAGCTCATGTACGAGGATTTCTTTTAAGCTATGATAGGGGGTTTTTCTAACTAGGATAAAGTAATCGGCACCCTCAGATTCATCAGCGTTAAACACACATGCATCTGTGCCTTTAGTTGGGAGGATTCTGCCCCATTCTTCGATCTCTCGCAGACTGTCCTCGCGGCAACGTCGATGCTCTAAAACATGATTAAAATCTTCATCGCTTAATTCCAATGCTTTCACGTTTGGAAACGGTCTACTGCTAAGCGTTTTCCATACAGCTAAGAGTTGCCGCTTGGGGATAGGTTTTGCTTTCGTTTGGATCCCTTCAACTAAAACCATGACTATTCGCTTCTAAATTTTTTCGGCAGACGCAAAATGCTCTCTAACGGGGAAGCGTATTGCCTAAAAATCATTTTGTTTTAGAGAGTAAAAGTGTTTGCAGTTGTATCGAAACTACAACAAAACAAGTGATTTTGTAATAGACCACAACAGCAAGCAGCTAGTCGAAATTAAAAACTTTATAGAGTTTTATGGGTGGTGCCTTGGGAAATTGGATTCGTTTGGTTTTTTGTTCTTTCCAATGAAAAAATTGTAATACTGTATTCATATTCACTTCAATGGACGCTTGCATCGTAAGCTTTTATGTGGGTGTGACGGTTTTGCGACTGCCACAAGACAGCAGAAGAAATCAATTGCTTTTTGGGATGGCAACCCAATCCAACGCCTGTTATGGTGTGGCAAAAGCCAATCACACCACACGTTCTGCATAGCTCTATGTTGAAAGCACCGCGGTGTGAGTGTGGAGACATGCTGAATGTTCTTAAACTTGCACATAAAAAAAGGAAAAAACGTCGTCAAAAGAAATGAACGTTAAAGAGGAGAGCCTACATAGTTTGAACTGCTTATCCGTCAATTTTTTTTGTCTGAAAGGAGCATTTTTTGCGTAAATAATATATCCATCTGCATACTTTTCGATTGGCATCAAGGTAGGCTACTTTGTCTAAACAGGGCAGGACTCGAACGGTAGAAGAGATTAACGAGAAAATCCGCAAGGGAGACGCCCAAGTTTTAACCGCTGAGGAAATGAAGCGGCTAGTGGAAAGCAGCGGCGTCGAAGTTGCGTTCAAAGAAGTTGATGTGGTTACAACTGGCACGTTTGGGGCTATGTGCAGTTCAGGCGCAGTTATTAATTTGGGACATTCCGATCCACCCATCAAAATAGACCATGCATGGATTAACGATGTGGAAGTGTGTCATCCAGGAGCAGCCGTCGACCTCTTCATAGGTGCCACCAACATGTCTGAAAAAAAGCCTTTTGAATACGGCGGTGGACACGTTATCGCAGATTTGGTGGCTGGCAAAGAGGTTGAACTGCGAGCTACCGCATATGGAACCGATTGCTATCCACGCACTTCAATAAAAACCACCTTGACCAAGGATGACTTAAACCAGTTTTACCTGCTCAATTTTCGCAACAGCTACCAACGCTACAACTGCGCCGTCAACGGCAGTGACGAAATCATCTACACCTACATGAGCAAACTGCTGCCTCGGATGCGAAACGCCACATTCTCGGGCGCAGGCGAACTCAATCCGCTCATGAATGACCCAGATTATGAAACCATGGGAATGGGAACCCGTATTTTCCTTGGTGGAGCACAAGGCTACATTATCGGCGAAGGCACCCAGCACAGTCCCAAAAACCTCAACGGCACCTTAATGGTTAAAGGCGATGCAAAAAAAATGTCGCCAGAGTTCCTGCAGGGAGCCTCCTTCACCAAATACGGCACCTCGTTGTACGTCGGGTTAGGCGTTCCCATACCCATTCTTAACGAGGGGTTAGCCAAGAAAACCGCTATACGTGACAGCGAAATCTTCACCGACATAATAGACTACAGTGTCCCGCGTCGTGACCGCCCCAAGTTAGGGCAAGTCAGCTATAAAGAGCTTAAGTCAGGCTCAATCATCGTGAATGGCAAAAAAGTCCGTGTTAGCTCGCTCTCAAGTCTCAAGATGGCAAAAAAAGCCGCTTTGACACTCAAGACCTGGATTGAAGAAGGCACGTTCTTCTTAACCTCGCCCGTTGAGCGGTTGCCAACCAACACGGTTTTTAAGCCGATGAGGCAGACAGAGGAAATTCCCTTCGTTGTTAGCGTCATGCACCCAGCTGTCACTTGCACGGAGGATGAGGACATCCGTGCCATCGCCGAGCGCATCGTCACCAAATCAGTCAACCACATAGTCGTGGTGGATGATTCCTGCAAACTTTTGGGTATTGTCACTTCATGGGACATCACGCGAGCTATGGCAGAGGGTAAGAAAGCCTTAGCCGACATAGAAACCCACAATGTAATCACCGCTAAACCTGATGAGCCGCTCGAGATTGCTTCAAAACGCATGGCACAACACAACATCTCCGCGTTGCCTGTGATTGATATTGAGAAACGGGTTTTGGGTATAGTCACCGCTGAAGACGTATCTAAGCTGTTAGGACGGTAAAAAAATGGGAAGAATCCTAATTCGATTCAACGAAGAACAAGTTTCCGAACCGATTACAGCACAGATCATCATCGAATACAAAGTTCCCATGGCTATCTTAGCTGCACACGTAAACTCAAAAGGCGGAGAAATCCTAGTCGAAATCCCCGACGAGTCGCAAGAAGAAATAGTCAACGCTTTTCGCAAACGAGGCGTAATCGTAACCGTTCCCAAACTCATCGAAGTAGATGCAGAAAAATGCTTCAGCTGCGGCAGCTGCGTTGCACTTTGCCCAGTCGAAGCCATAAGCCTAGACAAAGACTGCACCGTACGGTTTGATAAAGAGAAATGTGTCGGCAGCACCTGCAGCATATGCGTGGACGCTTGCCCTGCTCGAGCTATAAAATCTATTAAGCACAACGGTGACCGCTCAGCCAACAGCAGGGTCAAGAGAAATTGAACAAAAACCTCCACAAAGAAACCTTTATCCTCAAAGAAACTCAATGCACGATTATTTCTGATAAGCAAGAAGCCATCAAAATCGCCAAGGAAACCATAAAGCACAACAGGCAAGAACTCGAACTCTACGTTCGAGCCAACCCCAAGTTTCTGCACACCCTAACCCCTATTCCAGCGCCGCCAAAACCCCTCATAGCAAAATTGATGGCAGAAGCCGCACAGAAA
This sequence comes from Candidatus Bathyarchaeota archaeon, assembly GCA_026014665.1. Lineage (GTDB taxonomy): Archaea > Thermoproteota > Bathyarchaeia > Bathyarchaeales > Bathycorpusculaceae > Bathycorpusculum. The sequence continues at coordinate 17,191 of JAOZHX010000004.1, forward strand.
GCAGGTGTCGGGCCAATGGCGGCAGTGGCAGGAGCCATAGCAGATTTAGCCGTTGAAGACATGGTGAAAACAGGCTGCGAAGTGGCTGTGGTGGAGGACGGCGGCGAAATCTCAGCCATCTCAAACCAACCCGTCGACGTGGCAGTTGCCGCTGGCGAGGAACCGCTTTCAAAACGCTTCGGCTTCCGACTCACCGAGTTTCCAATCGGCGTCGCCACCAGTTCAGGACGATATAGCCACGCACTAAGTTTTGGAGACGCCGAAGCCGCAGTCGTTTTTTGCAAAGGAGCCACTTTAGCTGATGCCGTAGCCACAGCCGTCGGCAATGTGGTTAAAGGTGAGAATGTTGAAGAGGCAATTCAAGCTGGCATGAAAACTGGTTTATCGGTTGAAGGGGTTGACGGCATCCTTGTAATTTATAGGGGACAAGTTGGCACGGCAGGAAAAACCCCACAGATGATAAAGATAAACCATAATCAAGAATATCTTATCGAAACACAATGATCTTACATTTGATTAAAACCTAAAAACGCAAGGTAAAACCCACCGATTAGCCCTTAAACTGTAGCTCAAATCCGAAACGCTTATATTTTTTGGGTGATGACTGATTGACAGGTTCGAAGCAATGCACGACGCTGAAAACAAAACCGCAGGCAACAAGTCACAGTTCCTTAGCTTCGACTACTACTTTTATTATTACTATTTTACTTAAGCCCAGAACTAAAAAATTTTTAAGGAAAGTTCTGGGCAAAGCATGGGTGTAAAAAGAAATGGAAAAAAATATCTCTCCCAAAAAAATTGTGGTTAAATTCGGCGGTTCCAGCCTTGCCGATCACGAGAGACTCCTCAAAGCTGTCAGGGCAGTAGTTAACGAAGCTAAAAAGGGCACAAAAATCGCCGTGGTAGTCTCCGCTATGGGTAAAACAACCGACGTTCTTATGACCACAGCTAAAAACACTTCGAATGGAAAACTAGAGAAAAAAGACCTCGACGACATCCTCTCGATGGGCGAACGAACCAGCATCCGCATCTTTGCCGCCGCTCTAAAAACCAACGGTGCAGACGCCACCTACTTCGACCCCATCGACTGTAACTGGCCCATAACTACAGACGAAGCCTTCCAAAACGCCAACCCTATCCTGCAAGAATGCGAACTAAACATCAAAGAACGGATTCTTCCAGTCTTGGAGAAAGGCATCATACCCGTCGTCGCCGGTTTCATCGGAAAAACCAAGGATGGCAAAATCACCACACTTGGCAGGGGCGGAAGCGATACAACAGCGTTCATCTTAGCTCAAGCCCTAAACGCCGACCAAGTTGTCCTAGTAACAGATGCAGACGGCATCATGTCCGCTGACCCCAAAATCGTTCCCTCACCCAAACGTCTTCCAGAAATCAACGTCAACACCCTTGTCGGCTTAGCGGATTCAGGAGCCAAATTTATCCACAGCAAGGCTTTAAAGTACAAACCTAAGAACATCGACGTTAAAGTCATAAGCAACGCATATGGTGATCTCAGCAAAGAAGGCACCCTAATCACTGGAGCATTAGCCACGGAACTCGACGCAGAAATAGCGCATCCAACCCCAGTCGCAGAAATAACTGTAATTGGAAATGGACTTTCAGCCAACCCCCAAGTCATCACCGAAATCGTCCAGAAAGTCAAAGAAAACTCTATGCTGCTAGGTATGTCCATGAACACCAACTCCATCATCCTCTACGTTCCACAAGAAAACAACGTTGACATCCTCATCAACCAAATCCATGACATAACCATCAGCAACAAAGAAACCATTGCCATGGCAGTCAAAAAAGACTTAGTTTTCATAAAAACAAGCGGAGTCGGCTTGGAAGAAACTCAAGGTATCATCGGCAGAATCAGCGAGAACCTCAGAGTCAACGGCATAAACATCAGCGGCATACTTACCATAACCTCAAGTATCCTGCTCTTTGTCGATTGGAACGAAAAAGAGAAAGCGCTAACATTAATTAAAAACTCAATTAAAAAGCAATAAGGAGAAAAAAGAAAAAATGAACGAAGGCAAAACCCGCAGACTAAAACGAATAATGCAATCAGATAACCGAACAGTAATTGTGCCCATGGACCACGGGGTAACCGTCGGGCCCATCCAAGGCTTAACCAACATGCAAGAGATCACTGACAAACTTGTCAAAGGAAAAGCTGACGCCATACTTGTCCACAAAGGCATAGCCAAACGCATCGACACCGCCAACGCAGGTTTAATAGTCATGCTCTCAGGCATGTCCAACCTCAGTCCCAACGTCAACGCCAAAGTCCAAGTTTGCAGCGTCCAAGAAGCCATACGCATAGGCGCAGACGCAGTCTCACTCCACATAAACGTAGGCGCACAAGACGAAGACAAGATGCTTCAAAACCTCGGCAAAGTCTCTGAAGAATGCGAACTCTTTGGCATGCCACTGCTTGCCATGATGTACCCACGCGGACCCAAAATCCAAAGCGAACACGACCCAACGGTGGTTGCACATGCAGCTCGCATCGGTGCAGAACTAGGCGCCGACATCATCAAAACCAACTATACCGGCAACATCGACACCTTCAAAACCGTCACCGAAAGCTGCCCCGCACCAGTCGTCATCGCAGGAGGACCAAAATGTAAATCAGTTCAGGAAGTACTGCAAACAACCAGCGACGCACTCAAAGCAGGCGCAGCAGGATTATCCATTGGACGCAATATATTTCAATGTGAAGACCCAACGAAGATAACAGAAGCACTCGCTGCTATCGTCCACCAAAACGTAACTGTGGAGCAGGCGCAAAAAATTCTAGGTGAAAATTGTTGAAAGAACTCTGGCTAGAAATCCCTCAAACCGCTTCGGCGCAAGAAAAAGAAGCCTTACTCAGCGTTGCCCAGGATAGCGTTGATGTGGTCTTGTCGGATTCACAAGCCAGCAACCGAGAAGGCAAACTTGACATCGTCTTCCTTGGGGAATTAGACGAGAAAAAAATTGTTCAGCTAAAGAAAGAGGGCAAAAAAACTGCTTACCGCGTCACCATACAAGGCAAAGAGGATGAGAACAGGGCAGCCAAAGCCGCTGAAATCGGCGTTGACTATGTAATCATAAACACCCTCGACTGGCGGGTTATTCCGCTCGAGAATCTAATTGCCAAAGGTAGAGGAAAAAGCAAACTCATCGCCGAAGTCACGACGGCCGAGGACGCTAAATTGGTTTTGGAAGCCTTGGAACTCGGCACTGATGGTGTGTTACTCAAAACTGCCAACCATTTGGAACTGCAAAAAACCATAAAAGCCGTCAAACAGCAAACACCCAAAATATCCTTAACTCCCGCCAAAATCGTTTCCCTCAAACCCATCGGTTCAGGCGCAAGAGTCTGCGTTGACACCGTAGATTTGATGGTTCCAGGAGAAGGTATGTTGGTGGGTTGTCAATCTGCAGGGTTCTTTCTTGTTGAGGCAGAGGTCAACGAAAACCCCTATGTGCAGTCGCGTCCTTTCCGCGTGAACGCTGGGGCAGCCTCGCATTACACTTTGACTTCCCTTCAGAGCACAAGATACCTCTCCGAACTGAAAGCAGGAGACGAAGTCTTAATCGTCAGCCGAGAAGGCAACGTCCGAGTTACAAACGTGGGAAGGTCCAAAATCGAGTTCCGACCACTCATACTAATCGAAGCCCAAGCAGACGGAACCAGAATAAAAACTATTCTTCAAAACGCTGAAACCATTCGCATAGTCACACCTAAAGCCTCAAAGCCCGTTACCGAACTCAAACCAAACGATGAAGTTATTGTGCACTTGGCAGCCAAAGGAGGCAGACACTTCGGCATATCGGTACCTGAAGAAACGGTGATTGAAAAGTGAGTCCAAACATCTGCGTCTCGATTCTTCCCAGTAATATGGATCAAGCCCTGAGCTTAATCGAGAAGGCAGAACAAGCCCAAGCAAACCTTATAGAGGTTCGACTTGACTATTTGGAGGAGACAAGAAACCTTAAAACACTCACCTCAAGCACAAACCTGCCCTTGATTGCAACAAACAAACTCCAAAGCGAAAAGGGCCACTTCTCCGGCAGCGAAAATGAGCGCCAACAAACTCTTCTTGAAGCTGCCAAAGATGGCTTTCAATACGTTGACATAGATTTTTCAAGCCCAAAACACGATGAAACGATCAGCAAAATAAAGGCTCTAGGAGCTAAACCAATCAGTTCCTACCATAAATTTGATGGAATCTTGACCACTTCAGCTATGAAGAAAATTCTGGATGAGCAGATCGCCAGCGGAGCCAGCGTCTGCAAAATAGTGGTTACCGCTAAGCAAATAGAAGACAATCTGCCTATTCTGAGTTTTGTTTCGTTCGCTTCAACCAAAGCCAAGTTAGTATGTTTCTGCATGGGCGAAGAAGGCAAAATTTCAAGGCTCCTGTCCCCTCTGTTTGGCGCTTTCTTCACCTTTGCTTCACTTGAGCAGGGTAGTCAAACAGCGACTGGACAAATGAGCATTAATGAAATGCACGCTGCATACCGTCTCTTGGGGATTAAGCTATGATTGTAACGGGGAAAACACGGGTTTGCGGTGTCATCGGCGACCCCATCGAGCATACGTTAAGTCCGATAATACATAATGCAGCTTTTGAAGCCCTCAACCTTGACTACGTATTCTTAGCCTTCAAAGTCAAGTCTGCTTGGGTGGAAGCTGCAGTTAATGGTATGCGAGCCCTCAACCTTCGTGGGTTAAACGTAACCATGCCCCACAAGAGCGCAGTGATGAATTATTTAGACAGAATAGATTTGTCCGCTCAAATCGTAAACTCAGTCAACACCATCCTCAACAAGGAAAACCTTCTCTTCGGCTTCAACACAGACGGAATCGGAGCGCTCAAAGCCTTAAAAGAAAACGGCGTAGAGCTAAAAGGAAGAAAAATCCTCCTCTTAGGTGCAGGTGGAGCAGCAAGAGCTATAGCATACACGCTAGCCAAAGAAGCTGACGAATTGGCTGTTCTTAATAGAACCGTTAAACAAGCCGAAGGACTCGCAAAACTGCTGGAAAAATCGCTTAGCAAAAAGGTCGTTGCAGGCTCACTCAAACCAAGCGATATTCAACGTAACCTCCAAGACTCCGACATATTGGTTAATGCCACTTCAGTAGGCATGAGTCCTAATGCCGAAGAGAGCCCCGTGCCGCCAAAATTGTTGCGGTCTAACCTGGCAGTTATGGACATAGTCTATAATCCGGTTGAGACCAAACTGGCACAAGATGCCAAAGCGGCAGGAGCCAAAGTGGTAAGCGGCGTTGACATGTTAATTCACCAAGGCGCAGCTTCCTTTGAAATCTGGACTGGAAAATCTGCTCCCATCGAAGTTATGAGGAAGGTAGCGCTAAAACACTTACAGAAGGTGTAACCATTGACGGGACAAGCGTCGGCTATAGCGCATGGTGCAGCAACAATCGTTAACGCAATTGCGCTGGGTAAAGGTGCAGCTTTCGGTGTCGATTTGTGGACTAAGGCATATGTCCAGTTGACTGATAAACCAGGCGTCATAGAGGCGCAGATTATTTGTGACGCAAAAGAAAGCACATTACTTATTGAAAAAACGGTGTTGAGGGTTCTTCAAAGGTTCGGTTTAGAGAAACGGTTTGGTGCCAAAGTTAAAACCGATTCAAACATTCCCATAGCACGTGGACTCAAAAGCAGCAGTGCAGCCGCAAACGCAATTGCCCTTGCCACCACGACCGCGCTTAACAAAACTTTGGAAGACTTAGAACTGATTAAAATCGGTGTGGAAGCAGCTTTTGATGCTAAAGTGACGGTTACGGGCGCTTTTGATGATGCGTGCGCTTCTTTTTTTGGCGGTGCAGTTATTACAGACAATACCAAACGGCAAATACTCGATCAGTTGCCTCTGCCCCAAGATTTAGTGGTCCTGCTTCATGTGCCACCTCAGAAAGCCTACACTATCCACACAAACTTAAACAGGCTTAAACCCATGGCTCCGCTTGTCGAAATCGCTTTTGAACAAGCGTTGAAAGGCAAAATTTGGCAAGCCCTAACTCTAAACGGTTTAATCTATTCCTCCGCTTCCACCCTAAATTCTGCAATAGCTATCGACGCGTTAGCCGCAGGCGCCCTCGCTGCAGGGTTATGTGGCAAAGGTCCAGCCGTCACAGTGGTTGTTCCAAACGACAAAGTTGACGAGGTAAAAACTGCTCTAGAAGCTTATGACGGCGAAATCTTGACGACACACTTTAACAGCGAAAAAGCTAAGGTGCTCAACCCATGACGGATGTAATCGTTCACAAAAGTGCACATTTAAGCGGAGTCGTCTGTGCACCGCCATCGAAATCTTATACCCAAAGGATGGTCATAGCCGCGTCTCTAGCCGAGGGCACCTCAAAAATTTCAAACCCCCTCCAAGCAGAGGACACCAAAGCAACCATCCGAGCAGTCACCGCGTTGGGCGCCAAAGTAAAAAAAGCCTCAGGATGCTGGATTATCCAGGGAACCACCTCGTTAAAAGGCGCAAAGAAACCAATCGATTGTGGCGAGTCGGGGGCAACTTTGCGGTTCATGGTACCGGTTGCCGCCCTTGCTGAGGGGTCGTCAATTTTGACTTTTCGTGGTTCGATTGAGAGGCGACCCATAGAGCCTTTGCTGGGAAGCCTCAAAGACTTGGGTGCAGAGGCACACGTAGGAAAGTTCGGCAATAGGGATGGTGTATTTGTTTCAGGAAACGGCATCGTTGGAGGTGCAACCTCGATTGCTGGCGATGTCAGTTCGCAGTTCATTTCAGGTTTAATGTTTGCATCCCCCTTGGCAAAAAAAGACACGGAGATAACGCTTACTTCACCGCTAGAATCCGCGGATTATGTAAAGATGACTGAAGCAGTTTTGTCTAGGCACGCTATCGTAGTCGGAGTTAAAGATAACTGTATAGCAGTTCCTGCAAATCAAACCTATAAAGCCGCAGACGACAGAGTGCCTGGCGATTTCTCTTCAGCTGCATTTCTTTTGGCTGCTGCAGCCATAACCCAATCGAAAATTCAAGTAACTAACCTTGATTATCAAACGGTTCAGGGAGATAAAGAGATTCTGCGCATCCTAAAAGAAATGGGTGTAAACGGCAAAGTCTGTGCCGACAACGTAGAAATCGAAGACTTAGGCAACCTTTTAAAGCCCATAGAGGTTGATGCAAAACATATCCCAGACCTTGTTCCAGCCATAGCGGCTCTCGCATGCTACGCGAAGGGGACATCGAGGGTTTTTGGCGCTCGCAGATTAAGGTTAAAGGAATCTGACCGTCTGGAATCGCTTTACTCAGAGTTGACGAAGATGGGCGCTAAAATCCGCATCAACGATGACGGCTTAACCGTGCAGGGTGGAAACCGCTTGCATGGCGCAGTCATTGATTCCCATAACGACCACCGCATTGCCATGGCTTGTACTGTTGCGGCTTTGGGTGCTGAGGGTGAAACCGTCATTCAGAATGCGGAATGCACCAGAAAGTCTTATCCACAGTTCTTCACTCATCTAAAACAGATAGGAGCCGATGTAGTTGGCGGGAAATTCGATAGGTAAAGAATTCATCGTTACCAGCTTCGGCGAAAGCCATGGCAAAGTCGTCGGCGTCGTAGTAGACGGATGCCCAGCAGGTTTGCCGCTTTCTGAAGCAGACTTTCAAGAGGAACTTGACCGTAGAATCCCAGCCGAGCGAAAGATTGTTTCAGCCAGAATAGAAAAGGACAACGTGAAAATTCTCTCTGGCGTCTTCAACGGCTTCGCTACGGGTGCCCCCATAGCTGTCATGGTTGAGAATAAAGAAACAAATTCAAACGATTACGAAGCCATCAAAGACCTGCCCAGACCTGGCCATTCAGATTATCCAGCACGCATAAAATACGGTGGATTTAACGATTACCGAGGCGGTGGTCGATTCAGCGGAAGAATCACCGTAGCCCTAATTCTGGCAGGAGTCATAGCTAAGAAACTGCTAAATCGTTATAACGTCGACGTATTAGCCTACACCATAGCAATCGGCAACATTAAAAGCACCAAAAAGTTCACCGCAGAAGAAATCCGCAAAAACCGTAGCCAAGCATCTACGAGATGCCCCGATTTGTCATGCGCAGAGCGGATGGAGGAAGCCATAATCGCGGCTAAGGCAGCAGGCGACAGCGTCGGCGGCGTCGTGGAATGCATTGCACTAAACATGCCCGTCGGCGTAGGCGAACCGTTGTTTGATGCGTTGGATGCTGATTTGGCGAAAGCGGTGTTTGCGATTCCTGCTGTGAAGGGTGTGGAGTTTGGCGCTGGCTTTAGAGCTGCTGAGTTGATGGGTTCCCAAAACAACGATGCTTTTCTTGTGGAAGGCGGCAAAGTCGTCACTGCAACTGAGAACGCAGGCGGCGTATTAGGAGGGCTATCCAACGGTATGCCCATTGAACTTCGAGTGGCAATCAAACCGACACCTTCTATAGCAAAGGAACAGCGAACCGTTAACCTCTCAGCGATGGAAAATGCCAGCATAACTGTGAAGGGCAGACATGACCCCTGTGTGGTTCCCAAAGCCGTGCCTGCCATCGAAGCGGTGGTTGCCATAACTTTAGCTGACCACATGATACGTTCAGGTGTTATCCCTAAAGTTCTCAAGGCGCATTAAAAATGGATGACCTAACAGAGCTGAGACGGAAAATCGATCAACTCGACGACCAAGTCCTGTTGGCTCTATCTGAACGAGTGAAAGTATGCAGAGCCATTGGCGAAGTGAAGAAAAAACAAGGCATGCCAATTCGCGACGCCTTAAGAGAAAAAGAGGTTTATAACCGCATCAAACAGAGGGCGGTGGAATTTGGTCTAGATGCTGGTCAGGTTGAAGCGCTTTACCACGAAATAGTTAATATGTGCAGTGCTGTTCAAGAGTAAGGAACTCTCAACTGAGAGGCAATAAGTATGCTCTACGAAATAAACGAGAAAGCCCTTAAATTGGAAAGTGAAGGAAAAAAGATTATTCGCCTAAACCTAGGTGACCCAGACATGGCTACGCCACCTGAAATAGTGGAGGCTGCATACGCTTCGATGAAAGCAGGCAAAACCAAGTACGCCTCTTCCTACGGTGAAACCAGGTTGCGCCAAAAACTCGCCGAAGCCCACGGGGTTAAAGTAGAGAACGTCGTTATTACTCCTGGTTCAAAATGGGGCATATTCGCCACGATGTTTTTAATGATGAAAGGCGGAGGCAACGTCATCATCCCCACACCTTACTGGACAGCCTACGATTTAACAGCCAAAGCCATAGGCGCAAAGACCAAGCTCCTGCGCACGGAACTGGAGAACGATTGGAAAGTGGACCTTGAAGCTCTTGAAAGTATGATTGATAAAGATACACGGATGATTATCCTGAACAATCCAAACAACCCAACCAGCAAAGTCATAGACCCAGAAACTCTTGATGGCATCGTTGAAATCGCCAACAAAAAAGGCATAACCATCCTCTCCGACGAGGTTTATGGCACAATCGCTTTCACTAAAACCAAAAGCATCCTCGAATACGATGGCGCCTGCAGACACATCTTAAGCAACGGCTTCTCTAAAACCTTCACCATGACAGGGTGGCGCATCGGCTATATAATTGCCAATAAAATGTTAGTGGATAACATCACCAAACTCAACCAAATAACCATAAACAACGTTCCCGTCTTTATTCAGGATGCAGCCCTTAAAGGACTTGAACTTCACCGAGAAATTGCCTCCAAAATCAAAGAAAAATACAGACATCGAGCTGACTTGGCGACTACCAAGCTTGCTGCAGCAGGGTTCAAATTCAGCAAACCCGATGCACCCTTCTATGTGTTCCCCAAACTAGACGGCTTAGACAGCGAAAAATTCACGCTAAACCTGCTAGATAAAGGCGTCGCTGTCGCTCCAGGCACAGCTTTTGGCGATTATCGAGAACACTTCCGCATCTCTCTAACAGCACCTGACGAAGAAATCGAGGTTGCACTAGACAAAATCTGCGAGGCAGCTCAATGAAGATAGCTGTGATCGGCGCTGGAAAGATGGGTGTTTGGTTCGCTAAGTTTTTCCAGTCAAAAGGCCACACGGTAATACTTGCCGATCGAAAAGCTGAAAAATTAGCGGAGCTAAAAAAAGAATTAAACGTTGAAGTTACAAATGATTTTAAGGTGGCAGTTCAAGGCGTTGACCAAGTCCTACTTTGCGTATCCATAAACGCCATCGAAGAAGTCGCCAAAACCATAAGTCCTGCCCTGCGTGAAGGCCAAGTAGTCATGGATATTGCTTCCATTAAAGAAGCTCCAGTCAAAGCCATGCACCAATACATAAAGGGCGCCACTGTTCTTGGCACGCATCCCGTTTTTGGTCCAGGAAGCAACGGCGTCAAACATAAAGCCTACATACTCACGCCTATCAACCCAAAGGAGCAGGAAGTTGCAGAGCAGTTTAAACAGTGGCTTGAGCAAGAGGAAGCGCACGTTTTCATCATGACGCCCCAAAAACACGATCAGCTAATGTCGGTCGTATTGGGGCTTCCGCATTTTGTTGGCTTGGTCGCTTGTGAGACGCTTCTAGAGCAGAAAAATTTGGCTGAAACAAAAGAGGTCACGGGAACCACGTATCGGATGCTTTTTACGCTGGCAGAAGCCACTGCGTTGGAAACCCCTGACTTGTACGCAAGCCTGCAGACCAACCTTCCCGAGTTGGGAAAAGTCGAGGACTTGTTTATGGCTAAAGCTCAGGAATGGCTCAGCTTGATTAAGAATAAGGATGCGGAAGCAATCGTGGCGCGGATGGAGCAGCTCAAGAAGAGGCTTATGGAATCAGACAGAGACTTTGACAAGAGCTATGACGTCATGTACAAAATGCTTGAGTCAATTGAAAAATAAGTGGTTGTATGCCAAAAGCGCTGCTTGTGAACTGTTATCTCAACAGCACGAAGACCGATGGCTTGTTGGAAGCTTTAGAGCAATTTAGCCAGTGCACCCTGCTTCCATATAGAGAAATCAGCCAAGACTATCGAATCGCTAATGACATCGATGCGGTTGTCATCAGTGGTTCTGAAGCAAGAATTGTTGACCCCCTGCAAAGAGCACAATTCGGGGAAGTTTTAGGTTTAATTAAGAACTGTAATTTGCCACTCTTTGGTATTTGCTTTGGGCACCAACTGCTTGGTTTAGCGTTTGGCGCCAAAACAGGCAGTCTTAAGAACTTGGTCATTAATCGTTTTGAGAATGTTCGAATACTTCAAACTGACGAAATTTTTGATGGGTTTAAAGAAGGGCAAGTTGTGCCGTTATCTGAATACCATAACGATTACGTCTTAAAAGACGAGTTGGACAGCGTAGGATTCGCGTTGCTGGCTGATTCCGCTTCGTGCGAAGTGGAGGCAATCAAACACAAAACCAAACCATTTTACGGCGTTCAATTCCACCCAGAGAGGGTTGCCATCAGGGGTGAAGTGCATCCTGAGGGTCATAAAATTATCGAGAACTTCTTTAAAGGAGTAGTTAGGCGTTAGTGTTCTTGGCTTTTTGGTATGAGCCCAAGATCTTTATGAAGATTGCATGTTTTTCCAAGGCTTTTAGGGCTTTGACGCAGTTAGCTTCTGTTCGGTGTCCCTCAAAATCTAGGTAAAAGTTGTATTCCCATGCAGTTTTCTTGGTTGGCCTGGACTCGATTTTTGTTAAGTTTATGTTCCTTGATGCGAATACTCCGAGGGCTTTGTAGAGTGAGCCTGGCTCATGTTTAGCGGAGAAGATTATAGATGTCTTATCCCTTCCAGTGGGGGGCGAATCTTCAGTGGATAGAACAAAGAAGCGGGTGTAGTTCTCGGGGTTGTCTGCGATGTCTCTGGCGAGGATGTGCATACCGTAAATGTTGGCTGCTCTTTCACTGGCAATAGCAGCTGCATTCAATAAACCCTTTTCCTTTAACATTTTTACGCTACCCGCCGTGTCATAAGTTGGTATAAGCTCGCGTCCAAATTCTTCCAAAAACGTTCGGCATTGCGCCAGAGCCTGAGGATGCGAGTAAACAACTTCGATATCTGCCAAGACTGTTCCTGGGTTGACGATGAGGCAGTGCTCAACTTTCACGATAACCTCTCCGCATACTTTAAGGTCGTAATTAAGGAAAAGGTCGTAATTTTGAGTAACGCTACCTTCTAGACTATTCTCGACGGGGACCACGCCGAAATCTGCTTCTCCCGTGCAAACGCTTTCAAAGACGTCTCTGAAGTCCCTAAGTGGCTTGGCTTTCGTGTTGTTTCCAAAGAACTGGTAGATTGCGGATTCGCTGTAGGCGCCTGGTTCTCCCTGGAAGGCTATGACTTTCACTTTTTGTTTCCCTGCTTACGATTCTTAAGGAGACACTTGTTTATACCGTTTATCATGGCTTCAACGCTTGCCATCACTATGTCTTCTCTTGCAGCTCGTGCTGAGACTATGTTGCCTCTTTCATCTTCGACTTTTATGACGACTTCGGCGACTGCATTGGAACCGCCTGTGATGGCTTCAAGCCGGTACTCGCTTAAGCGAATTTTCTCCAAGTTGCTGGTCAATTTTTGGATTGCTTTTAATGCTGCATCGACTGGACCTACGCCAGTTTCTGCTGCAACGTATTCTTTGCCGTCAAGCATCAGACGAACAGAAGCTGTTGGGATGACTTTGATGCCTGTGACGACTGCCATGTCGCAGAGGTCAACAATTTTTTCCTCACCGAGGACTTCACCCATAACTGCAGAAGTTAACGCTATCAAATCAGCGTCGGTGACCATTTTGCCTTTGTCACCTAAATCTTTGACACGCTGCACGATTTCTTTTAGTTGCTCATCACTTGGGTGAATGCCGATTTCTTCAAGCTCCGCTTTTATACCGCGAGTTCCAGCCAGTTTGCCAGCCACTAGTTTACGAGTTCGACCGACTAATTCAGGCTTAATGGGCTCGAAAGTAAGGGGTTTTTCGGTTATACCGCGCGTGTGAATGCCTGATTCATGCGAAAAGGCATTTTCACCGACGATTGCCTTGTTCGCTTGCACCGTAATGCCTGTTAAGGCTGCAACCATACGCGAAGTGCTGTAGATTAAGCGTGTGTTGACGCCTGTCTTGTACTTATAAATCTCATGCAACGCCATCACCACTTCTTCTAACGAAGCGTTGCCTGCACGTTCGCCCAGTCCGTTGACTGCTACATGCACTTGGACGGCACCGGCTTCCACAGCGGCTAAACTGTTTGCAGTCGCCATTCCAAAATCGTCATGACAATGAATGCTTATAGGAACACTAACGACCGTTTTTAGTTCCTCGATTAATCTGGCTGTTGATTTCGGAATCATTATACCTACGGTATCCGGGACGTTCAGGCGATCCATCCCTGCTTCCTGAGCTGCTTTGCAGACTTTTTTTAGGAAGGGCAACTCCGAGCGGGTAGCATCCATGGGTGAAAACTCGCATTTCACGCCATGCTTCTTCACGTATTCGATGGATTCTATAGCTGAAGCCAGCACCTGTTCAGGAGTTAAACTCACGGCATATTTCATCTGTATAGGTGAGGTTGGAATGAATACATGTACCAAACCGACATCGCAATCCAACGCGGCGTCGATATCGCCTTTGGTGCATCTGGACAGAGCACAGATTTCTGAAGTTAAGCCTGCATGAGCAATTTCTTTGACAACTTTTCGCTCGCCTTCAGAAGAACTCGGGAAGCCTGCTTCTATGGTATCAACACCTAATTTACTAAGTTGGCGCGCAATCTCAATCTTGTCCTCAGCAGTTAAAGATACACCTGGAGTTTGCTCCCCGTCACGCAGAGTTGTATCAAAGATTCTTATGCGGGTTTGGTTTTTTCCATTGCTCATGTATTTCAACCAGTTTTCACTGTTAAAGCTGCGGCGATGGCTTCTGCCATCCCTACAGTCGTGGCGTTCCCGCCGCAGTCTGGAACAGTTTGACCGTTACGTAATGCATAGATTACTCCTTTTTCTATGGCTTGTCCTGCATGTAAGCATTTAGGATCTTTGTATTTCTCGCCTAACCAATCCAGCATCATTTTTGCTGCAAGAATCATGGAGATGGGGTTTGCGGTGTGTTTTCCAGCCCTGTTGGGCGCTGAACCGTGAATGGGCTCGAAGAGTGCGAAGTTGTCGCCTACGTTTGCACCTGGTGCCATGCCTAAACCGCCAATTAGCTGAGCTGCCTCATCAGAGAGGATGTCACCAAACATGTTGCATGTGCATAATACATCAAATTCTTGGGGTTCTTTGATTAGACGCATAGAAGCAGCGTCAACGTAGAGTTCGTTAAAGGTGATGTCAGGGTACTGTTTTGAGACTTCACGGCATACATCGCGGAATAAGCCGTCGGTTACACGCATCACGTTAGCTTTGTGGATGGCGGTAACTTTCTTTTTGCCGTTGCGTAGGCGTGCTATATCAAAGGCTTTTTTGGCTATGCGTTCGCTTGCTTTTCTGGTGATTAATCGTATGCATATAGTTGTGTTTGGGTCTAAGATGTGTTCTAAGCCTTTGTAAACATCCTCAGTGTTTTCCCTCACAAAGAATATATCAATGTCTGGTCGCGCAACTGGAACGGCTGGGTAAGCCTTTATTGGTCGCAGGTTAGCGTACAAATCAAACATTAAACGCAGTTTCACTATAACATCTGCTGCGCTTTCACCCACTGGACCTTTGAGGCAAGCGTGGGAAATCTTGATTTTTTCCACGGTATCTGGTGGCAATGCCGCACCTCGCTTGGCTAATGTTACATCTCCTGCTTCCGCTTCGATGATTTGCAATTTTATTCCAAAGTTTTCTTGTACTGATTCTAGAACTTTCAGGGTGGCTTCGGTTAACTCTGGTCCGATGCCGTCGCCTGGAATCAACGATATTTTGTATTCGGTCATTTCATTTTTCTCCGTAAATGTTCAATCAAGCCACCATCTGCCAAGATTTCCATTATAAACGGCGGCAACTTTTCTACATGGAACTTCTTCCCGTTTGATAGATTTTCTATGTTGCCTGCTTCGAAGTCCACGACTAACTCGTCGCCTGACTTAACCGCGGTTGAGATACCTCTACACTCGATAACGGGTAAGCCTATGTTTATGGCGTTGCGGAAGAATATGCGGGCGAAGGATTCGGCGATGACACATTTGACACCTGAGTACTTCAACGCCAATGGGGCTTGTTCACGGCTTGAGCCACAGCCAAAGTTTTTGCCACCTACCAAGATGACACCGTCTTTGGCTTTCTGCACGAACTCGGTATCTAGGCTTTCCAAAGCATGCTTGCCCAACTCGTTTGGGTCAACCAGCACAAGGTATTTTCCTGGCAGTATGACGTCGGTATCGATGTTGTTGCCAAACACTATGGTCTTTGCTTGAATCTTGCTGTTCATGCCGTTTCCTCCAACGTTGTAGGGTCAGTTATTTTTCCCATGACTGCTGACGCTGCGACCGTGGCCGGCGAGGCTAAGTACACGTTAGCTTGAGTGCTACCCATCCTGCCGATAAAGTTGCGGTTAGAACTGCTCACGCACGTTTCGCCAGCCGCCAACAAGCCAATATGACCGCCCAAGCATGGACCGCACGCAGAACCGCACACGATTGCACCTGCATCCGTAAAGATTTCCATTAAGCCTTCCTGCATGGCTTGGCGCCAAACTTCCTGCGAGGCTGGAATCACCAGTGCCCTAACGCCGTCTTTGACGCGTTTGCCTTTTAGGATTTGAGCTGCCACTCGTAAGTCTTCGATTCTGCCGTTAGTGCAGGAACCGATGAACGCCTGCTCAACTGGGACGTCACCAACTTCTGAGACTGGCTTAACGTTGTCTACCGAGGAGGGACAGGCAACTTGAGGTCCCATGCTTGAAACGTCAAACTCTACTGTGCGCTCGTACTCTGCATCTGAATCGCTTTGCAGGGCTTTAAAATCTGGCAAGCCGCCTGCTCTGCCCTCTAAGAACCTACGCGTTGTTTCGTCTGGGGCTATTATGCCGTTTTTGGCGCCCATTTCCACCGCCATATTGCATAGTGTCATCCTGCCCGCAATGCTCATGTTTTCGATTGTTGAACCTGTAAACTCGACTGCCTTGTATATAGCGCCGTCAACACCCAAGTTGCCGATTATGTACAGAATCAGGTCCTTAGGCGTTACAAACTTTTGGAAACTACCTGTAACGTTTATTTTAATTGCCGAGGGCACTTTAAACCATATTTTGCCTGTGGCGAAAACTGCGGCTGCTTCAGTTGAGCCAATGCCAGTGGCAAAAGCACCAAAAGCCCCGTAGGTGCAGGTGTGGGAGTCAGCGCCCACGATTACGTTTCCTGGGCTGACGTGTCCTTTTTCAGGCATGACTTGGTGGCATATACCGCCTCTGCCTACGTCGTAGAAGGTTAAGTTTTGTTCTTTGGCGAACTGGCGCATGGTCTTGTGCAGTTCCGCGGCTTTAACGGATTCTGCGGGTACCTGATGGTCCAGAATCACGACTACTTTTCTGTTATCCCAAACTTTTTGTACACCTATTTTTTTGAAGGCTTCCACGGCTAAAGGTCCAGTCAGGTCATGAACCATGACCATGTCAACGTTGGCGTCGACTATCTCTCCTGGATGTACGGCTTTCTTACCTGCGGCTTTAGCCAAGATTTTTTCTGTTATATTCATTTTCATTTATTCCTAAATTACTTTGAAGATGCTTGATCGTGCCAAGTTTTCAAGAAACATGCAATTAAGTATTTCCATGCGACAACAGTGTTTATTCGTCGATTTTAATGGATTTTGAACCCCGTGCCAGCGCCGTTATGCCAGTTCTTGCTAGTTCGATGATGCCATAAGTTTTCATGAGGTTTAGGAACGCGTCGATTTTGTCAGGGGTCCCCGTGATTTCAACAGTCAAACTATCGGTTGCGACATCGATGATGCGGCTGCGGAAGACTTCGACGCAGTTGATGATGTCAGAGCGTTCTTTAGAGCTTGGCACGTTAACTTTAACTAGAGCTAACTCTCGCATGACAAAGTTGCCTTGCTCTAATTCCTCGACTTTTAAGACGTCTATGAGTTTTGCCAATTGCTTAACGACTTGTTCGATTGTTTTTTCGTCGCCGTTAACTGTGATGGTCATGCGTGAAGTGTTGGCTTGTTCGCTGACTCCAACGGTTATGCTGTCGATGTTGAAGTTTCTGCGGCGGAACAGGTTTGATACTCCATGTAGAACTCCTGGTTTGTTTTCAACTAAGACTGAGATTATTTTTGTTTTCCCAATTTCCATTTTAGTAGTCTCCTCGTTGTTGGGGTAAACCGCAGCCTGGTGGCACGAAGGGCACCACATCTTCCTCTGAGCCAATGGGCACGTCGATTACCGTTGTAACTGTACTGGTTAGTGCTGTCTTAACTGCTTTTTGGAACTCTTCGATCGAAGTCACGCGGAAGCCTTGTGCACCATAAGCTTCAGCTAGCTTGACGAAATCCGGTGTTTTTCCTAGGTTAACCGCCATGTAGCGGCGTTTGTAGAGTGTTCGTTGCCACTGCGCCACCATGCCCAGAACGGAATTGTTTAGCACTATCACAGTGACTGGGATGTTCTCGGTGACGCTACAAGCTAACTCCTGCTCAGACATAATGAAACTGCCGTCACCTGCAATGTCAACGACTGGTCTGTCTGGACAAGCGACTTTTGCTCCTATGGCTGCAGGGAAGCCAAAGCCCATGGTTCCTAATCCGCCTGAGCTTATGAAGGTTCGAGGTTTTAATGCTTTGAAGTATAGGGCTGACCACATTTGGTTTTGGCCGACCTCTGTTGTAACTATGGCGTCTTCAGGCAGCATTTTTCTCAGCTCCATCAGGAGTGCTTTTGGCACTAGTTCTCTTGGACGATCTATCAGTAGTGGACTTAGCTGTTCTTTGGCTTCTTTGACGCGTTTGGTCCAAGCGGTACCTTCAGTTTTGTGTAGTTTATCGTTTAAGGCTTTAAGCAGTAGTTTTAAAGCGGTCTTGGCGTCGCCGATTATTGGCACATCAACCTCAACGTTCTTTCCTATCTCTGCTTCGTCTATGTCTATGTGTATCTTTTTAGCGTTCGGAGCGAAGGTGTCCAGGTTTGCTGTTGCGCGATCAGAGAACCTTGTTCCAATGGCCAGTAACACGTCTGCCTCGCTCATCAACTTGTTGGCAGCGGGGTTTCCGTGCATTCCGATGCTTCCAAGTGACAGCGGGTGACCCTCGGGGAAAGAGCCTTTACCCATGAAAGTTGTGGCAACGGGCGCCATCAACAAGTCTGACATCTGCATAAGTTCGTCTGAAGCATTAGACGTTATGACTCCCCCGCCCGACAGCAATATGGGTCTTTCAGCTGTAACCAGTAAATTGGCGGCATCGCTGATTTTAGTCAAATCCATCTCTATCATAGATTTGTAGCCTCGGGCTTCGATTCTATCGGTGACCTCCACCTCGCCCGTTGCTGCCTGCACGTTTTTCGGCAAGTCAATTAGGACGGGTCCTGGTCTGCCTGTGGAGGCTATGTAGAAGGCTGTGTTGACGACTGTTGGGATTTCAGCGACTGTTCGAGGCTGAAAATTATATTTTGTAATCGGGGTGGTTATGCCGATGATGTCTGCTTCTTGGAAGGCGTCTCTGCCTATCATGTAGCTCGTGTTAACGCCTGAAGTGGGCACTTGACCCGTCAAAGCGATTATTGGAGAGGAATCCATGTATGCGTTGGCTATGCCTGTAACTAGGTTTGTGGCTCCTGGACCACTGGTTGCCATGCAGACGCCGACTCTGCCGCTGGCTCGTGCATAGCCTTCGGCTTCGTGGGCTGCGCATTGTTCGTGTCTTGCGAGTATGTGGCGTATCTTCTTGTTGCCGCAGAGTGCATCGTAAACTGGCAGGATGGCGCCGCCTAGGATGCCAAAGATTGTGTTTACGTTCTGTCGTTCTAGGGATTCTAAGAGTGCTTGTGCACCAGACATTTTTGTCATTGCATTCTACTCCTCATTAAAGTGTTAAGCGTAGTATGATCTAGAAGAGTTGGTTGCGAGAATTTTTCCGTGGCTGTTTTAGAGGTAAACCTACAAGGGTTAGAGAATTTGTACCCGACGATCCCAGCTATTGAGGTGACGATCCCTCATTTTCTTGCCTCTTGAAACTCCACGTACCTTAAACGTACAGCTTCTTGCAAATAAAAACCTTGTGGTGTCTGCTGCTCTGTTTCTTTTCAGCTCTCTGAAATTCATTACTAATTTTCATACTACTTCAATGGAGTACTTGCATCATAAGCTTTTTGTGGGTGTGGCGGTTTTAGGGTTGCCACATGGTTGCTTGAGGAACGCTTTGCTTTTTTGGTTTGCAACGCTTTCCAATGTCTGCTTTGGTGTGGCGACCGTGTTTCTCTCCGCATGCCGTACATATTTGCATGTAGAGTTTGGCTGGGTGTGGAGCATGTTGGAAAAGGCTAAAAATTATCAACCAAAAAGAAGGGGAAAACAGGAAAGATTAAGTGAGCGATAAAGAGGTAGAAACCGCCACAATAGAGGCAAGCGCTATCGGCTTTAAGCTGCAGGTCAAGAATGGTTGAATGGGGAAGAGAATAAATTTATGATGGGTTTAAAAAACAAAAAAGAATATTGATTGTTTGAAAGATGCTCAAGCTTTAGGCTTAGTATCTTCGTGGTGGTCTGCGTTTAGAGTAGCATTCTCGGCAGTAAACTGGCCTGGTGCCGTCTGGCTTGAAAGGAACTTCGCATTCTTTTCCACAGTCAGCACAGGTTGCCTTGTGCATCTCTCTGTTACCGTATGACATTTTCTCTATTTCAACTCCTACTATATTAGCTGTGCAAAAATTTCTTCTTACACATACCCCTCATACATAGTATCGACACTTATAAATTAGGTGCTGACAGCTTCGAAAAGTTGGAATCAATCAAGCGTTTGCTTTAAAACTCAGGACTCAGGCAAGGCGACTTATCTACGTGCAAAAGTCCAAGTTGATTCATAGGCAACCTAATATAGCCCCATAAACCTATACAATTCACTAATCGAGAAAAAGTGCATCAAGCAACCACACACTTGCTTTTTCTCCAAACTTGCCGCAAAGAGAGAGGGAATTTGAGACAGAAAAAATCAACCTTAGGCGAGCACCTTGCTCTCCTATCGGTAAAACATAACATCTACCCGCATGAAGTTTTCCAAGCCCTACTTCGAGCGGAAAAAAACGAAAAAGCATCTTGCGGAAACTTATCTGTGGAGTATCGAGGGAAAATAAAAAGCGAATTCGTCTTCCTGATAACTAAGGAAGAAAACGTTGTAGCGCAATTCCGAGTGGACCAGCAATTTCTACTTCGGAAAGATAACTCGTTTGAAGGCTGGATGAATACGGATAAAATTCGCAAAAAAATCGCTAAACAGAACACACAATCTCTCTACATCCAAATTAACAATCTTAGAGCGGGCATGAAGCACATAAACATAAAAGCCACAATCATAGAGCTTCCTAAACCCACTCAAGTCCACACCCAATTCGGAAACAACGTTATGGTCGTAAACGCCATAATCGCCGACGAATCAGGAAAAATCAAACTCTGCCTCTGGGAAGGACAAATCGACGCAATCAGCATAGGTGATAGCATAGAACTCAAAAACGGGCAAGTCTGCGTTTTCCGCGGCGAAAAACAGCTGCGAATAGGAAAAAACGGTTCGCTTTCCGTGCTAAAAAACGCGCAGGCTAAACCGCAAATCGCAACGATCCGTTAAACCCCAACCTATTGAACGCCAAGTTTTTGACATCATAAAAATCGGATATCCCTAAGCCCTAAGAGGGATAACCACTATTGACGCCAAAAAACTCCAAAAAATTACAGTTGAAAAATTAAAAAATAGAAAGCATTTAGACGAACCATATTACCTGCGTACAATTTCCTCCATTCTTGACCCAATCAAACTTCTTCTCTATAGGGCTTAGCCTGATTTTTTGGGCGATGTATGGTCTCGCTTATCAAGCTTAATTCTTTGGCGTAATCCATCAATGCCATGCGTAACGTTTCACTTTCACTCATGCCTAAACGCCCCGATAACTCAGTCAGTATCGAACGCTGCTCCTTGCTCATGACAACTTTAACTACGCATTTTCTTGCCATACACATGCACTTTTCTGTCTTGACCCCTCAGGCTGGTCTCAGGTTGGTCCTCACGTGGTCCAACGGGTAGTACAATTCGTCTTTTCAGTTTGGCAGTATATTAGCTTGTTATCAGTTGTGTGAGGAACAACAAAATGACATGGGAAGAAAACCAAGAAACCATCCGAAGCGAACATCGCCCCCTCGAAGAATTCCAAAAAGACACTATAAAAACAGCTTCAATAAACGATAAGGAGGGCATACAAGCAATTGTTGGCAAACCAATCGGCAAACAAACCTTGGAAATCCAAAGCTACCTCTTTGCCAAAGAATGCGGCTGGACCGTTGAGAAGGCCAAAGAATGGTTCAGCAAAAACTGCACTGCTGCAAAAGAACATGTCTGTGCAGTCCTGCCCTTCATGATTACAGAGAAAATCTCAAACAAACCCCTCAAAATAAGCGGTTTAGCCATGACTGTCGGCATGAGCCGCAACTTCAACATCTACACTCCCAAAGAACTGGAAGCTTTTGCCTCAAAACTTGTCAACGCACCCGTTTACATCGAACATGTAACTTCACAAAACGCCGTAGGCAAAGTCACAAAAACCGATTGGAACGGACAAAACCTGCTCTATGAAGCCGAAATCTTCGATGAAGAGACAGCGGCAAAAATCCGCAAGGGCCTCATACGCCACGTCAGCGTCGGTGCAGACTACCAAACCATAGACTTAGTTAACGGAAAAATCCCCCATGGACTATACAACGCTGAAATTAGCCTAGTTGCGGTTCCCGGCATCCCTGAAACCAACATCCAAATTCTCGAAAAGCTGCATCTTTGCGAACAAGAATTCGAACCTATGCTGTCTGGCGAGTACACGCTTGGCTTCTACCAGGACGCATCAGCATTTTTGCCCGAGCACTTCAGCCTTTTTTGGCTTGACCGAGCAAACGGCGTTTTAGCTATAATGGGCAAAATCAAAAGCAACCCTGATCAACAACGCACCCAAGCAATCCTCTTCTCGAAAGAGAAAATGTGGGATACAAACCGCATCCGCGACTGGCTCTCTCTGCACCCAACCTACCTGACTTCAGTGGTAACTCAGCCACAACAAGACCTGAGTGAAATTTCAGAAAGCCTAATCAAAAAACCACTCGAACCCACCATACCGCTAAATCAAGCTATAAAACTCATCGAAAGTGTCTTGCCCAGCCACTTAGTTCAGCGTAGCTGGAGCCTTGGACCGCAACGCATGTGCCAAGAACTCAATCGGGTGCTTCTAAAACTCCGCAGCATGCAGGATAGTCACACAATTGACCGCAAGTAACTGAGGATGAACTCAGCGAAAACACAAGGAAGATGGAGAAACAAACAATGACTGATTTAACCAACAAAAACTGGATGGCCATAGGCGAAACCGATGACCCCAACGCCATCATCGAATCCTTCGAAGCAGAAGCCGCAGTTACCAAGGGCGACCCCGTCTACTTGAGCTCAGACCACAAAGTCTCCCCAGCCGCAACGGCACAAGACTGCATCGGAATTGCCCTCAAAACCACTTCTGCAACCGCACAATGCCCAGTCCTGATCCGTGGCAGAGTCAAGGTCAAAGCAGGCGGCGCAATCACCCGCGGCAAAGCCGTTTACGGAGCAGATGCTTCCAAACGTGTCCTAGAATTAACAGACCAAGCCGTAAATGAAGCCGGTTCAGGCACATACACCGTATACTATAACCGCAAACTCGGCACGGCGCTACAAACAGCAACCTCTGCAGGCGATTTGCTCTTCATACAAATTTAAGGTGAAGCCGTATGAAACCACGATTATTTGAATCGCTCATGGCGCAGAACAACGAATTCAAAGAACATATCGAAACCCAAAAGCACAAAGCAAACGTCCACCCCTTCCTCAAACGCTACTGTGAAGTCGGCATCCGCGAAGGCTTGTTTAGCGATTCAGCGTCAGCCCTAGGACGCTTGCATGATACTTTAGTGCAAGCCGCCTATCCCGAAATGATAGGCAGAGACATCATAACCGTTATGCCAACCACCGAGCCCATGGAACGTTTCCCCCTCGACGAAAAAGCAGTCGCTTACAAATACGCAGAAGGCTCAGCCACGCGCTTAAGCGGACAAAAAAACAGCATTGTCGACGTCTACACAAACATCTTAGCAGAATCGTCAGAAGAATGGACCCGCGAATTCCTCGAAGACGCAACCTGGAACGTCATGAACAGTATGGTAGAGAAAGTTGGCCGTGCATTAGGCGAGGAAGAAACCAACCGAATCATCGCACTCTACGGGTCAGTTGCAGACGCAGACCTAGCGGGAGGCGCACCTATCAGCCAAGGCAACGCAGCCATGAACTGGGCAGGGCTCGTTAAACTACACAATGCATTGCGAGCCTCAAACTGGAAACCAACCGTTCTCGCAGTCAACGAAGTTCAACTGCATCAGCTCTTAAGCGACGACAAATTCATCCACGCACAATACTTGCCTTCGGGACAAACCAACCTCGACGACGCCACAGTCACCAGCGTTCTAGGCATGCGAGTCCAAGCCAGCACCCTTGTTCCAAACGGCACAGCATACGCCATAGACACAAGAGTCGCTTCAGTGATGCTTCTACGACGAGACGTAACAGTCGAAGACTGGGAAGACATCAAAAACGGCAAATACGGCGTCCGCGCCACCACACGCTTCGGCTTAGGAGTCCTCCGCAGCAACGCCATCGCAAAACTAACCAATATAGCCACAACACTAACTTAAGCACGTGAAAATTATGAAAGCACTCCATTTTCCCTTTTTTTCCAAATAAACAACCCGAGGATCAAAACATGAGACGTTTAACTGAAAGAATGAATTTAGCCCAAACAGTCCTAAAAGAACTCCGTCAGCAACCGTTAAGCCGAACTGAACTGGAGCAGCGAACCATCCGTAAAAGAGGTACTCACGGCACCTTTGAAGGCATATTCCGCTATTTGGTTCAGGGCGGTTTCGTTCAAAAAAGCCAGCAAAAACACCGCGCTGCCTACATCATCACGGAAAAAGGAGTTAAACTCTTGGAGGCAGTGCAATGAACACCACATTCCAACGCCTTGTCGAGGCCTTTTCAATTAAGGCAAAAAGCGGAGTTGCTTTGCCTCAAGCAGCTTTGGTTTATGAAACCCCATCTATACCACTAGCGGATATAGTTAAGCTCTATGAGCGCGACCCTAGCTGCAAAGCAAGCGTGGATTTGCTGGCGGCTTCGGCGGTTGGCTCAGGCTTCTACACCACCATAAACGATGATTATGAGAGGGCAACTCAAGCCAAACAGGTAGTCGATTCATTTAGCGAAAACGTCAACTTGGACGCCCTGCTTTGCGACATGGCGAAAATGCTGATTGCATGCGGAAACGATTTCTGGCTCAAACTCACCCCTGAAAACACCAAAGCCCTACACCGGCTTCCAGTTGATGCAGTCGAGCGCATACAACAAAGCTACCTGGAAGAAAAAAACCTCAAAATTCCCTACAAAATCGAAAGTTATAAGCTACGCCAAATTTATGGAGGTCAAAGCCTTGCCGCCCAAGCCATCGTGCATTGGCGCATCAACTGCTTAGATTATTCTGGTTATGGCACGGGTGTGCTCCAGGTTCTTTTGCATTCCCTTGCTTTTCAAGGTGATAAACGTCCAGCGTACGCTTCCATGAAAGCAAAAATTGAACGAATAATGCCCCGAATTTTTGAGAAGTACGCTGGACCCGACGTTTTAGCCCTGCTGGAACGAGCCGACGACGAAACAATTGCCAAGTTTCAGCAAGCCATCAAAAACCGCAGCGAAGAAGGCGCCTGGCTATTCTACAACGGCAAAGGCGACATCCGACCGGTCACCATCGACCCCCGCGCACGCTTCGAATATTACGTCGACCACCTCATTAACCAATTTTACCTCGGCTGCGAAACCCCCTTACCGCGGCTCTTCAGCACACCTGGATTCACCGAAGCCTCAGCAAACGCTGCACTGGAGCTGCAAAACATGTTAATCCAGCCTATTCAACGGTACATAAAACGTCAAGTTGAACGCGAACTTTTCGACGTTGTCTTGCTGCAGGCTGGATTCAATCCCGCTCAAGCCCAAGCGCGCTTACACTGGAGCCCCTATAAAGCAAAAGAGCTCAGCACAGCCGACCTGCTCAAAGCAGCGGAACAAAAACTCATTCGTCCAGAAGAATTCAGAAAGAATGCATCCAAATTCGGTTGGCAACTCTGGGAAGAACCCCAGCAAACAGCTAAGGTGACCTCTGATGACTGAAGTTCCATACGGCAGGTACGAAGAAGCTTACAAGGCAATCCATAGCGCCTTAATGGGTCTTACGTGTCCACCGCCTGGGCGAAAGCTCACCAAACTGGGTTTCACCTGGAATCCTGATGGCACCGTAGCCACATTGAAGGCTTATGATGGCGCCGATTTGCTGTTCATTTTAACGTTCACGTGGAACAACGAAGGCACCCTGCGTGAGGTGGCTCGAACATAGTTGACTTGCTCAGCTAGCGAGAAACCAGCAACAAACCAAAAAATCGGAGACAAAAACATGCAAAAAACCACAGAAAAAATCGGTTGGAAGGCAAACTGGCAAATCTACAAGTTCCAAGACCCCAAAGGTCAAATTGCCAAAGAAATGCAAAATGGATTACCCACAGAAGAGGCGCTACATCGTCATGGTGAAGCGTTCATCGGTTTAGAGAACTTTAGCTCGAACCTTGCTTTAAACGAGGGGCTACAAGAACTCATAGACTTAATCTGTGGCCTAGGAACACCGACGAAATGGGACAACAACAACGCACGAATAGGCGTTGGAGACAGCAACATAGCCGTAGAAGCCACCCAGACGGGACTGCAGGCAGTAACTAACAAGGCATTCAAGGCGATGGATTCCAATTATCCACAGCGCAGTAACCAAACGGTGGAGTGGCGGGCAACTTTTGGCGGCTCGGATGCAAACTTTGCGTGGGAAGAATACACAGTTGTGAATGCAGCCGATGACTCTGGTAAGAACTTAAACCGCAAAGTTGCAAGCAAGGGCACCAAAGCAGCTGGCGAAACCTGGACGCTTAGTCTGCAGATAACCTTCAGTTAGGAGGAAAAAATGCATGGCAGTTGGAGATGTGACGAAAAACTTGCAGAGTATCGCTGCTGGCGCTTATCTTGACATTCAACCGTCTGGAACGGCGGAGTGGGTGATCCACAACATTTACCATGAATACGACGTGCAACTGGAAGTTTACGACGGCACCAACAGCCTAATATTTGACATTGACTCGGGCACCGGAGTTTACGCTAAATACGCGTTCCATTGCACAAACGCTCAGCGAATACGGGTAAAAAACACCCACACCTCAGTTGCCAAACTGATTGGCTACGATGGCATAGTTACCCACACATAGGGGCCCTAAAACTTGAAAATAACATTAGATAGCAAAAGGCATAATGACTTTTCAGCAGAAGACATGGAAGCATTCGACGAGAAACTGCAACAGGTTGAAGGCTTAGTCGGTTGGAGTTATTCACCGCGAAACGGTGAATTAATCCTTGACTTTGGTACAACCGACGAAGAAGCTCTTGAACAGAGAATTAACGCTGCTATAAACGAAATCGCGCAGAATTGCCCCCGCGCTGAGCTCAAATCAGTTACAGTATGGGAGATACAGAAAGAATGGTCAAGCTAACACCCGCCTCGAGCGCATTCAAAACTTTAACCATAAGCCTGCAAACTCCCCAGGAAACCTTGCAAAGCACACCTGTTGCTTTGCCTACCTCAGAGCCTTCTGCAGGCAACGAACAAATAACCTACACCGTGCAGAATGCTGATTTGCCTACATTTAACGTTTCACCGGCGATGAAAGTCTGGGTCGCTAACGTTATAGCCGCAGGCAAATTTGTCACAGCTGGAACACTTTCTTATAGGATGAAGAGGAATGGGGTAAGCGTTGCTACGGGGACAGGTTCAGTTAACGCAAACCTATTCTACACTCGATTGTTTTGCTTCTTTAACGTGCAGGTCGGTGATGTCTTAAAAATCGCGCTTTGGAGCAACCGCTCAGACAGCAATTGGGACTACAACGCTTTCTTCGTTTATCCAACACGCCTTACTTTAAATCTGAAAAACAGGCTTCTGATGAATGTAACCTACTCTAACATTCAAGCCGTCTCTCTGTCACTTGGCAACCCCCACATCAGCAATAACGCCGTTTCCTACCTTGTCCATGACGACACCTTAAGTACCAGCATCGCTGAAGGACAAACAATCACTTTTCTCTACAATGGCAAAACCAACAATTATGGCCTCTTCCGCATATCACACGGCGATTATGTAAACGCTGACGGTTCACCCACACATTTCACCGACGCAACCTACAGACCAGCTTATTGGCGTGAAGACCTGCCTACCCAAATCACCTTTAGAGCGCTAGATCTGCCAACACCATGAGAGAACCAAATGCCAAACAGCATAACTGAATACGGCGAAATAGCCACAGAAAACCTCACCGAAACCGGGCGCTGTGCCTGCGGAGCAGTTACAGAGATAGGCGAGCTAATCTTCAACGCTGAGGCGCCAGCTACTTTTAAGCAAGTAACCGACCAACTGAATCTATCTGACAGCATTTTCCTCAACAAACCAGACCTATGGATACTCGACGATGTAGCTGCCACGGACGAACTAATTGTCTCTAAAATGTTGATGCTTAGTGAAGAAGTTGGTGCGATTGAAACGGTTGAACAGCGCATAGGTGCAAAGCCTAAAACTCGGCTTTTTTTGATTTTGGGAGACTTAGCCATCGAGCTGAGGGGTAGCTGAGCAAAATGCCCTTTTTCTTTAATTATATTATCAAAGTCTAATTTAAAATGTATCTTTAAAAATAGGCTATTTTGATAAAATGGTTATTTTTAGAGCTTTACAACGCCAAAATACTTTAAATTATCCTTATTTATCTTTTTATTGCTTGAGGTTGACTCAGATTGGCGAATGTTTCATTGAGCGACGTACGAGACACAATCAATTTAGGCACTCAAGACATCCCGGACGATAAGCTGCAAAAAATGATTAAGCGTGCAGCAACCACGCTTGGGCTTGAAATAAACAAACAAATCGACATCAACGATTGCTCAGATGCTGAAAAAGAATTCATAACGCTTCTCGCAGCAGTCTATGCAATTTGTTATATGACAGGTGGATCTGCAGTAGGACTAAGCTTTAACGTGGGCGACCAAAACATAACTGTCTCCGACAAGACGCCGCCGTTAACTGTGCTTCAGCAAGAAATTGAACGTTTGCTAAACGCCCTAAAACACCCCACTGTAAGGAGCGCGTAACGATGCCCGTTCCAGAAGCATATTATCGGTTTGTCATGGATTATGCACCTTACCTCTATGTAAAGCCAGGGGAAGGACCTGATGCGCAATGGGGAAAAGCTGCCTTTTCAGCTGGTTTCGCGGTGGATTTTCTCTACGAAGCCTACTTCGATCCTCAATTCGATGATCGAAGCACTGAAATTGAAGCTAAAATCGTTGAGTTAGCAGATTGGATGCTGACGCAACAAGTCACAGATAACCAAAATGTGGCGTATGGTGGGTTTATCAGCACTGAGAACAGCACAACCTGCTACAGCGTGGACGTAGGCCGCACAGTGCCCGCTCTCCTGAAAGCTTACGAATTAACGTCCAACATGCGTTACCTCAATAGCGCCAAACTTGCCACCGGCACATTTCTATTCAACATGCAGCAAAAACCAGCTGCTTTGGGAATTCACGACCGCTTCTATGGCGGTTTTGCCCGAGCTGGAGACACATCAGGCGTGTGGCAGCCTCAAATGGATGTTGAATCCCTGTACAATTTAATTGCACTGGGTATGCTGCGCGAATCTGACCCTGCTGGCGAGCGCACCTACCAAACGATGATTGAGGATGCAGTGAATTTTTACCGAGTAGGCATAGAAGGCTTAAACCTTTACTTTGATCCTGCTCCCAGTGGCGATGGCTCTTGGCACCGAGTCGGTTTAGGTGATGATGTCATCTATGATGATTCGGTTGCTTATGCTTTGCTGGGACTCTATGAATACGAAGGCTATAGCGGCACCGTCCAGAAAACCTATCAAGCCATAAACGCCATTGAAGCTTCGCCGCATTACCCTGCGTACAATCCAGGGATATGCTGGGCAGGGTACATAAACGTTAAAGCTAAAACGGTGGCATGCGATTACTACGATGCAGTCGCCGCAGGGATTTTAGCTAAAATTCGCCGTAGCCATGATAAGCCAGCCTGCGATTTCAGTGCAAAAACCATCAAAGCACATGCTGAGGAGTTCATGTTTTGGGGCACCAAACATGCAACTTTTGCTCCTGTAGAAAATAAGCAAGCCATGGCAACGGTGTGTTGGCTGGGGCAGTTGCTGTTGGATTACGAACCGCCGCTGACCCGTTTCACTCAAGTATTAAACAGCAAAGGTGAGAAACTAACTCTCTATCCAGTCACGCAGATGGGCGATGTTCCTGCTTACGGAGAAGCCGTTGAATTAAAAGCGATTGTGCTTCAAAGCAAAATGGAAGAAGTTTTCATAGAACCAGGCTATCTAATCAACGATTACTTGGTTCTTCATGTCTTTGCCCCCATTCGGCGCCAGGATAAGGTTGTGTGCAATGGTGTCGCTTACGAAGTAACCTCCATTCGGGATTTCATGTTTAGAAACGACGTAGCCTTCCGCAAAGCCGTTCTCAGGAGGTTGCATGGTCAATGAACGAAGCAGAAGATGCTGCAACCACCATTGCTCGCCTGCTGAAAAACAACTTACGAGTCGTAAAAGACAACGGCGCGTTAGCCTCAATAAACATATCAAGCGAGTGGCAAAACGCAGCTGCTTTCAAGATGGATGATGGACAAATAACTGTGGGCTTAGCTGAATGCAGCGACCAAAAAATGGAACTGACGGGGAAAATCCGAAGACGCCTATCTGTCATAAGAGTTAACGTTTGGACAACCGAGACACCGAATGCAGATGAAAGTGCAAAGACACTGCGCAATAAGATTGTTGAGGAAGTGAACCAGATTCTTCGGCGGAATAGCACTAAACCTAATGAAACAACCTACACTTTCGTCGGTTTAGGCGCCGGCGGACAAGGCAGTGGAGCATTTAGCGGTGCTGAAGAGGCGTCGCCAAATACAGATGCGTGGGTGGAACTATCCGATGCTGAGTACCAAAAACTTTGGTACAGCGATGATGACCGATACCAACTCAGTTCCTCGGAGAGCGGCAAGCACGCGGTTTTACTGTTGAGGTTCAAAGTTGAAAGCCGAGAGCGCACAGTGAAGCGACTGGTTTTGAGCTTCGAAGGCTATGGAACATCGCCCCTCGGGGATGGTATTACCGTTAAGGTTTGGAATCACTCGGCTGGGGTGTGGGAAAACACTCAAACAAACGATGCCGCCGAAGAAGAAACCATCCTCTTAAACGTGAGTGCTGCCTTGCCCGATTACGTAGATGCTGAAGGTTACGTTTGGTTTCTTGCAGAAACTGCAAAACCCACAGACGGTCAAACACCTGCCACGTTGGAATGTGACACTGCTTCATGTATGGTCGTAGTAAACGGAATAACCTACTGCGACGTTGTAGGCTACCGCAACCTCGACCGCGTTGACATCAAGCCCCCAGTGTACCGCACCGAGTTTACGGTAAAATCATGGTTCATCGAGAACATTGGAGCGTAAAAAACAAATGACTGAAACCTATGGTTCCCATGAAAGCAAAATATGCTATGTAGAAGAAGCAAGCTTTGGGCAAACCCCCCAAACGCCCTCAATGCTGAGCATCCCAGCAGAAAGCATTGAACCCCAAATCAACCCAAACAACATAAAACTCCGTGGAGTAGGCTCTGTGGATTTGCAAGCCATAAAAAAAGGTTTGCGGACACCGAGCCTAAAAATAGACTTCCCCTTGCCAAGCGACGCACCCATCAACTTTTTGCAGTACGCCAAAGTGGAACTAGCCAAATCGCTAAGCATCCAAGTGCTCTACTATAAAGGTGCCTTTGCCACTGCGACAGATGTACTCTCGCTCCTCTACACGGGCTGCAAATTCCAACAGACAACCGTGGAATGCCACGTTGAAGATGTCGTTAAAGCAAGCGTGAGTGTTCTAAGTCAAGACTTAACGGCTGCCGCCGAAAAGATTCCTGGTGCAACCTACGCTGACTATGCTGGCGCTGTACCGTTTTACGAGAGTTACATCAAAAAAGGCAGCACCCGCTTGGACCGAGTAACAGACTGGAAATTCTCAATAGATAATAACCTAAAGCAAATTCCTGTGATACGCAGCCCCAACGGCAACGTACTCAAATACCTGCCCAACCGCCACCGAGACCTAACTGGAGAAGTGGTTTTTGAGTTTGAAAGCAAAGAAGAATTCGAAGACATCATAAACGATACAGAATTCGACTTAGAATTCGGCTTAGGCAGCTCGAACAAAGCAGTCTTTAGCGGTTGTAAGTGGGAAAATGCTTCTGTGCCGACGCGCATAGAAGACCTTGTCAGTCTCAAAGCCGCTTTCGTCGCAAAAACCATAGCAATAAGCTAAAAGGTGAAATCCATGAGAACACAAACCCTAAACATCGGCAATGAATATGGCGCCGAGTACGCCGGCAAATACGTTTTCCAAGAAATCACCTGGGCAAAACGAAACCGCATAATACAGAAACACACAAAATACCACCCCCTCTCGGGACAGGTGCAAGCCAGCGACTTCATCGCCATCCAAGCAGAAACCATCCGGGCAGCTCTCAAAGAACAACCTCCAAACTCTCCCATAACGCTTGAGAAGCTTCTCAGCGAAGAAAACGGCATACCCATTCCTCTCGGTGAGCTTTTCTCACAGGTAGTAAACGGTCTATGTGCTTTGACGCGGGAAGAGCAATCTTTTTTATCCGAGCCATCCGACGCCAAAAACCCCACCCTGCCGTCACCGACTTTCGGCTCTGCAAAGAATTCGGCTGGACTCCTGCAGAACTCGCCAAACAACCTGCAAGATCAATCCACCAATACATCATCATCCTCAACGAGATAGACCGCCAAACAGAAGAAGAAAAAACAAGGATGGAAAAAGAGGCAAAAAGACATGAGCGTATCCATCAACCTTGAGGTATCTGGTTTAGACGAGTTTTCTCGAACTCTAACCAAATTCGACGATGCGATGGAGAAAAACGTAAAAAATCAGCTCTATGAATGGGCCAAAGACATCAAAGCAGATGCTCAAAATCTTGTTCCAGTGCAAACAGGTTATCTACAAAGCACTATCTACGCAAAAAGCCAGGACTGGCAAATTCAAGTAGGAGCTGAAGCCACCTACGCAACCTACGTCGAATTCGGCACACGGTACATGAGAGCAAAACCATACCTAACCCCAGCAATCGAAGCTCAGTTACCCCGCCTTGAAAACGCACTTCTGGAAGCGCTCGATTTTGCTAAAACGGAGGCTCAGCTTTGAGTTTTCGTGAAATAGCTGTAACCGTGCGAGCGATTAACCATGCTAGCGCAGAGTTTAACCGCATACAAACTGATGCTGAAGTATTAGCAGCCAAAGTGAAAAGTTTGGGTGCAGCAATCGCGGGCATCGGCGCTGCTGGAACAGCCGTTGGATACGTGGCAAACCAATTCGGTGTGCTCAATGATTCACAGATGAGGGTTTTTAACAGTGGCATGATGGTGGTTTCGGTGATGGGCATGTTCATGCGTACCAGTGCTGGACTTGCTGTTGCTCAGAAAGTTTACGCTGCCGCAACCGCCTTTGCTACGGTGGTTCAAAATAGCCTAAACATTAGCTTTGCTACGTTTTTGGCGCTGACCGGGGTAGGCATAGCTATGATTGTCGCTGCGGCTGCTGCCATGTACAGCTTCGCCAACAGCATGAATTCAGCCACTGCTAGCGTCCAAAACTTCAATGCCCAAACCGCTGAAACCTCATCGCGAAGCCGAAGCATTATCCGCTCTGGAGAAGATGAACTCTATCGTAGAGGCGCTGAATAGTATGAGTGTTGATGTGCCTACGGTCGCAGTTGTTTTTGGAGCGGTCACTCCTCCGCAGGGCGATGTCGTTGGTTTGCAGGTGCATTTGGGCTGTACCAAGGAAGTCAGCAGTTTTGAGGTTGTATTGCAGAATTGGAACGGCAAATACAGCCCCAACGGCCCATATCCCATTGTAGTGGGGTTGGACGGCAGCTTAAGCGTGGGCAGAGGCGCCAATTGTCCCCTACTTCTAACTTGTCGGGTGGAGAACGTCAAATACCAGTCCTCGCCCACGGAAAGCTATTTGACAGTGAAGGGGCGCTGCTGGGGTGAGCGCCTGTTTCGTCGAGTTGTCTCTAAGACATGCGAGAACCTGAAAGGTGAAGACATCGTAAAAGAACTCCTCGACTACTATATCGGATTAAGCCACATCCGTAACGGCGTCGAACTTGTTGAATCAACCGACACAACCTACACACGCTTACAGTACAGCGACACGCCTGTGATGGATATTTTGCAGGAAATCGCTGATACCGCCGACAATTCAGGTGTCATTGGATACGACTTCCGAATTGCACCAGACGGCAAATTCGAATTTTTCCCCAAAAACAGCAAAAATACCGCCATAAGCCTTAGCGAACGCTTAGAAAGCAGCGAATACTCCAAAGACATATCGCGGGTGCGAAACAAAGTCACGGTTTACGGAGCCGCAGATAAAAGCATTCCACTCGATAAAGATGAATGGACTGAAAGCCTCACACCCACGGGCGGCACTTGGATTGCCACGTCAGGAACCATAAGCTTAGATAGTGCAAATAAAATCAAAGGCTTAAACAGCATTAAAACCTCAGCGCAAAACCTCAACTATGCTGCTTGCCAACTTATCCTAAACAGCGGTAACGAAGTGGATGCTGATCTCTACCCCACCTTTAACCTTTGGCTTTGCCGAGACGCTAGTTTCAACGGCAACGTA
Source organism: Candidatus Bathyarchaeota archaeon (assembly GCA_026014665.1). Classification (GTDB taxonomy): domain Archaea; phylum Thermoproteota; class Bathyarchaeia; order Bathyarchaeales; family Bathycorpusculaceae; genus Bathycorpusculum. Next base: position 51,309 of record JAOZHX010000004.1, read on the forward strand.
ACCATAACCCTCTACGACATAAACGACGGCTCAGCTGCATACGAGATTAGCCTAGGCGCAGAAAAGTGGTTCCAAACCGCACTTCCAGTGGGCAATACAAAGAGGGATTGCTGGCAGGTCCTGACGCAGTTTAATTGGCACATGATAAAACAGCTTCGGGTTACCTGCTGGTTTGATGGCGTTGGCACAGGCAGCTTCTGGGTTGACGGCGTCTTCTTTGGGGGGCGCCAATACAGTAGCATGCAAGAAGACATGCTCAGCCAAAACAGCATTGGGCTTCGAGAACTCGTCGAAGTCAACGAGGAACTTTGCAGTGACTTGGAATGTGAATCCCATGCCAAGGCGCTCCTGTCAAACCTAAAAGACCCTGCAGAGAGGCTTACCCTAAAAAGTACAGTCATAGACTACGGTACCACACCCATCTTGGCAGGAGACACAGTTCACGTTAATTTACCGAATGAAGGTGTAAACGGCGACTTTAGGGTTCAAAGCATCGAATACAACGTCGACGCTAAGATGCAGACGCTTGAGATTACGTTGGAACTAGGGCGGGAGAAGCCTATGCTTGCCGATTACCTGTATGCTCTCCGCAGTAGAACCAGTCATCTCAGCAGATACAAAAGTGCTAAACACTGAGGTAAGACAATGAGCAAGCGAGTTGTCGTTGAAATTCGGGCGGACCTGCATCGGGAACTGCGCAAACTCGCAGTCCTAAACGACCTAAAACTACATGTACTTACAAACGCCATGCTGGAAGACTTCTTGGCTGATGAAGGATACCGCAAAGACCTGATTAAACGTTTAAAAACATAGTTTTCCCTGTTTTTTGCCTCTTTTAGAGAAGACTGTTTTTATAGAGGTCTGGCTATGGGTTTGGGAAGAGAGAGGGAAATTAGAAAAGTTGACCCTTATTGTTGACGACGCAGGTAGCGGCGACTTGCTTTTCGGCGTGGTTATCGGCGCTTATCATGAAGAGACAGGCGAATTCAAATATGACCTCATAGACGTAAGGTTCTATCAAGAAATCTTCCGTGAAAAAGAATACCTCCAAGAATCCTCACGCATCGTATCAAAACTAGTCTCTCGCTTTAACTTGCAACCCGATGAAGAAATCCACATATGTCAAGGATGCATCTTTGACGTTGCAGCCGAAGAACTCCAAAAGGTTTACGGCGAAGACCGAGTAAAGCGCATACGTGTTGTCGGCGAAGCGCAGAGGCTAGTGGAAATCGCTTATCTGGATGAAATCCGCAATTTAGGCTATGAACCGATGGCTGAACGTGAGGAAAAACGGGGAAAAAGCTTCTTCCACATGATGCGTTGGCTCAAAGACAACCCTGAAATGCTGCGATACGCCAAAACAGGTTGGCCGAGACTAAAGAACTACCATTTATTCAAACCTTTCCACGCAAAAACTGGCTATACCGCTGTTTGCAGCGAATGCGGTGTAGAATGCGAAGTGCCGTTTCAACCGAAGGCTGACAAACCTGTCTACTGCCAAAGATGCTGGTCAACTCATAAACCTGCTAAACACCGAAAGAAAATAACGCACTAATGGATGACTTAAAGAAAATGAACCTGATTTTTGATTTTAGCTCAAACTGGTATGTTTTGCTGTCTGCATTTTTGATAGCTTGGGCTGTTTTGCTGGTTGCACGTAGGGGTCGGGTTAAACGTGAAGTCAAAGAGCAGGTGTTTTTGGCTTTGGGCGGCATGGCTTCTTTGGCGCTTATGGAATTTTTTGCTGTGTCCACGGGGTTATGGAACTATACGCCGGGCAACTGGCCAATCATATTGTGGCCCACTTATTTTGTGGCTATTTTGTTTGGTTATCAACTATTGCGTTCAATCGAGGGCTTGCTTTGGCATAGGCCCGTTGTATAAATTAACATCGAAGCAGCTCTCAAATTTTCGAGCGTTAACACGGCAGCAATAAAGGAACAGGCTAAAAAGGATGGCATGCTAAAGGTGCTTGATGCTTTAGGCTTCAAAGCTTAAATACCATTCTCACTATTTTCATATTGGTCGTGTTTTCATTGTCTTATAGTAGGAGTACTTCTCACGGAGTTGCTATTTGGGTTGGAAAGCCTTGGGTTACCCCCATAGCCATCTTTCGCACCCTTGGCATCGTCATAGTCGCTATACTCTTTCTTTTGGTGGAAAACTATTTTGGCATAGCTATAGCCTACGTAGTCGGCATGCCTCTTTACCTTTGGACACTTCTTGCTTTTGCCATCATTTGGCTGGTGGCGATGATTGGGCTGCTGATCTTTTGGGCTTCAAACTCCTATGTCTTGCGGCAAGATGGCTTAGAAATCAGGCGCGGCATAGTGCGATTGCATTCATTTGTAGTTACGCCAGCTGGGTTTGGCGATTTGATGGTCGACCAATCGTTGGGCGGGAGGATTTTCGGTTATGGAGATTTAACTGTTAATTCGCAGGGTGAACGAGAAACCAGGTTGCGCCTAGTTCGATCGCCTTTTAACAGGGCGGATATCATCAGGGATATAATGGGCAAGCCTATTGTTCGTTTTGAAGAGCGTGCTTAAAGGTTTGTGCGGTGACCCCTGGAGTTAGCCGTCTGGCAAATCTTTGTAAAAATGTTCATTGTTTATCTATAAAACAGTTTATTTGCATGATTTTTCTTAATTTATATGAATAATTCTCAATTCCATTTATATCTATATTCATTCATTTTAGAGTCAGAGCAAAACCAAAGGATGTGGAAAATGGCATGTTTGATTTGGCAACTCTGGTAGCGGTTGCGGGCCTGTTTGCCTTGCCCTTCATATTTATGTTATACGTCCGATTGCGCATTTGGCACGCGCTAAGAGCGTTGGCGGGGTGAGTGGTGTGTATAGCACGATTATACTGGATTGCCAAACCAAAACATCCATCCCCTGCTCGCAGGATTGCATAGCCTACAAAACCTGTACTGCTCGGAAAAAACGTTAGCATGTGAGTATATACATGCATGTTACATAGCCTTATAAGCGGATCTAAGCATTCTGGAAAGCCCCAACAGGAGGCGAAAAAAAGTGCTCAGTCGAGATTGCGATGGCTGCGAAATGCTGCATATGTGCAGTGAACGTTACAGACGCGTCAGCAAAGACGAGAAAGTTTACTGCCCAGACGGCACAGCCCACCTAGTAGATCAAAACTAATCCCCTTATCATATCTTTATTTTTGTAACAGTAAGGTAAGGCAAAAATGCAAGCCAACCATAATAAAGCTAAAGGCGATTGGCATGGATAAAGCTGATTTCTTGGCTTGGAGCCGCAAATATGACAAAGCGTTCGGTTGGCAGGTGCAGAGAGAGCGAGAACTCGGAAGCAGGTTTAGGAAAAACAAGGTGTTGACAATGGCGGATTTGGCTTCGATTGTGGATTGGAAGTTTAATTTAGAAAGCTCAAAAAAAGCCCGTGCTCAAGAACTAGTTACTCGGAATAATGAAGAAAAAATAGCCGCTCTAACCAGCCAAGCTCTTTGTTTACCCCAAATAGATGATGTTTACCGAATGAACTGTTTAACCATGCTTGAAGGCATCAGCCCTGTGCTTGCAAGCGTAATCTTGGCTTTTTTTGCCCCTCACCAATACGGCATTTTTGACGTACATGTCTGGAAACCTCTGCTCGGTAACCCACCGTCTAACCTCTACCAAACACAAAACTACGTCAGACTTTTAGCCGCTATGCGAAAAACCGCTGCCAAGCACAACCTTGATGTTCGAGTCGTCGATAAAGCACTATACAAAAAGAGCTTGGATGAGGAAAAATAGCAAGCTGTTGCTTGTAAGCTTTATTTTAAATTTAACGTTTAGTTATTGTTCCGGGGCTTTTTTGGGCATGCATTTAGAACTTAGGTAAGCTTCTTTGTCATGACGTATGCGTCTTCGCCGTCAGAGTAGTAGCCACTTATTGTTCGAGTGACTTCAAAGCCCAATCGCTTATACAATGAAATTGCGGCTTCATTGGTTACACGCACTTCAAGGAAGCCTTGTTTTGCCTTATAATACTCCATGCCTTCTAGCGCACGTTTGATGAGCGCTTGCGCTACGCCTTTGCGTCTTTCTTTGGGCATAACTGCTATGGAAACTATGTGTCCTTTGCGTATTAAGCCGCCGAACCCATAGTTTGACAATCCAACTTCGATGCGACACATGATGTAGCCAATTATTTTTCCTTCGTTCTCGGCCACTATGAAAGTTTCGGGGAAACGTTGGTGCAAATCCACGAAGAAGAAGTCGGTGTAGTTTTCGGGAAGGCAGACGCGGTTTATTTGCATAACACTCTGCAAGTCATCAGGAGTAAATTTGCGTAGCGTGAAGGTTTGTTGCATCTTTTCGCCTTGCCTAAACCACATTCAGCCGACTGAACTTAAAGTTTACGCTTTAGAAACAAACCATCCACAGAATGTCGGGGCGAGGTATGTTAAGTTTTGTTTTCTTCTGGAGCCTTAAACACTGGTAAAGTGTGATTTCCATATGGCATGGCCAAGATTCGCGATGCGGAGCCTGCAAGCTTAAGCGCTTCGGTGAGTGCATCGTTTACGGCTCGGGCAGTTTTCAGTTTGAATACGCTTGTGGCGTAGTAGTCAGGCATGGATGAAACAAGAATTATTTGGTGGTTTTGGAGGGCTTTTAGGAGGTAGTAGGCTTTGTGTCCTCCCATGACAAAGTTGCGTTTGATTTCGCGTTCGACGTTTTTTAGGTCGCCTAGCCGTGTCATCCAGTCGTAGAAGACTTGGTTGCCGTGTCCTTCTGGGCATTCGGCGACTAAGATGATCACGCCCCCACGTTTTACTGCGTCGAGTGCGTTGTCCAGTCCCTTGTATGCTTGGTAGAGGTTTATGTCTGCCGGGTGGCCGCCTGCACTGACGATGATTACGTCGGCTCTGCGGTCTATCGTCACTTTATACATTTCATCAACTAGTTTAGTAGCTTCTATGAATGCCTGCTCAAGGTCTCCAGCGAAAGCTTTGACGATTTCACCCTTCTTGTTTTCAACAACATTGAGTATGAAATCTATTTTGGCAAGCCGTGCCGCTTCAGTCATGTCGATGTGCACAGGGTTTCCTTCAAGGTTTCCTGTTCTTGCGTTTGCGTTCAAAAGCAGGGCGTGGTTTGTCTTGATTGTTTCTTCGCCGCATACAGCTGGCAGAACGCTTTTTCTTCCGCCACCAAACCCTGCATAATAATGATAGCCGACATCTCCAAGCAGGACTTTCACGTCTGCCTCAGCAAAGGCACGGTTTACATAAATTTTGTTACCATATGTTTTAGTGGTGCCGATGTAAACTAAGTCCTGTGCGGTGCAACAGTGACTTATTGTTTTTACTCGTTTGAGGGCTTCTTCTCCCAGCAGTTCAGCGGCTTCCTCTGGCTTAACGGCTCGATGCGTGCCGCAACCAAAAAATACCGTGATGTTTTCGTCTTTGACTCCTGCGCTGTTAAGCTCGGCGAGGACTGGCAACAGCATTTTTTCGCTGGGTGCCTTGCGGGTAGCGTCGTCCACGACGATGGCGACTTTGCTCTCAGGCTTGACAATTTCACATAATCGTTTGGTGCCGATGGGTTCCTTCAGCGCCCGTTCAACCTCTGCTTTTGCATCCGGCGCCCCAGGTTGCTCCTTAGGCTCTATGGTGCCCAGCAGATTTCGGGCTGGAATACGGACGCATACGTCGGTTTTTCCGTAGGGTAACCAAACATCAACCATGCCAAGTCACGTTCAATTTAAATGTAGTCGGCGTAAGAACCTATTAAGCGTTGTCAAAATGACCCTTGAAACTCCACGCGATTAGTCATCTTCGACTTTAAGAAAAGCTCGGGGTTGCATCTCTGAAGTACATTGCCGATTTTGTCTAAATTTATCTATTTTCTCTCCTGTATACATCACAGTTTTGATTCATCAAATCAGGGTAAGCCAGAAGCTCATAGGTTCCCCAACACCGCTCCCTTCCTTAACTTTCAGGTTTCTCCAAACTCGAACAAGCGTTTTGCGGAATTCTACAATCGGCTCTACCTCAAAAAGAAAGTAATCAAGCTTTTTTTAAGACCAAACGTTTGCAGGAACAACCGCGAGCTTTATATTTATAGGGGGAGGGGGGGGGGTTCTCGCAAGAGCAACTCAAAACCAAATTTTATTTATTCCCGAGAAGAATTAACTCGAGCCACTTTGAAACTCTTATATACACCGTTGATAATGTCTTTGTTGAGTGTCATGGCTGAAGTTTGTTCAACATGCGGACTACCTAAGGACCTTTGCGTTTGTGGAGAAATCGAGAAAGAGCAACAACGGATTCGCATACGCCTTGAAACCAGAAAATTCGGACGAGCAACCACCATAATCGACGGCATGGACGATAAAAACAGCAACCTTCAAAACGTCGCCCAAAAGCTTAAAACCTACTGCGCATGCGGAGGAACACACAAAAACGGTCAAATTATGCTCCAAGGCGACCACCGAGACCGTGTTAAAGAATTTCTCATAAAAATTGGTTACCCACAAGAAAACATCGAACTTCAATAACGCAATACTCCCAAACCAAACAACCGGTGTGCCAAAATGAAAAAAATAGATAACTTACGCGAAATCTTCCAAAACACAAAACACCGCAGACCCTGCCACATCTACTGTCCAAGATGCGCCAGCCCAAAAATCCAACTGAACAGTAGCCTAGCCGTTTGGTTAACGCCAAAACAATACTACTGCCCCGAGTGCGGATACATCGGCACCATAGTTATGGAACTCGAAGAAGATCCTCAAACAAACCAAGAAAAAACAGAAACTTAAATCAAAGAAAAATGTGGGAATGCCTAATCAGGCAACTCAAGATTCAACTGTTTTTTAAGCGTCTTGTAGCGATTACGTACAGTAACCTCAGTTACGCCCGCAGCTTCAGCAATGTCTTTTTGCGTCTTCTTCTCGTTGTTCTGCAAACACGCAATGTAGAGTGCAGCAGCAGCCAACCCCATCGGATCCTTTCCTGCAGCAGCACGTTTTCGCCTAGCTTCACGCAAGATGTTTATAGCAGCACCCTGTGTCTTTCCTGAAATCCCTGTTTTCTCCGCTATCTTCGAAACATACGTCAAAGGATCGGCAATCGGCATGTGAACCTCCAATTCGCGCAACAACAACCGATAGCACCTAGCAACATCTTTCTTATCGACTAAACTAGCTTCAGCAATTTCACGCAACGTACGCGGCGTACCGCTTCCACGACAAGCAGCATACAACGCAGCAGCAGCGATAGCAGCAATGGAGCGTCCACGAACCAAACCCTTATCAAGGGCTTTCCTGTAAACGACAGCAGCTTTTTCTTTAATCGGTGGTGGAATGTAGACTTTATCGGATAACCGGTCAAGTTCAGCCATGGCTTGAGCCAAGTTGCGGTCAATCGAGGAGTGCACTCGGCTTCTAATCTGCCATTTCCTCAAGCGCCACATCTGCAACCTAGTTGAAAGCGGCAACTTCCTGCCAAACGCATCGCGATCCACCTGGCTAATCGCAGTGGACAAGCCTTTATCATGGACAGAATAAGATGTGGGGACACCGACGCGGCTTCTGGAAGCTTTCTCTTCTTGGGTAAACGCACGCCACTCTGGTCCTTTATCCATCATCTGCTCATAGAGAACCAAACCACAGTCGCCACAAACAGTCTCACCTGTATCGTAATCATGAACTAGGTTCTCGCCACCGCACTCTGGACACTTATCAGCAGAGCGCTGGGTTGCTCGTTGGGGGGCTTCTTTTTTTAGACTCATATCTTCCTACCTCACTTGGAAATGCGTAGAACCGTCACCATAGGCCAATCTGGCTAGAAATAGTACATTCGGCCCGCGCAAACTAAGCTGAGTAACAGATTTAATATTTAAGCTTTATGGTTTATTAAACCTATTGCACACAATACAATCGATTTCCGCACCATAGATAAACCCTGTGGATGGAAATTAACGTAAGAATGTGTAAAAGTGCCGGCGCCGCAGCGTTAAAAAATCAAGCAGTACTCTCTACCTTTCAAGCTTTCGAGGTCATGCGAGTATTCCATCTCAACAAAATAGGGGAACTCTTATTAAGAAAAAATATGCCCTTTAACCTCTAATTATAAATAAAAGAACGCTTAAGTTGAAGCGGTGCTGCAGCCCGTTGGTGTAGTGGTCAAGCATATCGGGCTTTGGACCCGACGACGAGAGTTCGAATCTCTCACGGGCTACTTAACTCTCTACATAATTTCAGAAGAAATGACAAAAGCCTTTGGGCATTAAGAAACAGCGAAAAATACAACTTAGAGCGTGTTATGAAGCGGTCGACCCTTGGATGGGCAAGTTCCACGTGGCCAAGTTAAGCCCATGGCGGTGTTAGATGCTCCCTAGCTTACTTAAGATTTTGGAAAAGCTCGCAGATTCTAAACTCATGGAATATCGTCGAGCAATGGCGTTTAAGAGATTACTTAATTTTCTTATAATAAAATTTAAATATTGTTATAATCTGTAGGATAGACTGTAATATCTTCACTCTGCTTAGGAATTCGTGATAAGTAATGTCCGAGGGGCATGTGAGAATCAGAAGTTGGGAAGAATTCAAACGCTTAGTTGATGAAAAGAAGCCTGGATCAATCGTTTTTATTCTTGAACAAAACGGCTTCTCACCAAACAAAGAACTCACAACTCTAAAGCTAATAATGCTCCACGATAAGCGCTATTACATGTTCTACGACTTTCCGAAGGGCGATGCTCTTAGAGAGACAGGCATCGCATTTCATAAGGACAAGAACGGCATTCCTAACTTGGATGAGGATGAAGTCAAGGCTTTTCTGGAAAAACAGTTCCCGAACTTAAAAATTTATTCATTCTGGACAGCATGAGAAGAGGTAATCTGAATGGCTGAAAGAGTATTTCATGGGGTTTCCAGAAGTAAGATACCTTGGTATCCAACCATAGACTATAAAAAATGCCTCTCATGCGGAAAATGCCTAGAGTTTTGCAAGCACGGCGTCTTCGATTTTGAGGAGAAGCAAGGAAAAAGGGTGCCTTTTGTGAAGAATGCTGATAACTGTATTGTTTACTGTAACAGTTGCGACGCCATATGCCCATCAGCCGCTATTAGTCATCCTTCAAAACTGGAGATTGGAAAAATTATCAGCGAACTAAGGAAAAGGATTGAACTACGAACGAATCGCTAAATCGCTTATCTTCCTGCCTATTTAAAAGAAGAGGATGATGTGAGACAAGAGCAAACAAGCGACGATGTCTTTTCTCGTATGCACAATTGATTTTCTGGTTATCCGCATCATCGCCTGATAATTTTTAACGAGTTAATAACAATATTTAAATATTGTGATAATTTCTATATGTCCTAAAAAAAGAGTGACAAAACATGTCTGAAGAAACATATGAGGGGATCCCTCGTGAAAAAATCCCTTGGAACCCAAAGATCGACTACGATAAATGCATAACCTGCGGAAAATGCGTTGATTACTGTCATGTGGGTGCTTTCAGTTTTGAAGAAAAAGACGGCCAAAAAAGAACGGTGGTAAACCCAAACAAATGCATAGTATTCTGCAGAGGTTGCGAAGATGTCTGCCCTGCAGGCGCTATAACGCATCCATCGGAAGAGGAAACCCAAAAGATAATCGATGACTTAAAATCAAAAGAATAAATAAGGGGTGTACCACGTTTATCTCTGCCAAATAGCTCTATTTTTTAGCATGATAATTTCAACTTCCAACTTTTCAGAAGTGAGAAAATGGAGAAAGAACTAAAAGGGCTTCAAGCAACGAATTTAGAGACAGGATTGAGTAACCAAGAGGTTAAGGAAAGATTAGCAATCTACGGGTACAACGAAGTACCAGAGAAGAAAGTAAGCTTTCTTGCAAGGCTAGGAAAACGTTTCTGGGGTATCATACCTTGGATGCTTGAAGCCACAGCTATTGTCACCTTCATTCTGGGCAAGTATCCGCAGGCGCTCGTAATAGTTTTCCTCCTTCTATTCAACGCTGGGATGTCTCTATGGCGGGAAGGCAGAGCTAAAGCAGCCATGGCCAGACTCAAGCAGAGATTAAGAATCCAAAGTCGCGTCAAAAGAGATGGTCAATGGTCAACCATCCCTGCGCGAGAACTTGTTCCTGGCGACGTTGTCCGAGTTCGAATCGGCGACTTGCTGCCCGCTGACGTTAGAGTGGTTGATGGTTCTCTAAGTTTAGACCAGTCAGTGCTCACGGGTGAGTCTGGAACTGTGGATAAGTCTACAGGCGAGATAGCGTATTCAGGGTCAGCTGTCAAGCGTGGGGAAGCCACTGGCATAGTTGATGCGACAGGCGTAAAGACATATTTTGGAAGAACTATTTCTCTGCTTGAGATGGCAAAACCAAAGCTTCACATGGAAGAAGTCACCGTCAAAGTTGCGCGGCAACTTGCCATACTGGTCTTAGCATCTCTCCTCATAGTTTTCGTTTACGCTGTATTGACTGGGTTCGAACTTGCAGTGTTACTGCCGCTTGCTGGTGTGTTGCTTGTTGCTTCAGTGCCAGTCGCTATGCCTACGATGTTTACCGTTAACATGGCGCTTGGTTCATCGGTTCTTGCCAAACAAGGCGTATTAGTTACAAGGCTTAGCGCAACAGAGGATGCTGCCACAATGGATGTCTTGTGCGTGGACAAAACTGGCACAATTACCATCAATAAGCTCTTTGTGGAAGAGGAAGTGCCACTCAACGGATTTAGCCAAAACGATGTACTATTCTACGGTGCACTTGCCTCAAATGAAGCTAATCAAGACCCAATCGATATAGCATTTTTAACTGCTGCCGCAGAGGCTCACATACCCTTAGACGGTTATACGCAAGCGGAATTTGTTCCATTCGACCCTAAAACCAGAATGACTGAAGCCACAATCAGCAAAGCTGATGAAAAATTCTTTGTTGGAAAAGGCTCCTTTGATACAATATGTGCTGTTTGTAACGTTCCTGAAGAAGAGGCAAAAGCGATGGTCAAATTCGCCGAGGAACTTTCTGCAAAAGGGTTGAGGGTAATCGCTGTGGCTAAAGGATCCGACCGAAGTAAACTGGAGTTTGTTGGACTTGCAGGAATCGCCGACAGGGTACGAGAGGATTCACGCCAGATCCTTGATCAAATCCGAGGATTAGGCGTGGAGGTGAAGATGCTTACTGGGGATTCGCTTCCGGTTGCCAAAAACATCGCCATGCAAGTGGGGTTAGGCAAAAATGTGACAACTATGTCGAAGATACAGGAAGCTGAAACCAAAGCAACACCAGTGGATTCAGTAATCGAAGACAGCCACGGCATCGCCCAAATCTATCCTGAAGACAAATTCAGTATAGTGAAGACTCTTCAACGCATTGGGCATGTAGTGGGTATGACCGGTGATGGCGTAAATGATGCGCCGGCTTTAGGACAGGCTGAAGTTGGTATCGCAGTGAAGAACGCAACAGACATTGCTAAAGACTCTGCGAGCGCAGTTCTAACGGTTGAAGGCCTTGGCGGCATAACATCTATGATTAAAACGTCAAGGATCATCTACCAGAGAATCTATAGCTGGGCTTTGATGATGGTTGCTCGAAAACTTCATATTGCTGGCTTCATCGTTGTGATGCTTTTTCTTACACATTCATTGATGCTGTCGATAACGGGTACGGTGCTGCTATTGTTCTTAGGCGACTTCGTGTCTATGTCTATATCAACCGATAATGTCAGCTCCTCGAAGAAGCCTGATACGTTTGATATGCGTAGGCTATTTGGAGTCAGTGGCTCACTTGGTGTACTGATGACTATTGAAAGTGCAATCTTTACGGTATTTGCCCTGTCATACTTTGGGTTAATCGGCAACGTGGAGAAAATCTATACATTCGGGTTTGCTTACTTGAATCTGGCAGGAGTATCCGCGCTGATGATTGTTCGTGAACGCGACCACTTTTGGAAATCAAAACCTAGCAGGTTCTTAAGCATTACAGTCTTAGCCGAGGTCCTGTTTGTAATTGCCATTTCCATCTTTGGCGTCTTAGAGCTTGCACCGCTTGGCTTCATACCTGTGCTGGCAATCCTTGGCTATGCTTTGCTAACAACCTTCCTAATCAACGACCCCATAAAAGTGTACCTTATGCGCAAATTCAAGACAACACCAAAGGTTAAGCAATCAGAGGCTGTTGCCCATGGCTAGCTCTGATGGTCCATGGTTCCCCACAATCTTCGCTGACAAATGTGACGGTTGCGCCAAAACTGGCAAGCCACGCTGCATTGAATTTTGTCCAAACGGCGTCTTTGAAATGAAAGAAGGAAAGGCATTTGTTGCTTTTCCAGCTAAATGCGGTGGCGGCTGTTCTACGCTTCATTGTTCAGCGTGCGCACCTCTTTGCCATAAGAAGGCAATAGTTTTTCCATCAAGCTTTACCTCAAGCTGTTGCTTGCCAAAAGGAGAAGGGGGTAAAGATATGCTGCGAAAAACAACTTGCGAGATATGCGGTAAACAATACTGGACAAACAGAGAAAGCGATTTGTGTTTTGATTGTGAATCAAAGAGGTGAAGCTCCTTAATCACCATTAGGTCTGCTTATCTTGGAATGTTCCATGACGTAAGAACGCTCGTGCTATAAACGGCACTATCACGCCAGCTAGCACGCGCGGTAAGAAGGCAAGTAGCAATCCCGAGATGCTTATCCCACCAAGAATGGGCGAAAATTGGCCAACCAAAACAACCAGCAGAGCACCCATAATTCCAGCAACCACTCCTGCAGGAATCATCCTTCGGTAACTTGTTGAGCGTTTGCCCAATGCTCCTGCAATATAGCCTATTAACATAGCGCTTACGAGGTTGCCTATGAGGCTTATATCACCGCTACCTTGAGAAGCATAGAGTTGGTCTGAATAGTACAAGGCGTATAAACTTCCTAACAAGAAACCTGAAGCGCCGCCCGCCCATTGATTCCAGATTAACCCAATTAGCATAGGCACGCCTACTATAATAATAGCCTCTAAAAGCGGATACTTGAGTCCTATCAGAGATGGCGTAGAAATCAATGCAACGCCAACAATTATTAACGCTACAAGAGTTGGAATTATTATTCCAAACACTACCTCGCCTACTTTTCCATCTCGCCAAACGTGAGCCATAACTTGTCTACCTTGGAAGGTAGTATTTGATAAGTCTTTATTAAACTTGAACGATGGCGCCCGCTCTTTTTTTATCTGAGGACGCCTAATAATTTCCTGAGATTTAAATGGCTGCAAAGAATACCGATAAAATGCAAAAACAAAACTCCTCCGAGTTCCCACAAGAGGTTAAAGACGCAATAGCAGAGATTGGCGGATTAGATCGAATATTAAACGCCATCAAACCCGAAGAAATAGAGAAAGAAGTCAAGCTGCACAAGATTCTCTCAGACAAAACAAGACTCATAATTCTCAAAGCAATCCAACAATGCGATCTATGCCCTTGCGTTATCAAGGTTTTGATAAATATTTCCGATTCTCGCCTATCTTACCATCTTATGGTACTTGAAAAGGCAGGGTTAATTGCATCTTATAAGAAGAAAAACTGGAAAATATACAAGATTACAGAGAAAGGGCGCTCGCTTTAGGTGACAGCTTTCTTCTGTAAATCAAACTTGTTTTTGGTTGTAAGTAGTCTCAGGGCATTCCCGATGACTACTAGCGCGCTGATTTCATTAAGCAGTAAGCCTGAGACCAGCCCTAAGTAACCGAGTAATGCTGCTGCGACCATGAAGGCAATGTTTATCAGTGAGACAGCGATGTTTTGTTTAATGTTATTAACGGTTTTTGCACTTAGTTCTCGAACGTAGTTTATTTTTGAGAGGTCATCAGACATCAATACTATATCGCCCGCTTCAATTGCAACGTCTGTTCCTGCAGCGCCCATAGCTATGCCAACATTGGAAGCAGCCATCGCTGGTGCATCGTTTACGCCGTCTCCGACCATAGCAACTGACCCATACTTTTCTTTGAGCTCTTTGATGACCCTGACTTTGTCTTCTGGGAGAAGCTGCGCATAATACTCGTCCACGCCCGCCTGTGCAGCAATGGCTTTTGCGCATCTTTCATTATCGCCTGTGAGCATCACTGTTCGGATACCTTGTTTTCTAATAACGCTAAGGGTTTCTTTGGCGCCCGGTCTTAATGCATCTGCAATAGCTAAAATGCCTAGTAATTTACCGTTTCGTCCAACAAGTATGACGGTTTTTCCCTGGTCCTCTAGCCTAGCAATTTCATCTTGGTGTTCTTGGATTGAAATGCCATTTTCTTCCATGAATCGTGGATTACCTGCAACGCATGGTTGCCCCTCAATCTTTGCCTTGACACCTTTTCCAGTCACGTCCGTAAATTCCTCGAGGCTTGCTTCAGCTGAGATTTTGCTTTCCTTTGCTTTTCTAACAACGGCGTTTGCCAGAGGATGATTTGATCTGCACTCCATGCTGGACGAGAGCATCAACAGTTGCTGCTGAGAAGGATTACCAAAGCTAATAACATCAGTGACTTCTGGTCGACCAATTGTTAAAGTTCCGGTTTTATCGAAGGCTATTACCTTGACTTTTTTGGCAGCCTCAAAGTAGGCGCCGCCCTTAAACACAACACCTTTCCTAGCTCCGTTTGCCATAGCTGCAACAACCGCTACTGGAACTGATAGAGCCAATCCGCATGAGCAGGAAACGACGAAGACAACTAATCCTCGTAGGATAAAAGTCATCCAGTCTGCGCCAAACAAAGCGGGTGGTATAACAGCAACTAAAATGCCAAGGACAAACATCGCTGGGGTGTATGTGTTTGAGAATTTGTCCGAGAAGCGTTGGAAGGATATTTTCTTTGCTTGAGCTTCTTCTACTGAGTATATTATTTTTGATAGCATGGTTTCGCTTGCGGGCTTATCGACTTTAACTTCTAGAAAGCTCTTTTGGTTGATGGATCCCGCGAACACTACGTCGCCAATGCTTTTGGTTATGGGGAAGGATTCGCCGGTGACTGCGGATTGGTCTACAAACGAGGAACCTGTCTGTACTGTTCCATCAACAGGGATTCTTTCGCCAGGTTTAACAATTACTAAATCTCCGATGTTTATGTCCTCAACTGCCTGCATGAATTCTTTGCCGTCTTTGCGGACCAACGCTTGTTTGGGTGCCAAATTCATTAGTGAGCGGATAGCACCTCTGGCTTTATCAACTGCATAGGATTCAAGTACGTCGCCTAATGAGTAGACAAAGATGAGAATGGCTGCCTCTGACCACATACCGAGCACTAATGCACCTACGGAACCTATCAGCATAAGCAGATGGATGGTTGCTGTTAGGTTCATCAAAGCAATTATCGCTTTTTTGGCAGGGTAATATACGCCGACTAGAACTGCGATGATGTATCCGATGAAAGTGTAGTTTTGTGGAATTTTGGTTAGTCCTAATAGGAAGGTTGTGAGAGTGGTTAATCCGCATGCGATTAGGGCAAGTTGCTGTTTTTCTCTCCACCATGTGCTTAATTTGCTTTTGGAGCGGATGACTTGGGCTTTCATGCCTGTTTCTGAGATTGAACGGATGATGTCTTGGAGATTGATGGTTGATGGGTCGTATGATAAACTTAGCTGTTGTGTTGATTCGTCGATGTTTAGGTTGCTTATTCCTGGCAACGCGTTAATTTTTTGTTGAATTAATTGAACTTCGGTTTGGCTTTCCATTCCTTCTATGTAAATTTTAGCGTTTTCCAATTAAATCACTATGTAAATCTATTTCAAATATGGTTGAAATACCTTTTATAGCGGCTATAAATACTTTGCCGCTAAACTTCAGCAAAAAATATTTAAGTTAAATCAAGTACTTCAAAAGCAATTGAAATAGCTGGAGGATAAAAAGCGATGGAAAACGTAAGCAAAGACCAAGAAGTAACCTTCAAACTTGAAGGCATGGGCTGCTCATGCGAAGCTAAAATCATAGAAAAACGCTTAAAGGCACTAAAAGGAGTAAAAACCTACAACATCAACCCAATCTCAAACTGGCTAAAAGTATCCTTTGACTCGTCCCTTGTCTCAACAGATGACATCAAAAAGACAATAGCCAAATGTGGAATTACCGCTTCGCCGGTCAAGAAATAGACCTATAAAGTGACCGAACACTTTCGTATTCAGCCGAAAGTCCCTTTATTTTATTCACCTTTATTTTAATCGCGTCCACTGCAGTTCATCTTCAAGGTAAAAGTATTTGTTGCTGTTTTTAAGAGGTTGATAAAACCACCTTTCTGAATTCAACCAGAGTCTCTATTGCCATTAAAATGTCTGCTCATTTTTTTTTAAAAAAAAGGTATAAAAAGATTCTATGGTGTCTTTTCAGTTCTTAACACTGAATATCATTTATCCTTTAGTCTGGGTGAAAGGTTTTGGTTTACTTCGCAGCAGTAGAGCTGAATTGATTACCACCGAGATGCATCCGAGTTCTGCAAGTATGACTGCAATTATTGGATTTAACAGGCCAGCAGCAGCTATGGTTAATGCTACTATATTCCATATGAAGGCGTAAACAATGTTTCCTTTCATTCTGGTAAAGGCTTTTCTGCTCAAGCTGATTGCATACTCAACTTTGGTTAAGTCATCTCCCAGAAGTGCCACATCTGCAGTCTCAACCGCAACGTCGCTTCCAGCTGCGCCCATCGCAAACCCAATATCTGAAGTAGCCAACGCAGGCGCATCGTTCACGCCGTCGCCAACCATAGCAACAATGTTTTCTTTTTTGAGGTCCTTAACAACGTCGACTTTCTGTTCAGGTAAAAGCTCGGCGTGGAATTCATCGACTCCAGCCTGTTCGGCGATGGATTTGGCTGTCAGCATGTTATCGCCTGTAATCATAGCTGTCTTAACTCCTAACCGTTTGAGCCTCTGGATAGCCTCGAGAGAATTATCTCGAATCGTATCTGCCACAACGATAACACCGATAACACTTTTGTCTAAAGCTACAGGAATAGCCGTTTTTCCTTCACTTTCAACTCGACTCATCAATGAAGATGCTTCTTCCGGAACCGCAAAATCAATCATCTTCCGCCCAATCAGGATGTGTTGTCCTTCATAATGAGCGTGCACGCCATGTCCGGGGATGGTTTTGAAATCCTTCGGGTCAGGAACGTTAATCCCCATTTCTTCAGCTTTAGCCATAACCGCCTTGGATAAGGGATGCTCAGAGAATTTTTCTGCAATCGCAGCATACTTGATTGTGTCTTCTTGTGAGTAGTTACCAAATGTCTTTATTTCCACAACTTTTGGTTCGCCAACTGTTAATGTGCCAGTTTTGTCGAATGCCACCATCTTAACGTCTTTCAGCTTTTCGATGTGTGTGCCGCCTTTGATTATTATGCCGTTCATGCTGGCATTGCCAATGGTAGCAGCTACAGCGACTGGAACAGCAATTGCAAGAGCGCATGGACATGCAACTAAGAGAACGGTTACTGTTCTAGCAAGGGCTATCTCAAAACCAATCGTGAAATATGTAAATGCAAAGACAGATGATGCGATTACAGTCATTAGGGGTAAGAAGTAAGTGGTGAATCGGTCTGCTATGTTTTGTATGGGAGCTTTTTTCTCTTGGGCTTCTTCAACTAATTCTATGAGGTGGGCAAGTGTGGTGTCCTCGGCGATTTTTTCAACCTTAATCTCTAAGGCGCCATGTTCGTTTAGGGTGCCAGCAAACGTGCGGTCACCGACTGTTTTTTCAACCGGGATTGACTCGCCAGTGATGGTTGCTTGATTAACGGTGCTATGTCCCGAAATTACTAATCCATCAACGGGTATGTTGTCGCCTGGTTTGACTAAGACAATTTCGCCTGGTTTAACTTCGTCTATGGGTACTATGACTTCTGCTCCGTCTCGTCGTACGCGTGCTGTTTTAGGGGTCATTTTGATTAGTGTTTCAAGCGCTCCTCTTGTTCGGTGGATGATGTAATCTTCGGTAGTCATCCCTGCAAGAATAATGAACGCTACTATGGCTGCGGCTGTAAGGTATCCAACTGCTTCTGCAGTACCAGTGGCTAATGCTTGAGGTAGAACTAAACCAGCGATTACTGAAATGAAGATGGCGATTGTTGCAAACAATTGGGCGGTAACGTTACCATGGATTAGCGATCTAATGCCATGGACGTAGATGCGGTAGCCTAAGGCAACGGCGATTAGAGTTAAAGCTACGCTGATTTCATGTGCGTAAGCTATCTGAACCCCAGATATTAAGCCACCTGCTAGAGCAAATAACCCCAGCAAGATCACAAAGATAACGCCTTTTTGGTGTTCTCTCATTTGCTTTCCTCTCGCGATACTATTTCCACTTGGTAGCCGAGTTTTTGTATTCGTTCAGTTATTTTAGAAAGGCTAATTTTCTCTGGATCATAATCTAATGTAACTTTGCCTGTTATCTCATTGACTTTTACTGTTGGGTTTGAGACTCCGCTTAAACGAGCTATTGCATGTTTGAGGTTGTCTGCTTTGAAAACGGAGCATGTAGTGCATGCAGTGCACTCCGATTTTTCAGCTTTTAAGACGACCTTCTCAATTGTCAAATTATTTCCCTCCCTTTTTACTTTTTCAAAGCGATTAAGCAGCTGCTGAATCTTCGTGTTTCTAATGAGTAATTGGAGCTTTTTTCTGCGAAATGTTGGTTGCTATCCATTATGTCCACCTTAAGCAGAATTCGTATTAAAGAATTTAAATTTATTGTTATGTGGTGCCACTGAGGCCTTCAGAAGCGAGTTTGCATAAATCATCAAACAGCTTTGGATTGGCTATGCTGTAAAAAACCCATTTTCCTTCTTTCCTGTCCTTGACTAACCCAACGTTTTCCAGGATTCTTAGGTGGTGGGAAGCTGTGGGTTGGGTTAAGTCGAGAGCAACCATGACTTCGCAGACACACATCTCACGAGAAAACAGGAGCCCCAAAATTCTCAGCCTGATGGGGTCTGCTAGAGCCTTGAAAACTTTACTTCGGGCTTCACTGTTTTCAGGGGTCATTCCTTTATTGGCTAGTTCCTTTAATTCATCGGCGTATTGTGAGGCCGTTTCACAAGAGCAGATTCCTGATTCAGTTAATCGCTGTAATCGCTCACCTATTTTCGGTGCGGTCATTGCTTCTTTCCCATTTTAAGCATTTGGAACAACGTATTTAAATACGTTTTTCGTTTCTGTTGGTTTAGTGAACGTATGAAGCGAGTGCTTTTCGTTTGCGTTGAGAACGCTGGCAGAAGTCAGATGGCAGAAGCCTTTGCAAACTACCACGGTAAAGGCAAATTGCTTGCTTCAAGCGCCGGAAATAAACCAGCCGATAAGGTTAATCCAGTTGTAGTAGAGGCAATGAAAGAGAAGGGCATCGACATCTCAACTAATAAGCCAAAGATGCTTACCTTCCAGATGGCACAAGATGCAGACCTGATTGTCACAATGGGCTGCAATGACCGGGGAGTCTGTCCAGGTCCCTTCTTCAAGCCGACAGTCGATTGGAAACTAGAAGACCCTAAAGGAAAACCCATCGAAAAATTAAGAGAAATCAGAGACCAAATTGAGCACCAAGTTCAAGACCTCCTAAAACAGAACTAAGACGAAGAACAAGAGGAGAACCCCCTTTTTTAAAAAAGTCAATAAGTACGTCGAGTTTGGATGCCTCTCTTTGCTTGATTCTATTTTTGACTTTCAAACATTGTAAAAACTAAGACTCAAAAAAGATACCTTAACGCCATAGGAGATGGTTGCCTGCAGCAGAGGTTAAACTCTGGCTATCCTAGTGTTCCTTTGATTGCATCAGCCTTAAGCCTGAGGGCATTCATCGCATCCTCATAATCAAGACAAGCATCTCCACTTTTCTCGGGGTTCTTTAAGGTACAACTTCCTTTTTCCCAATTTATGCAGTTTGAACGTTCACATAAAGGGTAATCTATCATTTCTTCTATCTCAAGTCATCTGTTCGAATATTCTCGTGGTAAACGCGTCTATGAGTTCTGGGGTTACATCATCAATAACTGTGAATATTTTTTGGTTTGTGATTGAGTACATACGTCTATTTCCATCTTTTCGGTCCTTGACTAGTCCGCTATCTTTCAGAATCTTGAGATGCCGAGACACTACGGGCTGTATAAGTTTAAGATGAGGGATAATTTCGCAGACACACTTTTCTCCGTCACGTAGGAAATATAATATATCCAGTCGAATAGGGTCTGAAAGTGCTTTAAAGATTTTAGCCTTAATCCTGATTGTCCTATCTATATTCATAGTCATACAGAAAATCTTGAAAGTCTATATTTAAATATTGCTATGGATCAGTTGGGCAATGAGAAAATTATGATGGAATTCTCAGTGTCATGCGCCAGAAAACTTGTTTGGCACTAGCCCATACCACATGTAAACCTTCGCTATTACTGCAATTATAGCTCCGGTAGCTATTCGTGTTGCAACGTTAATTGCAAATCCAGTGAAATCGAAGGCTACGACATTTGAAGGCGAAAGTTGAAACATGCTTAACAAAAAGAACCCACCAATGGCTGTGGAAACTAATCCACTAATAATCATTCTGCGAAAATCTTGAGAGCGCTTGTTCAATGCTCCAGCCATGTACCCTATTAACATAGCACTTAGAACCCATCCTAACAGGGTTGGACCAAGTCTGATGGCTCCGCTGCCTCGCAATGACCCGGCGTACAGACCATATTTGACGGCATACCACATTGACCAAGTAGTGCCCATTAGAAAGCCTGATGCTCCGCCTGCCCATCGGTTCCAAACCAGCCCCAGCAGCAATGGAACCGCTACTGTAATGACAAGTTCTTCTATCTCACTTATGACGCCTATAACAATTCCTGAGGAACCGCTCATACCTCCATTTCTCATCATAAATGAACTAATCAGAGAAAGACCAACTATAAGTAAGACTGTTGCCGTGGGCACGATTATTCCATTGATTATGTCACTTCGGTTCCATTCTTTCCAGGTTAGACCCACGGGAAGCACCTTTTTACCTCGTAAAAAACTATATGAATATTTAAATTTTGCTATAATATTTATATAACCCTCATCTCTCATCACCCTAAACAAAAAATAATTTGAATTAAAAACGACCATGTTGCACCTTGTTTAGCAGCTGGTTGCTGATTCAGAAGCTATGTAGGCAAATGTTTCTTAAAGAAATCTATCCGCTTAGGTAGCAGGGGCAGCATCTTCTCCACTATAAGAAAAGCAAAGATGGCATAGGCTATACCGCCCAAAACATCCACAACATAGTGTTCGCCCAAATAGACAGCGCTAAACCACACGCCAACGGGAAAGATTAGTACGGGCAAACCCTTCTTCCCCCAAATTTTTATAGCGAATAAGGAGATGAGAAGTGGCAAAGCGGAATGCATGCTTGGAAAAGCTGCATAGAGGTTGGGGCTTAGGACATCAAAGAGGGTTTTGTAGACAGGGATACCTAAACTAGCATCTACTGATCCAGTGAGGATTCGCGTAACATGGGGCACTGCAATCCAAGGCGGCGCAACCGGATAGAAGAGGAATGTTATAAGTGCGCCGTAGGTGCAAATGCCGAATGCCACTGTGTATTTCCAGTAATTTTTAGGGCTGGCTTTCCAGAGGATGAAGGCAAATATGGTTGGGGCAAAAAAGTGCAGGGAATAAAAGAAAGCGCCCATGTAATCAAGCACCGGCAGCCTGATGGACTGTTGGAGTACAATACTTGGAATTGTTCCAAACAATCCCAACTCCAGCTTTAATGGACCGCTGTGTAGGTTGTTTTTGGCTATGATGCCGACGAAGCCGTACATGAGTTCATAAGATATGAATACGGTTATGAAGGGCAGCCAGTCTTTTAGGAACCGCCAAGTGCGTTGGTTATAAGCCGCATAAATCAAAAATGCTAATATAAGAAATTCTGGTCCGGGGATTATGGCGTATCGGACGCAAAAAATTGTCAACGCAATGAGATAAATGGCTGGAAAAAGCAAGGCAAAGAAGCGGGAGGAGTGGTAATCGAACTTTAAATCCAGCTTGAGCTTTTTATCCTCGCGTTTCTTAACCATGTTTTAACGTGACCTGTGAGTTAGGTAAGGGGTTGCTTTTAGCTTTTAAATGCCTTTTCCCAATTCACCCAGAAAATACACCAATTGCTTGAATAATTATGCAATGCAACTCTGTATGGGTAAACTCGTAAAAAGAATCAGCTATAAGCCAAGTCAATGCAGTGATAAGAGGAATAAGGCTGTCTCAGCAAACAGGTTTGGTAGAAACTTGACTTTGCCGTTCCTGCGGATGAATGCTGAGTCTTCGATGTATATTTTGTTTTTTCTGCAGTATTCCTTGAAGTCAGCGATGCCTAAGAAATGCAGGTTTGGTGTTTCAAACCATTCGCATGGCAGGGCTTTGGTGACGGGAACTCTGCCTCCCCAAAAAATTTGGAATCTGGCTTGGATGTGTACGAAATTGGGGAACCCAACTATGGCTTTTTTTCCTACGCGTAGTGCTTCCTTTAAGGCAAAATCGGGCTTTTTAACTTGCTGTAAGGTTTGGTTGAGTATGACGTAGTCGAATGTGCTGTTGGCATATTCCGATAGTCCTGTGTCTATGTCTTGTTGAAAGACGCTTAAACCCTTGGCAACACAGTGATGGATTGCGGTTTCACTAAGCTCTATTCCTTGCGCATGAACATGTTTTTCGTTAATGAGTTTCTCTAAGAGTTCGCCGTCGCCGCATCCAAGGTCAAGTACCGATGAGCCATGTGCAACCCAGCTTAGGATGATTTGCTGTTCAGCTTTGCCATTCATTGGGAATCACCGTTGTGCCCGTTTGAAACTGTGTTTAGGAAATGTTTTATCAGATAGGCTTCCTGCTCGGTTTCCAAGAGAAAAGCATCGTGCCCATACGTAGAGTTGGCTTCGCAGAATGCTGCATCTATCCCGGCGAGTTTGCAGGCTTTGACGATTTCCTGCGATTGGTAGGTTGGGTAGAGCCAATCTGACTTGAATGCAATCACAAGTACTTTGGCATTTAAGCCTCTAAAGATGCTGGCTAAGTTTTTGTTGCCGTTGAGTAGGTTAAAGTTGTCTATGGCTTTGGTTATGTAGAGGTAGCTGTTGGCGTCAAAGCGTTTGATGAAGTTGTCGCCACGGTACCGCAAGTAGCTCTCAACTTCGAATTCGGCGCCGAACTTTTTGGGTTCTTTGTTAGGGCGGGTTTTTCTGCCGAATTTTTGTGCCATTGAGGTGTCGCTCATGTAGGTTATGTGTCCTATCATGCGTGCTATGGCTAAGCCTCTTGCTGGTGGGGCATGGTCGTAGTAGTTGCCGTTTCTCCAGTCAGGGTCTGCCATGATGGCTTGGCGTCCAACCTCGTTGAAAGCTATCTGTTGTGGGGTGTGTTTCATTGTGGTGGCTATCGGTATTGCGGAGCGAATTTTATTGGGGTAGGACACCATCCATTGGAGGACTTGCATGCCACCCATGGAGCCGCCGATAACTGAGAGCAACTTTTCAATGCCTAAATGGTCGATGAGTTGGTTTTGAGCGTTAACCATGTCGCCTATCGATATTATTGGGAAGTCTATGCCGTATGGTTTGCCGGTTTGGGGGTTGGCTGAGGATGGTCCGGTGGAACCCTTGCATCCGCCAAGAACGTTGGAGCAGACTACAAAGTACTTGTTTGTGTCTATGCCCTTGTATGGGCCGATAAGGTCGCTCCACCAACCGCCGCTTCCCGCTGCATGTGCGTCGCCTGAGAGAGCGTGAAGAATGAGCACTGCGTTTGTTTTATCTGCGTTTAGGGTGCCGTACGTTTCGTAGGCAAGCGTTATTGGGCCTAGCCTTTCATCCGATTCTAAGGTTAGTTCTTTGGGTGGATGGGCAAAGGTGAATTGTTGTGCAGTCTGCGAGGCTTGATTGGTCGTTAGTGTTTTTACCTCCTATTATGCTATGGGCTAGTTGCTTTTTCGAGTGCTTGCTGGATGTCGTCGATGATGTCTTCTGCGTCTTCGATGCCTACGGATAATCGAATGTAATCTTCAGTTACACCGGTTGCAGCCTGTTCCTCTCGGGTCAGCTGTTGATGGGTTGTTGAAGCTGGATGAATTACAAGGCTTTTGGCATCGCCGATGTTTGCAAGGTGAGACAGGAGCTTGACGTTTTGAATGAATTTATTGCCCGCTAGCAGGCCGCCTTTGATGCCGAAGCCCACGATTCCGCCATAGTTATCTTTGAGGTAGCGTTTTGCCAAATGGTGGCTTGGATGTTCTGGGAGCCCCGGGTAATTAACCCAGTTTACGAGTGGATTATCCTTGAGGTAACGGGCGATTTGAAGCGCGTTTTGGCTGTGTTTGCGCTGGCGAAGCGGCAGGGTTTCTAAGCCTTGCAGAAACAGCCATGCGTTAAACGGACTGAGGGTTGGTCCGAGGTCTCGAAGCAATTGCACACGGACCTTAAAGACGAAAGCGACGTTGCCTAAGCCTGAAAAATTGCTGAATGCATCCCAATATTTTAAGCCATGGTAACTGGGGTCAGGTTGGGTGAATTCTGGGAATTTGTCGTTGTTCCAATCGAATTTGCCGCTGTCAACTATGATTCCACCGATGCTTGTGCCATGTCCACCGATGTATTTGGTGGCTGAAGCCACAGTTATATCTGCGCCAAAGTCGAGCGGTCGCGTTAGCCCGATTCCCACAGTGTTGTCAACCACGAAGGGAATGCTTGCTTGGTGAGCTATGGCTGCTATCGTCTCGAAATCGGGAACGTCCAGTTTAGGGTTGCCGATTGTTTCAGCGTAAATGGCGCGTGTTTTGCTTGTGATGGCTTTTCTGAATTCCTCGGGGTTTGTTGAGTCAACGAACGTCGTTTTCCTGCCAAGTTTGGGAAAGGTGTAATGGAGAAGCTGGTAGGTTCCACCATAGAGATTATTTGCAGCCACAATTTCGTCGCCAACCTGCGTTATCGCCAGCAACGCCAACGAAATGGCGGCTTGTCCGGAAGCGACAGCTAAAGCTCCATTTCCTCCTTCGATTGCTGCAACTCTTTTCTCGAAAACATCTGTGGTTGGATTCATCATCCTGGTGTAGATGTTTCCAGGTTCTTTGAGGGCAAAAAGGTTTGCTGCGTGTTCAGGGGTGTCAAAAACGTAGGATGCTGTTTGGTATATGGGGACAGCTCTTGCGTTGGTTGCTGGGTCTGCTTTTTCTTGTCCAGCGTGGACTGCAAGTGTGTCTGTGTGTTTAGGGGGCATTTGTTTTTCTCCTTTTGGAGCGTTTAATTGCGATAACGGCGTTATATGGTTTTTTGCAAAAAATATTCCAAAAAGAATATTACCGCTGATGCTAAAGATAACCTATGTTTCCAGCACTCGAAGACATCGTTAAGCGACGCCGCCAATTAGGCTTAAAGCAGTCTGAACTTGCCAAAGCAGCAGGCGTCAGCCAATCCCTAATTGCTAAGCTGGAAGCAGGAACCATAGACTCATCCTACACCACCGTCAAAACAATCTTTGACGTTCTTGACCGCTTAGAGTTCAAGTACAAAATTCAAGCCGAAAAAGTCGTCCACAACGAAGTTGTCACCGTTCAAACAAACGAACCAACCTCAAAGGTGGTTAAACTTATGAAAGAGTACGGCTACTCGCAAATCCCTGTGTTTGAAGGCAAACAATCGGTTGGCAGCATTTCTGAGAAAACCATTCTGCGGCAGATTTTGGCTGGGAAGGATTTGGCGCAAATTTCTGCCTTGCCTGCTGCTGAGATTATGGAGGAGGCTTTTCCACAGATAAGCGAGGATGCACCTCTGTCGTTAATTACGAGTCTTTTACAGAACTATTCGGCTGTGCTTGTCGCA
This sequence comes from Candidatus Bathyarchaeota archaeon, assembly GCA_026014665.1. Taxonomy (GTDB): domain Archaea; phylum Thermoproteota; class Bathyarchaeia; order Bathyarchaeales; family Bathycorpusculaceae; genus Bathycorpusculum. Next base: position 77,137 of record JAOZHX010000004.1, read on the forward strand.
CGCAAGGGTGTGATTGTTGGAATCATTACCAAGGCTGATTTGCTTAGGATGCTTTAGCCTTCACCGCAGGCGAGTCCCGGTCATAGCTTTTACGTATTTTGAGGCTTCTTCCTTGGTCTTGAATGGACCATAAATGAAGTCGTATTGTGGATGAGTTTGTTTTGTGGGTTTGACATCTGATTCGATAAGTTCTGGTCTTTTGTCTTCTTTAAAGCCTAAGTAAATCATCGTACACTTCACTTAGGTGATAGTGAGCGTCCAATTTATTAAGTATAATGCCGTTATATTTTGCGAACATGCAATGAGTGCCAGATGCGAAACCATAGGCAAATACGTCCTACCCGTCTTTAGGTCTCAAGTCGCCAAAGAACTTGTTAGCACTTACCATCTAACGCAGGTGGAAGCCGCCAAAAAACTTAAAACAACCCAAGCTGCCATAAGCCAATACCTCAACCAAAAACGCGCCATCAAAAGCACCCAAGAATTCGACGAAATCCTGCCCCGCATACAGGAAGCCGCCAAAGAAACCGCAAAGCGCTTGGCAAACAGCGAAACAACATGGGATGAGGTAACCTTTGATTTCTGCAAACTCTGCGTAACCTTTTACAGTACAGAGGAAAGCGTGACTGGGGATAACTATTCTATTTAAACGCAGAGTCTTGTCAAGAAACCTTGACTAAACGATGACAGTTTAGTCCCAGACAGCTAATTTATTCCCTCAGCACAGTGGGGAGGGGGCGTGGCAGAGCAACAGCGTTTCAAGATGGCTTGCGCATACGTTTCCATATACACCTTTATAAAAGGGGCCTATAGATTTTTCCAAACGCGCAATCTTTTACGTGTTGTTGGTTTTAGTGTGCAGTCACATAGCTTTATCTTCCTTTCTGGTTTAGGCTAACGCTGAGGAATAATTCTTGATCGAACAAACCAGCCAAAGCTATGCCCAGCCAATCCCCGTTCAAACTAAAACCGCCCCAAAATACGTGTACCTATTTCAGGAAGGCGACGGAAAAGACAAAAAACTCCTCGGCGGCAAAGGCGCTGGACTTTGCGAAATGACCAAGATAGGCTTACCAGTTCCACCAGGCTTCGTAATAACCACACAAGCATGCCTAGAATATTTTAACAACGGCTACCGATTCCCCAAAGGACTCCAAGACCAAGTCTGCACAGCCATGAGAGAAGTAGAGAAAAACATGAACCTCGGCTTCGGCAACCCCGAAAAACCACTCCTCGTATCCGTCCGCAGCGGAGCAGCCATCTCCATGCCAGGAATGATGGACACCGTGCTTAACTTGGGCATAAACGATTACACCGTCCAAGGACTCATCAAACGTAGTGGTGATGAACGTTTCGGCTGGGATTCATACCGCCGTTTCCTCTCTCTCTTCGGCAACATTGTTCTCAACATCGACGATGAAAAATTTCATTTAGCCATAGAAAAACTCAAAGAAGACAAAGGCATAACCCAAGACCTCGACTTAACCGCACAAGACATGAAGCAACTCGTAGATACCTACAAAAAGATAATTCAAGACAACACAGGCAAACCAGCCCCCCAAGACCCTTACCAACAACTATTCATGGCAATCGAAGCCGTATTCGCCTCTTGGAACGGCAAACGAGCCGTTGACTACCGCAGAGAATTCAAAATCACCCCAAAAATAGCCAACGGCACAGCTGCCACAGTCCAAACAATGGTTTTTGGTAACCTAGGCAAAAACAGCGCCACTGGAGTAGCCTTCACACGCGACCCCAGCACAGGTGAAAACGTACTTTTCGGCGACTATTTAGACATGGCTCAAGGCGAAGACATAGTAGCAGGCATCCGCACACCCAAACCAATCTCTGAAATGCGCCAAACCATGCCCCAAATGTATGACCAACTCCTCAAAGTCCGCGGAACACTCGAAACCCACTTCAAAGAAGTCCAAGACATGGAGTTCACCATCCAAGAAGGCAAACTCTACCTCCTCCAAACACGCAACGCCAGAATGAACGCAGCCGCAAACCTCAAAACCAGCGTCGACATGGTCAACGAAGGCTTACTAACCAAAGAAGACGCACTGCTAAGACTCAACCCAACACAACTCACCCAACTCATGTACTGCCAAATCGACCCCAACAACACAATCACACCAGTCGCCAAAGGACTAGGCGCATCTCCAGGCGCAGCCTCAGGCGAAGTAGTCTTCGACGCCGACGAAGCAGAACGCCAAGCCAAAGCAGGAAAAAAAGTCATCTTAGTACGCGAACAAACCAAACCAGAAGACATACACGGTTTCTTTGCCGCACAAGGCATCTTAACCTCCATTGGCGGAAAAACCAGCCACGCCGCAGTAGTCGCAAGGGGCATGGGTAAACCCTGCGTCTCAGGCGCAAGTGACATAAAAATAAACCATTTCGAGAAAAACGCCACAGTGGGCTCAAACAAAATAGTTCAAGGCTCAATCATCACCATTGACGGCACCTCAGGCAACGTGTGGCTTGGCGAAATTCCCATGGTTGAACCCGAAATCTCACAAGACATGGACACTGTTCTATCATGGGCAGACGAATTCCGCAGGCTTGGCGTGAGAGCAAACGCCGACACACCGGCAGATACCGAGCATGCACTAAGGTTCGGCGCCGAAGGTGTAGGTTTATGCCGAACAGAACGCATGTTCAATGCATCCGACCGCATAGGATTATTCCAAAAAATGATTCTGGCTGATAAACCTGAAGAACGGCTCGAAGCCTTGCAGCTTTTATTGCCGATGCAGCAGAAAGACTTCGTGGAAATATTTAAGGCGATGGAAGGTTTTCCAGTAACCATTCGCCTGCTTGACCCACCCCTGCACGAGTTTTTGCCATCTGAAGAAGCCATTGAACGCGAAATTGAAACCCTGGAAAAATGCCAAACTGCACTCTCAAACGTTTGCAAACTGCCTGAAGTGCTCAGAGAAATTGACCCTTCTCTTGCACCCGTCTTAACAGAAGATGAACATGTACTCTCAAACCTAGCCCAACTCCAAGCGGCCGAACTCAAAAAGAAAGTCGAAATCTTGCAGAAAATCAGAACATTACGCGAAGTTAACCCTATGCTTGGACATCGTGGAGTACGACTCGGAATTACTTATCCTGAAATTTACGAAATGCAGGTGCAAGCGATTCTGCTGGCAGCTGGAGAACTCATAAAACAAACAGTTCCCGTAAAGGTGGAGATTATGATTCCGCAAGTCTGCACCAGCCAAGAGCTAAAACGGGTTTACGACATGATTCGTAGAGTCGAAAAACAAGTGAAAGACAAAATTGGCATAAATGTACCCTATACTGTAGGCACCATGATCGAAGTTGTGCGTGCCTGCATGCGAGCTGGACGTTTAGCTGAGATGGCTGAGTTTTTCAGCTTCGGAACCAACGACCTAACCCAAGCAACTTTTAGTTTCTCCCGAGAAGATGCCGAAAACAAGTTCTTACCCTTCTACAACGAGCACAAAATCCTTCAAGACAACCCCTTTGAAATCCTAGACGTAAAAGGAGTTGGTAGACTAATGGCTATTACAGTTGAATGGGGACGCCGAACCAGACCAGACCTAAAAATCGGCATCTGCGGAGAACACGGCGGCGAACCCTCTTCAATCGAATTCTGTCACCGCCTCAACCTCGACTATGTCAGCTGCTCACCCTACAGGGTTCCAGTGGCAAGGTTGGCAGCTGCACAAGCCAACATAAAAGAAAAGAGAGGTATCTTAAAGCCTTTCCAATAGCACCATTCAAGCAGACTTCCGCATATGCCCAAGCCTTTTAAACAAATGCCTGGACGCCAAAATCACAAAGACAAAAAACGTTACAGTCATAGCCAAAGGGTAATCACCTATACCTGTGGTTAAGCCTATGGCAGCTGTCGCCCACAAGCTGGCAGCGGTGGTTATGCCCTGAACCTTGTCTTTCTCAGCCCAAATGGTTCCTGCGCCAATGAAGCCGATTCCTGCCACGATACCTGCTGCAATCCTTGCAGGATCGACGCTGAAGCTTATTGAGACTACTGTGAAGAGGCATGACCCCAAAGAAACCAGCATGTGTGTTCGTAAGCCCGCAGGTTTATGAATGGCTTCGCGTTCTATCCCGACTACAGCACCCAAGAAGATAGCAAGCAATAAGCTTGCAAGAGTTTCAAAAGTAAGAGCAGTTTGCATAATTAACGGTATAGTTCATTTATTATAAAAACCCGCTTTTTCGCTTTGTGAAGTCTCGTTTGCTGAGAAACATCATTCTACTAGACAAATTATCGTGGATACCTTTGGTTGATTCTCTATCATTTAATCTCAATTGTTCGTCGTCTCTACTCTCGTCAAAGGGCACCTTTAGTTGCTTCTCATTTTTTACGGCTCAATCAATGCGGATTCAATGCCGCCTCCTTTTTTACAAGGGCTATTCCGCCGTGCTGTTTTTGTGACAGCGTTGTTTTCGCTTCAACTAAATTAATTATTTTTAGCTAACTAACCAGTTTAGCGGTAAGACGGCATTAGGTTTTTATGTTATCTAGTTGTTAAAAGCAAATGATGCCTTAAAATAAGGTTAACTTAAAGGCAAACGGAAAAATTCGGAAGAGAGAGGGGGGGATCGCTCCGTCTGCTTTTAAGCTAACCTTACTGGGTTATTGAGAACAGATTAGGCATTGAGGAATAAAAAAAGATGTGACTGTAGCGATACAGCAACAATTAAACGGGTTGTGAGCGGTTGCTCTTCTAAGAGAGATATGTTGGGCGCTTAACTGGTATGTTGTTGAAAATAATATAGGTCCATGTTGAACATGTGGCGAAAAACGCAACTCTAAAAACCGCCATACTCACATAAAAATTATGGTGCAAGCATACACAAAAAATTTTCATACAAAAGAAAAAACACCTATGTGAAGTTTAATTATTTGACCTTTTCTTTCCTCAGCTTCCTCCAATTCCACTAATTCTTTCCTTCATAGTTGACGACAAAGGCAAACACCTATCCGCCCACACCAAAGAGGCAATATGGCAACGCATTCAACCCTTCA
>JAOZHX010000020.1 GCA_026014665.1 Candidatus Bathyarchaeota archaeon
TCCTATGCTTTGAATGTCGTGGTAGGTGTCGATGGTGTGTCCCATCATGTAGTCAACGTAGTCGGGTTGGACGCCTAAGGCTAAGAGTTGTGTTTTGAAGTATTTGCGTAGGCTGTGGACTCTTAAGTCGTACATTCTGCCTTTGGGTTGCTTTACGAGTCCTGCTTTGACGTAGAGGTAATGGACGAGTTTTCCGATCTGTTTGGTTCCTATGCCTTTTACTTCTCTTTTGTTTGCGTCTCTGATTAGCGGTGAGTTGTCGTTGAGGGTTTCTGGCTCCAGTTTCGTGGTGCCCTTCCTTCTTTGCTCTAGGTACAGCTTGAGGTATAGTGCTGCTTCTGCGCCTAGGAAGGTGTCGTAGTCGTGGTATTTTCCTTTGGTGATTTCTGCTTCTACGTGTATGTGGATGGGTATGCGGTTGCTTTCGATGTCTTCTTTTACGTGGCGGTACTGCAGTTTAGATAGGGTTTCTTCTCGGAAGGCGCCGAGTGCAAGCATGGAGATTATGGTTTTTTCTCGGAGGTCTGCTATTTCTAGTAGCTTGACGAGTTCTTCGGGTTTTGGTGCGCGGTCTTTGTAGATTACTCTGCGGCTGAGGGGTTCTGAGAGTTCGATTTTGATGCCGTTTGTTCGGTAGAAGGTTCGAACGTATTTTGCGCAGTTGTTGACTCGGCTTGGTGATAAGCCTTCGTCTTGCAGTTGAGCTATGTACTCGTCGAGGTAGCCTTGGTGGTTCTGGACTCTTTGTGGGTCCGGGATGTTTCCGACTGGTTTTACGTCTTGAATTATGAGGTCAGGGTTGTAGCCGAGCCATTTTGAGTAGTTGTGGATGGTTGAGGTGTACACGAAGCAGCTTGAGAGCGAAGCGGAGCAGTGGCGTAAGAAGTGACGTGCCATTTTTATGAGACTTTGGTTGTCGAATACGAAGGGCAAGAGTGCTGGGCGTTCGCTTAAAAAAGAACGCAGGATATAGCTGATTAGTCCTTTTTCTTTGGCTGCTAAGACTTTGCTGAGGCTTAAGGTGACTGGCTGCTGAAGGGGCCAATTTCTTAAGCTGCGTTCGATAGTGATGGTGTCGCCTTGGATTGTCATGGGTACCGGTATGGTTTTT
>JAOZHX010000031.1 GCA_026014665.1 Candidatus Bathyarchaeota archaeon
CTGGCGAATGGGACAAGTTTTTCATCGCTTTAATGAAGGAACGCCTTCTTAAAGATGGACTTGACGTCAATAACGACTTATTCCCTCAGTTAAGAGCGCATATGAATCGAGGGGCAATCAGTCTATATGACCGTGTCAAGTCACTGGACGATTTCCAAGATTTGCTTCCTCAGGAGACAAGAATTTGAATTTTCCAATATACCTTGATTCACATGCTACCACGCCAGTTGATCCGGTAGTGCTCGAGGCGATGTTACCTTTTTTTAACAAGAGGTTCGGCAATGCAGCAAGTATCGACCATCCCTTTGGCGCTGACGCTGCAAAAGCGGTAGAGGAAGCAAGAAAAAAAATAGCTAAATGCATCAATTCTTTGCCAGAAGAAATCATTTTCACAAGCGGTGCAACCGAGTCAAATAATATAGCACTTCAGGGTATCATTCAAAGGAATCCAGAAAAGAACCATATAATTACATGTGTAACAGAGCACAAGTCTGTTTTAGATACATGCAAATATTTAGAAAGTATCGGCAAAAAAGTGTCATACATCCCAGTTGACCATCAAGGCATAATTGACCTTGAAGCCCTTGAAAACGCAATCACCGATAAAACGGCCTTGATAAGCGTAATGACAGCAAATAACGAAATAGGCACAATAGCACCAATAAAGGAGATAGGTGCTATCGCTCACAAACATGGCGTACTTTTCCATACGGACGCTACCCAAGCCATAGGTCACATACCGTTTGATGTAGAAACTAACAATGTTGACTTGGCATCGTTCTCTGGCCATAAAATTTATGGTCCTAAAGGTATTGGAGGATTATATTTTAGAGGAAATAATTTTGCGGCAAAACCATCACCGCTTATTTTTGGAGGAGGACACGAAAGAGGAATTCGCTCTGGCACTTTGAACGTGCCTGGAATTGTCGGCTTAGCTGTAGCGCTTGAGCTATCAATAGCCCTAATGGATATAGAGAATGCACGATATCGAAAGTGGGCAAGTTTCTTGATGCAACAATTCGAAGAAAAAGCAGCCCCTGTGAAATTAAACGGCCATCCAACCAAACGTCTTACTCACAATATTAACATTTCATTTATCGGCGTTGAGAACAAAGCGCTAATAAATTCCGTTAACAGTAAACTAGCAATATCTACTGGTTCTGCCTGCACTACATTTAATGTAGATCCATCGCATGTTATCTTAGCGCTAGGTATGGGGCCTGAGAGAGCGCATACTGCAATTCGATTAGGGTTATGCAGATTCAATACGAATGAGGAAATAGCATTCTGTGGAGACTATTTAACACAGGTAGTTTGTAAGTTAAGAAGGCTTATTATGTGACCATTTAGCACCTCTTAGTAGCGGATTTCATCTATTTTATGGTGTTTTGCACATAAATTCCGAAAATTTTAAAGTGCAGAATTAGCTAATAAAAGTGAAAGCAGGATACCAAGATGAAATGCGCTATTCTGTTTTGAGAATTAAGGCCAATGGGGTAATCTCTGATGTGCATCCTCTGTTCGGACTATAGCTTATTCTTCGACTGCAAGGATCTTTTTCGCTCGTATGGAGCCATGAAAATTTGAGCTTTAGAGAATTAAATTTGAAAGTAAGTTATGATTCTGATAGCGATGATATCTTAAACGAATTTTATATTCCCGTTTTATCCAAGGCGATAAAATATAATCGGTTGGCAGGTTTTTTTACCTCAAGTGCTCTTGCGGTTGCTGCCAAAGGGATAGCGGAGTTTATTCAAAATAACGGTAAAATGAAGCTAATTGTGGGCGCTAAATTACAAAAAGCTGATGTTCAAGCAATAATTGACGGCAAAGAGAATGCTGAGAATGTTCTATCCGAATCTATGTTGAAGTCTTTAGAAGCAATCGAAAATGAAATTATTCAAGATCATGTAAAAGCATTGGCCTGGCTAGTTGCCAGAAAAGACCTTGAAATTAAAGTAGGTGTATTATTTGATGCTTCAGGGCAACCGATAGATTTTGAGACGGCATCCAAAGCAGGTATTTTCCATCAAAAAATTGGAATATTAGAGGATAGCAATGGAAACTTTCTTTCTTTCAGTGGTTCGATAAATGAAACTGCTGCTGCTTGGATGGAAAACGTGGAGGAATTCAAAGTTTTTAGAAGCTGGATAGACGGGGAGCTTGCACATCTACAAGCTGATAACAAAAAATTTGAAAGATACTGGTATGGACAAACCGAGAAGTTTAAAATTTTTGATATTCCTGTAGCAGTTAAGCAAAAACTTATCGATTTAGCGCCAACTGATATTCGGTCGTTAAAAAAGATAAGATGTAATTCTAAGCCACAACTGAGAAATTACCAAAAAGATGCCATAAGCTCATGGCTTGCAAATTGTGGAAAAGGCATACTAGAAATGGCCACAGCTACTGGCAAAACATTCACAGCGTTAGGGTGTTTAGCGAAACTTTTGGAGAAAGACCCAAAGTTATTTGTAGTTATAACTTGCCCATTCATCCATCTAACAAGACAATGGAAAGAGAATCTCGTGGCCTTTAATATACCAGAAATTGTAGAGGCATTTTCGGACTCCTCAACATGGGTAAATGTATTAGCCAACAAATCCTTTGATTACAACAATGGATGCATAAAGAATTTAGTCGTTTTGACGACACATGACACTTTTTCTAGCGCCAAATTTGTTAATCAGATTAACTCTATTCCTGGAAAAAAGATGCTTATTGCAGATGAAGTTCATGGATTAGGTGCACCTGAAAGACAAAAAGGACTCATTGAAACTTATAATTATCGCTTGGGTTTAAGCGCCACTCCTTCGCGCTGGTTTGATGAAGAAGGAACACAAACTCTAATGTCCTACTTTGACAAGGTTGTTTATCAGTTTCCTTTAGAGAAAGCCATTGAATATGGTTTTCTTACAAGGTATGAATATTACCCAGTTTTTGTTGAGCTAGATGCTGAAGAGCTTGAACGTTACAGAAAGATTACCAAGAAAATAGTTATCCAAATTCAACAAGAAAAAAACCAAACTAAAAAAAATGAACTGGCTAACTTATTTTGCATACTAAGGCAACGGATAATAACAAATGCCTCTGAAAAGTATCAAGCTTTATGCCGTGTGCTAGACGCAATTTCTGACATTAATCATTGCCTTATATACTGCTCCCCTCAACAAATAACTGAAGTACAAAACATTCTCAACAAAAGAGGAATAATCCAGCATAAGTTTACTTGTGAAGAAAGCCTCAATGAGCGAGCAGCATTATTAGATTCATTTGATAAAGGCAATTACCGCGTTCTAGTCGCAATGAAATGTTTGGATGAGGGAGTAGACGTCCCATCTACGCGAATAGCAATTTTAATGGCTAGTTCAACAAACCCGAGAGAGTTTATTCAGAGGCGCGGCAGAATTCTTAGACTTTACCCTGGAAAGTCCGTCTCTACAATTTATGATATTGTTGTTGTACCAAGTATATCTGAAAAAATAGAACCCGAGTTCTTTGAACTTGAAGCTAAGATTATGAGTAAAGAGATAAACAGATATATCGAGTTCGCACATTCAGCCATTAATGCTGGGTCGGCATACGCGCTAATAGCACCTGTTGCTTCAAAATACCATTTAACACTTGAGGGGGTAAAAAATTGAGTTTCACTGCGATAAGTAGAAGGATATTAAATGAAATAGACAAAGAAACAAAAAATCCGAAACTGAGAGATTTAGCCAAAATTCTGCTTCAATTCGAAATGGAAAACTGGGGAACTGACAAAGAACATTTTCACTATCGTGACTTTTATGAAAGGGAGATAACTGTAAGAAGCAAGAAGGTCTGATAGATTTTGAAAGTGCTCAGGATAGAAATCGAAAACTTCAGGCAATACAGGGGCAAAACATCAATAGCTTTCAGCACAGATGATGAAAAAAACATGAATATCATCCAGGGAGTCAACGGTGCAGGGAAAACTAATCTCATGAATGCCATAACTTGGTGTCTTTATGGAACAGAGGAAAATTTGAGTAAATATGCAGGAAAAAGGTTGCCTATAGTTAACGATGCCGCATTAAGAGAGTTAGCGCCCAATGCGACAATAGAAACAAGGGTTCAATTAGTCTTGATTAACTCCATAGGAGAAACAACGATTTTCGAACGTAGGATAGTGTCGCGAAAAGACGAAAATGGGAACACTCGTATACCTGATGTTTCAGATTTCCATGCATACCAGCAAAAGGGGAGCGATATGAAAGAGAGCACTTTAGATAAAAATTTTCTAGTTAACAGAATTTTGCCTAAAGGCGTGAAAGGGTTCTTTTTCTTTGACGGCGAACGGCTTGACGAGTTTTTTAAAGAGGAAAATTCAGCGAAAGTAAAAGAAGCAATATTGGATGTTTCTCAGCTCTCGCTACTTGATAGAGCTATAACACATTTGGAAAAAACGACTTCCTCAATGCGTGGTGACCTTAGGTATCAGGGATCATCTAGACTAAGCGAGATAACTACACAAATAGCAGAACACGAAAAAAAACGAGACAATTTACGAGAAGAAAAGAAAAGGCGAGATAAGGAGCTAGGCCAAATTAACGAAGAATTGGCTAAGATAGACGAAAAACTAAGGACATATAGTTTACCTCTTGTAAAGGAATTACAAAAACAAAGAGACGAATTGGAGTCTCAAATTGCTCAACTAGAATCATCATGCAAGGAGACCAAACTTGAAATTGGAGACAAGATAATCGAATCAGGTCCTATCATATACTCTATTGAAGCAATGAATTATGCTCTATCACAAATTCAAGGAATAGCAAAAAAAGGCGATCTCCCACCAAAAATGAAGGACACCTTCGTTAATGAATTGCTGGAAAAAGGTGAATGTATTTGCGGGAATGATATCTCGCATGATTCTCCGGCAAGACAAAAAGTCGCAGGTTTTCTAAAAGAGGCAAAGATTTCAGAAATATACGAAGGACTAACTGAGCTAAAATTTGAATTGAACCCTTTACTGAGACAAGCAAGTGAATTTGCACAGGCGCAAAATCAATTAAGATCAAAGCTATCCGAAAGCGAAAAGAAAATGGGAGAAGCCAGAACTAAGTTGAAAGATGTTAATGCACGGCTAGCTGGCATAAATATCGAGGAGATTACAAACTTAGAGATTGCGAGGCGAAAACTTGATTCAAATAGAACCACATGTCTTGTTGACATAAGACTATTTGAAGAAAAAATAAAAAACGAAATAAGCACTATTGAGAGTCTTGCAAGAGAGCTCGAGAAAGAGCTAGATAAAAATAATAAATTTCAGCAACTGAATGAGAAACTTAAGGTAGCAAATGAAGCCTATGAACTACTTGTAAAAGTGAAACAGAGGTTAATTGATGACATACGGAAGACAATAGAGCAAAAAACACATGAATACTTCACAAGTTTAACGTGGAAAAAAGGCGAGTTTTCCAAGATAGGCATTGATGAAGGCTATAATGTATCTGTTATTAATAGATTTGGAAACGAATGTTTAGGCTCGCTTTCAGCTGGTGAAAGGCAATTGCTAGCGCTCTCATTTCTTGCTGCTCTAAGAGAAGTTTCTGGTTTTGATGCACCGATTATTATTGATACTCCGCTTGGAAGAATTTCTAAAGAACCCAAAGAAAATATCGCTGAGCTATTGCCGAAGTTTCTCAAAGGCTCACAAGTAACAATGTTAACAACTGATGAAGAATATAATACAGGGGTAAGAGAAAAATTGTTACCTCACGTTGGAAAGGAATACAGATTAGAGTTTGATGAACAAAATTCTCAAACGGTGGTGAAACCATATGTCGCAGCTTAAGCTTTACCGAAGAGATATAGACCTTGAAGCCGGAGATAAGCATAATAAAGTTGTGCAATTAGTTGAAGAGGCTGCTTCGCCTTTCTATGGTAAAACAATGAAGCAGGTCTTCATGTACGCTCTAGGAATAGGCTTCAAAAACAGAAAAAGAGTGCCATTGAAGAAAAGGACTGGCATTATACCAACACGTGCTCTTAGCCAAACCGACGAAGCAATCTTAAAAGCGATTGCGATTTGTGAAACACAAACAGTCGACATCCTATTCGGCGAAAATATTCCTACGATTTTCAAAATAGCCGAGGAATACGCTAATGGCGGAATTGATCTCCTTTATTACCAAGTATTCAATCCAGAACCAGGCGACATTGACAGAAGGATGGAACAGCCCTTGCGTGATATATTGGCCAGTTTATCTACAAATTGAAACCATTAAATTTTGTTATTTCCATAGTATCGTTGTTACTCCGCTTCTTTTACACTTAGGATTAAAACAAGCAACCTTCGTTAAATAGTCAGATGAAACGAGGAGTGGCCATCCGCATTCAGGGCAGATTTTGTCACTAATTCTGAAAAAGGCATGTTTAGGAGCTGCAAAGGTTGCATGACAGTCAAAATCATTGCATTTTATAATTTGAGACCCATGGGCAAAATAATTGCTTATTCCTAAATTACCTATTTTACAAACTGGACAGCTTACAGTTGTTGCATTTGGTCTTGTTGTTTCTTTAGTTAGATAATCATCGTTATTATCTTCCTTCTTTTCATAATTTACTTTTCTTTTCCAATTTTCGGTACGATAAACATCAAGCATTTTATTATAATAATCAATTTCTTCAAATGCTGGAAACTTCGTAAAATCATAGCGGAGAAAACAATTCCGACATCGAACCACGACTTTATCTGACATAATGTTGATTTCTACTACCGCATCTTGACGACAACTTGGGCACTTTCTTAGGGGCTTGGTGAGAAAACGTGGTTTTTTACTTAAACTTATAGCCCTATTTTTTGCCTGTATCTTTGTATAGCGATCCCTTGGCACCCTAGCATCCCAAGATATTATTGGAATATTTAACTTAAGCTTTTTCTAAAAATAGGCTGTTTTAGTTATTCACATAAATTAAAAATATTTTTAATGCTCCTGAAGATGGAAATATTTTGAAAGGAAAAGGCAATTAGTGCTTGTTTTTATCACGTTGTAAAATCAGGTCTTCGATGACGTCGTTGAAGGTTTGGGCTTTTCCTGTTTTAGCCATCCGCTCGCCCAGTAGGCGTGTGAGCTTTTTGTGGGTTTCATCGGAGACACGAACAGTCTTCAATTTCCAAGCACCCTTGCTATTGTAAGTAACGGGTAGGTTATAATTCATTTTCACATTAAAGCGAACCTCAAGAAGATAGATGGCACAGGAAAATGGCAAGCCCTACCTCGATTGGCTTAGATGTTAAACAGGAACTTATGAAAAATTGTTAAAACAACGAGTTCTCCTTTATGATTGCGTCAACTACGTGTTGGAGGCTCTGATGTGGTTAGGTTTCAGAGGCGTTGGGCAAGCAAACGCTACAAGGGAAAGAGACGGCGCTACCCGATCTACTCAGTGAACTTTCCAACCGAGCTAAACGAGAAGGTTGAGGCTAAACGCCAAAAAGACTACACACTAAACTGGACAGAGCAGGAAACAGACCGCGAAGAGGTAATCACTTTAACCTTCACCCGAACCAAACAGCAACCGCTATAAGACGGTGTCACTCGCCCGCCACAAAAGCACCCTCGACTGCAAGCGTGGCTTGTTTAGGCTAGAAATGCCGTGGGAAAAACGTTTCTAGCGCTAGAAAAATCCTCGGTAAAACCCGAACAAAAACCAGCAGAAACTCGCGGGTTCAGCTGATTTTTTACATGAACGTGTCAATTTTGGCAACATGGCGCTTTTCAACGAGTTTTTCCCAAGGCGTTTCTAGCGCTAGAAAAATTTTGCGACGGATCAAAACGGCAGAAAGGTAGGCGGCAAGTGTGATAAGCCTGTTCCGCCGCTTTCTAGTTTCCTTCCAAGCTGGAGGAGAGGCTGGGAAACTTTGGCGCGGAAGCGGAAGGAAACTAAAAACCATGGCAAGGGTACCGAGCTTGACGTCTTCAAAGACCGAGCAGGCAGAGCTAACCTTGCCATATTTGAGGTTCTCGCCAAAACCAGCCCGCAGAACATCAAGCAGATACTCAAACAGATAAGCCGATACAAGGGCTTGGAAGAAACCTACTTCGCAAGCCTAACCAAACGCTTACGCCGCCTTCATGAAGAAGGCTTCATCAGAGAAACCAAACAAGCCACGGGACAAAAAAGCTATGAACTGCAGATGAAAGCGTACCTTGCCATGTTCCTAAAAGAGCACAGTATGCAAGACATCATAGATCAAGCTACAGATACCCAAGCAGCCTACATCCTGCTGACACTGCTAGACGCTGCACTGCAAGAAAAAACCTGAAATCATTTATGTTTGGCTTCTAAGACTCCAAGAAACTCGTGAACTGAAACCACTTGAATTTTCTCGTAATTACCCACTTTGAGCAGATGCTTATCTCCGCTGACCACATAATCCGCCTTTGCCTCAAGAGCGCACTCAAGAAACTTGTCATCTTCAGGATGCTCCAAAACAACCTTAACCCGTCGGGTCACCTGAACGAACTGGACGACTTTAAGCACAGCTTGAATTAACTCTTCATGATTTATTCCTTCAGCTTCGTAAACCTTCTTCAACTTAGGATAGTTTAGAACCTGGCTGATTTCTCTGAGAATCTCCTCAGAAGCGACAAGACGCACTTTTCCCTGCTCAGCTGCTTTTACGATTTCAGCTGGTTTTCCACCCCAAAGTAAAGCGGAAACCCAAACGTTAACGTCAAGAACTGCTTTGAGCACGTGCTTCTTCGATGAGGACACCGATGTCTTCCTCCGACAGACCCATCTGTCTAACCCGTCTCCAAACAGGCGTTAGGGTTTCTTCAAAAGACTTGTCTACTATCTTCTTGAGCACTACCGTGTCGTCTATGGCTATGGCTAAGATTTTTTCGCCCTTCTTTAGGCTGGCGGCTTTGCGCACGTTAGCGGGGATGACTACTTGGCCTTTGGAGGAAACTTTAGTTGTTGATGCTTCCATTCCACACTCACACTCAAACAGTAAGAACTTTCTTACTTATAACCCTAACGCAGCCCCAACAACAACCGTGGCGTAGAAAGCCAGCTGGTCCCGGGTCTAACTGCCTGCGGCGTCCAATCTTATCCGGTCTCTTTGAAAGGACATCCCAATGGCTAGTGGTAGAAGCTAACCCTCTACGCCAACCAAAAAATCAGGCATGCAACCACTTAAAGCGGTTTTTAATCAAAGAAAGCAACTTTCACCAACACCCTAAAACCAACAGACACAGGTTTTGACGGTTTTGGGTAGTTTCCGTGTGACCCCCTTACAAGGAAACTCCGTGAAGAGGGGGTTACGGGGAGTTTCCGTGAAAGCGCCAGATAGTTTTTGAATTCAGGCTCAACCACAGTTTCAGGTGAAACACGGAATGGTCTATTTAGTGGAGGAATGGGAAAACCTCGAAAAATACGCCCGTCAAGCCTCAGCCAACCAGCTGACGGGTCTCTACCAACTAATAGAAGTGGATGGCAAAGCAGAAATCCGCGTCTGGATCGGCAACTGCGGCTTCAAAAA
>JAOZHX010000003.1 GCA_026014665.1 Candidatus Bathyarchaeota archaeon
AGCTTGAAAACTTGGGGCCTGCACAAGTAAGCAAGCTACAAGAAGCATTCGTTAAAAATAAGCATCCTCGGTTCAAAAGAGAGTTTGCCATAAGTCGGCATCAGCCTTTTGGCAAGGATTCTGACTACGTTAAATGCTTGCAGAGCGCAGGCAGAAGCAAGATTGGGAAGTTGATAAGGCTTGTTGGAATGCTAATGCAGACGAAGGTTTACCTTTTTTGGAGAAAATCGCAAGAGCGGTCTTGGTAGTCCTCGGTTGTTTAAGCGAGGATTTTTCTGATGCACTATCGCCTTTTTGGATTTTAGGCTAAACTCTGCTTATTTGCAATCCTCTGTTTAATAGCCTCTTCAAGCTTTTTTTCGTCAAAATCTGCTTGCAGCTTAATATTGCCATCAACTATTACACACGTGCCTTCAACAGCATATGCGCCTGCTTCTTTTGAAGCAGTTGAACGCATCTGAACTTCAACCGTGTCCTTAAAACTGGACGTTACTCTTCCAACTTTTTCCATTAGTGATGCGAAACTGCAAGCACAGGAACCAAATGGAACGAATACTTCAACCTTCAATTTGCTTCTTTTCAGAATAAAACGCCTCCAATAGCATACAAGACTATTATTATGCCAATCACTAGAAATGCAGCCCCAAAGCCTTTTGTTATCCATTCGCTTTTTTCAGTTATTTTCTGACTAACCATTTTTCGTGTGGTTGCCAAAAGCGTACTTAGGAAGATTACAGGTAAAGCGTGACCTAAACCGAACATGAAAAGTAACAAACCGCCATGAAAGGCCGTTGGAGCAGTAAACATTGTCATGAGAACAGCGGGCAAGACGATAGAAAGTGAGCATGGTCCTAAAGCAACCGAAATGACTAAGCCGAAAAGGAATGCGCTAAGGATATAATTGTATTTGGAAAATCGCGTCAATGCATTCAGTTTTAGGCTGTTCATGCGTTCGTTAACTGACTTGCCAACGCCAGTTGAGAAGCCCATTTTTCCAAAGACGCCTAGGTTATTGATTCCAAAAAGAATCAGGAGAACACCTGCTAGTCCTAGAAACAGTTGGTAATTAAGCAATTCCAAAGGGATGAGCGATGTCACAGCGTAACCGAGAAAGAAGAACACTAAGCACATGGCCAATGTGAAACTTACACCGATTGCCAGTCCTTTTAGTGGGCTTTTGCCAATTCCCAGGGCATATGTCAGGTACACAGAGATTAGTGCGATTGAGCAAGGTGACAGAAAAGTTACAATACCCAATACAAACAGACCGGTGTAAGCTTCAAGCAGGCTTCTTTACGCTCCCACTAACTGATTTATCTTAGATACCAATGTATCTGCAGAAACTCCGCCGTTGTAAATCTGTGCAATATTGGACGTTTTATCAACCAAGACA
>JAOZHX010000013.1 GCA_026014665.1 Candidatus Bathyarchaeota archaeon
TTAGTGAAAAATTCGGGGCTGAAGTAGTAGATGAGGAGCCAGATACTGTAGAACCGCTACCAATTGTTGGCGGTTTTTGTCCTTCGTAGTATTGCCAAATTCCATAAGCAGTAAGCAAAAGAGTAATCAAACAAATTGCTGAAAAGATGTATTTCATACTGCGTAGCTTGGAATGCTTTTTTTTATTCTGTTTGCTTTGCCTTTCGTATGCTTCTTGAGTTCTTTGTTGTTTTATCTGCCTTTCACGTTGTTGCTCTTTCACGCTTTTCTTTCCGTTTTTTGGCATAACTGCTCACACACATGGGTCGCTGTGGAAAGTTATTTCCTCATAATAACATTTAAATATTGTTATAATCAAGGGAACCAAGATGATTCTCTATTGAGAATTGAGAATATATGCATTGACTTCACTCTAACTGAAATATCGTGATAGGCCCTGTCTGAAGGTCATGTGAGAATCAGAAGCTGGGAAGAGTTCAAACGCTTAGTTGGTGAAAAGAAGCCTAGCTCAATCGTTTTTATTCTTGAGCAAAATGGCTTCTCCCCAAACAAAGAACTCACTACCCTAAAGCTAATAATGCTACATGACAAGCGCTATTACATGTTCTACGACTTCCCGAAAGGCGACGCTCTTCGGGAAACAGGGATTCTATTTCATAAGGACAAGAATGGTTTCTCTAACTTGGATGAGGATGAAGTCAAGGCTTTTCTGAAAAAGCAGTTTCCAACCTTAGAAATTTACTCGTTCTGGACACCATAGACAGAGGGAAGTTTGAATGTCTGAAAATACATTTCATGGAGTTCCAAGAAGCAATATACCTTGGTATCCAACCATCAACTATGAGAAATGCCTCTCATGCGGAAAATGCGTAAAGTACTGCAAGCATGACGTCTATGGATTTGAGGAGAAACAAGGAAAAAAAGTACCCTTTGTAAAGAATGCCGATAACTGCATTGTTTACTGTAACGGTTGTGACGCTATATGTGCATCTGGCGCTATTAGTCATCCTTCAAAAATGGAAACTGGTAGGATCATCAGCAAACTAAGAAAAGAGGCTGAATAAGAACTATCAGTCATTTAGATATGATTAATGCTTTCTTTATTTTGTGTCAACCCTTTACTATAAAGTGAGTAGACGGTTTTTTCTCTGACAGCTTTCATTGCTTTCTCGGACAAAACCTCCAGCGACTCAATGATTTCGGGCAGCAGTTTTGCTGGAATGCCTATGAACATGTGTTCGGGCGGTGTATCTGTAGCTTGCCTGCAACCATAACAGCCAGGCGTCATGTTTATTTCGCCAGTTAAGAAAGGCACCGTTGTCACGTCAACGCATTCGGCTTGGAAAATAGACGAGTTAAAGCTGAGTCTTCCGCCTTCCCTAAAGTTTCTAGCCAAACCTAGCCACATTATGTTCTCTGGAACACTTTCAATAACTATAACGTCAGGCTCCATCGGGAAGTCTCTTAAAGGCCCAGCGACTACCGCTTTTGCCGAACCTTCCTTTATTCTCGGTATCATGCGCATTGTCTTGGCTGCCGCTTCTTTGTTTGCGAATAAGCCGAGCGTACAGAGCATTTCTCCTGTTGAGATTTTTTCTACCAATGGCCCTAGTCCTAATGCTGCTTTTGCTGCAGGGCAAGCGATTTTTTCAGCGTTTAACATCAGGGTTTGCCCGTTTCTGGCTAGCATGAGAAGTTGGCAGTAGCGGCTATTTTGAGCGGGCGTTTTTATGTCTGGTAAGGGCTCCTCGGTTTTTACGATTTTTATAGCTACGGGTTGAGTTTTGAGGTCTAATATTTCTTCGATTTTTAGGCTTAATATCTTGTTTTCCATTGCTCAAACCACCTCCTATTGGCTATAGTCAGTGAGTTCTCTTTCTGTTACCAATTGGTTGTTGGAATCGTATGTTTCATATTTTACCAACCCTGATATCGGGACACCTGAGTTGTACCAAAGGTTCGTTACTGTGCCTGCAGTGTCGTCCCTGACCACAGACTTATAACAGTTAAATGTT